>JAJCZJ010000044.1 GCA_029262455.1 Deltaproteobacteria bacterium | reverse complement strand
CATGGCCGCCCCCTACCAGGATCCGTGCGAGCCGTGGCTACCGTGCGAGCCGTGGCTGCCGTGAGAACCGTGGGATCCGTGCGAGCCATGGCTACCGTGCGAACCGTGAGATCCGTGCGAACCGTGGCTACCATGCGAACCGTGTGAACCGTGCGATGCGTGCGACATGTGTTGTGCCATCAGCATCTTCTCACTGTTCGGTTCGCTGCGCAGTGCTTGCGCGGCTTCGGATGTGTCCAGCGCCGCTGCCGGCTTTACCGCCTGGCGAGCTTCGGCTGGGCTGAGGAAGTCCAGAGGCTTTTTACGCAACTCTGGGAGCCCCTTCTTCTTTTGATCACTCATTGTCTCTCCTTAACCCCGCGCCCGTTGAGGGGCGCTGCCCTCAACGAAGCCGCGCTGTGGCGGCGTGTAAGTCTTCTCGTTCGGATTGCGGCATCAACTCAGCGACAATCTGAGGCAGCCGCTTTTCATTCGCCGCGATCGCGTGTGCAATCTCTGCGACGGCTTGGCCAAAACCTTCTTCGGTCGGCAGGTCGCCCCGGCCCCCGTTCATCACGACGAGATCGACATTGTCGGTGTACACCAGACCACTCGGTGCGCCGCTATTGCGGCAGATGTGCACTCGGTGAGCGCGCCCGCGCTCGTTCTCGAGCGTCAGAACCGACGACCCGTGTACGACGCCGGTCATCGTCTGGACGCGCCAGCCTTCGCTGACCGCGGATCCAGCTGCCAGCGGTTTGATCAGATCCCAAGGTGCAGGAGCCGTCTCGCTGGCGATCTCCGCACCCAGTGGCTGCATCGCGTCGTCTTGCGCTGTGGCACTCTCGCCAGTGAAGTCGGCGCTCGCTGCGGATTCGCGCCGTGCAGCCGCCATCGCTGGTGCCGCGGTCGCGGTCAGTGCAACGGCAGCGCCGGCTGCGCCCGTTGCGATCTTGCCGACAAATGCTCGTCTCGACAGTTGAGTCTTCTCTTCGTTTTGCACGGGAACCCCCTTTTTTCTTTCGGTCCGAATTGTCTGACGCTGCGAGATAGAGCCAACGCCAACCTATATAGGATAAGATATCTTTGATTGTCCGTATCACGCGATTTGTTGGAGAGTAAAGCGAAAGTTGGGTGGAGCGGCATAAAAATGGCGGTCCGCGCTTGACAAACCCCAAAGACTCGCCCTCGTGCTACACGACAACGTGCGAGACGACCGCTTGGCCCCGATCGCAACGATCTGCTATCGACGGCTGAGCCGCCGGGTGGTGGTTGGTGTTCCCGGACGTTGTTCGGTTCGCCTCGGTCTTAGCGGGTGGAGAAGTGATCTAAGCTTTTTCCTTTACACCGGGGGCTTTTTATTGCCTTCTGGAAGGGAAATCCAAACGAAAACCTTTCGGGGACAACTTTCTCCAGATGAGTTCCATTGAAAAGAACGCGCAATCGGTTCGGCGTCGTGCCGGCTCGGTTCGCCTGCGATTGTCTCGCTACGAGGAGACGGCGTTGCCGCTGCGTCGCCAGGTGGGTGGCTCGCAGCGCTCGATTGCCGATGTCCGAGCGGCGGCTCTTGCTGCCAAGAACATTTCTGGCGGATTCGTTCTCGACGGTAGCTTTCTAGCCGACTCTGGTGGACTCGAGTTGCTGGTTGAGTTGGGGGCTGGTCGCACCGATGCCCCTAGCCTCTATACCGACGGGGAAGGGCTGGATGTTACTGCCGTGGAGCAGCTGCGCAACACTGGCGTGAGCCGTGTTGTGATTCCCTTTCACTGTGGGCGACAAGACGCCCACGACTGGTTGGTTGGCCGTAGCGGTGCGTTGCGCGCTGCGCATCGGGCGATGCGGGCGTGTGTCGAAGTGGGGATGAATGTGGAGGCGGAGGTGGTGGTGACGCGACCGACGATGCCTCATTTGGCGGAGACCATCGAGGTCTTGGCGCGCTTGGAGGTGAAGAACGTTTGCCTGCGGCGTTTGATGGAACAGGATACGCGCAGCCGCGTCGACTTCGTGCCCTTGTCTGTTCGACTGGACTTGGTCCGAGAGCCACTCGAACGCGCCGCGACTCGTGCGCTCGAACGTCGTCTGAGCCTTGCTATACGGGACTTTCCGGTCTGTACGTCGCCGCGGCTGAGTCCTTTGTTTGCAGCGCCTGATAGCGAGATGTGGGTTGCGGACGACGGCGCGACAAGGATGCGTAGCGACGCCCAGGCCGGGTGCTTGGAGTGTCCGGGAATGCCGCTCTGCGCGGGCGCCCCGACGGACTACGTCGATCGTTTCGGTTGGCAGGAAATCATCGACCCGGAAGTTTCAGCCCGACGAGTTCCAGAGACCGTCAGCGACCAGCAGCAGTGGACCTCCTCGGCGCCGATGGTGTTGGGTTGGGCTGGCCCGCACAGGGTGCGGTGTGAGTCATGCAGCGATCGTGGCACTGGCGAAGAACCGACGCGAGAGGTGCGCGCTCGGTTGGTTCGAGCCGCCCGCCTGCGGCCGAGCGGACTGCGGGTCGCCGGCGCCGACTTGTTGGCGCACCCCGATGCAGCTTCTCTTCTATATGATGCGGTGCGTTTGTTCCCCGAGGTCGTGGTCGCCGGGGAAGCGAGCGCGATCGTCGACTGGTCCGATCTCGATTTGCGCCGTCTCAAGACCCTGCGGCGGGTCGATGTAGCCATTTTCGGTCCGGACGCAACGACTCACGACGCCCACTGCGGCATCCCCGGTGCTTTTGCAGCGATGTTGCGCGCGGTTGAACGCCTGGGCGAGGCGGGTATCGAGGTCGGTGCCTACGCGATTCTGCACGACGCGACGACAGTCGCTGCGTTCGCGGCAGCATGGGCAGAGGGCAGCCTGCCAGGTGAGCCGAGATTCAGGCTTTCTTCAGAGGGTGGATCACTCGATGATCTCGCTGACGCAGTGGTAGATTTACCGGCCGCGGCGCGCGATGCTGTCGAGAGATTGTTGCCGAAGTGCTTTTCGGGGGATGCTAAAACCGACGTTGCGGTGGTAGTAGCCAAGAATGGCGATGAGCAAACGATTGAAAGTGGTAGGACTGTGTCCTATCGAGCAAGCGGATCCGATTCGATCGGCGAATTCGAGGGTTGTCTGGACGACGGGGTAGGGTGTGTGGTGGAAGACTGTCCCGGGATTGCGGTCGGATGGCAGAGCTCAGCGAGGTCAAAACGATGGACAGTGAACACCTAAAGCGGAAGATGCTGGCGCGCGAGCGTGTCGCCAATGTTCGCAAACACTGGGTGCGCTTGGTGACGGCTTGCAGCAGTCGCTGCGTCTTTTGTCTCGACACGGATACTCCGCGCGGCGTCTACCTTTTGGAGGGGGATGTGCGGCGCGAACTCGATCGTGGGCGCAACGAGCTCAATGCCGACAAAGTCATTCTCTCGGGTGGCGAGGGTTCGATCCATCCGAAGTTTGTCGAGTTCGTTCGCTATGCCAAGGAGATTGGTTACAGCCGCGTGCAGACCGTCACCAACGGGATCATGTTTTCCCAGCGGCAGTTTTACAAGGATGCGGTCGATGCCGGTCTCGGGGAGATTACGTTCAGCCTGCATGGCCACACGGCGGAATTGCACGATCGCTTGACCGGGACGAAGGGTGCGTTTCGCAAGTTGATGAAGGGCATGATTCGCGCCCAGCGCGAAGGGCGGATCATCGTCAACGCCGATGTTTGCATCAACAAACAGAACGTTGCGTACATCGATCAGATCGTCGACTTGTGCCTGTCGGTGGGGGTGACCGAGTTTGATCTGTTGCATGTGATTCCTCAGGGGGTCGCCTTCGAGAACCGCAACGAATTGTTCTACGACCCGCGCGAGCATCTGCCTCGCCTGCAGAAGGTGTTTAGTCTCAATCGTCATCCGGGCGTAGTGATTTGGACGAATCGATTCCCGGTCGAGTATCTCGAAGACTTGGAAGACTTGATTCAAGACCCGCACAAGATGCTCGACGAGGTGAATGGCCGCCGTCATCAGGTGAAGCGCTACTTGGACGAGGGCGAGCCGCTCGAGTGTCGCGAGCAAGAGCGCTGCCAGTACTGTTTCATCGAACCTTTTTGCAACACCGCCGATCGGGTCGTCGGGCGTCAGAACCGCTCGGAGTGGGAAGTCTGGTCGGTGGGTAAGGCGGACCCGACGGATTGGCAATACGCCGATCTGACGCCGGCTGGGCTGCCGTTTGGCAGCTCGTACCTCGGCATCGAGATCGACGATCTGACCGACCTCGAGAGTCTGCCGGTGGACGACAAGATCGGTATTTTCGCGAAGGCTGCGAAAGTGTCGCGCATGGTCGACCGAGCTGCGGTGCGCAACCCGTTGTTGATCAGTGTGCGGGGCGGTGATGATCTCGAGGTGCTACTCGGCGGCGACGCCGAGCTGCCTGTTGGAGTCGACCTCGAGGTAGAGCTTACGAAAAGCACGGCGGCTTGGCTGCTGGCCAACCGCGACACGGTCGAGCGCTGGATGACACGTCTGCGAATTCACCAGCCGGGGCACGAGTTCCTCAAAGACGCGATTGAAATCGATGTTCGCAAGCCGCGCGAGTTCTTCGAAGAGCTGCGCCTGCCCGTCGCCGTGAGTGGTTTGCCGGCGTGCCTGACCCCAGATACGGAGTTGCGTGAAGCGCCGAAGGTCTTGGCGAAGAAGATGTTCGACCCCGAGACTGGGCGCGTCGATACCAAGGAGCTTGCGCGCTCGCACGTCAAAGAAGGTTATTGGGGCAAGTCCTTGCGTTGTCGCGACTGTCGAATCAACGACCGTTGCGACGGTGCTCACATCAACTTCCTGCGCGATCAAGGGTTTGCGCAACTCGCCCCCTTGGGCGATGGGGCTTGGGCAGAGAGCGCCGAGGCGCAGATCAACCGCTTGCGCCCGGAAGTGCCGGGGCGATTGCGTGACGGCAAGCCGCTGGAGCCGGTGGCTCAGAGCCTGCCGGGATTTGCAGGTCCGCAACCTCTCCCCGAGGAGCCGCTGATGGCCAACACTCGCAAGGCGCGGGAAGAGCGCGAGCGGCGTTGGCAGCAGCTGCGAGAAGCGCAGGCGTAAGGGGAGCCGATGGCGAATCTCGGTTATTTGCAGCTCACGCGAAACTGCTACCAGAACTGTCAGTTTTGCTCGAATCCGCCGACCGGGGTGCACCTCGATGTCGATCAAATGCGCGGTGAAATCGATAAGCTGGTCGAGATGGGGTACGACGGCGTCATCCTGACCGGCGGGGAACCGAGCACCTCGGAGCTCTTGCTGCCGGCACTCTCGTACGCGCGTGAGTGCAATCTGTTCAGCCGTATGATTACGAACGGGCAAAAGTTGGCTGACAAGGAATTCTTCCGCGAGTGTGTGGATGCGGGTCTGACGCACATTCACGTTTCGCTGCACAGCTACCGGCGCGAAGTGCACGACTACATCACGCAGTATGAAGGCGCCTGGGATATTCTGATTCGCTGTTTGGAAAACGTTCCCGACATGGGGATCACCTGTGACATCAACACGGTGATCAATGTGTACAACTGCGACCACCTGCACGAGAACGTTCGCTGGATTTGTGAAAACTTTCCGTTCATCCGGCACTTCGTTTGGAACAACATGGACCCGGACGGCAACCGTGCCGAGGAACACCCGGACTGTATCCCCAAGCACTACGAATTTCAGGTGTCGCTCGAGAAGGCGATGGAGTACCTGGCCAGCACTTCGCGGTCTTTTCGGGCCGAGCGGGTGCCACTTTGCTACATGGGCCGTTTCGCCTGGGCGTCGACCGAGGCGCGCAAGATCATCAAAGAGGAAGAGCGCTGTATTCGCTTTCTCGACTTCAAAGGCTTCATTCATCAGCGCGAGTTTCTGCACGGCAAATCGGAGGCGTGCGACGTGTGCCGCTTCGACTCGATCTGTGCAGGGATGTTTTCGATGGCGAAAACCTACGACGAGCGTGAGCTGTCGCCGATCTTCGAGGATCCGGACGATGTCATCAGGGCGGTTCTCGGCAAAGACCCTTCGCCGGAGTTGTTCGAACGCTTGAAGGCGAGGCGCGGGCAACGGTCGAGGACTGAGCAGCCATCGGAGGAGCAGCGGCAGCAGGCAATGATGCGGGCGCTCTGAGCATGCCGCGTTTTCTGTTCGTCAATCCTCCGTTGGTGCTCGATGACGACTTCATCGACTACCCGACCTTTGCCAATCACGGTCCACTTGCGTGTGCTGGTTTGGCGGCTCGCGCCGGTGCGCAAGTCGAAGTCTACGACGCCTTTGCGCAGCCTAATTCTGGTAAGTTTGGGCGCGCTGCGGGTGGCGGTTACATCCTCGGAATGAAGCATGAGGAGTTCGTCGCAGGACTGCCGGACGATGACTTTGACGTCGTTGTCCTTGGGGCCACTGTTTTCTTGCGCATCGAGGCAGCCCATCCGGAAACGCAGGCGCTGATACCGGCCTTGCGCTACAAGTATCCGAATTCTGTGCTGTTGTTGTGCGACGGCTACGTCGGCGGGCAGCACTACATGGACTACGATGGCGACAAGGTGCTCGCCGACTATCCGCAGCTCGACGCCATCCTCAAGTACCCGGGCGAGCGCTTTCTCGGCGACCCCGAGTATCTTGCGACCCTGCGCGGATCCCGCGCTGTGCTGCGCGACGCCGGCGAACGCGGGGCCGATCCCCTCGTCCCTTTTTATTTTCTCGACGGCCTCGACATGAACAATTTTGATGGCTTCTTGGGTCGTTGCTTCGGTGATGGCACGTGGCAGAACACCTTTGGCATCGCCCCTGGGACGCGCTCGTTCCTCACCAGTACCGGTTGCCCGCACCGATGCATTTTCTGCACCAGTAACCCGGGCTGGCGCGAAAGTGGGCGCAAGACCTATCACCCAATTCCGCTCGATCGCTTGCGGCACTGGGCCTACCTGTTGCGCAATGTGTACCGCGCCAACAAGCTCATCGTCCTCGACGAGATGGTCAACGTGCGCGCCGATTTCAATGACATGCTGCGCAGCTTCAACGAACTCGATCTAACCTACGACTTTCCGAACGGAATGCGCGCCGACCACCTCGATCGGGAGGGCGTGGCGTTGATGCGCGGGCGGGTTAACATCCTCAGTATCTCCGCGGAGAGTGCGAACCAAAGTGATCTGAACGACTCGATCGGCAAGGGCCAGAGCCTCGATGCGATCTACCGGGTCGCCGGTTGGGCGCACGAACTCGGTGTACCGCTGATGGTGCACTACATCATCGGGTTTCCATGGGAGACTCCGGAGCACGTCACCGCGACTCTCGATTTGGCCTGGGACCTGCACGAGCGTTTCGATGCCTGGCCGTCGATGCAGTTTGCGACACCGATCCGCGGCACCGAGCTGCACGAGCAGCTGGTCGAGATGGAGTTGATCCCGTCGCAAGGCGTCGACCTCAAAGACGGCGGCCTTTTTCAGCACAAGCCGTGCTTTGATCCGCCGAAGTGCCCGCCTGGTTACGTCGCCAAGGCGCGCGCTGCTTTCGATATGAAGATGGCGGCGCGGCAGGCGCGCAAGCTGATCATGAACATCACCTACAAGTGCGCCAACCGTTGCGTGTTCTGTGCGACGGGCGACCGTGTTTCGGCTGCGATGGAATGGGACAAGATCGACGAGATCCTGCGCCAGCACCGCGATGAGGGCACGGACTTGCTCGACATCGACGGTGGTGAGCCGACCATGCACCCGCAGCTCATCGATGCGATTGAACTGGCCGGCGACCTCGGGTATCGCACGATCAATGTCACCAGCAACGGTCGCTTGCTGCGCGATCGCGAGCTGGCGCAACGTTTGGTAACCAGCGGGATCTCGCATTTGTTGATTTCGGTGCACGGCGCGACGGCCGAGATTCACGATGCCGCAACTGATGCGCCGGGCAGCTTCGAGCAGACCATGGCGGGTGTCGATAACGTCATGGAGTTGAAACCCGACAGCGTTGATACCGGGTTGAACGTCACCATCGTGCGGGCCAATCTCGATCACCTGCTGCCTCTGACTGCGTTGGCTGTTGCCAAGGGGTTCTCGAAGATCAATTTTCAATTCACCACACCCTTTGGGCGCGCCTATGACGACGTCGTCCCACCGTTGGAGGAAGCAGGCCGGGCCGTGATGCAGGTCATCGACCGCTACGCCGACGAGATTGCGATTCACGTCATCAACGCTCAGTTCTGTGCGATGCCGGGCTATGAGCAGTACGTTTCCGGCGACCTGCAAAAGCTCGGGCGGACCATGATCTTTGCGGCCGATCCCCGCTTTCCGGAGCAGGTCAACCTCTACGATTGGCTCGGTGCCAAGAGAGAGAAGCGCGACGTCTGTTTGGAATGCCCGTGGACGACAGTGTGCGAAGGGTTCCAAGTCTTCGCCGACGAGAAGCCCGATATGCGTGTCGAGCGCGCGCGGCCGTCGGTTGAGTTGGCGTAACGGCCGGCCGGTGGGACGCTTTCCTTCATTGGCTTCGTCGCTTCGTGAGAGTCCTACCCGGATCGTCTGGCTGAGGTAGCAGATGGAAACTCAGCCCAACCTCGACAACGCTACCAGGTACACGCCCGATACCGAGTGGGCGGATTACACCGATGTCCTGGTCGACGTGCAGATCGGCTACGCCTGCAATGTGCAATGTGACTATTGCTCGATCACCGACGAGATGCGGCAGGAGAACATGAGTCTCGCGGCGGTGATGAACACCCTCGCCGATGCTCGGGCGAAGGGCGCGACGCAGGTGGCGTTTGGTGGCGGCGAACCGACGATTCGTCGCGGCCTTTTGCCGTTGATTCGCTGGTGCCGCGACCGCGGATATCTCTCGATCAAGGTCGCGTCGAACGGCATGATGTATTCGTACTCCGATTACGCCAAGCAGGCGGTTGAGGCGGGGTTGAACGAGTTTCACATCTCCTTCATGGCGCACACCCCCGAACTCTATTCGCACATCATGGGTAAGGTGGAGGCGTTTGATTTGGTCACCGAGGGGGTGCGGAACCTCGCCAAGCACGGGCACAAGCCGGTCGGCGATCTCATTATCAAGAGCGACACCTGGATGCACTTGGCGGATATCGTCGATCACTGGGCCGGAGAAGGCGTGGAACGCTTCAATTTGTGGCTGGTCTCGCTATCTGACCGGAACAAGGACAATCTCGATTCGCTCTTGCCGGTGAGCGAAATGCGCGAGGGGATTGTGGCTGCCTTCGAGCAAGGCAAAAAGCTGGGTGTCGAGGTCCTGTCACGACACATTCCGCGCTGTATGTTTCCGGGGTACGAAGATCACGTAGCTGACCTGCGAGATGATAAGGTACTGGTCATCACGCCAAGGTCGACCTTTACCTTGTGGGAGTCGAAAATCTCGCCGAATGCGTACGGCGAGCGCTGCTTGGGCTGCCGCTACAAGGACAATGAGTGCTTGGGGCTCCGCCAAGACTACCTCGAACGCTATGGCGACGGGGAGGTTGTTCCCAACCTGTGATGACGGTTTTTTGCCGAGACCAGTTGAGTCCCGTGCATGAAGACGGTTCCTGGTCTTGAACGGGGTTGGCAGATCGAGGCACTATGGACGATCTCAAATGACGAACCGATCTGAAGTTGAAGCTCTCGATGCCTCCACGTCCACGATGTCGCTATCGCTCGCCAGCGAGCTGTATCCGCGTGACGTCTTGTACGCGGCGGCCTACGTGTTTCTCGACCGAGCCTACATTCTCCTCGATCGACAGGCCGACCGATACGTCGTCCACTTTCGCGGCAAGCGCCCCCTGGAGGAGGCGACGTTGACGGCGATGGCGGGTGAGTTCGAGAACGAACTCCTGGCGCAGGCGCTGCGGGCACGAGTATCCAAGGCAAATCAGAACATCATCGAAGGCATCACCGCTCTGGCGATCAGCGGTGCGACCGCTGGCGACCCCGTAGCTAGCGATCCCACGATGCTCGACATGGCGAAACCGGGCGGCGACGGCTTTCTCGAGGACCCGCTCGGGCTCGGTGCTCCGCTCGACACCAAAAAGGGGGCGGAATGACTGCCGCGAGCGAGTCGGTGGCAGTTCGGCTTCACAGCGAACTCTACGCCGAAAGTGCGATCCGGGATGCCGCGGCGACCTTCGAAGACTTTGCGAAGTTCGAGATCCGGCGTGACGGGGAACATTTCGTTGTCGTTGCGACCGACATTGACCCGGAAGCGGATGGCGACGTAGTTGCTGAGTTCTGTAACTTCGCTCTGGCCAACGCGGCGGTGGTCGTGAAAGGCGAAGATGCTTGATCCGGCGGAAACGAATTTTGGAGCGGCGGCGAGCCTTTCTCATTTACCTCGTGGGCGGCAGGTCGACTTCACGTCGATTTCCAGTCCCGACAAGTGGAAGCCCGAGTTTGCGCTGCCGTTCAACCAGCGAACGATCGGCAATAAGATTCTCATCAGCAACGACTTCGGCGACTGGTTGTTCCTCAAGCCGGACGAGTTTAGCGACTTCATCGAGGGCAAGCCTCAGCCCGGGGAGCCCTTGTACGAGAAGCTCAAGCGCGCGAACTTCGTTGCGGAAGAGGTGGACTTCCTGACGCAGTCGAATCGTTGGCGCGGCAAGAAGAGTTACTTGTTCTACGGACCGACGCTGCATGCCTTCGTTCTGACCCACCGCTGCAACCACGGTTGCCAGTACTGTCACAGCTCGATCGTCGGCATGGATCGCTACGATACCGACATGTCGATCGAGACGGCCGAGCGTGGAGTCGACATCGCGTTTCAAACGACGGCGCGCGGGATGACGATCGAATTCCAGGGTGGCGAGCCGACGGCGAACTGGGATGTGTTGAAGCACATCGTCGAGTACGCGAGGGAGAAGAACAAGACCGCGAAGAAGATCCTGTCGTTTGCCCTGGTGACGAACCTGTCGCTGATGGACGACGAAAAGCTCGACTTCTTGCTCGATCGCCACGTCCAGATCTGTACCAGTCTCGACGGGCCCTCGGACCTGCACAACCAGATTCGCATTTTTCGCGATGGTGACAGCCACGAGGTGCTCCTCGGTTGGATGCGCAAGATCAACCAGCGCTACGCCGATATGGGGCTCGACACGAACCAGTACCGGGTCGAAGCGCTGCCGACGATTACGCGACCGAGCTTGAACCGGTGGAAGGAGATCGTCGATCAGTACGTCGAGGTTGGTTGTCGTGCGATCTTCCTGAGGAAGCTCGATCCGTTTGGATTCGCGGCCAAGAGCGTCAAGACTCTGGGCTACTCGATGGACGAATTCCTCGAGTTCTACGCGAATGCGGTCGACTACGTCATTGAACTGAACCGCCAGGGGGTTCAGGTCATGGAGCGGCACGCCGCGATCATGCTCAACAAGATCCTCGCCGACGAGGAGCCGAACTACCTCGATCTCAGGATTCCGGGCGGCGCGTGTATCGGGCAGCTTGGCTATGCGCCGGACGGTAGCATCTACTCTTCCGACGAGGGGCGTTTCGTTGCTTCGATGGGCGACGAGATGTTTCGCATCGGCAGTGTCGAAGACTCCTACCAAGACCTGATGGGGAACGCCGCGACTCGAGCGTTGGTGATGGCCGGGCTCAACGACGGGCACCCGGATTGCGTGAGTTGCACCTACAAGCCGTGGTGCGGGCAGCAGGTCGAGTACAACTACAAGACGCAGGGAAGCCTGCACGGGCACATGCGCGACTCGACGTGGTGCAAGAAGCACAAATCGATCTTCGACTACCTGATGCACAAGCTCGAGGCGGCGGACGAGCAGGACATGGAAATGTTTCGCCTGTGGACCACCAACCGCACCCTCGACCACTTCATCGTTTAGTCAAATGGCAGGAGACGAGGTCAGTGGCCGTGGGTTGGTTCTGCCCGACGCCACCGATGAGCCCGCCTCCGCTCTGAGCGCGTCCTATTCGCGCTATTTGGCGGACTGTTGTCGTACGTTCCTTACGATCGGTGCCGAGCTCCCGGGCCATCTGCGGAACGCCCATGGGCAGGTAGCGACTCTCGTGCGCCGCGCCCTCGAAGGTGAGGGACGGCGATCGTTGCTCACGTGTTTTGCGGCACCCTCCGTCAGTACGGCTCTGCGTTGTGCGGCATTGCGAGGCGAGCTCGAAGCGTATTCGGGTCGAATCGATACCGCTTCGGAGTTGATGCTGCCACACCTTTTGTTCGAGATGTCGCTACGCGGTCTAATTCCGCGTGGCGAGTCGATGCTTTGGGTGCACGGCGCGCCGCGTTTGGCCTGTGTTCCACTCGGCTGTGAGTTGGTGCCACCGGTTTCGGCGACCGGCTTGCGTTTTTCGGCGAGCCATCTAGCCGCGGTCTGCGGCGACGAGGAGTTGGGAAGAGTCGCGACGGACCCGGGATTGTTGTTGGACAGCTTGCAAGGGAGTGGGTTCGATGTCGAACGGAGCTTTCACCGAGTTGCGGATGTGACCCACCTCGCGACCGTGGATGGCAACCCCATCGCGGCGTTCGAAGAGCATCCGGACAAGGCGGGGAATCACATCGACTTCGGCGGACGGCCCGCGACCGAGTGGATCGAAACGCTCGAGAGGTCCTTTGCGTTGGTGGCGCGCTACTTGCCGGGCGAATTCCGAGAAATGCAGCTCATGCTGCAGCAAGCGGTACCGGTCGGTTACGATGATCACAAGCATTTGTCGGCGTCGTACCGCGAAGCGGTCGGCACGATCTACCTCACCCTGCATCCCGGCGCGATGACCATGACCGAGGCGGTGATCCACGAGTTTCAGCACAACAAGTTCAATGCGGCGGCTTACAGTATCAATTTCCTGGAGAACGCTTTCTGGCCTCTCTATAAGAGTCCCATTCGTCCCGACCCACGGCCGCTGTGGGGGATCGTCTTGGCGGTGCATGCTTTTTTGCCGGTTGCGGACCTGTACCGGCGGATGCGCGCCGACGATCACGAGTTGTCTCGTGATCCAGGTTTTGAGCGACGGCTGTCCGATATCGACCTGAAGAATCACGAGGGAATGGAAATGTTGCGTGCCCACGCGGAGTTTACGCCGGCTGGCCGTGCTTTCATGGGCGAGTTGGAGGCGCTGGAGAACGGCCACTTGGCGGACCGCACCGCGCGCGGGCTCGACAACAACCCGACCGAGATTCACCTCGCCTAGCAGTCCGGGATACGAGATTTCTAGCGCAGCGGTCGGGCTGGATCGTCTTGGGTTGCGTTGATGCGGAGGCCGAGTGGGCCGCGCGGTACCTCGATCGAGATGCGCTCGCCGTTGCGCACCACGTCGAGGACGATCGGCTCGCCTGCGGTGCCGGTTTGCGTTTGGCGAACCAGATCCTCGGGCGCAAACAGGCGGGTTTCGCCGTAGTGAAGGATCATATCGCCGGTGCGCAGGTCGACTTGCTCAGCGAGCGAGTCGAGCAGGACATCATCGACCCGGACCCGGTTGGGTCGGCCGAGGCGGAAGAGGTATTGGTCGAACGCGTCGTCACCGATTTCGTCGCGAATGGACGTGCGTTCCTCCGCCAACGACGCCATTTCCTCGGAGAAGCGTGGGGTGTCGATCCACTGCTCCCTGACGGCTTGATCGCGGAGGTACATCTCGGTCATCGCGAGTTCGTCTTGGCGACGCTTGATCGCTTCTGCCTCTTGTGGCGCAAGGCCTGCCGCAGTCAGAGCCCGCTCCATGGCGCTGGCCGAGTAGTCGATCGCGTCGCGCGGAGCGTGCGTGGCCTTGTCGGTATCTGTCGTGTGGGGTTCATTGCCATCTGCTGGGGATGACGTAGCGGGCTCTGTCGCTCGACCTAAGGCGGTGACTTGGTCGGCAAGGGAGCGAAGCTTGCCCTCGAGCTCCTCTCGCAGTGCAGTTTCGCGCGCGAGCCGCGTCTCGAGATCGACGATACGATCTTCGACAGCGGATGCTAGGCGCTGTGGTCGGCTAGGTGGTGCGATTTTTTCGATGCGCTCGCCGGCGTGATCTCCTGGCGACGGCGGGGTTGGTTTCGGCTCGCTGTAGATCGTGACGGCGACAACCAAGGTGCCGAGCGCCGCGGCGCCAATTGCTACTGATCTGATCATTCTCTTCTTTAATTTCAGATGTTTGGGTAACAGGACCGAACCACAGTCGATTATCCGGACTGCGAGCAGGACGCGCAAACTGGGTCCTGGTTTTTTGGGTTGGCGGGGGGTGGCAGGATCCGCTCGGGTCGATTTCAAGGCCAAAAAATCCCCGACCTACAAGGTCTCTTGGATACTTATTCCTTGACAGCGAGGGCGCCGGCAGAGTACCTCCACTCTTAGAAGTTCGCTACAATAAGGGGGATTGCCGGGTCCGTGTTGATGCATTCTCAACGTTACCGATTCAACCTGCTACGACTTAGTCGTGGCGGGTCGATTGTTATTGTCGGTGATCGAGATCGTCGCGTTCGGCAATACGACCAAGCCAATCAGAATCAGCCGGTGGGTTAAGGAGAACAACGTTATGGGTCGGATGTGTGCAAGGAGCCGAAGGCAGATCCTCGAAGAGGCCGATGTCGGACGAACGACAATCCGATTCATCACGTTCGTAGCGACGCTCGCGATCTTGGCCCTTTCCGGCCCGGCCAGCGCTCAGCTCGACTCGACGGACCGCAAATGCGTCACGACCTTCTCCAAGAGTGTCCGCAAGGTCGCCAAGACTCACGGTAAGATCGTCAAGAAGTGTTTGGCGCGCTTTGCCGCTGGAAGCCTTGCCTCACAGGAACCCGAAGAGTGCGTCGCTGACGACCCGAAGGGGAAACTCCTCAAGACTTTCGACAAGGAAACGAACAAGGTCAATGGCAAGTGTGCGGCCGGATTCCCTCCCTTCGGTGTGTCCGATCCAGCGACAGCGTTCACGCGGAGCGTGGTGCGTGGAATCGATTTGGTGCACGGGTCGATCGGAGCAAATCTCGACACCGACCTCATCGGTCTCGCCGCCGGATCAAAGTGTCAATCGAAGGTCCACGCCTCACTGCTGAAGTGCGACGATGCGCGGATCAAAGAGTACTTGAAATGTCAGAATTTGAACCTCAAGAACGGCACGATTGTCGACGCGGCGACGATGGCTTCGACCTGTACAGGAACGGGGCTCAGCCAGCAGCCTGATCCGAAAGGCAAGATCGCCTCCAAGTGTATCACGAAGCTGGGCAAGACGATCCTCACACACTGCTCAACCACAGACTTACAAACGGCCTTCCAGCCGTGTAGCGCGACCGACGCAACGGGATTGGCAACTTGTTTGTCCAACAAGTCGGCTTGTGAGCTTTGCCGCGTCCTCAACGACGTAGGTGGTATCGTTCGCGACTGCGACGCTTTCGACGATGGTGACGACACCAACGGCAGCTGTGTCGCCGAGTGTTCCGATGGTTTGGTTCACCCCGACGAGAGTTGTGACGATGGTGGCCTCGTGGATGGCGACGGTTGTTCAAACCTGTGTCTGGTCGAAGTTGGCTGGAGCTGCACGGGAGAGCCAAGTGTTTGTACCCAGAACTGTGGGACCGGGACTCTCGAGTTCGGTGAGACCTGTGACGATGGCGGTACAGCCAGTGGCGATGGATGTTCGGATCTCTGCGCAGTCGAAAGTGGTTACGAGTGCTCGGGAGAGCCGAGCACCTGTGGTTTGATCTGCAGCAACGGATCGCTCGATCCGGGCGAATCGTGTGATGACGGAAACGCGGCGAGTGGTGACGGTTGCTCAGATTCTTGCGTCATCGAGCCCGGTTACCAGTGTGCAGGGTCTCCGAGTAGCTGCACCTTTGTTTGCGGCAACGGGACTTTCCAAGCTGGCGAGCAGTGTGACGACAACGACGCGACTGGCGGCGACGGTTGTAGCGCGCTTTGCCAAATCGAAACTGGCTGGTCGTGTGCGGGGGCGCCGAGTTTGTGCTCGCCCGTATGCGGGGACGGCCTGTTGCGCAGCATTGAAGGTTGTGACGACGGAGACCTAAACAGCGGCGACGGCTGTGACTTCAATTGTCAGGTCGAGGCGGGTTTCTCGTGCGCCAGCGAGCCGAGTAACTGCACGGGCATTTGTGGCGACAACTTCATTCGCGGCTTCGAGAATTGCGACGACGGCAACACCTCGAGTGGTGACGGTTGTTCGGGTGTGTTGTGTCGCGCAGAGACTGGTTACTCGTGCACAGGACAGCCGAGTGTCTGTGTATTCGACTGCGGCGACGGTAACCTCGACGGAATTGAAACTTGTGACGACGGCAATGGCGTTGGCGGCGACGGCTGCTCCGCGACTTGCTCTACGGAAGACGGCTTTGCCTGTGTCGGAAGCCCAAGCCTATGTTTGGCGACCTGTGGGAATTCGCTGATCAACCCGGGCGAAGAGTGTGACGACGGCAACTCGGTCGGTACGGATGGATGCAGCTCCACCTGTCAGACCGAGCCGGGCTGGTTGTGCACGACGCCTGGCGGGACCTGTGAAAATTACTTTCTGTTCATCGACTCACCAGCGTCCGGCGTCTTTACAGCGGCGGGGTCTCAGATCATCACCGGTCACTATACGACGCTGCCTCCGGGCACGGCTCAGGTGCTGGTCAACGGCGTGCCGGCCACGACATTTGATCCGGTGGCGCGTACTTTCTCGCACTCGGTTGCGTTGAGCCAAGCCGAGATCTTCAACCCGGTGCTTGTCGAACTCATCTATCTGCCGACGGGTGACGACTTGCGCGAGCGTATCGTCGTGATCGCCGGCAACTCGGTGGCTGACGGCGCCTTCTCGTTGCAAAGCGTGGCGTTGCGTTTGAACGACACTGGCCTCGATTCGATCGAACCGCTGGTCGGCGAATTAGCGGCCGGGCAGTTTGACCTGGCGGTCCTGCTCCCTGCGGGGACAGTCATTACCGATTCGTGCTTTATCGATACCTTCTTAGGATGTCTGGGCAGCGCCCGTGTCACGATTGCGAACCCGCCGCCCTCGTTTAATTCTCTCGGACTCACCATCGACTCGCAGGTCAACTCGGTCTTTGGCGATGTTCAGATCAACGGTCTGCTAATCGACGTCAACATCGATGGTAGCGGTTTGGTTCCTGACTGTGGGCTGAGAATGACCGCGAGTTCCATGAACTTGACGGGTAACTATACTCTCGAGCCTCTGGCGGGAGATCCGTCGAATCTCGATGTCAATCTGCTTGGTTCCACGGGTGTGAATTTCTCGGGCTTCAATACGACGTTCACCTCTGGTTTGTGTGACGCGCCGATCATCGGCGACATCATTCAGGCGCTGTTGCCAGATGTTCAGCAACTGGCGCTCGATGGCATCAGCGGGTTTGTCGACGATCCCGATGGTGGAGGTCCGGCGGACAGTCCGATCGCCCAGGGGATTGAGGACGTATTGGTCGGAATCTCGATCACAGGTCCGGTGGGTGCCGGCCTCGGTCTGCAACTCGAGGCGCCGCTGTTCGCCGTTGACGAGGACAACTCGGGTATTACGCTCGGCTCTGATTCACGATTCACGGTCAGCGTCGGTGGTGGACCTGGGCAGTGTATTCCGCCGGCAGGCGCGCCCGACTTCGCGGCGTCTTACTCGAATCTGCAGCCCTTCCCGCCATTTGGAGCGAACACCCCGGGTGGTGACCCGTATGGAATGGGGATCTGCATTGCGCCGGACGGGTTCAATCAGTTGCTCCGGGGACAGACCGAATGTGGTCTGATGCGCTCGTCGCTGACTGAGATCGATCTCGACGGTCCGGGTGGAGCGCCGCCTCTTACGATCACTTCCACGATCTTGTCTGCTCTGATTCCGGAGTTCGGTCAGCTGCCGCCGTTTACGCCGCTGCGTATCGACATCGCCCCGACCATCGCACCGATCGTCACGACGGAAGATGGCCCGGGCGGAGAGCTGACTGAGCTCAAGATTGCCCAGATCGAGATGAACATCGTCGAGATCGGGCCGGAGACTCTGTGGATGGGTGGCGCGCTGGATGCGTCTCTGGGAATGGACCTGGCTTTCAATGGCACTGGCACCGGCCTCGCGATTACGATCGGTGAGCCGGATCCGTCGGATCTCTCGATTACGGTTGTCCAGAACCCACTGGGTGTGGATGAGGCCCAGGTCGAGGCTGTCCTACCCGGTATCGTAACTCCTCTGATTCCGGATTTGGCTGGGGCCCTTTCGGGCTTCCCATTGCCACAGTTCTTCGGACTCAGCATCGACGGCGTGGACGTCTCCAAGAACGGCGATTTCCTATCATTGTTTGCAAATCTGGAGGCGGAGTAACCGTCCCCGAAGAAATAGAGATATGAACCCATTTGAAATATGGGGTCGATTTGAGTTTATAGTGCTGCTCCCAGAAGTGCTGGGAACGGGTGAGGGCCCTGCTCGCGGAACGTGCGGGTCCCAAGTGAAGGAGGAAGAATGAGCCAGACGAAGAAAAAGGGGCTTCCCGCATTGCAGAAGAAGCCTCTGGATTTCCTCAGCCCAGCGGAGGCCCGCCAGGCGGTGAAACCTGCAGCGGCTCTCGACACCTCCGAAGCTGCGCAAGCCCTGCGGTCGGAACCGAACAGTGAGAAGATGCTGATGGCGCAGCACATGTCACATGCATCGCACGGCTCACACGGTTCGCACGGTAGCCATGGCTCGCACGGTAGCCACGGCTCACACGGTAGCCACGGAAGTCATGGCTCCCACGGTTCTCACGGTAGCCACGGCTCGCACGGTAGCCATGGCTCGCACGGATCCTGGTAAGGAGGGCGTCGTGATGACGTTACACAGGCCAGCGAGCAAGTGGACATACGCCGCTTTCGGCATAACTCTTTTAGCGACCCTTGGACTTGTTTCCAGCGCGGCCGCGGTGACTCTCACCGGTGGTCCGGTCTATACGTTGCCAGGTGGAGGCTCTTGTCTCGTAAGTGCGGGGGCGCCCCATACCGGTACTGCCACGGTCGACTGCACGGGTGTCGTCCTCGGTTCCCACACTCACGTGTACTTTGGAGTGAGAAACGACCTCAACGTAAGTGGTGACACGATGACCGGCACCGCCCCAGCGGCGGGGTCGAGTGATATCTTTCTCTTTACCAGCAGTACGGCGAGTTCAGTTTCGTACGCTGGTGCGACCACCATCGTTGACGGAAACCTTGGGTCACGGGCCGTTACGACGGCCTTGGACCTGACGTTGTCGGCTGGCACGGGGACGGTTGTTCCGACCGGCGGGACTCCGGGCAACAACTCCTTTGGTGATATTGAAAGGCTGTTTGAGATCACGGGCGGGAGTTCGTTTACGATTGACGTTGCGGTCACTGCAGCCAGCCCGGACTTTTCGGGCGCTTCTTCGTCGGGCGTTTACGATCCGCACGCGAGCCCAGCGTCGGGAGCTGCCGACATCAGCAGTGTCGATCTGGCTTTTTACTACTCCGATTGCGGCGACGGTGTCGTCGATAGCCCGGAACAGTGCGATGAGGGAGCTGCCAACGGAACCGCAACGTCTTGCTGTTCCTCGACTTGTACTTTCGAACTTGCCTCCAAGGTCTGCCGACCAGGGGCTGGTGCCCCGTGTGACTTGAGCGAAACATGTACTGGTTCGGCCGGAATTTGTCCGCCTGACGACGCTCCGATCAACAGTGGTAACGTATGTCGCTCGGGTTCGGGCGATAGTTGTGATGCGAATGAACTTTGCACTGGCGTACCCGGTCAGGGCTGCCCGGCTGACGATGCCCCGACCAACTCTGGTGCTGTATGCCGTGTCGGTTCGGTCGGAGGTGTTTGTGACCAACCCGAAGTATGTACTGGTGCTCCGGGCGCGACATGTCCGCCGGACGATGCGCCGGGCAACTTGAACAACGTCTGTCGCGCTGGTTCTGGCGATGTCTGTGACCCGGATGAGCTTTGCACCGGCGTTCCGGGCCAAGGCTGTCCGGCCGAGGTCGTGGCACCGCCGACGACGGTTTGTCGTGCTGGTTCGGGCGATTCCTGTGACCCGGACGAGTTCTGTACCGCAGTACCAACCCAAGCTTGTCCGTCGGATGTAGTCCAGTCTGCGGGTACGGAATGTCGCGCTGCAGTCGATGCGTGTGACGTTGCCGAGCAATGCTCGGGAACGGCGACGGATCCGTGTCCCGGAGACGCCTTCGCGGCGGCTTCGACATCCTGCAACTTGGACAACGACCTATGCACCACGGATGAGTGCGATGGTTCGGGCTCGTGCGACTTCGTTGAGCCTCTAGACTGCGACGATGGCAACAACTGTACGCAGGACTCATGCGATGCGATCGCGGGTTGTGAGTTTGACGGTACTCCTGCTGTCTCTTGCGTGAGTGCCACCAAAGCGACGTTCAAGTACAAGAACAACGCGAACGACGCGCGCGACAAGGTAGTATTCGTTTGGAAGGGCGGCCCAGCGCTGGTTCCCAACATGGGCGACCCGACTCAAACCACAGACTACGAGCTGTGCGTTTATGACAACAACGGCGTACAGATGGCGATGGGAGTTGCTCCAGGAGCCGGTTGGAAGACCCTTGGGCCGGTGAGCGATCCCAAGGGCTACAAGTTCAAGGACGCGGCTGCCGTGCAGGACGGTGTGAAGATCATCCTGACCAAGGGCAGCAGTCTCGACAAGGGTAAGGCCAAGGTGATTGGTAAGAAGGAGAACTTGCCGGACACTGCGGTTCTGCCCTTCCTGTTCCCGGTCATCGCGCAGTTGGTTGCCGAGGATGGAATGTGTTGGGAAGCGACGTTCACCGGTATGAACGATGACACCAAGAAGAACGACGCTGGTCAGTTCCTCGGCAAGATCAAATAAGTAGTCGATGGAGGCCCCTCTTCCGCCCGTGAGGGCAGAAGAGGGGCCGTTCACTGACCCGGTTCCCCGGAAAATGCGATCGCGCGGCGGCTCCCTGTTTCTAGCTGCTGCCGCCACCCTGGTTCTTGTAGCCAGTACCGTTTCGGCCCAGCTGTTGGTCGATTCAACGAGCGTCGCCGGCGACAGCATCTCGCGCGGTTTTGATGCGGATACCTCGTCGTGCAACTACGGCGACAACGTTTCTCGCAATTGGGCCTCGGGGGATAACCACGGTAGCAATTACTGTGCACCGGGCGGCGATGGTACGTTCTCGGTTGCCGAACGCCTCGAGTGTTCCAAAGGTGGGGACATCACCGTCTTCAATAATGCCGCCAGCGGCGCCGAGATGGTGGACGATTTCTTCAATCAGGCCTCGGCGATTCGGTCGAATCTGGCCTCGGCCCCCGCGCCGAGCCTGATCAATGTGCTTCTTGGGCACAACGACGCCTGTACCAGTGAGACGAACAGGTCCGGCAACAGCTGCGGCGGAGATAGCGATCCGAGCAATTACTGTCGAACGACCAACGTGGCCTTCGAACGCGAGTTTCGGCGCGGGATGGATGAATTGATCCAAGTGCCGAGTGCCCGGGTCGCGGTGTTCGCCACCATCCGCGTTTCACAGCTCTGCAACTTCGAATCGAAAAGCGGCTGCGGGATCAGCTTCGGACTCCCATGTGATGTGATCTGGGGCCTCGGCAGTATCATCGGCAACATTTTTGGTTCCGGGATATGCTCGTCCCTGACGTCGGATTGTTCCAATCAGCGCCAAATCGATATGTATCAGACGCTTGTCGGATACAACGAGATTCTCGAGCGCGTGACGAGTGAGTACGCGGCTATACCGGTCGGAGGTGTTTCGACAACTGGAGCATTGAAGGCGGCGAACGTCGAGATTCGTTACTTCGACGGGACGTTCTACTACAAGTTCGAGAGCAACGACGTGTCCTGTTGCGATTGTTTCCACCCGTCGGATCAGGCGCAGTCACTGTTGTCGGCCTTTGCTTGGGACGGCCTCGAGTGCGGACCGAATGTGCATTGCTGCGGGCAGACCTTCGACGACCTGCAGGCGGCCCGCTGCGACGTGGTCGATACCCAAAGTACCTACGAGGGTGGATTCTGGGCCAACGGAGTGATTTGCGGCAACGGCATCGTCGATCCAGGCGAAGAGTGTGACGACGGTAATACGAATGCGGGGGATTGTTGTTCGCCTATCTGTGAGTCGATCGACGCCGGCACCACATGCCCGGATGACGGTGAAGTGTGCACGGATGACGTTTGTGACGGGAACGGATCTTGTCTGCATCCGCCCGTGGATGGCATTTCCTGCGACGATGGATTGTTCTGCAATGGTCCCGATACATGCAGCGGCGGATCGTGCGCGGCCGGATCGATAGATCCCTGTGGCGGCGGGACCGAGTGCGCGGACCTTTGTGACGAAGCTGGAGATCATTGCTTTGATCCGCTCGGCTCGGCGTGCACGCCCGACGGCAATTTCTGCACGGATGATGTGTGTGATGGGAACGGAAATTGCGCCGTGCCGAACTCCAATCCCTGCGACGACGGATTGTTCTGCAACGGCGCCGATACTTGCGGCGGCGGCGCTTGTGCCTTCCATGCGGGTGACCCTTGCGCCGGTGGTAGCGACTGCTCCGATAGCTGTGACGAAGGCCAAGACTCCTGTTTCGATGCGCCTGGGACAGGTTGTCTCGATGACGGGAATGTTTGCACTGACGACGTCTGTAACGGTCTAGGAGGGTGTGTCCACCCGAACAACGCCGCCGCCTGTGACGATAGCAATGCCTGTACGAGCGGCGATCTCTGCCTGGGTGGCACGTGTGTCGGGCAGAGTCCGGTCGTCTGCGACAATTGCCAGACCTGTGATGCGTTTAGCGGTTGCGGGGGCCCGGTGTGCACGGTGACGCCGACGGCGACATTTACGGCAACCAAGACTCCGACCCGAACGAATACTCCGATGCCTCCGACGGCGACGGCGACGCCGGTGCCGACGGCGACATCCACCGCGACTGCGATTCCCACCGCAACACCGCAAGCCTGCCCAGATATGCCGCGTGCGGGATGCCGATCTTCGGACAGAGCCTTCATTTTTCTCAAAGACAACGATGATGACCGTCGCGACAAGATCCTGTGGAAGCTGGTGCGCGGAGAGTCTTCGGCGCAGGCGGACTTTGGCGTCCCCAGCGCGACGACAGTCACTGCGCTATGCGTCTACGACAGCTTGGGGCGCGCGTTCTCGGTCGAGGTTCTACCGGGGCTTCGGTGGAATGCGGTCGGCGACCGTGGATACAAGTTCAGAGACTTTTCGCAGAACCACGGCGGGATCGAGAAGATCCGTTTGAAGGGGAGTGATCGGGATCGCACGAAGGTTCTCATCAAAGGCGACGGCGAGAATACGCCGGATCTATCTCTGGCAACTCTAGTCGCGCCGATCACGGTGCAACTCGCCAACGATACGACGCCGGTCTGTTGGGAGTCGGTGTTCGAAGCCGGAGACATCCTGCGCCAGGACGAAGATCAGTTTAGAGCCAAGCGCTGAGGGTGGAACCGGGCTACGACAACCGCTTGAGGACCCCCAAAATACCTTGGCGGACGGCAGCTCTGTGCGGGGACTGGCCGGATGCGTAGCCGATCCGGTCCTTGTTGGCTCGATACCAGTCGTACGACTCGCAGATCATTTCGGTGTTCGAATGTTTGGGTCGCCACTGCAGTTCTGCCATTGGCCGTGTGAGATCGAAACTCAGACTGCGTCCGTACATCAGCGCATGATAGGGCCCGAGCGGAGACAGACCGGTGGCACTCGTGAAGCGCATGGCTGCCTCGGCCGCCCGCATCGGTACCGAATAGACGGTGCTGCCGCTGGCGGCGTGCTCACAAAGTGCTTCGAGGGTTTCCCGCATGGTTCCGTAGCGTGCGGCGCCGATGTTGTAGATGCTCGGGCCGGGCCTTTCGGCGGCGCGGATAGACGCGGCGGCGAGATCGTCGGCGTGAACGAACTGATAGACGTTGTCGCCGGCGCCCAGAACAGGGATTCGACGGCCCTCTTCGATCCATTCGAACAAGATCTGGAAGATGCCGAGACGCCCGTGGCCAAGTACGGTACGCGGGCGGATGATGGTGACGTCGAGACCGTGCTCACCGACGGCGCGGTGGATCGCCTGCTCGGCGCCCAGCTTTGCTCGTCCGTAGGCTTCGAGGGGACGTGGTTCGACGCTGTCGTCGACCGGATTCTTCGCCGGTATGCCAAAAACCGCACTCGAGGATGTGTGGACGATCTTGGTAACACCCCGATGGCGGGCGGCGCGCAAGAGGGTTTCCGTGCCGCCGATGTTGACCGATTGGAAGAGCTCGCGATCTTTCGCCAGCGGCACCTGCGCGACGTTGTGATACACGACATCGATCCCCTGGCAAGCGTCTTGGACGGCTTGATCGTTGCGAATATCCCCACCGATGAATTCGACAGCCTTCGGGCGATCATCGGAATCGACCAGGTCGAAGATGCGGACATCTTCGCCGCGCTCCAACAGATAGTCGCGAAGTGTGCATCCGAAGTATCCGGAGCCACCGGTGATGAGCGTGCGTGCCATCAGAGCTCCAGTCCTTGCTCTCGGCACCAGCGAACCGATGCGACCATTCCGTCGCGCAGCGAGACCTGCGGCGCATAGCCCAGTTCGCGCCTCGCCTTGTCAATCGAACAGGCGATCGTCTGTCCCATCTCACTGAGCACATGGATCTTCTGATGGTAGTATCCAGCGGCTTGCACGGCGGCATCGGTTGCCCTTGCGATGTCGCCGATGGCGCGCGGTAGGTTGAGCTCGCGTTCGGAACAAGCCATCGCGAACTCCTGTTCGAGTACCTCGCGCACTGTGTCGACGATTTCACGAATCGAGTAGGGTCGTTCGTCGGCGATCCAGTAGGCCTCGCCGTTGGCCCGCTCCGAACGCGCGGCGAGGACTAGCCCTTGGCAGATGTTGTCGACGTAGGCCATGGAGCGCATCTGCGACCCATCTCCGAGCACCGGAAAGCGCCCATCGCGGATCATGCGGAAGAAAAGAGTTTGGCGCGGTGGCTGGTACGGTCCGTAAAACCAGGGTGGTCGAATGACGACGGTTTCGATCTTGCCCGAGTCCTGGGCGTCAGCGATGACTACTTCCATACGTTGCTTGGATCTGCCGTAGGACATGTACGGGTTGTAGGGACTGTTCTCGTCAAAGCGGTGCTCGGACGAGGGATTGAAGCCGAAAGGAGAATTCGACGAGACCGCGACGATACGACGCACGCCTGCGTCGATGGCGGCGCGGACGAGATTCTCGGTTCCCTCGATGTTGACGTGGTCGTGCTCGATGGTCCTGAGACGGGGATGAATTAAGCCGGCGACGTGGAAGAGGACGGCCCCTTCCGCGTCCTTGCAAAAGGTGCGTAGATCGTCGGGGGAACACAGATCACCTTCGATGCAATCGAGGTCGGCAGAGAGCTCTTGGAGTTGCGCGATGGGCACATTGGCCTGGGTCAGGCACCGGATCTGGACGGCGTCTTCGCGACCGTTCCAGCGCTCTACTCCTTGCACGCCGTTCAAGAGGGCGGCGATCAGCGAGCTTCCGAGCCAGCCCGGTGCTCCCGTTACCAGTGCGTCCGGCTTTGACGATGCCGAACCGGCTCGATTGCGAAGGGATCGTTTGGGTTTGGCGTCCGCGAAGTGATCGAGGTTGCGCAGAGCGATTGCCATGATCGTCCCCTGCGGATTGACGCCGGGCGAATCGGGGAGAAGGCTGGCGTCATTGATGTAGAGATTCTCGTAGCCGACGACCTTGCCGAATGAATTCGTGGCGCTCACCGCCGGATTCTCTCCCATCGGGCAACTGCTGAAAGCGTGCACTGTCGAGAGGCTCATGGCAGCTGCTGGTGCGGGGGTCCGCTCGAACGCGCGTGCATCGTCCAGGTTCTGGATTGCGGGGTAGGAGCGCAGCGAGGGGAACACTTTCGTCGCACCGGAAGCGAAGAGAATTTCACTCATGTGTGCCAAGCCGCGGCTCAGATTGATTCGATCCTGTTCTGTCAGTCGGTAGCGGACCAGGACACTGTCTCGGGTCCCCGGAATCGGCCGGATCGTGCCGCGACCGGTTCCACGCGTCGCCGTGTAGTAGAGGGCCGTTCGTCGCCAGTCTTGCATTGCCGACTCAGACTGGTCCCAGTTGTCGGCGAGGAGCATTGCGAGAAAGCCTGGGGTGAAAACCGAACCACCGATGGCGATGTCCGGCCAAAATTCCTTGACCTGGAAGATCGGTAGTGCGTCATCCTGGGCGTTGACGAGATCCTCGAAGACCGCGGCGGCCTTCAGCATCGGGTGAATGCAGAGATTGTTGCCGATGTTCCTTGTGATCCCGCTGCGGCGCAGCAGTGCTGCGCTTTGCACAGCACCGCCACAAACGAAAATGGTGTCGGCGACGATCCTGGTCTGATCGCCGGCGCGGGCGACCATAGCGGCTTTGACGCGTCCGTTCTCGTGTTCGAGTCTGAGTGCCTTGCTGTTGGCGAACAGCCGCGCTCCAGCGTCGACGGCACGCGGTATGTAGGTGCGCTGCATGGATTGTTTGTTGCCTGCGGCGAACGCGCTCTTCCCGGGTTGGTTGCGCTGACACCGCGGCACCTCTGTGTACTCCCATCGCAGCTTTTCGATGCCGCTCTTGAAAAGACGGGAACTGGGCGGAAGTTCGTCGCTGCCGAGGTACGACACGGACAGGTCCCGCTCTAACTGGTCGAAGTAGGGCTCCAGAGTCTCTTGGCTCAGGTCGACAATTCTAGCCTGGTCCTGCCAGCGTCGATAGGAATCGGCCGGGAGGCGGTGCCAGAACGCGCTGTTGACCTCTGTTGAACCCCCGACGCAGCTGCCCTCGACGTAGGCGATGTTCGGAGTTCCGACGATCGGCGTCAGCCCGGCGTTGCGGTAGAGCGTGGCGATCGCCTCGGGCGAGTTGGTTGCGATCGCACTGGAGTCGGTGTCAGGTCCTTCTTCGAGGATGACGACTTCGGAACCGCGGTCCGCGAGTGTCGCCGCAGTTGCTGCTCCGCCGGCGCCTGAACCGATCACCAGCACGTCAACACGGGTAGGAAGCGAGCTGGTTTCACGGCTCACGACGGGTGACCTGTGTTGTCGGGAATCGTGTCGAGGCTGCGACGTACTTCTGGGTGGTCGAAGTAGGCGAGCAGCGAGGTGCTGCGAACCAGCTTTACGAGATCGCGCATCGGCGGCACCGGAGCGTGGCTCCAGAGTTCGATCCAAGTCTTGCGGTGGGTTCCTGAGAGCGATCGAAAAGGGCGGCCGTATCTCAAGATCGGGAGGAGGCCGAAGCCGAGCAGGCCGACGCGAAGCGGGAGTCGCAGAAATGCCGGCATCGCTTCCACTTGCCGGTGGACATGTCGGAAGACGTCGTGCTCGACACCCGTCCTGGTCGCTGTGTCGAGTTGTGGGTACGGCGGTAGCATCGTTCCGACGAGCCTTTCGAGTGTGGTCACGGTTTACGCCACGCTGCTGACAAGTGGTTGAGGGCGGCGAGAAGTTCTTCATCGAGGTCTAGTTCGAGGGCGTCGGCATTCGCCTCGGCCTGTTCGCCCGTGCGCGCTCCAGCGAGGGGCACGACGTCAGGGTTGGCGAGGGTCCAAGCGAGTGCCACCGCGGCCGGAGTACAGTCGCGGATTTGTGCGATCCGTTGTAGCTCTTCGATCAACGGGCGCGCGGCTTCGAGGTTGGACGTGGCGAACCACGGAGTTTCCCGGCGCTTCCCCAGCGGCGGGCGGGTGCCCGAGTACTTGCCGGTGAGAATTCCTTGCTCCAGGGGGCTGTAGGCGAGGAGGGTCACGTTGAGTTCGCGGCATGCGTCGAGCACCCCATCGACCTCGGGGGCTCGGTGCAAGAGGGAATATCGCACCTGATTGGTCGCCAGCGGCACGCCGCGCCGGGCCAGAGCTGCGTGCGCTGTGCGCATTTCGGACGAACCGAAGTTGCTGACGCCGACGGCACGGACCTGGCCTGCCTCGACGGCATCGGCAAAGATCTCCATGGCTGCGTCGATCGGGGCTTCGTCGCGGTCGGGCCAGTGGATCTGGTAGAGGTCGATACAGGGGACTCCGAGGCGGCGCAGGCTTCCCTCAATCCCCTTGCGGATCGCCGCTGGGCCGCCCCTGCCGGCCAGAGGGGCGTATTTCGTGGCTATACAGAGCTTACGGCCAGCCTTGCGGGCCAGCGCCCCCAGGATCTGCTCGCCTTTGCCCCAGGCGTAGGACTCGGCTGTATCGAAAAAATCGATTCCCCTGTTCAGGTAGGTTTCGAAAGCGGCGACGGCCTCGCGCGGGCCATGGTCGAGCCCGTATCGCCAGTATTCCTCGTCTCCCCAGGCCCAGCAGCCGGCACCGAGGGATGATACCTCTACGGTGCTGCCGCCCAAACGGCGGATCTCAGGGGGTCTCGGGGAGGCGCTTCCTGCCATGGATCACTGCTCCAGAGAGCGAGTGCAAGGTGGCAGCAGTTCAAAGAAAGTTCAATGCTCCCGACGACCTGCTTGCTATATTGGGCCGCGGTGAACTAGCATTTAGTGGTTGCATGGCGATCTCAATGAACATTACCGAGGAGGATAGACGTGCCGCGGCCACTGTGACCTCTTCCGGGTCGGGGCATCGGTTCGAGATCCAACTAGGACATCTCTGCAACAATCGTTGCGTCTTCTGCTCGAGCGGTCAGTTGACCGCCATGAAGATCGCTCGGCCGGTGCCAATCGAGCCCGTCTTGGAGGCGCTGGAAGACGCACGCGCGGCGGGGGCGACGCACCTGACGTTCCTTGGCGGCGAGCCGACGATCCACAAGCGATTCCTCGATGCATTGGCCAAGGCCGTCGAACTCGGCTTTGAGCACATTGTCATCTTTACCAACGGCGTGATGTTTCCCCACCCCGGGTTCATCGAATCGGTGGTTGCCCTCGGCAATTTCGAGTGGCGCATCTCGATTCAAGGCGCCAATGAAGAGGCGCACGTTGCTACGACCGAGAGGCCTCAGTCGTTTCAGCGTATCTTGCACGGATTGGGTGAGCTGAAGAGGCGCGGGCAATTGGTGACGGCCAACATGTGTGTCAACGATCGAAGTTATCGCTCGCTGCCGGATTACCCAGAGTTGATCGAAAAGTACGGAGTCACACAGCTCCACGTCGACATCGTTCGACCGGAGAGTACGGGCGAACGCAACGAAGAGTATCTGAGCGAGATCATGCCGCGGTACTCCGACATGGCACCCTACTACGAGGAGATGCTGGCTGGATTCGAAAAGTGGAATCCGGATTTCGACATCAACGTTGGCAATCTGCCGTACTGTATTTTGCCGAAGTGGGGGTCGCGTATTCACCACGGTGGGCAGGAGACCGTGACGAAGTCTTCCGATGGCGAGGGCCTGGAAGATGAGATGAACAAGTACGAATGGCAGGCCTCTCTGCGTACGCACCTACCGACCTGCGATTCGTGCGTGTTCCGCTCGCGCTGTACCGGAATCTTTCGCGTCTACTTGGAGCTGCACGGCGGCGACGAGTTCGTGCCGTTGACGCGCGAGGATTTGTTGGCGATCGACTCCGACCACTTGAATTTCGTATTGCTCGCCGAGCCGCTGCTCGCTGGGCTGCGTGAGTCGCTCGGTGGCGACGCTCTTCCGCAAGGATGGCGGCTGGTGCGCGAGGTGACGGAAGATCGACGGCGGTTGATTGAAGTGCAAATGGAGCACACGAGTGGTGCCCCGGTCTTGTTCAGGTTCCTGCGACCTGGTTCGGCCGACGCTCCGGTCATCCGCATGGCGGAATACGACATGGAAGTCTCAGCGGATCACGCGGTGTCTGCGGAGGAACTCGGAGGGCTGCTGCGGTGGGTCCGCGATCAGCTCGCTTCGGCTCCGGACCTACTAGAAGTGCCGCAACTGTTTGGTGATGCCGTAGAGCGTGCGCTCAGCTCATCGGTTCTGCAGCGAGGTCGGCAACGGGTGACAATGCTTGCCGGGCGTCTGCATCACCGGTTTGCTCTTCCCGGATGGAATCTAGAGCAACTGCGATGGCCGTCTCAGAGCACTGGTGCCGTGACCGCGCGCGGTCCGGCGGGGGCTCACCTCGATCTGCGTTTCAACCTCGCCGTGCGCGGCAATCGCTCGCAGGTTGGGGTGGATTTCAAGCTGGCGGAAGAGACTGACCAAGATAGCGCCCGTGTCGCGGTCGATCACCTGGTCGCCCTCTTGCGCGACGCCCGCGCAGCAGCTCCCGCGCAGCCCTAATCCAGTCGCGCCAGATCCTGCGGGACTAACCCGGTCGTGCCAGATCCTGCGGGACTAACCCGGTCGCGCCAGATCCTGCATGGTTGAGCCCTGCTGCGTGCCAGACCTGGCATGGGGTTCCCGCTCTGGGGTGAGTGAGGTCTGCTGAGCCCGGCGGTGCAACTGTTGGCACGGTGCTGGCGTTCCTCCTTCTCCGAATAGGTTGTCGCTCTTGTGCGGCGGCCACACTCGAGGAGGAGAATCTCATGAAGACTTACAGAATCGCCTTGGCGATGGCCGTGCTCGTGTTGGTTTCGGTTGGATGTGGGGATAGCAAGAAAGCGGCGACAGCGACGCCAACCCCGGCGGTGCCGACCGCGACGGCCATCCCGACAGCCGAGCCCACGGCGACGCCACAGCCGCAATGTTTTGAGACCAACCTAGACCCGGGCTTGTGTGACCCAGAAGTGGCAACATTTTCGCTCGAATCGACCAACTTGTACTACCCACTGGTCGTCGGCCTGACGACAGTGTTGGAGGGCGAGGAAGACGGCGAGCTCGTGCGAGTCGAGCGTACCGTTCTGGAAGAAACGGTGATGATCGCGGGCGTCGAGACTCACATTCTCGAGCACAAATCGTTCATCGATGGGGAGATTCACGAGATCGCACGCAATTTCTACGTCGAAGCGGATGATGGGACGGTTTGCTACTTTGGGGAGGACGTCGAGTTTTTCGAGGGCGGTGTCCTGGCCAACATGGACGGTACGTGGCGTGCTGGCGTCGATGGAGCCAAGCCAGGGATCATCATGCCGGCTGATCCGATGGTGGGGGATCGATACTCGCAAGAGAATGCCCCCGGCATTGCGATCGATATGGGTCGAGTCGAGGCGACCAACGCGGCGCGCACGGTAGGTGACACCGACTATGTCCGCCTACTGGTGGTGCAGGACTCGAATCCGTTTGAAGACTGCTCGGCTGAAGAAGAGAAACTCTATGCACCCGGCATTGGAGAAATCGTCGACAGCGTTTTAGAGCTGGTCGAGGTCAGCTCGGCGCAGTGTTTTGACACCACGGTGAGTAGTGACTTGTGCGACCCCGCAATCGCGACCTTTAGCCTCAACTCGACCAACCAGTTTTATCCACTCGACGTTGGACTTACGGTTGTTCTCGAGGGGGAGGAAGACGGTGAGTTTCTCCGCGTTGAACGTACCGTGCTGGCGGAGACGGAAATGGTTGCGGGTGTCGAGACTCATATTCTCGAGCACAAGGCCTTTATCGACGGCGAGATCCATGAAATAGCACGCAACTTCTACGTCGAGGCCGACGATGGAACGGTCTGTTACTTCGGCGAGGATGTCGAGTTTTTCGAAGGCGGCGTGGTAGCCAATATGTCGGGTACCTGGAAAGCAGGCATCAACGGCGCGAAGCCGGGAGTCATCATGCCCTCGAGCCCGGCGGTTGGGAATGCGTACTTCCAAGAGGTCGCGCCCGGAATTGCTACCGACATGGGGCAAGTCTCCGCTGTCGGGGAAACGCGGCAATATGGTGGCGTTACTTACGACGGAGTGGTCGTCGTTCAGGACGTCAATCCAATGGAAGATTGCGACGATGAGGAGGAGAAGGTCTACGCTCCTGGAATCGGCGAGATTGTCGACACCGTGCTCGAGGTGGTTTCGGTGACACCCGCACCGTAGTTGGACCGGTCGTTGGAGGAGCCCCGCCTGTTAGGAGCTGGCGGGGCTCGCTCTTTTCATCGTTCGCCGTCATCGGTAGCATCCCTCCATCTTGGCGATATCGATTCGAAAGTGGTTCCCCGCCCTCAGCGTGATTGCCGGGGGATGTTTGGGGGTGTTCCTCATCTTGCTCGCGGTCGCGATCTTCGGGCCGACCTTCGGAACCGGCAGTTGGGACGCCCCGGCGATGATGGACCGGATGGATTGTTCAGAGGGGGGTGTCTGCCGGCACTTTCCGAGCAAGGTGATGCACGTGCGCGACGGGGCAGGTGGCACCTTTGAGGTGACCAGCAACGCGATTGGTTTCCGCGGCAATGAAAGCCTCCCGGCCGAGCGAGTTGCCGACACCTTGGTGGTCCAGCTGTATGGGGATTCGATGATTCACGGGACGGGGGTTGATGACGGCGACACCATTTCGGCGCAGCTCCAGGAAGATTTGAAGGGCCGCTTTCCGTCGCTCGAAGTTGCCGTGATGAATTTCGGAATGCCGATGAACTATCTGCGTTCCCAGCTGGAGATCTACGAGACCTGGGGGCGACGATATCATCCGGATATCGTTGTGCTCGAGTACCACGGACATGTTCCGAGTCCGCGCGACATCAATCACCGCGTGCGGCAAATCCGGGAGTCGACACTCTTCTCGCAGCTCTTTCGCTTCTCTTTGGGGAGGCGCGTGATCAACCGCTATCAAACATGGGCGATCGGTCAGTACTCGAAGAGCGAGGCGTTGGCGGCGTTGCGGCCGGGGGTAGAGCTACTGGCCAACGATCAGCGCGAACGCGGGGTGAAGGTCGCAGTTTTCTCTTTTGTGAGCGATTTTACCGATCTCGATGAGATCTTCCCACCGGACATCCATCTGACGCGCATCGACAGTGGGCTGAAGGGCTGGGAGGGCTACCGTGCTAGCCCGTACATCATCGCCGGTGACGGACACCCGAATCCGAAGGGAACTCGGATGTTTGCTTCTCGTATTGCAGCGAAAGTGTCGCAATCGGTCGATACACAGTCCGGCGAAGTTTTGGCGAACTAAGTGACCTGAGGCGCTATCGTCGGTCAGTCGATGGACCGGGCAGTAGGCGCTCTAGGCTGCGAATCTCGTGTTTTTCCCATTCGGCGGAGGTGACTGGGCGATGGTGCAGCAGTGACCGGATGGTATTGCTGCCGGGTGCTTGCCAGAACGCGCAACTCGAAGATCGGTTGCCCTTCATGAGGACGAGTGCCTGTTCGCAGATCTGCACCTGGAAGTCGGGTTCGGGGCGCTTTGGCCACCAACCCTCATTGTCGAGCGTACGCGCCGCGTCAGACAGCAGTGCCGCTGCGCGTAGATCGAGCTCGTCGAAAGCTGCCTGGCCTCCCTCACGGTTGCTACGGGTGTGTTCGGTAATAGCACGGAGGGCCCAGGCCGATGTGCGGCTGGGGTGGATCGTACATGCTTGCTCCAACTCCTCGGCCGCTTCGTCGAGCCGACCGAGACGCAGCAATGATTCGCCGCGATAGATCGGCAGGGTCGCGCCGCGCCAGCCCATGACGCGGACACCTTCGTCTAGAGTTTCCAGTCCCTGTCCGGCGTCCCCGAGAAGGGTTTGGCTCGCGCCGAGGCCGATCCACGCCCAAGTCGTGCGACGCGCGGCGGCGAGGATACTCTCGAACTTGGCGCGAGCTGTTTCGTAGTCGCCGACCCAAAGGTCAAGTTCGGCATCGTAGCAAGCGGCGATTGGGTGATCGCCGAGCTGCGACAGTTCTTGAGCGATCTCTTTTCGCGCCGCTTCGATGCCGGCCCAGGGGGTGGAATGCTGTGCTTCTCTGACTCGATGTCTCGGGCTCGGAGGGACGGCGACGGCGTGCAAACGTCCGTTGGAAACGACGGTTGGGAACGGGGATCGGTTGCCACGCAGTCGCGCGAGTCCGCTTTCTGCCGCGGCACGAAGATCTGCGCCGCTGACACGCCCGCTACTCACGTCGATATCGACGCCAAGCGCTGCGAGCTGTCCTTCGAGTAGTCCATCGAACGCCGACTGAGTGATCCAGGGTTGATGTTCGAGTTCGTCCTTAACGATCACCCAAAGGAGCTTGGCCGGAAAGTACCCGGTGATTTCGTTTTGCAGTCGGGTCAGCTCTTGCTCGGCAGCGGCGAATTGACCTCTTCGCGTTTGGAGTTCGGCCTGCCAAGTTCGCAATGACACGCTGCGTTCGCCGTTCCAACCTTCCAGGAGTTGCGATGCCCGTTCGAGATCACCCGTCGCTACGGCCGCGCCCACCATGACGGCAAATGGTCGTTCTAGATCGGGCTGCAGGGCCAGTGCGCGTTCTGCAGTTTGCCGGGCCTCTGCGTAGGCGCCTTGGTAGAGTTGTAGCTGAGCGCGCACGGCGAGTCCGTCGGCGGTATTGCCGCGGCATTCCCCTTCGCTGGCGATCTGCTCGAAGGCGCCCACCTCGAAAAGGTGGTCGATGATCTCAATCCACTTCGAGTGATCTTGGCCAAGGGCCAGTGTGGCGGCGTGTTGGGTGCTCTCGCTGTGTCTTGCCTCAACCGCCGCTTCGAGGAGTAGGAGGTTCAGTCGAGCGTCACCGGGGATAGCAGTCAGAGCGTTTTCGAGGTGAGAGACAGCGGCCAGCGGCCGACCGGTACCCTTGTAGTGTAGCGCAGCCGCAGTCTGGACCTTGGCGTCTTGCGAAACTTCTAGAAGCTTCTGCAGTGCGAGATCTGTCTCCTGGTGAAAATGCAGCCGCTCGAGCTGAGAGAAAATCAAGCGGTGAGCGTAGCGATCCTTCGGATTGTCTTCGATATGGCGTTTCAGGCAGTCGATGGCTTCCTGGTAGAGCCGCAACAGGTAGAGAAGTCGCGCGCCGATCATCCGTGCCGCACGATCATCGCCGCCGGCAAGCCGGCGGGCGTGTCCGAGTGCCGCTGGGCGATCGACCTGCTGAATCGCCCGCAGGCATGCCGCGATTTCCTTCGTGGTGCCCGAGGTCAGGGGGGCCGTGCTCATTGAGTCTCCGGTGCGGATTTTCGCTTGATTCGGTACAGGCGGAGAGTGGCTTCGTCCGTCGGAGGATCGTATCTGGTGGTGGCTGGGCCGCAAAGCCCGCGGGCGTCCGCGGGGTCGTAGATGTGTTCGGTGTATCTCGATTCGCGGATGGGGGCGAGGTCGAAGACCTCGTGCATTCTCTTGCAGGCGGGCGCGAGATCGCTCCAGGAGTTGCCATAGGAGCGGCACAAGTTGCCTTCGTAGAACAGCGCACAGTCATGACCATCGATAGCCGCGTCGACTCCATCGGTGGTGACGACTTGTTTTGGCATGGGACGACCTCCGTCGCTTCCCCGAGCTGCACCGATGAGCAGCACGCTTTGCCAGCGACTCGGCTGGCCACGACCGGCGTAAGCTCCGATCCGCTCCAGTCGGGGGCCGCGGGTGCATCCTGCTGGACCGACGTAGTCGACCACCACGCAGCCCTGTGGGATCTCGCTGCGAAGTTCGGTCAAAAACTTGAACTCGCGCTGGATGCTGAAGTTCTCGACATTCTTTGCGAATCCGATGTGCAACACCGGCGACGCTAGTAGGTAGAGTGCGATCGTTGCACGCCACACGGTTCCCAACCGGAGAACGCGAGGCAGTGCTGCTGCGGCCATTAGAATAGTCGGCACCACCAGATGGAGATGGTAACGCGCCATCATCGTGGCGCGAAACGGGAAGATATACGCGTGCGTCACAAAGAAAGCGATGAACCATCCCAGGAGATATACCGCGATCGTTCTTTTGCCACCCGTCCACAAGGTCCGGAGCCCGAGCGCCATCAGAATCGGAATTCCCAGGGGCGTGATGTCCGTGTTGAGGACCGTGTTGCGTTCCAGATCGAAGAGCATCCGCCAGGCTTGTGTGATGGTTTTGAGGCCTAGTCCTTCCCCGACCTGGGATCCGTAGCCGACGAACAAGTTGAGCAAGAGGTCGAGGACGGCGGGGATGGTGACGACCAGCGCTGCGATCCAGCGCCGTTGGTTCGGGACTTCGGAACCAACGGTGACGAAGATCGTCGCCAGCAGCAGCGGAAAGAAGGCGAGGTTGAGAGGGCGTGCGAGGAATACGGTCCACAATAGTGGGCCGAGAAAAAGCAGGGAGATCTGCCGCCATCGCAGTGACGGGTCGGTGAGGGCGCTGTAGAGGGTGGCGAAGGCGAGGGAGGAGAAGAAGAGGGATTGAATGAAGTAGACGTCGCTGCGCGAGAACGCGATGTGGACCGGCAGGATCGCCAATAGGAAGGCGGCGGCGACCGCGACGCGGACGTCTTTCAATAGAAAATTCGAGTGTAGGAACAACGGCAGGGGCGTGAGGCAGGCGAGAACCAAGTTCGTGTCGAAAATAAGGTCGGTGAGGTAGACTGATCTGCCTTGGCCGACCAGCCACTCGAAGACCGGTCCGGTAGAGATAGCCTGTGCCAGCGGGACGGTGCGGATATAGGTCCAGGCGGTCAAGATGGCCTCACGCGCGATTGTCGCGCGGAGCAGCGCGGCGAGGGCCACCGTGCCCAGCAGGGTGGGTGCCACCCAACCTGGGGAGCGTCGAAGGACCCGGATCAGCAGTATTGTCAGGTAGCAGGCTGCGACCGCGGCAAGAGCCAGCCCATCGCTGAGGAAAGCGAGTTGCATTGGTCGGTGACGCTATCATGCGGGGATTCCCGCGACCAAGGTCGGCACAGCTGCCGAGCTTGTCTTTCAGAGGCTGATATCCGAAGGTATTTCAGTTGTGCGGTGGGGCGGACGTTGATGTGTTTGATCGCTATTGGAGGCCTTGCATGAGTAAACGAAAGACCAAAGAACTTGTTGAGCGGATCGAAGCCTTAGAGCGCATGATTCGGTCGGGTCGCGACGATGATTGCGGCCGAAGGGGTAGAGACAGCGATCGCGGTCGCCGCGGTGGTGATCGTGGTGATCGCGACGGTGGTGATCGTGGTAATCGCGACGGTCGTGGCGCTGGTTGGGGCGGCGGCGGGCGCGGCGATTCGGACGAGAAGCGGGTCATCGATACGGTCGTGACGCTTGTCGCCGAACGTGTCGACAGTCTCCTCGATCGGCGCTTGTCAGATTCGAATTCGGATCGCGGCGACGACGGTGCCTATGAGCGGCGCGTCGTTGAGCTCGTCGTCAAGCTGGTGTCGGAACGAGTGCAGGAGATTGTTTCGGACGAGCTCGACCGCAGGATGGGGCCGCGTTCAGACGAGTCGGGCATCGAGAAGGCTTGATTTGGCCTTGAGCGAATCGTCGGATACACGCCGGTGACCCTGTTCAAGAAACAGCTGCCCGAAGAAGTCGAAGTTGGACCCGACAGCGCAGCGTTATTTCGATTTGGCGAGCAGTGTAACTACCGCTGTCCGATGTGTAGCAACACCGGTGACCCGTCGCTGTTTTTTCACAAGCGCGACGAATTGTTGCGTCGCGCCGCGTTCCTGCATGCTGCCGGCTTTCGGCGGGTTGTCGTAACCGGGGGCGAGGCGACGATCCATCCCGATTTTTGGACCGTTGTCGAGTGGCTTGGTGCCCATGGGATCTGCTGGGACGCCAACACGCATGGCCGAAGCTTCGCGAAGAATGGATTTGCGCAACGGGCCGTTGGGCTGGGTCTGGAGCGTGCGATTGTTTCCCTCCATTCCCTGGATCCGAAGACTAGCGCCGAGATATTCGGTGTTCGGGAAGGCGATCATCACGCGACGGTCGTAGGTGTCCAAAACATGGTCGAAGCCGGCGTCGACGTCATGCTCAATTGCGTCCTCAACCGACTCAATCTGTTGCAACTCGATTCGTACTTGCGCGGCGCGATTGAGTTATTTGGGGCGGAGACCAAGTTCAAGTTCGTGTTTCCCACGACGATCGGTAAAGGCGGGGCTTGGGAGGGCATTGTCGACCTGCGATATGATGACGTTCGCGAGTCGGTGTTGACGCTCAAAGATCGAGGCCGAGAGCTCGCGGTCGAAGTGTCGTTCGAATCGTTTCCGAACTGTATTTTGGCGGAACCGAATGCGACGAATTACAGCCGTTCGACCTTCGGGGAGTCGCATTATCTCGATGACGCGACCGGAGATCGGGTCTACTCGATGCATCACATCGAGGCGGAGCTGTCGGCCTACGGAGAGGCGTGTCGTGAGTGTACGGCACGTCGTCATTGTCCGGGGATCGCCTACCGTTATGCCAAGCGACATGGCGTCGGTGAGTTGAGTCCGTTTGGCCCGGGCGATCAATCCACGGCGAACGTGAGCACGGCCGGCCCGGGTTAGTGAGGGTGCGGTGCCCGACGGATGTTTTTGCATGACACTTGATCTCTTCGACGAGGCCGCCGGAAGCGTCGAGCGCATCGACGTGCCCGGCGGCCAGATGTCTTATCGGCGACGGATTGATCTTGGCCGTCCCCCAGAGGATCTGATGAGCCGGCTCATCGGACAGGTCGACTGGCGCTCTGAGAGCATCGTGCTTTGGGGCAAGAGCGTCATGCAGCCGCGCTTGGTGGCGTGGTACGGAGATCCCGGGTGTAGCTATGGCTATTCGGGGATTCGGCTCGAACCCATGCCGTGGAGTCCTGAGATCCGGCGCGTCAGGCGTATCGTTTCAGACATTTGTGGGGTGGGTTTCAACAGTGTTCTGTTGAACTACTACCGCGACCACCGAGATAGTATGGGCGAGCATAGTGACGACGAACCTGAGCTCGGCCCGCGACCGACGATTGCATCACTGAGCCTCGGCGCCGAGAGGACCTTCGTCCTGCGCCATCGACACGACAAGTCGGTCCGCTCGCTCAGGCTGCTTCTTGCGTCGGGAAGCTTGTTGGTGATGAGCGGTACCACCCAGAATAATTGGAAGCACGGCCTCCCCAAACGGAAAGACGAGTGCGGCCCACGGGTGAACCTGACGTTTCGGCGAATTCTGTAGGTCGGCTACTCGATTGCGCGTAGGTCTGGCCGGTCCCGACCCAGCGAGAATACCGCTGGGCTGCCGATCGGTGCTTCGACGCTGATGGTGACTCCGCCTTCGTGTTGAGACCCAGTGAAGACGTGGTACCAGGTGCCGGGTGGTAGGTAGACCTCTTTGGCTGTGGCGCCCTCGGTGACCACTGGGGCTACCAGAAGTTCGTTGCCGAGCATGAACTGATTGGAGATCTGCCGGCTCTGTTCGTCGTCGGGGAAGACCAGCATCAGGTGACGCAGGATCGGCATCGATGTCTCGGCGGCCAGCGCCGACCATTCGAGTAGGTCTGGTTTGAGGGCGGCGTGAACGAGAGCAAAGCGGCGGAAGTGGGCCGTGGTTTCGTCGTCCTTTTCCCACGACCAATTCAGCAGCTTGCGGGCTCCCTCGTGGGTACGCATGATCGGGGTGAAAGCGCCGAGCTCGGTCCAGCGCTGAAACAACTCTTTAGTGCTCGGCGGGGCGATGGTTCCGGAGAAGCCAGCGATATCGTGGGTGACGTACGGAACACCGGAAAGTCCTAGATTGATCATCGCGGGTACGACGGTTGGTAGACCGTCTGTCTCGCTCCAGTCGGTCTCCTGATCACCGATCCAGTGGATCATCGATTGCGCGTGGACGCCGGTAAATCCCGACCGCCCGAAGCTGACCCAGTCGCCGTCTGGTCGCGCTTCGTCGAGAGCTTCACGAACGATCCCGTGCCAATCAAGCGGAAAGAGGTTGTGACGCGCTACCGGATCCGAGCCGGCGAAGTAGACTGCGTCGGTTGGTGCAGCTTCACCAAAGTCCGCCATCCAACCGTCGAATCCGTAGTCGAGCACGAGGTCGCGAAGGGTGCGTCTGACGTAGTCGCGGGTGGCGGGATTGGTGAAATCGGGAAACGACGAGAAGCCATTCGGCGCGAAAAAGTCGTAGGTTTCACCGTCGGTGTTCTTGATCAGCAGACTGTCGCGATCCATCTCTTCGTAGAAGCGAAACCCGCGATCGCGGTCGATGAATGGATTGACATAGGCCAAGAAGCGGAAGCCGTCTTGGCGCAGCTCTGCCACGAGGTCCGCCAGGTCGGGGTAGAGGACTGTGTCGGCATCCCAGCTGTATTGCACTCCGGAGCCACCGTCGAAATTGAGTCGAATGCCTGACCAGTCCTGAACCCAAAGGACTCCGGCTGGAATGCCCGCTTCGCGCAGGGCTGCCGCCTCGGCCCGAATTCCGGCTGAGCCAGCCCCGGGTCCACTGTTGATGATCGTATTGTCAGTTGTCCCGGCTTGGGCACCAATCCATAGGTCGTAAGCCCATTCCGGGGGCTCTGTCGGGCGACCGACTTCGCTCCCCAATTGCTCGATCACGTCGGTCGCGGATGGTCCGTGGAAGACCAGCATCTCGAGCGGTTGATTGCTTACGACCTCGAACCAGGCGACGTCTGGATCCGATTTGCACAGGTCGACTTCAACGCGCTGGTCGGTGCGGAGGAGAGCCCCGAATCCTCTCGCGTCGACGAAATATGGCATCGGGAAGTACGAAGTGTACGGGCCGCCGTTGACCGGGAATACGGGTAAGCTCGGATCGCGGCCGAGGCCTTGCTCGGAGACGAACAAGCGAAACGCCTCACCGCGTTGGTTTGTCTTGTGGTACTGGGCCCCGAATCCGTGAAAGCTACTGTTTGCATCGCAGCGCGTCGGCAAGCTGATCGATTGGCGTGCTCCCGCGGTAACTTCGAGACGCAGGAGCGAGGTGATCCCTGGTTCGGGATGGGTCACTGTAAGCGTCGCCGTTGCCGAACCGTCGGGGGAGGCATAGTCGATCTCCGTGCTGGTTGCCGACTCCCGCACAGACGCAACCGTGGTCAGGTCGATGCTCGACTCGTCTGTGCGTTCGAAATCCCACATGCCGACCAGGAATCTTTCGCTGTCGGTGAACGACTTGAGTCTCGGGTGGGCGCCAACTGTCGATAGAGTTTCCACGCCGTCGACAAGGAGGGTGATTCCGCCTGCGTCATCGACAGAAACAGCAATGCGAGGGGCCGCGCTCCCGCCGTGGTCGTCGCTCGAGCAGGCCACGAGTACACAAAGGATCACGGGAAGCAGGATGCGCATTCTCATTCGGACTTTCCTCCACCGCCGTGTTCTATCACGACGAATGATAAGTTGAAGGCGTTGAATCTACTGTCCCACCGGAGCCTCACTCGGCGTACCCGAGAGCTCTCATGGCTTTATTGATCTTCTCGCGCTCGGAATCGGTCAATGCTGCGGCTCGCGCTTGGCTTGCCGTCGTCCGCTCGGTGAGGTTGGCCAGTCGGTTGCGCATGAATCCGAGCGCAACACCGTTGATTTTTGAGAGGTCGGTGGTTTCCAAGGGGTCGCGAAGCAGGTCGAAGAGCTGATCCGTTTCTCGGTTGCGCATCAGCTTCCACTTCCCATTGCGGACGAAGGTATCGACTATTTCTGTGCCGTTTCGGCGAAATCCGCCGATGCTTCTATGGCTGGGGATTGCGAACAGGGAGCGTCCTTCAAAACTCAGTGGAACCCGCAAACCCGCGGCGTCGAGGACAGTTGGAGCGATGTCGAGGATGCTAGCCAGCTCGGCGATTCGTTTCCCGTGGGTCTGGCGAGGAAGTTTGATGATTAGAGGAACGCGAACGATTTCCTCGTAGAGAGTGAGCCCGTGTAGGAGTCGCATCTCGTGGACTGGGCCGTCCCCGAGCGATTCTCCATGATCCGCGGTGACGACAATAATCGTGTCGTCGAGCGTGCCGCGTTTGTCGAGTTCCCCGAGGAAGTGTCGAAATGCATAGTCGGCGTAGGCGATGCATTCGTCGTGGCGATCGGGGTCGAGCCTCCACAAGTTGTCGAGTACGGTTTGAAGAGCCTCAGCTTCGTCGCGGGTGTACTCCTTGCCGCTTTCATCGAGCGCTTTCTTTGCGGACAGGGGCGTACGATCTTTTGAATCGGAAGTGGCAAAGCGACCTGAAAAACCCTTTGGAGCGGCGTATGGAGTGTGTGGGTCCATCGTTTGGATATACATGAAGAAAGGTTCATCGGTCTCATCCAGCCATCGAAGTGCTCGCGCATGAACTTCGTCGGCGTCCACAGGGGCTGTGGCCCCATGAGGATTGTCCACACCTGGGATGAGGTCGTAGGTATCGAAGCCTCGGGCGTAGCCCAGCGAAAGTGCGAGGAGAAAATTGGCTTGGAACGCCGCCGTACGATATCCAGCAGACCGCAAGACCTCGGCGAGGACTGGTTCGTCCGCTTTGGACTTACGTTGCTCCTGTTGAGGCTGTAGGTGGCCAGCGTGGATCGTCCGCGAGGCGAGAAGTGCGGGAACCGCTTCGAGGGTTTTTGACCCTGTGCTGTACGCTTTCTCGAAGACGAATGCTTCGCTGGCCCAGTCGGCGATGAGTGGTGTAGTCGGACGCTGGTATCCGTACAAGCTCATTCGGTCGACGCGCAGTGTGTCGATGACGTAGACGAGGATGTTGTAACGCCGCTTGTTGTCGCGTGGCGCGCCTGTGGGGGAGTTGTCGGTTACCGCCGTTGCGGTTGACTGCCCGCTTGGAGGCGTGCTCTGCCAGCTGAGCAGTGGCTGGCGAGAGACCTTATTGCCTATGAGGCGCAATGATTGCAGTTGCGAGTGTTCTCCTTCGGGCTGGTGGATCGTCAGGCGCAACGGAGGGCCAATCCACTCCGGCGGCAGACGCCATTTTCCGGTAAGCCAATGAGGAGTTACCGCTCGCGTGCCGAGGCTGTCATGATGAAGCGTCGTCGTTATTCTACCCGCGGCCGTCGAAGGCTCGGTCGCGATTTCCAATGTCGGGTCGGTGGGAAGGCGAAGGTAGCACTCGACAGTGCTTCCGCCGTCGGCGATCCGCTCGGTGTCGCACCAACTGGTCGAGAGGAGTTCGATTGTCTCGCGCGCGACCGGTTCGAAAAAACACCCGTAAGCCGTTGTTGCGACGACTGCGGACGCTATCGCCCGGCGTACGGTCAGCGGGAAGCGTCCGCCGGTGCGAGCCACCGGGGTCTCACTAAGCACAACTTCGGTCGCCTCGATGGTATGGATTTCTGTGGTTGGATTTTGACAAGTCAGGTCGGGCGACATGCGTCGTCGTGGCGGAGGCTAAATGCGTCAGTCGGTGCTGAGTGATGTTGGGCGAGTGCACGAGAGCACACTAGTTGATTCGCTTTGGCGGGCAAGCCATCCGTCGGCCGGTAGCCAGCTGGATTTTGGCCTTGTCCCAGCGACGTCTTTCGCGATAGATCGCTTCGATGCTTTATCGACCAGATTCGTCTCTATTCTTGGCTCGGTCACTCCGTGGTGGCGAGCTTGATGGGATCGCCCGTACGCTGTCGCGGGCCTGCAACTTGCCGCAGGCCCTGCGGTGGAGAGTTCTCGATCCGTCCCCAATTTAGAGCGGATCTCGTGGATAGGAGCTTGTCTTTCTACCGGCAATGCCCGACAGTGTTAGTCCGGGGTGAGATTCAAAGGCCCCCAGAACTGAGCACTGAAACATGGCTAGAGTCCAGCGAGTCATAACCAACGAGACTTGCAATCAAAACTGTTGGTTCTGCGATGCGCGTCGTCCGGTCGAGGACCGTGATTTCGTAGCCAAGGCCGCGTTGCACGAGCGGATTGCTCGCGCCTGCGAGGGCGACACGCGTGAAATCGTCTTGACCGGCGGGGAGCCGACTTTGCGGAGCGATATCGCCGAGGTGGTTGCGTTGTCCGGGCGGAGCGGTGCGCGTGTGGTTTTGGAGACCAACGCTGCGGTCGTCGATTCCGAGCGCGCGAGACAGTTGGCGGCCGCGGGGCTCGGAATCGCCCGTGTCCAGCTCGTCGCCTGGGGGCCGAAAGCAGACGAGATCACGCGCGATCCGGGCGGATTCGAGGCTGCTATACGCGGCATCCGTTCGTTGGCCGAAGCCGGAGTGACGGTTGAGGTGACGACTCCGATTGTCGCTCGCAACGTCGACGACGTCGGCGTTGTGCCGAGCGAGATCGTGCGCGCCGGCTTGCCAGTGGCGGCGATGGTCATCGTCATTCCAACGGACGCGCCGGATCGGTCGGAGTGTGCGACCCTGCCGGAAATTGCGGCGGCGGCAACGACGATAGCCGATTCGGCTCGGCGTGTAGGGTTGTCGGTGCGCTTTGACCCGTCGACGTTCGTGCCTCCCTGCATTTTTGAGCGCCCCGAGCGGGTGGCGCACCTGTTCGCCCTGAATCGCGGCAACGCGACGCGCAACGGTTACAGCCGTGTTGCCGAGTGCGAGCCGTGTTTGGTTGCCGATCGTTGTCCGGGATTGCCGGCTACGGTCGCGGCCGTCAGCTCGACGCACGAGCTGCGGCCGGTGAGTGAGCACAGGTTGCGCCGTCGTTTGACGGTCGTCTCAACTGTTGAGGACCAGATTGCGCGTGAGCTCGTCGGCCACGATGAGCTGCGCCACAGTGCGTACGGTCACATCAGCGAGTATACTGTGAGGGTGAACTTTCACTGCAATCAGCAGTGCGAGTTTTGTTTCGTCTCGACCCATTTGCCGCCGCCGCAGGAAGCCGCGGTGCGCGAAGCGATCGAGAAGGCGGGGCGCGAGGAGGCGGTTCTAGTCTTGTCCGGTGGTGAGCCCACCCTCAACGCGAATCTCCTCGAGTACGTTAGACTCGCGAAGACCTCGGGTGTCCGTGCTGTCGAATTGCAGACCAACGCAATTCGGCTGGCCGATACGGTGCTCACTCAATCGTTGGTGGAAGCTGGGATCGAGCAGGCGATGGTGTCGTTGCACGGTTCGACTGCGGAGATCTCGGATGAGATCACGGGTGCCCCCGGGACCTTTGCCTCCACCGTGCTGGGACTAGACGAACTCTCGAAGACTTCCGCTCGACTGCGCCTCAACTTCGTATTTTGCCAATCCAATTGGCGCGATTTCCCGCGATTTATCGAGCTGGTCATCAGTCGCTGGCCGCGAGCGGCGATCGTCTTTTCCTTTGTTGGGTCCCATACCGACGTCGTGCCGCGCACCACATCGTTGATCCCACGCTTCAGCGATATTCTTCCCTCTCTAATGGAGGGACTGGGGAGGGCGACCGAGGCTGGGCTGATCGTCGAGGGTTTCGATTCGATGTGCGGGCTGCCGCTCTGCTTGGTACCGGACGCCGAGCGCGCAAAGTTTACCGAGATTGCGGTCGCCGAGGATGGTGGTGGCGGCGAATTCGTCAAGGGCGATGCCTGCGCCGGATGCGCGGAGGGCTATCGCTGCTATGGCGTGCGCCGAGGGTATGCCGAACTATACGGAACCGATGAGTTGCGGGCGCTGGCGGCTGGGGATCTTTCGCCGGCTGCGTCGTAGCGGGCCCTAGAGGCCTGATCCGTCTCAATTGGCCGGAGGGCTCTTAGGGTAAGAGTCCTTTAGCTTAGGTACTTGCGGGCTCTTGCGTCCTGGGAGTGTGGCTCCGACTGGTGTGGTTCGCCAAATCCGGACTCGCACGGCCGTTGAGTCGATAGTGCGCAAAAGTTACTTGACACAGTCTGGCGGACGTAGTTAGTTTGCCTCCCGAACAAACGAAGGTGTATCCCTCGCGAGTTCGGCAACACAGACGAAGAAAGCAGGCGGGTGCGCCGGTTGGGCGCGCCCTGTCCGAACTTTGGAGTAGCAGGGGGAAGTCTTCATGCGAGTCATTCAAGCGCTTTGTTCTTATGCGATGGCCGGTGTTCTGGTCATTATGATTGTTGGCGGAACCGCTCGGGCGCAGTGCGTTGGCGACTGCAACGGCAACGGATCGGTTTCGATTAGCGAACTCGTGACGGCTGTCAATATCGCCCTCGGTAGAGCGATTGTCGACGCGTGCTTGGCGATCGATGTTAACGGGGACGGCGAAGTCCGTGTCAGCGAGATCATTCGCGGCATCAACAACGCTTTGAGGGGATGCCCTGACGACTGCGGCGACTGTAGCGATGGCGACGCTTGCACGACGGACGTGTGCGAAAGTGGTGAGTGCGTAAACGATCCTGTCGTCTGCCAAGATGACGGTAACGAGTGCACAGCGGAGCTTTGTGATTCTGTCTCTGGATGCGCCAGCAACGACGTCGATGACGGTACTTCCTGTAACAGCGGTGCAGGTTCCTGTCAGAGCGGCTCCTGTGTCGCTCTCGGTTGCACGGTTGATGGCGAGTGCGACGACGGTAATGCCTGTACCGACGACTCCTGTGCCAGCAACTCCTGCGTCAACAACGATGTGGTCTGTCAGGATGACGGCAACGAATGTACCGCCGAGTCCTGCGATTCGGGTACCGGCTGTGGCAGCAGCAACGTCGACGACGGGACGTCATGCAACGGTGACGAGGGCACTTGTCAGGCAGGTGTCTGTGAGACGTCGTCGGTCGAAATCGAGTATGAGCAGGACTTCGAGTCTCTCGACCAGATGAGCGGCACGGCGTTGGGTGAAGACGGCCTGAGAGTCGGTGCCACCGTCTTCTTCGGTTCCACCCGGGGTGGCCGTTTCTTGTACAACTACTTCTCGTTCCCCGCGCCGAACGGTGGTGCGGCCTTCTCGGCGATCGTCAATGGCGAGGGCGGTCCGGAGCAGGGGGATCAGCAGCTGTCGGTGTACAATGACTACAATAACCAAGACCACGGTCCCGGCGGAGGCACCGCGGGGGCTCCACACACCATCGAGGCTCTGGTCTTCCGGGAGCGGCTCCTCGATGCCGACGACGTGGGCAAGACCCTTACTTTCCGCTTCGATCACAAGCGCGGCAACATCAACGATCCGGCTGACCAGACCTGCATGGCGCCAAATCCACCATGCGCCAGCACGGCGATTGCGTTCGTCAAGACTCTTGACCGTGCTGCCAATTTCGCGACGATCGACTTCATGATCGCGGAGATGACCGACATCCCCGCCACTTGGGGAACATCCACGCTCACGCTGGTGATCGATGAGGCCAGGGAGGGCTTGCTTCTTCAGATCGGCTTCCAGAACACGGCCACTCTCTTCCAGCCGTCTGCGATCTACTACGACAACCTCGAGGTAAGTTTCGCACCGACCGCCCCTTAGGGGGCGGCGCTCGCCGAAAAAATTCGGCGAGCCTGACGAATATTCTTGACAAAGCGAGCTACAGAAAGTTAGTTTGTCTTCCGAACAAAGAAACTTTACCCGGCACGAGCTGGGAGAAATTAAACGAGGGGAAATTTGATGACCACGAAAGGGGATAGAATGAACACCAAGTTTTTTTCTTTCGCAGTAGGTTTGGCTGTAGCGGCCGGACTCGCTTTGCAACCGTCAATTGCATCGGCTGTTGACCCGGGCCCGAAGTGTGAGTCGGGAAAGATCAAAGAAGTCGCGAAGAAGGCAAAAAAAGACGCCAACGTCTACGCGAAGTCGATCAAGAAGAATGAGGCGCCGGATGCGGCGAAGCTCGCCAAGAACTCGACCAAGTTCAACGAGAAGTGGACGAAGCTCGAGACCAAAGGCGCGGGTGCCTGTCCGACCAACGGCGACGCTGCTTCGGTCGAGGCTTCGATCGACGCTTGCATCCTTGACGTCATCTCGGACCTCGGTGGCGCGCCTCAGGGCGACGGCGACGAAGTAAAGTGTCAGTCCAAGAAGGCCAAGGAAGCCGGCAAGTACGCGCAATGCCGCCTCAAGGCCGACTCGAAGGGCGTCAAGAAGGGTGAAGCGCCTGACTACACCAAGTGCGACGCCAAGCTCTCCGACAAGTGGGCGAAGATCGAATCCAAGCCGCCGTGCGGGACCACCGGCGATGTCGCCACCGTTAAGGCCGACATCGACGCCTGCCAGGCCGCGATCGGAACCGCGCTGACCGGCAACTGCGGCAACGGCGTCATTGATGCGGGCGAGCAGTGCGATGACGGCAACACCACCGGTGGTGACGGATGCTCTGCTACCTGCCAGAACGAGGCTCTGGTCGAGTACTCGGAGGACTTCGAAGGGCTCACCATGGCGGATCCGCAGGCCCTGGAGTTCAACGGCTGGCTGGTCGGTGCCAATGTCTTCGCTGGTCTCCCTGGGACGGGCGGCGCCTTCCTCTATAATTACTTTGCATTCCCGGCGCCGAACGGCGGCGCGGCGTTCTCCGCCATCGTTGCTGGCGAGGGCGGCGCTTCGCAGGGTGCCCAGCAAATGTCCATCTACAGCGACTACAACAACGCGGATCACGGCAACGGCAACACGATCGAAGCCAACGTCTTCCAAGAGCGGGCCATTGTCGCTGGTGACGTCGGTCGTACATTCACCTTCCAGTTCGACCACAAGCTCGGCAACATGAACGATGCTGGAGACGCAGAATGTCCGTCCACGCTGCCGGGCTACGTAGGGACCCCGTGCAACAACAACGCGCTGGCGTTCATCAAAGTGTTCGACTCGGGCTTCGCACTGCTCGATTTCCCGACAGCCGACATGACTTCGATTTCGGGCACCTGGGGTACCACTTCGGTATCCACCGGTCCGATCGCGGCCGGTGCCGTCGGCGGTGTCATTCAGTTCGGCGCCCTGAGCAACGCCAGCCTCTATCAGCCCTCGGGAATCTTCTACGACAACATGAGTTTCTCGAGTCTTCCGTAAGTGACGAACCTAAAAGGCTTTAGGTAGGACGACCTGACCCACGGTGGTGCTTCCACCGTGGGTCAGTCTCGTTTCAGAGCCTGACTTTCAGAGAGCAATACAGCTGTAGGAGTAGTTCTGTGACAGACCGTAGCGACGCGACCCTCTTGTTGATCATAGTGACCGTTGTGGTCGCGCTGTTCGCCTCCGCCCACGCGGCTCGCGGGCAATGCGACATGATTCCGGACTGCGAACTAGTCTGGTCGGACGAGTTCGCCGGCACCGGGGTCGATCCGGCCAAGTGGGAGTTCCAGTTTGGCGATGGAACCGCGTTCGGTATTCCCGGTTGGGGCAACAACGAGCTGCAGTGGTACCAGAGCGACAACGCCACGGTCAGCGGAGGCATGCTCACAATCGAGGCGCGTGAACAGACGGTCGGCGGCTACAACTACACTTCTTCACGAATGCGAACGATCGGCCTCGGGGACTTCCTCTACGGCCGCTTCGAAATGCGAGCGGACCTGCCGGTCGGGCAAGGCATGTGGCCGGCGTTTTGGATGCTCCCGTCGACATCCGCCTACGGTATTTGGGCAGCGAGCGGCGAGATCGACATCGTCGAGGCGATCGGTGCTGACCAGATCTACGGCACCATCCATTTCGGGGGAGAGGCCCCTGCCAACACTTTCGACGGGGCGAACATCTTGGTTCCCGGCGCGACCACTGGCTTCCACACCTACGCCGTCGAGTGGGAGCCGACAGAAATTCGCTGGTACGTAGACAGCCAGCTCTACTCGACCAAGACCAGCTGGTTTTCGACCGCAGCGCCGTATCCGGCCCCGTTCGACGTCAACTTCCACATGCTGCTGAATCTGGCTGTCGGCGGAAACTTCCCCGGCAACCCGAATCCCAGCACCGTGTTTCCCCAACATTACGTCATTGACTACGTCCGCGTTTACCAACAGGCACCACCCGATCCGGAACTGGCGGCACGGTGCGAAGCGAGCAAAGTCAAAGCGACCGGCAAGTACTCCAAGTGCCTCGGCAAGGTCTTCTCGAAAGCGATCAAGAAGTCGGAGGCCGCGGACGCGTCCAAGCTCATTTCATGCTCGGGCAAGCTGACGCAGAAGTTCCTCAAGGCCGAAGCCAAGGCGGAGGGCTCCTGCCAGACCGTAAGCGATGTGACATCGATCGAGAGTGCGGTCGACACCTGCATCGACGACGCCGTCACCGCCCTCGGCGGCGTGCCGGGGCCTGGCGGTGACGAAGCCAAATGCCAGTCGAGGAAGGTGAAAGAAGCGGGTAAGTACGCCGACTGCCGGTTCAAAACTTCCTTTAAGTCAATCAAGAAGGGAATCACAGCCGACTTCACCAAGTGCGAGAGCAAGATCACGTCGAAGTGGGCTAAGATCGAGACCAAGCCTTGCTCGACCACCGGAGATCTGGCGAACATTCAGGCCGGAATCGACACCTGCCACGCCACCCTCCTCGGGTCGCTCGGTGGCCCGGGTTGCGGCAACAACGTCGTTGACCCAGGCGAACAGTGCGACGACGGAAACACGGTGAGCGGCGACGGGTGCTCATCGGCTTGCCAATCGGAGAACGAATACGAGCTCGACCTCGAGTCGCTGGTGCAGTCGGACCCCGCCGCGCTCTCCAATGAGGGCTGGTTGGTTGGCGCCAACGTCTTCGCCGGCCCACCGCCAGGCGGCGCCTTCATCTACAACTACTTTTCGTTCGCGGCCCCGAATGGTGGCTCGGCTTTCTGTGGGGTCGACGTTGGCCAGGGCGGCCCGCTACAAGGCGCTCAGCAGCTGGTGGTTTACAACGACTACAACAACACGGGCGAGCACGACGCCGGCAATACGGTTGAGGCGTTCGTTTTCAGGGAGCGCACGGTTGGCGGCGCGGACATTGGCAACACCATCGAGCTGTCGTTTGACGCGAAGCTCGGCAATCTCACGGGAAGCAGCACGGCAGAAGTGTTCATCAAGACGTTGGACCCGAACGCAGGTTTCTCGGTTTCGGGTTCCGTCTCGCAGAACACGACTTCCATCCCGGGTACCTGGGGTAGCTACAGCATCGCGCTGGACCTCACCGCGAACCAGAACGGGCACCTGCTGCAATACGGATTCTCGAACAAGGCGACCAGCTACATCGGGTCGGGAGTGTTCTACGACAACATCCTCGTGACGCTGACACCGACGCCGTAAGCTTTTGCCTACAAGGGGGAAGGGGGAAGAACTGATGGCTACTCGCTTCGGATTGGCGGTGATCTGCATCCTTGCGATGCCCTGTGGGTCGGCCATCGCTCTCGACCCGGGGGATCGGTGCGAGGCCGACAAACACAAGACCATCGCGCGCTATCTGTCATGCCGGCACAAGGCGATCGCGAACGTCGTCAAGTTCGGCGACAGTGGTGCACCCTACTTCGGTCGCTGTGAGCTGAAGTTCTCCAAGAAGTGGCAACGGGCCGAGGACAAGGGCGGGCCTGCCTGTCCGACGGTCGGCGACGAGACCGCGATCAAGGCTATGTTGGACCAGGTCACGACCGCGACCTCCGGTTTCTTGGAAGGTCCGACCGGAGCGGATCTCCTGTTTGCCGGCTATCCGTGGATCATCAAGCAGTCGAGCTCTCCGGTAGGGCCGGGCCCGAACCGCTTCTCCGACCGACCGGAAGACGTATGGGTAGACGCGGATGGCTTGCACCTGACGATCTCCCAGCAAACCGGCCTTTGGTGGTCCAGCGAAGTCATCCTGGACGCGAACCTCGGGTACGGGACGTACGTGTTCCATACCGAGAGTCGGATCGACACGCTCGATGCCAACATGGTGCTCGGTCTCTTTACCTGGGATACTTTCGCGCCGCCCAACTACCGCGAGATCGACTTCGAGTTCTCGCGCTGGGGTAACCCGTCCGACGTCGACAATGCCCAGTTTGTGGTGCAGCCCTACACGACTCCGTCGAACATCGTTCGTTACCGGCTCGACCTCAACGAACAGAATCAAAAGGCGACGCACGTCTTGGTTTGGAGCCCCGGGCAGGTCGATATGGCGACGTACCTCGGTCACCACCTGCCGAGCCAGATTCCACCGTTTCAACCGGTCTTCTCCTGGACCAACACGGGGCCCGACGTTCCATTGCCGGGTGGGGAGAACGTTCGCATGAACTTGTGGCTGGTCAACGGCAACGCTCCGATGAGCGGTCAACCGGAAGAAGTGGTGATTTCGAACTTCCTCTTCGCACCTTAAGTCCACCGAACGGCAACCGCCTTGACCGACGCATCAGCCACTTCAACGACCTCCGCGGGGGGGTTCCAAGACCCGGTCTCGATCAAAGAGAAGATCGGGTACGGGCTCGGGGACACAGCCTCTAATCTCTACTGGAAGCTGTTCGAGTTTTTCCAACTCATCTTCTACACCGACGTTTTTGGAATCTCTGCCGCCTCGGCGGCAACGATGTTTTTCGTCACCAAGCTTTGGGATGCTTTCAACGATCCCTTGATCGGGTTCTTGTCGGATCGGACCAAGACCGCCTGGGGACGGTTCCGCCCCTGGCTGCTGTGGTCGGCGGTACCTTTTGCGATCACCGGTGTCTTGACCTTCTACACACCGGACCTGTCGCCAACCGGGAAGCTGGTCTACGCGTACGTCACATACACCCTGGTCTTTATGGCCTACACTGCGATCAACATTCCGTACGGCGCGTTGATGGGGGTGATTTCCTCGAATTCTCTCGAACGAACCAGCGTTTCGACCTATCGTTTCGTCCTCGCCTTTGGTGGAGGCCTGATTGTTCAGAAATTCACCGAGCCGCTGGTGGATTTTTTCGGTCGCCGGTTCGGCGAGAACAAAATGGCCCTGGTCAACGGCGTGCAGACTCTGGTCGTCGACAAACAGGCCGGGTTCTTTTGGACTGTGGTTTGTTACTCGGTGATAGCGGTCATTCTCTTCCTGATTACGTTCTGGACGACCAAGGAGCGGGTGCAACCAGTCGAAGCCGAGAGTAATAGCTTCTCGAACGACCTCGCGGATTTGTTTAACAACCGCCCTTGGATTGTTCTGCTTGCGGTCGGCCTCTTTCAAATACTCTCCGACTGGACGCGCGGGAGCGCCATCGCCTACTACTTCACGTACAACGTTGGCTCGGAGTTCGGGAACTTCTTGGTGACTGGAACCGTAGCCGGCATCTTTGGGATGCTGATGACCAAGCCCCTGACTGCGATCTTCGGTAAGAAGAATCTGCTGATCGGCATGAACCTCGCCAAGGCGGTTTTGATCGCGTGTTTCTATTTTCTCGAGAGAGATCAGGTTGCGTTGATGTACATCTTGAACACGGCGGCGATGTTCATCTCCGGCCCTGTCCCAGTTCTCCTCTGGGCGATGTACGCTGACGTGGCCGACTACTCAGAGTGGAAAAACGGGCGCCGCGCCACTGGACTTGTGTTCTCTGCGGCAACCTTTTCTCAGAAACTCGGAGGAGCGTTGGGTGCGGCTGTGCCGGGTTGGGCCTTGGCAGCGTATCATTTTCGCCCGCCCGTCGATGGAGTCCAGCAAGTGCAGAGCGCAGAGACCCTGCACGGGATCATCCTGATGATGAGCCTCATCCCGGCCCTGTTCTTGCTCGGAGCGATCGTCGCAATGTTCTTTTACAACATCAGCAAGGTCTTGATGGAGCAGATCGAATCCGATCTCGCCGCTCGTAAGTCCCTAGCGCAAGGCGCCCTGTCCTGAGGGCTAGCCCTTCGATACGAATATCAATAGAAATGTTTTCCCATTCTCCTAATATTGTTCTGGAACAGTGGTCGCAGCACTCCGCCCAACGCTGGGAATTGGGTCTCTGCGCCACGCACCGATCCCAGAGAACCACAAAGTGAGTGACTCCGAATGCTTCGTAACCAGCGCTTGAATGATGAACTCGAGAACGAGGCGGCGGACAGCCCTTGGGCACGTCCCCGCGACCTCGTTGCTCAAATGACAATCGAAGAAAAGCTTGGCCAGTTGAGCCAGGTCAACGGCGGGACACCGGACCTGCACGACGCCGTGCGCGAAGGCAGGGTCGGGTCGGTTCTGAACGAGGTCAACGTCGACGAGGTCAACGAGCTCCAAAGGCTTGCGGTCGAGGAGAGCCGGCTCGGTATTCCTCTGCTGGTCGGGCGGGACCTGATCCACGGATTCAAGACGATTTTCCCGATCCCGTTGGGCCAGGCGGCTAGTTGGGACCCCTCGGCTGTACAATGCGCCGCTGCGATCGCGGCCGTCGAAGGAGCATCATCGGGTGTGAATTGGACCTTCTCACCGATGATTGACATCACGCGCGATCCCCGGTGGGGCAGGATCGCGGAGAGCTTGGGGGAAGATCCGCACCTTTGTAGCGTGCTCGGGGCTGCCATGATTCGCGGCTTTCAAGGTGCGAGCCTGGAAGACCCTGAGTCGATTGCTGCGTGTGCGAAGCATTTTGCCGGTTATGGCGCGTCGGAAGGCGGCATGGACTATAGCGCGGCCGACATCTCGGAGAATGAGCTGCGCAACGTACATCTTCGACCGTTCAAGGCGGCTGTCGATGCCGGTGTTTCGACGTTCATGGCGTCCTTTAGCGATCTCAACGGCGTGCCCGCCTCGGGAAACGTATTCCTGATGCGGCAGATCCTGCGCGATGAGTGGGGCTTCGAAGGCTTCGTCGTCAGCGACTGGGAGTCGATCCGCGAGCTCACCGTCCACGGTTTTACCGCCAATGAACGCGAAGCGGCTAAGGCGGCTGCCGAGGCCGGAGTGGACATGGAGATGGCTGGCGATCTCTACCGACGGCTCATTCCGGAGCTCCTGGAAGCTGAAGAGATCGACGAGCAGCTGATTGATGCCATGGTGCGCAACGTGCTTCGTGTGAAGTTCGAGTTGGGTCTGTTTGAACGCGCCTACACAGATCCGAGCAAGTACCCCGAGCCTTTGAATGCCGAGCACTTGGAGTTAGCGAGAGACGTTGCTGCGAAGAGTTGTGTTCTTCTAAAGAACGACGACCAAGTGCTGCCGCTCTCCAAACAGGATCTCCAGTCGATCGCGGTGATTGGCCCGCTTGCGGACGACGGCTACGAGCAGCTCGGTACCTGGGTTTTCGACGGCGACTCGCGCCATAGCCAGACCTGCCTGCAGGCGATTCACTCCGTAGTGGGGGACGAGGCTCAGGTCCGCTGGGTGCCGGCCATGAGGACGTCCCGGTCCCGTCAGGATGAGGGCTTCGCGTTAGCCGTCGAAGCGGTGCAGCAGTCCGATGTTGCGATCCTGTTTTTGGGCGAAGAGTCAATTCTCTCCGGTGAGGCGCACTGTCGCGCCAGCATCGACTTGCCGGGCAACCAGGAACAGTTGATCGACGAGCTGTCGAATACCGGGAAGCCGATCGTGCTCGTTGTCCTGGCCGGTAGGCCTTTGACGCTGCGGAACGTAATCGACAAGGTATCCGCTGTCCTCTACGCGTGGCATCCCGGCACCATGGGTGGCCCTGCGATCGCCGATCTGTTGTTCGGCGTCGAGTCCCCGTCGGGGAAGCTGCCTGTGTCGTTTCCGCGCTCGGTTGGGCAGGTTCCTATCTACTACTCGAAGAAGAACACCGGGCGTCCTCCTTCTCACGAGTCGATTTGCCACATCGACGAGATCGACGGCAAAGCTCCACAGACTTCACTGGGCATGTCGGCCTTCTATCTCGACGACGGATTTACGCCTCTCTTCCCGTTTGGCTATGGACTTTCCTACACTCGCTTCGAATACCGCGACATCGAGGTTTCGTCCCATGTCGCGATCGGAGAAAGGGTTCGATTCAGTGCCACCGTCCAAAACGTGGGCGAAAGAGCTGCGGAAGAAGTCGTCCAGCTGTACGTGCGCGATTTGGTTGGCAGCGTGACGCGCCCAGTCAAGGAACTCAAAGGGTTCCAGAGGGTGCGGCTCGAACCGTGTGAAAGTCAGCGCGTGTGCTTCGAGTTACATACCGACGAGCTGGCATTCTACAATCAAAAGATGCAGCTGGTCACCGAGCCGGGGCACTTCCACGCGTGGATCGGCAGCAGCTCCGAGCCAGAGCTCTGGGGCGAGTTCGAAGTTGTGGCGGCTTCCTGAGCCACGGCCCGAGGTATCTCCGTTTTCAGGGAAGGCACCGATCCATGAGCGCCGATGTAGGTACGAGAGTCGAGACACTGCTCGAGAAGATGACCCTTGCCCAGAAGATTGGGCAGATGGTGCAAGCTGAGCGCCAGGTCATTGGGCCGGAGGAGGTCAAGGCGTGGCACATCGGTTCGGTGCTGAGCGGGGGCGGGTCTTGTCCTGGAGAAAACACACTTCGCGATTGGGTTGAGATGAACGACGCCTACTGGGCGGCGTCGATGCAAGAGGATGACGAGCACCTTGCCATTCCGATCATCTACGGCATCGATGCCGTTCACGGAAATAATAATGTGAGGGGCGCCACGGTGTTCCCGCACAACATCGGCCTTGGCGCCACCAGGGATCCGGATCTTCTCGAGAGAATTGCCGGTGTGACGGCGAAAGAAGTTCTAGCGACCGGAGTCGACTGGACCTTTGCGCCGACCTTGGCGGTGGCGCGAGATTACCGCTGGGGTCGAACGTACGAGAGCTATTCGGAAGACCCGGCGGTCGTCTGCAGCTATTCCGGCAGATTTGTCCGAGGGCTGCAGGGCGACTTGGGTACGGATGGGGTGGTCGCCTGTGTCAAACATTGGGTGGGCGACGGAGGCACGCAGTACGGGATCGAGCAGGGGGATACGAGGGTCTCCGAGGCGGAGCTTCGAGATAGGCACATGGCGCCGTACGTTCCTGCGATCGGTGCCGGGGCGCTGTCGGTGATGGTGTCTTTCAACTCTTGGAACGGGGACAAGTGCCACGGCCACAAGTACCTCGTGACTGACGTTCTCAAGCGCGAGCTCGGATTTCTCGGGTGTGTGATTTCCGACTGGGATGGCATCGACTACCTGTCCGACAGCTACTTCGAAGCGACCGCGCTGGGTGTGAACGCAGGCATCGACATGTTCATGATCTCAGAGCAGTGGAAGTCGTTTGTCGAGCACCTGAGTGCGCATGTTTCCCGAGGTACGGTGGCGATGGAGCGGATCGATGATGCGGTGCGCCGAATTCTGCGAATGAAACTTGCATTTGGATTGTTCGAGAAGCCGCGTCCAGCCGAACGCTATTGGTCCGTGCACGATAGCTACGGATCGCGTGAGCACCGCGAAGTCGCCCGCGAGGCGGTGCGCAAGTCGTTGGTGCTACTGAAGAACGAGGGTGCGCTATTGCCCCTGTCAAAGGACCAACGAATCCTGGTTGCGGGCAAGAATGCAGACAACCGCGGGCACCAGTGCGGTGGTTTCACCGTCGCTTGGCAGGGCACTTCCGGCAATGAGTTCGTGGAGGGCGGCACCTCGATCTGGGAAGGCATTCGCGCAGTGGCGCCGGGCGCGGTGATGAGCAGTGACGGCAGCGGCAAAGACGCCGATCCCGATCTTCACGACGTTGCAATCGTCGTGATTGGCGAGAAACCATACGCGGAGGGAATGGGGGATCTCCGCACTGGGGACGATGACGTCGTGAAGGCAGGTTCGCAGATCCATGGTAGCCTCAAGGTGCTCGAGCCCTACGGAGGGACGACGGTTCTTTCTGAGCTCCATCCTGAAGACTTGGAGACAATCACGGCGATTGCATCGAAAGAAGTTCCGGTGGTGACCGTCATGGTTTCGGGACGCCCTCTGGTGACCAACCTGGAGCTTGACGCCTCAACGGCATTCGTTGCTGCTTGGTTGCCCGGTTCTGAAGGCCAAGGTGTGGCCGATGTCCTCCTCGGCGACCACCCGTTCACCGGCAGGCTGTCTTTTTCCTGGCCGCAGCGTCCCGGAACGCCTGGCAGCTTGGGCGACGCGGAGGGCGAGCCGCGGTTCCCGTTCGGGTACGGATTGTAGCGTAAGGCTTGTATTTGCCAGCCTCAGGGATTGAGTCTGGCTAAGACATCGGAAGCGGTAAAGCGGCGCTTCCTGAATTATTCCGGCCGGTACATTTTGGACTTTGCGATCGTACGGCGCCGCCATGCACCTAGCTTAGCTCGAACCCTTGACAAGAAGCGGTACGCGAAGTTAGTTTGGTGCCCGAACAAAGGTGGGTGCATGTGGACGCCTGCCGAGTTTTTGGGCTGGGGGTGCAAATCATGGTAACTTTGTCGACATCTGAGGGGGATCGGTTGTTGCGTGCGAACGCCGGCGAAGCTCTCTCGGCGGCAGTATTTCCGCAAGACTTTGTTTGGGGCGTGGCGACGTCGGCTGCGCGAATCGGCTTGATCTGGGTCGGTGTCGAAACCCCAGAACGCATCGTTGAGGAATCCGCGCTTTTGTACAGCCACATTGTTCGCAACGACGGCATTCCAAAGGAGCAAGCCGCATGAGAGTCGTCCTTGCGTTTTTCCTCATCGTGTTTCCGTCACTCGTGACGGCACAGACCGCAACCGCGCCAAGGACCGACGGTCCCAACATCGTCAAAGTCCATAAGGACGAGCGCGGCTACAGGCTCATGGTCGACGGCGAGCCCACCATGGTGCTCGGCATGAACTGGGGCTACATGCCGATCGGGGAGAATTACACCTACGATTTCTGGGGTAAGCCCGACGATGTCATCATCGATGCACTCGACGCCGAGATGACGCTGCTTAAGGAGATGCACGTCAACGTGATTCGGCAATACCTGGGTATTCCGCCTCGCTGGATCACCTACATTTATGAAAAGTACGGCATCTACACGATGCTGAATCACCCGGTTGCGCGTTACGGCATGACGATCGACGGGGCTTGGATCAACCCGGTCGATTACTCCTCGCCGCGCCTCCGCACCTTGATCTTGGAGGAGATCCGAGAGCTCGTTGCGCAATACAAAGACACTCCTGGTCTCATGATGTGGTTGCTCGGGAACGAGAACAACTATGGCCTTGTTTGGAAGTCGTCCGAAATCGAGAATCTTCCGAAAGAGCAGAGGAGCGATGCACGCGCGGTATATCTCTATTCTTTGTTTGGGGAAATCACCGATGTGATTCACGAGTTCGACCAGAATCACCCGGTTGCAGTCGTCAACGGCGACTTGGGCTTCCTGAACGTCATGAAGGAGAAGTGCCCGAACATCGACGTGTTCGGCAGTAACGTCTACCGGGGTCCGTCTTCAGGGGACATCTTTCAACGTGTTCACGAAGAGATGGGCATTCCGTTCATGTACACCGAGTTCGGCTCAGATGCCTACGACGCCAAACGCGCACGCGAAGACCACCTCTCGCAATCGCGCTACCTGCACGCGCAGAGGCAGGAGATCTACGAACAAAGCCACGGAAAAGGCCGGGTCGGCAATGCGATCGGCGGGCTGATCTTCCAGTGGAGTGACGGCTGGTGGAAGTACAGGCAGGACGTCAACCTCGACATCCACGACACCACTGCATCGTGGTCGAACGAAGCGTATCAGTTCGACTGGACCCCCGATGGCAACAACATGAACGAGGAGTGGTTCGGAATCTGTGCCAAGGGCCCGAACGATGAGCGAGGAATCTATGAAGTGTATCCGCGCACCGCGTACTACTTGTTGAAGGATGCGTTTGCGCTGGATCCGTACGCCGCGGACACGGACATCGCGAGGATCCGGGAGCATTTTGGGCGTTTAGGGCCGCGCGAGTACGCTGGCAGATACGAGAGCGCGCTCGCCCGCGGCAAGCTGGAGGTGCTGGAAAAACTGCGTGTCAGCCAGCTCCGATTCCAACTCGAGACCATTACCACCGGTGGGCGGCAGCTTACAGAACCTGAGAGGGAGCCTTCGACCTTCGATCACTTGGAGTCGCTCTATGTCGGTGTCGAAGCCAACCCGACCTCTCGTATTCGCGGTGAAGTCGTCGTCAATGCGCTCGGCAATGTCCCGGAGAACCCGATCAACGAAATCTTCTTCGAGAATCGCGGCCAGCGGCAACAGGTTCGCGACGCGGATGGTGAGATTCTCGAGCTCGAGGGTATCGAGCGAGTGAAGTTGTACCAGGCGACCCTCGACTGGGATTCGGACTACTTTCGGCTCGAGGCGTTTTATCGCGTCGGGCATTACCATTGGGGATACGAAGGGGACTATTTCGGTCTTTATCCCGAAGCGCACTATCAGCGCGATGTTGATATTTTCAATGCAGATACGCCGAGTGGATTTGTAGTCGAGGGCAAGAAAGAGCTGAGTGGTTTCAAGATCGCGTATGGCCCGGAGCTGTATTGGGGCGCCAACCCGACAATCATTGGCAAGTACTATCGCACGTTGGATGACTTCAAGTTCGCGGTCGTGCACCAAGAAGATATCGCTCAAGTGTCGGGGGACGTCACGAGCTCGGTGATTCCGCAGCCGCAGAGTCGCAGGACGACGGCGTATCTCGGCTACACGATGGGCAAGTGGGCGTTCGACGTCGGCGGCATCATGTCCGGCACGAGGCGCATCGGCCGCCCTTACCAGCTCGCGGAGGAGACTTCGGGACCGGGGTATTTGGAGTCCGGCTTCAACGTCTTCGAAGACAAGGTTCGATTTGGTGACACGCTGGGTGCGCGCGGCAAGGTTCAACTCAACATGGCGCCGTTCTTCTGGTACTTGCAGGGGGGCTACCGTGGGCTGGTCGCCGATGGCGGGCCGGATCAGACCCTGACGATCACCGGATGGTCGCTCAAGGAAAGCGGCCAGGGTAATCACTGGGCGGTTTCGACTGGAGCAGCCTACTATCTCGGCGACTTCATGATCGGTCCGAACATCTTGGTCCAGCAACCGCTGGAAGATCCGCTGTCGCGAGACTCGGGACAACCGATCACGGGAGATTTCTTTGATCCGGATACCGGGACGTTCTTTCCAGGCGTACCCCTCAGGAACCAGCTCAACGATCCATTCTGGGTCCGATCGAATCGAGAGACCTACGGCTTCGAGCTCTTGCTAGCCTACGATCCGACGCCAGCCACGTTCATGTGGGCGTGGGACAATCTGGATCGGGAGAACGCAAGCTTTGCGGCCGCTCTCGACTTTGTCTACCGCCATCATCCGACCAGCCAAGACGGCGGATTGGCGGTTGCGTTCGAGGGATTTACGTTTGGATTCAATGGCGCGGCGCCGAAGAAAGACATTTGGGACTTGAGCCTTCGAACCATCTCGAACTTCACGCCGAACATTCGCATTACGCCGAGTCTTCGCTTTGCGCCAGACCTGCGCCTGGCCAATTGGCTCTTTGTTGGTGAGGGGCAGGCTCGTGGGGACGACCCACGTTCGATCACGCGATTTGGTGCGTATGGCAAACTCATCTCGGGCAAGGTCGCGCTCGACTACGAGATCAAGTTCGACGACTGGGGTCCTTACGACTACCATAAGGATTTTAACCTGACGTTCCCGATACAGACTCTGCTGGACCTCTCGTACTCGTTCCAAACACCGAGTTGGTTCGCAACGACCTATACGCGATTCGGCATTCGCGGCCAGTATCGCACTCTCGATGAGTTTTCGAACCGATTTTTCGTTGATCCGAGCAGGCCTGGCCGTGAAGGCTTGGAATGGGAGATCAGGACCTATGTACACCTCTCGCTTTAACAACGCGCTCAAGAGCAGGCGGCGCGCTGTGAACGGCATCTTGGCGCCTTGGCTGCGTTGCGGAACCCTCAACAGGAGCTTCGGCTTTTCCTCCCGCCTACGCCAAGGCTGCGGTGGACGGGCCGGTTTCGCCGCCAGCCTTGACGCCAAGATTATCGCTCTAATGGCTGCGATCGTTCTGACTGCGGGCGCTTGCGGTGACGACCCCGAGCCCGTTTTCGGAGTCAATCTCAGTGGGTTGACCTACCAGTTCTTTGACGAAACGGAAGGCGTTCACCCATCCACAGCCGTGTTGGACAACCCACGCAATCCCTTTCGGTTTCTCGGGATTAGCGATACCACCAAGTTCGCCATCTTGGGTGGCGGTGGGAACGCCGGAGCTTTCTACGCATGGGCGACTCTGCTGGTCCGCCAGCCGACGGGAGAGCACCAATTCTTCACGGCCAACAAGCTGCGTGACATTCTCGAGGCGGGAGAAGTCGAGGGCCCGAATCGTGAAACCGTACGTCAGATGGCGATCAACGGATATCAGGCAATCCTCGACGATTTTCCCGACTCGGTGATTTTCGATTCTACGGGAACCCAATTCTTCCGTCTCGCGACACCGGCCGTCATCGGGATTCTGGACCTCAACGGAGAGGTTTTCGGTGATTGGGTCTTGGTGCCGGATCAGAACGGGGATCTGGTCGCAATCAAGGGAGCGGGCGTCGACAACACCCGCCCAACGCCGGAGGCACAGTGATGCAGAGGCCCGGGCATTTTCTCCGCGCAATGACCGCCGCTGCCGCAACCTTCGTTATCGGGTGCGGCGCCGATCTCGGGGATCCAGACTTCTCAGACCATGTAGGTCTCATTCCGCCGAATCAGAAGTTCGACGAGCCGGACCCTTTCCAGCCGGGCAAAGATCGCCTGTCGGTCGATCTCTTCTATGAAGGCGGGCGTTCCGAAACCATCAAGATCAACGGGTTTAGGACGTTCTTCTTCGTGTTTGGAGCGATGGAGGTCGGGCGGGATACCTTCGCGATCGTACCGGCTCTGGACCGACTCGAGGGGGAGCAGTCCGATCAGGTCACGCTCGTCGGAACGCCGTTCTGGGGCGGTGGGATCATCTGGGAAGAACCCATCGACCTGTCGGCTTGGGCGAAGATGTTCGTGAGTTTCAAGTCGAGCGATCCATCGTTCGCTACGTTTGAGATTACCTTGCTTTCTTTGGAAGGGGACATCGAGCGCTCAGTCGTTTTCGATCCGACCGACTTTGGTTACACCAACGACGGGCAATGGCATTCTCTCGAGATTGATCTTCAGGAGGCTGTCGCAGCCGGTTTCAATCTGGCCATGGTTCGTTCGCCGTTCATCATTGGCGCCGCCGGCGGTCAGTCGGGTGATACGCTGCTGATCGACAACCTCTATTTCACGAAATTCTGATTGGGACGATGCAATGCAAATGATGCGAATGAAGTATTGGCTTGTGATCCTGGTGGTGATGGCCCTTTGTGGATGTGCTGATGACGGCGATGTTGTCCGTCTTTGCGCGAATCCAGATCTCGACTGCAATGACTCTAATGCGTGCACATTGGACCGGTGCGATCCAGTTCGAGGCTGTCTCAACGAACCCGTGAGCTGCAATGACGGCGATGTCTGTACTGTGGACTCCTGCGATTCGGCGATTGGATGCGTCACTGCTCCGGTCTCTTGCAATGATCGCGATGCGTGCACGGCCGACAGTTGCGATCCGTCGATGGGATGTTTGAATACCGAGATCTCGGCAAGCTGTGACGACTCGGACTTGTGCACAACAGACAGTTGCGATCCTTCGTTAGGCTGCGTCAATGCGACTATGAGTTGCGATGATGGCAACGAATGCACGGCCGAAAGTTGTGACTCGATGACCGGCTGTAGCAGTGTTCCTGTCGCCATGGGCACGCCTTGCGACCGTGGTCTTGGCGCCTGCCTAAACGGTGTTTGCGAAGCCGTGGCCTGCTCCAGCGATGCCAACTGCAACGACAGTGACGCATGTACGATGGACCGATGTGACCTGTCGAACAACATGTGTGTGAACACGGATATCACGGCGAGTTGTGACGATGGGAACGCCTGCACGGATGACAGCTGTGCCGCGGAGACCGGCTGCGTCAACACCGACAACTCTGCAAACTGCGATGACGGTGAGGAATGCACGGCCGAGAGTTGCGATCCTTCCACCGGCTGTAGCAGTGAGCCGGTTTTGGACGGTACGGTGTGCGACGGCGGCGCTGGCGTTTGTAGTGGCGGATCCTGTTTGTCGACGAGCGAAGTGGAGTACATGCAGGACTTCGAAGCTCTCGACCAGATGGACGTCAATGCGTTGGGGGACGATGGCTGGATCGTGTTCGGCAGTGTTTTTGATCCGGCAGGAAACTTCCTCTTCGGCTATGGAACGTTCGCTGCACCTAACGATGGGTCGGCGTTCTCCGCCATCGTCCGGGATCAGGGCGGCCCCGATCAGGGCAGCCAGCAGGTGTCAATCTACAGCGATTACAACAACACCGACCACGCCTTGGGCAACACGATCGAGGCGAGTGTGTTCCGGGAACGGACGATCACGGCGGCTGATGTTGGTAGAACGATCTTGTTCAGCTTTGATGCCAAAGCCGGCAACATCAACAATCCCGGGGATGCGCTATGTCCATGCAGCAGCACGGCCTTCGCATTCATCAAGACGATCGATCCGAGTTCGAATTTCGACCAGACCAACAACGTTCGGGAGATCACAACCGCTCTGCCTGATTCCTGGGGTCGATTCGAGATCAGGCTGCCGATCGACGCCGGACTCGTCGGCCAGCTCTTGCAAGTTGGCTTTGCGACGACGGCAACCTTGTTCGAACCTTCTGCAAACTTTTACGACAACGTCGAAATCGGTAGCGCAGCAACGGCGCAGTAGGATTTGACGGGGACGCGAATCATCTCATCGCGTCCCCGTACATGTCCGGGAGGGCGACGCTCCTGCCGAGCCGCGCTACGACTCGCAAACGCGGCTCGGGCGGAGCCTTGAGTTCTCCCAGTTCTGTGGGCTTCGCCCATCGTCAGATGACGAGAGCGTAAGCCAATTTGCGGCCATCTGTGGCCATCTGCGGATCGAATCACTCGGATTGAAACGCGGCACGGGCGGAGCCTTGAGCCCTCCCGAGCAAGAGCGCTCACTTGCCGGCACCTCCCCGGGGAACTGCGGAAACATCTACCTCGGTAGCGGGGTGGCGCGGCGGCGTTCGAGCTCGACCCGAACCTCATGTGCTTTTTCTTCGGTGATTTCGTACGAGGCAATCATCCAGATCGCGATCGCCGAGGCGACGATCGGAATCCCAACGTCGAAGATGCGCATCAAAAGCAGGGTCCGCTCGGTTTGAGCACCTTCTAGCGCAACGTCGAAGCCGCTGGCGTTGAGCAACAGGCCGCCGCCAAAGATTGCCACGGCCATTCCGAGCTTGACCACCCACCAAAAGATGGAGCCAAACATGCCTTCTCGGCGTTGGGCTGTTTCGAGCTCGTCGAGGTCAACCACATCGGGCACCATCGACGGCATCAATGTGAACAGACCGCCGAGTGCAAACGCAATCAGTGGCATGGGCAACAGGATCAGCCACGGCACCTCTGGGTTGTAGCAGACCCATTTTAAGGCGTAGCCCACCATCGAGACGCCGGTCGAAACGAAGAAGGCCCTGCGCTTGCCGATTCTGGTGGCGAGCCAGGTGATGAACGCGATGACAGCGAACGTGGAGACCGCCGCGATCGAGCCCGCGTAACCTACGTACTCAGCACCCTTCGCCTGGTCGCCCCCCCATACGTAGTAGATGATCACGTAAGACTGAAAGGCTGAGATCAAGATGAAGCCGTTGAACACCAAGAAGGTAGCGGCGCAGAGTTTCAGAAACGGGCGGAAGCGCAGGGTCGCAGCGAAGCCTTTGAAGAAGTCGGTCATGCTGTGTACGAACGGATTCGCTGCGTGAGGCGGTTCGGCGGCAACGTCCTTGTCGACAGCTTGGTCGTCGCTGAAGCGTTCCCGTAAGAAAATGGCCGGCAGGATACCGATGCCAGCGGCGGCCACGCCTATTGCAATCGACAATCCCGCAGCACCGGCCACCATGTCATCGAAGAAGGGCTCGTATTGCATGATCGCCAAGAACCACGGTGAGATGACGTAGGCGAGCTGGCTGAGGAAGTTCTGCATGCCCATCAGTCGCGTGCGCTCGTGATAGTCAGGGGTCAGCTCATAGCCGAGCGCTACCCAAGGCGTGGCAAAGACGGTGTAGGCCAAATAGAAAATCAGCGAGCCGAGAAGATAGTACCAGAAGTAGAAGTTCTCGCTTCGGCCTTCCGGGAGCTGCCACAGCAACGCAAAGACCACGCCGGCGGCGATTGCTCCGACGAAGATATACGGCCGTCGGCGTCCCCAACGCGAGCGCGTGTGGTCGGAGATGTACCCCATCAACGGATCGGTGAGGGCGTCGGTGAGCCGCGGCAGCGCGCCCAATAGACCTACCAGCGCGGGGTTCATGCCGAGGCCGAGGTTGAGCACGATGGACATGCTACCGATCGCCGCTGCCAGCAGGTTGTTGACCAACCCGCCCAACCCGTAGATCAGCCGGTGTCCTAGGGGGATGCGGTCTTCAGGTGCTGTTTCGTAGTGCCTGGGTGCAGACGCGCTCACGGAGCGCGCTCGAAAATGCGGACGTAGTCGACCAGCATCTCCGCAGGGAACTCAGTATTCTGCCCGACCGGCCCAACGAACCCGCCACCGACGGCAAGATTGATCAACACAAAGAACGGATGGTCGAATACCCATCTGCCGCGCTCGCGGATCTGTGAGGATGTGAGTGTTTGATAGACTTCGGAGTCCACCCAGTAGCGAATCTGTCCGGGATCCCAATCCACGGCAAAGACGTGGAAGTCGTCCGTAAACGTTTCACCTTCGGGGAGCCGGTAGGAGCTGAAGAACGACTCGCCGGCCGAGTAGCCAGGTCCGTGTAAGGCGCCGCTAATGCTGTTGGTTTGCTGGCCGCGAAACTCCATGATGTCGATTTCGCCGGTTTCGGGCCAACCGATTTGATCGAAGTCCGCCCCGAGCATCCAGAACGCCGGCCAAAGCCCCTGGCCTGCCGGCAGCTTGATCCGTGCTTCGAAGCGACCGTACCTTTGTTCGAAAAGGTTCTCGGTCTTGATGCGGGCGGACGTGTAGTCGTTGCCTCGAAACGATTCTTCCCTGGCGACGATGCGCAGGTTGCCCTGCCCGTCGTGCGAGACGTTGTCGACGCTGTTGGTATCGTATTCTAGCTGCTGGTTCCCCCAACCGTCGCCGCCGATGTCGTGAGACCAGATGGCCGGGTTGGGTGGGGAGCCTTCGGCGCCGTCAAACTCGTCGGCCATGGTCAGTACCCAGTTCGAAGGCGGGCTGGTCATCGCATCCGATCCGCAACTGGCGAGCAGTGCGGCCAGGCCAAGGTGGATTGCGTGTCGGCAGATCGAGCGGACATGGCTTTTCATAGGACTCCTTGTGGCGCAGCGAAGAACTGTGCCGGTGCTTGCAGCGCAGACTCGAGGACGAGGGTTGCCGCGCCGACCGCGATTCCCCACTCATCGAGAGCGCTTACCCGAATGTCGGCATTAGATACCGAAGCCGCCAAGGACGATTTCTCGATCGTGCTGCGCACGGCATCGACCAACAGGTCTCCGGCCCGTGTGATTCCGCCACCAAGAATGATCGTGTCGGGGTTTAAAAGGTTCAGCATGTTTGCGACACCGATGCCGAGACGCTCTCCGGTGTATCGGACCAATTCGGCCGCGCGGGGGTCACCTTCGAGCGCTGCGTCCACGAACTCGTCGAGAGTCCTGGGTGCAGCCGTTCCGTGCTCCTGCGCGTATTCTGCGGCGTGCTGGAGCAGGAAGTTCGTGCCGACAAACGTGGTGAGACATCCGTTGAGGCCGCAACCGCAGGGTGGCCCATTCGAGTCGATCGCTGTGTGGCCGATCTCGCCTGCGATCCCGGCGCTGCCGCGGAAAATACGGCCGTCGATGATCAAGCCCGCACCAATTCCCGTCGCTACCTTGATATACACGAGGTTGCTGACCGCGGGCCCAGCCGCCCACCAAAGCTCCGCGAGAGCGCCTAGATTTGCGTCGTTGTCGATGAACACAGGTCGGGAGAAGTTTTCTTCGAGAGTCGTTGCGATGTTGTAGCCCTGCCACTTCGGAACGATGAGCGGTAGGAGCTCCCCGGGCCGGCTGTTGTCGACCGGACTCGGTACCGCCACGCCGATGGCTAGAAGCTGTTCCGGCTGGATGCCGTCGGCATCCAGTACCGAGCGAACCGCGGCGACCATTTTGTCGAGTGCGATCTGGGGCTCGTCGCGAACCGGCGCATTGGCTGACCAGCTGGCCCTCACCTTGCACCGCAAGTCTGTCAAGACGCACGAAATGTGTGTCGCGCCTATCTCGATCCCGACGATAAAGGATGCGTCGTCTTGGAACTCGAGCATGATGGGTCGGCGTCCGCCGGTGGATGCCCCGGCGTATGCCTCTTTGACCAGTCCGGTGCTGAGAAGGTCATTCACAATCGCTGAGACGGTCGAGCGGCTGAGTCCGGTGCGCCTGGATAGATCGGCCCGCGATATCTCCCGCTCGGTCCACAGGAGATTGAGGATGAGGCGATTATGCTGCGCCCGCATTGCCGACGCCCCAAGCACGTGGGGCAGGGCTTGCAGGGGAGTCGCCAACTGTGGGCGGCCTTTACTTAATACTTCGTTCACTGTCCGAACTAACTACGTTTTAGGGTAACGTGTCAAGGAAAAGTAGGGCCGCGCTTTGGCGGCTTGAGAGGGTGGATTCGTTACAATGCCATACCCTTTTTCACCGAACTAGCAGGATCACCCCTGTCTGCACAAACCTGAGGTAGAGCTTCTCTGAGGATATCCGCAGCCATGCCAGGGGTGAATCAATATTCATCGAACTGGAGGGTTAACGACTCTTGGTTCCCCGCCGCATCGGTGCCGCGACCTCCGGTGACGTCGATTTTCATCTCGCCGAGCATCGAGGCGCGGATCGCAATCGCGGCCGCGTGATCGAGAGCGGCCGCTGCCTTGAATACGGCGGCTGCGTACTTTGCGGCAGTGGGGCAGTCGTAGCGGCATGGGTAGAAGGTGATGATTCTCAGGCGGCGATCCGCCGATAGGTCATTGAGCCGGCCGAGATAGCGCTGCGAAGCAGCTGATGCGCACTCTGCGGCGACAAAGTCCTCGTGGGCGTCGCCGCCGCTGCTTCTCGTCGTAATGCCGCGTCGTAGCCGGTTGGCGAACTCCTGCACGCAGCACCGAGGAAACCCGAGTAGACCGCCGAGTCGGACGTGCAGTGGAACCGATTCGGCGACCGGTAGCCGGTTGCCGCGAGGTGGCAGGAGCGGAGCCTCGGCGGCGACTAGCTCACGCGCACGCTCCGGGTCGGGGGAGATATAGAGAATCGCCGATGCCGGCCGCCCCGGGAATTCGATGACGCGTGCGCCGCGTTCTACGTGGAACCCTTCGCGCTGCGCCCGTACCTCGACTTCACCAGCCCTTTCCGGATCGACGGTGACTCGATTCGCTGGCTTGATGCCCGCCTTGATCGCCACCCACTCGACGTCGATACGGCGAATCGCGTCGTCGCTCATTTGGTATTACTGGAACGGCTGTTGCGCGGGGCGAGTGGCGACGTGTTTCGGGGCCGTCGCACGCTTGAAAGGAGCCCCGGCAGCGGCGAACGCCTCGACGACGTTTTGCGCGGTGCGCATGATCTCGATCGATTCGTCGATGGTCGCGGCAGGTTCCGCGTCCCCGAGTACGAAGTCTCTGAAATTCGCCAGCATTCGTTGCACGTCGTTGCCGCGGCGTTCGACTTCGCGCACCCCAGTTTGGTCTGCGATGGTGATCGTAGGCCCCTGCCGACGCCAGGTTCGCTCGCGACTCTCATCCGACGCCTGAGCTTTTTGGCGCAGGGTCAGCAGATCTTCCTCAACGGCGGCACTGTAGTCGAGAGTGACGTCTGCTGTACCCTTGTCGTAGCGGACCGTCATCCGCAGTTGCTCCGGGCGCCCTTCGCCGCGGTACGAAGCGTGGGTGACCTCGCCGATGCCACCGCCGCAGGCGCGTCCCGTGATCGCGAGGACGTGATAGATGGTTTCATAGAGAAACGAGCGGCTCCAGGTGCGCATCCCGTCCGAGCTGCTCGGCGTTCGTCGCAACAGATAAGTTGCCGCCGCGTCGTCGATCCGATCGGCGAGCATCTCGCCCAAGCCGGGTGCGTGCAGGGAGTTGTGCGCCATGACGACGCGCGCTCCCTTGGTTGTGGCAAATTCACGAAGCTCTTCAGCTTCGGCGATGGTAGGGGTCAAGGGCTTCTCGACCAGGACGGGAACACCTCGCTCGATCGCAAGGCGGGTGAGCTCGTTGTGAGCCGTCGTCGCCGCCGCAACGATCACCGCCTCAGCGTCCATGTCCTCGATGGCCAAGGCGGCATCGGCGTACGCAGGGCAGCCACCAAAGTCGGTGAGATCTGCTTGCGGGGCGTGAGGTGATGCGACTGCATCGATCGAGATGCCGTCGGTGCTGAGCGCGCCGCGCGCGAGCCGCCGCGCCTGTCTGCCGCTACCGAAGAGTGCCATCCTCAACGGGCGGGTGCGATGCGGGACGAACTCAGGTAGGCGCTCGGCTTCTGCGACGGTCTGGATTTTGGGAGGACCGGTCTCCAGATCGGGCTCGCGTACCGCAGCCGGGATCTCGTCGAAGGATCGCGGGACGCCCCAGGGTTCCGGGAGTGCCTCCCCGCGCAGGGTTCTGACTTCTTGGTCCGACAGCTTCGCACCAAGCACGGGCTGAATCTCGTCGAGTCCGTACTTGGCGACATAGGGGCGCCACAAGCCAGTGCAGTAGTTGGAGAAGCGACAGTCGTCGCACCCATCGGCTTTCTGTTTCTGCGGAGCGTCTTCGGAGAGTGCGGAGTTCGACAGGGCGAAGCCGTCCGACCATGCGCGGAACTCGTCGAGGAAGCAAAATGGAATGCCTTGGCGCGATCCGATACTGAACGGTTGTCCGATCTCGACGGCGCGATACATCGCCCGCTTCAGATAGGGCATGACATGCGACAGCCGGGGCATGACCTCGATGTTGTCGAGAGCCATGAACTGCGGCGTGACGAATGCGAACGAGATCTTGAGCCGACCGCCGAACTCGCGCCTTACGAACTCGACGTACTCGCGCAGATAAGGGTAGTTGCGCGCTGTGATGACGTGGTTGAGCGCGGTCTTGATGCCGTTGTCGAGGAGGTTCTTTACGCCCTGAACGGTGCGTCCAAAGTCGCCGACCTTCTGGGTCGACTGGAGCGAGAGTGACTCGTCGTGCGCGTGCAACGAGACGAAAGCGTGGGTCAGTCCGGCTTTGACGAGGGCGTCGGTGCGCTCGCGCTTCGCCAGCAACACCGCGTTGCTGACGATCTCGACTTCGGGAACTCCGAGGCGAGAGGCGCAGTGGACGTACTCGACCAGATGTTTGGACAATGTTGGTTCGCCGCCGGAAAATGACAGGCGGATGATCTTGCGTCGCGCGCCGCGGGCGATTGCCCGCAGCATTTCGTCGTGATCGGACCAAACATTCGCAGAAGTCTCGTTGGCGCTGCAAAAGGTGCAATCTTGGTTGCAGTTGACGGTTGGCCGCAGCACCAGAATCTCGGCCTTCGATGCAGCGCTGCGTTGATCGTCGGTCCATACGCGCCGCCGTGTCGTCCGCTGCTCGTACATGAGCTTCGGCTTGCGGTCGTAAGGCACGATGTCGGCCTCGCCGTTGGCACGTCTGTACGATGGCATCATGCCAGGGCACTGGGCGCGCACGGCGCAGCCGTTGCAGGCCGTTCCGAGAATGGCGCCGCCCCGCGTCGCCGAACGCGAGCGCGGATTGAGAATGTACGAGTCGTAGAGGTCGGGGTATTCGCGTAGTGCACACAGCGGGATGCCGGTGTCCGCAGTCAATCGGGCTTTGATTTCTAGCTCACGGCAAGCGAGGAGCGCCTCTGCCAAGCCCGGGCTGGCCGTCTTCCAGGGCGGCGGCGCGACCACGTCGGGGACCATTGTTGACGGTACGAAGAAACGAACCGCGCGCAGCGCCGGCGCAAACCCGCGTGCCAGTCGCACGACTTGCTCGAGTTTCTGTAGCCGCGGCGGAAGAATTGGTATCTCGATTTCGATCCCCATCCCGTTGCGGGCGAGGTTTTTGATGCCGGTGAGCGCATCGACCAAGGCCCCGGTGCGGCCGGTGATGCGGTCGTGGACGCCCTGCATCTGGGAGAATAGCGGTACGAGGACAGCATCGGCCCCGTTGTGAGCGAATTTGCTCGCGGCCTCTCCGTCTGCGAAGTCGATGGCATTGGTACGCAGGACGATCTCTGCGTAGCCCTCCTCGCGGGCCCGTCCAATCATCGTGGCGATTCCCGGACTACTTTCGGTTGGTCCGCGCACGACCAGGCGCGAACCGCCGCCCTGGAGGGCGCGCGCTACGTCGTCGGCGGGTGACGCCGCCGAGTTGCAGTCGCAAACGACGCAGCGCAGACCGCATTCTCCTCCACCGTGGAGCAGCGAGGAACGCTGGTTGCGGCGGGGAGTACCGTTGGCAGGTGTGCTGCTCATTGTACGGCAGGCGCCCCTATTTCGGAGTGCGCTGGTTTCGTTGAGCGGCCGGCTGAACCGCTGCCTTCTGGGCGACCGCGCTCATTGCGGCTTCGGCAGAACTGTCGGCCGCGGCGCCGGGAGCGGCGCCATGTTTCGCGGCGATTTGCCGCGTGAACGGCTTGATCTCGTCCTCGCCGTAGTGCTCGACGTAGGATCGGCGCGGGCCCAGGCAGTACGGATCGAACGAGCACTCCTTGCACTTTTCTGCTTTGTAGAATTGATCTCCAGAGTCATTGCTCTTGAAGACCTTGTCGAGGACGTTGTCGTAATAGCGGATCTCTCCGTCGAGCATGCACGGAGGGTATCCGCCTTGTCCGATCATCCCGCCAAAGCCGACACCGGTATCGAGGCAGTAGTCGAGGGCGTTGGAAACGTAGGGCTTGATTTCGCTGAATGTTGGAATGACCCATTCGAAAACCAGGTCACTGATGCCTTGTGCGATTGCGAGACAGATCGATAGGTGACCGCCGTCAGCGGGGAACTCTTCGCGCAAGAAGCGAACCGTTTCGGGCAGCTCCGCGTAGTTTGATTTCGTTAGGACGTGAGCGATCTGCGTCAAGATGCCGAGCTCGCGGAAGTTGTGGATCGCCTGCATCGTCTTGCCAAAGGCGTTGGGCAGTCGTGTGATCTCATCCGAATGCGCTGGGTCGATGCTGTGGAGCGAGAACGTGACCTTCTGCAGTCCTGCATCGACGAGCTCGCGCGCGTATTCGAGGTCGGCGCACTTGACGCCGTTCGACTGCATCTCGATGACTTCGAACGCATTGAGCGACTTGGCGAAGCGAATCAAGCCGGCGAGGTCGGGGTGGAGCGTAGGCTCGCCGCCGGAGAGCACTAGATGCTTGGTGCCGGCTTCGGCCATCTGCTGGATTTCGGATTGCATCTGATCGGCTTCGAAGTCTGGCGCGGTGCGGTCGACGAAGCAAAACGAACACGACATGTTGCAATGACCATTGATGCGGATCAGTCCGCGTGGATTGACCGCCGACTCGTTCTTGAACGGGGAGATGTTGCGGTACTCGAAATCCTCGAGCTTGTTGATGCGTCGAAGCTTCCAGCCCATCGATGTCTCGAGCGGCACCGGTGCGATCTCGCCAGCACCGAAGTGTGCGAGATAGTCCTTCTCGATCCCCGGGCAGCTGTGCAGCAGCGAGCAGTCGTTGCACGCATCGGTGCGACCGAACGAGTCTTGGTCGGCCGCGTGCTTGAGAAACTGAGAGCGGTCGAAGAATACCGTAGCGAAGTGTTCGAGCGCATCGCCTGCCGCGCAGGGCAGGATACCGCGTTTGCTCGTAAAGCCGTACTCTACGTTGTGCCCTTGGCATTTGCGGAACAGCCGTGAGGCAACTTCGGCCTGCATCGAGTACGGCAGTAGGGCGTCTCTGTGTTCGGGGGCGACGCGTTCGACTTCGGGGAGCGACAGAAGAAAGCCGTTGAGCCGGCCGAGGCCAATCGCCCAATCGACGAGCGGGTCGAGGTCTTCGAGGTTGGTCTTCAGGAGCGGGGCGACGAGGTAGACCTTGAGGCCCGATGCAGCGTCCTGTGAGAGGGCACGTCCCAACCCTTCGAGTGAGGCGCGGGTGGTACCCTCGTCGCGCATCACCGCCTCGTTGGTCGCCTCGTGCAAGCCTCCGACAACGATGAACAATTCGCTGAAGCCGAGCTTGCGCAGCAGAGATATCGCGCCGCGACGGGCCAGTGGCGCGCCGTCAGTCTGGAGAGCGACCCGGTTGAAGCCGAGGTTGCGACACTCCATGGCGATATCGACGAAGTTCGGATGGCTGAGTGGCGAGCCGCCCGAAATCGTCAGGCGCTGACACTGTTTTGGGTCAAGCGCGCGCGCTTGCGCGAGCAATTGATCGAGCGGAGCGGGCCGGCTGGATCGTTGCCATCCGGGGTCGGCAAACCGGTACTCCAGGGAGTCCGGAAAGACTGTCAGTTTCGCCTCTTTCACCAGCCCAATCTACAACTCTTCGGAAAGCATTAGCAACGCGTTCCGCAGCGGCGTGCGACCTGATTGTTCTGGGGACGGGCCGAATGGGTGTTCCGGCTTCCGGCTCGTTGTCTGTAGATGGCCACAGATGCCGCAGATCGGGCTCCAGGGGGCCCAGGCTGCAGCTGCCCGCGATATTGCTGAACCAGTGCGGGGGATTTTTGGGTTTATATTAGGGCGCAAGAGCGATCTCGAGGGCCGCTTCTTTGGGTTGATCGATTTTGACGCCGTTGCTGTTGCCGTCCATCGATTACAAGGTACGGCACCACTTTTGGGCCTGCAAAATAAGCAACCGCGACGCTTTTGCCTGGCGAGCGACGACCTTTCGGCCGAGGCAGTGATGCTAAGCGAAGGAAGCCCAGGGCCACCCGACTATTGGGTTTCTCCCTGGGCTTCCGAGGCGTTCTATTCGTCGCTATTCAGAGACCGCTTTCAGTGTCGCCGGTCCCCAGGATTTGACGTCGCGAGCCAAGTTGGCTCCGAGGTGCTGGGCGACGTCTCTCGACGCGGCGAGATAGCTCGTCCAGTCGGCGCTCGCGTCGCGAGTCTTCTCCCAACTCTCCATCTCCGCTTCGCTCGCGTAGCCGACCGAGATGACATGGGTCACCGGCGAGATTCCACCGGCGACAACCTCGGACAAGTACACTTGGCCGGGGAAGTTCTTGCCGGTCCCGGACGCCATCAAGGATTCGAGCGCTGCGAGGAAGGCCGGCGGGTCACTCACTGCGAAGGCGTGGGCCATCCAGACGTGGTCGGTCTCGGCCAGGTCGCCCCAGCTTTTCATCGTTCGGTAGAGAGACTGTGAAACCGGCTTTGAGATTCCGCTGGTAGCCTTCTGGAAGGCCGTCCATGCCGGGTCGGCCTGCAACTTGGAGACGAACATCTCGCGCTCGGCCGCGCTCTTGTAGATGGGAACGAAGGCGTGCGTCGCTGGATCGGCACCGTTGGCGGATATCGCCTGGAAAATGAGCTTGCCCGAAAATTCTTTGCCGACCGACGAACTCATCAATTTGTCGGCCGCAGCCACGACCTTGCCGGCGTCCTGAGGCGAGATCGTAAAGTTGAGCAGCCCCCACGAAGCCGCATGAACGGCTTGCGACGAGACCAGCACAATGGCGAGCGTGAGGATTCCTATCACCTGCATGACCAACCCTCCTTAAAGGATTCTTGCTCCCGCAGAATTGCGGGAGCGCAATCGCCGGCCGATCAGCCCCTCCCGAGAACCCCACCATTCCAACTTACTGCGTGGGTTGGGACCTGCTGGACGACCGTGCACGGCGCTCAAACTGATTTGGCTTACACCCCCGCAAGAATCCGTACAAGCGTTGCGAGAGTTGCTGCCGAGAGCTGCGGCTACCGAGGTCGTCGGGTGCTCGAGACATGTTCGAGTCGGTCGGTCGGATTCTGAGCGACCTGCATATTCCCCCCAACTTGGCTTGGCGTCCGCCCAGAAGGGCGCCGGCCGGCGAAGATTCCTTTCGGTAGCATTCCGATCTTTGGGGTTTGACGAAGATGGATTGTGGGCAGATGCTGGTCCGATGAGCGACTACCGGGGGTTCGCCAGCATGTGGCTACTGCTGACGGTGAGCTATGTTCTCGTCAAGGTGGCCTATGACCAGCTCGTCTTTGGCTATCTCGACGTGCGAGCGTACTCGCTCTTGCAGCTCGTCATCCTGCCAGCTGCGCAGGCCGTCGTGTTTTGGGGCGTGACGCGACGATTGCGTCAGTCGCGCGGAAGTGACCGGTAGAAGAACTCCCATCGCCCGAGCGACGCGCAGCCGACAAGGAGAAGGCCGATGAGCAGGGCCGCGATTGTCCACTGGTTGGCTGTGGGCGCGCCAGTGCGACCGCACCCTAGGAGGCCGTCGATCGAAGCGTTGAGGACCTCGGTGCCGTTCCCCGCGACTCTGCCGGTGAGTGCGCGATTCTCGATGGGGAAGTATGCATCCCTAGTCACGGTCGTTCCCAGGTTGGGGGAGGAGAGTTCAAAGGGGAGTCCGGTCATCTTGAGGTGCGTTGGGTTGGCGTTGTCGGGGTACGGTTCTAGTGCGATCAAGACTCGCGGTCCGCTCGGGGTTCCGATTTCGAGCGCCGGACCTCCGTCGGAGCAGGGACGCATCGAGAACAAGAGCTGGTCGTTGGGACCGGTGATCGCGACTTGATTGAACGACATCGGGAATCCGTCGGGTGGCCCGTTGAACTCGTCGATGAACTCCACTTCCATCTGCGGGAAATAACGAAGACCAGCCAGCGAGTTGTTGGTCGCGGCATTGCCTCCTGCGTTCATGTCGGTCGAGTCGATATCGACCTCGGCGAAGTCGCTGCTGGAGTCACTGCCGAGGAAGAGGTCCCCGATGTACTCACCTGAACAAAGATTGAGCGGTGTCGTCGTGTCCTGAACCGCCTCGATTCTGATGTTCGGAAAGTTGAAAGGATTGCTCGACGATAGAAGAATCCGGTACCGGCAGTCGCCCGGCCCCGGCCCGTCCTGGTTGCCGTCGACCAGCAAGAAGAAGTCGGTTCCCGAGAACTCGAACGAAAATGGGAATGGTCCCACGGCATGCGCCGACGGAATTGCCGAGCAGAAAACTGCTAAAGCTACGGCAACAAACCAAGTTCTGTCGCCCCACATCATGCTACGCCTCCTGGCCAAATGCAGTCGCGTAAGCTCAGTGCTCCGCATCGTGAAGACCACAAGATGCCGCAATATGCAATTGGACGATGGTCTGTTTGCTGCCGATGGCGAATCTCGTTCGAGCTCCGCAGGGTTCGGATCACTCTCGGTTCGGGTTATGCAACGCCCGCACCACTGGTCTAGCGGCGATGACCGCCACGCCGGCGACCGCCCATCCGGCAACCGCATCGACTGCCCAGTGGTGGTCGAGGTACATCGAACCCAGCAACATCCAGACCAAATAGACGACGTGCAACGGTTTGGTTTTCCAGGAGATCGCGGACCAGGCGGTCAGGAGCCCGAGGCATGGGTAGGCGTTGTGCATCGACGGCATGGCGCCGAAGACCGACGTAGTCCGCGAGTAGAAGTTCTCAAAGTAGGAGAAGCCCAGGTACTCATCCACGCGGAGTAGGCCTGCGGCGTTGGGCAGGGCAGACAAGTCGATGGAGCAGCCGAATTGGCGCACGTACCACGGTGCTGCTGCGGGTAGGAGGAGCCATAGGGTGAACGAAACGTAGTTTGCGATGGCGAACGCCCACAGGTAGTGGCGTGCTCGCGGAAGGTCGACGACATAGAGATACGTGGCGTAGACGAATGCTGCGTAGGCGAACACCGTGTACGGCCCTGCGGCGAGAACGTCGAGCAGAGGAGTGTTCTGCTGCACGAGCCACTCCTGCAACGATACTCCCTTCGGTCCTGGGAATAGCGCAGCATCGATGTCGCGCAGGCTGCAGCTGAGGACCCGGTCGGCGGAGAGCACCGCGCTCCTGGCGTAGCGCAGTGAATCGTAACCGATCCCGACCGCGATGTAGGGGAGCATGTCGACCATGAACCGCTTGGTGCGTCGGCCGATGTACGCGGTAGCAATCACGGCGCAACCTAGGACAACGTGCTCCGGGCGGAGGTCTCCCATCCGAGAAAGTGCGAAACAGTAGGCCAATACCATTCCGCCGGGAGCCCACCACAGGTTTCCCCAAAGCTTCTCGGCGTGTGCGATCATTGCGAAGTCAGCAGCGTGACGATCTGGTCATGCGACAGCGAGGCGGAGTCGTCAAGGTCCGAGCACGGTCCGGGGATATCGAGGCCGGGTGGTTGGTCGACCTGCGGGACCTTCTTGACCACGCCCCGACCCGGTCTCGATCGAAGACGTGCTCTAGAAGACCTGCTCTAGTAGATGGGGTCTTTTGCCCAGCGACTGCGTTGCCGTCGTGGCGCTGCCTTTGAGCGCGGCCTCATTCCGGTGCGGTCCCGAAGTGTAGCCCATCCCGCCGTCGTGGAGACTGGTTGTCGGTACTTTGCCTTCTTATGTCGAACGGCCGGGTAGCACGTTCACCTTCTCTGTCGGGACTGCGACGACGTTTCTCTGCAACTCGAAGCGATAGTCGAAGGGGGTGAGCCCGTATTCGCAGCTCACCTCCGGGCCGTAGGTGTAAACGTAGCCCAAAAAGTTTCGCGACCAGACCGACTCTTCCGTGTCGGGCAGGCCGCCGATCAGGAGATCGAAAAATTGGTAGCCTTCGGGAAACGTTGCCTCGAGTTCGGCGCGATTTCGGAACCCGCCTTCTGCGTTGTTCATCTCCATGACCACGACCGGCCGGCTCTTTTTCAGGACCTCCGCCAAGCCCTCCAGGGCGTTTCGTTCGTAGCCTTCGATGTCGATCTTGATCACGTCGACCTTCGAGACATCGGCGGCGCGGAGGTGATCATCTCCGATCACGAGTGGGAGATCGCCGAGCTTGCGGTTGAGGTTGGAGAACTTCGGATCGAAGGACCCTCTCCCCAAAGTCTCTTCAGGAGGAGCAAAAAACGGTAACGAACCCTCTTCGTTCGAGTAACCAACAGCATGAACCGTCACATTCCGGGCTTCGTTCAACGCGATATTTTGTTTCAATAGCTCGACAACTGGGGGAAACGGTTCAATGGCATGGACCTCTTTGGAATGCTTTGCCATGAAGACGGCGTGCTGTCCGGTGTTTGCGCCGATGTCGAGAAATATCCCATCTTCACCCGAGGTTGCGCGAATAGCGTCACGCATGAAGCACAGAACCTCGGACTCCCACATTCCGACATAGTAAATGTGTCGATCGATCCGGTTCTCGGTGTTTCCGGTGTAGCGGAACCCCTGCGCCTGGGTCTCAAAGTCGACGTCTGGACCGAGCGTCTGCTGCAGGCGTCCGTCGAATAAGTAGGCCTTACCCGGGGTCAGGTAGGCGAGCACTAGGAGTGACACAACCGCCGCGACGTTCGCGATGACCGGCCTATGGCGAGCGAGACGTTCTCGCGGTGTTTCTCGTTCCTTCGTGGGGCTCACTGCAACCTGATACCAGAGGTTGTGGGGGTGGACCACTGCTTTTTTGCGCCTTTGTCGGTCCGGGCGACGTCTGGTTGAGAGCATCGTCGCGCGCGTCGGGTGGCTCCCGCTCGAGGCGCACCGTGATTGATCGGCTGAAAGATGCCCATCGGGCTGGCTGGAGGCACGCAGACAGTGGCATTCCACATCTCATGCCCGCGCAACCGTGGAACTTGTGAGGCGGGGCCGTAGGTCAGGCTTTAGCCTGACATCAAGGGAAGCGAGTCGCGGGCTCTTTCCGTAGGCTGAAGCGAACCCTAAGAGTCGTTGGTCGTGATCGATTCCGCAAGTACGCGCAGCCCTTCGCTTTGGCTGGCGGTGAACTCAGACCCTTGGGCACGGATGTCGTAGTGGCGCGAGCGGCGGTAGCGGGGCGCTTCGCCGCGCGGCGACAACTCGATGACGAGTTTGGCTTCACTTGGGTGCTGAACGTGAACCCGCACCTGACCTGGGCGGGTTTGGATCTCGGCGATGGTCCAGCCGTCGGCGAATGGCTGATCGAGCGCGAGCGGAGCGATCAAGCGGGCGAAGCGGGCTCGGAAATCTTCGCTTGCCGGCTGTAGGGCCGCCCCGTTGCCGCCGGACTGCCGGTCGCCGTGTTGCTTCGAGTAGCGTTGCCAGATGTCTTCGGCAGTGATTGCGGACCATTCTTCACCGCGGCTCTGGAACTCGGTGAGGAGAGCGTCGAAGAGATTGACCATGTCGCGGCTGTTGTTGCGTTCGGCAACTTCAGTCGCAAGCTCGGCAAAGTGTGCGACGTCGGCGTTTACGTGTTTCCAAGGATGTGAGGGGTAGTAGCCGTAACGTTGCGAGGCGTTGTCTCTCTCCGAAGCGAAGTCTTCGACCAGCAAACCGTCGCGCTTGGCGAGATAGTAGAGTGCTGTGTCCGGATAGAGTCGGGCCCGTGACAAGAGCAGACTGCCGCGCAGGCGGTCGAGCTTCGTTCGCCGGATCCCCGCGAGGTTGATTTCGAGGTCCTGCAGCGTCGTCCATGGCGAGAACAAGATGAAGCCGAAGGCAGTGTGTGACAAATCGAAAGCGTCGCCGTGTTGTTCCTTCCACTTCCACAAAGTCTCGAGAAACTCGACATTGAGATCGGCTTTGATGCCTTTGTTGAAGCGATCGAGCTCGGCTTGTGAGAAGTTCTCGATACCGACCAAGAACGGCGCAAGCCGGACGTTGATCTGATTGGCGATTTCGAGTGCGCGCTCGAAGCGTTTGGAGTTGCGCAGGAACCATTCGGCGCGGGTTTCCAGCAGCAGGGCGAAATCGCGAAGGTCCTCTTGCGCGCAGCGCTCGACGACTTCGGTCAGGTAGCCGAACGGATTCTGGTCCTTGAGAACCAGCAGCTGAAGCTCGGGTGCGGTGCTGCGCACGTGGCGGATCTGCTCGAGCACGAAGGCGGCGGTTTCGTTGTTCGGCTTACCTTCGTAGACGTTGCCGGTCGTGCAAAACGCACAGCCGCGGCCGAACTGTTGCGGAATATCGGTGCCCTCGTAGAGAGGATTGTCGCGTGCGTCGTTTTGGAAGGGGCAGCCGATGTTGCCGGTGACGGAGAAGGTACGGATCTTGGGCAAGAGCTCGGGATTGACCACGAGGGGGCGTAGGTTGGGAGCATAGGTTCGATCGCTCGGCTGGACCTCCGCTGTCGTTGTGGGAGGCTGCCATGTGCCCTTCTGGGAGTCTGCGGTGCGGTCGCGAAATAGAGTTCCTGCGGGCGGATCGGTGCGCGAATTGCGCAGCCACTGGATCAGCGGCGCGAGGATTTGCCGCGGCTCGGCATTGCAGTAGATGTCGGCCGGCGCGCTGTCGAGGAGCTCGTGTTCGCCGCGCAGGCCGATGAAGACTTTGTCGGGCAGTTGGGCGCGCAGCCGCTCGACCAATTGCGGGCTCCAGACGCGCTCGTAGACGATGGGGTCGTAGTTGCGCAACTCTGCCACCAGCCGGTCTTCGATTTCAGCGTTGGCAGGGCTCTGTTCTTGACCGGCCGTCATGACCGTGAGGACGAGGTCGTTCTTTATTCCATCGTGACGCAGATCGCCGGAAAGGAGGGCCAGCTCCCGGTCATCGAGGAAGGACCGGTCACTGTGGCTGTGGAAGCTTAGAATGGCGACCGGGTGGTCCGGTGAACAGCGATGTTCGAACATACAATTTCCTCTATAGTCGAACCGACCGCCGATGCCCACAACGGAAGCACATCGTGAATAATTCAGATTCGGAAGCCGATAAGGCGCGGCCCGTGGTCCTGGTCGGCGCCGGTGAGCGTGCGCAGGCCTGGCTCGAGCCGTTGCGGCGCTCGTCTCGATTGCGGGTTGTGGCCACAGTGCAGCGCGGCGCTGCCTCCGTGGCCCCGGATCTGCCCGATTTCGCCTCGATCGAAGAGGCCCTGGCGGGCGAGCCGAAAGCCGCTTTTGCGGTTGCCTTGCCGCCGCGCAGCGGTTTGGCGGCTTCGTTGGTCTTGGCGCGGGCGGCTCGTGAGAGCGTCGTCGAGGCGCCGCTGGACGACGCTCTGTGCGAGGCGCAGCTCGGTGTTGGCGCCGCTCGGGTCCGCGTCGCACACGGCTGGACAACGCTGCGCGGGGCACGTGCTGTTGGGGCCATTCTGCGAAGGGTCGGCTCGGGGAAACTCTTTCTCGACATGGCCGGCCTCCCGGAGCAAGCGGGCGGCGACGTCGGTGAGGTTCTGATCCACGCTGCCGCGCTGGTGCGGTTTCTGTTGCCGGACGCTCGACCGATTGCCGCCCATTCGTCTCGTGGCGAGCTGCGGGTGGCACTCGAGAGCGGGTCCGCCTGGCAGATCGATCTGCGCTTGCGGCCGCACGGGCAAAGTGTTTGCGCGCGTGTCGAAGGGGGTGTCGAGACCGCTCTGTGGCAGTACGAGGAAGGTCGCGAAAGCGTTGTCGTCGGGGAGACCGCTTTGATTGCACCGAACACGCCGCCACCCGCGGCAGTGCGGGCGCTGGCGCAGTTGATACCGGACGCGCAGCACGGTGACGATCTGCGCGACGCCGCGAAGGCCCTGCGCCTCGCCGCCGCCTGCCGAGCCTTGATGCCATCGGCCCTGCCAGTGAGTGCGCGGCGTTTGCGTCAGTCGGCGTCGGTCGCGTCTCGTCGTCCGGAAATCCTGCTCGACAGGCTTGGCCTGAGTGGTGTGCTTCCGCGCGGTGCCGGGATCGTCCGGCGTCTCGACGTCGACCTGCCGGAGGAGCCGTTCGAGTTGTGGGCATTCCGTGCCGGCATCAAGCCAGTGGTATTCCTCACAGTGTTGCCGCAGGACGTGGAGTCGACGCTTTCTCATTTCGGCGAGGTTCACTGCGAGCAGCGGGAACGACTGGTCGAGGTCGCTGCGCAGGACCGGTGGACCGACAAGCGCGACCGAGGTGAGCCACGGGTCGAGCTCTACATCTCGAGAGATGCGGATCTCGCCAAGCGAGCCGCGTACCTGCAAGCCGAGGCCGACCCGAGCGACGCGATTCGTGAGCTGGGAGAGTTGGTCGGCTACCCCAGTTGCTGTGTTGCGGCGTTCGCCGACCAGGATGATCGTTCGAACAATACGGGCAATCGCTATCAGAGCTTCGCTCGCACGATCGCGGCTGACGGGTCGAGCGCGACACCATGGCCGTGGGAGCTGAATAACCTCCACACCATGGTGGCTCCCTTCTATCCGTGTTCATACTCGTGCGAGGAGGCCCTGAGCTGGTCACGGTCGGCACTGACCGAGCTGGGCCGTGTTCACACGGCGCTGGCAACAGGCCTTCGTGAAAACCTGGCGCAGCCGGTTTTGTACTTTGATCACGAACACCAGCTGGTCCTCGCTGGTGAATCGGACGGGGAGCTGGTCAGCTACCGCGGGGTGCAGGCGACTTCGGCCGGCGGTTGGCAATGGGCGGCGCTGGTCTCGGCGGTCGCCAAGGGCGACCGATTGCGGCTCAGCAGAACCGGACTGGAAGTCACCAAGGGCCGCGATCGAGTGCTCGAGCTGCAGCGTATCGACCCCGCCTTGGGATTGATCGCGCCGTTCGGGGATGCGGCAAATTTGGTGAAGTCCAGCTAAGAGGTGTCCCGCCTTTCTCTGGACTGCTAGGCTCGGACGATGTCGGTGACTCTCGACAAGGAGCCTCAACTGTCTGGCGACGACGCTCGGGTCAACCGAGGCGTTGGTGAAGCCATGGCCGGCGTTGCGTTTCGCGACCCGGTTGGGCTCCAGGGAGAGGTTGCGGCGCTCCATTCGGAGATCGCCAAGATTTTGGTCCGTGCTCCGTCGCTGCCGATCGAGTTGCCGGCCTTTGGCTTGACCCTGTTGGCGGCTGGGTCGACGAAGCGCGGGATCGATCTGGTGCTGGGCAAGGAGTCGCCGTTTGCGCGGTTGCGGATCGAGAAGGCTGCCGGCGATGCCTTGCCGACCGCGCAGGGGCGTGTCCCGGTCGTCCAGGTTGGGGTCGTCAACGAGCATTCGGCAGCGCACCGCTTCGAGCGCCAGCTGCGCGCGATGGCGCTGCGCGTACAAGCTTCGATCACTGAAGAGAAGTGGCGCGCTGCGATGGTCGTGGCGAAGAAAGTCGCGGATCTGCCGGTCGATGTTCCGTTGGCGTTCTATCGACAGCTAGTGCCGGGGGTCGGCGAGCAGGGCTTGGTTCGTACGGGTTTCAACTGCAACCAGAACTGCGGCATCTGTTGGCAGGATCGCAAGTGGGGACGATACGGTTCCGAGCAGGTTTTGGTTTGGATCGAAGACCTGTTCGCTGCGGGCGCGCGCCGGTTGATCATTTCCGGCGGCGAGCCGACCCTTGACCCACAGCTCGAGAGTTATGTTCGACGAGCGCGCGAGCTCGGCTTTCTCTCGGTCACTCTGGAGACCAACGCGATTCAGTTTTCCAAGCCCGGTCACGCCGAGCGGCTGCGCGACGCTGGGATGACCGATTGTTTCGTGTCGTTGCACAGCGGCGACGCGGCGACATCGGATGCGATTACCAGGGCACCGGGGACGTTCCCGCGCACCGTGGCCGGCTGCAAAGCGTTGCTCGAGGCGGGAGTGCCGGTGCGGTTCAACTGTGTGATGACGCGCGAGGGCATTGATCATCTGCAGGGCGTGCCCGAGTTCTTGATGAGCAATTTCGGGGAGTATCCGTCCGGCCGCAGTCTCATGCTGTCGCAGCCGACGGATCCGTGGGATCGCACCCTGTTGCCGACGATCATTCCCGAACCAGAGCGATTGCGTACGGTACTCGCGTCGGTCATCGATCAGGCGTTCGACATCGGTGTCGAGGTCAGTGGATTGGACGGTCCGTGCGGCCCGCCACTGTGCGCGTTCGGCGCCGACAAAAGAATAACCAAGCTCACGCCGATCTCCGAGGAAATCGAAGGCCGCACGTACTTGGCGGCATGTGAGAAGTGTTCGGTACGCAAATCGTGTTTCGGTGTCCGCGTAGCGGACGTCGAGTTGTACGGCGAAGCCTGCGCCAAGCCGATCGCGGGCGAAGCGCATCTCGTAGGGTAGGCTTTAGCCTACCCGATCGGCGGGTGTGGTCGGTAGGCTAGCGGCCGCGGAGCTTGCTGCGTAATCCGCTCCACAGGTTGGCGACGGGGGAGTCGTCGGTTTGCCGGCGGTGTGATTTCGCCTGGTAGAGTTCTGATGGGTGCACCGGCTCGAATTCTTCAAGGCCGTAGTGCTCGGCGTAGACGCTGTAGTGCTCGCGGGGACACACCGGTGCGAGGGCGCAGCGATCCGTGTGTGGGCAATCCACTACGGCGACGGCGAAGGCTCCTCCTTCGCCTGCGGTGCCGCTGGCGTGTACGAACTGGTCGCTGCGGTATTCTGTGCCGGCGAGGGGGAATGCTCTTTCGGGAAAGGCTGCGCCGAGTGCTGGCACGCGTCCTCTGCTCTCGGCGCGCCACGCAATGCACGGGTGCCGGAAAGCGCCCGTGATGATCGGCAGGGCCCACTGCCCGTCGTCTTCTGGGATCGTTTCGAGGTCGGCGAGGAGGCGATCGAGGAGATCCGCCTCGCGCACCGCGGAATCGACGTACGGGTCACGGGTCGTCGGGCGCATGGGATATGGCAGGTGAGCGTCGACGTGATGGACCCCTTCGCTGCGCAGCTTGCGGAGCATGGGGACGATTTCGTGGACGTTTTGTTGGACGAAGATCGTAGAAATGCGAATCGCGTCTCCTGCACCGTCCTTGCGAAGTCCATCGATTGCCGACTGCACCTCTCGGTAAGCACCTGGCGTGCCGGTTACGATGTCGTGGACCTCGGCACTCAGCCCGTAGAGAGGAATGAAAATCTCGAATTGGCGAGGTACGCGGTCGAGGAAGGCCTTGCGAAAATCGTCTTCGGCTAGACGGCGTGCGGTCGAAAATACGGTCAGGGCTGGGAAACCGGCGTCGCGAATTGCGTCGACGACTTCCAGCACACGGGAGTGCCGCAGCGGATCAATGCCGTTGAGACGAACTTCACCAACTCCGCGCTGCCTTGCTTGGTCGAGTTGGACGAGTACATCGTTGAGATCAGTATCGCCTGCATCGGTGGGGGTGACGTACGATTTGACCGAACAGAAAACGCAGCGTTGACCGCATTCAGGGTCAAGCGCGAGATTGAGTGCGGGTGGCTTTGCGTTGCCAGTTACGGTCGCGATATCGCCCGATTCGTCACTCTCGATTTGGGTCTCGATGGCGTCGGTTCGAGCTGGGTAGGAAATCGCTCGCAGGTCTGTCAGGGCCGTTGCCACCTCGATGTCGAGCTCAGCCGAGGATCGGATCCTGAGAAGCGCGACAATCCAGGACGCGAGCGACGCGACCTCAACAGGTACCGTATCGACTTCGCCGTCGTGGGCGATGCCGAGGCAAAGGCGCCCGCAGCGTCCGAAGGCCTTGGTGTCGTTGCCATCGACTTTTAGTGTGAGCCGCGCCGCTTGTTCGCTGTCGTCGCGGGTGAACTCGAGCATGAACGTGCTGAAGTCGGCGCTCTCGCGCCGCGCTACGCTCGGCAGATAGACACCGCGAAACACCCAGCCGAGAATAGCCATGCCGTCGACGGCGATTTCGGGCTCCAGAAACTCGGCGATTCCCGGCGGATCGAAGATCAGGGTCGTCGGTTTGGCGCGGGTCGCGACTTCGCGAAACTGGCTCCCGGCGTCGCCTAAGAGGGGGATCGCCGGTTGGATGATCCTCTCGAGGCGTAAACGCGACTGGTCGTCGGCGACGTCTGCACCAGTCGAAAGGTGAGGGAAATATCGCGCCACCGGCACGTTGCCTGCCTCGAGCCCGTTGGCGAAGGCCAGGGTGACCTTGGCTGCCTCTCTTTCGCCGATTCCCGAGAACTGCCTGTACGAAACGTCGCCAAGCGGTGTCGCCTTGAGACACTCTGCCTCGCCGCGCTGGCCGACCAGGATCTGGATCTTCGCATCGCCGTCCTCGCGTGCGAGCCAAAACGAAACCGCGGTTGGAAAAGCGCCGGTAACGCGCTCGATGTGCCAGCCGGCAATGCCGCTCGACTCTCCGTCGTCGCCAGATCTTGTTGTCGTGGAAATCGTCACCTTGGGGCGAGACCGTAGCACGTGCCTAGAGCCTGACCCAATGGCTCGCATCCGGCGTTGCGGTGTCATCTGTCGGCGATTCCGGCTACGAAGCGAATACCTTTTTGGTTGTTCTTTTGTATGAATAGCGACACACAGCCTTCTGAGAGTCCTCAGATCGACGTCCCCGTCGTCGTCATCTTCTTGGGTTTTGTGATGTGCGGCTGCGGCGCGGGCAAGCTCGACGGTCGAGCCCAGCAGCTGTCTGCGTTTTGGCACTCTGGTCCGTTGGGCTGGGAGGAGATGGTTGCCACCGGCAATCTGTTTGTCGTCATCGCGTTTGCGGTGTTTTTGGTCGGCGGAACAGCGGCGGATTTGATCGGCGGACGTTGGCGTGATCGGCGGGTCGGTTGGTGGTTGGCAGCGGGTTTCGGGGTCGGGCTGTGGAGTTTCTTCGTTCGCTTTGTTGTGGCGGAGCCGAACATCCTAACCGATGGCGGATCAGGCTATGGCCGGGTCATGCGCTACATCGACGGCTACGGTGGGATGGCGACCTTGGTGAAGCTGCTGCCGGCGACCTGGGATGGCTTCATGTGGCGCGCGATGTTCGTACCGCGAGCCTTGGGTGCAATGGCGCCCGTGTTCTTGGTTTGGGTGGCTGGTGGTCTCGGGCTCAATCGATTTTCTTCAGTGCTCGCCGGCTTGATGCTGGCGTCTCTGCCGATTCACGCGGCATTGACGAGCAGTGATCTGCTGGTCGGGCCGATGGCGTCTGTTCAACTGGCGGGCCTCGCCCTGGCGCTCGCGGCGCGGCGGTTTGATCGCGTTGACCTTCTGGCAACCGGCTTCGTGGTGGTTTGCTGGGCCATGTGGTTCCGCCCGGAAGGTGGACTTGGACTGCTGCCGCTGGTCGCGGTCTTGGTCCTCTATTTTCGTGCGTGGACGGCGCGGCCCTCCGTGCTCGCTGTCGGTGCCGTCGCGGCGCTGCTCGTCGCTCTTCGCGCGATTGCCTTGGCGACGGCGACGACCTCTGGTTCGACGGGTGGCGGTGGTTCGCTCAGCAACGTCGATTGGAGTGTCTTCGTCTCTGGTGCGGTGACGCCATGGTGGCTGTGGTTGCCGTTGCTCGTTGCACCTTTCGTGCTCAGCGGTCGCCAGATCCTGGTCGTCCTCGCCGGACTGATCACCGGGGTGCTCCCGGTCTATTTGCGCGGCATGTTTCCCGATCCCCCGGGAACTCATCTCGATACGCTGCGCTACGGCCAACCGGCTTTCGCTTGGTTGATCCTCGCTTCTGCCGCCTCCTGTGACGCGGTCGCGGGTTGGGTTTCTCGACGCGCTGGAGATGAATCGCGATGGAAGTGGTTGGTGCGCCCGTGCCTGGTGCTGTTGGTTATGTTTTCGATCGTCACTCACAGCGACTACCTCGGCCGCCGCTACGGGCACTCTGCGTCGGAGACGGCGGTTCTCGAAGTGCTGGCTCTGGTACCCGAGGGCTGCGGAGTGATCGTTGCCGATGATAGGGCGGATGGGGTTAACTGGGAGATTCATCAGCGATATCAATCGATTGCCGCCGAGGCCTACGCCATGGGCAAACTCCGTTTGGTCGAGATCGTACCGATCCTCGACTATCTAGGCGCAGAAGATACCGCATCGGCTGGGTGCTGGACCTATCTCAAGGGACCGTATTGTTCGCACGCGTTCCGGGGCCGCAAGGCTGTCGCTTGTGAGAAAATTGAACAGGGCTTTGTGCTCGAAGAGATCGCCTCGGTGCCGGTCGAGTTTTTTCACCACAGACTGATTAGCGCACCGCAAGTGCTGCGCGCGCCGTGGTATACGCAGGAGATGCCGATCACTCTCTATCGCGTTCTCGGCCCGATCCGGTAGCGTTTCGCCTCTCTGACTGTCTTTGCTATCGCAGAATGACGATGCCGCCCCCAGCCAATCAGGGCTCTCGATTTGTTGTGCCGCCGGGGCAAGAGCCGGTGATTGCGCGCATGCTCAAGCCAGGCGCCGGGCTTGGCGACGGTTGGTCGTTTGTGCGGGCGTCGATTCAGGTCGATGCGGTCGAAGGATTCTATTCGCATCGCGGCGGCGCAAGCGCTCGGGTAGTCCTGCGCGCGTCTGCCGACGCGCCGGAGAGTTGGCATCGCACAGAGTCTTTTGCTCTCGCCATAGCGGCGGCGAAATCCGTACGCTCGGATGCTGCGCAGCTGTTTCGTTCTGTGGTTGATGCCGTCCGCGCCGCCGAAGCCGATTTTGAATGGAGGGATACTCGGGCCGAGGTGGCGTCTGAACTAACCCCGTCGGCGGCTGCCGGTCGCGCTGCCGAACCAGAGGTCGACAGACATCTCGACCACACGCCGTATATCGATCTCGGTGTCGGCATCGACTATCGGCGGGCGTACTCCGAAGCCCTGACACTGCGCGATCGATTCGTTGCCTACCAGAGCGACCCTCGCTACGGCATCACCGGTTGGCGCGGCCTCGCGATTCAGGCGCTCGATGGCGACCCGACGCACATAGCGACGACCGACGATGACCGCGGCGCGTACCAAGATCAGTCGCGCTATCGGTTGACGGACGTGGCCGAGCTCTGCCCGGTGACGATGTCGATTCTCGAGGAGTTACTCGACTTCTCGCAGTCGCGGACGGTTTCTTTCCTCATGGTCGAACCGGGCGCGGGGATCGCAGTGCACGTCGACGGCGAGGGGCCGCCGGTCATTCGCTCTCTCAATCTTGCACTGAACATGCCCGAGAAATGCCGATTGGTCATCGACGCCAATCCGGACGGCAGTGACAACGCCTACACCCGTGTCGCACCGTTTCGCCCCGGGAGTGCTTTGGTCCTGAATGTCGCGAAATATCACTACGTGGTGAATGACTCCGACGAGCCGCGAATTCACGTCGTGGCGCGTGGTTCGCTCAAGACACCGGCGACGCGACTGCTCGAACTCGCACGGCAGCAGAACGGATTCACCGATAGCGCCTCGCTCCAGGACGCTCTAGTCGTGAAGAGCCGAGCCTTGGGGGGCGCGGTCTCCGATACCGGTGCCGAAGTGGGCTCATCGCCGGAGGATACTCCCTCATCCGAGCCGCAGCTCTTGTCCCCTTTTGTCTCGACCTTGGCCGCGGCTGCCGGTGATCGGCTTGCGGAGCTAACTGGACTCGCCGAGAGGATCCGGGTCGTCCGTATCGGGCCCGACTCCGATGCCGTGGCTGACTGGCGCGGCGAGATCGAGGTGGAGCTTCCGTCGGGACGAGTTCTACCGCTCGATTTTCATCGCAACACTGAAAGACGCTCGGCTTGGTTCCGCAGCGCGTCCTTGACCTGTTCGTACCGCGGCAAGGACGACCCTCTGGCTCGTGCCGAAGATGCCGTCGTGTTGCGCGCCATGTGCGATCGACTGGCTGCCCTCGATGATCCGGGACGACAAAACCCAGCGGTTGATGCGTTCTTGTCGGCGGTGGAGAAGTACCAGCCTTTTCTTCCGGTGAAGGATGAAGACTATCGCATCGTGTTCACGGGTGCCGATCATCCGGTTGGCATCTTGTGGTTCGGCTTTGGGTGCAACCAGGATTGTCGGATGTGTTGGCAGGGGCGCTCTTGGCCGGCGCCGCCCGACGCTGTTTTCGATCGCTGGCTTGCCGAATTGATCGACGCCCGCGTCGGTTCCCTGATTTTTAGTGGCGGCGAGCCGACGTTACATCCTCGTCTGCCGCACTGGCTGCGGGTCGCCAAGGCCGAGGCGGTGCACGTGACGCTGGAGACAAACGCGATCCGACTCATTGAGCCTCAGTTTCTCGCAGGTCTCATCGATGCTGGTCTCGAGAGTGTCGTGGTCTCGCTTCACTCTGCTCATGGCGAAGTTTCCGATTCTCTGACCCGCGCTCCCGGGAGTTTCGTGGCTACAGTCGAGGGCATCCGCGCGGCCCTCTCTGCGGGACTGCGCGTTGGTATCCACTGTGTCGTCGAGAGTGGCAATGTTGACGGCCTCGAGTCGCATGCGCGATTCGTCGCGTCTGATCTGTCGTCGGCGCGCACGCGGATCTCGCAGGTCAGCTATAGCTTTCCGATCGCCTACCGTGATCGCGAACAATACGACGGAGCGATCGTGCCGCTGGACGTCCTCCGCCCCCGTCTTTCCGGCGCGGCGCAGATCCTGAAGGAAGCCGGGATCGAAGTGCGATTTCTCGGCACCAGCGGATTCCCTCCTTGTGCCTATGCTGATCCGGGCTCTCTGTTGGATTCACTGCCGGAGGTGGTTAGCGATGATATGCGAACCGATCGTGTATTTGTCGACGCTTGTCGGCCCTGCGCGTTGCGCGAACGTTGTCTCGGTGTGCACAAGACCTACGTCGACGCCTTCGGCGGCCGCGGCGTAGAACCGATCTAGCGCGGCAACAGTCGGTAGAAGCCGATGCGATACGGTCCGTCGGCGTAGCTCATGGCCGAGTACCCCTTGGTATCGAGGTCGGTGATGTGCAAGGCCTCCAGAGTGTAGCGGCGGTGAACGGCGGCGCACATTTCTGTCATTGGGTTTGGCGAAGGCTCGGTTGGGAAGGCGAAGTAGCAGAACATGCCCTGGTAGAAGAGGGAGCCGGGCCCGGCTTTCGGCCACTCGCTGTTCCCTTCGATCGCCTGCCGCAGGTCGACCAGCCGATAGTCCTTGTCGGCGCGGCGCAATAGGAGCTCGGGAAAAGCGTCGAGGCTGCGTCCGCCAACTTCGGTGACCGCCAGCAGGGTCGCCTGCGGAGGTAGGGTTGGCACGGTGCGTTCGAGGAACGCCCATTCGAGTTGTTGATCCGCGAGCTCTGTAATCCAAGCCTTTGAGCCGAGCAGGGTGTGGATGCAGAGCACCGACAGGAGAACGCCCCCGGTGATCGAGGCGGCGACACGCCTCTGCTGCCAGAGCCCCATCCAGATCGAGGCAACTCCAGCCGCCAGGAAGATCGTAAAAGCAGTCGGAAGGAGCTGCGAGCGGACGTTGTAGGGTGGGTTGTCGAAGAGGGAGAGCGAAAACAGGGTGTAGATCCCGAAGGTGAGGACGCACCACAGTGCGTAGCCGAAGTTGACACGGATTCCGGCGATGAGTCCGATCCCGATCAGGTAGAGATACGATTGCGGAGTGATGTTCGGATCGAGCAAGACCAGGGCGTTTGTGTAGCGTTGCAGATCTGGGAGGGCGGTCTGCGCACCGTTGTCGCTGTTCATGACCTGGCGCAGCTCGAACCAGCGCGGAGTCAACAGGACGACCAGCACCACCAGCGCGAGCAGCGACCGCCAGGTGAAAAATATTCGCCAGGCCCGCGGTGCGGCGAGGAGAACCAGGAAGGCGGCGATTGCCGGGAAGAACATCATCTCCGGGCGGGTTTGCATGGCTAGGCATAGCGCGATGACTGCGCAGAGCGCGTGCGATAGTTGCTGGGTGCGCGCGTACAGTGCGCACAATGCGAGGCTCCACAGTCCGAGAGTAACGGCGGGAATGAACAGGACTTCGCTGGCGGAGAATCGCAAATGGTGCGGGAGCACGCAGAGCAGCGCGGCGGCGCAGATCGCGCGCGGCCACGAGCCGACAATCGCGAGGTCGAGGAGAGCGGCCGCGGGTATGGCGAGACTCGCCATGATCGCGTTGGTGAGGAAGATGACCGATGCGTCGTCAGGTCGCCCCCATAGGTAGGCCGCGGCTTGATACAGGGCGGGCCCTGTATCGCCGTAGACCGGACCGGTCTCTCCGCGTAGGTGGCCGTAGAGTGCTTCGGCGATGTGGTAGTACTCGTGCAGGAACGTGTGCGGCGAGAGCGCCAAGCGCAGCACGAGCGCGAGCAAAGTCAGCGCCGCGAGAGTGACGATCGCTGCTGGTGGCGGGCGACTTTCGACCCACGCGCGATAGAGAAGAAGCAGGCTCCAGCCGACTAGTACCAGGAATGCGACGGCCAGGATTGTATAGTTGGCGCGAACTGCGGCCCAGCGATCCTGTCGCCAGGGCGCTCCGCTAGGCGGGGCGGTCTCTTCGAGGATCTGCCGAATGGCGGCGACCGATTCGGCGCATTCCGATGCGAGTGCTTCCGACGGTGTGGCGAACCAACCTCCAGCAACGATCTCATCGGAGCTACCTTGCGCGGACGTTAGCAAGGCGAGGGTGTGGGAAGTTCCCGAGGGACCTTCGAGCCCGATATTGATACTGAAGCGAATGGTGTCGAAACGGCTCAGTCGGCATCCGTCGGGACTGCGGAGCGGTGCCACTCGGTCGTAGATGCTCCGCGCCATGTCGGGGGTGATGGCAGTTCCGAGTTGGACGGATTTGTCGCCTGCGTCCTGTGCGGTAGCCACGGTCGCGGCAGCCGTGATTGCCAGAAGTCCGAGGACCAGTGCTATGCGCCGACCGACGGTCCCCTGTTCGAACATGGATGACGCCTGCCATAAACGACGTTGGTCGTAAACCACTCGACGCTCGGCGATTGCCTGCGCGTTCGAGACGTGCGCTGATGACGCGGTCATGCGGCTGGCGATCTTGTTTTGGTTTTCGGTGGCTATTTCCACGAGCGCTGCGGTTGGCGACGAGAGTCGGGGGCTGGCGGTGATTCCGCCGGGCTACGAGTCGCTGCTCGGCGAGATGTTAGGACTCGGGGCGGAGTTGCCCGCTTCGTGTCGATTTTCGGGTGCCGGCGCAGATCGAACGTTCATTCGCAGCCGTTATGACTGCGCATCCGGCGTCGCTGTCTACGAGCTCCGGCACCCGTCTGTGGTGCCGGCCGCGAAACTGACGACCGATCGCTTCGCGCTCGTCGTCGTGGAGGGGGACGCTCCGGACGAGTTGTCGACCGCCTTGCTGGACCGCATCCGGGCACGAGAAACAGGCTTCGAATGGTCGTGGACGCCATTGCCCGGGGCCGAGGAGGAGAATTCGTACTACTCCTCGATCGGAGGAGCCGCCGCGATTGCCTCCTTGTGCTTGGCCGTAGCCGGGTTCGTTGCCGGGCTCCTCCTGTGGTCGGTGCGGCGCGGAGCGCCCGTGCGCACTTCGAGCTCCGGACTTGGGTCGGTGGTCCTGGCATCCTTCTTGGCTTTGGCGTTCATCGGATGCGTGCACGCGGCATTACGCCTGACCGGTGCAGCGTTTGGCTCGATGCTCCAGGGTGGTTCGCCGACCGCGATTGCCCTGAACTTGGGCGGGAGCTTTGGCCTCATTCTGGCGAGCGCCGTAGCGGTCGCCGGGATTGGGCGCTTTGCGCGAGGCGGGCTGCTGCGGGCATGGGCAGTTGGATTGATGTTGGCCTACGTTGCCTGCGGCTATCACGCGAGCTTGTTGGCGGACGATCTGCACTATTTTGGTTCGCTCTCGACTTATCCACCAAATACGACCATGGGCGAATCACTGGGCGACGGAGGCCCGGTGACGTACCGAATCAACGGGCGTGGATTTCGCTATCCCGATTTCGCAGATCACGCCGACGATGACGTGGTGCGCGTTGTGCTGATTGGTGACTCCTTCGTCTTCGGGATTGGCGTCAACTACGAGGGCTCCCTGCGCCCGCACTTGGAACGCGCGCTCGGTCAGCGCTGGCCGGGTCTCCGTTTCGAGGTGCTCAACGTCGGGATCCCGGGCAACAATCTAGCTTCCCATGTGTCGATGTATCGCGAGGTGACGACGCGCTTATCGCCTGATGTCGTGATTCTCGGGCTCACCTTCGCGAATGACCTGTCGCGCTGGGACGAGCAGGATGCGCGTCGCGATGCACGACGCTATGGGGCGTACAGTTTCGTTCGATTTCTGATCGGAGACTCGGTCGAGTCGTTGTGGGCACTAGTGAATCTGGAGAGGGAGACAACGCAGGCAGGGCTGGACCATTTGGACCGGGAGCTGCAGCGGCTCGGGGGGATTCGCAAGGAGTCCTCGGGCCAACCGTTGTTGGTCCTGTTTGGCTTCCAGCCGTGGGATCCGCCGGTGGCGGCGAGGGTGCGGCGGGTGCCGAACGCGATCCTGGTTCCGAATCGGACGACCCAGGCCGACGAGTTCATCCCCGGCGACGGCCACCCGACTTCTGTTGGCAACGAGCGTTCGGCGCAACACATCGCCAAGACTTTGGCTGCCGAACCAATGTGGCAGTCTTTGCTCGAAGCGCGGTGAATCGTTCCGCGACTCTATCCCCGGTAGCTTGAATCGGCTACGCGTTCTGCCGTGCACAACGACCGATGGCTCGATGTCTTGTTCGGAATGGGGGACGACGATTTCCCGTTCTGGCTGATGGCCGTGCGGTCGAATATCTTGATCTTCGTCATCTGCTCAGCTGTCGTCGTTGTTTGGGCGGTCCGCCGGAATCGATGCTGGCGCCGCGAATCGGGACGGCGGGAAATACTGATAGTTTCGGCAATTACCTTGCTGGCGGCGGTTTTCCGTTTCGGAGCCGCGACAAATCTTCTCGATTTTGGCGGAATTCCCTACAGTCGGCTGCTGGTCGGGTACAAGGGCCACTTCGGGACGGCGCAATTCTACGCGCCTTTCTACCAGCTGAGTTGGCGCGACATCGAGCACGCGATCGCATTCAACCGCGTCGTGGGCGTGCTGACGGTCCCACTCGTATATGGGTTCTGTCGTTCCTTCTTGCGAGGACCGTTCCCCGCTGTTTCGGCCCTGTTATTTGCTGTGTCTCCGTTGCATATCCTGTTTTCCGCATCGGACGCACTCGCGGTGTTTTCAGTGTTCCTCACTGCCGCGTCGTACGTATTGATCGGGTTCGACAGCGGGACAGGCGAAGAGGATTGTGAAGCGATCGAACGACTGCGCTATCTGGCGGGTTTTTCGGGCTTGGCGTTGCTCACACAAGTTCGCTACGAGAACGTCCTCTTTGCAGCGCCGGCATTGGGTCTCATCCTATTGCGGCGCGAGCGGTTACGGTGGCGAATTGTTGCCGCGCCACTTGCCGCGACGCTCCTTCTGGTCGTTGGCTACGGCTATTGGGGCACGACGGCTGGGTTGTCGTTTCAGAACCCAGTCCGCTTGTCGTCCGCGCTTGTGATGGTGGCCGAGCATGTCGTTGCGAATCCTTTTGTGGCCGTCCCAGCGCTCGCTTTGGGATCCTTGGTGGGCAGCTGGTTTGGAGGCTGGTGGGTCGGGTTGCTGGCCATCGGGTCTTGGCTTGCCGCTCTCGGGCTACCGCTCCTGTCTGAGTCGGGTCACGGCGCGTCGCGCGTGTTTGCGAGCTGGCTCGTCTTGTTGATTCCGTTGGCGAGTTTTGCGCTGACCCGATTGCTGGGCAGCGAAAGACTCTTGCCGCGACTCGCTGGCTGGGCAGGTTTGGCCTACTTCGCCTTGCAGCCGTTGGTCGTCTCCGATCGATTGACGACCCAGCACATTGAGATCTTGGAGCACGAGTTCTACCGATCGCAGCTCGCTTCCCTGCCCGCGGCCGTGACGCACATCATCGTTCCCGATGACGTGCTGCTCAGGCGGCGCACCCATTCGACGATCGAGCTGCAGAACAAGTACGCGATGACCCTAGCCGGGGTACGAGAACTCGGAGGCCGGGTGAAGTTGGTCAACCTGACGGCCTTCCTGGAGGGGGGCCACACAGAAGTTTGCGCGCAAGGTCGATGCGCCTTCTTTTACGGGCTGCCGTGCTTGGAGCAGCGCGTCTATCCCTACACACGCGAGCAGTGTATGCGACTTTTGGCCGAACGGGAGGTTTCTGTTCTTGCGCAACGCGAGGTGATTGCAGCGCCGTTTATGGATTGCAGCATTTACGTCGGCGAGATGCGTCGTCGGATCTGCGAACCGGCGACGCGTCGACAACGGTTCGTGATGTATCAAATCGGGCGGGACTCAGGCCTTGCGCAGGATGAAGCCGACGACGCCAATTCCGATAAGCGCGGCCGCCGCGGCGGCGTAGAGCAGCACGCCGTCGATAGGTAACGCGGTTTCGACCTCGCTCTTTGGGGGCGCGATCCACTGCCACTCGAAGTCCCCTTCTTTGTCGCGTACGCGGGTTTGGAGCGAAGTGAGCAAATCGGGCGGGATGCCTTTGTCAGTCGCGGTGATTGCAAAGTTCTTGGTCGTCGCGCTCGGTGCCGTGTTTGCCTGGTCCGGGTGCGCAAACTCCACCTCGAACGGTTTGCCGTCGCAGATATAGGTAGCCTTGATAATCGAATACCGAATGTCGCCGTTGCCGAGTTTGCAATTGTCGGTGAGTTCGTCACCGACCCCCAGGATTCCGCCGAGGACTTGCTCGCGTTCCGGTGGGATGACCCACTGCCCCTTGCCCTCGGTATCGGTCGGGGTCTCATCGGCGTGGGCTGGCGACGAGGCCAGGAGAGCCAGAAGTGTTCCTAGAAGCGCGGCGCACCGCGTATTGGCGAGGCTTTTCATCATCGAGTCGTACCAGTCTGTTGATAGATGCACCGGTTTAGTCGCGCTGGCATGGTGCGGTCAACCACGACAGAGTTTCAGTCTGCCGGTCGGAGCGGCGAGGAGAATCTCGCAGGCGTCGAGTCGTCTTTGAATTTCGGGAATTGTGACTGCGTCGCGCTCGATGACGAGAGCTGCTCCCTCCGCGATGATATGGTCTAGCTCGGCCACGAGTTTGGATGCGGCGCCGATACGAAGTGCGTGAACTTTGACCAGAGGGATGATCTTCTTGGCCGAGGCTTCCCAGTTCCTCCAGTTGATACTGCGATCGTTTGCCCGGGCAAGGTAATAGGCCAGCAGAGTCTTGTCGTAATGAGCGATGGTGACCACGGTTTGTTCCGGTCGATCCATGATCGCTGCGGCGAAGCGTGGCATGAAAGCGTCGGAATCGGGCAGATAGATCGTGCGGTTGGCGGCGGCGAGGGGAGCCGTAGTGAATCCGATTGCGATGATCAGGAGCGCGGTCCAGGCGTAGCCGGTCCAGCGACCGACATGAGCTGGGACGACAGCTAGGAGCAGTGCTGCCAGCGGTAGAGCTGAGGTGAAGTAGTAGCTTTGCACTCTTGCGATTGGCGACAATAGTGCGACCGCGAAGAATGTGGCGAGGACGCCGAGTGCGGGAACGATCGTCGCGAAGTCACGAGATCGAAGTCCGACGAGTGCGGCGATGAGTACAGCCGCGAGCAGGATTGGCCCAAAGGCGTCGACAGCGATCTGTGCCATCTCGACGCCCATTTGAATTGGGTTGTGTTCGCCCCAGGCGATCGCGGGGAAAGCGCGTGCGACGTCGCGAGCGCTCCAGTCGCGCAGAAGAGTTGCGATGCCGAGTATCAGGGCTGGCGTCCCAGCGACGACGCCGGAAATGAAAGCGCGTGCGACGTTTCCTGTCGGGCGGCGCCAGAACAATGCACCGGCGTGTGCTGCGACGACGAATGGTGCGAGATAGTAGGTGAACAGACTGAGAGTGTGGGAGGCGGCCAAGGTGAGGCGGCGCGGCAGTGTGGCCCGACGGCACGCCGCGACGAGAGAAGCGGCGGCGACGAGCAAGAGCAGGCCGTAGAGGGGGATCCCGCTGACTTCGCGCGAACGCGCGACCAATTGCGGCGAGATTGCTACGGCGAGCCCGGCGATCGCCGTAGCGGCGGTTGCGCGACCAACCATCGCGACGGAGGCGATGACCAGCGCTGGCGCGGCGAGAGCGCCGGCGAGGACAGCTGGGGCTCTGCCGATGGCTTCGGATTGTCCGAACCACTGGGCACAGTGCAGGATGAAAAAGTAGAGCGGCGGGTGGCGATCTTGTAGGCCGACTCCGGTGGCGATATCTGTAAGTGACGAGTTGCCGGTGAGCATTCGCTGCACATCTTGGTCGTGTGCGAAGGGGAGATCGATGACCGGAACTCGAATGGCGAGACTGATTGCGAAGAGAATTAGGGCAACCAGGGGAGGCCCGGACGGGAGTGCGATCAGCAGAATGAGCGCGAGCGAAGTCGTGATGGCGGCGATTTTTCCGCGCGGGCTTGCTAATCGGTCGAGCACGCGAACGATCATGGGGGCCGCTGGTTCTGCGGTGAGTGGTATCGAGTCAACCGATGTAAAGCCAGTGTCGTTCGTGGCGATGGCGTCGAAAAGCAAGCGGGTCACCGCGCCGGATTCTTCCGGTGAGGTGATGATCGACGAACCGCGGGGCGGTACTTCCCAGGCGATGCCGAAGCTGCGCGTTTCGGGAACTCCGTTCCAACGTCCGCGATCGACGACGTGAATCTCGACCCGTCCCTCGGCTTGGCTTGGTGCGGCGGAACGGCGCGCGACGTAGACGACATCGTGCGCCTCCCCGCGCCGAGGCGGCGAGAGGACAAATCCGCGGCCGAGCGGTTCACCGACCGCGAGAGGCGCAATGAGATCCGCCCAGGTGACGCCGGGTTTTTCCGGCGGCCCCGGCACCAGGAGCAGCGCAGCGAGGCCGAGCAGAACCACGGCGACCGCCGCTCTCAGGATATCCATCTTGCTCGGTCTATGGTCACGTCGGTAATCGTCGGTACTGGCTGTGGAGGGAGACTATTCTAGAACCTACGTCGAGGTGCAATCGGCGGCAGGTTTGGAGCGCTCCGGCGATCCGAGGCAATTCTCTTTGAGTTTCCATTGACTGCGCTTCGATGGGGGGTTCTACAGACGAGCCGAATGGAATTCCTCGTCGAACTGCTGATCGAAGTCGTTGCTCAGCTCTCTTTCGAGTTGCTTGGCGAGAGTGCCGCGCACTCGCTGGGACGTCGCCGATCGACGAATCGGTGGGCGGCCTACTTGGGCTGCATGTCGTTGGGTGGCCTTGCCGGGATGCTCGCGACGGCTGTCTTGCCCGAGCCGCTACTTGGGCGTGAGATTACTGGACTCAACGTCCTTGTTTCGCCGCTGATCACCGCAAGCTTGATGCATCTTCTTGGGCGTTGGCTGCGGGGAAGGGATTCCGAGCCGGGTACTTTGACCAGCTTTTCTGGTGCCTGGATCTTCGCCACTGCCTTCTCTTTCACGCGGTTTTGGATCCTGACCCACTGGATCGCTTTGTCATAAGCATTGTCAGCGCCGCGACAGCCGTCTAAACCTTGGTAGGATGACTGAACCCGCTCCGCGTCGGCTCGACGGGATTGCCCGCGAGCTGCTTGCTCCATTTCTCGACGGGACCGCCGTACCGGCCGGTTGGCAGCTGGTCTCTTGGGATTGTGAGCAGGCGATCTCTGTCAGCTTTCAGAGGGACGACGTGTGCATCGCGATCGAGTGTGAGATGCGCAACGAAGCTCTGGATTGCTATACGCGAACGGCACGCTTCAACGTCTGTGTCGACCGGCTGTTCGAAGATTCGGACCTCAACGACGTTGACCGTCGCATGGTCGAGGCAGTGCTCGATGTGATTCGACGTCGCGAGGTGTCGCTGCCGGATCCTGAACGTCCGGCTGGGGGCGGCCCGGAAGTGCGCGAGATCTTTGTCGATCGCGTGCTGATTCCCGAGGGCAAGGGGCACTACTACATCAACCCCTACGTCGGGTGCATGATTGCCTGCCCGTTTTGCTACGTCATCGACCGGGCCGACTTTTCGCGTCGCCTGGAAGGACTGTCCCAGCTTCCGTGGGGTAAGTCGCTCGACGTCAAGATCAATGCCGCTGAAGTGCTGCGCCGCGAGGTGCAGAACGTGAGCGGTGGGATCGTGCGCATGAGCCCGATCCTGACCGATCCGTATCAGCCGGCGGAGAAGCGCTACAGGATCACCCGCCAATGCCTCGAAGTTCTGGTCGAAACAGAACTTGCGCCGGTGATTCTCACGCGCGCGCCGCGGATTCTACAAGACCTCGACCTGCTCAGGCGTTTCCCGCGCGCCTTGGTCGGATTCAGCATCCCGACAGACTCGGATAAGTATCGCAAAATCTTCGAACCGCGCGCCGACGCGATTGAGGATCGCCTGACGGCGCTGCGAGCTCTCCACTCCGCCGGCGTCAGTACATTTGCGGTGATTCAACCGGTCTTGCCGATGAACGTCGATCGCATGGTCGAGAACGTTGCGCCGTTCGTGCGGGCGGTTCGCCTCGACAGACTCTACGTCGGCGAGCGGGTGCACCACCTCTACGACGATAACGGACTGCAGGAGTATAGGACCGGGGAGTGGGCTGCTGAGACCATTGGGCAATTGACGGCGGCCTTTGAGGCACGTGGGGTAGCCGTCGAACCACTGGACAACTTTGAACCCCTCCTGAACGCATGAAAGACCTGTTTTTGGGTTTACCGAGCCTGGTGGTCGGTGGTTTGGCGGCTTGCCTGGATTGATAGGGTTGGTTCTGGACATTCTGGGGCCGGCTGTGCGAAAGTCTCAACTGTGTTTACTCGGTTCAAAGCGATGCTAGCCGCCGCTCTTCTCGTTTCGGCGTTCTGTTCGTTCCCGCTGTTCGCGGCCGACGGCCCGGCGATTCCGCCTGGCCAAGAGGACTTGCTCCTGGAGATGCTCGGCAAGGGAAAGACCCTTCCCGGTGGCTGCACTCTGGATAACGGGCAGGTGGACTACACAGTCGTAGAGGCGACGTACAAATGCCGTCTCGGAGAAGTGGTTGTCGAGCTGGCGCATTTCTCGGAAGCGGGCGATACGGATCTACAGACCGAGCAGTTTGCGATCGCGATCCTCGAAGGTTCGGCTCCGGCGAGCTTGCGGGAGTCCCTTTCGGCAATGATCTTGGCGCGTGAAGGTGACTTCGACTGGGTAGATCCAGCCGGCGATCAAGATGATTCAGGCGCCGAAGACTTCGAGCAGTGATCGGTATTTTTCTCGCGACCGATCCCACTTCACTGCCCGAGTAGCCCGAGTCGATGCGTCCCCGGGCCGACACGTTGCTCTTTTGGGCCGGCGCGGCGTGTACGTATGGTTGCCGAACCTGTCCGATCGATCCGTCGTCCGCGCCGGATGCGGCAGATATCGCGGAGCTGCACCGTCAGTTGGTGGCGTTGCCGGATCGCGGTGGACGTTTGGTCTTGTTGGTTGGGGGCGAACCTTTCCTGAGGAAGGATATCCTGCGCTATGTCGCGACCATCCGTGGCAACGGGAGCACTCCCGGCATTGTTACGACAGGGCTGGCTCTGGGGTACCCACAGGTGCGGGAACGCCTGCGCTCGAGCGGGCTGGCATATCTGAGGCTTCAGCTCTTCGGCACTGGTGAGGATCACGATCGCAACTCCGGTGTCGAGGGGGCTTTTGATCTCGTACTCGGTGGTGTCCGCTCGTGGCTCGAGGAAGCCGACGGGGTTTGTGATCTCGATGTCGCAATCAACGTGCGAGGACGTCGGCCCGAAAGCTTGAAGGCTGAAGTCGAGCGGATCGCGGAGGCGCTGGATTCATCTGTGCAGATCGTCGTGGCGGCGGATGGAGTGGCCGACTGGGATCGGTTCTCTGAGGTGGTACGAGAGCTCGATGGCTGGAACGACGACCCCGGGCGTCCGCTCGTTGCCTGGGAGGGGTTGCGCGAGGCCGGCTCTCCGGCGGCGTGTATGACGGTGCCGCGGTTGCTGCCGAACTTTGTCGCGACGGCCCCGCGCTCATGTTGCCTCGGCGACTTTTCATCGTTGGGCATGGACGCCCAACAGAGCGCTCAGTCGAACTCCTTCAACTTCGTGCGCACCGGTGTGGTCGTACCCTTCGTCGACTCGAGCGAAGCCTGCCGCGCACACGAAGCGAGTCGTGACGAAGCGAGTCGTGAAGGGGCGAGCGATCGCGAAATGTGGCTGGTGGAGGGAGACGAGCTAGCGCAGTATGCAACCGACACCGGCGACTTCGACGCCGAAGCGGTGGCCCGGATCAAAGACCAGTGGAGTCACGTCTTCGTCGATCGGGCGGCCGCGGGGGTGCTCGACGACTTTCGCGAAGGCATGCGCCGTGTCATTCCGGATTCGACTTGCCGTGACTGCACCGAGCGCGGCCACTGCGGGCGGCGCTTTCGAGTCGTCGGCGGACAGCCGTTTGCTCGTGAAGAAGCCTGGATCGCGGACTACGTTCGCCGGTTGCGCGGTCGGGTTCTCGACGTCGGCTGCGGCGAGCAGCTCTATCGGGATGAGATCGTTCCGCTGGTTCGTTCGGGTACGGTGCACTACACCGGACTCGACCCCGACGAGCCGAGTCTCAGTGATTGGCGAAAGATCTTACCGGAAGGCGACTACTTCCAGGGCGGCGTCGAGGACTTCCGGGTTGAAGCGGCGGCCTACGACCGAATCCTTTGCTTGCGCTCGTTGAATCACGTTTTCGACCTCGACGAGGCGATTGGGCGGATGGCCGAGATGCTCAAGCCCGGCGGCGAGCTCCTGATCGTCGAGACCACTCCGTTCGCGATGCTGCGGCGTCCCGAGCAGGTTGCGGCTGCTGACGCGGCTCCGCGGGCTGGTCACCAGCACTTCCGCAATGCCACCAGCGAAGATGTTTTGCCCTATACGCGCCGCCGTTCGTTACAGGTTTTGACCCACCATGCGGTAGGTTTTCGGACGACGAACGAGTGGATACTGCTACTTAAGCGCCCGGAGGCGCGGTGACTCTCGTTTGGTGATGATCCTTGCTGATTAGAAAGTGCTCATGTACCAATGACACTGACGGCGACTATGGTTTCTCCAGCGGGCCATCAAAGCTAAATTATGGGCACTCTCTCTCTTCCTTTCCGGATGCAGTACCTCCGCGTCGCGCGGCGGGCGTTGCAGGAAGGGCGGCTGTCTTGGCTTGCTTCGACCGCAGCCAAGACGGTGTTGGTACCGATCTCTCAGCGCGTAGGTAAACCACTGGCCGGTCCGTTGATGGGGATTTTGATTCCGACCTACCGGTGCAATAACGCCTGCTTCATGTGTGACTTGCCGAAGCCCCAATTCTACAAGACCCGGGGCGATCGCGAGTTTAACACCGCCGAACTGAAGAATGTCATTGACGACATGGCGGCGATTGGTGTTGCTGGACTCACTCTCACCGGTGGTGAGGCGACGATTCGCAGTGACTGTTTCGAGTTGCTCGCGCACGCGCGCCAACGCGGACTGCATGTTCACTTGAACACCAATGGCTACAATCTGCTTACGAGTCCGGGGCGGGTCGACGAGCTCTTGGAGAGTGATCTTGACGCAATGAACATTTCACTCGATGGAGCTACGGCAGAGACTCACAACCGCCTACGGAATGCAGTCCTTGGTTTCGAGCGGATTGCCAAGGCTACGGAAGAGATCCTGGCGCGACGGGGAAGTGGCCGTCCGGCGGTCACATACACGTTTGTTCTCGGTCCTGATAACTGTCGAGAGGTGCCGGATTTCGTGAGGCTGGCGCGGGACCGTGGGATCAATTCGGTGAGCTTTATTCCGCTGTCCGGATGCTACAGCGGTGCTGCGGCGCACACCTCGGAAGGGCTGCGGGCGATGGACGACGCCGTGGCGTGGATTCGCGAAGAGAAGACGCGCGCTGCGGACTCGGAGTTCATTGATAACTCAGATGCTTATCTGTCGCTATTTCCGAGGGCCTTCCGTTCAGTGCCGTCTCCGCTGCGCTGCTACGTCGGCTACCACAACGTGATGGTAGATTGTTATGGCAACGTGTACCCGTGTGCTCTGCACTATGAGCTGCACCGGCCCATGGGCAGTATCCGCGATAAGCCATTGCGCGAGGTGTGGCACTCGGATTCCTACGAACAGGGACGCCGGGAACTCACCAGCTGCACCGACTGCTATTGGAACTGTCACACCGAGATCAACTTGCTGTACCAAAGTGCACCTGTTGCCCTCGCGTGATTCGCCTTGCCTTCGCGTGATCTGATCGTGGCACAGGCACGGTAGTGACGGTGATGGTTGGCGCGCTCCGGCGGCCGAGGACGGCCGGCGACCGGTTCGTATGGCCTCACTTTGCATCGATCGTGATGTTCGTCGTGGGCTCGGCTCTCGCGATGTCAGTGTTGTACGGGCCGTTGCAGAGCTATGTTTGGATGGCGTTCGTTTCGTTCCTTTGTACTGGATGGTGGATCGGACTCGGGATTGGTAGCACCGATTCGAGTCTGGTTCGCTCGCTCGGATGGGTGTGTCGGGCCGCAGTCTTGGGCTGTCACGCGCTCTGGATTTACCTTGCTGCCGTATTTGGTTTTCTGCTGGGGTGGACGGTTCCGGCTTGGCTGTGCATTGTCGTTGGAGCCTGCCTGGTTGCCGTTGTCGCGACTGCGCGCAGGAGTCGCGACCGGTTTCATGTTCCGTTGGTCATACCGCTGGGGATTTGGATCGCCGCCTTGCTCTCCGGCTGGTTGGCGGAAGAGCATTTGCTTCGCTGCGACGACTACCTATCGTTGCGGCCACCGGTGGAGCTGATTGTCCCCGGAGACGGGCGGCTGGCGAAATGCCAGCCGGGTGAAGTTCGCCCGAGCGGACGTTTCCCGCGAACGATCTGGGAGGCGCCCGACGGCGAGCGATTGGTCTTTACGACTCAGGGGCGCCAGGCGCCGGGTGGGATTGATGGATCGGTCTGCGAGGCGGATGTCCGCACGGGTGTGATCTCGAAGTGCGTAGGGCGACCTTTGAACAAGGCGCAGGGGCTCCTTGATTTTCCTGACCGCGATCGGCTGCTCGTCGTTCAGTGGGGAATCCTGTCTCCTGCAGGTGTGTCAGGATCGGTCCTTTTTGAAGTCCCGAGAAGCACGCCGCTCGAGATTCTAAACGAGCATTGGTTCGACGAAATGTTCGCTGACGGATTTTTCGACCGGCGTACTTCGACGCTTCATCTGTTCTCAGATCGCTACAACGGATTGCACCGCGTATCCCTGCCTGGCTTTGAGCGGAGGTCGGCTCTGCCGTACGAATTTGCTCCGGGAGAACACCACTACGATCGAGCCATTGAAGAAGGTGTCGCTTGTGGATCGCATCTTGGAGCGGCCATTGGTGGTGATCCAGTCACCCTGAGGTATTTCGCTGAGGGGAGTTACTCGTTTCTCGATCACCTTTCAGTCACCTGGGGCTGCGATTGGGATCCGCAGAGCCGCAAAGTGTATACGACAATACCAAATCTCGGACTCTTGGCGCGAATCGACTACGATACCGGGCGGGTCGAAAAGCGCTGGTTCGTCGGACCTGGGATGCGATCGGTAGCTTACGACCGCGTCCGTCAGCGGGTGTATTTTACGAATTTTCTTAGGGGCTATGTTGTTGCGTTTGATGAACGGTCGGAACGCGTTGTCGATCGCTGGTTCGTCGGGCGGTTTTCCCGCTGGGTGCGCCTGACCCGCGACGGCAGCGCCCTGCTCGCTACAGGCAACCTCGGCATCGCGCGCATCCCGCTCGATGCCCCAAACTTCGCACTTCCAGCCTCCGGTTGAAAAACAGCAGCGGGCTGCAAACGGTCCTTGAACGCCATTGGTGCGTTGCGAAATCCTCAACCCTCACTTTGGCTTTGCCCCCCACCTCGGCCTAGGCTTGGGTGGGCAGGCCGCTTCGCCGCCTTGCCATTGGAGTTCCGGCGAGAGCCGGCGCGAGACCATCGGAGACCGGAACGAGCGTAAGCGTGCGAACTCCGGATGGGCGGATCCCCATTTTCGCTTGCGCGCCTGTTCGTTGACGGGCGCCTTAAAAGCGCGCTGGCGTGCGTGGGGGCGTCTGCTACGTTTGGCCGATGCCGATTGACGGGGAAGAAGGTCGGGCAGCTTCGGGGAGTGTTGTCCGGCCTCGTGCACTGACAGTGACGACGTTTTCTCTAGGGGCTTCCTTGGCTTTTTCCTTCCTCGCTACTTTTTGGGAAAACTCGGCGCTGGTTTGGATCGGTGTAGTGTCGGCAGGGTTGGCTGCAACATGTGCTTGGCTAGGTCGGGAGTTGGTCGGTTCACGATCGGTTGCGCCGCAGGTGGTAGGGGTCTTTTGCTGGCTATTCTATTTGGGCTCAGTGGCTCTGTGGGGTTACCTCGCTGTTGCGTTTGGCCTGCTCCTTGGTTGGACGGTCGCCCCCTGGGTCTTGGTGGTCCTGGCCTTGATGTTGGTAGCTGTCGTGGTGACGACGATCAGACCGATTGGAGGCGTGAGGCTGCCCTTGATTTTGCCGGTTGGCATCTGGATTGCGGCAGTTTTGTCAGGGTGGGAGCGCGAGGAGAATCTGCTGCGTTGCGACGATTTTCTTTCGCTCCGTGCGCCAGTTAAGTTGGTTGTCGCCAATCCACACACGGCGTCCTGTAGCCCCGGAGAGGTGCGCCCGAGTGGGCGATTTCCACGGACAATTTGGCAGGCCCGTGAGGGTGGCCGGGTGATTTTTTCAACGCAGGGACCGGCGGTTGATGATGGCTTCGACGGCTCGGTTTGCGAAGCGCATCTGGATGGCAGGACAGCCCCGAAGTGTGTGGGCCCGCCGATCGGCAAAGCCCAAGGCCTGATCGATGTGCCCGAGCACAAACGGCTGCTGGCGATGCAGTGGGGAATCGAGGCAGAGGACGGCGGGTTGGGTGCAAAGGTTTTCGAGCTGCCGCGTGATGCCGGGATTACGATTCTGGCCGAACACTGGTTCGATGAGATGGTTGGCGACGGATTCTATGATCCGCGTAGATCGATCTTGTATATGTTATCCGCTCGCATGAACGGCATTCATCGTGTCCGCCTGCCGAGTTTCGAACGGATGGAGACGATTCCCTCCGCCATCACGTCTGGAGAGTTGCGATACGACCGTGATCTCGGGGAGGGAGTCGCCTGTGGGCAGTACGTAGGCGCAGCGATTCGTGGCGCGCCGTTTCGCGAGCGCTACATGGTCGGCAGCGATTTGTCGCCGATCGAGCGCCTGTCGATGACTTGGGGGTGTGACTGGGACGAGGTTCGGCGCAAAGCGTATATCGCGATTCCGAACTTGGCGCTGTTGACCCGCATCGACTATGACACCGGAGCCGTCGAAGCGCGGTGGCTCGTTGGTCCTGGAATGCGCTCCGTGGAGTACGACGACCTGCGGCGCCGAATCTATATGACCGACTTCCTGCGAGGCTACGTTGTCGCCCTGGACGAGATCTCCGGGGAGATCGTCGGCCGGTGGTTCGTCGGTCGATTTTCTCGCTGGGTCCGACTCACCCCGGATGGGCGTGCCCTGTTGGCTACAGGGAACCTGGGCATCGTCCGCATCCCACTGGACGAGTTGTCGAGCTGAATGGTCGAAGACCTATTGTGGATTGTCCTTGGCACGGAGCTTGGCGACCCGGAAGCGTTTGGTGTCGGCGAGGACCTCCAGTCGGGGGTCCCAGACTTCCTTTGGGAAGACGATGTGGAGCCGACTTTCGACACGAAATGCGAGTAGCGCGTTGGGCGGTAGATCGTCTGGGCTCAATGGGCCCTCGATCGTCCTGCCATAGAGGTCGGTGGCGGCGAGGTTGCGCAGGATTTCGAGTTGTCCGTTCTCGGGGTTGGTCAGATGGTTGAGCTCGTTGCTCATGTCGGCGCCGGTGACGAAGTAGATACCGGCCTTCGGAGCGTGGCCTCGCCCTTCGAGGAACGGTGCGAGCATCTGCGAGTTGGTGTAGATCGGGGTGTCGTCGGTCGCTACTTCGGGATGTGCCTCTAACCATTCTGCAATTGGGTCGAGGTAGGATGCGGTGATCCTGCGACCGACATCGTGGCGCACGGGGAGTAGGGGGGCGCCGATAACGAGTGCGAGTGCCAAGCTCATCGCCCATGCGGGTTGCCGCAGGCGGGCGGCCAGGACGATGCCTGCGTAAGCGACGAATACGATAACCAATTCGTCGTAGTTGGTTTGTCGCGTCGTTATCCAAACAGCGGCAAGCGCAATCGCTGCGGTTTGAAGCAGGTTTGGTCGTTCGCCGTCCCACCATTGCCCGGCGGTACGGCCGAGCAGCAAGGCAAGTGCGGGTAGTACATGAACCGTATATCGCGGCGAGTCGCCGAAGCCGCCGGCTCCGAACATCGGCAAGATGTTGGCTGCTGTCATGGCAGCTGCAGCGTAGAACAACAGAATCTTCTCGAGGAGATCGAGTCGGCTGAGTCGCAACGCCACCACGAGGGCTGCAATCGGCGTGACGGCGAGTGCAGGCTCGAGGAAGTATCGGAGGCCGATCTTCTGCGATCCGAAAATCGGATTGTTGGGAGCGACCGGAGCCGAGGGCGGGAAGTGAGCGATCCAAAGCAGATCGCTGTGGTAGAGTGCGCCGCAGACGGCGTAGGTGATTGGAAACACGGCGAGGCCGACGACCGCCCAACGGTGACGCTTGGAAATCAGCGCGTATAGACCGAAAAAGGCCGCGAACACCGCCAGCTCGAAGCGCACCCAGGGGACTGCGCCGGCGACGAGACCCGCCAAGAACGGCTTGTCTCTTGCGGTCAGCAGATACAGGGCCAGGGCGATACCGGCGACGCCGTCTATGTTTGATAGGCCCGAGCTGCCGCCGTAGAGGTAGATTGGCGAAAACATCAGGACGATGGCAGGCAAGTTCGGTAGACTATGCCCGAGAGCGCGAGCGGTGGCCGCCATCATCGGGATTGCTGCGGCAGAGACGAGGACGTGAACCGTCATCGTCGCGTGTACGCCGCCGGCAGTGAATGGGGCGTAGAGGGCGGCGATCACGGGTTTGACCTTTTGAAAGAAGAACACAGGGATGAACTCCTGCCGCGCCCAGCTGGCCCAGTAGTGCGTCAGTAGCCCTTCGTCGTGCATTGTATAGTCGGTGTAGACAAAGGCGAATCCGAGGATGATGTAGGCGAGGGTCAGGCAGCTGACGACGCGCGGGTCGGTGAGCAGTACGCCGACGATGCGGCGAATCTGCTCGTTCAGGGCAGGCATGGAGGGGCGTTTAGCAGCTACCCCAAAAGGCCGCAACGAAGTCCATCGGGCGAGCCATGTGCCGTTGGACAATCTCCGGTGTTGTACTACTCTAGGCGTCTAAAGGGTTCATTGGTGTTTTTCTTTTGAGGGAGCAGATGCCGTTGATCGAACGCGAAGGAAGTGACCTCGGAAGCCCGGCTGCGGCTGATCCGGTCGTGCAGTTGTTGTCCGACTGGGGCCTAGATATAGGCGGGGCCGTTTCGGGTTGGACATTGGATTCGGCGTCGGTCGTGATCGACGATCTCGAGGACTCCCCTAGCGCCGCCGTAGCGGATTTTTCGCGCGACGACTGGCTGTTGCGGGTGAGGTTTCGGCGAGCCGGAGAAACGCCTTGCTTCGCCCAGGTCGGTGAGATTGCGATCTCGCATGATCCGTTTGACGGGGACGGCCATTCCGAGGTTGCCGAACTTCTCAAGGAGTTGGCGACGCAACTCGAGGCTCACGACGAAGGCGCTGCCTTGGTGCCGATTCTCGACGCGATGGCGGCTCATGCTCCGCCCGTCCGAGGAGGGCCGCGGGCGACGATGCCCGGGTCTGATCCGGGCGACCCCGATCGCCACATCGAGGCTTTTGGTACGCCGGCGACTCGCAAACCGACTGCTGTCGCATCGGCTCAACCCTATTTGGTCGTGCACGAGGCCCCGCCGCTCGATCCAGCCAAGGAGGCTCCTGCGGACCGGCCGATCATCGACTTTGAATTCATCCACGTCTCGGACCTCGACAAGTACCCAAACGCATTGCGTGAGATCTACAACGGCGATCGCGGTGGATTGGTGATCCAAGGTGTGTACTCCAAGGACGAGATGGCGCGCGTCGTTGATCGGCTGGACGGAGGGCAAGATAAGTTTCCACTCATGCACTTGCCGCCGAATCAGGGTTCGTACTTCTTGGGCCTGTGCCTCGAGGGCGGCGACCCGACGCTCGTCGACTACCTGAATTCGGCCGAACGCTTTCGCGAAGAGACTCTGCCGGTGTTCAGTGACATGGCGCCCTTCGAGGAGCGAATTGAGGGGATTATCGGGACTTTGGCGGGCGAACGAGAGGTCCAGCTGGCGCGCTATTCCGATGGACGCGCCTACACTCCGGCGACGATTCGTATTCTCCCTGATGGTGGTCAGTTGGCGCCGCACTGCGGCAATGAGATGTACAACCGGCCTTCGTACGAACACCTCAATTCGTTCGTCGACAATCACGATCAGCTTTCCTATTTCCTGACTCTGCAGGAGGCGGAAGAAGGCGGCGGCCTGATCATCTACTCGCTCAAATGGAACGAGGTTGGTCCCGATCACATCTTGCCAGACGAACGCTCGAATGTCGGAGCACTCCTCGGCGAGGCTGAGTGGATGGAAGTACGGCCGACTGCCGGCGACGTGTTGATCTTCGATGGTGGGCGCTATCTCCACCGCGTCGACTGGGTGCACGGTCGCACCCGTTGGACGATGGGCGGTTTCATGATGTTCGACCAGTCGGGCGAGAAGGTGCTGTACTTTGCTTGACCCGGCAGAGTGTAGCCGATTTTCCTCAATTCGTGGAGGGCGAGGCTCCTGCCGAGCCGCGTTGCAGGCTCCAGCGCGGCTCGGCAGGGGCCTCTCCTCCCCATTTTTTCGCGGCGACTGTCAATTGGGTCTGCTGGTTGGGTGAATTCGGGGTGACTCTCCGGTGACCAGGGCGCGATAGAGTTCCAGAAACTGCTCTGGCGCCCGCAGCGGGTGGCAGTACATATGGAGCAGGTTCGGCAATTCGAAACGCAGCATTGAGGGAAGCGCGTTCCATCCGGCGAGCCGCCCCATAGTGAGTGATGCGGCAGGCATTTCGGCTCGCAGCACAGCGAGTAGATCGCTTGCCCAACATCTGGCGCCGACGACGAATTCGTCGTCGGGTTTGTCGTGAGACTCTTGGAGGAAAGTGCACGCACTTGGATCCCACGCCCATACCGCTGCAGGGTTCGACTGACCGCTCGTGATGTCGTCGCCTTCGAAGGTGACAAACGCCATGGTTTGACGACGTCCGGCCGCGGTTTTTGCATCGAGGAGATACGTTTCCTGGAACAGTGATGACCCGTAGAGATACTTGGCGAAGGCGTCGAGGGCGCCGCTGAGGTCAGCCCGCTCCGTGGTGTTGAGGTTTGTCTTCCCGGTTGCTGGGGCAAACGAATCTGGCTGGTCACTGCCGCCGCCGCGTGCTGGCCATTCGTCTTCGCACTTTGGTGTCACCCATGTAGATCGAAGCAACGGCCCGCTCCGCTGACGCCCGCGGAGTGCGATGACATCGCCCGGCAGCGGGGCCAAGAACAGGTCTCCAAACTCTGCTTGGAGGAGGGCGCAGGCGGTTTCTGGGTTGCGGTAGAACACCGTGCGGTTCATCCAGCTCAGATCACCGCGTGCAGCGAAGCCATTGGCGCAGACGATGATTGCTTCGGGCCGAGCGTCGCTTGGGGTCGCTTCTTCGATCAGCTCGCGGAGTTCGTTGGCCAATGAGCCGTCTGCATCACCTTGCGGCTCTGCCCACGGAAACATGGTCGAGTGATTCTGCTCGTTGTCGGCGTACGAAACGAGCGCCGGGCGCAGACTCCTCTGGCGAAGGGCTTCGAACGTTTTGCGATGGGGCCGATGGTCGACGGTAGTAAAGAACGACCCGTCGTCATTTCGATCGTCGATATACAGGGCGAGGGAGTCCCACTCTCCCGGATGACTGCCGCCCAGAGACTCCTGTGGGAGTGGTAGTACCCGCAGTGCGCCGATCTCGATCTCGACTCCTGGTTCGAGTGGGCGAACCCGAAACCCCAACTCCTCGAGGATCTGGTTCGCCGCTGCCGACGATCGTACCGAGATGAAGATGGGAATGTCGCGATCGAGGCGTTCAATCGACGGTATATTGAAGTGATCCTCGTGTTCGTGACTGAAGAGGACCGCGTCGATTGGTGGGCAACTGGCGAAGTCGAGGTGACGCGGTGGGAATACATCGAATCCGTTGCCTCGGGGATCCTGGCCGAAGTCGGCGCATAGGAGCGGATCTAGCAGGACGTTGGTGCCCCCCGAGGCAAAGTGCCAGCCTTGGTGGCCGAGGAAGGTGACTTCGAACATAGCTATTCACTAGCGATGTCGGCTCTGTCGCGCAAAGCGTCGCTGAGAGATTTCGCGCCATAGGGCTGTTGGCCCGTCTCGCAAATGCCGGCTGCGTTGGTTGCTTCTCCGTCGGGTACGTTTCATATTCGGACCGAGGACGATCGAATCGAATGACTAGCGCAGAAACCCGCCTTCAGTTGCTCGACATCGACGTGAGTGAGGTGGCGGGCCACCCCGACGTGATCGACCGGATCCTCCGTCGCGAGTTGTTCGGTGTTGTGGTGCGGGGAGTCTTTCCTGCTGAGCAACTCGCGCGCGTCGTGGAGCGGTTCCGGGAAATGCCGGATATGCCGGTCTTCAAGTCGCATACCTTCAATGGCCGTACATACGGTCGTGTCCTGCGTATGGCCGAAGCCCAGCTCGACGAGTACTTCGCGGCGGCGCGCCAGATCGAGAGTGCCTTGGAAGCGGCTTTCTCCGGTGGCGCGGGATACGAATCGCGGCTGCGCGAGATCGTTAGCGAGCTGAGCGGGGGCCGCTCAATTTCCGTGCCCGGATCTGGTGACAAGACCTATGCGCCCGCCTCGGTCCGTGTGCTCAGCACGGGTGGTGTCGTGCAACTGCACTGCGGCAACGAGACGTATGCGTTTCCGGCGCTTGCGGAGCTGGCGAAGCTCATCGATGTCACTGGCGAGATCAGTACGCTGATGCCGTTGGCGTTGCCGGAGGGTGGTGGTGTCTTGGAGATCTACGACGTGTGTTTCGGAGATCCGTTGATCGAGGAGCTGGATAAGCGACTCGGTCGCGAACGGGCACACGAAGAGCTGGCAGACCGTTTGGGACTGCGTTTGGGGATCGGCGTCGGGGACTTGGCGCTTTTTGAGGAAGGCCAGCACTACCACCGAGTCAGCGAAGTACAGGGTGAGCGTTCTCGTTGGACGATGGGCGGGTTTCTCGCGCCGTCGACCGACGGCCGAGCGTTGCACTACTGGAGTTGATGGGATGGCAGAGATTGCTCAGCGCCTGACCGATGCGCTCGAGGTGAGCTCGTTCGGCGTAGGTGACGTTGGGAGCCATCCAGATTTGCTCGAGGATTTGTTCCGTCGCCGCCGGATCGGAGCGATTCTGCGCGGGGTGTTTCCCGAGGCTGCGATGAGCGACGTCGCCTCGCGCCTCGACGAAGGTGTGGATGGCGTCCCGCGGGCGGTCGCCCCGACGTTCTCGGGCGGTCTCTATGGGCGTCCGCTGGTCATGGGGGCTGAGGACCTCAAGGATTACTTGGACGATGCCGAACTGTTCCGCAGCGGCATGCGAGGTCTCTTCGCCTCGCTGGGCGGACTGGAGGAACGTATCGCTTCACAGCTTCGGGCGATGGCGGGTGGACGCCCGGTCGAGGTGGCGCGTACCGAGGAGGGCCGTGAATACCTACCGGTGACGTTTCGCGCGCTGGTCGAAGGAGACTCGTTGCCGATTCACTATGAGAACGGCACCGCCCAGCACGATTCGATGAAGCCGCTGCTGCGACAGATCGACCCCGAAGCGCTCATGTCATTTTACATACCGTTGACGCTTCCCGAGTCAGGTGGAGTGCTAGAAGTGTATACGACGGACTGTAGCGGCGATGGTGAACGGATCATTGGTGATCTAGGTGGACCGGAAAAGGCCAAGGTCATTTTGGCCGAGCGTGGTTTCGTCGAAGTTCGGCCCGGGGTAGGGGATATGCTCGTTTTCGACGGTGGCCGACACTATCACCTGGTGACCGAAGTGCGAGGAGCCCGCTCGCGATGGACGTTGGGTGGGTTCTTCGCGTTTACGAAGGATCACGGGAGAATCTTGTACTGGAGTTGATGCGACCTGCGTCGCTTCTCCCTTGACAGTCAGTTGCGGTGTACCGGAGAATGCTTCGGTGGAGCGCCGTCGTATTCGTATCGATCGAAGAGCTTCAATCGGACCGAATCGGCGAATAATCCATGAATTGTAAGGGTAATGGTATCTCATGAGAAACCGCCAGCGGAGCTGGCCGACTCGCCCGTGGCGCGTGAACTGGCCCGTCAGGTGGCAACGAGCCTTGCCGGGCGGAGTTGCGAGCATCTAGCGGCAGCCTTGGTGGCCGGCGTGATGGATCCTGCCAGCTATGAGGCGTCGGTTCGCGTCGACTCCGATGGCCGGATGCGGGCGGGTCGCATGATGGTCGAGCGCGCAACTCCTGCCGTTCTGGAGGCGATCGCGGCCGAACTCGAAGTAGCGCTCCCGGATGAGACATCGCTTTGGCTCGACATCGCGCGGAGTGAAGCGGTGCCGGTCATCGCGGGTTGGGATTGCCGCGGTCGTACGGAGCGGCGTTGCGTGAAGCTCTACCTCAACGCATCCGACGCCTCGCGCGCTGCGCGGTCGCGGATCCTGGCGTCACTGTCGAAGGATCCAGCCGGACTCGATGAGCCGCCGGCGGTGATTGGCATCAATGCGCGAGCCGACGGTCAGGTTGAAACGAAGATCTATATCCAGTCTTCAAATGCTCTGTCGCTCGCCGATGGATTGAGCAACGCGGCGCGGGTCCTTGCCGCGGCGGCGCAGGGAGAAGGTGCCGATGCCGGGGCGGTTGTATCGATGGACGTCGGCAGCGACGGAGATCTCGTGCCGCGCGCTTTTTTCGTAGCGTTGCGCGAACCCGAGGAGCGAGAAAACTGGGGCTGTGTCCGATCGTTGCCTGGATATGATGGCGACGCGATCAAGGCCCTCTTGCCGTTCGTCCCGGCACCGCCGCGCTCGGTGGGGGTATCGCTGAGTGACGCTAGCTGGACGTTGTATTGTAAGCCGCTGAACAGTGGTTGCGCTCCCGAGGCGTTGGAGCCCGCGGCGGTGTTTCGCGATGGGGTTGCTGAGGTTGGGGTTTTCATCGCGCCTACGGAGCGGTCCGAACGGGCATTTCGTCGCACCGCGCATCACGCCGTTTCGATCCGCGTGCGTGACGGTGAACCCTCTCCGCCCGCGCTGGAGTCGTTGGTGGACTGGTTCACGGGTCGGCTGCTCGAATCGGAAAGCCGCGGGACAGCTCTCGGCGCATGCTTGGTGGATCCCCCATCGCCCTGGCATTTCGTCGACACCGGAGATCGATCGTGAGCGAAGCAGCGACCCAGTCGGTAGTGGCGCGGCCGCTGGTGCCAACGACGGAGGAGGATCGGTACTTCGACTATTGCTTGCAGCCTTATGACCCGGTGCGAGATCCGCGGGGCAAACTACGCAGCGAGTGCTTGTTGTGGAATAGCCTCGATGTCGTCGGGGCTCCCCCGTCTCTCGACGCGGCGCTGCGGAGTGTCCAGGCGACCGCGGGCCGGGATATGACGGTGTTTGGCATCAAGCATCACGCCGGTCGATTGTGGTGGGAGTTGTACTTTTACGATCGGCTAAAGGAGGACTCGGCCGTACAGGCCGACTCGATCATCGAATCGGTCAGCCCGTGGTTTTCGTTCGCGGCGCAGCCCAGGGAAACTGTTCCGTACTTCATGTTTTCGTTCGATCTTTTCCCCGACACGGCTGAGGGCGGCGAGGTCGATGTCGTCAATCTCTACCTGCCGTACTATGAAGTGCAGGGGGGACGTTCCTACAAGCTGTCCGCAGCCGGGCTCGAGATGGACAATGTCTACCGGTTCTTGCACCCAAAGACCGAGGTGCGGGAGATGTTACACGAGATCCACCAGAGTGTGTTCGTCGATTTCTCTCGCGTGTCCTTGTCTCAGGTGCTGCTGCCCGAGCTGATCGACTGCAATCGAGTCTGTGTGGCGAAGAAGCGGTTTGCGGACGCGATTTACTATTCGGGGATCGATGTTGGCCAATTGCTCTACTTTTTCCGCAAATTCGAATACCCTGAGGCAATTCAGAGTTTTGTGATGGAGCATCGATCCGAGTTTGAGCACCTGCGCTTTGATGTGGGGATTGACTATTCCATGCGACCGGATGGCTCGGTCGAGATGGTGAAATCAGGGTACTACGGTACGATATGAACGATTCTGCGTTGCGCGACCAGGTGCATCCGACCCGTTTCCGCGATCTCGCGGTGACAGTCGATTTCCACTGCAATAGTGCGTGCACGTTTTGTATCGTGCAGGAGGGGATGAACAACTATCGCGGCGTCCCGTTTGAGCGCTTCGCCGCGATTGCCGATGAGAACCTGCGCAGCCACAAATACGATCGCGTCATTTTCACCGGTGGTGAGGTTACACTCGAGGAGTCTTTGTTTCAGTTTGTGACATATGCGCGGAACTCCGGCGGGTTTCGCCACGTGCGCTTGCAGACCAATGGGCGGAAGCTTGCTGACCCTGCGTTTACGCGACGACTGGTCGATGCTGGCATCGACGAATTTTTTGTTTCGATCCACGGCGACACAGCGGAACTGCACGACCAGATTACGCAGCGTCCGGGAAGCTTCGACGAGTTGGTGCGAGGGCTCGAGAACTTATCCGCGCATCCGGTCAGGAGGATGACGAATACTGTCGTGCACCGGACCAACGTCAAAGCCTTCGAAGGGATTGTCGAGGTAGCGCAGTCGCACGGCGTCATCGAGATGGAGTTTTGGAACTACCTGCCGATGGAGGACCACGACGACGAGGCCAACCTGATCGCGCCACTTACAAATGGCCTCCCCTCGTTGCTCGGTGCTCTTGATCGCTGTGCCGAGTTCGGCATCCGATCGGTGACGAAGTACGTCCCCCAATGCATGCTCGGCGCGCACGGCGATACGCTCGACAACAGTCAGCCGGACACGATTATCGTCGAGACGTTTTGGGACGAGTTTCCGCGTTTCGCGTGTTTGTACGAGGCCGAGTGCGAGCACAGTGAGGAGTGCCTGGGCCTTTCGCACGACTACGTTCGAAAATTCGGCTGGGAAGAAACTACTTTGACGCCGGTGCCGCGGACGCGCCCGTGGACACCTCGCGATGTTGGTGTGCAGGGACGACCCGACGAGAGCCCCGCCGAGACAGCGCAGGCTCCCGGCGGGCATCCCGCTTGGGAGGCGTTGCTCGAAGGGCTACCAGGCGACGCCGGTCGCATGATTCGTGTGCAGCTGAGCCGAAACGAGGCGCGGTTTTCGTTGGAGTTCGGCGAAGGGGCGTCGCTGGATCTGGTCTTGGCCTCGCGTGACGAGGACGCTCCGGCGCTGCTGCGGACGACTTCCTTCAACGTTTTCTATTCGCAGGTCAACGGCTCGTACGAACCACCGCATTTGGAGCGGCTTCTGCGCGAGGTATGCGACCGAATTGAGGCGCGTGATGACGGCTCGCTATCGTTGGACAGCCGCAAGGGGCTCGTGCAACTGAAGCGTGAGCGGAACGAACGACCCCAGGTCGTCTAGCTGGTCGATGGGCACCATCAAACCTCAGCGCAGCGTTGTTGTCTGTAGCTCCGATGGCGCCGCTCTGGGGGCTGGCGACGTGATGGAGGTGCACCAAGGGGCGGGTGTCCTGCACAAGGCGTTTTCGATCTTTGTCTTCCGAGACGACGGTAAAGAGTTGCTCCTGCAGCAGCGGAGTCCGGAGAAGGCATTGTTCCCGCTACGCTGGGCCAACACGTGCTGCAGTCACCCGTCGCCGACCGACGAGCTGATCGACAGGGCTGGTGCTCGGCTGCGCGAAGAGTTTGGATTTTCCGTCGATCTGAAAGAGGCGGGTGCGTTTGTCTACCGAGCCGAGGATCCGGCGAGTCGGTTGAGCGAGTTCGAGCACGATACCGTGCTGGTGGGGTCGGCGAATGGCGCACTCTCGATCGATCCCGACCCGGACGAGATCGCGGATTGGCGATGGACTACGGTTGCCGAGTTGGAGCGAGATCTGCGCGAAGACGACGGCCAGGTTTACGCGCCTTGGCTGCCGACTGGCTTGGAAATAGCGGTCGGGGTGTTCGGATCCTGACCGTCACTTCGATCTTGCCGTGAGCCCCGTGTCGAATCAGCAAATCCCCAAGGATCGGTATACCTCGAAAGAGTACTTGCGAGCCGAGGCCGAACGGTTGTGGCCACAGGTCTGGCAGGTAGCGGGACTGTCCTGTGATCTCACCTCAGAGGGTTCCTACTTCACGTTCGACGTGACGTCCGAGTCGGTGTTGGTGGTTCGGCATGAGGGAGGTGTTCGGGCGTTTCACAATGTCTGTTCGCATCGCGGTCGTCGCCTGTGTGATCCAGGGCGCGGACAGGCGAAGTCGTTCCAATGCCCGTATCACGGTTGGACCTATACGACCGGCGGGAAGCTTGCTCGGGTCACTGACCCGGATGCCTTTCCGGAAGACTTGGACGTCGAAGCCCTAGGGCTGAAAGCCGTCGCTTGTGAAGAGTGGGCGGGGTTTGTCTGGGTCAATCTCAACGCGCAGGCGCCCTCCCTCGAAGAGTACTTGGGTCCTGTGCGGGCGCAGATCGACGCCTACCGACTCGGGGACTTTGCACTGGTCGAAGATCTGACCCTCGACATGCCGTGCAACTGGAAGGTGTGCGTCGACGCGTTCAACGAAGTCTACCACCTGAGCTCGGTTCACCCGGAGATTCTCGGTGTGGTCGACGATATCAACGTTCGGACTGAGCTGCTCGGAATCCACGGCAAGCTGGTCGTGCCGTTTTACGTTCCGAGTCCACGGCTGCGCGACCGCCAGAAGGTCGACGAGAGCTTGCAGTGGATGCTAAAGGAGGCCGGCGTCCCGCCTTTGGATGGGGCGACGAGTGCGCTCGACGTGCACAAAAAAGTAAGACATAGCATCCGGTCACGTGAGCGCGCCGGGGAACTAGATTGTTCGGGCCTCAGTGATGAGCAGTTGTCGGAAAGCCACCACTTTCACGTTTTTCCGAACTTTCAGATCGACATGTACGCCATGAAGGCGCTGACCTTGCGCGCTCGTCCCCATGCGACGGATCCCGGTCGGATGCTCGTCGACCAACAACGCTTCGACCGTATCCCGCGTGATATCTCTCGCCCGCCGCGCCCAGCCCACAAGGGCTTTCGCTATGGGAAAGGGAGCCTCGGCACGGTGACGGACCAGGACATGTTCAACCTGGTCCGCGTCCAGCGGGGAATGTCGTCGAGTGGCTTCGAGACGCTAGTGATCGGTGCCCAAGAACAACTGATCGGTCATTTGCATCGCGGGCTCGATACCTACATCGCAGAATAGCAGCAGGGGCTCGCCTAGTTCTTGAATTCGAAGCCGTTGCACGCAGCCTCGAGAGCCGCAATCGACGGCGCACAGGCTTTCATGCCGTCATTAGCAGCGGCGAGTGCTGGGTCGGCAGCTTGCAGCCCCCCCGATCCCCCTGCTTGGAAAGCCTTGAACCCACGCGCCCAGCGACGGCAGTCCGCAGAATCCTTCGGACAGCGACTCTCGTCGTTGGTCGCGTACGCCTCACACATGCCGCGTTGGCCAGCGTCCTCAAGGCCCTTGCACTTGGTAGCGTCACTTGCGGCGACTGCCGCGCAGAAGTTTCGATGCCAATCCGCCGTTAGTGCGCTGCACTTCTCGGGATCACCGGCGGCCATCGCATCACGTGCGGCTTGGCATTCAGCGACCGGGGCCGCTTCGAGGCACGACTTGTACAAGACGTAGGGCTTCTTGGCTTCCCCTCCTAGCGCCTTGAGTTCCGCGGCCATTGCGAAGTTGTCTTTGCAGCTGCTCTGTTTCTCGTCGGGTAACAACCCGCAGTACGCTTGGTTGTCCTTCGCGACAGCGAGACACCCATAGGCGGCCCGCGCCCCATCCGAATCGGACAGGAGTTTTTGCAAGTCGGGGTCGGCCGATTTGACCGCATCGAGGTTGCCGGCGGCGATAGAGGCGACGGTTTTCTTGCACGTCCTTGCGATCACCTGGACGTCGCGAGTGGGTACCGCGGTGGGTCCCTCTGCCTCCTGCTCTCCTGGTGTGGCATTCTCCTTGGCTTCGCCTCCAGCTGCGGCTTCGGCGGCCTTCGGGTCGCCAGCTGCGTCCGGTTCTTCGTGGTGGGCCGCAAAGACCGTGCCTACCACGAGAGTCAGGGTGGTAATGAATGCGAACGCCTGTAGTTTCCTCTGCATCATAGAAATCATCACCCGTGAGAGTAATGTTCCCAGTAAATACAAGTCAAGCAGGCGGGACGGGTTGCGCTGCTGGCTCTAACTGTTCTGCTGGAAGCGCCTTGCCCCAGCCGGAACTTTCCGATGGAAGGGCGCTACCCGGCGCTCAGGGACAATTTGCGCCGAACCGCAGCGCGCGTGGCGTCGATCGTCGTCGCCATGATGTGGAGGACGTGCTCTCGCGTCGCCGGCTCGCCCTTGATGGCCAGTGCCAGGGTACCGAGCTGGCGCATGATGCCGACGCCGCGGAGGTGTCGATAGCGGCGCTGCTCGAGCAGCCAGTCGATCGAACGCTTGGGCAGTAGCGGCAGTAAGTCGAATACCCCGGAGAGGTGCTGAAGCTCCTCGTGGTCGCGGTATTCTTTGTTGCCGCCAAACATATAGCCCGGACCGACTTCGCCATCGAGGATTCGGTCGATATCGGCGTCACTCAAGATGCCTTGCTGCCGCGCGTGATCCAAAGCGGTGGTGCCGGGAAAATACGTCATCCAGTGCGTGACGATGCGTTTCGGCTCGACCTCGGCGTAAAATTGCAGAGCGTCTAATTGGTCGGAAGCGCCTTCGCCCGGGAGTCCGATGATGTGATCGACCGAGTAGGGAACGTCGTGCTCGCGCAGGTATTGCAGTGTCTGGATGACTTTCTGTCGATCGCCCTTGCGGTCGACCGCGGCGAGGGTGTCCGAGTTGACGCTTTGAACGCCGACGCGGACCATGATGCAGCCTGCTTCTGCGAGCCACCGCGCCATGTCGCGGGTCATTGTCTGGGGATGGGTGTAGCACTCGAACGGAATTCCGATTTCGGTTCGATATGCCTCCGAAAATGCCGCCATCCACCTGGGGTCGAGCGTGAAAATGGCGTCCCAGAAGAATACCTTGCGAACCCGACCGCGGTCCTTCCAATAGCGGAGCTCGCTGATCAGATGTTCGACCGACCTGCGGCGCACCGGTTTCTCTCCCGGGTATTGGCGAGGGAAGGTGCTGTACTCGCAGAAGCTGCAACGAAAGGGACACCCTCTGCGGGAGACGATGTAGAGTTCGTGCTCGAAGGCGGGAACGGCGCTGTAAAAGCCTTCCTTGTCCGCCCAAGGCAACTGGTCGAGATCGGCTAGGAGTGGTCGCACGGGGTTGCGAATGGGCCCGTCGTCCCCTTTGAACGTGCAATTCGGGATGTCTGTACGGGTGAATTTACCGTTCTCGGCGCACTCGATCAGATCGACTAACGCCCCTTCGCCTTCACCCTCGACGATGGCGTCGATCGCCCCTTCAGAAACCGCTCGTTCGGGATCAGCCGAGACGTGTTGGCCGCCAAAGACGATGGGCACCCCGCGTCGCTGCTTGATCGCCCGCGCTACAGCCACGGACCAAGCGTGGGTGACGCTGTACGAGGTGAACGCAACGACATCTGGACTTGTGGCGACGACGCGGTCAGCGGTTTCCTCGGGCGATGGGTCGAGGAGTCGGGCGAGCATGGCCGAGTCGGTGCCGCTGCCAGACGAGAAGGGCCGCGCCTCGTAGACAAGGGCCGCTTCGTGCCCGGCGCGCTTCACCCAGGCGGAGAGCGCTTCGATCCCGAGGTGCTCGAGACCGCTGGTTACTAGAGTCACACGCATTTCAGGATACCTCCGCACGTGTCCGTGCGGTGGTCAAGCGGCGGACCAGGTTGCCAAACGACATCTCGAGGCGTGATTCGTAGCGTTGGGTCAGGATATTGCGCAATGAGCGCAATGGCCGGGCCGGGCGGCTCAGATAGCTCGTGACGTAGAAGAGCAGTAGCCCGGCCAGCCGATAGCGCTGGAGGCTTTTCGAGTCGAACGCGTCGGCGTAGGAAACCGCACCGGAAACGTCCGAGTACGAGAGTAGCGATGCGTAGTACTTGTCGTCGAGAGCCGGCAAGCGCCCGGCGCGGCGCAGTTCGTCGAATAGCTCAGACCCCGGGTACGGGGAAAAGCTCCAAACGGAGACGTCGTGCACGCCGCTGCGTGCCATGCGCCAGATGAAGCTGAGGGTTTCCCGTAGATTTTCGCGGTCTTCGTTCGGGAAGCCGATCATGATGTTGGCCTTGACGTTCAAGCCGAGACGCACTGCGTTGCGCATCGAATCCTCGAGGCGTTCGAGGCGAACTTTCTTTTTGATCGCTTCGAGCGTTGCCTTCGACCCGCTCTCCGGTGCGTAAGTGATGTTACGGCAGCCGGTGCGAAACATCGCTTCGAGCACCGGCTCGTCGAGAGCTTCGGATCGGGTTCCACTCGGGAGCTGCCACGTGATGTCGAGCTTGCGCTCGAGCAAGTGCTGGCAGAACGCCAGGATCCAGTCGCGCTTTACGATCGAAGTGAGGTCGTAGAAATCAAAGTTGACGGCACCGTACCGCTCCGCGTAGTCGGCGATCTCGTCGACCACCATTGCGGGATCGCGGGTTGTGTAGCGGGTTGTCCACATCTTTGGGCTTGAGCAAAATGTGCACTGGTAGGGACAGCCTCTGGTTGCGAGCATTGGCATGGTGCGGCCGCGGTCGACACCAAAGCTCAGGCCACCGTCGAGGTACGCCTCGATGGGTACCAGGTCCCAACGCGGCGCCGGAATCTCATCGACATTGCGAATACGAGCCCGTGCCTGCGTGCGGACTGGCCCGTCATCTGACCGGAAGACGATCCCGGCGATGTCATTGAGGGCCCCGCCTGCGGCGAAGGCCTCGACCAGCTCGACGACCGTTTCCTCGCCTTCGCCGATCGCGCAGGCGCGTAGCGCAGGTGCCTCTTCGAGACATTGGTCTGGGACGGCGGTGGCGTGCTCACCGCCGAGCACGATGGGGACGCCGGGAAGGCGCTCGGCGATGGTCGAGATCATATCGCGTACGAGGGGCCATTCGTGCGAGAAAAGGCAGGAGATCCCAACGAAATCAGTATCGGGGCGAATGCGGTCGGCGATCTCGTCGTTGGTCAGGCCGTTAACCAATATTTCCGGCTGATAGGCCGGGTGCATCGCCCCGAGGGCTTCGCCGACGGCGTCGATTAGTTGGGCCTCGTGGCCTGCTGCCGTCAAGCTGCCCGCCAAGTAGGCGATAGATAGCGGCGGCGTCCGGTTCAGCGTCAAGGCAAAACGCGCAACCACGCTAGGCGTTCGGATCAGTGTGGCGATGGCCATAGTGGACTTCAATCGCTATAACACCGGTCGTGCCTCCAAGTCCACGATTTGATGCAGTCGCCACGCCTATGAGGGTTATCGTCACTGGCGGCGCGGGTTTTATTGGTTCGAACCTGGTTCGAGCGCTGGTCGAGGGCGGTCATGAGGTGATCGTGATCGACAACCTGGCGGCATCGTGTTCCCTGCGGCTGATCGAGGATGTCGCCGATCGGGTCACCTTCGTTCACGGCGATATCCGGCTCGCCGAGGACCTCGAGCG
>JAJCZJ010000043.1 GCA_029262455.1 Deltaproteobacteria bacterium | reverse complement strand
GGCTCCGAATCATCGAAACCTCCACGTACAGAATTACGTACATCGTCGGGGAAAAACGGGGACAGGTACGCATTTTGGCGAGATTCCTGTAGGTTCTAGATGACTTACAGATCCGAATGTGTACCTGTCCCCATTTTTCCGCCGGCTCCGATGGGGCGAAATCCAAGAAGAAAAATCGCTGACTCAGGGGGGTCAATTTTGGACGCCGATGCGGGGTCAGATTTCGACGCCGATTGACAATTCGTGATTGTGCGCAAAACCAAGCGCGCAAAGATGCATGCAAAGCTCAAGGAGATTAAGCTCGAGCTGCGCAGGCGGATGCACGATCCTGTTCCAGAGGTGGCACACTGGCTGCGCGCTGTCTTGCGCGGGCACTACCAGTACTACGGAGTGCCCTTCAACGCGCGAGCGCAGGGCACTTTTCGGCGACAAGTGATTCGACTTTGGTTTCGCACGCTCAGGCGGCGGAGTCACAAAACAAGACTCACTTGGGACCGAATGGTTCGTCTAGAGCGGTGGCTTCCTCAGCCCCGTATTGTTCATCCTCATCCTGAAGAACGCCTGCGCGTACGACCTGAGGCAGGAGTCGGATGCGGTAGTTCCGCAAGTCCGGATCTGTGCGGGGGGCACCGGGTAACCGGTGTCCCTACCGCGACTGGTGAGCGAAGCGAACCGCGCTACGGTGAGTTGGGTTTCAGTTGGCGGTTGCTTGCGAGCGTTGACGGCGGCGAGATGTGAGAGGCGTTTGAGACGATGTGGGACAATAAGGAACACCCTGATTCCGTCAAAGAGGATCCGGGGCAAAGGAATCTCCACTCTGTCAATCGTCGTGCCGTTTGCCCCCGGATCGGCGCACGAGATTGACCCCACCCGAGCCCACGTAACCCGCTTCGAGTATTGAACTTCTCCGCCACGGAGACCGGGTCAAACTTGGACGCGGGTCCACAGGCTAGCACTACTTTGGGAAAGTAACTCTGCAGTGCTTCTCCACTGCGCGTCTTAGCTCGTCATGAGTCGTGGGTCTCGTGAGGTCGCCCCCCGCGTGGAACGGCTGGCACCAGTCCGGTAACTCGCAGGGGGCGAGCATGAACGGGATGACGAAGCCTCGGTCGGGAGGACGAAGCCGAAGGGCCTCCATCGCCCATCTCACTTCCTGCTGGCGGAATCCGACCTTGTCAAAGGCGCTGCTAAAACAGACGACAAACGCATCTGCATCGCGCACAGCTTTCTGAATCTCTACTTCCCAGTTGTCCCCGATAACGAGCTTCTCCTTATCCCTCCAGGGGTCTGCCCCTAGATCCGAGAGATAGTCGTATATCTCTCGGGTGCGCTCAGCATCCCCTTTCTCATAGCAAATGAAGACTCTTGGTGGACGTCCTTTGGGAACGGATGCGTCTGTCCGTGTTTGGTCACTACGCTCCACCTGGGCCAGCCATTCGTCGATAGCCTTCTTCGGCTCCGGTAGGGCCTCTAGATAGACACGTATCCGAACCGCTTGCTCCTTCGCCTCGCCACCACGAACCGCCAGTACGATACGAGGTTGCGGAACTTCCGAGAATAACATGCCCGGCGAAAGGGGCTCGACGTCCCACGAGAAGAAGCGGTACGAATCTACGGAAGTATCGAAGTTCTGGCTCGGATTCTGGAGCTTGGAGATCTGGAGGAAGGCAGACACTTGTTCGTCGAGAAGTGGATCTAGTGGCTGCTTTGAGTCAAAATTGAAGCCCGCAGACATGGTAGTGTGGGCGAAGAACTGATTCTCCGCATCGTAGACGTGAATGAGGAGCGACACTCCTTGTCTCATTGAGGCCTCCCTACCCTGGTTTCAACTAGCGACACGTGGATCGCTCGTCCCGAGAGTGACATCCCCCCTACCTGGGCGCCCGACGCGCAGTCAAGAAGCGCGGCAACGTCGGCGAACAGATCTTCGCCGAAGTCGAGCGACTCACCAAAGCCGAGGGCATTTCCCGGGCCGACGCGTTCCGCCGTATGGCGAAGGAGAGCGGCCGAAGTGCCGGGACGGTGGAGAATTGGCGTGACACCCACATGAAAACGCTGGGCCTACGGGCAACTTTGCGTGGGTGTCACGCCAATTTCCTCTCCAGTCGGTGACGGGATCTCCCGATTCCCGTGCATGGAGTGTCCGTGCGTGCATGGGGTCTCCGACCGCGCAGGGTCCACCACAGCCTCGCGTCTTGCGGCTCTGGCGGTGTTGCCTTCCGATCCTAAGGACGTCGTCGGCACCCTGGATGTCCAAATTTTCGCGGCTCAATACCCAGCCCGCACTTCCCCCTGTCAACGCTTCACCTTCGCCTTGCGGCTGCCGGCGCATGACTCGGGGCCAAAGTGGGTCGCTACTCCTTCTCCGTACGGCTCTCTCATCCGCTACTCCTTGCCGGTTTTAATCGGCGCTCCCTATGCCTTTGCCTGCCGGAGCAGCTCGATGCACGTGGCGACGGCACTGCTCCTCGCGTTCTTCGAGAAGGCGAAGGCACGGGCAGAGGCAAAGGGGAAGGGGAAGCGGGCGACCGGGGTCGCACCGGCGACGTCCAGCTTGGGAAGCTGAAACGGCGGGTGAACGCAACCCCCCGGAAACGTGAGAAAAGACAATGATTTCAGGGCGTTGTGGGGTGCACGGCGCGACCCAGAATGTCCCGAAATGTCCCGGATCGACCCGAAAAAGCGGGAACGGTTCCCGGGCGGATCTTGAGCGATGCAGACGAACTCTGGCGGTCAGTGGAGAGTCGCCCAGTCAGCTAGCAGGTCGCCGGCCTCTGTTACCACACGGCGCATGATCTCGAGAATTGGCCCGCGGCGAAAATGCCTCACATCGTCCAGTAGGGTCGAAAGGTCCAAGTTCGCGCTGCTGGACAATCGCTTCAGGCGCGGACCACAAGCGACAATCAGCTCCGGTTGTGGGAGCGTACAGTCGACCAGTTTGTCGTAGCGGGCGTCCAGGTTTCCGGCAAGTGGAACGAGTTCTACGATCAACCGCGAGTTGAGGAGGTTGGAGACATCTTCGCGTGTTCTCGCGGTTGCTGCCCGGGCTCGCTGTAAGTGCCAGATCAGATAACGGCGCAGGCGTCGTTCGTATAGGAGCGTGATCTCCGAGCCGTGCTGGGCCCGATCGAAAGTCTCGATACCAAGAAGCACGTGATCGATTTCCGAGGTGATAGCGTCATGCACTGAGTAGCTGGTCGATTCCGCTCTCATACGAGCAAGGGCACCGACAGTGTACGCGTCGGCCCAGAAATCGATCTCCTCGAGCGCGACGGCGGCGCGACCAACATTTCGAAAGTTGGCATGAGTGAGGTCTTGGAAGTTATGCACAAGTTCGTGGACGATTAAGTGCTGAGTAACCTGACCGACCAAGTCTCGATCGATTGACCGAAGTGCGTCGAGGATTTGGTCCCCGATTCTCAGCTCTCTCTCGAGAACCCTCAGCGTGAAGGCGTCATCGGCGGGTTCGTCAGGCAATCGCAGTTGACGTAGTCCGTCTGCAAATTGCTCGGGATGAAGGTTGAGGTTCGCATCGCCGAGATGATCTGGCTTAAACTCGTTCTGGAGGTCAGTGAGCGCGTCGCGCATTGCGACGAGAATCGCAGCGCGCTCGGTCACCGCGTCCGCGGAGAAATCTAAGGCCCGATAGGTGCTCTCGGGCATCGGCAGCGCGACGGCATCCTGATATTCGCCGGAAACGAAGTTCGGAACCCATACCTCCCTAACGATGTTGGGATTGACGCTTCGCCCTAGCAGGAAGGCGAGTGAGGCCGGTCCCGAGACAAATAGAGCGGCGCCGCGGGTCAGAGCATTCGGGTAGGCTGTCGCGAGTGCTGAAAGAGCTTCAGCAAGCTCTTGTGCCGCCGTGGCGACATTGTCCGCCGTGAGGAGTACCGGAACGGGTGTTCTCACCTGGACTAGGCCGGCGAGCGTTTCGCCCCGCGCTCCGAAGTATCCATGAATTGGTCCACTCGGCGCTGCGTTGCCCATAACGGACACGAAGACGGCGACACGCCCGGTTGCCTCGTGAGTGCTCTCGAGTCCAACTGTCTCGAAGACTTGCGGCATCTTCGCCGTGTCAGCTGCTGAATTGATCGGAAGCGAATCCCATGTCCCATCTTTCCTTCGGTTGAGGAACGTCAGAGGTTTGGCCCAGGCAGAAAGCTCGAACCCCAGTAACGCAAAAAGGGGAAGGGGCGCCTGGCCGTAGACATACCATTCGGTCTGATCGGCGGCGGATTCCACAGCCCGCCGCGCCGACCGCGTAAGCGTCGATACTCCCGCGGCCAAGTTCGCGAAAGGCATCGGCTGGCCTTGCTGCATTCCGTCCAAGGCCTTCGTATCGACGTAGTCCCGAAGGTAGTGGAACCTCAGCTCTCGCCGGGAAGCGGGAAGGAGCGCAACGACCTCGTCTTCGTTGGCGCGGCCGTATACGTCGAGTACAAGCACGGTTTGAGTCGCGAGCGAAGTCATCTCAGGCACTCATCGTGGTCACTCAGACTGGACATCGCCATCTAAGAAAGAGGAAACAGTGGGCCAAAGATCTCATCACGCCAAACTCGAAGCGCATCCCCGTTGCGCCCACCGTTCTCGAGCTGGATTGCGCGTGCGGCAGCGTCGGATGCCTTCATCAACTCGGCCCTCGCATTCTGCTGCTGGGCTGCATCCATTCCATCGCTGACAGGGGGGCCGAGAGCGGCCGGATCAGGCCATTCCTCATCGATTCTGTCCGCGAGTACTGCAAAAAATGCCTTCAGCTCATAGCGGTAGTCTCCACCGAATGGAGGCTGAATCACTTCCAGTGCCATTACCTCGATCAGGAACGACGGCTTTATCGGCTTGCCATGGTGAGCGTTCCACTTCTTTGCCATCCGAACTAGACCCTTCCACTCGCCCGAGAACAGCTTCTGGGCTTCCAGCGCTTTGTCGTAGTGGACGCGCGGATCCGTTTCTGTCCATCCCGTGTGGGTATCGGTGTCGGGGATCTCGAAGTGGTCATCCTTGTCGAAGGCAGGCACTACGTCGAAGCTCATGACTTGGTCGTTTGTCTGTTCTTCCTCATCTACGGCTACGCCAAAGAGAACGTTTATCGACCGCCTCTGGGCTTTGACGTTCTTCTCGCCGTACTTCTCCGCAAGAGCCTTCTCGACGACTCGGAGGAGAGCTGAAGGCGGCTTGTCGCGGTACGGTCGCTCCTGCAAGCCAAGGACGCAGAAGATGTCAACGTCGCACAATGGCTTGGTCTTGGTCCACCTGCGGTACGAGCCGGTCAAGAAGTCAGAAGCGATGTCAAAGGATCCGTCCATGTGCGCCCGAATCTCTTTCTGTCGCCGAGATGCGTCCGCCTGCTCGCGCTCACTGAGCTCTAAGCGCGACCGGAACTTCTTGAATGCTTCGGGTACTGAGATCATGCCTGCCTCCAGTACGCGGCTCCGGCGGTAATGCCACTCCCGTCGATCGTGGTTCCAATGCTCTGGCGGACAAGCCCTTCCGTCGATCGGAAGACAGCAGGGCCCCACCCAGGTACTTCCGGCCGGCCTGGCTCATTCGAGACGATGATTTGATAGTCGCATGTGCTGGGCCAACAGCCAGCTTTTAGGATGTGGTAGCGCACATCCTCAGTGTTGAGCCACATAGTGCCATCCCCTTGCGTGCCGTACGAAACATCGAAATCCCAACGGCCCACGAGAGCAGCTGTCTGCGGACTATATACCTCGAGAACGACGCGTTTTAGGTGACGGCTTTCCAACCACGCACTGATTCCGCGCTGCAGGATTGACCAATCATTTGTCAGAGTCTCCGGATTGAGTCCGCTCTCGCGAATGATCTCCTTTAACGACATGAGGATGTTGTCGGCGACGTAAGTGACGGAGTACGCGTACGTATTCACAAAGACCGCTGTGTTCATGATCGAAGGAACTCCTCCGTATCGATGATCGGCGCCGTTGCGCTACTCTCGGCCTCATGTTCCGCGAGGGGGGAGGGCTCGGTCATGTCGCGAGCGGTGATTCGGTTGGACTGCTTTGAAAGGGCAGCCTGCACCCAATTCAGATCTTCGCCTGGGCACGGAAGACTTACCGACCATTCGTTCTCGGTAGGAAACGTTGGCAGCACTGTCTCGCTAGCGGCATCGCCAACGATAGCGTTCTCGCCGTAGAGACAGTAAAGGCGCACACATGGTCCTTTGCCACGGACGACAATGGGTGAATTCTTGATTCCTTCCGAGGTGATGAGACAGGCTGCAATGCCGTCGACCTTGAGGAGCTCCGCACCCGGGTCTGATCCCACGCCCGCGACCAAGTTTACGATCACGCCCCATGTATCCATTGCCGACCGATAGGGTATAGCCCGAATCCTGCGCGACAGTAGTGTCATTACTGCCCCTCCCGTAGTTCCAGCTCGCGGCGCGCAAGATCAACAGCCCTGAGTAGATCCGGGGCTGTGAGGCGGTTAGGATCGAGCGCGGTTTGCTTGTCGAAGGTGCAGGCCGAAAGTACCACTTTTCTGATTCGCCGACCGTCAAGCCCGTGAGATCTCTTCGCGGCCCGCTCAAAGTCCTCGTGCGACGTGATGCGGCCCACGCGGGGGAATACCTCCGACAGGGATTTGATCACAGCGAGCATGATCTCGCGGCAGGCATCGGGGCCCGGCAGATCGATGCGTTCCACTAGGTCGGCACGGGAGAGAAAGGCGTCGTCCACTGCTTTCGTAAAATTGCTGGTTGCGATGAAGAGCAGATGCGGAAATCGCGACGCGAGTTGATCGAGCTGTGCGAGGACGGCATCCGTCGCGCGATGCACATCGATTGGATTGGCTTCCAGGCTCAGCTTGGATCGATCTGCTGCCAGTGTTTCAACCTCATCCAAGAGGACGATCACGGGCCCAGCGTCAGCACGCTCGGCGATCGTCGAGTCAAGCAGGTCTCTTACCGCGCGTTGACTCCGCCCTAGAGCCGCACTCGTAAGGGCGTGGGGGTCGATTTCAAGGTAGAGGAACTCTCCAATCCCGCCCACCGTGTCGGCGGTTCGGCTGGCCAACCCCCGAGCTAGCGATGTCTTCCCCGTGCCTGGGGGGCCGTGAAGTACGATGAGGCCGTGCAGGGGTACTTGCTGCGGGTTTACCCTCGGCCGAACCGTGAAGTTAATAATAGCCTGAGCCAGAAGGCGATCCTTAATCCCCGAATCTAGGATGATAGCTTCCCAGTGTTGGCCCAGTTCTTCGTCCGGGAGCACGCGACTATCGAGAATGCCCGGTGCATCGACTCCCCCAGAATGAGGCCCACCCTTCCGCTTGGCTCGTGGCGGATTGGTCGACCTCAGGATTCGTTTTTGCGCCTGGCTCTTGCGCTGGTTCATACCTTCCCACCTCCGCTTGTCGTGGAGCTATATTGCGAACATGATCCTACTTAGCGAACTACACCGATTGCGTCAAGGGGGCTCTGGATATTGCATTGCGTACCTCCAGCGAATATACACACCGGTGGAAAGCGAGGGGCAAATGCCAACGACTGGAGACCGTATCCGAGAGGTCCGGGAGAAGACCGGCATGACACAAGCCGAGTTGGCCGGGAAGGCGCACCTCAGCAAGGGGTTCCTGTCTGACGTCGAGAACAGCAAGCGCAACGTCAGCGCGCAGGTGCTCCTCAAGATTTCGAACGCTTTGGGTGCCTCCCTTGACTTCTTGGTCCGCGGGCCAACCGACGAACCCGAAACACCAAGAGGGCCAGTGACGATCCCGCAAAGCCTTTCTCGTGCGGCAGAAGAACTCAATCTGACGTACTCGCAGACCTTGGAGCTGCTCGACACGCACCGTTCGATCATTGCGCGAAGGAGTAGTCGCTCGGTGAAGGAATTGACCGTGCAGGACTGGAAGAACCTATACGGTGCGGTCAAGAAGGTGTTCGGCTAATGGCGTCGCGGCTCGACAGATCCGCAAAGATTTGGACTCTCGCACGTGATCTCGGTCTTAAGATCAAGGACGAAAAACCGGCGGACGCCATCCGCCAATTCTGCGAGAAACGGGTGGCAACCATCATCCACGACTTCTCTGGATGCGGGACGCTCAGCGAGTTGCTTGACATGGTAAGTGTTCGCCTCGGGACGACTTTCGAGGTTGTGAGGACGGACCAACAACTAGTCGGCCTCCGGGAGAAATTCCTGAAAAAGGGGGAAAGCGCCTTCGCCAATATTGAGGACGAGCTCTACGGCGACGTGTTCGGAATCACCATTCGGCGACGCAAACAAGAGGAATGGGAGCGTGAGTTCGTTTCCGTGATCGACTGCCGCGGTGACAAGGCCCCAAGAGAGTACTTCACGAAGTGGCATGAGGTGGCACATCTGCTCTGCCTTACTGATCAGCTTCGGCTTATGTTTCGTCGAACCCACGTCGAACGCCATTCTAAGGACCCCGAGGAATCGATGATGGACGTCATCGCGGGACACCTCGGCTTCTTGCCAGCATTGATTGAACCCCACGCGAAGGGGGAGATTTCGTTCGAGAAGATCGATTCGCTGAGGGAACGCCTCTGCCCGGATGCGAGCCGCGAGTCAGCGGTTACGGGCATCGTCCAAGCATGGCCGTCGCCCGTGATCTTGATCAGGGCTGAGCCGGCAGTACGCATGGCTGAAGCACGCCAGGCGAAACAGATGGGTTTTGGCTTCGCTAGCGAACCCGTCCCTGTTCTGCGCGCCGTAACTGTGATCCAGAACGGCCAAGCCCGGCGCGCGCGATTCCGAATCCATCCGCGCATGCGAGTCCCGGAGAGCTCAATTCTGCATGCAGTGTTCGACGGTCAACTTGCGATTACCGAAGCGGACGAGAACCTCGACTCTTGGGGGTCGAGCGACGGCAAGAATCTCCCGTCCATGCGGATTCGCGTGAAAGCGCGGCCGACATGGCAGTCCGTGGAGGGTCTAATCATGCCAAAGCCGTAATCGCGCGCTCCGTGAGCCGCCTCGGCTCTGCAATCCAGAATTCGAAAGAAGTAGATCGGTGATCGTCCGACAGAATCCACGTAGGATCCGAAGGCTTGCGGCGACGGCCCCAAGTCGGCGCTAAGGATTCTATGAACGACAATACGGCGAGGGGTCTTGGCAAAGCGGTCCAGCAGTGGCTGGACTTCCAAGTTTCGTGCAGGCGCGAAGTCCTGCTCAACGAGTCATTGATGTCTCAGCCATTGCTGGAGTACCTGCAGGCTCACCACAGCGGGCCGACGCCGAAGGAGTTCACCATTCCAGGCCTCGCGAAGGCGGCGCGTGGGAGAGATCGTCAGGTTGATTTCGCCCTTCTCAGCCCGCACAAGAGGCGCGTTACGTGCGCGATTGAAACCAAATGGGTCCGCGAATCGGCGGCGGAGCGGCAGCGCATTGTGAACGACCTCCTTCGCCTCGAGCTCTTCCGGAGGCATCAACATCAGGCCGTCTCGCGCTACTTCTTGATTGCGGGTAAACGCTCAGCGTTCGAGCGCAACTTTCTCAAGCTCCAGGTCAACGTGCCTGGAGGGCCCCGCGATCGATTCCTCGGGCCTCTGCTCGTGACTGCCCCGACTCCGCACATCGTCGAGGTCGAGGGCAGCAGGGAGCCCTGGCGCAAGTTCTTCGTGGAGTACTCTAAATCTTACGGGGTGCCGCCCCCCTGCAGGTTTAAGACTCGATCCGTCTTAGATGTCGAAGGCGAATTCGTCCGCGTTGGGATTTGGCGGGTCTTGTCAGTAACGAATCGCAGGGAACTAGCAGCGAAATGGGAGTAGGGCGGGCGAAGTAGGTGCAATAGGGGAGCAGAGGTGGTGCCATATGTGGAGGGTTGTACCTTGTTCTCAAAACCTCGACGAATACGGTTGGTTGCTTCGACGGCGTAGATAAGGTGGGGGGGCACGGGGCAGTCTGCCGGTATGTGGGAGGGGAGGGGGACGGTGGATAGATTGCCGTATGAGAACCGGCGTGGGATCCACGCCTTACGTTCAGATCACAATCCGCTCGATCTCATCCAACGAAAGCCGGTCAGAACGGCGATCGTAGAGGCGGGTGGTTCGCGGCGATTCGTGGGCCGCGATCTGCTGCGCATTTTCAAGCGTGCCGCCGTTGTTGAGGTAGGCGGTGATGCCGGTAGCGCGAAAGGTGTGGTTGCCGATCGCCGTTTCGATTCCAGCATCGGCTGCACGCCGGCGGATCATTCGCCAGGCATCAGCCTGACTCATCGGTAACCGCGAAAGCGGCCGTCCAGGTGCGATCGTGATGGTGCGGAAGAGGGGACCCTTCTTGTCTTCCCGGAGGTCGGCCGCGTCGATGTAGGCGTCGAGGTACTGTTCGAGCCTGTGGTGGGCGGGAACGTCGTGTCGCTTCCCACCTTTTTCGTGGAGTCGCAGCCACCAGCGCTTTCCCTGTGGGTAGTAGTCCTCGATCTTCATGCCGAGGGCGGCGCCGATGCGGGCGAACGAGTAGACGAGGAGCCCGATCAAAGCGCGATCGCGGAGCCCGGAGATTCCGTCGATGTCGATCGAGTCGAGAAGCTCCCGGGTCTCGCCGGCGGTGAGGACCGGAGTCTTGCCGCGGCGGACGACGTGTTTCGGTCCCCGGACGGCGCTTGCCGGGTTCACGGGGACGACCTGGCCGAGGACGAGCCAGTCGAAGAGCATGCGTACGGCGGCGAGGTGCTGCTTCACGGTCGGCTTGGAGTGGGTCTTGCCGAGCTGCTCGATGTAGGCGGCAACCACCATCGGCTCAACGCGGGCGAGCTCGAAGATGCGGCGCCGTTCGCACCAGCGGAAGAAGTCGCCGACGGCGCGCCCATAGGCGCGGCGGGTGTTCGGGTTGCGGATGTTCGCCGTGAAGAATTCGAGGAAGCGTCGGGATGCATTCTCGCCGGCGCCGGCGACGATCGCCGGCACATGCCCGTGTCCGGTCTGGCCAAGGGCTTTATCTGGTGGGATTTCCGGTGCCATACTATGAATGATAACGTCCTTTATCATTCCTACCAATGAAGGGCAGCGAGGTGTCGTTCTTCTAGGGACTTTTCGCTTTCCAGACCTCGCCAGTATCTTTGGTGGTGGTTAGGAATTCGGACTCCCAACAGTCCCCAGTCTGATCGTTCTCGATACGCACCTTGACCGGTAGATCCAGATCGGCGAGGTCGGGCATAGCTAGACCCGGCCCCTTGCCCTTGACCAGAACCTTGGCCTTACCGGCGTCTCCAGGTTTGAGAAGAGCTTTTTTGATCCCGGAACTCGATACCGCTTTGTCCAGGTAGAGGAACTTCTTGCCCTTGTCTTTCCAACTGGCGCCCGGCGGGATCGTGAAGGTCGCGAAGGTCCCCGAGGTGTCCGTGACGATGACGTTGAATCCGTTGTCCTGGGTTGGGTCGCCGAAATCGGTCTTGTCGGTGAGTTCACCCTTGAGCCACTTGGAGACGAGGCTGTCGGCCTTGTTCTTCTCCTTGTTCTTGAGGACCAGGGTCGACTTGCCCGCCTGCTTGCACGTTGGCGTCACGACAGTCGTGGTCGTTTCGGCAAGTGGCTGCTGCACCTCTGCGTTGCCAGCAGTGTCCCGAGCTACGCAGCTGAATCCGTAGGTGTGTCCGGGTTCTCCAACGAAGGAAGTAGTCGTTTCAGTCGTTTCCTCGGTGAGCGGAGTGAAGGGTCCGCCGTCATCGGAAACGAACACAGAAAACGCCTCAACTTCGCCCACGGGGTCGGTTCCCGTCCATGAGACCGGAAAAACGACGGTACTCACCTGAGCCGGAAGCGGGGTGACCAGACATTCCGGTACTGTGCTGTCGATGATGTTGACCACGTCCGGCGTGACGAGTGGATCAAATACCTCGAACTGGATCTCCGCGCTGTTGCGGATCTCCGTCCCAGAGGGAAGTCCGGGGAGTGGCTTGATCGACAACAAGACGTTGCCGGTTTCCGCAGGCTGCAGGTTGCGCCCGAGTAGGTCCCATCTCAAGGTTCTCGTCCCACCATCGTAAGATCCGCCGGCCGAGATGATCTGGAGCGTCGACTCGTCTAGGTTTGAATCCAGCACATCTGTGACGAAAACATCGATCGCTTCAATCTCACCGATGTTCTCGAAGTGAATGGGGTAGACCAGTGTTCGGTCAGGTTGAATGAACCTTCCCGATACGACAAGTTTCTCGTTTGGATCTACTGGCCCCTGGGCTGTCTTCCGGTCTTCGGCACGTGCACTGGGTGGGCACCGGACGCGACAGAGCTGTTCGCATGCCTTGGCCGCGGCGAGGCAGCCGACCGCCGCAGAATCGCAGCCGAATAGCGGGTCACAACCACCTAAGCTACAAAATATGGGTATACTCTGGCACTCGTCGGTGGTTTCGCAGGCGGGGCAGGTGTGTTGCGCGGCACCAGTGACTGACGCTCCCAACTCGACTTCGGGGGAGAGGAGTGCGCTGTACGAAAGTACAACTTGATCGCCAGGAAGGATCGTTGGTACGTCCCAAATCAAGAACTCCTCAAATGCGAAAGTCGATGCTGGTGACGCACTGCCTATCGAGAATGCCGATTCGGGCTCGGGAATCTCAGATATGCGAATTGCATTCGCATCCACGCTCCCAGTGTTCTCAATCAGAATGAAGTAGTCGACGATCCGTCCTGGAACGGTAACCGTACCGACTTTTTGCACACGCAGCTCAGGCGAGGGTAACGTCAGCAACACGTCGACGTCGAGCTGCTTCTCGTCCGTTTCGAGCTGGCTGTCGGTGACCCTAACTGTGAACGAGTAATTGCCAGGCTGTGTCGGCGTTCCGCTAAACTCTCCGTCGGTGTTCAAATTCATTCCGGGTGGTTGAGTACCCGAGATCACAGACCAGGTGTATGGGGCTGTTCCGCAAGATGCTTCAAGGTCCCGGGAAGAGAACTCTCCAAGCTTGAGGGCTGACAACGAACTCAAGATGGTAAATCCCAAGTTCAGCCTCACAACGCTGTCGGAGCCAGAGTCCGCCACAAACAATGCCTTGCCGTCGGGGGAGTGCGTGATGAACCCACCCGTCGTACCTAGATCAAACGGCTGCACCTGATTCGCCGCTCCCCCCGCTACTGGAACACCGAAGATGGGTGAGTTCCCCGGCCCAGAAACTGAATTTTGGTCATGAACGTACAGCGTGCTGCCATCGGGAGACGCTGAGTTGGTCACGCAACAGTGGTTCAAGGCTAGGAACGGTGATCCTGGGAGTGGTGAAGGTGGCGAGCTCCCATCTGCCGGCATGGTAAAGACCCCATCTAAACCAACACCGGTGAGGTACAGCGTGTTGCCGTCCGGCGACACGCTTACGTCGCCGTAGAGGCGGTCTGCGTTCAGTTCCGTCACGACGCCGCCACTCGTCGGCATGCTGAGAATCTTCCCGGTAGAACCCGGGAACGAGCTGTCGGCTACATACAATGTTGAGCCATCTGGTGAGACCGCAAGTCCGTGAGGCGTACTCAAGCCGCTGACCACCGTAGCGGGGGTTCCGGTGGCCAGTGGGATCTCGACGATATTTCCCGCCAACCAGCCCGCGACGTAGAGAACAGTTCCGTCTGGAGAGATGGCGATACCTCTCGTGTTGGCAACGGACGCGATCTCCGCCGGCGTTCCACCCGATGCGGGAATACTGAATATCTTGTTCGCTGTGAAATCTGAAACGAAGAGCGTCGTGCCATCGGGAGATGACACGATTCCGAGAGGGTCTTGGAGAGGCGAACCCGACGCAAGGATTTCTAGGCTGTTGACGCATTGAGAGCTGTCCGCGTCCGCGCGAGTCACTCCAGACACGAACGAAAGAGCCAAAAGGCAGGTCACTACGACCGCGCTAGAACGGTTCCGGTTCACTTGATCACCCCCTCAAAGATGTTCTGCTCCTATTGTAAAGAGGACGTTCCACGTTTTGCTGCAGGCCGTCAATCACGAGGGTAGGATACTAGGTGACGTTACGAAATTGGGAAAAGGACCATTTTCGAGAAGCGACTTCGAGGGTTCAAAGGACCCGCTGTACTTCCGCCTGGAGTAGCCTTTGCCTTCGCCTCCCGGTGGATCGGGGTGAAGACACAAAAAGGCCAACCGTGAATGGTTGGCCTGCGGAATTGGTGTGACACCCACATGAAAACGCTGGGCCTACGAGGAATTGCTCTAAACGACCTGGCAGGTGGGGGTGCGGGCTGTTTCGCCGGATACTGCGACTGGCGGATTCCGAACTACAAAGAGCTAGTCAGTATCGTCAGTCTTCATGAATTGGCGTGACACCCACCTAAAAACGCTGGGCCTACGGGCAACTTTGCGTGGGTGTCACGCCAATTTCCTCGTTCGCGCAAAGTCCCCCTTGCCACGACCGGCTCAAGCGAAAAAACCTCAGCCGCAGACGAATAGACAACCCAACCGCGCGTGCTGGTTCGCGAGGTGTTGCGCCGACGGGCTTTGGCGGATATTCGCCGGCCCAGGCGTCTCGCGTGACGAGCAGCTGGCCCTGCGCACCCAAAACCAGTTGTTTCAGACAGGTCACTGTGTGCAACATGTTCCCCGCTGATTCAGAACCTTAGACACGGGGTTCTCGGAACGAGGCGGGAGGCAGAATGGCTCTCTACCGATTGAACATACTGACAACACTGGTAACCAGCACCGTTGTCGCTCTCTTTGTGCTGCTCCCGGGGGCGGCAGCCGGGCGACTGAGCCCCGAGGACGATTGTCTTTCCAAGCAACTCCAAGCCGCCGCCAGGCTATACGGGTGTTTGGTAAAGGCAGACCGGTCCCTTATCAAGGACGGGGACACATCCCGGTACGAGGAGCGGCGCTCGAAGTGCGTTCGCAGCTTCGAGTCGAAATGGGGGCGCATCGAGGCGCGAACAACCGCCCGAGGTGGGACTTGCCCGACGACCCAGGGAAGCAACTCCATACAGGGCAAGATCGGAAACGAGAGCCAGGACCTCACCCTCTTGCTCGGTGGAGCTTGTACGACGGGTGGACTGCCCAAGACCGGACAGGCTCATTGTTACGAAGACAACGCTAGCGAGATCCCGTGTGCAGGCACCGGTCAGGACGGGGACGTTCGGGCGGGCGTCGGGTCCAGCTTCGTCAACAACGGCAATGGAACGATCAGCGACATCTCTACCGGACTGATGTGGTCCGCCAGCAATGACGCCGGCGGCCTCTTCGACAAAGATCTCGAGCGGACATTGGCCGAGGCCTTCGGCTGGATCGACGATCTCAACGGGCACTGCGATGACGATGAAACCGTAGCCTGCAACTCGGACCCCGACTGCGCGGCGATCGGCAATGGACGTTGCGGACACGCGGGCAACCGAAACTGGGCCCTACCCAACCCCACCCAGCTCCTCTCGTTGGTCCAGTACGCGACCGACGGCCGACCGGCGCTTGTCGACCCTGCCTTCGAAGACGGCTGTACACCCGGATGCGAGGCGTGCAGTTGTACGGCAGCACGACCCTATTGGACATCTAGCGCATATCTCGGAAATCCAATCGTCAACTGGTTCGTCCCATTCGACGTCGGCTCCTTGTCCGTCGTCGACAAGCTCACGCCACTCCGCGTGCGTGCCGTTCGTTACGATCCATCGTCGCCATGCCCCCAAGGCTGTCCGGCTGCTGGGTTACCGAGAACGGGCCAGTCGACTTGCCACGACGCGGCGGGCGCAGGCGGGATCCCCTGTGAGGGCTCGGGGCAGGACGGAGAGCATCGACTCGGGGTCGTTCGTAGCGCCGTTCTCAACAGTGACAGAACGATCACCGACGTCGCCAGCGGCCTCACCTGGGAGGTGCTCGACGATTCCGGCGGTCCGCACAGTCACCGGCTGCTTTTTAGTTACGACGACGCGCTTGATCACTGCGAGAGTTTGGGTTCGACTTGCGACGCGGACCAGACGACGCCATGCAGCTCCGATACCGACTGCTCCGGGACCGGTGGCGCCTGCGGCCACGCCGGATATCGAGATTGGCGACTGCCGAACGTGCGAGAACTCCAATCGATCGTGAACTATGGACTCGTCAACTTGGGCGGAGTTCCCGCCACAGACGACGCTTTCCGATTGGGGTGCACACCGAACTGCTCGAACTGTTCCTGCACCTTTCCGCTCGGTTACTGGACTTCGACGAATTTTCGCGGCAATAGGCGCTGGGCCTTCCGCGTCGCCTTCAACGAGGGGGACATCGCCGCGAAAGATAAAGGCGATCAGTACTACGCTAGGTGCGTACGCGGCGGCACAGCCAACTGAGGCGATAGTTCGCGAAAGGGCGCGGTGATTGGACTAGTACGCCGTCGCCCGAGCAAAGCACTCATCTGACGCCTACCCCTTTCCTTGACCGTGCCTCTTGCATCTTGGAACCTGACTGCATGCAGCCAGGCACTCTCAACGCTGTCGAAGTTCACGAACAAATTCTGCGGCCGCGAATACTAAGAGACACCTTGGCCACGTTGTACGCGGCTACGCCGCATCGTTAGATCGCCGTACCATCACTACGTGAGAGTTTTTCACTCGATCCGCCGACGCGCGCCAACCTCCGCAGGCTGCTCGGCGAGGCGCGCGTCGAGCGGGCTAGAGGCGTCGAGGCGCCCACTCCCGCTGCCTCCGAACATCCCTCCGCAACGCTCCCGCCCGACGCTGGGGGAGGCTGCAGGGTTGAGACCGTCGAGCGGGGAGAGGTGCGAGGTGGTGCGAGTGGTCGTCGAGCCGATCAGGGTAGGGTGCGTAATCCAGTGAACGGACGAATTGGCGTGACACCCACATAGAAACGCTGGGCATACGGGCAACTTTGTGTGGGTGTCACGCCAATTTTTCTCTGTCATTTTACCTTCTTCTCGCCGAGCGATGAGAGGTCCGACGGCAGATCGTCGGGACGCACGAGACGATGGCCGTGTCGAAGACCCATCACCCAAACCGTCTTGCGCTCGTCATCAACCGTGAACAGCAGTA
>JAJCZJ010000042.1 GCA_029262455.1 Deltaproteobacteria bacterium | reverse complement strand
GGCAGATCCCTCCTGCCACGGTCCAGGTGTTGAAGCCGGAGCCGAGCAGGAGGGATGAATGCAGTCTGAGGAGGATTCGATCGTGATGCACGTCTTGCACACCAAACACGGCTGGAGCATCCAGGCTCTGGCCAATGAGTTCAAAGTGAACTGGCGCACCGCCAAGCGCCACGCGACCTCGCCGGCCCCGCTCGGCTACTCGCCGAGATCCCACCCGACCCAGCTGTCGGAATCGCAGTTGGAACACGTTGCCCGCCGGCTGGAGATGTGCGCCGACCTTCGTGGCACAACCTTGTACCGGGAGGTGGTCGAGCTCGGCTACCTCGGCTCCTACCCGTCGTTCATGCGCCACCTGGGTCCCTTGCGTCCTGCGGCCGAAACCGAGCCCGAAGTGCGGTTTGAGACCGACCCCGGTCATCAGGTTCAGGTCGACTGGGCCGACTGCGGCGACTGGCTGATCGGCGACAAGCTGGTTCGGCTGAAGGCTCTGGTGGCGGTGCTGGGCTACTCGAGGATGATTGCTGTGCGCTTCGCCACCGACACCACCCGGCAGACAACCTTGAGCCTGCTGGTGCAACTCCTCGATGATTTGGGCGGTGCTCCGGTGCAGGTCCTCTCCGACCGGGACCCGGCACTGGTAATCGGCCAGACCCCCGGAAACCGGGCGGTGTTCGCTCCCGAGTGGATCGATCTGGCCGCACTGCTCGGCACCACTCCCAAGGCGTGCCGGCCTTACCGGGCTCAGACCAAGGGCAAAGTCGAGCGGATGATCCGGGAGCTGAAGGAGGACTTTCTGCGCTGGATCACCGGCCAGGTGCTGCCCCGACACCCGGGCTTGGGTGACTACGACCGGCTGGCGGCTCACTGGATCACCGAGGTTGTATCCTGCCGGCGCCACCGAACCACCGGGCGGATCGTCGTCGAGGCCTGGACCGAGGAGAAGGCTTTGCTCCGGCCGATCTCCTCACGGTTGCTTCACCAACCTCAAAGTCCCCAGCCGCCGGCCCAGGTAGTGGACCTGACTGCCGCCCGAGCAGCGGGACAGGTGGTGGATCTGCCCGACCTGTCCGACTACGAGGCAGTGCTTTGAGCTCGGCGGCTGAAGCCAGGGTCGACACCGCCTACCATCGGCTGCGGGAGCATCTGGCCTACCTAGGGCTGGCCACCGCCTCGGAGGAGCTGGCCCCGGCGCTGGAGCGGGCCCGGGATCAAAAGCTTTCCCCGGTCGAGGTGCTTGAGGATTTGATGAGCCGCCAGGCCGAGGTCACCCGTGCCCGCAGATTGGCCTACCGGCTCAGGTTCGCCCACTACCCGCTGCGCAAGACGCTGGCCGACTTTGAGTTCGATTACCAGCCGTCGGTTGACCGGACGGTGATTGCCGAGTTGTCCTCGCTACGCTTCGTCGAGGAGCGGCGCAACGTCTTGCTGCTCGGCCCGCCCGGTGTCGGCAAGACCCACATCGGCATCGCCCTGGGGATCGCCGCCACCGAAGCCGGTTACCGAACGTACTTCACCACAGCTTCGGATCTGGTAGCCGGACTGCAGACAGCTCACATCGAGGGCAACGTCGGCTCAAAGATGAGAACCTACACCGGTCCAAGTGTCCTGGTGATCGACGAGCTCGGTTATCTGCCGATGGACCAGACCAGCGCCCACTGGATCTTTCAGGTAGTGTCCCGCCGCTACGAGCGGGGATCGATCGTGCTGACCTCCAACCGCGGCTTCTCGGACTGGGGCCAGGTCTTCGCCGATCAAGTGGTGGCCGGGGCAATTCTCGATCGGCTACTGCACCACGCCACCGTGGTCAACATCAAGGGAAAGAGCTACAGGATGCGGCGCCACCAGGACGCTTTCGCCGGCGAGAAGGGAGCGCCTATGATCTAACTGGCTCTGCACTTTTCGTGATCAGATCCCTGCACTTTTCGTGATCGCCAACAGAGGGTGGGGAGGACCGTTTAAGGAAGCGACCCTTGACCCCTCCGGCTCCCGACCCACAATCAGAGCAACGAACGCAAGGGGACCTCCAAGCCCCCTTGGGTAAAGGTTCCTGAAGAGATGACGTTGCCAATGCCAACGACGTCATGCTCGATTGTCCGCGTACCGAAGCCAGGGCTGAGGAGATTCAGTGAGATGAAGCATCAGGCTGCCCCGGCGCCGGGGGAGGTTAATGCTCTCTTAAGCGTCCAGGAGGTCCGGGATTGCCGTTGTTGGCCTTAGCCCTCAGGTAATGCATATTGCAGAATCCGCCAGCAACCAACGGGTTCGTGCAACCAATGACAGTGCATTCCTTTCGTGACCTCAGCTGGTTGTAGTGCTTCTTGCAGTACCCAAGAGCTTTGTGAGGCAACGAGCAACCCTCGATCGCACACTTCTTTCGCGGGCGGAACTGGTCGTAATGCCGGCTGCACCAACCGCGGCTGTCGTGAGGGTTATTGCAGCCCTCGATCGAGCAGACTCGTTGGATCCATCGGCCCTTTTGCCATAGGACGTAATGTTCGTATGAACACCAGACTGCATCTCTATTCTTCAGCGCAGAACGGTAGCGGAAGAATTCTTGGGAGCACCCAGGCAAGGCGCAACGACAAGAGCGCTTGGCTGGTTCCCTAGAAGGCGCTGAGGCGAACGCCTCCAGCTTTTCCCGCTTCCGTGGGAGCCGGTAGGGACAAGAATCCAGCAGCAATTGCGCTGCCGCTTTAGTCCTTGAGCCGGTAATACGGAACTCCCATAGCGTTCTGCCGTTAGCGCGCCGGATATTCGGAAAGGATGTGCCGGGATAGGTCGTCACCCAGAAGTTCCTGCACGCCAACATCGCCATTTCAGTGCCGCTCCATATCAGTTCTGGGTGACCACCCGATTTCCACTGGTTGATATGCCAAAACACGCTCCCGTCGCCGTCGAGCATTCCCATCCAGAAGGCAGCCTGGGACGAGGGAATGGGACCTGGGTCATATGTGTGGGTTTTCCGAGGAGTGATATTGCCGTGGCGTAGCAAGTCGGCAGCAATCTGTTTAGAGCTACAGGTGAACACGTAGGAGCCATCTTTGTGGGGTCCATTAATCCGGCCGTAGTTCTCGCCCCGACACACGAATGCTCGGAGCGCCTCAATGTGGCTAAGATCAACTGCTGCCAACCGCAGCTCGACGATCCCTTTGTCGCCCACGCATCCGTCAGCAGCAAGAAACCCGATCCAGTACCAGTGTTGGGGCCCCACGTCTTTGAAGCTCTCATGGTCAATTGGAGGCACTGGCCTCTTCGGCTTTATGGGGGGAAGGGGGCCGGGAGGGCCGGGGTCGCCACCATTCTTCCTGGCACGCTGATAGTGAACTTCGCACCAGCCGAGACGTCTCTCAGGGCGCGTGCAGCCATCAAGCTTGCATTCTTTTCGCACCCTCGTCTTTTCATGGTGTTTTTGGCAGAAGCCCTTTGCGATCTGAGGTTTTTCGCAGCCATCCATCGCGCAATTGTTTCGCGGCCGCAGCTTCCCGTAGTGACGCCTACACCAGCCTTTGGCGTAATAGGGCATGTCGCAACCCTCTTCAGAGCACATTCTGAAGGTAGCTTTTGGTGGCCTAGTCATGGATCCATTGCTTCCAGTCGACGAAGCGCAGCGAGGATCTCCGCGAGCGCTGGACCAAAGATTCGGTTTGACCTTCAGGAACAGCATCGGCGGCCTCTATATAGGCGGCCCAACTAACTGCTGGCCACGGGTTGTGCGTGAAATAGGGGGTCATAGCGACCAACCACCACTTGACGCCTTTGATGAACATCACGTAGCCATCCGGGATGTTCGCAATCTCCCCCGGGCTTAGGACCCTCTGACGCTGGATAGAAATTGAGCCCCCAGAGTTCAGACTGAATCCCTGGCCGGCACTTGATCCATACGATTGCGATGTCATGCGCCGGTCGTATTCGCCGAACGCTAGGGACAGCGATTCAATGGTTCTTGAGTCGGCAATGTTCGGGAGAATCGCCTTGTTCACGAAGAGCGAGAGGAACCCATCAGCCTGCGCGTCGCCCCAGCGCCTCCTCACTTGGCTGAGGTCCTGGAAACACGCCAGAACGTGCAGACCCTGTCCCCCCGCTTCGCTGACCATCGCCGGCAGATCGTGGATCGGGGCAATGTTTGCACATTCGTCGAGCGCAAAAATCACCGGCCACTTCTTCGAGAAGCTGGTCAGCAAGGAGTGGTCCCGCGCCCTCGCAAAGGTTGCCTGCCGGATCTCCTGGAGCAAGCCGACCACCAATGGGGCCGTTAACTCTTGCCTGTCAGCTGGCGCGGTGATGTAAATGGTGGCTGCAGAGCGAACAAACTCGTCCGCGTCAAAGTTGGGATCAGTAGCGATAGTGCGGCACCCGTCGGAGTTGTACGCGGCCAGGACATTGGCGGCCGTCGAAAAGATTCCGGAACGTTCCTTTTCGTGGGTCATGGCGATGCCCACCAAGATGTCGTTCGCAGTCTCCGCCCCGTGCTTTTCCAATGTCGCTCCCGCGAGGTCGAGACTGGAGCGCATCACCCAGCGGACGACGTCCGACATCGGTCGACCTTCCAAAGCAGCAGCATGCAGTAGTGGTGCAATCAAGGCCGTTGCTCTTTCGGTCCAATGGCTTTCGTCCTTTCCTCCTCGCGTTGCGGGGGCGGCGGCAACCATCGCCCTCGCCATCAGGAGTGCGCCATCCCACGACCTGGCTGCTTTGACCGGCGACCAGCGCAACTGCGTTGCGCCCTCGGGAAGGTCCTCCTGGCCTGTCGGGTCAAACAGCCAGACCGGTCCTCTCCTTCTACGGAGAGTAAGAGTCGCCTCCATCACATCGGGTTTGGTGGAAGTCGAAACAACCGGGCCGATCGCAGCCAGCACCGTAGGAATGATGATTCCGCTCGTTTTTCCCGAACGGGGAGGTCCTAGTACCAGCACGGCGTGCTGGGGTTCGGCACTTACCCAGTGGCCCTCGCTGGTGAAGCCTAGGAACGTTCCTCCTCCGACCCGCGCAGATTCTTGGTGCATCGCGAGTATCGGATCAGCGCTGTTAGCGATGACTTGTGGCAGAAGGCTACCGACATCCCTAGCCGGGGGGCTCGCTCGCGTCGCCCGGCGTAGTACTGGACGGACGCCCCATCGGAACAGAAGGTGGCCGCCTTTAAACATGACACCAAAAGCCAGCAGCACCAGCAGCACGTCATTCGCAGTCGTCGAGCCAAGCAACTTCGGTGCGATCAGAATGACGATCCACCAAGCCCCCAACTTAGCGAGAGATCGCCGACAGCCTTTTTTGTGTTTCGGCGGAGGTGAAGGCGCCTGATTTTGAGGGCCCCAAGCCCCATGATTCTGCATTAGTCGCGCTCCCATCCGGGAGACCGGTCCCGCTCGCCGCCGAGATCGGAAAGGATTCGCCCAACTTCACTTTGTGGCTGCGGCTCATAGGGCAGATCAATTTCGTTCGGCAAATCCCGTAGCGGCGCGCCTTCGCCAGGCGGAGGGCCACTTTCTCCGTATGAAGATTTCTGATCACCCGTGAATTCATCCATCGCCGGGGGGTCGTAGAGGCGAGTTGGTGGAAAGAGATTCTTCAACTGCGCCTCGGGCTCACGGTTCTGTGTCGGCTTGCGCCTGCGGGCGTCAAGGATTTCCGCTTCCTGTTTGCCGAGCTCTTCGTTGAAGGCTGCCCAATGGCTTTGGGTCTTCACTTGGTGTTCGTGGTCCGCCTCCCTGTCCACCTTGTGCCTCCACCATCGAGCAGCGGCGTTATCATCTGGCCGTTCTGACATGCTCATCCGAGTACCCTTCCTTTCGATTGCCTTGCCGGTTTGGTTCAGAGAATTGGCTTCCAAATCTCGCGATAGCTCCTTCCATCGGAGTTCTCTTGAGACCTTGCTGGCCGCGATCCAGATCTGTTCGCCCGCTGCGTCCTTCCATTCGGGGAGCGAAAACGAGTAGCCATTCATGCGACCCGTCGTTGCCACGTTCGCTTTGAACTGGATGCCTGCGGCGCTGAGTTTGGATTCGAAATCTCGAATGGTTCCGTTGGACTGGTCACGGGCCGATATCGCGCCCTCGCGAATCCGGGCCCGCTCCGGAACTTGCTTTCGGCGAAGCGCAGACTCGCGCTCGCTCTTTGTGACCGTCGAGAGCGTGTCTTGGCTGGGATGGGGTGAGGAGAGCCCCAGCTCGGCCTCTACGGCTCGGGTGGCCTCATGGGACCTGTACCGATCGCGGTAGACATTGATGCATGAACCATCAAAACGAACTCGGCAGGCGACGATATGGATGTGGTCCTCGGCGTGGCGCAAGGCCACGTAGGGCGCGTCCTTCGGCTGAAAGCCGTCACTACCCTCCTGGAGGAAGCCCATCTCTTGCAGAAATCGCTTGGAGGCCTGGTTCCACTGGTCATCAGTGAGTCGCTCCGATTCCGGCGTGCGAAGGCTTGCATGCCATACAGGGTTCACAACGCGAGGATTGGCGGCCGCGAAGGATCTGAACTCGTCCGTCAGAGTCCATGGATCGTCTCCGATGACGTTGCCGCCTACTCGGTGAGGATCACGGTGATTCTCGAGCTCGCCCTCACGGTAGTTGTATTGATTGAGCTTGATAAAGCTCTTACCGGTTCGTACTTTCGCGATCATCGGCCGGTGACTCTCTTGGCCGCCTCGCGTAGACCTTCGACAATCCTTGAAAACTCGGGATGGAGCCGACCAGTCAAATGGAGGCTCCGGGCAATCTGGTTGAGGTTGTTGGCTGCCCCGACGAGTTGACGGTACGCGTCGCGATTGATCTCTGGAACTGCCGATGTCTGGGCGCTGCCGCTTTGTGCCAGCTCGATCCCCTGCGACTCGGAGACGACCGCCCGAACCCAAGCACCCATCTCGCGCCGGCCGGACAACTTTCGCCGCCGGTCCCACTCCGCCCACTCCTGGGGAGTCAGGCGTGTTGAAACGCAGCGCGTGCGCTTAACTGACCCACCTCTTGTCAACGGAACCCCCTGCCTCGATCCGAGCTTTTGCGAGGACGAGCGGTCGATAAGCGAAGCGCAATCGACCTAGCTCGCTGCCCCGAATTCCGGCAAGGAAGGGGCTTGGGCGGGGGATCCGAGTAGCAACTCCGGCCGGCAACAGCTCGTTCGGAGATCACCGGTGACCCCTTCCGATCCCGCCCTTCTCTGACAGCCAGCGTTCAACTTCCGTTGCCTCGTAGCGAACGTGCTTGCCAATCCGGATGCCTTTCGGCCCGTCGCCTACGTGTCTCCACCGGCGAACCGTTGCCTCCGGAACCCTGAGAAGAGTGGCAAGTTCCGGCACGGTTAGAAATCTCGTTTCCATGTCACCTCCGAACGCCTTCCGAGTCAAGTGTTTGCACAGTCACACTTGATAGGTCTAACATTGGGGTATGACAGAAATCCTCTCGCTCAGCCACGCGATTGGCTTGAAGTTAAGAAATTTGAGGCTGAACGCCGGCAAGACACAGGATCAGTTAGCGGAAGGTGCTCGTGCGGCCGGCATTGATTGGACGAGGAACTCTGTGGCTGGGCTCGAATCAGGTCGGCGCCAACTGTCGGCTGACGAACTTCTCTTGCTCCCGTTGGTTGCTTCAAGAACCGGGATCACGATCGAAGGGCTCGGGGATCTGCTTCCTGCTGAAGGCATGTTGGTGTCGGTTGGCCAGCTCAAGGGCGTAAAGGGGCAGCATCTCCGTGACCTCCTGTGGGGCCACGTCACGGGAGTCGATGAAGAGCAGTTGGACAGTGAGCCGGAGTTAGCGTCCGACCTCAAAGACTGGCAGAAGTTCTCTAAGGCACTTGCCTGGGTTAGCCGGATGTGGCCTGAGGCTAGCCCGGAGGAAGCATCCAGGATTTTGACCGACGCCGGCCTTCTCGCCGAACAACAGCTCGCAAAGCGCCTGGCGATGACGCCACTTGAGCTTTCCTTGCTGTGCCACCAGCTCTGGGGCATGGGTCTCACGTCCAAGCGAGAGTTCCATCTTGAGACAATCATCGGGCCACCGCCGATTGAAGGACCTGCGGAGACAGGCGAGCTATCCGATGAATGGTTCGAAGAACACGAGCAGTGGACACTAAGCCGACGGGCTACTCGTGGCCATATCGTTCGGGAACTTACTGAGGAAATCGTCGATGCTCTTGGCACGGACATGCCGTGGGACACATAGTCAAACGTCCGGGACGGCCGAAGCCGTACTTCGTTCGTTGGATCGATCCTGCGGGACACGAGCGTGCTAAGGCCTTCGCCCGAAAGGTTGATGCGGAAGCACACCTTATTAGCGTTGAGGCCTCGAAGCTACGCTGCGAATATGTGGACGCCACGCGAGGTCGCATGGCTTTCGGAGAGTACTCCGAGCGAGTGAGGAGTCAGAAAGTTAATCAGCGGCCGTCAACCAGGGCTCGCGATGATGTCTACTTTCGTTCATTGATTCTGCCTGACTTCAGAGCCATGCCCCTCGCTGCAATCGAACTTGACGACGTGCGCACGTGGCTTGCAAAACTCGAACGGAAGGGCTGCGCGGCGGCGACGACCAGGAAGGCTTTTCAGCTACTCGCATCGGTCCTTCGAGAGGCGGTCAGGGATAGGAGGTTGGCCCGTAGCCCGTGCGATGACGTTTCGTCCTCGGACCTTCCGAGAATCGAAGCGGGAGAAATGCGGTTCCTGGATCGAAGGGAAATCGGAGAACTGTTGTCCGCAATGGATCCGCATTACCGTCCGCTCGTGATCGTCGCTTCAGCAACCGGTCTACGGTTTGGCGAACTAGCGGCGTTGCGGGTGAAGCATGTCGATCAGTTGCGCCGACTCGTAGCCGTTAAGGAGGGCATGACTGACGTCGAGGGCAAATTGAGCTTCGGGCCTCTAAAAACGGCGGCCTCGAGGCGAACGGTGTCTGTGCCCAAATTCGTCCTCGAGGCCATTACCGAGTCGCTCGCGAAGCGCACCGAAGTCGGGACGGAGGACCTGGTCTTCGTAGGTAAGAACGGTGCTCCGCTTCGGGCGTCGAACTTCCGGCAGCGGTTCTGGACCCCAGCGGTCAATGCCTCAGTTGGACCGCCATGTCGCTTCCACGACCTGCGCCATTCCCATGCAGCCCTCCTGGTCCAAGCAGGGGTCCACCCGAAGGTGATTCAACGTCGCCTAGGCCATTCCAGCATCAAGACGACTTTGGACACCTACGGACACATCTTCGAAGGAATGGACCTGGAGGCTTCGACCGCATTCGAGAAGGCGTGGCTAGACGATGTTCAGGATGATGACTCCGCCGCCTTGTAGGTCATTTTGGCCGTCTGGACGAGAGCTGGTACGACTCGCACCCTTGACCTTGGGGCCCCTTTCCCCCTGGACCCCTCAGACTTATCCGGCTCCGCCGGCAGGCTTCACTCAGATCCTGCCAGGGGGACCACCCCAAGTTCAAGGGCAAGCCGCTTGCGTCGGTGGCTCTCCAGATATCAGCGGGCGTTATTTCCCGAACCGGCGGCTAGCCTTATCCGGGGTAAGAAATCGCCCTGATCGAATCCTCCCACTCCAAGAGGAACCTCGTGAGCAATGCGCCTCACCGTAGACTCAAGAATCGGGGAACTGGCGCATCGTGATTTTTGACAGTCTCGGCAGAAGTGTTAGCCGGGCGAACGTTAGGCCGTAGTCCTCAGTTTGCTGCGCGGGGTAGATGCTTCCGAACATTACTTGCCAAAGTCCTAACGTGGACGGGCGCTCCCTCCTTTTGCCAAGGAAGGTGAGCTGCTCCCAAGGGGGCCGGGGGTCTAAGGCCTTTTTTTCACTACAAATGTTGGGATCATGGCGCTCTAGTTGACAATACGGGCAAACGCTTGGGCACTTGTCCCATAACATGTCTTCGACGCTTTTAACTCCCAGCTTTCCACAGAGCGCTAGCCACCATCCAATAGCTTTGGGCAGATACTGCGTAGGTTCTACTCCCTCCTTTTCCTTCCGGCTTGCCAGCAAGCTCAAGCCACCTACTACTTCTACGAGATGGGCGAACAATGACGATGCGTCCCTCTGGAAGTTGCGATTCCACTAGACCCGGTTGACCGACTCATACCAATGATCGAGGCGACGGTTCTTTGCGGATTCGATGAAGTCGGACGAAACCCGGCTGATTACGCCGGCCTCGGCCTGGAAACGATTGAAGTGACGGTTGATTTCTTCCACCTTTTTCATAGCGGATTCCGGGTACAGGTCGGTAATGATTCCTGCACTCCTGAGAGCCAGTTTCCCGCGGCCGGTAATGATTGGATTCGGGTCAAGTTGGCCGATGACCACTCGCCCCACCTTCCGATCAATTAGGCGCTGTGCACAGGGAACCTTCGGGTAGTTTCGGGAGGTGCACGGTTCTAGGGTCGTATAGATCGTGCAGCCTGCGAGGGACTCGTTGGCCAGCTTTTTCTCCAGTAAGACATACTCTGCGTGATCGCCCGGCGCGGTCTCACCCCTGTAAGCACTGGCTAGTACCTTGCCGTCTTTTACTGCCACGGCCCCCACATTGGGATGGATGCGGCCATCCTCACTTCGACATTTGAGCGATTCAGCAATGGACAGGTCAAGAAACTCATCTTCTAAAACGCTCAAGGCGAGACTTCCGACCCAGGTGGGATGAACGGGACGATAACAATTGCGGCCCAAGGCCTCCCGGCAAAGGAGGAAGGGTGCTTCATCCGTCGGCTTTCGGAGCTGCCGTAACATGCACGGCGGCAGGCTGTACCTTGTCCGCCAGAAGTTTTGCACGATCAGCCACGATTCTCGTTGCGATACTGCGTAGGGTGCTCATAATCCACTTGTTCGCCATCGACCCCTCGCTATAGTCCGCTGGAGCCATCGCCTTAACTCTGCCCTGATCCATTAGACGAGACTTCACCTCTTCAAAATGTTTGTCGATCTTCGGGTTGTACACGCCGAGCGTGTACCCGCCCTTGTTATTCAAGATGGAAAATATGGGAATATCGCTGGGCCCATCGGCCACGTAAATCATGTTTTGAAGAGGAACTCTCCGATCTTCGTCGGCGATCATGTCGTTGACCTTGATAGAGGTGACATTGCAACCCTTGTTGATTTCCCAGACGGCTCGAGTCTTGGTCAAATTGTCGAGAAAGTATCCAACTTGAGAAATCGCTGTAGCTCCAGGATCGTCAGCATCGCCGGGCGCTTGCACCTCATCGAGATAGCCGACTCCCGCCGCTTCCTCGATGAACTCGCATGCCCACACGTCCTTCAGGTATGGAGCCGCAGCACTTCCCAGGATCATCTGCCTGAGGCCGGTAGAAACAACGTAGTGTTCGACTACGATTCCGTTGGCGTTGTACGCAGCTTCCTCCTGGATCTCGGCAGCTGAGCTTTTCAGGAATTCTGGCATACCAGGGTAAAACTCTAGATCGTGGCCTACTTCCCGCAAATAGTGGTTTGTTAGAACTGGGTCAGTCTTGCCTTCGGAGACATACGTCAAGAGGTGATTTAGGTACAACGTGTCGTGCGAGACCGAAATATCCTTGGCTTCGTAATAGGCCGCAAGCGCATTAACTTCCTTCCAGAACTTGACGCTGTCGATTCCGCAGCGCTCGAAGAGAAGGTCCTGTTGGTAGCCGGGTATTAGGGTTTGGTCAAAATCCCACAAGACTGCGATAACTGGTTGGGTGAATATAGAAATTGCCATTGTGTGATTCTGACACCCTAGGGTGCCTTCGTCCCTGATTACGGGAGGCGGGGCTCTCCGAAACGAACTCGACCGCTCTCAATCCACCATGGCTGTATGCGATCGACTGCATCCGTCAGGTATTCGTGGGCGCGGCCTACGGCCGCCAATGGCACGAGGGCCCAAACATCCAATCCGGCCTCCCTAAATCTGCGAGATCTGTCCAGATCAAAAGTGTCGAGGGTTTCCTCGGTTTCAATTTTTTCCGCCCTGCGCAAGCGCGGCAACAGTAAATCTGGCCAAGAACTCAAGTCCTCGCCGGAGCAATCCTCGGCGACGGTCACTTCTTCACCGCCAGCTAGATATGACCAGAGCGAGGCAGACAGTACTGCCTTATGAACTGACACGGGGGTGACTTCAGGCAAAGTCAAGCAAGTCTCGTTGAGCGCACTGATCGTGTCCGTTTCCACATTTAGGTGCAAATGCTTGCACATTGAGGGGGTCGCAGTCCACTGATGAGAATAGCGGATCGCGCGACCTACCGCGCGGAGTTGAATGACTGTTTTGTGATTTACCAATATAGAGATAGTGGATCTCGATTCTTTTGACTATCAAGGTACCGATGGCGCGCGGCTTCCCGCGCGGTTCGACATAAGGCTTCGTCATTACCGAATACGAGCCGGCATGTCCAAAACCAAACTGCATGAGTTGACTGGAATAAATCGACACGCCCTGATCGATTTCGAAGAGGGTCGCCTAAAGAATCCTTCTCTTCGCCAGCTTCTGCTGCTGCGGAAGGCTCTTGGCCTTTCCTCGATCGAGGATTTGCTTGGTGACATCGATATTGCAGTGCAATATCCCTCCAAGACTTATTCCATCCCGGATTAGTACTAACTGCTCATGCCCGCATGGGAGCGGGACTGTTGGGATCGATCGGGACTGTTGGGATCGCTTTGACAACAGCCGGGCGAGTCGTTCTTCGGTCCCGGCAGATTGGAGCTGCTGGATCGCCAGAGGTGGAAGACCGCCACGAGTTGGCGCTGGCAATCTTCGAGTACCTCTCGGCCTTCTACGACCTAGTCCGCCGGCAGTGGCGACTAAGCGTTGGGCCGTGAAGCGCCGGCGCCGGCGGAGGTAGCGGTGGTTAGGCGGTATGCACCTAAGACGCAGTGTCCGAGAGGCCATCCCTACGCGGGTGAGAACTTGTAGGTCGATCCGGAGGAGAACAAGGGTGCGAGGAGTGCAAACGGCTGGCAGGGCGGCGATGGTAGGCCGACTAGCTTTGGCGGAGTGGACTTGGGGGAGATCTGCCGCTCGGCCGCCTTGAGTTGTCCGCGCCGCGTCCAGGTAAGGTCGCTAACCTTCGGGAAAGAAGACCTCCTTAATGGGATCGAAAGTCAACTCGTCAAGCGGTGCCTGAACTCGATAGTCTGGGTAGCGAGCGCACGCTTTGGAGAACAACCTTATGGTCCGGGACCAAGGCGGCCCCGCTCGCGCGCCCGCACCAACAGTTGCTTGGCTCGGGATTCGACTTGTCCATGAACGAGTCCCTGGAAATCTATAGAGGCGCGGGCGGGGATCCTCGTCCAGGGGCCCATCAAAACTCTTAAGGTCAGCAGCGAGAGCTTCTGCGACAGTCACTCCCCAGGGAGGCTACCTCCTCAGAATAAGTGTCCGTGTTACCGGGGCAATCTCAGAGGCTTTTCGAATGTTTGGGTTGTGACCACCTCCGACGCATTAGCGGGTGGCCGAATAAGCAACACCAGAGTTTTGCTTCTCGTCCTCGGAACGAAACCCGTGTCCCTAACGGTTATTTCAATTTTGTAGCTTCCAGACCTCTTGGGTACCCCCCACAGAACACTTTTTGACGGACCTTGTTTGTCCAACTCCAGCCCCTCCGGGAGGGTTCCGGATTCCCAATCAAAGGTCTGGTTTCCTCCACTGGCATGAAACTCTGTTTCGTAGTGCTTATCCACTTCCGCGGTGCCAAGGTTGTGGCTGAATGTCACGGGTTTGCGGATATCCTGGACCGGTATGTGGTCCTTCCTGGAGTCATCTATAGCATTTTTGATCTCGGTGAGCCGGCTTTCATAACCAGCTGTGGAAGTGTGCCAATTCTTGCCAAATATCCAGGCCACTGGACTTGCGACTACGAAAAGACCTTTCTGCCACGCCGCCACCAGGACGTTGTAGGGCATCAGCCGCAATTCACCCAGACTTGTTGCGGCAGTACGTCGCATGTCCCCCGTAAGCGATATCAGTATCACGGCCGAGGCGGCGCCCAAGAGTACGGAACGAACGGAACTCATTAGGCCATTCACCCGGAGGACCTGAAATAGGTCAAAGGTAAAGGGGTTCCAGTCCCAGCCCATCCAAACCTTCGTGAAGAGCGCCAAGGGAGCCGCTACGGCAAGGATCCTTAATGTGACCGTACTCCAGACCGATCCCCTTCTTTTGTCATTATCGGAGAGGATTGTCGTAGTTTGGAACACTCCACCTACGTCCCCTGGACCCTTTTTTCTTAGAATAGCCAAGTGCTCCAGGTTTTCTTGTTGCCGCAGCTGATTTGCCTCAGCCTGATCTGACCATGCCCGCCACCTCGCCCCCCAAAGGGCCCCGCTTCCGACGATAAAGATCCCCACTCTTTGCTCAGTCCGCGGCGCAAGAATCAAGAGTGTCGCAAACACCGTTAGGGCGCCAAACGCCGCAGGAAGGTATATACGTCGCCGAAAACCGACCGGCCAAGACATGAGCGGGTCAAAGGCCTTGGTCCATCTCTCAGACCACTCCTTCTTGCCCGGGAAGTTACTCGAATGGGTACGAACTACGTCCAAGTAAGTGAGGGGAAAGTGTCCCCAGCGTCCATAGTCGTTCTTGATATTGCTTGGCTCGGCCGTCGACACCAGTGCTTTGATGACAGGGCCGGATCGTTGCTCCAACGAGGCCATCTGACGGGCGGAAGTCAGGTCCGCCACAGGGGAAACTCCGTCGGTCCCAAAGGTCGGCTGGCATCTAGCTCCCTTCTTAAGAAGTCCGACACTAGTCATTAGTCGGTAGTAATGCGGCTTGCGCCTTACGCTTCCGTCGAAGAACTCGGCGCTTTTCTGCTCCGAATCTCTTAGCCCTTCCATTCCAGCCAAGACCCATCCCATCAAAACCATCGCGTAATGAGTTGCCGCAACGCCGAGAAGTATCCAAGCAAGTGAACTGAAATTAAGTCTGTCGCCTCCCACCACCCGAGCCCCGAGGAGTACTCGAACCGCATAACCTGCCGCTGCTATCAGATAAACCATCTCGCATCTAAACTTCATTACTGCGACCTCTGCTTCGGTCGGGAGCTTTACCTTCGACACCGCATCCTCGGCGTGTTCGTCCGCTTCGGGGGAGCTACGATCAGCTCTGGCGAGTCTCAGGCCAGCGTCTTCCTGGCGATCGCGGGCAAGTTCGTAGGCGACGGTAAGCAAGACGGTAAGCAGAACCGCTAGTTTGATGTCGTTTCTCGCCTGAGCAGAAGAAGCCAAATTGATTAAATAGAAGGCAATCGCCAGTCTCGCAAATATGCTCGTCGCGAGGATCAACAGTTGGGTATCGTTAACTTTTCCAATTCTGCTCTTAACCAAGGGATCGTGGGACTCCTTGTCCGCCATACGGTCCCGCATGTCGTTGATCAAGTAACGCCCCTGAATAACGACGATTTCCAGAACGAAGATGCCAACGAGGAGGTCGGCGATCGTCCGGAACGTTAAGGGACGCTGATGACCGGTCAATCCAAAAGCCATCAAACCTCCCCAAAAAATCCAAATGGCCTTGGAAATGCCTGAACCCCGGGGCAGCAGCAACTTCTTTGCCATCCACCCAAAAGAGGCACGGTGGTCGGTTGAGGTAATCCTCTCTAGCTCTACTTCGTCCGCCGCTAGGGTCAATTTCTGAGCATGCGTACTGCTGGACGCGCGCGCGTAAAAGACAAATTCGATTGCCAATAGCGCGACCACAACACTGAGAGTCGGAAATCTGTACTTTTCGACTTGCCAGGCTAAGTAGAGGGAACTGCCATAAACGAAGAGAGCGAGAGTGCTCGTGATAGCGCCAAAGGCGAATCGGAAGATTCGAGGGAATTTCGTGGACCTTTGGCGAGCAAAGAGGGCTGCGTTAAGCGCTCCAAGGAATGGAACGCGGACGATCCCTGTCTTTGGTACAGGTATTTCAACCGCTGGGTCGCTTCTCAGCGCAGCTTCTAAACGACGAACGTAGGCGCCGGTTGTCCTAGAGTGAAGGTAGATGATCAGGAAAATGCCGTAAAACAAGGGCACGGCAAGAGCAACGAACGTCTGGAGAGGCCACTCATCCGGCTTGCCTATGAGTGCACCACCTATAACGGTAAAGAGGATGCTCGCAGACGCAACCAGTGCTGAGACCTGCGATGCTTCCCTTTCGTACATCGTATTGAGATGTGCCCATATGGCCGCCCTGTCCTGCGGCATTAGAGGCTCAAGAGGGTCTTGCCCCATTGGTTGACTTTTCACCTGCGCCTAAACATCAGCTTGACCGCTCCCGAGTAAATTAGGATCCGCTCCCGCACCCTAGTGGGCAAGGGAATCGTTGTCATCGGATTTCTTATCTTTATGAAGTGAGCTCCGCTCGTCCAAGCGAAGAAGCCATCCGTTCCGAACTCATCACCAATGACGACATCAGGAGAGAGAAAGGACAGAGCGACCCGGGCACTCCATGGCTTGTGAGCATCGGCCATAACCTGGCCTTCAATGCAATCAATTTCTAAGTCGGATAGGGTCCGGTTGGTGAGAACGCCAACCCCGGTCACTCCTGGTAGGTTGGCTATTCTGCCGACCCGGTCATTTATTTGCGCCGACATGGCGCAAACGTCCCCTCCTGACGGAATCAACGTATTTTCCAGGTCCAACAACACCCTGCCCCCCAACCCATTCACTTCAATCAGGACTAAAGCATCTTCCAAAGTGTTGACCACAGAAAGGGGAACTCGACTCGCCACTCTCTTTATGACCCATGAAGGGAAAGGAAGATATGGGTATTTGCTGAATAACAGACGAAGCTGCTCCGAAATAAAGCCGGGAGAGATACTGCTGGGCATTGAAGCAAGCCTTGATTGGAACGGCAAAGGCAAGAATCATGGACGAAAGCGCACGCGTACGACCGGTCTTTGAGCAGTTTTGTAGCTTCGCTTTCAACACACTTAATGGCAGAGGACTCCTAGTTCAATCGCGTCGAAGCTCCTTGGGTACTTCGGCAACCACCTCCACCCGAGCCCAGAATCGGGGACTTCCCACGAACACTGTCCTTGGGCCGCTTTAACGGAGTGGCCATGGCGACATTTAACCTCTTTCCGAGGAAATGCGAGTCGCTAAGGCTAGGGATTTTTGCTGTCGGTCCCCGAGGTTGCCCGGCCGGATCGCGCGCTTCCGAACGCCTTGCGCTCCCCTCCCTGCAGCGGGCACGGGCGCGGACTGTGGCTCCCCCAGGGATCTTACTGAGATCGGCAAGCCCCTGGGCTCGGCCGACCACCCCAGATACGCTCGAAAGGATGCCCTGGCGATGCCCGACGCCGCCCACCACCTCCACCTGGGCGAGAGCGGAACCGGCAAGTCGACCCTGATTGCGCAGATGGTCTCGCCGATGCCGAAGCGAGAAGGGCGGCGGGGTGGTAATCCCAGGGGCGACCTGGTCAACTCGATCGTCGAGCGCCTTCCCAGTTAGGCGATTGGGCGCACCTGCATTTTCGACCCCGACGACACCGAGGTCGCGGTCGGCCTGAACGATGCTCTCCCGAGAAGACCCCGACTTGGTGGTGGACCAGATCGTCAGCGTCTTCAGATCGGTGGTGCAGTTCTTAAGCAGAGAGTGTCCTCGATTGGAAGGACTCGGATGCTGGCTCTTTCGGCCTGCCCTAAGGGTCGACCCTTGTCCGATCCGGTGGTTGACGGACCAGAGACGGACCGAGCTAAAGAACATCCCGCCCCATTGGGCGGGATTTGTGCGTGGAGCCGTGGGGATTCGAACCCCAGACTTCTGCCTTGCAAAGGCAGCGCTCTACCAACTGAGCTACGGCCCCTCGGTCGGACTATTCTATGGTGCTGCTAGCCGAAACGCTGCAGGGCCGCCATCCTGACCCCCCGGTA
>JAJCZJ010000041.1 GCA_029262455.1 Deltaproteobacteria bacterium | reverse complement strand
TCGTCGGCACGTCCGTATTCGTCGGCGTGCTGGTTGGCGTATTCGTCGGCACGTCCGTATTCGTCGGTGTGCTCGTTGGCGTATTCGTCGGCACGTCCGTATTCGTCGGCGTGCTCGTTGGCGTATTCGTCGGCACGTCCGTATTCGTCGGCGTGCTGGTTGGGGTGCTCGTTGGCACGTCCGTATTCGTCGGTGTGCTGGTTGGCGTATTCGTCGGCACGTCCGTATTCGTCGGTGTGCTCGTTGGCGGCACCGCCGTATTCGTCGGTGTCGGCGTCGGCGTACCAGGCAAAGTGTTTTCGCCGGTATCGGGGTCGATCACGAACGGACCGTCCGTATCGGCTAAGCAGTCAAACGTGGCCGAATTCGGCTGAGCGCTTGTCGAAGTGCAACTTCGCAGCAACGCGATATTTCCCGAGGTCCAACCCAGATCGGTCAGTGTGATCGAGCACTCCACCGCCGCGTCGTTGCCACCGCCACAAGTCTGTAGCAGCCGATCGGCGCCGGAGGTGCTGCTGTTCAACGCACAGATCGCCGAAGTACCAAAGACCTCGACGTCATTGGCGCAGGTCGTAGAAGTCGTATCCGCACAGGAAAAAAATCGCACGCCGGGCGATGCGAAATCGGCTGGGTTGCCCACCAAGGAGAAACACAAGGCGCGGTCGACGTTCCCATTCTGATCGACATCGACCAACCAGCAGCCATCGAGAGTGTTGTTGCCGTTTCGTCCGGTCTCGTCGAAATCAAAACGGAGATAGGCGGTGTCGGCCGGAATCGCCGCACCGAAGTTGCTTGCGATGCAGGCACCCGTCGCGTCCTGCTGATTGGGGAAGTCGTCGCAAGGGTCTTCGTCAGCGATACACGCCTCGTCTGCCCAGTCACTCACGTCTGCTGTAGGAGATCCGGCAACATCGATCGTGACAGAATTCATACCCAGCGCCGCGTTCACATACACAAGCGCACTGAGCATTATTGACATAGGCAGTTTTGAAAGCATTCTCGTTCTCCGATCGGCTGGCTGAAAACGCACTTCGCATTGATGAGACCACCCCGCAGGCCTGAGCAATTGCCGTGCCGATGGGCCCCGCATCTGCCGAAGCAACCAAAGAAACGCCCAGGCCGTCATAAAAATCCGGACGTTGGACATTTATTGTCCGCAATGCTCGCGATTGCTTCGTCCTCGACGACCGAGCTGCTGTGCGCTGTGCCAAAGCGGGAGCGACAGCGCTCACCCGGCACAGCTACGAGCTCGATATCACCAAGGGTCTGCAGCTTCGTCCGGTCGCCGCGTACAGGGGCCGACCGAATCTCGATTCAATCGACTGGTACGAAAACCCGGACTGGGTCACTCTGGCCACGGATCTCAAAGGCACCGACTTCATCGAGTCCAACGCCACCGACAGCCCGGCAAGTCGCCTCCGACACCAGAACCCCTACCCCAATCTGCTTGGTCAGGCTCTCGATCCGCGAAGCTACATTCACCGCATGGCCAATCACCGTGAACTCACGACGTTGTTCCGCGCCAATGTCGCCCAAGAGCACACTGCCGGAGTGGACGCCGATCCCCATCCGCAAGGCGGGCTCCCGACGCTCGATCCGTGCCAAATTCAGTTGATCCAACCTCGACTGCATGGCAACCGCGCAGTGCACCGCCCGGGAGGCGTGATCAAGTTGCTCCATTGGCGCGCCGAAGTACGCAATCAGCCCGTCACCAAGGTACTTATCCAGCGTACCACCGTGCTCAAAAATTGTGTCGACCATGGCTTGATGGAACTCGTTCAGCATCTTCACGATACCGTGCCCCGACTGCCCCTCGCTCATCGAGGTGAAGTCGCGTAAGTCGGCAAAGAGCAGCGTGACCTCATGCGTCGCGGCGGTGCCCTCGCTGCCGACATGGGTGCCGAGATATTCTACTACGCGCGGCGAAAAGTAGCGGTGAAGCCTGTCCAGGTGTCGCTGCTCCTGCACTGCCGTCGCCACCAACCGCGCGACTCGGGATCCCTGCCCTTGCGCCAGCATCGACGCGAAAAACAACCCCAACACCGCGAAAACCGACATGCCCGAGTCGAGGTCGGCGTACCAACTCAAGACCAATTGCGAGACCACCGCGACGCTCACAGTCAAATGACTCTGCCAGCGGTCGAGCAGGCCCGCGGTCAAAAAAATCATCAGAACCCAGAGCATCCCGCCCAAGACCGCGATCCCAGGAACATCGCCCGGCACTCCATGTTGACGCAGAGCCCGAACCAGGCTCATGCAAAGCGCGAGAATCAACGGCATGTCGACGAGCGGGACGAAGAGCACCGATCCGCGCGCCCAACGGTCGGACCTCCAACTCAGCCAAAGCACCCCTGCCGCAAGCACGAGCCATGCAGCAAATAGCGCAGCCGGCGGTCCAATGTAGGGCTGCCGGTAGCCCTCGAGAAGCGCATCCGCCAGCGAGCCGCCGACTACGGCCAGAAGGCGCAACAGATTGATCGTACGCGTCGACCGCGCACGCTCGTCGAGAATGGCATCTTGAAAAGCGGCTGAGCGACCCGACATCGGATGAGAGTAGAACCTACATGAGGTCAGCGCGAGTCAACCGATTGGCGGGGGGCGAAACTCAATATCCCAGGGCACAAATTCGACTTGGCCAGAACCGCGCTGATCGAGCCGGGCGACAAATCAAACGATCAGCAAACGCAACGAGACTGCAATTATCTGCAGCGAAAAGCTTCGATCAATCGACTGTCAACTGCCGCGTCCTGAGCAAACAACTCGTCCATTCGAGCCACCTTGTCGGCTGGAGCCTTGGCGAGGACCTCATCAACCGTCAGCGGAACCACATCGCTCCCGGCCGAGGCCTCAACCACTTCAGCAAGGAACACCTCGCGGTCGCCGGTATCCATCGAGGTCTCGACTCGGCAGTCGAGCCAAGCCGCCGAGCGGCTCAAGACAGGCGAGCCGGTGACACTGCCGCGCACTTCTAGCCCGGCGAGCTTGTCGATCTCCCGCCCAGAGACCAGACCAAAGCGCCACACCAGATCACAATCCTGATCCGTCAGAAGATGGAGCGCGAAGGCGCCGCTCTCTCGCACCAGATTCGTGCTGTGATGGCGAATCGACAGACTCACCAACACCCGCGGCATCGCCTTCACGATCGAAGCGCGACAAACGAAGGTCGCAATCAGTCCGCCGCGCCGCTCACCCGAAGCGGAGGTGAGTACCCAGAGTTGGCGCTGCACCCCACTGAGAATCCGATCGGCGGCGTCACGATTCACCGTCTACCGCTCCACGTGCAGCGAATCAGGAGCTGGTGAATGAATGTCTTCGTACACATCTGAGCCGGCGCAGGCAAAGGTAGTCGATGGGTCACTATTTCTCCAACTGTCCCATCAACGCATCCCGGTTGCGCCGATACAGCTCATTGTTCGGCGCAAGCTTCAAGGCCTCTTCCTGGTGCACCAGAGCAGCCTTCCGGTCGCCACGCATGACATACAAATTCGCGAGGTACTGATGCGGGAGCGGCGCCGCCTCATCAAGCCAAGCCGCTGCTTGCAGTTGCGCGATCGCCCGGCGAAAACGTCCCGCCTCGCCTTCGATGCGCGCTGACTCACAGCGCCGCCTCGTTACCTGCGGCAGTCGGTCCGGAGGTGGAGGGGCGCTGCGGCTGCGCCGCAAGAGATCCTTCGCCGCGATGTCGTCCGGGTTCGTTTCCAGTACGACACTCACGGCTTTCTCCACGTTCCGCTGCTGCCCCTCCTCGAGGGCGATGATCCCCAGGTTGAACCATGCCGCACTGTGCTTCGGCGCCAGCCGCAAAAGATGGAAGTAGGTCGCCACACTATCCTCACGTCGCCCGGCTACATCGTAGACATAGGCTAGGTTCAGCAGAGCCAGCTGATCGGACGGAGCCAAGCGCCGCGCCCGTTCCAACGCGCCCACCGCATCCTCAACCCGACCGGCACCGAGATAGAGTAAGCCGAGATTGTACGCAGCTCCGCGGTAATCGGGGGCGAAGGCCATGAGCTCCTCCAGCACTGCAATCCCCTCACTGTAGCGTTGCTGGCGCAATAGGCGAACTCCGAGATTGACCCGAATGATTTCGGCTCGCGACGAAGCAACGAGGGTCTGACGAAAGAGCCTGACCTCATCGCTCCATTCAGCCGTGCGGCCCCGGTCGAGTCCGACGCAAACCAGCAATAGAATGACACACATTCCGATCGTGCCGGCACGGACGGCAGGCGCGCCATGTTTGGACACAGCAGAGACGAGGCTCGCCAGGCAAAGAACGAACCCGGGTCCGAGGTCGTACAGGTAGCGCTCAGCGAATACATTGTCCGCCGGCTTGTGAAGGATGAGGTAAGGCAGCGCGGCTACCACAGCGGCAGCAACTCCAAACGCAAGTGCCGGCAGTGAACGACTCGTCCGCACGACCACGGCGCCGGCAAGCCCGACGCACACGACACCGACACCCGCGGAAATACTCCAAGCGCTGCGAACAGGATCGAAGTCGTGATGGAAACTAAGCGGATACGGCCAGACCAGTGTCGCGACATAGTCGGGCACCAGAGCCAAGCCATTCAACAGCATCTCGACTCGGGTGAAGGGCAGATGATCAAGGCGCGGCACTGCGCCGCCGAGCGCGCCGTCCCGCATCAAGGCGTAGGTGACGAGCGCCGGAGCAAAGGCCGACAGCTTCCCCAATATCGACCCGATCGAAGTCTGGCGCCGATCGAGGAAAAACCATCCCAGCAAGACAAAGGCGGGCGCCAGGACACCGGTCTCCTTGAACAATAACGCCCCGAAGTAGAGCAGCGCTGAAACAGGCCAGGCCCACCACCGCCAAGGCGGGCCGACATTGAGGTGGAACACAGTCCATGTGCAGGCGAATACCCCAAGTCCACCGAGTGCGGCTGGCCAGAGAACCGCCTCCGAGTAGGCGGGATGAACCGCGAACAGCGCCGCACCCCACGCGCTTGCCCATCCAGCGCCGATCGAGCGCCGCAGCAACGCCAAGACCAACAACGCGTTGAGGAGATGAAATGCGAGGCTGAGCAGGTGGCTCACCTCCGGCCGACCTTGCCCGACAAAATGCGACGCGACATACGGCAACGGCTCCAGAGGACGGTAGTACTGGTAGATGCGCCCTGAATCGCGGTCTCCGTCGAAGCCCCAGCGCGGCTCCCACAGCAGCCGCTGCATCTCCCCGAGGCTCTGCACCCGCGGATCTTCCATAAACATGGTGTCGTCATGGACGAAGTCGTTGCGCAGACTTCCGCCGTAGGCCAGGCCGATCAAACAGGCCAAGAGAGCTAGCCGCCAAACCCACTGTAGTTTCATGATCCGCGCTTCCGGGTTAGTCGCTTCTCAGGCATTGTCTCGACTACCAGCCGACCTACTCCGCAGACCTAAACACCCACGGAAGGAGCATCCGTGAGGTCCCCTCCACCCCAAGGCAGTTTCTTGCTCAGAAGTGGCTAGAAACCCATTCAAGCTCGCAAATCAGGACTCGAGACCCGGCAGGTTGCCCCGCTATCGGCCCAATAATGGTGCGAGAGGGGGGACTCGAACCCCCATGGGTTGCCCCACTGGATCCTAAATCCAGCGCGTCTGCCAATTCCGCCACTCTCGCGCCGGGCCAGAGCTGTAGCAGCCGTCCGGCGGTCACCGCAACACGTCCCGCGGCGAGATGCCCCTCTTGTTGCTCCGGGTGACGAATCATCATACGAAACTCGATTGGGTAGGAACGGGAGCTCGCTCCCTGAAACGTTTCGCGTATTACACTTCGGAGGACAGAATGAGCTCTATCACGGATCTTCTTGGGGACCAGGCTGACAGCCTACTCGGGCACACATGCAAGACGATCGACAAGTCGCTGCTCAGTCTTCCGGGACCGGATTTCATCGAACGGGTCATGGCCGCCAGCGATCGGCCTATTCCTGTGCTGCGCAATCTACAATCGATATTCGACGGCGGTCGCCTGGGCGGCACCGGTTACGTTTCCATTCTCCCGGTCGATCAGGGAATTGAGCACACGGCCGGTGCTTCGTTCGCACCAAATCCGGCCTACTTTGATCCCGAGAACATCGTCCAACTCGCCATCGAAGGTGGCTGCAACGCCGTCGCATCCACCCTCGGCGTCCTCGGTGCCGTCGCCCGCAAGTACGCGCACAAGATTCCCTTCATCCTCAAGCTCAATCACAACGAGCTGCTGACGTACCCGAACACTTTCGACCAGATCATGTTCGCGAACGTCGAACAGGCCGCCGATATGGGTTGCGCCGCGGTCGGCGCAACCATCTACTTCGGTTCAGAAGAATCGAACCGGCAGATCCAAGAGGTCAGCGCCGCTTTTCATTTGGCGCACCAGATGGGCATGGCCACGATCCTGTGGTGCTACCTGCGCAACAGCGCCTTCAAGAAGGACGGCACGGACTACCACGCCGCCGCCGACCTCACCAGCCAAGGCAATCACCTCGGCGTCACCATTGAGGCCGACATCATCAAGCAGAAGCTGCCAGAGAACAACGGCGGCTTCACCGCCATCGACTTCGCCAAGACCCACAAATTGGTCTACGACGAGCTGAGCAGCGATCACCCGATCGACCTCACCCGCTATCAGATCGCCGGCTGTTACATGGGACGTATGGGACTGATCAATTCGGGCGGAGCCTCGGGCAAAAACGACTTCGGCGACGCCGCCAAGACGGCCGTGATCAACAAGCGCGCCGGCGGGACAGGCCTGATTTCCGGACGCAAGGCGTTCCAACGTCCGATGGGCGAAGGAATCAAGCTCCTCAACACGATCCAGGACGTTTACCTGGACGACAAGATCTCGATCGCGTGACACCGCTTCCGGGCCGCTCGCAGACTCCCCGCCGCATCGCGTCCATGGGAAACGGCGAATGAGTCTCGATCGGGTAGCCTTCGTCTACCCAGGCCAGGGATCGCAGGCGGTCGGCATGGCGGCCGATCTGCATGCCTCGTCCGAGGAAACGAGGGAACTCTTCGCACTCGCCGACAGCACCCTCGGCTACTCGCTCTCCAAGATCATTATCGAGGGGCCCGAAGAAGAGTTGCGCCGCACCGAACACACGCAGCCAGCGATTCTTCTCACCAGCATCGCGCTACACCGTGCACTCGGCCTTCAACCCGCCGTGGTCGCCGGACACAGCCTCGGTGAATACTCAGCCCTGGTCGCCGCCGGCGCACTGGACTTCGCGGACGCCATCGGTCTCGTGCACAAGCGCGGCCGCTACATGCAAGAGGCCGTCCCCGAAGGTGCTGGAGCCATGGTCGCGATCCTCGGCGTCGACGAGGAAGCCATCCGGGCCGCGATCGACGGCCAGGACGGCAGCGTCGACATCGCCAACTACAACGCCCCCGGCAACATCGTCATCGCCGGCGAACACGACGCGACTCTCGCAGTCGCTGAGAAGGCCGGCGGAAAGAGCCGCCCGCTCGCTGTCAGTGCACCGTTTCATTCTCGACTCATGCAACCGGCGGCAGAAAGGCTAGCCGCCGACCTCGACGCAATCGACATCCACGACCCGACGGTACCCCTCTACAACAATATCGACGCAACAAAAGTCGCCACTGCGGAGGCAATCCGCGACGGCTTGAAACGCCAGGTCACTGGCTCGGTCCGTTGGACCGAGACGGTCGCCAACATGGTGTCCGAATCGGGAGTCGATTGCTTCGTCGAAATTGGACCGGGGAAGGTCCTGACCGGCCTAATCCGACGCATCGAACGAAGTCCGGCGCGCCACAACGTCTCCGACGCAGCATCCGCGAGCGCACTTCGCGACAGTCTCGGCTGATACGGTTCCTTCGAACCGGCGGGCTGAAAACCGTCGATGCGGCGGCATACGCGGCAATCGATCCGACAAACCCCAAAACCGAACGCTACAAAACAACGCCCAAGGGCCTCCTAAACATGCTCCACAGCCTGACACAAACCGTCATATTGAACCCGGCGCCGCTGACTGATAGGTGTGTGCGATTGCCTGAAGGCGTCCAAAGAGACCGAATTCAGCCCCGAAAGGAACCCCAAAAATGGCTTTGAACCTGCAGAATCTCGAGGCCGTGGCGAAAGAAAACGCCGCAAAGGATCCGTCTGACATCATCCGTCTGGCGCTCACCGAGTATTCCAACCTCGCGATCTCCTTCAGCGGAGCCGAGGACGTCGTGCTGGTCGATATGGCCCACAAGATCGGCGGAGATTTCCGGGTATTCTCGCTCGACACAGGGCGGCTACACCCAGAAACCTACCGGCTTTTGGACAAGGTGCGAGAGCACTACAAGATCGACGTCGAAGTCTTCTTTCCAGCGCCCGGAGCGGTCGAAGATCTGGTCAAGAGCAAAGGCCTGTTTTCGTTCCGTAGGGACGGTCACAAGGAGTGCTGCGGCATTCGTAAGGTCGAGCCACTGACGCGAGCGCTGAAGCCACTCGACGCCTGGATCACCGGCCAACGCAAGGATCAGAGTCCGGGAACGCGCGCCGAAGTCCCCGTCGTTCAAAACGATGCGACCTTCGGATCGCCTGACTCGCCACTCATCAAATTCAACCCGCTCGCCAATTGGACTTCACAGCAAGTCTGGGACTACATTCGGCAGAACGAGGTCCCGTACAACGAGCTACACGATCAGGGCTTCATCTCGATCGGTTGCGAGCCGTGCACACGTCCTGTCGGTCCGGGCGAGCACGAACGCGCAGGGCGCTGGTGGTGGGAAGAAGCGACGCAGAAGGAATGCGGCCTGCACTCAGGTAATCTGCGCGAAGCTTCCTAAATCTCGACTTCACTATTTGCGACCCCGGTTCTTCAGCGAACCGGGGTCCGAACATCCCAACCGAGTCGCTCATGCACATCACCATGGTTAAGAAACGCAAGCTCGACGGAACCGACTGCCGCAAGTGCAATCAGGCGACCGAGCAACTGGCGTCCCGCGGCCTCAGTGACCGGATCAACGAGATCATTTGGGCTGTCGAAGGCGACCCAGAAAGTCCCGGCATGAAGCTCGGGGAGCAGCACGGTGTCGAGCTCGCACCGTTCTTCCTCGTGCGCGACGACCAAGGTGAGACGCAGGTCTACACCAGTGTCATGCGGCTCATCAAAGAGCGCCTCGGCGCGCAGGTCTCTTCCCACGAAGAGGCCAGTAACGTCGACCCCGACGACATCGGCGGAATCTAGCAGCCCTCGCTACCACGCAGGCGCACTAGCGTTGAGCCCAAGCCTAGCGGAGGCCAATTCAACGGGCTCGATCGGCCAGGCAATTTGCATTCGCACGGAACTCGCGCCAACCTGCGTCGTTGTGTTCCGCGCCCACGTTCTTATTACTCTTGCCGTCACTGCGCTGTGCCCTGCATTCGCATCAGCTGCCCCCTGCCCCCCTTCCGGCGCCAATCTGACGACCATCGTCCAACCCCTAGACGGGGAGCCGGAGTCGCAAGTCACCGTTTCGGGGGCACTACTCGAACCGAGCTGCGAGCCTACGGGCCAAGCAGAGTCTTACTCTCAGCAGATTTCCTGCTCCGATTCGGCAGAATGCGCCGCGTTGCACAGCAATCTCGCACCAGGGGTCTGGGTTCATCGCATTGTAGGCACCCAAGGATCTGCCATCGGCCAAATCCAAGCACGCCGCAGGCTGCTCCTCGACGCCACAGCAGGCACCCACGATATCTCGTGGCCACTGTTTCGCAGCATCGCTCGCATCACGAATACTGACGACAGCGCCGAGTGCGAGAACTGCCTGCGACGCGCCCTCGAGGCAACCGAGACCTCTGACAAGCCGATGCTGATCGCCTTCGAGGCGACGACCAAGGGCGACATTGTCCTCTTCGATGGCCTGCCGGAGCTTGTCGCCAACAACGTGACCCTCGACGCCGTAGATTTTGACGGAGTCCCGCATCGCCGCACGATCGATGTCAACGGGTTAGCACGCGCCGCTCTGCGCATTACCGGATCCAACAACCACATTCTCGGCCTTCGCGTTACAAATGTCGGCGGCGGCAGCGACATGGTGCTGATCGATGGCCCTCTGGCCAACGGCAACCGCATCGAATCCGTAGAAATCGTTGGTCGCGCACTGGAGGTATGCGAGAGACTGGGCGAAACCGGGTGCGTCGTGCGACGCCAATGCGTCGTGCCGACTCGCGGCTCGCCGCGAGGCGATTGTGGCGACGACGGCATCGCGGTGCGCGACGACGCCGGTATCGGAGACCCAAATCTTCTCATCGACGTCGACGTATCGGGCGCCTTCGACAAGGGCATTAAGATCTCCGAAGGAGGTGTCGCGATCATCGAAACCTCTCTCATTCACGACAATTCCGACGGTGGCGTTCAATCGACGTTGGGCGGCGACGCGACGATTCGCGAGAGCGTATCCGAGGCGAATCGCGGCACTGCCGGCGCCAACGGTATCGCCGTCAACGGACCGCGCGTTGACACGACCATTGCCGCGACGCTCGAAACCCGGGGCAACCTGGTGCGCGACAACGCTCTGCGCGGAATCTCTGTGCGAAGCCTATCTCGAGCGACCCTGCGCGACGATTTCGTCTGCGGCAACGGGTCCAAAGAAAACGACGCCGGCTTCGGGATCGCACTTCTCGACGCAGCGGGGTTTTCCGCGTTCGCAAGTGTACGTGGCGTGGCTTTCGTCCACAATTTCGACGGCGGCGTCCTCGCCTCAGGAGGTTCCACCGGCGATTTCGGAGACAACCAATCCCCGGGGAGCAACGCCTTCGCTGCCAACGGCACCAGCAGCAGTTTGGAAGGAGCCAAGAATTTCCGCAATCTGTCGACGACTCTAATTCCGGCAATCGGTAATCACTGGCAGGGATGCGGTCCGACCTACGCCTGCGATACCGCCAACGTGTCATCTACCGATGTCCTCTCCACGCCCAACGGCGTATTGACAGAGCCGGCAAATCCGAACGCTCTAATCAGAGCTCCAACGATCGACGCGATTAGTCCGACTTTTGCTCGGGCAGGTGATCTGGTGCGCATCTACGGGTCCGGGTTCGACGCCGTGGGGTTCGCCAACCAACCCGGAAGCAGCTGCTCAGGACTCGGCAGAGCTTGCACACCTGGAGATCCCAACTGCGTCTTCTTCAACCGCCAGCCTGCGGAGATCGTCGCCGCAACCCCGACGATGCTAGTCGTGCGCGCCCCCTTCACCTGCGTCGAACCAGTCAAAGTAGCAGCCCGGACGCGGCGCTCGCGTGGTTACGCACGCTCGATCTTCTGCACGGTCCCCAGTCCGTGATCGGGCAGAGCGGGCGGCATCTAGTTGAATCGCTGCCACGCAAACGATAGGCGTCTGCGGCATGATCGCATGCCTCGATTTGGAAGGGGTCCTGGTCCCAGAGATCTGGATCAACGTTGCTGAAAAGACCGGCATCGACGCCCTGCGGCGGACGACGAGAGACGAACCGGACTACGACGTCTTAATGCGCTATCGCCTCGAGATCCTCGACAAGCACGGACTCAAGATCGGCGATATTCAAGATGTCATCGCGACCATGGGCCCGCTCGATGGCGCCAGCGAGTTTCTCAACTGGCTGCGTGAACGTCACCAAGTGGTGATTCTTTCGGACACCTTCTACGAGTTCGCCGCACCGCTCATGAAGCAGCTCGGGTACCCATGTTTGTTCTGCCACTCCCTCGTCGTCGACGACGATGGCCGGGTGAGCGACTACCAGCTGCGCATCGCGGACGGCAAACGGAAGGCCGTGATGTCGTTCAACCTGCTCAATTTCTCTACGATCGCAGCCGGTGATTCCTACAACGACACCACCATGCTGGGACAGGCCGACGCGGGCATATTATTCTGCCCGCCGCAAAACGTCATAGACGATTTTCCACACTTCCCGGTCGCTCGAAACTACGACGACCTGCGGCGAGAGTTCGAAGCCGCCGCCGAACGAATCGGCGCACGATAGCGACGGCATCGAATTCAGTATCGCCCCCGACAGGGCGGGTTTGTGGCATTGCGTGATTCTCCTGGGTTTGAACCCAGAGTCCCTTCGCGGCACCGCGACACTCACCCTGCAGGGATTGTCCTCGATTCAATGCGGATTCACCCGTTAGGGCTCACTCGTCGAACGGCGCCGAATCCTACCGCTCGGCGAGCGATGTGAGATCCTCAACCAGCTGCGCGACTGATTCCCGATCGGTGCCGTGGTAGTAGCCCCGGATACGACTATTCCGATCGACTAGAACGAAGCGGTCGCTGTGGGTGATGAGTTCTCCACCGTCTGCCTCGGCCTCTTCGGGCGAGCGCTCGGCTATCGCCAACTGGAACCCTTTCCCAATCAGTTGATGCAGAGCCGCCCGATCACCCGTGAGGAAGCGCCAGCGCTCCGGATCCGCCCCAAAGCGCTCACTATAGGCTCGCATCGCCTGAGGAGAATCCCGAGCGGGATCCACACTAATCGACACCAGCTTCGCATCGATGCCACCATCGTCGAGCTGCTTCTGGATCTCGGCCATCCGTGCCGACAACACCGGGCAAACCCCGGCACATTGGGTAAAAATGAAATCCGCAACCCAAAGCCCACCGTCGAAATCGGATCGACTGACTTTCTCGCCGTCGGTACCGATCAAAGCGAAGTCTGGAACCGTCGCGAGAACCGGCAAACGCGAATCGGGGTCGTCCCGCAAAAGCGAAACGACCCCGAGCCCGAGAATGATTAGGATAAAGGCAGCGAGCGCGAGCCAGATCCGCTGCTCGGCTCGACGATCACTCATGTGCTGATCTTCAACCGATCCAGCGCCAAGACGAATCGGGCATCAGCATGAACAAGAGAAACGAACAAATGATCATCGGCAAGATGGCAATAATACCGAGCGTCTTCTTCTCAAAACGGAGGTGCATGAAGTACAGCGCCACCATCCCAGCCTTGATGACGGCGAGCGTTACCAGAATCGCGATCTTCGGAACCGATGCCGTGATGACCATCGGAACTCCGACCTCGACTGCGGTCAGAACCGCCAGCATGATAAAGATCGTGTAATAGTTGTTCTCGTGAGCAGAATCGCCAGACATTTTCTTGATCCTCCCGTCCGATCCCTTAGACCAGATAGACGAAGGTAAAAACCAGAATCCACACCAGATCGACAAAGTGCCAGTACAGCCCGGCAATCTCGATGACGTTGGTATCGTCGGCCGAAAAATTGCCGCGGATCACCCGGATCAGAACGATCGACAGGTAGACCACGCCGCTGAAGACGTGCATCCCGTGGAAACCGGTGGTCATGTAGAACGTGGTACTAAACAAGCTCGAAGCGCGCATCTGACCGGCGGCGAGTTCCATCCCCTCGTGCCAATGACCTACGACACTTCCGGTGCTGTCGATAATGAAGGGATTCTCGGCCAGAACCATGCCCTCGTGAATGAGATGGGTGTACTCGTACGCCTGCATGCCGAGGAACGCGACGCCGCCTAATACGGTCAATCCCAACCATCTGATGCAGCCCAGGCGATCGTCGTTTTGCATCGCCTCCAGCGACTTCACCATCGACACGCTGCTGCAGATCAGCAGAAACGTCATGAACGCCGAAAGCCCAACCCCGCCGAGCGCCTCAACCGGAATCGGCCAGTTCACCGCGCCAAAACGCAGCGCGCCGTAGGTCGCCAGTAGCGCCCCGAAGGACATCGCGTCGCCGGCGAGGAAGATCCACATTCCAAGTTTTCCCCAGCTCTCCGGGGTCAGCGGCGTTTCATAATTCTCCACCACGTGACCGGCTGTCGCTGATTGACTCACCTTGAAGCCTCCCTTTCCGCGCTTAGGAGATCTGGGTTCGGATGCTGCACAGCCCGACCGCTACTCCAAAACATATACGCAAGCCATCCCCCAACAGCCGCAAACAGCACGAAGGGCATGGCCATCATGAAAAAAATACTGGCATTGATTCCTGCCGAAAGCGGATCTCCCGGGCCACCGACGGCGGTCTTGCACATCGCGCATCCCTGCGCCGCCGCTTCTCCAGAAGACCCAACGACAACCGCAACTACAGCCGCTGCCCCAGTATTACGAACACGCCGCAGCATCAGTGGTACACCAGCCCAAACAGGAGTCCCCAAAGTGCGCAGACGTAAATCCAATAGACTGCACACATCTCGACACCGTCGTGGTTTTCGACGCTATATCGACCTCGCTGCGCCGCAGCCGTGACCCAAAGAACCCAGCCCATCGCACCCAAGACGTGCGCAGCATGCGTCCCAATCAGCAAGTAGAAGGTGCCACCATAGGGCCCGCTCGACAGAGTCAGGCCGTGGTGCACTAGACCTGCCCATTCCCAGCCTTGTACCGACACAAACACTGCGCCGAGCGCAGCGGTCAACAGCAGCCGGCGCCGCAACGCACGCTGATCCCCGCGGCGGATGCCGCGCAAGCCTGAGACCACTGCCACACCGCTGAAAAATAGGAAAACGGTGTTGATCCAAGTCACCGTCAACGGCAACGCCGGCAATCCGGCAGGCGGCCAAACGACGCTGCCGACACGAAACACCAAATACGCACCGACCAAGCCCGCGAAGAACATCGACTCCGCCACCAGGAACATGGCGATCGCGACCCGGGTGTTGCTGACTGGCGGCGCGGCCGGCGGGTGCGGCGGACCACCGTCTTGCGGCTCCACAACCCGCAGATGAAGGCGCTCTTCTTCAATCGCCAGATCGTGCGCAACAGCTGTGTTCGCAGAACGTGCCATCATCCCTTTAGCACGATCACAAACACCGACAGCACATACATCCCCAAGACGACCATCGTCAGAATGAATGCCGTACGCTTATTGTTCTGCCCGTTCGTCTGCATGGTTCTCAAATTTGAACCTTGTCGAGCGCCATCGCTCCCAACAGCGCCGGCAGGTAGACCAGCGTTGCAAACAAGAGGCGTCGGACTGCAACTTTCGATGGGTCCCAAGCCGCAAGCGCTCCAAAAAACAGTAGCCCAGAGCCCAAAACGAAGGCGATCACAAAGTACGCGACGCCGGCAACGCCAATCAGCGTCGGGACCAATCCCGCAACCAGTAGGGCGGCACTGTGCAATACAATTTGTCGCTCGGTACTCTGTCCGTCCGGGTCAACTACAGGAAGCAGTTTGAAGCCAGCGCGGCCGTAGTCTTCCTCGTACAATCGGGCAATCGCCAGCGAGTGCGGCAACTGCCAGAGGAACATGATCACGAACAATGCCAGTGCTCCGGCTTCGATCGTCCCCGCCGCTGCGACCCAACCAGTCACCGGAGGCAGCGCTCCCGGGATCGCCCCGACGATGGCACACAGCGGCGTCAAACGTTTCATCGGCGTGTACAGTGCGAGGTACGTCACGACCGTAACGGCAGTCACCGCAGCCGCTAGCGGATTCACCGCCGCCGCCAAGATCGTCAGCCCCACGACTGTCAATATCGCGCCAAAGAGCAGTGCATCGATCGGATCGACGCGACCACTCGGAATCGGTCGCCCTGCAGTCCGCTCCATCCGGGCATCGAGATCGCGCTCGATGTACTGATTCAAGACAAGCGATCCAGCCCCACTGAGGCCAGTGCCAACCAAAGTGGCCAACAGCAGCCAGGCGTCCACGACCGCGTGCGCGGCGAGGTAAAAGCCTGCGGCGGTCGTGACCAAGACCATCGCCGCTAACCGCGGCTTTGTGAGCTCCAGCAATACCGCTGCATCCAAACGACGCGTCACTGCTCCGGTCGAAGTTGCAAGTACTTGAGGTGCCGAGCTCATCGCAAGATTTCGCGCGCAGCTCAGTGAGCCGCGGCAACCCCCGAGCCAGGCCGCGCCTGCGGCAACCAGTCTTCTTTCTCACCGGGAACACTGTACTCGTAGGGGCCACGATAGACTGTGGGCGTCACGAGGAAGTTCCCATGTGGCGGAGGTGTCGGTGCCTCCCACTCGAGCGTGTTCGCATGCCAGGGATTCTGCGTCGCCTTCTCACCAGCAAACATGCTCCAGAAGAAGTTCACCGCAAATACAATCTGGAAGATCCCCAAGCCAATCGAACCAATCGTCATGATCTCGTTCCAATGCAGCAGCGGCTCCAGGAACTCGTACTGCTCCGGGTTGTAGATGCGCCGCATATGACCGCCGATCCCGATGATGTGCATTGGAAAGAACGTGATGTTGAAGAACAGCAGCGTCCCGAAGAAATGAATCTTGCCCAGCGTTTCGTTCATCATGCGGCCGTACATCTTCGGGAACCAGTACGCGATGCCACCAAAGATGGCGAAAATACTTCCGCCAAACACCACGTAGTGAATGTGGCCGACGATGAAATAGGTGTCGTGGATGAAGATATCGACCGGCGTCGCCGCCATGTAGATCCCGCTCAACCCGCCGATGACGAACATCGAAACAAACGCCAGGGCGTGCAGCATCGGCGTCGTGAAGTGAATGTTCCCACCCCAGAGAGTCCCGAGCCAGTTGAAGGTCTTGATCGCCGAAGGGACGGCGATCACCATCGTGGTCGTCATGAACGCCATACCCATGGTCGGGTTCATGCCCGACTGAAACATGTGATGTCCCCAAACGACCCAGCCGAGGAACGCAATCGCGATCATCGCCATCGCCATCGCGCGATATCCGAAGATCGGTTTGCGCGAGAACACGGATAGAATCTCAGAAGCAATTCCCATCCCAGGTAGGATCAGAATGTAGACTTCGGGATGCCCAAAGAACCAAAAGAGGTGCTGCCAGAGGATCGGCTCGCCGCCGTGCTCAGGCAGGAAGAACGCCGTTCCAAAGCGCCGATCAAAGAGGAGCATGGCCATCGCCGCAGTCAGCTCAGGCAACGCCAGCAACAACAGAATGGCCGTAATGAACAATGACCAGACCACCAGCGGCAACCGAAACATCGTCATCCCAGGGGCGCGCATGTTGATGATCGTGGTGATGTAGTTGATCGACCCCATCATCGACGAGATGCCGAGCACGACGAGCGAAATGATCCACAGGTCCTGGCCGAGGCCGACACCTGTGTAGACCTCCGCAGCCGACAGCGGTGCGTAGGCCGTCCATCCACCCGCGGCAGCACCGCCTTCAACGAAGAAACTCGAGATCAACAGGCCGCCGGCAAACGCAGCGATCCAGAAAGACAACATGTTGAGGATCGGGAACGCCATGTCCTTGGTCCCGATCATCAGCGGAATGAGAAAGTTTCCAAACGCACCGACCAAGATCGGAATGACGACGAAGAAGATCATGATCGTCGCATGCATCGTGAACAGCATGTTGTAGGTCTCGGGCGGAATGATGCCGTCGTAGAGATACGGCTCAGGCACCCAGGCCAATCCGGGAACAGGCTGCTCCGGGTACGCCAACTGCCAGCGAACCATCAGGGCTAGAAGTCCACCGATGATCATCATGAACAACGACAACAGCAAGAACTGCTTGCCGATCATCTTGTGATCGAGTGAGAAGAGATACGTGCTGACAAACCCTCCCTCGTGGTGGTGTTCGTCGTGCGCGTGGGCCGCGGCCGCTTCGCTCATCGCCAATTCTCCTTCACAACCCCGGTCACTTCGACCAGCGCTTGGCTACCCAAGCGGCGTAGTCTTGATCCGAGTGAACCTTGAGATACCCGAGCATCCCCGAGTGCCCGAAGCCGCAAAGCTCCGCACACGGGATTTCCCATTCGCCAGTCTTGGTGGCTTCGAACCAACCGTCAATCTGCCGGCCTGGCATCGTATCTTGCTTGAACCGAAGAACCGGGACGAAAAAACTGTGAATCACGTCACGGGACAGCATTTCGAGCTTCACGACTTTGTGCACGGGCACGTTGAGCTCGTTTTCGATCGTCAGATCGTCATCGGTATCAAAAGCGCCATCAGGCCCAGGGTAGATGAAATCCCAGTTGAACTGCTTCGCGTAGACGCGAACCGTAACATCAACCGGCGGGATCTCCGCTTTGATCTCATCCCATGTCGCACGACTCAGCAGCGCCAGCACCACGCAGACGACTGATGGTGCAATCGTCCAGGCAATCTCGAGGGTATTGTTCCCATGCGAATAGATCGCTTTGTGTCCCGGGCGAGCCCGGTACTTGAACAAGAAATAGAGAAACGTCCCTTGTACGCCGACGAAGACGATCGTCGTGATCCAAAAGATCAGTCGGAACAGCCAATCGATATCGCCGCCGTACGTAGAGATGTTTTCCGGAAGCCAGGGCAACATCCGGTGGACCCCCCTTTTCGCGTCAATCCAGTGTTAAAATGGAGAATGTAGACTTACTTAGCGGCGAGCTCGAAGGTCACAGCAGCCTCGGCTCCGCCTGCAACGGTAACCTTCTGTGTCGATTCACCGAGCTTTTCCTGCCAGACCTTGATCTCGTACTCACCGGCCGGCACGTCGGTTAGCTCAAACGCGCCCTTCTCGTCCGTGATCACATAGTACGGGTGGTCCACAACTGCGAGCCAGCCCTTCATCCATCCGTGCACGTCACAGGTAACCTTGACCATTTCCGGCTCAGCGAAGGACTCTTTGATCTTCTTCTTGAACTTCGGCTGCGCTCGGTTCACGGCTTTGTTCTTGTCGCTATAAGTGTGAATGTTGTGCAAAATACCGTCCGAGTTTTTGATCACAAGCTCGGAGCCCGTCGGAACGATGACGATGTACGGCAAATACTCACAACCGGCCTGGTCAAGAATGGATTCGCCCTCTGGAAAGGCCTTCCCCTTGCTGATGTTGGTCAGCGAAACGACCGCATAGCGGATACCGCCATCGGCCCCGACCACCAACTCGTTCGACTTCTTCTCGCCAACGGCACAAACCTTCTTGTCCTTGTTGACGTCGAGCACTTCCTGCGCAGGCGCCTCGCCCTTGAACTTGACGGTTCCCTTGATCGAGCCACCGCCAGCTACTGCGCCACCTTCGTAGGCGATCGCCGCGGTGGATACGAGCGCTGCGCCCAAAGTCAGGGCAGCGGATTGAGCAATCATTCTGAAATTCAACATATCGTTCTCCTTAAATGGGGTTTGTCCGACCGCTCCTATGCTGCCCGACTACCCCTCCACTTGCACGGTCTCAGGTGCGGCCGCGTTTGATGTCTCTGAACTTGCAGTACCGTCGGTACCTTGATCCATGGCTGCCGGTTCGACGCGCTCCGGATCGGCGACCACAGGCGCGGCAGCTACCGGCATAGAGCCTAGCGTTAACAGGTAATCCCGTAGTGCCTTGACCTGTTCAAGGTCATTACCGCCAAGTACGTCATCGGGACCGTCCGGCGAGTCGTCTGAAAAGTCATAGAAGGCGGGCATGCGCGAACCCGGCATCAACGCCTGAGGATCCTTGATCCACTCGACGATCCAGTCCGGATTGAGCCGTTCGCTCGCCATCGCCAAATCGGGCGCCCAGCCTTCCTCAGGTCCTTCCGGCTTGCGCTCCCCTTGCTGGTGACAGGTGTAACAAGAAAAGTAATCGACGGAGGCTAACAACTTTCCTGCCTCGACATACTCGGGCGATAGCGCCGCCTGATCGATGTGAACGAACGGGCTATCGATTCCCTCCAGCGCCGCAAAGTATTCGACGATCTTTCGAGCTTCGTCGTCGCTCACCCCAAACGTCGGCATCCGAATTTTGAGCCAGGGCCGCAACGGAACCGGCTGTTTGAGGAAGCTGTAGAACCAGTCCGACTGAACCTTGGCACCTTCGCCGTTGAGAATTGGCGGGCCAAGACTCGGATTCTCTTCGTAGCGCGCGAGGATCGCACCGCCTTGGTCGTTGATCACGTGACAGCCGACACAGTTATAGTGCTCAATCACACGCAGTCCATCGACCAACGCCTGCTCGCGTTGCCGATCGGCGAGCTTGTACGCCTCCGGGACCTTCGCTTCCTGACGACTGGCGAGAAAGACGAGGATCGCATCGATATCTTCCTCTGAAAGAGCGAAGTGCGGCATGACCTGCTCGATTCGATCCGTTTCGTAAATGCGCGGTTCGTTGATCTTGTTGTAGGTCCAATCTTTCCAAGTGTGAGGGATATCGGTGCGTTTGCCGAAGAACAGTTCCTCGAGCGGCTTCGACCCAAAGACAGACAGCTCGACACCAATTCTCGACTCGGCCTCCATCCCCGGGATGTTGTGACATCCGGCGCAGCCGTATTTACGAACCAACGCCTCGCCCTCGGCGACGTTGTCTGCGTCGAGCAGTCGGTCCCGCGTCGCAGCATCGTCACTTCCGGCGGGCTCTCCGAGAGTCCCGAGATAGGACACCAAGGCCTTCGCCTCGTCATCACTCAACCGAAGACTAGGCATCCGCGCTTCCGGCGAATAGCCGCGCGGGTTCTTCAACCAGTGGTACATCCACCGTTGATTCGCCTTTTCCGCGATATTGCCGAGATTGGGCGCGATATCCTTCGAATCGCCGAGCAGAGCCGGTGACTCGCCTGGAGCTAGGCCGTGACAGCCTCGACAACCCAACGAATCCGCAAGCTCAGCCCCCTTGGCGACCAAAGCAGCGTCACTTGAGTCGATCCCGCCCGGAGCCGGATGCGAAGCGAGCCACTCCTCGCCCTCTTTCGCCGAACTCGCCAGGATATAACCAGCGATCGCCTCGGCCTCGGCCTGATCAAAATAGAAATTCGGCATCTTGGTCCGCGGCCGAAATTCGTGGGGATTTTTCACCCAGTCAACCAGCCAGTCGGCGTCGACCTTCGCCGACACGCGTCGCAAGTACGGTCCAATCTTCGGCAGGTCGCCATAGCCATCGACCAGGTGACAACCGACGCAACCGACTTGCTCAAACAGCTTCTCGCCGAGAGCAATCGTTTCGGCTCCTTCAATCCGGACGTTGTCATGGCACCCGATGCATCCCGCTTGGACGTCGTCGCCCTGGTACATCGGATCGAGCCAATGCTTGACCCAGCCGTGAGCCTGTTCGGGAGAATTGACCGCAGGGCCTTGGCCTTGGTGGCAAGGCGTGCAACCGAACTTCTCAACAGAGTGCGTGCCCAAGTAAAGCTTGCGGTCAGGGTGTGTGCGAAAAGGATGCTCGGCGTCCTCGAAACCATCCTTGTTGATACCCGTGTGGCAGGACGTACACCGATCGACGCGAGCCAATGGTTGATTGTAAGCGTTGCGATCGAACTCGTTCAACACCACCTGTTGGATCTTTGGAATCTTCGGAAATTCAAACGGCCCAACCGGGATAACCAACCCCTCGACGTTCTGCTCCAAACGTCCCAGGCCGCTTTCCATTTCCTTCTTTTGCTTTTCGAGAGTCTCGACGACGGAAAAAATCTCTTCCTTTTCGTTGAGGATCTGATCGAGTCGCGCCTGCGCCTCGGCAACCCGAGCCTCCGTCGCTACCTTTTTTGCTTCGAGTTCTTCTAAATGGTGCTTCGGGCCCGTCGTATCGACGTGCATCAGCTCCGCATGCTCAAACTCGTACCACGCTTCTTCGATCTGACTCTTCACGAGCCGCAGATCAAAATCCGCATCGTCAAAGACGATGCGGGCAGCGGCCTCGCGGCTGCTCAGCTCTGAAATCGCGGCGCCGGTTTCGCCACCCTCAGTACCCTGACGCGCTTCGCGCAGCTCCTCGACCACAGTCTGATAGTCCGAGGAATCGTCCAGGCGCTTCTGCTCCGCCGTGACCTCGGCCTTGGCCCGATCAATCTGCATTTCGGAGAACTCATACTGGTACTTCTTCCAAGGCCGCCGCGAGATTTGGTCATCCCACACGATCCAGATAGCGGTCGCCAATAACAGCGCCACCGCGAGAAGAAACACGGATGAGTACGACTTCTTCTCTTCGTCCGCTTTCGACATCAACTTACCCCTGCGGTGCCCGACGTTCCAAAAAACGCCCGAATGAAAAAATCAATAATCCGAGCATCATCAAAGTCAGTTCCCGGCCCATACTGTTTTTCTGCGTCATCCCGACGAAGAGCGCGTAACCGACATCGGCAATGCCGAGCGCCTGAATCACCTTCGCGAGATAGAACATCCCTATCCTGAGCAGAACCCGGTGGGCCCGTTAGAAATTGATCCAAGGAGTCTGCCAGACATACATGATGTTCCCAGCGTGGCGCATGACCATCTTGATCACGACAGACATCATATTAAGAAAGAGAAACGAGGTCAGGATAAATCGCGGCATTCCCCACCGCTGCATGAACTCCTGCCCTTTCATCTTGACGATCCCCATGTACATCGCGATCGTACCGAGGACAAAGTAGCCGAGAACAACGATCGCCCCGAAAATCATCGCTCCTGTCTCCGTGCGCACGCCAAACTTGTAATGCAAGTTCACATTCGTCAGCGCCTCGACCTTATGGGAATCCCAAACCTCCCAGGGCCAAAACCAGTTCCACCCAGGCCCACGCAGGAAGGTCCCAATGATGATCAACGAAATCCACAGGATGTGAAATCCCAGAAAGAAGGTCAGGATCTCGATCTTGCGGGACTCGAACGCGTAGTAGCCGTTCCCGGCAGGGTTGATATCGATGTAGGGAATCGCCATCAGGCCCACGACGATAAAACTCGGCAACACTACTCCGGCGTGCCAGGGATCAAAGAAGACCAGCATTTCCTGAAGGCCGAGAAAATACCAAGGCGCTTTTGAAGGGTTCGGCGTCCGTGTTGGGTTCGCCGGATCCTCCAGCGGAGCATCGACCAACAGCGACCAAACAATCAGCAACAAGGTGATGAATATCGCGCACAGGAACTCGCTGCGAACCAGGTGAGGCCACGTGTGCACCTTGTCGTCACCGGGTCCGGTATCGACAACCGGCCGGGCGCTATCTGGATCGGTAATCTCCGCTCCGGGCGCTGCCAGAGCGTAAAGCCCGATCATCACCAGGATAAAGAGCTCCGGCAAGACGAGAACACGCCCTCCCGGAACGAACAACACCGTAACGACCAGCCCGACCGAGGTGATCAGGGCCCAGAACATCTCCCGAGACATTGCCATCGTATGCTCCTAACGCCTCAGACCGGTGGCCCGGAGAATCCATCGCGTCGAATGCGCCAGAAGTGAACTGCCATGAACAAACTGGCAACCAATGGAATGAAGATGCAGTGCAAAATGTAGAACCGCAGGAGAGTGTGGGGACCAATCTCGCCACCACCGAAGAGGAACGCGCGGGCGTCGTATATTGGGTTGGCCCCGGTCCAGTCGGCGAATGGTCCTTCGTACCCCAACAGCGGTGTCGCTCGGGCCATGTTCGAGCCCACGGTCACAGCCCAGATTGAGAGCTGGTCCCAAGGCAATAGATAGCCGGTAAAGCTCAGGAGCAATGTCAGCACCAAGAGTAGGACACCGACGATCCAGTTGAACTCGCGGGGTGGTTTGTAGGATCCCGTCAAGAAGACCCGAAACATATGCAACCAAACCGCGATCACCATCGCGTGCGCGGCCCAGCGATGCATGTTCCGCATGAACATCCCGAAAGGCATGTCGAATTCGAGATACTTCATGTCGGCATAGGCGTACTCAGCCGTCGGCCGGTAATAAAACATCAAGTAGATGCCCGTCACCACGGTGACCAGAAACATCAAGAAGGTGATTCCACCCATGCACCAGGTAAAGCGCATCCGGATCGCGTGACGGCGGACTTTCGACGGATGCAAGTGCAACCACACATTGCCCGAAACCATCTGGACTCGGTTGCCAGGCGTATCGTCGTACCCGTGCCGAAAGATCGACTGCCAGACCTGAGACTCGGTGATCTGACGCTTCGTCTCTTCCCACTTACTCATTGTTCAACGTTCCCCCGTAAAGAACCGCGCTCAGGCGGTTAGGAAAGCACCTGGCTTATCCCAATCCCCTTTTTCGTAGCGGTAGGTAACGCCCATATCGACCACGAGCTGCCCTTCCTCGTTGAGCTCCATCCGGTAACGCTCCAGCGGACGAGGGGCTGGCCCCTCGAAGTTGATTCCAGTCTTACGGAATCCGCTGCCGTGACAAGGGCACTTGAATTTCTGCTCAACCTTGAGCCAACGCGGCGTGCAACCGAGGTGGGTGCACTTCGCGAACAGGGCGTAAAAGCCATCCGACTCGCGGACGATCCACACCCGATGCTCCTTCTTGAAACGCGAGGAAACTTCCCCGACCGTATATTCCCCTGGGGCACCGGCTTTGAACGTGCTCGGAGGCTTGAACAGCACCCGCGGGAACGCCGAGCGCACAAACCCGAGCAAGAAGATCGTAGAAAATGCCCCAAAACCGACCCAATTGAGCCGACCGAGAAAATCCCGACGCGACCACAGACTTCCCCGTGGCGGCGGATCCTCAGGAATTTCACCCGATTCGATCCCTTGAACCTTGTCCAGGGCCGCCTGTTCCTCCGCGGATAGCTTCTTTGCTTTTGCCATCGTTCTACTCACCTCCGCGCGACAAGAGGACAGAGAGCACTCCCCAAGCCATCGTCGCAGCTGCTGCCGCAAACAACATCAACCCGACAGGCGGGAACAAAATCATCAAGACCGCTCCTGCCAACGCGAGTGGGATGCCAATCGCGAACGGATTGAACGCACCCACGCCACCGCCTGCCGATCCTTGGATCGAGGGCGGGGCGATCTGTACCTCATCGCGCACCAGGTGGACGACCATTTCGCGCAGATGCTCCCTTTGTTCGCTTGGGACTGAATTGATGTGTTGCGCTAGATCGCGGGCCATCTCCTCGACCCGCTCCTCAACGAACTCCCCATCTCTGGGATCTTTTTGGATTTTTTCGCTCACTGAGAGCAGCGCGACCGGGCAATAATATGATTCTTTTTGTTAGTCAAACCACTTCGAATACAGCAACACTCATACGAGTCTTACCTGATCATGGGCCAATTGGGCGGTCAACTCGCCCTCCGGCAAAGCAGGACGAAATCTCCTAATCGCTCCGATAAGCTCATCAAGGCCGCTCGAGCGATAACCCGGCATCCCAGGCCCCGCCGAGAGGGGAGCCAGAAGCACGGCGCGATCAACTGATTAGGGAAGCTGTTCGCGTAGCGAAGCCGCGATCCTCAGCTCGTACTCAGGGATTTCGCTCCAGGCGGGCCCGCGCCCAACGACAGGATCCTTTTCAGATCCCACCAACACAATGCCCAGCTCGGCGTACCGCTTGAGAGCATTTGTGAATATCACCGAGGAACTGCCTTCGGGCTTCTCGAAATCACCGAGCAGAAGCGCTGTCGAGTGCTGCGTCTTGGCTCTCTCGAGAAAGGACTTACGAGGCTCTCCCTCCTCGGGCAGGGTCCGCAACACCTGAGTCGCCACCAAGTATGCCTCGCGAAAGTTGTCGAGAACTCCGGACATCGTGATGGCAAAGGGATGATCAGAGACCACCTCTTCGCGATCCACACCGATCAGGACACCTTCGGCTCGCATCGCCTCGCGGGACGCCGCAAGCTCTCCTTCGAGCGCTTCCCGATCAGGCAGCGGGAACTCCCAGCGCAAAAAATCCAGCCACCAAGCTACATCATCGTCGGCTTCGCCTGCGACTTTGCCGCGACCAATCGCATCCAACAGGAGACAAGGCTGCAACAGGTAGTGGATCGCGTTGTTCTTGTAAAAATCGAGCGCGAGCCGTTTTTCTTGGGGGACATGAATGACGCTGCCGTCCACCCCGTCGAAGCGCCGCACCAGATTCCCGCCCTCGAGGAACGACAAACTCTCGCGAAATTCGGCATCGTCGTTGCGCTCCAACGATGCACTCAGCGCGATCTCCCGACGGCGCAGGTACGCCACCAGAGATCGTGCGCGCGCGACAAAGTCATGCTCACGACACGCGTCGGCTCCAGACGCCAGCAGAACCGTAGACGATACCGAGGTCGCCCCTACGATGCTGGCGCGATTGATCTCGCGGACCAAGCGCAGTCCAAGCTTCTGGACAAATCGACGACGCTCGGTCTCCGCTGCTTCGTCGTCACCCGCAAACTCTTGTCGCTGGTCTCCCAACGCTTCGCTCAGCGACAGCGGCTTGGCAAAGGACACGTAGACCGTGCCATGACGCCGGCGCAGCACGCGGCGGGCTTGGATCAACGCGCCGAGAGACTCCTTCTGCTTCTCCGCCCCGCCGAGCTCGCGTTGATACGCGTCCTCTTCCGCAACCCGACCATAGTGAATCGAAACGGGAACAAAATATAAATCCCGCCGTGCCCCGCGTGCGAACGCTTCCACCACCGCACTTAGGACGCCGAGCTTTGGCGAAAGGATCTTCCCAGTGCGACTGCGGCTTCCCTCGAGAAAGAACTCCTGAGTGTAGCCCTCGCGAATCAAGAAGGTCAGATACTGACGAAAGACGGCTTTATAGAGATCGTCCCCCTCAAACGTGCGGCGAATGAAGTACGCGCCTGCCCCGCGAAACAGCGGGCCCATCGGCCAGAAAGACAGATTGATTCCAGCCGCGATGTGCGGCGGGCTGACGTAGTTGAGGTGAAACAGATAACTGAGAATGATGTAGTCGAAGTGAGAGCGGTGGCAGGGCACCAGCACCACCGGATGCTGCTTGACGCACTCCACGACCCGTTCGAGCCCCCTGTGATCGAGACCCGAAAACATGCGCGGCCACATCCAGTTGAAGGCGAATTCGAGCACCGAAAAGTAGCTCTTCTTGAAGTCAGCCGCCATTTCTTCGATGTAACGACTGGCGCGCCGCTGCATCTGGGCCTCTGAGCCCTCACCGTCCGCGACCAGTTGAGCGATCGTCTCGCGCACGTCCTTGGTATCGAGAACCAAGCGACAAACCTGCGGCTTTGGCAGCAGCAACGGCCCCCAGACCACGCGTTCCTCGCGATACAGATAAATCTGCAACTTCCTCGCCAAACGGCGCACTGTGCGCTCCTCGCCCTCGCGCCCATAGCCTCGCACGAAATCGCGCAGGCCAACCTCATCACCGGCGCTAATCGAGGTGTCACTGCGATTCCACAAGAGCGAAGCCAAGCGGCGGCCTTCACTCGGCGTCTCCTGCAGACTGTACACGAGAGTTGCCAAGCGGGACTCCTTGCGACGCATGCCGCGACCTCGCAACGGAACCAGGGGAACGAAGAAGACGTCGGTCTCGGACTGCCAGTGGTGGTGAACGATCTCCCGGATGTAATCCCGTCCGTGGTGAAAGCCGGTCAGGCGGCGGCGCTTACCAAAGCGCCACCGCGGCTTGCGACCGCGCAGGAACAAGAGGATCGGGTGACCACGCTCCACCAGCTGGCAACACTCGGCACGGTCGGCAAAGCCGCGCAGCTCCTGCGACCGTGGCCGCAGCTCAGAAAAACCGAGCCACAGCCCGCGCCCGATCGCCGACAGTGGACGCATCCACAGCGGCCGCATGTCGTTCACAAAAGACGGGGATGGAAGCCCCTCGCGCTCCAACACATAGGTTGTCAGCAGGCAGTCCACCCACGAACGCATCCGCAGCACATACGCCACCGCCCCGCGCTCGGAGAGGCTCCGGATCCGCTCGACATCTGCCGGATCCATCTTGACCGCGCGAAACAGGAGCCAGCAAAGACTACGAACCAGGAAATTCAGTGGTCGCGGCGCCGGGATCTCCGGCGGCAGCGACGTTTCATCGGGCAGCTTCAGCGCAGGTTCGCTCATATCGATCTCAAAGATAGGACTCAAAAAGATAGCATGCAGCTTCGGCGGGCACGAAACCAACACGGCGCCGCCTCAATCAAGAGCTCACCGTCCTGTCTTTCGGCGGGCGGCCAAGCCTATTTTCGCCCCAATTTGAGCCTCACCAAAGTGCAGCCGGTTTCTTCGTGGACGTGCTCGCCTTCACATAGAAAACCGTAGCGTTCGTAGAAGCGACGCCCGAGTGCATTGTCCTTGAACACGTCCAGATACAGAGACCCTCGCAATTGCACTGCGTGGTCCATCAGCGCTCGCCCGATCCCACGCCCATGACATCGAGGATACACGAAGATCGCGCCGACCTCGTCTCCGATGAGCGATAGAAAACCGACAACCGAACCTTCAGCCTCAAACACCCAGGTCTCAGCGTGCGGCAAATAGATGTTGCGAATATTGTCTGGCTCCCGTTCCAAGAAATCAGCCGGAAGAAACGGCGTGGCCACTTCGCTGGCTAGCCGCCAGACGTCAATCACCGCCTCGGTGTCTTGCTCTGCGTACCTTCGGATCATCAACTCGCGGACTACTCCTTGCGATCCGTCGTCCCAGCCTGGCGGCGAGGATCGAGATCTCGACGGAGACTAGAGCCGGTCCAGATCTCCTCGTCTCTTGAGTTCGTCGACAATGCGCCTGACCTCCTGCGCGCGGCTCTTCGGGCAGATGAGGATGGCGTCCGAGCTCTCCACGACAACCAGATCATCCACACCCACCGCGGCGATCAACCGACCGTCCGAGCTCAAAACAGTGTCCCGGCAATCGATCTGAAGCACGTTACCGCGCGACACGTTGCCCGCGCTATCCCGCGGCCACACTCCGTCCATCGCCGCCCAGCTGCCAACATCGTCCCACCGGAAGTCACCTTCGACCACGGCAACTCGATCCGACTTCTCCATGACGGCGACGTCGATCGGCAACGACTCTAGCCTTGAAAAAACCCGCCGTGCACGGGCGAGCACCGGCCCCCGACTCGGGGCCGCGACCACTGCATCCACAGCGCGTACGATTTTCGGCGCGTAACGGGCTAATTCTTCCGCCAGCACATCGACGCACCAGACGAACATGCCGGAATTCCAGTAGTAGCGCCCCGTCCGTAGATAGCGACGCGCCGTCGCGACATCCGGCTTCTCGACGAAGCGCTTCGCCCACAGCACGCGCGGCCTGGATCGGCGAAGGGCCGCGCCCACCTCAATGTAACCAAATCCCGTGTCCGGACCAGTTGGCTTGATTCCGAACGTCACCAAGCAGCGTTCGGACTCGGCGGTCGCGTAGGCGATCCGCACACATCGCTGGAACTTATCCAGCGGCCCGATCACGTGGTCGGCAGTGAAAACCGCCATGACCCCTTCCGGGTCGCGTTTTTCAATCTCCTTCGCGGCCAATGCCAAGCAGGCCGCGGTACCGCGCGCCGACGGTTCAATGACCAGATTCTTCGCCGGCAGCTGCTTGAGATGTCGGCGAATCAGTCCAGAAAACTCCGGACCGGCTACGACCAACACTCGTTCCGCAGGCACCACTCCGCGCAGTCGGTGTAGGGCGTCTTCTATGAGTGTGTGCTGACCCTGAACATTGAGGAACTGCTTGGGACGCTTCCTCCGGCTGTGCGGCCAAAACCGAGACCCGACACCACCCGCCATAATGACAGCCCAACGGTGTCGCCCACCACCTCCGCGAGACGTTCTCGCCCCCATCCAGACCTACCTTTCCCGCCGCAAATGGCGACGATGGCGCCGGATCATTTCCGAACGTGTAAACAATAGCAAGACGACTTTGCTCGAGCTTTGCGAACAACCGACTCAGAACGGGCGCAACCGGAGCGCCCTCTGGCCGTCGGGCGCGGTTTGCGGTAGCGGTCACTCGTGAACCATTCGCCCCGCCCTTGGCTACCAGCCCATAGGATTCGGCGAAGAAACGGATCCGCAAGGCGCAACCATTACAATGATCGCACTTCTTTTCTCGGTCGCCCTTCTCTTGATCCCGATCCTCCTGATCGGCATCAACACCGCGATCCATTGGCCACGGACACAGCCGCGAAAACGGGGCCACGGCAAAGTTCCCGGGCTGCTGTCCATGCGCGCCTTGATCGACGAGGTGGTGGCCACCGCCCTGCTCCTGCTTGGGCCACTGTCAACGCTCGTCCCGGCCCGATCAACGACAGCCGCCAACCGGCGTGCAACAATCGCCCTCATTCCGGAACGTCGCCTTCCGAAATCGGCAACCTGGCTCTTGCAGCGGAGGCTGCGCGGCGCGGGATGGAACGTCGTTGGATCTAGCAAAGTTAAAAACCCCGGTACATCTGAAGCCATTGATCATCTGGCCACCGAAATCAGCGAGAAGTGCCCCCCCGGACCTATTACTCTGATTGGATTCGGTCGCGCTGGCTTGATCGCCCGCCAAATCGCATCGAAGTACAATCGATTCGAACGAATCCTGACGTTGGCCACGCCTCATCAGGGGACTTTCGCAAAATCTCTAACCGGCGACGTCCATCCGAAGTCTGCCTACATTTCGTTGGTCAACGAAGCGGACCCGCGCCAGCGCAAATTCGATGGGATCGCACTCTACTCGGACGGTGATGCCTGGCTCGATCCAACAGATGGTGCCTACTACCCGGGGGCATTCAACATCGAGGTGCATGGTGTCGGACACTTCTCTCTACTGTTCTCGGACCAGGTATTCCGCTACATCGCAGAAAATCTCGAGGCCGATCTGCCCTCCGAGGACACGCTTTGACCCGACGCCTCGCACTGCTGGCCACCGAGCCGATGAGGCTGGATCGATTCCTTTGCAATAGCCTGCCGCATCTTTCGCGCCGGCACATCCTAACGGTACTCGGCCGCGGCGACGTGTTCGTCAATGGCCAAAAGTCCCGCAAAGGACGTCCTCTGGCTCCTGGAGATCGAGTTTCGGTCGACGCTCGCCTGGTCGAAACCCTCACTCTGCGCCCGCAAGCCGAGCTTTCGCTACCGATCCTTTTCGCCGACGAAGACCTCGTCGCGCTAGACAAGCCGTGCGACATGCCCTCGATCGCACAGCGTGTGACTGATCTCGGCACGGCGGCAAACTTTCTCGTCGCCCGGTTTCCGGAGACCGCCTCAATCACCGCGTATGGGATCGAATCCGGGATCGCTCACCGGCTGGACACCGCGACTTCCGGGGTGCTGGTCGGCGCAAGGACCCGCCGGGCGTACGAAGAACTTCGCAGAGGCTTCTCCGAGCACAAGATCCGCAAGACCTACGTCGCCATCGTCCGCGGTCATATCGACAGTCCCGGACAGATTACCGATGCGCTGCAGGACAGCGCCATCAGTGGCAGCGTCGAAGTCGCGCCGCCTCATTCCAAGAAGCCCTCGCGCGCCGCGATCACGCGCTATACGCCAATCGGATCAACCGAAAGCGCAAGTTACTCAAAAGTAGAGATTACCATCGAAACCGGGGTGCGACACCAGATCAGAGCCCACATGGCCTCGATCGGACATCCGATCATCGGAGATCGGCTCTACGGTGAACCAACATCGGCCTCGATGCGACTGCTACTGCACGCGACCCGTGTCGCGCTAGAGCACCCTCGCTCAGGAATCGCTATGACCATCGATTCGCCAACGCCAGCAGATTTTTTCGATATCCCAGCCTAGATCGTTGGTCGGTTGCAATCGGCGAGCAATCCGCGTCCGTGCCAAGCCACGACCACGAAGTCATGTTTGGCAAATCTTAGGACAAGGGACGCCGGCAGGAGCGTCGAAGGCCTGGTTCAGGACACAAGTAGTCGGTTGAACGATGAGGGCAAAAAAAGCCGTGCCGGCTCATTCAGGGCAAAAAAAGCCGTGCCGGCTCATCGGCCAACCAAAAGCCGTGCCGGCTCATCGGGCAACCAAAAGCCGTGCCGGCTCAACGGGCAACCAAAAGCCGTGCCGGCTCAGGCCGCGTCTTGCTTGCTCTTGCCCGACTTGCCCTTCGAGTTTGAGCAGTTCCCACACGCGTTGACCACGTTGTCGGGATCTTCCACCAGACCGTCGTCCATATTGTGGCAAACCTGCTTGCACTTGATGCAAATGAAGTACACGCCCTCGATCGTCTTGTTGATACGCTCTCGGTTGAGGATGCGGCCCTTCAGTTTCTCAATACGGATGCCGAGAAGGGTCTCGTACTGACGCTTGATTTTGCGTCGGCCGGTTTCGTCCTTAGGCAGATCACCGTCATCTTGGCCGGAATCATCCTTGCCCAGCACGGACGACGGCTTACGGGCTTTCGAACGTCCGGCTTTGGCCTTGTCTGTCTTACCAGTGGGGGTCTTTTTCGCCTTCGTGGACGCCATCGACTAGTCTCCTGGGGCTACCGTTCCGCGCGACCCGAAATTAGGTTCGTGCCGAATAGCCGCATGCCTTTTCGCAAACCCAAAAGAAGCCTTTCTGGCCATACCCAGTATACAGGGTGACACGGCTTTCTGAGCCACAACTCGGGCACTCGTGCTTGTGTAATGACGCATTAGCCTTTTGAGCAGTTTTTGCTTTCTTTACAGCCATTTAGGCATCCTTCCTCGCGACGAACGCAAATCAATTGCATGGTGGTACCAGCAAAAACCCGAGGACTTACAACGACTCTCGAACGGGCGACGGGCTGGAATCCTCACCATCGCGGCTTTCGTAGAGGCTAACGAATGCCCCCCGCGGAGTCAACGACGGTCCGCCAAGTCCCCTTCTAACGCCCGACGCGGATCACCATAGCCGATTCCGGACCCGGCACCCCGAATTGGTCTCGCAGCCTAACCGTCACAGTGGTGTCCCCAACGGGAAAGGAAAAGGCCTCAGCGATCAGCCCACAAAACTGGACCAAGCTCGTCGAATCAACAAAGCGGAACCCGCCGTCGCTAGAGCTGGTACAGGCCTCGCTGCTAGAGCGCGCAATCGTTTGGCCCGAGCCGTCGACAAAACGGCAACCCAGATCATTGAGCGCGTTCGCCACCTCCTGGGTTTGTTCGAAGTTCGCAATACTGGGAACCCCACCGATAATCGGCAGCATGTTGTCGCAAACTTCGGCACTGCCATTGCCAATCGGGTTCGACAACAACATTTCCATGTCGGGGCGAGCCGACGGGTCTCCAGGGCTGAATCGGAACGTCGATCGCCCGGCTCCGCGTACGAACGAGAAGGGCCGCCCTTCAACGACGATACTAAATAGAAAGCCAACCGGGCGCTCGTAAATCGGTAGCCCGTCGTCGGTGGTCCCCGACGGCTCGATGACTGAGTCATCCGGCCGGGCTAGTCCCAAGTACGTGACCACGACTCCCGGACGAGGGGTGTTGGTCGGAGTTCTCGTCTCCGTCGGCGTCCGCGTGATGGTCGGGGTCTGAGTAATCGTCGGCGTCAACGTCACGGTCGGAGTTCTCGTATTGGTTCGCGTCTCCGTCGAAGTCGGGGTCCCCGTATGCGTCGCAGTATTGGTTCGCGTGCGGGTGTTCGTGCGCGTACGGGTGTTCGTCTTGGTCAACGTCGGCGTCGAAGATCGCGTACTGGTTCTCGTCAATGTAGGCGTTCTCGTCGCAGTAGGAGTGGACGAGGGGGGCCGTGTTCCCGTGACCGTTGCGGTACCGGTCATCGTCGGCGACGCAGTGTCAGTCCGCGACGGGGTCGCCGTACGCGTCGGCGTCCGGGTGCGAGTCGGCGTCCGGGTGCGAGTCGCCGTCGGTGTCAGCGTCGGCTCCGACGTGTTCGTCGGCGTTGGAGCGCCGGGAGTGATCGGCGTGATCGTCGCAGTACGGCTCGGCGAAGGAGTCCGCGTAGAGGTAGGAGAATCGGTCGGCGTGGGAGTGCGCGTCCCCGGGCGAGTGCGCGACGGGGTCGGCGTGCGTGTACCTGGGCGCGTACGGGTAGGCGTAGGCGTACGCGTACCCGTCCGCGTGCCGGTGGCGGTCCGGGTCACCGTCTCGGTGCGTGTCGGACGCGGGGTACGGGTCGGCACGAGGGTACGGGTCGCTGTCGGCAAGGTCCCCGTCGGCGAGGGGCCCATCGTTCGGGTTCGTGTCGGCGTTCTGGTGATCGTCGGGGTTCTCGTTTTTGTCGCCGTACGCGAACGCGTTGCCGTCCGGGTACCTGTGAGTGTCCGGGTCGGTGTCCGGGTCCTAGTCGCCGTTGTGGTCCGCGTCGACGTCGGGGTTCGCGTACCGCGCACTGTCCGAGTGAACGTCACGGTGTTGCGCGGCGTCCTGGTCCGCGTACCGGTGCGTGACGGCGTCCGCGTCCTGGTCGACGTCGCCAGCGGGTCGGGGGTGGGCGTACGACTCGGGGTCGTGCTGGCTGTCGCACTCGGCGCCGGGGTCTCTGTTTCCGTCGGGCTAGGTGTTTCCGTCGGCAACGCGGTTGCCGTCGCCGTAGGGGGAAGAGTCGGCAGCGGATCCGTGCCAACAAATACCGCCGCTTGCGCCGGTACACCCGGACGCCCCTCGATATCCAGCGCGCGGACCGAAACCACTGTTTCACCGTCGATCAGCGATTCGAGACCGGAGATCGGAAGGCAGAACTGGACTTGGCTCCGATCGTCCGCGAACGCATTGACACCAAACTCGTTGACCGTACAGGCGACGTTCGGGTTGCCCACCGCGACAATACGACATCCGACGTCGTTCATTTGATCGGCGACAGTTTGTACGAAAGCAAAACTCGGAATCAACGCGGCAGGCACTCCGCCCTCATCCTGGTCACAAACCGCGGGACTGCCGTCACCAAGGGACTGCGAGAATACGATCTGGATGTCAGGCACACGGTCCGGGTTAAACGGGTCCGAGTTGAAGATTCTCATTCCGACAGCGGCGCGTGACGGTCCAGGCGCCGCTTCCACGACGATACGGAAGCCACTACCCGCCACAGAGCGAAAAGTCGGCAGGGGGTCGGTTCTCTCAGGAGCCAGGACCGCCCCGTTGGCGGCAGCGATCCCGAGGAACGTGATCTCAGGCCCAGCGCCAAAGACCAGGTTTCCAGCCCGGCTCAGAGACAGCAGCAAGGCCGGCAGATCCGCCGCCGTCAGCCGACCATCCTCATTGACGTCGGCCCCCAAACAACTCACCCGCAGACCGCCGTCGGCGTCCTCGACCGCTGGACCGTCACCGTCCTGCAATTCCAGGGCGAGATGGCGAACATCGTCCGCCAGCCTGAGCCCATCGCAGTTGGCGTCCCCCGGAATCGAGGGAAGTGCTTGGGCGTCTGCACCAACAGCCACGAAAAAAATTCCCGCCAACAATGCAGAAATAAGAATCGGCCTGGCCTCTGAACTCAACAACAACTCCACCCCGTTTAAGCCGCGGGCGTACTATGTCCCCACGGGTGAAACACGTCAACGTACCGGGCTCGTGTCGCCGACACCAAACGCGAGCCCCAAAGGTCTCCCCCGCCTACTTCATCCCTTCAGCGACGGCACCAATACAAAGTCAAATCCGCCCCTCGTTCACCCTTCGACAAGTAATGATGGAGCGATTCTGAGGATTGCTGCAAGTTGCGAAGCTACCGCGCTCGTCCACTGTGGTCCGCTTCCAAGGTTGGACGACCAACATCCGATTTGCCGAGCGCCCGATCCATCGCTACCGTTGATCCATGGGTTCGCGAAAAGCTCCAGTGACCATGAACGGCCCCCTTGAATCTCTGGCGCGCAAGCTGCGCGGCCTGCAGCGCGATGCCGAGGCGGCGCTGGTAAGTGCCCGTTCCCGCAAGGAATCACCCAAGCCAAGCACTACTCCACCTGGGCGACTTTCGATCGAGCCACAAGTTAGCCGGATCGTTTCGGCGATCCTCGAACGACTCCAAATTCCGACCCGAGCAGAGATTTCGGACCTCAGCGAACGCGTCGCTCAGCTCGAGAAGTCAATTACTTTGCTCAGCAAATCGGTCGATCCCGTGACTCGTGCTGCAAATCCGTCGAAAACTCGACGCCGCAGCAGCCGCTAGATCGCGTTATCAGTCGTCTGCAGCGGCAGCATCCACCCCGCGGCAAACCACCTAGCCCGCCGCGACGACACTACATTCCCTATCTAATACAGCACCTTAGGGCCACGCCCACAGCACAGTCGCGAGCCCCTTACAAAGCGCCTGCAGCGGCGCGTGCGTGATGAATCGACCAAATATGAACGGTCGGCGAGATCTCGCCGGACAGCGTTGTGCCGACCCCCCTCAGAAGCCTGTCGAAATCTCGCCGATCGGGCTGGCACGTGCCGTGCATTTCGCTGCTGATACCCCGAGGCGTGAATGGAGGAACAAAAAACATGTCAATGTCGAAGAACCAACAAGGTGGTCTGATTCAATCCCTACGTCATCGTCTGGCGATGACACAGGAAGAGTTCGCACACTCGATCGGTGTAACGGTATCAACCGTGAACCGTTGGGAGAACGGCCACATCGAACCAAGCCGCCTGGCCCGCAAGGCAATGCAGGGACTCGCTTCTCAGGCAGCGATCCCTCTAGATCTCGACCACGACGCTGCGCCGCTCATCGGCCACGTCGGTAAAGACATCTAGCAAAGTAAGACGATCCGAGTTGGCGGGTTCATTCCCGCCGACCGGCGGGGCCGCGGGCGCTAAAGCGCCCGCATTCCCCTGCGCGCCTTCGGATCAGTCATCATTCTTCTTACGATCGAATACAAAAACTGCCCAGTCACCGCTCGGGTTTCCACCCGTTAGGTTCGCCGTCGACTCCCATGTGACGAAACGCCGACGCCGAATCCGCGGCAACTGGTTCACACCGAATCGCAGTCGCGAAAGAGTCAGGAACTCGCCTAGTTCGCGATCAAACTGAAAGACTCGACGGTTCGTCGCGCCGTTCAGGTTGAGATCCGACGTCGACTCGAACACCAACCAACGTCCACTCGCACCAATGACTGGATTGTCGCTGTCCCCTGTCGGAGCATCGGTCACCTGCTCGAACGTATTCGTTTTCGCCGTCCACACGAAGATTTCCCGTGAACCGTCCACATTGTTTCCGGAGAAATCGCCGTCGGAGCTGAAAGCAACTAACTTCGCACGCGTATCACTACTCGGGGACATGTTCGCCACCGGGGCCTGCGAATCGGTAACTTGAGTGATCACAGGCGTCCCGCTCTTCTTGAGTTTTGCGACAAAAATCTCGCGATTGTGGTCAGGATTGTTGACCCCCTGAACCTTCGGGTTGCTGTGTAGATCACCCGTGGATTCGAAAGAAATCCGCTTCCCATCAACCGTTGAGGGATGGCGGTTGTCTACAACCTGACAGGTGTCGCCCGGACCTTCGCAATCATCGACAGTCGCACACTCGCCGCCACTGACCGTACAGAAACCGGTCGTGCGGGTCACTTGGAACCACACATCCTTGCGCGGGGAATAGACGAAGATCTCGATATTGCCGTCGGGATTGTCCCCAACTGGGTCAGCGTTTGATTCTACGGCAATAAAGCGGCCGGTTAGACTGGGGGCTACTGCTCCATAGTCGATGCCACTTGGAGCGTCCGTCAACATCGTATGAGCTCCAGCCACGTTGCCCTTTTCGTGCTGACGTCGATTCCACGCTAGCACTTCGCTCGAGCCGTCGGCGTTGGTCCCCATTTGATCAGCCGTGGTCGCGCAGAAGACTTCCTTGCCGCGGCCGGTGATTCGTGGCGCCGAGCTGAGCGCCGCCCCAGTCGGATCGTCCGTGAGCTGAGTAATCTGAACGCACTCGCCGTTGAGCACGATCGGGTCAGCATTCGGATCGCCGGGACACTCGTGATTACCGGTGCAGGTCGTGCACGACTGCACATCATCGAAATCGCACGGCAGCAGCCCCCCGAGACAGATCCCACCCAACTTCGGTCGCGGATGGCGGTCGAGTAGGAAGATCTCTTGACTGAGATCGGGGTTCTCCAAAGAACTACGACCATCGACATCGAGTTCCTTCGAAGACTCGAAAACAATGAACCGCCCAAACGGATCGACGTCGGGCCGCCTTCCAGGCACCAGCTGCCGCAATTCCGCCGTCTCGACGCTACAGATCCCGTCGACGCTGGCAAACCCTTCCGGGAAGCGGCGACATAAGAACTCAACGAAGTCGGTCGTCGCTCCGGATCGATTCTCGATCGAGTCACCGACCCCGGCAAACACACCGCTCGGCCCGGTCTGAGAATTCCACCAATTCAGAGTAGCATCGAGCACTCCAGCCCCGGCCTCGTTGGCCAACCCAACTCCATTGTTCTCGATATTATTGTTCTCGACCCGCGCGTCCACGGCTCCGGACTCGATTCGGATGCCATCGCCGACGTTGGAGTCGATATCGTTCTCGACCAGAGTCGATCCGACACCGACATTCGACAGCACCACACCGGCCGCAGCCGATCCCGTGATGGTGTTCGCCGCGATCGTTACCGCGTCGCCTCCGGAATCGCGCACCAACAATCCATCGGCGACCGACGCCTCGATCTGGTTCGCAACAACCGACACGCCAATTCCGGCGACCTCGACAGCCGCGCCGATCGAGCCGCCGCCTTGGACCGTGTTGCCAACCCCAAGGCCGCCACTCTCGCCGCCCACTTCGACAAAAATTGCCGGCGGGCCGACCGCCTGCAGCAGCGAAATCGGAGCCACGTTGTCGATCAATTGGTTGCTCGAAATCTCCACGCAATCCACCCGCGACGTCCAGTGGACACCCGCAACACTGTCGCGGAGAACATTGCCCGTTATGCGCAGGTTCGACCCGGCTGAAGATCCACACGTGGACTGCGCCAGCGGACAGATCGTATTCGCCTCAATGGCCGATCCTGTATCCGACACAACCGTCAGATCTTCGACCGAGACACCGCTGCGCCGAATGTCGATCGCAGTACCGTTGGCGCGCACTTCGGTCACAGCCGCACCCGCACTCGACCGAAGGGTGATCTCTGCATTGACGACAACCGACTCATTGTAAACACCGGGACAGATCGACACAGTATCGCCGTCCTGCGCCGCATCGACAGCGGATTGCACCGTACCGTAGTTGGGGCTGCCACAGCCTCCAACAAACAGCTCGGCACCAACTCCGTAGGTAAAGCTGCACCCCGTCGAACGCGAGCAGTCGGGTTCGCAACCATCACCACCGATCAAATTGCCGTCGTCACACTCCTCGCCAGACTCGACGATCGAGTTGCCGCAGCAACCGGCGACGACTTGATTGACACACTGATCGGCTCCCTCGTCACACGAATCGATGGTGCACGAGTTCCCATCGCCGCAACTGAGTGCAGCCCCCCCGGCGCAAACGCCACTCGTACAAAACTCGCCGGTCGTGCAAAAGAGCAAATCGTCGCACAGCGACCCATCGTTGGCCGGCAGAGGCTCACACTGATCGATTGATTCGTTACAAACTCCGAGGTTGCAACCATTGTCGAACGAAGAACAATCGCGCGCGCCCCCGGCGGTGCACGAACCAGCCGAACACGAGTCGCCGTCCGTACAGAACTCCCCATCGTCGCAAGCATTGCCGTTGGCCGCGGCGGAGTCATTGACACAAGACGTCGAGCCCTCGTCGCAGCTGTCGATGGTACAATCGTTGCCATCGTCACAAGAGACGGGTCCGCCCGAGCACACCCCGGCCAAGCACGTGTCTCCCGACGTGCAGAACAAGCCATCATCACACGGCGTCGCAGCGCAGTCCGGATCCGCGCAGTCGGCTAATCCGTCGCCATCGTTGTCCACTCCGTCCGTGCAGTTTTCGTCACTGACGTCGATCGTAATCACACACGTCGCTTGCTCGCCGCAGCCGTCGACCGCGGTGAACGTAACCACGTGCTGCCCTTGCTGGGCAGCCGACGGCACCCACGAGAAGGAACTCTGAGCCGGTTGCCCCGAAGTCGGCAGACCCGGTGACATCGTCGCACCCGACGGCAGACCAATCGCATTGAGCTGGACCGTATCCGCAGCGTCGGGATCGGATGACGAGACGTCAAAGGTCAACAAACCGTCCGGATTCACTGCCAGCGATGAGCCGCAAGTAGGAGTCGGAGGATCAAACGTCGGAGTTTCGTTTCCCAGCACACAAGACGACACGAGCTGGATCAGAAAATCGACCGCGACCCGACTACCACCCGGCGCTTCCTCGATCATCACCTGCGTCGAGTAGAGCGTGTTGAGCGAAGCGTCGTTGCAGCCACCATCCGGAGGCTCGGGGAACGGATCTCCCGCAACCGCGCAGCCAGTGGTGTCCCAGGTGTAGATGCCGGTCAAGGAGTCGATACTCGCAGAGTTCGGACATTGCGGAGCGCCAGGATGAGAGTCGATGCCCGATTCCGCTGAGGTCGACAACCGAAACGTCACCGGATCCAGATCGTCGTCCGAGACAGGCACGGTGAATTGGCACAAGCCGTCCACCGGGCAAAGCACGATCGGCGGCAAGCCGGTCACCGGTGAGCTATTGCCGGTGCCAACGTTCACCCGGGTTTCGACTCGGTAGTTGCTGTCCGGGTTGTTCATGTGAGCGTTGGGCTCGTGACACTCGCCGATGCGGCAACAGTCAGCCATCGTCGCGGTGAAGTCGCCGGCGTTCGGATAGACGTGCGTAATCGCGGTGTCGTACGGTGGCGACGCCGCGGGCAGACTTCCCGGATCGACCGCGACCGTGAACAACCAGTTGTTATCGACATCGACCGAGGTAACGAGAAACAGCAACGCGTTCGAGAGCGCGCCAGGCCCGCCGATCAAACCGCTCGCGTCACCTGGATCGAAACGTGTATCTCCCTGGCGCTCGTGAATGATGTCACCCACGCCGGCGAAGTCTCCAGCTCCGGTGCACGCCGTGTCGCTCAAAGTCGCTGCGTCGATACAGCGATCGTTCCCGGTGCGAAACGCAGTCCGACGCCAAACAGCCTCGACGGTGAAGTCGATCGCATTCGGATCAACATCGACCCGCGGCGACCAGTTCACATGCGAGTACCGCAGGTGAGAAGCTGCGACCGGCGATGCCGACGCAAGTAACGCGACGATGATCACACATCGCACGGATATCGAACGGAAACCGTCCGCCCGCGCAACGCCAAATCGAAACGGATGTTGCGAACTAGCCAAACGCATCCAACGCCCCCATCTCCTAGACATTACTTTCCCCCGGAGAAGGCTGAGTCATGCTGCACTGCAAGCCAACTATTTATTGCTTTGTAAGAGTCCTCCTCACTTAGCAGAAGCACCCCTCACAGTGTCAACAGAAATGCTTTAAAAATCGGGGGTTTTCGGCATGTCGCATGCGCCTCGACCGGTCGGCGCAGGGCCACTACCCGGCGCCCTGACTCAGTCCCGTCTGCAGCAGTCCTCGCAAACCCCCAAAAGCCCCGTTCGACATCATCACGACGACGTCCTGGGGTTCGATTTCGGCCAGCACCAACCCGGCAATCTGGTCCGCATCGGCTGCAACCCGCGCCCGCACCTGTTTCTCTCCCAAATCTCTCGTCAATTGCTCGGTCGACAGCTCGTCGCCGGGTGCCACGACGTCTGTTTTTTTGCGAAATACCGAGGCCAGCACTACCTCGTCGGCTTGGCAGAGAGCTCGCGCATAGTCGTCCTGGAACACGGCTCGGCGTGAGGTATTCGATCGCGGCTCGAAGAGAGCCCAGATCCTGCGCTCGGGATAACGCTCTCGCAGGGCACCCAGGACTCCTTCGACGGCTGTCGGATGGTGTGCAAAATCATCGATCAAGGTCACGTCGGAATCGACCGCAACCAGCTCCTGCCGGCGCGCAACCCCGTGAAAAGACTCGAGACCCGTCGCGATTTCTTGGTGACTGAGCCCTTCCTGGCGCGCCAGCACATAGACTCCCATGGCATTCCAGACATTGATGTACCCCGGCGAACGCAGGGAAACCTCACCTTCCCGTCCCCCCCGATGGAGAATTTCGAACACCGTGCGTTCGCCAGTGTCGCGCAACCCGCTATACGTCCAGTCGGCGCCTTCGGCGCCAAAAGTCTCGACCGCGCAATGGCTGGCCGATTCCGCAATCTCCAAGGCATGCGGGAAGTGGCCATTGACGACCAGCGGCGCCCCCTTGGGGATCAGCGCGGTGAGTTCCCGAAAGGAAGCTTTGATCGCATCGAGGTCGGCGTAGATGTCGGCGTGATCGAACTCGACCGCGGTCAGGATCGCAGCAGCCGGCCTGTAGTGGACGAATTTTGGGCGCTTATCGAAAAAGGCACTGTCGTACTCGTCCCCCTCGATGACAAAGTGCGGGCCCTGGCCGAGCGCGTAGTTTCCGCCAAAGTCGAGCGCGTGACCGCCGACCATCATGCTCGGGTCGCGGCCGGCGCTGTGTAGGACTCGCGCCAACATCGCCGTAGACGTCGACTTACCGTGGGTGCCGGCCACCACCAGGGAACGCCGATCGGCAAGGAACAACCGTCCCAAAGCCGACGCCATCGAGTAGTAGGGAATATCGGAAGCGAGCAGCGCCTCGGCCTCTGCGTTGCCGCGCGAAATCTTGTTGCCGACGATCACCAGGTCCGGCCGCGGTTCGAGGTTCTGAGGGTGAAACCCCTCCATCACATCGATTTCCAAATCGGCGAGAACATCGCTCATAGGTGGATAGACGTGCTCGTCCGACCCACGCACAGTGACACCGCTCGCCTTGAGCAAGCCGGCAAGTGCGGCCATACCGACCCCGGCAACTGCCGTCAGGTGAGCCACATGCAGGTCGTCCCACCCCACCTCACCTCTTCCCTCCGACTGTGGTCGTTGACTCATCTTGTCCCTGGACCTCCGCTCAACTTCGTATCATTCCGGCGCCGCCTTCTCGCCGCGCCAATACCGTCCGTCACGCGTCGAGGGCTTGGTTGATTCGGTCGTGGATCATCGGCCGAAACTCGCGAATCGCATCATTGTCGCGCCGCGGGTGCACTCGATTGGTGAGCAAGATGACGTTGCGTCCACGCTCCAGGTCGACCCACAGTGACGTGCCGGTGAAACCGAGATGGCCGACCGTGTTCTTGGAGAACCGTACACCGGCCATCGAACGTGTCGCGGCAGGAGTGTCCCACCCGAGTGCCCATGTGGAGTCGCTTACGGTTCCCTCGAGCTTCCAGAACTCGCGCACCAACGAGGCGGGAAGAAAGTCGTCGTCGCCTCGTGAACAAGCGCGCAGACATTCAACCAACTTGTCGACGTCGGCGGCGGACCCGAAGAGCCCCGCATGACCGGCCACGCCGCCCATCGCGTACGCGTTGTCGTCGTGCACGACGCCGCAAAGGACGCGCTTGCGCCACGGACATCGCTCGGTCGGCGCAATCATGTCTAGGACCGGTTCGATCTGGCGCGAACGCACCAAGCTGAGGTTCACGAAGCCAGTCGCGCGGAGCCCGAGCGGCTTAAAGATTCGCTCCTGACAAAACCGATCGAGCGATTTGCCGCTGATCACCTCGACCGCGGCACCGAGCATCATGAAACCGAGATCGCTATAGATCGCACGTGTCCCGGTTTCAGCCTCCGGCCGCTCACGACAGATCTCCTGATAAACAAAATCCTTTGCACCTTCGCTGCCAAGGAAATTGACCTTTTCTCCCCGCTTCTCGACGGCGCGAATGCGCTCGTGGAACGGACGCCACGCCGCCAGGCCAGAGCTATGACTGAGCAAGTGGCGAAACGTCACCTGCGTTTTGCCAAAGACGCCGAAGTTGTGAAAGAACCGCGTCACCCGATCGTCGAGACGCAATAGTCCGTCGCGCGCCAACAACATCACCGCTACAGTCGTCGCCAGCGGTTTCGTCAGCGACGACAGGTCGAAGATCGTCTCCGCGCGCATCGGCTGACGTTCGGGTTCGATCGACCGGCTACCGTAAACGCGTACTTCGCGCTCGCCGGAGTCGCGAATCAGCAAGACGGCACCCGGGAACACGCCCGCCCCCAACGCCTCGTCAAAGGCTTGGTCGACGTCTGAAAAGTCGGCCAACACTGCCGTTACTCGGAAAGCGGTGATTCGAGGAAGGTCAGCCGCTGACCTGCGAGACGCACACGCGCGCCCATCGGCAATGTCGAGGTTCCGCCACCATGTCCACTCGGGATCCCGAAAACGACGGGATAGTCACTCGAGGCGAAGTGGCTCTTTATGACGTCCAGCACCTTCACCGATTCGTTCGGGTCGGCGCTGCAGCCCGCCATCTCGCCAAACATGACCCCAACGACATCTTCGAGCTTCCCCGCTTGGCGCATCTGCGTCAGCATTCGATCGATTCGAAACGGTTTCTCGTTGACGTCCTCGAGAAACAACACCTTGCCAGAACAATCGACCTCGTAATCCGTACCGAGCGTCGCAACCACCGCCGACAGGCAACCGCCGGTCAGCACTCCCTCAGCCGTCCCCGGCTGCAGAATCGACAGCGCGGTCAGATTCCAACCGGCCCGGTCGCCACCCAGCAACGCCAACAATTGGCCGACACTGTCCGGATGCGCTTGGAAATCCGAGATCATCGGGCCGTGAAACGTCACCAGATCGCACGCCTGGGCCAGGTAGGTCAGCAAGAAAGTCAGATCGCTGTAGCCAACGAAGATCTTCGGATCACTGACTTCGAGTTCGTCCACCAGCATCGGCAGCAGCCGACCAGACCCGTAGCCCCCACGCGCACAAAAGATGGCGCGCACATCCGCATCACCGAACATGCGCAGCAGGTCATCGAGCCGCTCGCGGTCCTTGCCGGCGAGATACCCGGAGCGCCGAAACACCGACTCACCGACACAGACGCGATAGCCGGCTTGCTGCAGGACCCGAACCGCCGACTCGACCGCCAAAGCATCCGCAGCCGCCGCCGGCGCAACGATCCCAATAGTCTCGCCCTTCTTCAGAACCGGAGGTTTACGCACACACCCACCCAACCCATTCACCTGCCCGCCAGCCTACTCTTTCCGAGCCGCCCGACCAAGAGCTGACGACCGGAAGCGCGGCCTACTTGCTGAACGGACTGCTAGCCGAAGATCCAGGCCCGCTTTTTCGGCCCACCCGCAGGGTTCACGGTCTTGGAGATTGTGCGAAGCTTCTCATTGATGTCCTCGAGCTCGCGCTTCTGTCGCGCCTCGAACTCATCCATCTCGCGCTGGCGGCGAACCCGCATCGCCTCGAAGTCAGTCGTCCAGCGGGTGTGGAAACCGCGCAGCATCTTGCTGATCTGATTGTGCAAACTGGTATTGACGGTGTACGCGCCCTTGCAGAAGGGACAGCGCAAGACATTCCCACTGCGTACATGCTGAAAGAGCACGGAATAGGTACCCCCGCAGCCATGGCAGTCGATCGGGACTTCCCACGTCTCCACCGCGGGCAATTTGAGCGCCGGACCAGCTGATGCCGCCGCCACCGGAGCAGCCGCCGCCACTGGCGCTGCGGCCGCGGGAGCCGCAGCAGGAGCGTCGCCGCCGCCAGCATCCTCGCGAAAGCGCGATGGGAACTCCGTACCGAAATCAGTCCCGGGATGAAGCTGCTTGGCCCGCTCAATGAGCTGAGCCTCGGTCTCCGGAATATCTGGGTTGGGAATACAAACATCGACCGGGCAGACGACCGCGCAAGCTTCCTCGTCGTGGAAGCCGACACATTCCGTGCACTTCTCCGGCACGATGTAGAAGATATCCGCCGACAGAGCAGCATGCTTGGCGCCTTCAAATTCCCACTCAGCGCCGCCCTGATAAATCGCAGTATTCGGGCACTCCGGCTCACAAGCGCCGCAGTTGATACATTCCTCGGTGATCATCGTGGCCATCTGCGAGAGATAGCAACCACCCAAACCCCGAGCAATCGCCCCCCTGAGGCCGGAGTCAGGGGCGACGAACGCGCCGCTCGACGCCCAGCAGACTTGGCCGAAAGTCCCCGGTTGGCTTCGTAGCCCTCCCGGTCTTCAAAACCACTGGTCCGGCGCAAGCGGACTCGTGTCCTCCGAAGCCTTGGCGAAGGAGGAGTTCGACTCCCTCCCTTCTCCGCCACCTCCTCTGCCTGTGCCTCGCCGTCAGACGTCGGGGTAGTCCCGCCTGGCCGCGAACACGATGAACCCCGGCAGAGGAAGGCAGAGGCGTAGGCAGAGGGCGGTGGTCGCGCTTTGCGCGACGGTGTTTCGTTGGTTGCGCGGCGCGTTGGCCTCAGCCCATTTGCCCAGCCCGATGAGTATCGAGACAATCGACCAGAGATCCTTTGCCCGCTGGATTTCCGCTTGATCGGCATGGGGGCTCCCCGGACCCAATCCTGCCCCATGGGGCATCCTGGCAATTTCTAGGTCGCCGACGCCTTCCTCTCGGCTCCGCGCGAGGCTTCGTGGTCCCTCCGGCCAGGTCACGACCGCTAGCGACGCGCTCCGGGCCGAAGGAAACGCCTTGCACCCGTCAGCGCGTGGTAGTAGGCCTTGGGGCCCCCAGAGAAGCACTCATGTTTCCGCCTGATCGGCGAGAATGTCGTGCTCCGTGTCGGCGGTGAATCCGGCAGATGCGAGAGGAGGACTCGACTCGTGAGAATTCAGTCGTGGTGCCGCTTTGGCCCGAATACCTTGGAGTTGGCAAGGAGAGTCGGGGTCATCGGGTGGTTGGCGTTGTTGATGCACTCGTTTCCGGTGGCGGTCTGGGCTGCGGCGGGCGACCTCGATTGCACGTTTGATTCGGATGGCACGAAGGTCCAAGACGTCGGTGGCCAGGATGCTGCCCACGACACTGGTCAGCAAAGCTCGGGCAACATCGTGACCGTGGGTTCGGGCAGTGGCAACGTGCGGTTGACCCGCTACCTGCCGAACGGAGATCTGGACGCGACGTTTGGCACCTCCGGCACGATCGCGCACGCCTTTACGGGGGTCGGGTTCGTCGGGGCGATGGCCATCGACAGCCAAGACCGGATCGTGGTGGCCGGGCGCACCACCGTGGGCGGCGATGATGAGGTCTTCGTCGCTCGCTTTCTCCCTGGTGGAGCGGTCGACACGAACTTCGGTGGCGGCGATGGGTGGGTCAGCTTCGACTTCGACACCTCGACCGCCTCGACGGGGATTGAATTGGCGAGCGACGTCGCCGTGGATTCGAGCGACCGACCCGTGGTTGGCGGAACCTTCGACGACAACGGCAGCATAATCAACCCAAGTAACAGCGACATGGCGGTGGCGCGTCTGACGACCGCGGGGGTTCTCGACACGACGTTCGATGGCGACGGGATTGGGACCGCGACGAGTGCGGGATCGGTGGATGACGACGTCAGAGCAATGAAGATCGACGGCTCCGGCAATATCGTGGCCGTCGGCGCGACGGGTAGTCTACAGGCCACGCGCAACGCCATTGTCGCCCGTTGGTTGGGGAGCGGCGTCAACGCCGGGCAGTTGGACTCCTCGTTCGACTCGGATGGGGTTCGAATTCTCGACCTCAGTGAGGGGGCGGGAGACGACAACTTCGCTGTCGATCTCGACTTCACTTCGACCGACCAGATCGTGGTTGTCGGCAATCGCCTTTCCGATCCGGTGCTGGCGCGAATGAGCAGCAGCGGCATGCTCGACCCGGGTTTTCGCTCGGACGGCATCTTCGTCGAAGAGTTCGTGACCGGTGGACAGGATGTCGTCGAGCACGTGATCGTACAGTCCGATGACAAGGTGCTCGTGACCGGGTGGCCATTTATCGTAGCCAACAACTTTGACTTCGCGGCCATGCGGTTTCTCACCAATGGGAATCTCGACAGTACGTGGAGCGGCGACGGTCGAGTCACCACGAATCTGGGAAGCGCCGACCGCGCCTACGCGGCGCTCCTGCAAGCGGACAATCGCCTCGTACTCGCGGGAGGATTTGCCAACGACGTCGATATGGCGTTGGCTCGGTACCTGAACGACGGCAGCCTCGTTACGACGACGACGATGTCGATTACGGACGACTCGCCCGACCCCTCCGTCCAGGGGGCGGCGTTCGGCGTCGATGTCAGTGTCACTGCGGATAGCGGCAGCGCCGCACCCACCGGCGATGTCCAAGTTGGCGATGGAGTCGATTCCACCACCTGCTCCTTGACGGCGGGAGCCGGGACGACCTCGTCATCGACCTGCAACCTGGCGCTCTCGACCGCCGGTCTGCGGACCCTGACGGCAGTCTATCTGGGCGACGGCAATCAGTTCTGTAGCAGCTCGGATACCGAGTCTCACAACGTCAATCTTCCAAACACGAATACGCCGACGGCGACACCGACGAATACGCCGACTTCCACACCGACGAATACGCCGACGCCGACGAATACGCCGACTTCCACACCGACGAATACGCCGACGCCGACGCCGACGAATACGCCGACGAATACACCGACGCCGACACCGACGAATACCCCGACTTCCACACCGACCGCGACGCCGACGGCGACACCGACGGCGACACCGACCTCAACGCCGACCTTGACCCCGACGCCGACGCCGACGTCCACGGACACACCGGAGCCCGATTCGGACGGTGACGGAATCCTCGACCCGGTCGAAGGATCGACGGATCGCGACGGTGACGGTATCCCGAATCAACTCGACTTCGATCCGACCGGGTATTTCTACGACGAGGACAATGGTCGCATCCTAACCGGTGGCCGGATTTCGGTGTCGGGGCCGGCGCCGGTGCAGCTCCTACACGACGGAGTCGGAGGCTTCTACCAATTCACCGGAGACGTGCCGGGAGTCTATTCCATCGTCATCGAGCAGGTGCCGGTGGGGTACTCCGCCAGCGTGACGTGCCTGCCGCAAGACCCGCCGCCGTTGAATCCGAGCGGACAAGCGAATCCGGTCGTCCTCGGCAACGGTGAGAACGCCGGCAGCGGATTCTTGTCGGCGGGCGGCCCGTTCGGCCCGCCCGAGACGTGCACGGCTTTCTACCGGTCGTTCGATCTCGAAGCAGGCGATCCGATCGTGATCAACAACAACCTTCCGTTTCGCGTCCCGCGGGCGCCCGCCGTCGCGCCGCCGCTTTCCGGAATGGCGATGTTCGCTGCCCTTGCGATGCTCGGGTTCGTCGGAGCGATGGGCCTCCTCCGTCGGGGACGAGAACAGGACAGCGCTCGACGAAGGCCCAATCGAAGTTTGGGAGCGCAACGAGACCGATAAATCTCGTTTCGGCGGCCTGCACTTCAATGATGAGAGGACTCGATGAGACTCGAAGCGGACGAAATCGGCTCCGGATAGTTGCTCCGCTCGGTGCTCTCGGGTGACGGCGAAACCTTGGTTGGCCAGAATCTGCTTGAGCCGGTCGAAGTCTTCCGAGCCGGCAGCGACGACAATATCGATATCTCCGGTGAACCTCGGCTCGAGCCACGCGTTGACCGCGTGGCCGCCGATCAGCGCGTAGTTGATCCCCTCTCAATTCCGTGGATAGGTAACGGCGAAGGCAAAGGTCGGTGGTCGCGCTGCGCGTCTCCGCGATTTGAAGATCTGAGGATTCGCTCAACGGCGGCCGCGGTGCTGTGGGGAGCCGCGAGGGCTCCCGCAACGATTGACCCAGGGCGACTACAGACGAGGCAGAACCTGCTCAAAGTGCGGCAACGGACGCCGCCGCGAGTCGCAGGCCGCTCTCCTCATCGAAGGTCACCCTTCCCTCAGCTGCAACCTGCGCACCATCGAGACCCTCGAGACCCTCCGCTTCGACGCCGATCCGATAGCCGTCCGCCGACTCCACGACAAAGTGCTCTTTCGGTTGGCCTTCGAGAAACCGCCGGAGGGTTCCGGATACGCGCAGGGACTTCCCTTCGTACAACTCGTGGTGCTCCCAGACTTCCCGAATTTCGGCCCCAGATGGTGCGACCGTCGGACCGTCTTGCAGCGCAATCAGCCCAGCCACCGCAATCGCAGCAATGACCACGATGCAGATTCCGATCCGCTTCATCCGCGACTACCTTCCGATCGAAGAGCAGCTCGATATTCAAGTCGTATAGCCAAAGGTCACCAGCCCCCTTGCTAGTTTGTTTACGGTCCGCGGGCAAACCTTCGGGGGGCTAGCAGCCAGTTGAGAAACAGGACATGCGGCACTCATCTCCCCGCCTCTGCCCCAGCCCTCAAAGTTTCGTCGTAATCGCAGCGTTTTTCCGCCCGAAAAAATCAAACGCGGATCGCCATGAAGCGGCCGAAGTGAGCCCAAAAGGAGTCGCGGATTTCGTCGGACTCCTGCAGGATTTCGTGCATCGCGGTCGGGAAATCCACCAACTCGATCATCGGTGCCAGTTCGGCCAGTCGGCGCTGACACTTCGACGAAACCACTTCGTCTCGACCGGCGCTGGCCAGGAGGGTCGGCGTCGTCATCTGGGCGATGCGCTGGGGATTCATCACCAGCGCCGTACTGCGCGACGCTTCCCGCATCCAGCGCCAGGTTGGCCCGCCGACTACGAGATCACTGTCGCGGCGGCAAAACTCGAGCCAGCGTTCGGTTCGCTGGCGATCCGACGAGACTGCGAACAATGGTCCGTCAAGATTCGCATCGCCCTGGCCCCATGCGTAGGAGGCCCCGCGCCCTAGCGCAACGAAAGCGCTCGACACGGCTCGAATCATGGGTGTCGAAAACTGGTCCCAGCCGACCATCGGCGCACACAATACCGCCCGATCGAAGCGCTCGCCGTGCTCTTGCAGCAACCGCAACCCGATATTCCCACCCATTGAATGCGCCAGCATCGCCAAAGGCCTGGGCATGTCGGGCTCGAAGACCCGATCGAGAACTAGCAGCGCATCCTGAACGAAATCCGCAAAGCTCGAAGCGTATCCCGGCCGGCGACTCGTCAGCATTCTGGTCGACAGTCCCTGACCGCGCCAGTCCAGCGTTAGCACCGCAAATCCTCGCCCGCGCAGGTCGGCAATGACCTCATAGTACTTCTCGATAAACTCCGTGAACCCGTGACAGAGAAGCACCGTACCCCGAACCGAGCTGCCCGACGGCGCCGGCCACCGCGCTACCCGCAATTCCACTCCGTCGTGTGCCGTAAGAACGACGACCTCGCCGCCACTCGGAACATCGCCTGGCTCGACCGAATTGAGGTTCTTGCGCGCCGCCATCAGACTCGATTAGCCGCTCGCGAAGCGCGCGTCGACCTCGACGGCAACGCCATTTCAACCACCCCTCCCTTACTGTAGCCTCCAGCAATGATGTCAGGAGGGAATGGCGGGGGCTTGCGCCGGATTGCGGCCGCCCTACTCGGCTTTGCGCTACCGCCCATCTTCGTATTCGCTTTCGCCAGTGCTGCCTCAACTTTCCTCGGCCGCGATCGCGCCGAGTGGGCGCTGCACGACGAGGCGTACGACACGACACGCGCACTGCTCGTCGCGGTCGAACTCTACCGCCGTGACCATCAGCATGTGCCGCCGCCCGAGATCGGTCTTCCGATCCTGGTCCCGCAATACTACCGCTCCATCCCGACCGACCCCTGGGGCAATGCGCTCATCTACAAGTCGCGCGGTAGCGAGTGGGCCGATGTCGTCAGTCTCGGTTCCGACGGCAAGCCCGGCGGTAGCGGCACAGGCTCTGATATCACGGGGCGCTACGGCAGCCCGGGAACGTCGACACCCGCCTACCTCGTCAACGCGCTCGTGTTCTTCAACCTGACCTTCTCCGGCCTGGCCTTCGCTGGCTCGCGACGCTCGCCCCTTGCTGGCGACGCCCTCGCTGGCATGGCTCTATTTTGGGCCTTCGCGGTCGCAGCCAGCATGGCGCCAAACGGCCATTTCTCCCCCCTCATGTTGACGACGTACGCCATTGCAATCACTACGATCGCGACGACCGTTCTGTACATCCGCCGGTTTCGCAGAGCCACCATCGCCGTTTTCGTCGGCGCCGTCGCATGCCAAGCGACGATTTCGGTTCTACTGTCGACCGCCTAGTAGCCGGCTAATAAAACAACACGCGCGCTGCAAAAGTTCTTCTCGCGCCACAGCTGCGTTGCGAATTCTTGACAACCATCTTCGATGGCCAATCGCGACTGGCGCAGAGTTGCAATTTTGGGGTATGAACCGAGAAGTACCGGGGGCGCCGAGGGGCGAATACAGACGATGTCGAATACCGAAAACCCGCAAAAAGGGAGGAACAGACAATGCGCGCGGCAGGTGTCAGAAAGCGCCCCGACGACAGCGAACCGGACGTCATGGAACACTGCCCAAGCTGCGGAAATCGCGGTTCGTGGCAAAAGTGCAAGCTCATCTGCAGCAACTCGCGCTGCAGCATCCACATCATTCTGGCGTGTGTGGATTGAAGAGCCCGTCAAAAAACAGGATTCGTTCGGCCAAATGGGCTTTTCGCCTTGTGCGACCGTTTTTCGACGGACTGTTGGGCGGCTCCGTTGATTTGGCTCGACTCCGGTGCGAACTTGAACGGATAGCTGGAGATCGGCAAATGAGCCCGCGAGCAAAGAGCACAGCCAAGAAGACAGCAAAAAAAGCCAAAGCGGTCAGGAGACCGGCCGCGAAGGCCGCACCAAAAGCAGCCGACCAAGGCTCCGCTTCCATCGGTGACTACCTCCGGCGGCAACGCAACCTCGCCGACAAGTCACTTCGCAAGGTGGCCGAGCAAGCCGGAATCTCTTCCTCCGTCCTGCGGGACATCGAGAAGGGGATTCGCAAGCCGAGCCAAGCTATCCTCGGCTCCTTGGCCGGTGCGCTCCGACTATCGGCCGACACACTGAATCTTCAAGCCGGGGTCCTGGACCCACAAGACGCGGATGAGTCTGGTGTCGTCCTCGAAATCGAGCGCGACCCTCTGCTGACAGAACGCCAGGCGGAGATCCTGATCGAACTCTATCGCACCTTTCGTACCGTCAACGACGACGAGTTCTGAGCAACCACCTACCCTGATCGCACGTGGGCCGCTCGGCGCGGCTGACGTTTCGCATGATCGGTGTCGGCTGTCGCCTCGCGCTCCGACGAACCTGGACGTGATGCCCGCAACATCGAAAACCTCAACCCTGGATACCGTGCTCGAGGATCTCAGCGCGGCGGCTCGCCGCTGGATCGGCTCCGACGAGCTGCGCCTACAAATCCAAGGTCTACAGCCAGCCGCGCGCGCCCTCGCCATTGCCAACTGTCACAAAACGCTGGAACGCCCCCTGCTCGTGGTCGCGCCCGCACCGCGCGACGCGGAGCGACTGTGCAGCGATCTTCGCCTGTTCCTCGCCGAGGATGAATCGCTCCCACCTCTCGAACGCTCGGTAGCAGCCTTCCCCGGATGGGAAGTCGGAATCTTCGAGGATCGATCGCCGACTCGCGAGGTGATCGCGGCACGTCTCGAAGCCCTCTATCAGCTGCGCTTCGGTCGAGCACCGATTGTCGTCACCACCGCGGAATCCCTGCTGACGCGCGTCGTATCTCGCGATCGGGTCGCTGCGGCCTATAGCTACGTCGTCGAGGGGGACGAGACCGACCGCGACGAATTGGCCGCCAAACTTACCTCCTGGGGGTTTCACCGCGTCTCCGTCGTCGAGGATCGCGGTGAGTTCGTGGTTCGCGGAGACATCATCGACGTCTTTCCGACCGGCTACGCCCAACCGATCCGCATCGAACTCTTTGGCGACGTGGTCGAACGCATGCACCACTTCGATTTCGTAAGTCAAAGACTTGGCGAGCCGTTGGAAGAAGCGCTGCTTCTTCCGGTGCGCGAAATCGACGTTGAGGTTGCCGGAAAAATCGAGACGCGGCGCGCCATCGAAGCAAGGCTACACGAGCTCGACGTCGACCGCAGCGAGCGAGAGACCATCCTCGAGGGCCTGACCGCTGGCACGCTCTTCCCCGGAGTCGAGCTTTGCCTCCCGTACCTCCAGGATCGGCTCGAGACTCTTGCCGACCATTTACCAAACGAGACAATCATCTGGCTCGACCAAGCCGGCGAAGTCGACGCCACGCTAGACGGCAGGTGGTCCGAGATCGAGAGACGCGTCGCCGAACGAACCGAAGAGCGACGATTCTTCCCACCTCCAGAAACCCTCTACCTGCGTCCCTCGGAATGGCACAAGGCGACGGCCAAACACCGATGCGTCGAAACCGAAGCTCTAGAAGTTCTCACCGCCGACAAGACCAAGCTTGCCTATCGTTGCTACCGCACGACCGACCTTCGGCCTGAGAACGCCAAGCACGGCAAAGCGACCTTCGAACCGATCGCCAAGCAGATCCGCACGTGGCGCGACGAAGGCGTTCAGACCGTCATCGTCACCAGCGGAGAAGCCCGGCAACAGCGCCTCGCTGGACTCTTTGACAACCACAACCTGCCGATACGGGTGACCAACGAGGCCTTCGCTGAGATTCCGACCGCGCCGGGGACCGTGACTGCCGTGCCCGGCCGACTCTCCGAAGGCTTTCGCCTGCCCGACAAGAAGCTAGTCGTCATCAGCGACGGCGACATCTTCGGTACCGCGCGCAAAAGGGCGGAGCGGCGGGTCTCGGTCTCGCAACTCCTGAAAAATCTCGATGCGCTCAAAGCCGGAGACTTTGTCGTTCACCTCGACCACGGAGTCGGCCACTACAAAGGACTCCGCCATCTGCAGGTCGCCGACACCGAAGGCGACTACCTCCACCTCGAGTACTCTGGCGGCGATAAGCTCTATCTGCCCGTCGACCGTATCAACTTGGTCCAGAAGTACGTCGGCTCTGACGGCACCGCGCCGACGCTCGACAAACTCGGCGGCACGAGCTGGGAAACGGCCAAGAAAAAAACCCGCGCGTCCGTTCTAGCGATGGCCAAGGAGCTGCTCGCCGTCTACGCCGCGCGTCAGCTCGACGAGAGGCTGCCATACGGCAAGGTCGACGAAGTCTATCGCGAGTTCGAGGCGCGCTTCCCGTTCGAGGAAACCGTCGATCAACGGCAAGCGATCGAAGACGTCGTCACGGATCTGAACTCCGTCAAACCAATGGATCGACTGGTCTGCGGCGACGTCGGTTACGGCAAGACCGAGGTCGCCATGCGCGCTGCCTTCCTGGCTGCGATGAACGGCGGTCAGGTAGCCCTTCTGGTCCCGACCACGGTCCTCGCCCACCAGCACTGCGAGACTTTCGCGAAGCGCTTCGAAGGCTATCCGGTCAAGATCGAAATGTTGTCGCGCTTTCGTTCAAACACCGAGATCAAGGCAACACTGGAAGGGCTGAAGAAGGGCACGGTCGATATCGTCATCGGGACCCATCGCCTGCTGCAGAAAGACGTAGAATTCAAGAAGCTAGCCCTGCTGATCATTGACGAGGAACACCGCTTCGGCGTGCGGCACAAGGAACGCATCAAGGAACTCCGCACACAGGTCGATGTGATGGCGCTGACAGCGACTCCGATCCCGCGCACGCTACAAATGTCCTTGCTCGGCATCCGCGACTTGAGCGTAATCGAGACACCGCCCGTCGATCGCCTGGCGATCCGAACCTACGTCACACGATTCGATGAAGATACGATCCGCGAAGCGATCTTGCGCGAGCAAGCACGCGACGGTCAGATCTTCTTCATTCACAATCGAGTTCAGAACATCGATCTAATGGCCGACCACGTTCGCAAGCTCGTCCCGGAGGCACGCATCGACGTCGCCCACGGCCAGATGCCGGAGGGACAGCTCGAAAAGGTAATGCTGCGCTTCATGCACGCCGAGATCGACGTCTTGGTTTGTTCGGCGATCGTCGAGTCGGGGCTCGACATTCCCAATGCCAACACCATCATCATCAACCGCGCCGACCACCTGGGACTGGCCCAACTCTACCAGCTGCGCGGCCGGGTTGGTCGTTCGCATGAACGCGCGTACGCCTATCTGATGATTCCGGGAGAACACATCATCTCCCGTGAAGCGCAGAAGCGCCTCAAGGTACTGCAGGAGCTCGACGATCTGGGCGGAGGCTTTAAGCTCGCGGCTCACGACCTCGAGATCCGCGGCGCCGGCAACCTGCTCGGCAAACAGCAGTCCGGTCAGGTCACGGCGGTCGGCTACGAGCTCTACAACCAGATGCTCGAAGAGGCGGTCATGGAACTGCGCGGCCAACGCCGCAACATCAGCGTCGAGCCCGAAATTCAGCTCGGGTTCCCGGCCTACATTCCCGATTCATACATCGAAGACGAGACCCAACGGGTGGCATTCTATCGCCGCCTCGCCGAAGTCTCGAGTGGCGAGGAACTGAGTCAAATCTCCGACGAACTGCGCGAGCGCTACGGCCCCATCCCGCCCTTGGTGGACAGCTTCGTCCGGGTCATGGACCTGCGCCGCAGCCTCAAAGCATGCATGGTCGTGCGCGCCAATCGCGTCGGCACAGCGATCAATCTGCAGTTCCACCCCGAAGCGCCGATCGATGTCGATCACTTGATCGCGACTGCGCATCGCGACCCAGATCGCTTCAAGCTCTCGACGGATTTTCAGCTGCGCATCCGCCCCACCGAACAAGACTGGGATGGAGTGGTGGCGGAGATTCAGTCCGTGTTATTGGAGTTGTCTCGTAGCCAAAGCAACAAAGGATCGAGCGATGAAGAAGCAAGCACAGCACAGCCCTGATACCAAGACTTTCGCCGCCGTGAACGTCACCAACGGATTCGTCGTTGCATTGGCCGCGCTTGTCGTCCTTGCGGCACCGGCACCCGCAGCTGTCGTCAACAAGATCTTGGCTACCGTCGATGGCGAGCCCGTCACGCTCTACGAGCTCAAGCAGTTCACTCTTTCGAGCCAGGTCGCCGTTCAGGTTGGCCAGCAAGACCCGAAGGCCGTCCTCGACGGCCTGATCACCACACGACTGATCGGCATTGAAATCAAGAGACGTGGAATCGTCATCGGCGACCAGGAGATCGACAATTACATCAAACAGATCCAGCAGCAGAACCAAATCACCGAAGAGCAACTTTTCGAGGCTCTCGGAGAGCAAGGACTGACGCCCGAGATCTATCGAAAGCAGATCCGCGAAGAGCTGGAACGAGCGCAACTCATCAACCGGGAGATCCGAGGTAAAGTGAGCGTTACCCCAGAAGACGTCCAGCGTTACTACGACAGCAACAAAACGGACTACGCCCAGGACCCCGAGGTCACCGTCTCACATATCATGTTGCGGTTGGCCGAAGACGCTCCTGATAGCGAAGTGGCTTCGGTCAACGCGCGCGCCGCCGATGTCCACGCCCTGCTCGAACGTGGCAAAGACTTCGCAGAGGTCGCGCGTCAATACTCGGAGGATCCAGCGGCCGAGGACGGCGGAACCCTTGGGACCTTCCGCATCGGAACGATGCTTGACGCGCTAAACGAGGCCGTCGTCGACCTACCGGTCGGAGACTACAGCGAGCCAATCCGCTCAGCCGTCGGAATCCACATTGTGCGCCTCGACGCCAAAAGCGAATCGACGCACACTCCGATCGAAGATGTCTCCGAAGAAATCCGGGAGCGCCTATACGCCGAGGCGCTCGAGGGACGTTACGCCAAATGGCTGACTGAAGACCTACGGGCCCAGCATCACGTCGAAGTACTCGAGTGAGGACTAAACGCCGCATCGCGATCTCGATGGGCGACCCGGCCGGAGTCGGTCCCGAGGTCACCCTGCGAGCGATCGCAAAACCAGCCTTACGGCGAATGATCGCACCGATCCTCGTCGGCAGCACCGATCTCTACACCGAGACCGCTGCGCGACTCGGGTTGTCGATGCGGTTCGAAACATGGGCCCCGGGAGACACCCTACCGCACGGCCGCGTTCCGGTATGCGAAGCCGGTCCACTGCGAGCGCGCGACCGGATTCCCGCAAAACCGACCGTCGCAGGAGGACGTGCCGCCTACGCCGCGATCCTTGCCGCGGCCGAGTTGGTTCGAAACAACTCGGCCGACGCTCTCGTCACCGCGCCGATCAGCAAAGCCAATCTGGCCGCCGCCGGCTGTGCTGCCACGGGGCACACTGAGGTCCTGGCCGAGTTGGCTGGGGCCGACGTAAGGATGATGATGATCGGTCCAAAACTGCGCGTCGCCCTGGTCACCACCCACCTGGCCGTTGCCAAACTATCGGCGGCTCTCGATCGCCAGCACATCGCAAAAACGATCCGCATCGCAGCCACGGCCCTGCGACAACATTTCGGGATCGAGACGCCTCACATCGCAGTCTCCGGGCTCAATCCACATGCCGGTGAGCGTGGCCTCTACGGCCGCGAGGAGATCGACACGATTACGCCCGCGATTCGCTTGGCTCGACGCAGCGGCCTGCGCATCACCGGTCCGATCGCAGCGGATAGCGCCTTCCCGCTCGCGCTCCGGGGAGCCTTCGACCTAGTCGTCTGTATGTACCACGACCAAGGGCTGGGACCGTTCAAGATCCTTCACTTCAGTGACGGGGTAAACTTCACGGCCGGCTTGCCGTTCATTCGAACCTCGCCCGATCACGGCACTGCCTACGATATTGCCGGAAGCGGTGTCGCCGACCCAACGAGCATGATTGCGGCGATCCATATGGCCGGAAAGTGCGCCGGGCAGCAGGAGCAGTGACGAGGCCCCCCTCCCCAGGTTGACCCGACGAACTTGCAATCATAGCGGTAAAAGAGCAGAAAACGCCCATCTCGGCGCACTCGCGGAAGAGTGTTTCCACAACACCGTCGCCACGGCGACAGCACATTCGAAGACAGTAACGAGAGGTTGAGTGAATGGACGGGAAGGTACTAGAAGATCGACGGTTGGCACTGGAGAACTCGTTTTTCCACAAGGAAAGCGAGCGCTTGCTGGACGACCTTCGCGGAAAGGCGGCGCGCGAGGAACTCGCCCGAGCCTCAGGCATCTCGAACGAAGCAGTTCTGAAGAGTCTGGAAGCAGACGGCATCAACGCTTCCACCGTCGCGGCACTCTCACTCGTCCCTCTGGTCTGGGTTGCCTGGGCCGACTACGACATGGAAAGCGGCGAGAGCAGCGCCGTGCTCAAGGCGGCGGCCATGGCGGGAATTGCCGATGGCAGCGAGGCTCAGCAACTGATTACGGGGTGGCTTGCGAACCGTCCATCCGAGGCCCTCTTCCGGCACTGGCAAGAGTACGTCGCGGCCACGACAGCAACGATGGACGACGCCGACCGTCAGCGCCTGCGCGATGAAGTAACCGGACGGGCCCGAGCCGTCGCGGAAGCTGCCGGCGGTTTCCTAGGAATTGCAAAGATCTCGCAGGCGGAAAGAGACGCACTCGCCGAGATCGAGCGCTCCTTCGAGTAGCCGCCTCAAACTGATGACGAATCAAGTGAATCGCGGCATCTTCCGCGCCTACGATATTCGCGGCGTCGCAGATCGAGACTTCGATACAGACTTCGCACGACTGCTCGGCGGCGCCTACGCGGCCTATTTGGCCGAAGACCAGGCGCCTCCAAGGCCACGCGTCGGCGTCGGCCGTGATTGTCGGCTGAGCTCCGACAAATATGCTGAGGCACTGCGCAACGGATTGCGCGCTGCCGGCGTTGACGTGGTCGATCTTGGCGTATGCCCCACACCGGTCGTATACTTCTCCACCTTCGAGCTCGATCTCGACGGCGCGATCCAGATCACCGGAAGCCACAACCCCGGTGACCACAACGGATTCAAGATCTGCGTCGGCAAGGCATCCATCCACGGTGACCAGATCCAGCGACTCCGCGAGTTGATGGAGGCGGGCAATTTTCCGAGCGGCAGCGGCGGTGAAGAGAGCGTCGACATCGTGAGCCTCTACAAGCAGTACCTGGCCAACCATTTTAGCAAACTCGCGCGACCACTTCGTATCGTCGTCGACGCCGGCAACGCAACCGCAGGTCCCATCGCTCCAGAAGTCTACCGTGCCCTCGGCGCCGAAGTGGACGAACTCTTCTGCGACGAAGACGGTCGTTTTCCCAATCATCATCCGGACCCGACCGAAGAGGAAAACCTCGAAGATCTGATTCGCCGTGTCGCCGAACTCGGAGCAGATCTCGGCATCGCTTTCGATGGCGACGCCGATCGCATCGGCGTCGTCGGCCCGACAGGACGGGTGATTTGGGGCGACGAAATGATGATCGTGTTCGCCCGCGACGTACTGAAAACGAACCCCGGAGCCACCATCGTTTCCGAGGTCAAGTGTTCGCAGCGCCTATACGACGATATCGAAAAACACGGGGGCAACGGAATCATGTGGCGCGCCGGTCACTCTCCGATCAAGGCAAAAATGCGCGAAACCGGGGCGGCCCTCGGCGGTGAAATGAGCGGTCACATTTTCTTTGCCGACCGCTATTTCGGCTACGACGACGCAATCTACGCTGGCGCTCGACTCCTCGAGATCCTGGCATCGGGGGAAAGCAACATTGAGACTCTGCTTTCTGATCTCCCGCCAAGTCACACAACCCCCGAGATTCGCATCGATTGTCCTGACGAGATCAAGTTCAAACTGGTCGAGCGCGCTGTCGAGCACTTTCGCAAGACGCATGACATCGTTGATGTCGACGGGGTTCGCGTCAAACTTCCCGAAGGTTGGGGACTCATCCGCGCATCAAACACGCAACCGGTGCTGGTCCTGCGATTTGAGGCCCAGTCAAAAAAAGCCCTCGACGAATACCGCTCGACGTTCGAAGATCTTGTCGCCAAGTTGCGCGCAGAGCTCGCGTAGCGACCCCGTCGAAGCCTTGCTTCGACAACCAACCGTATGCTAGCGAGGTTTCGACCTAAGGAAGTCTCCCGCACTTTCGGCAATATTCTTGCATCCGCGCTAGACAGTGATGTTTCGCCCACTGAATTCCACACTCGTCCTCGCCGCAAGCGCCATCGGCCTCAGTGCGTGCTCGCAGGTTCAGAGTATTGACCTGCGTCTCAAGCCCCAGCATCCTGTCGAGCAAGCGATCGCCCAAAAGGCTGAGGCTGAAAAAGAGGCCGAAGAAGAAGCGCGCCGCAAAACACCGCTAGCTGCGGCACTGCGTACCGGCGCGCCAGCACGCGTTGTCGTCGCCGAATCGAATCGCGCGAGACGCAATAAACGGCGAACGAAGCCGGTTGTCACAGTGCAGCCACCCGCGCCGGCTCCAAGTCCCTTTGATTTCGGTCATCCGTCCATCGACAAGTACGTCGACTACTACGCCGACCGAGACCCGGCCATTATCGAGCAGGCACTAGAACGAGCCGCTCCCCATCTGTCGGCGATTCGAAAAATCCTCAGGCACGCCAAGGTACCCCCGGAAATAGCCTACCTACCGATCGTCGAGAGTCACTTCAAAGCCTCCGCACGCTCGGGCGTGGGTGCCGCCGGCGCCTGGCAGTTCATGCGCGGTACCGCGAAACGCTACGGACTGCGGATCGATTCTTGCATCGATGAACGGCGCGACCCGATGCTCGCCACGATGGCAGCATCACAATACCTTTCGGAACTCCACGCCCGCTTCAACGACTGGCATCTAGCTCTGGCCGCGTACAATGCCGGTGAGTACCGAGTTCAGCGAATCATGCGCCAACACGGGGTCAACGACTACTGGACGATGGTCGAGCTCGGACTGCTTCCGCGCGAAACGATGCAATACGTACCGAAATTTCTCGGAGCCGTCACCGTCGTCAAGAACGCAGCCGCATTCGGGTTTGATCCTCCAGACGAGAACCACCCCGGGCTCAATGCGGCACCGGTACGAGTCGATCGCCAGATCAGCCTGGAAACCATCGCAAAACTCGCGGGGGTTGATCGAGATATCCTTGCCGAACTCAACCCAGCCCTGGCCTGCAAGCGAGTGCCACTCGGCGGATACGACATCAATCTGCCACACGGCACTCTTAGAAAATTCCAGGCTCGCTACGCTGACCTGGGCCCCTACCACCGCGACCAACACCCGGAAGAAGGGCTACACCGCGTGCGCCAAGGCGAGAGCCCAGCCTCGATTGCCCGGCGCTACGGCGTGTCAGTCCGCGCTCTGATGCGCGAAAACGGCATTCGCAACCCCCGCAAGCTACGCGTCAACACCAAGCTCCGGATCCCGGACTCAATTTAGCCCGCTATGTTCCGGCCGAGGACAACCGTCTCCGGATTCTCCTGCTTGGCTCCAACAATTAGACACCCAACCCGCGGGCGCTTCCTCAGCGTCTTCTGAAATTTGGGGCCCGCTAGGTTCCGGCCGAGGACAACCGTCTCCGGATTCTCCTGCTTGGCTCCAACAATTGGACACCCAACCCGCGGGCGCTTCCTCAGCGCCTTCTGAAATTTGGGGCCCGCTAGGTTCCGACCGAGGACAACCGTCTCCGGATTCTCCTGCTTGGCTCCAACAATTAGACACCCAACCCGCGGGCGCTTCCTCAGCGTCTTCTGAAATTTGGGGC
>JAJCZJ010000040.1 GCA_029262455.1 Deltaproteobacteria bacterium | reverse complement strand
ATCCGCGCCACGAGAGTCGAATCCCTGACCCCAAGCCGCCCCGTACCCCGCACCCCGCACCCCGTACCCCGCACCCCGCACCCCGTACCCCGCACCCCGCACCCCGTACCCCGTACCCTGTACCCCGCACCTGTACCCCGCACTTATACCCCGCAGTCATTTTGCTACCACCAGTGACTTCGACTAGGTTCGCGAACTGGGCTTGCTGAGCACGAGAACGAGGACGAAAAGGGGAATGCGCATGGGTTGCAGCTTTGCACGCACTTCGAGGAGAATTCTTGCAGCGTCATTCCTATCCGTCGCCACTGCGGCGGTGCCCGCGGCGCGAGCCATCGAGACGACGTTCGTACCGACCGGCAGCACCTGGAGCTATCTCGACGACGGTTCGGATCAGGGGACGGCATGGCGAGATCCCGGCTTCGTCGATTCGGCTTGGAGCAGCGGCGCAGCTCAGCTCGGCTACGGCGATGGCGACGAAACAACCGTTGTCGGTTTCGGGGGAGATGCGAACGACAAACACATCACGACCTACTTTCGGCACACTTTCTCGGCCACCGGCGTCGGCAGCTACCCGCGCCTCGACTTACAGATCCAACGCGACGACGGCGCCGTCGTGTATTTAAACGGCACCGAGCTCCACCGCACCAACATGCCGACTGGAATGATCACCGCGGCGACCGTCGCAAGCTCCAGTGTCGGCGGGAGCGCGGAGTCTACGTTCTTCGCAGTAGCTTTCCCGAGCACCCTCCTCCTCGAGGGAAGCAACGTGATCGCCGTAGAGATTCACCAGCGCTCCCCGACCAGCTCCGACATCAGCTTCGATCTCGAGCTCGTTGGCTCCGACAATCCCGCCACGGTCAGCCGTGGACCGTATCTCCAGCAGGGCACACCGAGCAGTGTCGTTGTGCGCTGGCGTACCGACCTGCCGTCCAATTCGGAAGTGCGCTACGGCCTCGATCCGGGCACCTTGACCTCATCGGTGAGTGACGCAGCAAGCGTGTCCGATCACGAGATCACACTGATGGGGCTGTCCGCCGACACCCGCTTCTACTACTCCGTGGGTACGACGACCGGTCCGCTGGCCGGGGACGCCAGCTACACCTTCGTCACTACTCCACCGGTCGGCACAGCGAAACCGACGAGGATATGGGTGATCGGCGACTCAGGCACGGCCGATGCAAATGCCGCAGCGGTTCGCGACGCGTACACAGCCGCCGTTCCCTTTGGCGAGACCGACCTGTGGCTCATGCTCGGCGACAACGCCTACGACGACGGCACCGACGAGGAATACCAGGCGGCCGTGTTCGACATGTATCCGACCATGCTGCGCAGTACCGTCCTGTGGCCGACGTTGGGCAATCACGACGGACATTCGGCTGACTCGGACACCCAGACCGGGCCCTACTACGACATCTTTTCACTCCCGGGGGCCGCGCAAGCCGGCGGCGAACCCTCGGGTACCGAAGCCTACTACTCTTTCGACTACGGCAACGTTCACTTCATCTGTCTCGACTCATACGATAGCGACCGTTCCCCCACGGGCGCCATGCTGACTTGGCTCGAGCTCGACCTGCTCTCGACTACGGCAGACTGGGTGATCGCCTTCTGGCACCACCCGCCGTACACCAAGGGCTCACACAACTCCGACACCGAGTCGCGTCTCATCGACATGCGCGAGAACGCCCTTCCGATGCTCGAGGACCACGGCGTCGACTTGGTGCTGAGTGGACACAGCCACTCCTACGAGCGCAGCATCCTGCTCGACGGGCACTACGACGTCTCGACGACGCTGACCGGTGCGATGATCGTCGACGGCGGCGACGGGCGGCCCGACGGCAACGGGGCCTACCGGAAGGACACGGTTGGTCCGGCGCCGCACGAGGGAACGGTCTACGCCGTCGCCGGCAGCTCAGGGAAGATCAGCGGCGGCGCCCTCAACCACCCGGTGATGATCGTTTCGCTCAACCAACTCGGCTCGATGATCCTCGAGATCGATGAGAGCGTCCTCGACGTCAAATTTCTAAACAGCAGCGGGGCCGAAACCGACCAGTTCACCATCGTCAAGGGCAGTCTCTGTCCGAGTACGCCGGCAACCGGCTGTCTCTCCCCCGGTCGTTCGGTCCTGCGCATCAAGGAGCCCAGTGCCCAGGGACGCCGCGTAACGTGGAAGTGGCTGCGCGGGACGACGGCCATCGGCGACTTCGGCGACCCAACAACGTCGGCCGACTACGCGCTCTGCCTGTACGACCAGACCGGCCGCCTGATCGACGCAAACGTGCCGGCGCATCCGGACAAGTGGCGGGCCCTGAACGGGAAGTACCGCTACCGCGACGTCGCCACCACAGCCGACGGGGTCAAGAAGATCCTACTCAAGGAAAGCGCCGACGACCGCGCCAAGGTGACGATCCTAGCAAAGGGTGCGGCACTCCCCGGCACCACCCTGCCGCTGGCGCTGCCGGTGACAGCGCAGATCGTCAACAGCCAAACGGAAGTGTGCTGGGAGGCGACCTACACAACAGCGAAGCGCAACGACAACACAGGATTCAAGGCAAAGCTTCCGTAGCTTCGACAGTCCAGCCGCGGCGCACCCAGCGCACGCTAATTGGGTCGCGGTAGGGACACCGGTTACCCGGTGCCCCCCGCACAGATCCGGACTTGCGGAACTACCGCATCCGGCTCCTGCCTTAGGTTCTGACGCGCAGGCGTTGATCGGGATGAGGATGAACAACACGGGGCTGAGGGA
>JAJCZJ010000039.1 GCA_029262455.1 Deltaproteobacteria bacterium | reverse complement strand
TCCAATCCGTAGGCGATCGCAGTTGATGGTAGTTGGATGCGCGCGATGCCCTGTAGGTTGGTCACTCCCCGCGCGGATGTCCTGGATTCCGCACGGCTGCGACCCATTAGGAGCAGTTCTTCGTTCGCGACGAGCCCTCCCTGGGCCTGGCTCACACGCACGTAGATTTCGGTAATCGGGTAGAGTTCCAAGCGAAGTCGGCCATTCCTGGCGTCACGGAGGAAACCCTGGGCGGAGAGTCGGGGCTCGAGGGATACGTAGAGGAGACCAGACCGACTGGCTTTTGGCAGACGGATCTGGCCAGCCTCATCCGTGGTGAACTCGAGTCCGAAACGCTGTGCGAGATCGAACCAGTGCGTCTCCCAAAGCGGGACCTTTGGGATCTCTCGCATGGGCCCATCCCAGTAGCGGGAGCCCATGTCCATGAGAAAGACATTGGCGCCGGCTGCGGGTGCACCCGAGTCAGCATGCACGACTTCGAGAAGGATGCCGTCTTGCTTGGTCTGGGAAGGTTGCCTGGCCTGGGGCGGCGCGAATTGCTCGCGCTGCTGAGTAGATTGCAATGAAGAGTCAGATTCTAACTCAAGCCCCTCACCTGCCTCCCCCACATGCACAGCGTCTTCGATAGGTAGTCCGGACTGCTGCGCCGGATTGTCGGTGCTTGGCATGACGCCACCCGACCAGGTGAGGTATGCCACTAGTGCGAGGAGCCCGCAGGCCAACAGAATGCTCAGCAGTGTTCTCAGGGTCTTCCTCCGTGATCGCTGAAGAGCTTAGGGCAGACCAGGCAGTAGGTCACCCACCCGCCGCTGAGCACTAGCGCTGCTCCCTCGCCCAGTCCCGCATCTTCCGCAGGATCTCCTCCGGGATCCGTAAGCGAAACTCCTGCACTCCCTCTCGACCCAGCCGCAACTCGCTCCGCCCCATCTCCGCGAAAGAACCCTTGCGTAGCTGCAGCGTCGCCCTGGTCCGGCGCCAGCCAATCTGCCAGTGCAAGCTCAACTGCTGCACCACAGGAATCACCACATCATGCGACATGGTCTTCGCATCGAATTTGAGATTCTCGCCCCAGCGAGGATAGCCACTCGCATCACTCGGAGCCTTCACCAAGACCTGGACCCGTTCCCCAGCGATCAAGAATGACAGATCAGCATCCAGAGACAGACGCAACTGAATCTTGCCAAGCAGGATCTGCTGACTTTCACGCAGATCATCCACTCTAGCGAAGCCCCCGCCGTTACCGGTAACGGTGAGATCCATGCGCTCACCCCAGTGCAAGAATCCAGCCCGGCCCAAACTGTCAGCCACGATGCGGAAGTAGTTGGCCCTTCCGTCAACAGCAAAGTTCAACCATGCCCCGCCGGCAGGGCTTCCACCTGCGTGGACGATGGTCAGCTCGATAGGGCGCAGCTTCCCGCGGAGATCGATCGTATCGACGCGAGTCAACTCCCCTGGGCGAACCAACATGGAGTCCTGCGATGCCACCGACACTCTGTTCATCCCAGTCACGAACATTCTATAGAGCCCAGCAGGAACCGCACCGAGCGACACGCGCCAAGTCTCTTCTCCGGACCGGACAAGGTTATGCTTCTTCACCGTGAACTTTCGATTTGGGTCGGCGCTGTGCAGACTGACACTGAGATAATGCCCCGGGTCGATGTCCAGTAGCAGCCGCGCTTCGACCGAACCCGCCTCCTCCATGTAGAGCACGACACCTTTCGCGCCATTGCGAACAGGCTGCGGCTTGCTCTGGTGCCAGTCATCCAGGTAGCTGTGCAGCACGAACTCGCCGATCTCTTGCGAGCTACGAATCTCGAAGTAGCCTGACTCGTCGGACTGGGCGCCGGGGAGTACGGAGCTGCTGTTCTTACCCGCCTTGTCCTTGTGGGCACTCGTACGAATACTCACTCCGGCAAGCGGATCACCAGCCATGCTCAGCACCCTACCACTGATCACCACCGGCTCCCGAGCCATGGCGACGTCACCGAGGTCGGTCACTCCCGCTGGATAGTTGCCTGCCGTATCAATGGTCGCCATGAGCTCCTGCTCGTCATGCCTGGTTCGGAGCAGCATTTGATGCGCTTCATTGAACCTGGCAGGATCGAGAACCAGGCGCACCCGGCCATCAGGGTCGACCTCGTGCTCACCACTGCGAAGGTTCCAAGACTTGGCATGGTGACTGATGCGGAGACCGGCCGCATGGGCCAGAGGCCGGCCCTCGTCGTCGACCAGGCGCAGACTGAGAACCGGGAAGCCGGCCCAGGGTTGGAACTCGGCAAGCACCGTGTCGCCCGAACGCGCTGGTCCGAGGACGTCTACCCGAAAGTGCAGGTCCTCTTCCAAGAGGGAGAGTGTCGCGATGAACCGTTGGTTCAGAGGCAAGGCATGGAATGTCACTCGGCCTTCCTCGAGAGGCTGCTCGAGCTTGTAGTTCTGTCTTTGTAGTTGGAGAGCTACCTGCACCGGCTCTTCTCCCGCGGACACACCGGCGGGTAGTTCGAGCTGCAAAGACCCCGCGTCGACAGAGAAGAGGTAGGGTGCATCGACTTCTGGACGGCGAACGAACTCCTGCCTGAATCCCTGACCGAAAGGAGAGCTGAGCATGGCGATGCAGCGCTCCCATTCGGCGAGGCCATCGCGCACAGCTTCGGCGGGCAAGCGAATGCGCGCCAGGCCGTTCTCGTCGGTCAAGCCGCGGGCGCTGGTAGATGCTCCCAGGCGTGAGATGGCCAGCATGATCTCTCGCTTGGCCACTGGCCCACCGCCGTTGATGACGACGCGGATATCAATCTCGGTGATCGGCTCGAGGGCAAGACGCAGCAAGCCGTCAACTGCCTGGCTGAGCCGCCTATCAGCCTGCAGGTCGTCATCGGCGAAAGCGAAAACTCTGGCTCGCGCATGAGCGATGGGCAATCGCAAGTTACCGCTCGCATCTGTCTTGAAGGCGACTCCAAAACGCGAGGCCAGAAGATGATCCACCTGTTCCCACTTGGGCAGCGCGGCGATCGCC
>JAJCZJ010000038.1 GCA_029262455.1 Deltaproteobacteria bacterium | reverse complement strand
GACACCACCGCGCGATGACCCGCGGTATCGAGGTAGCTCACGATTTCCACACCCTTCGCTGCGCCGGGCACCACGATCACGGCCAGCGATTCGGCCGGCGGCTTGGTCGGGTCGGTGCGGCAGACCACGGTCAGCAGCTGCGAGCCCTTGCCGTCGAAGCCGCTGCCGTTGGTCGTGTAGTGCTTCTTGCCGCTGATGACCCACTCGTCGCCCTCGCGGCGCGCGAAGGTCTGCACGCCGGCAGTCGGATCGGGGCAGTCGAAATTGGAGCCACCGGTGACCTCGGTGAAGGCGAACGCAGCGATCCGTTCCTCCGGCTTTTCGAGGATTTCGCCGATCCACTTGCGCTTCTGCTCGTCGGTGCCGAAGCCGAGGATGGGCTCCATGCCCAGGCCCGTGCCGAGCAGGGTCGTCGGCACGTTGATGTCCACGGCGGCCAGTTCTTCCGCGGCCAGCGCGAAATCCAGGGTGCTCATGCCGCTGCCGCCGTATTCCTTCGGGAACAGCGCGTGTACGAAGCCGGCCTTGGCCATCTGCGCGTAGAACGGTTGCGTGGCGAAGAAGCGGTCTTCCGGTTTGAGGATGGGCGTGATCACGCCGTGGACCTTGCTCAACACTTCCGTGCCGAACACGCGCGCGCCGGCCTGCAGGGCTTTCTGTTCCGGGCTGAGGGTGAAATCAATGGCCATACCGTTCTCCTGTCGGATGTCACGCCCGGCGTCGCCGGGTCGGGCTGTGTTCTCTGCTTGAAGCCTAGCGCGTCGGTCACCGGGAATCGCGGCCTGACCTGCGGCGGGACTCGACTTTTTCTGCATCTCCTCGCCTGCGCGCCGCAAACGCAGTACAACATCCCGGCACAGGAGACCGTCCGTGAAGACCTGGGACACCCGCCCGCTCGCGCGCTCGCAGCAGTTTGGCTACTGGCGAGAGGTGCTGTGCGAAGCGTTCACCGCACTGGATTCTCGCCCGCAGGCGCCGCGTGACTTCGGCAGCACGGTGATGCTGCACGAGGTCGGGCAAGTCAACGCGGTCGAACTGAAATCCTTCGCCCAGGATGTGCTGCGCGGTCCCGACGAGATCCGTCGTCGTGGTGACGCGTTCTTCTTCCTCAACTTGCATCTTGCCGGGCACAGCGCCATCGAGCAGGACGGTCGGCAGATCGAGGTGGCACCCGGGACTTATTACCTCGTCGACACCACGCGCCCCTACCAGCTGCATTTCGCCGAGGACTTCCACGCGCTGTCGCTGCGCATTCCGCATGAACACCTGCAGCCGCTGCTGCCGGATCCACGCGCGGCCACCGCCCGGCGCGTCGACACCAGCGCCGGCATCGGCAGCCTGGTTTCCGAACATGCGCGAGGGCTGATGCGTTGCGCAGCAGACTTGCCGACGAGTACGGCGACAAATCTGAGCGCGACCTTGATGGAGCTGATTGCGCTGTCGATCCGCCCCAGCACCCTGTCGCCGGCCCGAGCACGCGAGCAGACACGGCGCGCGTTTCGTCACTCCATCGTCCGCCACGTCGAATCGCGAACCGCGGATCCGGACCTGTGCGTGGCCACGGTCGCCGCGCATTTCCGCGTCTCGCCGCGCACCATCCACGATGTCTTTGCCGAACAGGGCCGAAGCTTTGCGCAGACCGTGCTCGAGCGCCGGCTGCTTGCCGCGGCAGAAGCTCTGCAGGTCCCGGGCGCCTCGGTCAGCGCCGTGGCAATGGCTTGCGGCTTCGGTGACCTGTCGTACTTCGGGCGTGCATTCCGCCGCCGTCACGGCTGCACTCCGCGCGATTGGCGCCACGCGCAAAGACCCTGAGAGCGGGGCGACGAGGGAAAGTCGCGGGCGCGGGTCAGTCCACGCAGCCAGACGCTGCTCAGAACACCTTGCGGAACGTCGGGTTGAGCCGCTGCGCGCCCAGTAGCGGGTGCTCGCCCTCCTTCAGCGGCATCACGTCGTGGTAACGCATGCGGTCAACACCACCCCACACGGTGACGTCGCCGTGCAACAGATCGCAGCGCTGCGGCGGATCGCTGCGCGCGAAGCCACCGAACTGGAAGCGCGCGGGCAGGCCCAGAGACACGGAGACGATCGGCGCCACCGCGTCATCCTCGTCGCGATCCTGGTGCAGGCTCATGCGCGCGCCGGGGATGTAGCGATTGATCAGGCAAGCATCGGGCACATAGCCGGAAAATCCCAGCGCCGCAGCCGCCTCGCGCGCCAGTTGCAGGAACACGGCGGGCATCTGCGGCCAGGGCAGACCGGTGTCGGGATCGCGCGGATCGTAGCGATACCCGCGACGATCGCTGACCCAGCCCACTTTTCCGCAGTTGCTCATCGCTACCGACATGCGAAATCCGCCTGGCGTGACCAGGTGGCGCAACGGCGCCTGCAGCGTGATCCGCTCAATGGCCGCCACCAGCGCGTCAGCCTGCGGGAAGGAAAATCCGCGCAGCACGGCCGCCTGCGGTCCGAGCACCAGGCGATCGCCAGGTGCGGCGGGGCCAAACAGGTCTGAACTCGATCCGGTGCTTTCAATGCGATTCATGCACCCGTCTCTGGACAGGAAGTGGGGCGTACACGATTGATGTGCTGATACATCAGCGAGGCCGCGCCATGCCATGCGAGCGTCCCGACTCAGATTGCCGGGCCAGCGCGCCGAGACGCTGCATGCCTGCGATCAGCTCGGGCGTCCAGGGGTGGCCATAGTTCAGACGCATGCAATGCTTGAAAGCGCGCTTCGCGGAGAACATCGGCCCGGGCGACAGGCCGATGCCCTCGGCGGCGGCGAGGCGGTGCAGTTCCAGGGTGTCGATCTGCGTCGGCAACTCGACCCAGGTGAAGTAGCCGCCCTGGGCGCGGGTGGCGCGGCTGCCCGCGGGGAAGTGCTGCGCGATGAGATCGAGCATCTGTTCCTGCTGTGCCTTCAAGGTCTGTCGCAGGCGACGCAGGTGCAGGTCATAGCCGCCGCGTTCCAGATAATCGGCGAGCGCTTCCTGGATCGGGATGCTCGTCGCCAGCGTGGTGCCCAGCTTGAGTCGCTCCACCGCAGTGGCGTACCGGCCTGCCGCGATCCATCCCACGCGATAGCCCGGCGCCAGGCACTTGGCATAGCCGCCGCAGTGCAGGACCCGCCCACCCTGGTCGAAGAACTTGTAGGGCTGCGGTGGCGTGCGACCAAAGTAGAGTTCGGCGTAGACGTCGTCCTCGATCAGCGGAACGTCGCGCTCGGCCAGCAGCCTGACGATGGCGGCGCGCTGCGGGTCCGGCACCGAGAGACCGGTGGGATTCTGGAAGCTGCTCATGAACCAGCAGGCGCGCACGGGCTGCGTGTCCAGGGTGCGGCGCAGGCTCTCCAGGTCCAGGCCGTCGACGGGGTCGATCGGGATTTCCACCGCTCGCAAACCGAGTCGTTCGATGGCCTGCAGGGCGCCGTAGAAACAGGGCGATTCCACCGCCACCAGCGAGCCGGGCGGCGCCACGGCCTGCAGGGCCAGATTCAAGGCCTCCATCGCGCCGTGCGTGATCAGGATCCCGTCCACCGGAATGGCCATGCCCTGCGTGAGGTAGCGCCGGGCGATGAGCTGCCGTAGCGCCGTGCTTCCCGGCGGCAGGTCGGCGACGCTGGCCCAGGGGTCGAGCCGCCGCGCGCTGCGCGCCAGTGAGCGCGCCAGTCGATCCATCGGAAACAGCAGCGGGCTGGGAAACGCAGAGCCAAACGGCAGCAGTCGGCGTTCGCGGGTCGCGCCGAGGATGTGGAATACCAGTTCCGACACGTCTACCTGCACGCTCTCCGGCGCGGGCCTGGACACTGCCGCCGACGGACGTTGCCGTGCAACGAAGTAGCCCGAGCGCGGCCGACTCTCGATCAGGCCACGGCTTTCAAGCAGCGCGTAGGCCTGCAGGACGGTGGCCTGGCTCAGGCGGCGACGCTCGCACTGCTGGCGCATCGAGGGCAGCCGCGCGCCGGGTGCGAGCTCGCCGCTGGTGATCAGCCGCGCCAGTTCCTCGGCCAGCGCGGCGTACTTGGTGACCGAGCTCATCTGCTACGACGAATAACGCGCATAACTGCATCTGCCGGTGGCGCGCACCGATCCCTAAGCTGGCGTCGGTCATCCAAGTCCCTGATCTGCCCCATGCACCGCCCCTGCCTTCACGTCCACACCAGCGATCGCCCCCTCGGATTGTGGACCACCCTGCTCAGCGTGCTCGCCGCATTCTTCGGCGTGCAAAGCAGCGCCGCGCGTCGGCGCGACTTTACCCGCGGCTCGGTGCCGCGCTTCCTGATCGTGGCGCTGGGCCTCACCCTGATGCTGGTGCTGGCGCTGACCGCAGTCGTGCAGTTGATGCTGCGCCTGGCCGGGCAGCCGTGAAATCCTGCACGCGCGCGGCGACCGCCGCGATGCCGCCAGCGAGCCGCCCGGTGCGGGCTACGCATATGTTCACCGCTGCCCTTCGGAGCCAGGCTTGTCGCCGGGCTGACTGCGACTGATCGAAGCCAGATCCCTCGAATTGCGAGTCCGGCTCCAAAGCAAAACCCCCGCCGAAGCGGGGGTTGGGCAGGCGCACGTCGCCTTACGCCCGCTCGAAGATCGCCGCGATCCCCTGGCCGCCGCCGATGCACATCGTGGCCAGTGCGTAGCGGCCGCCGATGCGTTGCAGTTCGTACAGCGCCTTGGTGGTGATGATGGCGCCGGT
>JAJCZJ010000037.1 GCA_029262455.1 Deltaproteobacteria bacterium | reverse complement strand
CGCCTCGGGTGTGGACTCGGCGACCCTCAAGGCCGCCTCACCTCAGGGGTGGGTCATGCCGTGAGAATTTCGCTTCGCCCCCTGGGTCATCCCGTGAGAAAAACTTCCTCCGGGGTGGGTCATGCTCGTGAGAAATGACAGCAATCACCCGCCGATGCGCAGTTGTTCCTCACCGAGGTGAAATCCATTGCAAGACAAAGCTGCTGCCCGTCGCAGCCAGCATCGACCCCCTTCACCTTCACCTGGAGCGCAATGTCTGTCTTGGACTTGGCTTTGATTCGCCCCGCCCCCTTCGCCCCAAAAACACAGCCCGAATCCGACGGCACTACTGGGTCGCAGGCCGGAATGGCAAGGATGCCCGGCTCGGTGGTATTCGCGGATCCCACCGCACAAGCCTCTACTGCCTGAACCAGTGAAACTTGATGTTTGTTCGCCTTCTTAGGCGGGTTGCGCTCGGCCCATGCGAAACTGACGAAGAGTGCAGACACCCCTAGGGCTGCGCACACTGCTGAAAGGTGTTTCATCGCTTTCCCCCTACCGTCGCTCGTTGCCTAAAAGCATGCTCACGATCAATGAGGACACTCAAGTAGAATTCCGGCTAGAAGCGTGGCCGAAAAGTCGGCGAGTTGATAGAAGTGGGCCGAGTTGCTCCTGCTGCACTCGCTCCACGAAACTCCGCCGCCCGACAGCGATCGCAAGCGGTGCGTTATGCGCAGCTGCGCATAGGAAGTGGTTCGAGGTGACCTGATAGTTCAGCACGCACAGCCCGTAGCGCTTTCGCCCCTCGTACAACCACGACACCCAGCGTCGTCGGTCGCGGGCGAACTTCAACAGGAAGTGAAGGCGGTGGCACCGCCCGTAGTGTGCCAGACCTGTCCAGGAATCCTGTGTCGAAAGGCTCGGGGCATCGCAGACCTCCATAGACCGACCATTCGAGGGACAAAATGGCGGCCCTAGCCCTACGTCCGAATTAGACGCCATTCCCACCGCATTATTCAATGATTCTTTCTACTTGAGTTGGTCCGACCCCAACAGGCTCCAAGTATGATACAGATCCTCAAACCCACCGGGGCCTGTTCCCGGATTTCTCGTCTCCGCTCAAGACCGAACTCGATATTCGCGATGTCTCTTTGAGCGATTTTGTTCGGCGCTGCTCCTACGACGCGAAGATACCCCTTCGGCGCAGGCCTTCGATCGTATCCATCGCGCTCTTCGCCATCCCCAAGTGATAATAGGTGCCTGTCCCCCTTTCTTCCCAGTTCGTTGCGGTCGGCAATCCAAAGTTGAGTGGGACTTCTTCTTCCTCTACTGCTCGTCGTCGAAGTCTTCGAAGATCAAGAGTGGGGGTGGTGAGACCCCGATGTCGTTACATTGACAGCTCGCCTCGCACGACCCGAATGCAATATCGAGGCAGGTGCGGTCCCATCGCTCGGCGCAGCAAAAGAAGTCCTGGCTACAAACGCAATCTTCGCAGGCGACGGCCTCGCAGCCGCTCGTCGCGCGTTCGACGCAACAGTTCGGCACCTCGGGACAACCGTCGGCAGCCCTGGTCAAGGCCTGGAGGAGTTCGGCGGCGCGGATGCGGCCATCGCGATCGCGATCGAACTCCGGACAGACGCCGAGGAGGTCGAGGTCGAACGCCATCCGCGTGCCCATCTCGAACTCGCTCGAGGTGACTAGCTCGTCGCGGTCGCAGTCGCCGGCGCATAGGCCAGGATCGAAGGCGGTGATTAGGAAGGTGTTGAACGGTGGAACGCCGCCGCTCTCTTGGCTCGGGTTGGTGACGAACATCTGCCGCTTTCCGACCGGCGCCGTTTCGTCGACGTCGATGTATTCGATCAGTTTGGTCGGTCCTTCAAATCCGAAGTTCGGCGGTCGCGGCGGAATGACGCGGACGCCTTCCGAGGGCTCCAGGGTGATGACCGCGCCGGGTTCAAAATTGTAGCCGTCGATCACCAGCTCGAGGCGACGACTGCCCTGGACGGCATAGATCGGGTCGATCTTGACGATCGCTGGGCCCAACGGTGTGACGGTTGGCGTATTGGTTGGTGTGGCGGTCGGGGTCATGGTGGGCGTGGACGTCGCTGTCGGCGTCGGCGCTGCGTCGTTGTTCCCGAAGTTGACGATGTAGTCCTCGGGACAGAGCTCGATAGAGTCCAGCGTTGTGCTGCCACCGGGGGGTGCTGTTACTAACCAACCGTCTCGCAGTCGTTCTCGTACCGTATACGGACCGTCGTCCTCAACCGGGGCGACGAGGATCTCGTAGCGGCCAATCCGTCCGTCGATGGTTTTGGTCGTGTCGGTGCCGATGACGTTGCCGGCGCCGTCGAGGACCTCGATGATCCAGCCATTGAGCCCCGGCTCTGAAGCCGGTTGGCGGACTCCGTCGGCGTTGGTGTCGAGGAACTTGATTCCGTTGACCGGTACTTGGCATACGTTGGCGAAATCGGCGCCGATCGCATCCGGGCAGTCGAGTGTGTTGATCAGCTCGACGATGTTGAAGGTGACTTTCTCTCGGCCCGGCGCCCATGGAATCCAGCCCGGTTGTGCGCGTTCACGGACGATGAGCTCCTTCCAAGCTGGGTCTAGCGGAACCGTGCCGAAGTCGTACTGCCCATCCAGACCGTCAATGTTGCGGGTGACCGTGGTCCGCAGCGAGTTTCCCGCACCGTCGAACAGCTCAATCGTCCAGCCATTGAGCCCCGACTCGCCAGGGTCCAGGGCGCCGTCGCCATCGCGATCTTGAAACTTTTGACCTGAGATCTGTGGCCGACAGTCGGAGACGCGAATTCCATTGAAGTCGCTCGGAGCGGGTGACGAACTCGCAGGGAAACACGAGTCGACGAGTAACTGGCCTGTGCCGGGTTCGAGCCCCTCGATATCGAGGAAGACGCCACTCGACTCGTCCAGCACACGAGGGTCAGAGGGCGCGAGATCCACTACTTGTCGCCCGGGCGGGACCTCGGGAGCCGGATGGTTGACGTTGAGCTTCCAAGCCGCGGTCGTAAGCAGCGGGGCCAGCTCGGGCATGACGATCTGCGCTCGCAATTGATCGATGGTGAGGCGTGGGGTGGCGAGGTCGATGGTGTAGTCGAAGCCGAGGAACACATTGCCACCGCGATAGAAGCCGTCGACCAGAGGCTGGCCGTCGTCGGGGATGGCAATTGTCCCCGAGGTCATGTTCGGCAGCAGGCCGAGCTTGAGGATACCGTCGAGCACCTGGCGCGCGGTGCCACCGCGCGGCACCTTGAACGTAATGTCCCAGTCGTTGAGCAGAGTGAATCTCCCGACGGCGTGCAGCTTGCGGGTCTCGCCGACATCGAGCTCGACCGGGTCTTCGAATAGGTCGAGCTCGTTGCGGACCTCCATGCCGTCGAGTGCCGGCACGACCCAGACCAGCATTGAGTCGCTTGCCTCGCCGAGGCATTCCATCTTGAAAGTTGCCTGCACTGCGGAGACTCCCGGACCGACCGCCTCGACGACCCCTTTGAAGTTCGGCGGCGTCAGCAGGCTGAACGTGTCGTTGACTTTGATGACGCCGTCCTCGGACGTCATACCGTCGCCGCCGACTTCGGAACTGATCGAGTAGTCCAAGAGTTGTGATGCCGAGAGTTCGGCCAATGGCCGGCTGACGGCTCGCGCCAACCATTCGGCGAAGGCGCCGACGCCAAGTCGGCCGCCGAGGGCGACGCCGCCCAGCTGGATGAGTGGCTCGAGGGCGTTGATCAGGTCGACATCGCCGACCTGGCCGCCCAGCACGTTGAAGGTCAGGCTTCGAACCTTGGTTGCTCCGGTGCTGCCCAAGAGGTCGACGTTGAGCGAGCCGCAAATCTGCCCAGTGGCGAACAGAATCATCAGTGGGTCGTCGATCAGGTTGCCACCCTTTGCGCCGCGTATCGATTTGATTGCTTTGTTGGCCGACTCGGCCATCGTTGCAGCGGCGCCGCCGAGTGCGGCGACCGGCTCGATCTTGAGTGACGAAACCTCGAGGAAGTCGCCAGCCATGACGATGGCGTAGTTCGATGTCTCGGTGCGGTCGGGCAGGGTGCGCACCGCCTGCAGGACGTTGAATCCAGGCGAAAGAAACTTCACCATGCCGTTGGGTTTGTCGACCTCGATGCCGGCACGAATGAGGTTGAGGGTGTCCGGCTTGGCGGCGGCGCGCAGGCGCGCCGCGACCTCGTCGAAAACTGCTGCCGCCAAGCCGCCGTCGATCCAGCGGAACGATACGTCGGGATCGCTCGTGATCAGTCGGTTGGTACCGGTTTCGCGGACTTCGATCTCGCGCGGAGTACTGCCGCACAGGTGAAGTCCCTGCAGCAGTCGTGGGCTCAGCGTGATGCCGAATTTACAGCTCGCCGGACAACCGTCGCCATCGGAGGTGTTGCCGTCGTCGCAGTCCTCGCCGTAGCTGGGTGCGGAATCGATGACCTTGTCGCCGCATGTGGGCAGTGTGCAATCGGTGCGACAGGCGTTGGGGACTCTGTCGCTGTTCGCGGAAGCGTCATCACATTCTTCGTCGGCATCGATCATACCGTTGCCGCAAGTCTGTGGGGTGTCGGTTGGGGTAGCCGTCGGCGTGTTGGTCGCGGTGTCGGTGGGTGTCCATGTCGGCGTGGGCGTCGGCGTATCGCTCGGTGTGGCAGTCGGTGTTTGGGTAGGCGTCGCGCTCGGCGTTGACGTCGGTGTATGCGTCGGTGTCTCAGTCGGTGTTTTCGTCGGCGTATGAGTCGGTGTATGAGTCGGCGTCGCACTCGGTGTTGATGTCGGGGTTTGTGTCGGCGTGAACGTCGGTAGATCTCGGCAGATCAAATCTACGCGAGGTTCGGGATCTTGTACTGAATCGAATTCCGCGATTGTCGCTTCGTAGCGGCCAGGCTGCAGTGCGCAGTTGACACTGGCCGGGGCGTTGCAAACCAGATTGCCGCTCGAGTTTCGCACCTGGATGACGAAATCGCTGAGTGCGAGTCCGCGGCAACACCGATTCTCGGTAAACCAGCCGCAACCATTCGGACACGCGACAGACAGGTCAATCTCCGTCGGAGCGGTCAGGTTGAGGCGATAGCGTCGTTGACCGCCCTGGATGAGTTGATCGGCGAGCGTGGTCGACGGGCAGCTCAGATCGGTCAGCTCGGGCTCTGTGGGAGCGGGTTCCGACGTGAAATCGAGGACCTTGTGATTGTTGAACTCGTTGCTCTCCTCGATTTCATCGTCGGGGTCGAGTCTCCACTCCAAGGTGTGCGGGCCTGTTGTCGGAGTCCACGGAATCGTGCACCAGGTGATGAAGCTTCCGGGTTGGGTTGCGCCGGTGCCCTCGCAGACAGTCGAGCCGTCGATGATGGCGATGCGCGGAATGGGAATCGGCGCCGTGCCGGAACCTTTCAGAGTGTAGCGAAAGTGCGCGTACGCCGGCTCCCCGGTCCTCGGAGCGATCATCTCCTCGCCGCTATTCAGGCCGGAGCGGAAGAATGCTTCGGTGGCGACGAGATCCTCGACGCCGGCGGTCCAGCTCGTGCTGGCGGAGTTGTTCGACTCATTCGACTCTTTGATCTGTTGGTCTGGATCGAGCACCCACTGCAAGGTGTGCGTACCGCTCGTAACCGTCCATGGAGTCGTGCACCAAATTGATTGCCCCTGATTGGCGGGGCTCGTGGTCGAGCCGGAACAGAATGTCTGACCGTCCAGCACGGCGCGTACGCCGAAGGTCAGGTCTTCGTTGTCGGGCGTAGTGACGCGATAGTCGACGTGAAAATACACCTCTTCGCCAGTGGCCGGGGCAGCGAGCTCATCGCCCGCGTTGAGCTCGGTACGCAAGTGGACGCGGATCGCCCGCAGATCCGGCAGTGGCCGAGTCGGACTGGGCGAGGGGGTGCGCGTCGGGGGTGGAGTATTGGTGGGCGTCGGTGTCGACGGGCACTCCGGCCCAACGCAAGCTCGCGTATAGTCCAGATTCAGCCAGACGCCGAGGTCTCCACGTACCTCTAAGCGGAAGCTCTGGCTTTCGGGCGGGATTTCGATGCGACCTGAGACCGGCTGGCCAGAAATCGAGGCGGGCGACCCACCCGGTTCGATAGCAAGCGCGCCGAAAAAGAGCTGGTTGAAGACCGGTGGTGTTGTTCCGGACAGTCCGACGCTAAAGCCGATGGACAAGCCCGCAAAAGCCCCCCGATGGCCGCTGGCTGTGGGCGCCGAAATCTCGACACATATTTCGTTGCTCGAACCGGGGCAAGGCTCGATCGTGTAGCTCATCTCCGAATTGATCTCGACCTTGGTCACGGGGTCGGTATAGGTGACGATGTGGTTGCTCAGCGACAACGTCGAGATGCACTTGTCTTGTTCGGACGCCGCGGCGAACCCGCTTTCCGCTCTCTCGGCGACGAACACCGGTGGTTCAGGATCCCAGAGAAAGGCCCCGGCGTGGGCCGGGGTGACAGCCGGCATGGCCAGGAACCAGACACCGACGATCGAATGCAGTAGCCAAGAGTTGAGCGTCGTGGCTGTACGCATTGAAAGTCGAAAGCACCGACGCCGCGCTCTGGCCACCTTGTCGCCGCTACTAGAAGTGCTCGCGGTCAACGAGCCTTTAGGTCGCATCGAATCCATGGTTTGCAAGTCTCGTTGCCCGCATGCCCCTTCGGGCTAGAGGTTTCATAGCCTTTTGCCGGGGCCTATGCCAGCAAAACGCCCGCACTTCGATGCTATGCTGCAACTTGGGCTTGGCGGTCGCGCGCATCGCCCGTATTGGCTGGAGATCTGACGTAACGCCCTGGGACGACCCACCGCTCGCACGATTTACGGCGACGCCGCGTAGCGATTGACCACGTTCCGCTTGAGGCCAATGACTCTTGAGGGTCGGACCAACACAAGCCGCCGTAATCGAACAACTTCATCGCGAATCCGAGGCCGATTTCGCGCTTGCGCCGCCCATTTTCGTATCGGAATCGCGGCCGTACGGTGCAGGCGGCTCACGAAGCACCCTGCCCCCTTCGATCGCTTCGATCTTCCGGTAGCGCCCGCTCTTACCGAGTTGCTCCTGCTACACTCGCTCCACGAAACTCCGCCGCCCGCTCGCAAGCGATTGAGTTGCTGTCCCGGGTTTTCCCGGTCGAGAGCGACTCCCGGGGCCTCCGGCAGATCTTGCTCGGACGATCGACAATATGATCCGCCGCTGTCGTACTTCCGCCTGCGGGGATTCGGTTCGATTCTGAAACAGGGAAAGGCGACTTCGGGTTTGACGTGGCCTCAATGTGGTCCTAATGTGTCCACATGGAAGTTGGCGTTCGCGAGCTGAAGCAGCGGTTGTCGGAATTTCTCGATCGGGCGGCTCGTGGTGAGGTCATCCAAGTGACAGATCGCGGCGTACCAAAGGCAGTGATCGGTCCTCTCCCGGGTCGCTACCGACTCGATGAAGGAGTTGCGGAAGGCTGGGTCACACCTGGGGCCGACAGTCCGGTCAAGCGCGTGCGCCGGGCCAAGGGGCGCGCCCGAATTGCGGACGTGCTCGGCGAAGATCGCGGCGAGTGAGTCTCTACCTCGACAGCAGCGCGCTTCTGAAGCGTTACGTCGACGAACCGGACAGCTCCGACTGCGAACAGATCCTCGCTGCCGATGGAACGTGGATCACGGGACGTCACACCTGGGTTGAGGTCGTTCGCAATCTCGCGCGTCTATTGTCTGGCCCCGAGCAAGCGCGATTGCTGCGTGCGTTTCGGAGTGATTGGAAACGAATTAGCGTAGTCGAGCTCGACCAGACGACGATCGAAAGTGCTGCTGAAGTCGCCAAGACGTACGGCGTGCGAACTCTCGACGCTTTGCATCTCGCGGCGGCACAGCGCGTGGGCGGCACGTCGGTTCCGTTTGTAACGTTTGATGTCCGACAAGCCCAAGCCGCTCGTGCCATGGGTATGACCGTCCTGGGTAAGTGACTGCCTACGCGAGCGAACAGCTAGCCACCGGCTGCTCGAACACGTTGGGGCGCATGAAGCGGTGTGTAAGAAAACAGGTCCACCTGTCCCCAGTTGTGACCATGTTGAGATCGACGTAGGCCAGACAGCCTCTGGAAAACTCTCCGCATCTCATTTCCCGATAGCAGTCCCCATTGGGGCGCGAAGCGCGTGGCCCGGGGGCGCGAAGCGCGTGGCCCGAAACGATCGAGACGCGCCCGCACTTCCTCATTGTCTGCAACGGATCACCCGACCGCGGTCAGCCGTTGCGCGAGGATTGACAAGTGCCGTAGATCCGCCGTGGCGCAGCAAACGGAAACTCGATCAAGGAGCACGACATACTGATGACGACTGAAATCGACCAGACACTCTCGGCGTCCAGCCTTTGTGAGGCGTTTCAACAAACGGCACCGCTCCAACCCGACAACGTAGCCCTACGCGCCGTCGGCGGCGGAATGGAGATCACCTGGAGCGACTACGCTCGACGAGTCGAGGACATCGCGGCAGGGTTGGCGGCGTTGGGCGTGGGTCGCGGCGATACCGTCGGGTTGATGATGGTGAACCGCCCCGAGTTCCACTTGGTCGATACTGCCGCCCTGCACCTCGGTGCGACGCCGTTCTCGATCTACAACACCTCGGCGCCCGAACAGATCGAGTATCTGTTCGGCAACGCCGCCAACCGCGTCGTGGTTTGCGAAGAGCAATTCGTCGATCGGGTTCGCGGCGCCTGTCCCGATTCGGTCGAGGACCTGATCTGCGTCGACGGCTGCACGCCCGGCACGCAATCGCTCACCGAACTCGAGGCCGAGCCGCACGATGGCCGGCTTGCAGGCTGCGGGCGTTTCGGACCCGGCGACCATGCCGGAGAAAGCGCGCCGTGCCGTGCTCGAAAAGGTTGGGCTCGATCACGTTCGTAGCTGCTGCAGGCGTCCGGGTCGAGCACGAGTACGGCTACGTTGTAGGGGCGGTTGTCGCCGATCGCGATTGCCTGGCCGATGAGCGGGCTGGCCGCTTTCAGCTTTTGTTCGATGTTGGCCGGGGACATATTCTTGCCCGCGGCATTGATGATGAGCTCTTTCTTGCGATCGACGATCTTCACGTACCGCTCGTCGTCGATCTCGGCGATGTCGCCAGTGTGTAACCAACCTTCCGAGCCGATGGTGTCGGCCGTCTTGTCCGGTTGGTTGCGGTAGGATGGGGCCGCGGCACAGCAGCTCGCCGTCGTCGGCCAGCTTGACCTCGACGCCTGGCAGGGGGACTCCGACAGAGCCCACCTTGATAGCGTCGCGCGGGTTGATGGTCGCTACGCAGGAAAGCTCGGACATTCCCCATCCTGCGAGGTAGTGGAGCTTCCCGCTCGGGGTAAGGTCGAGCCGGCAAGCGACCGGAAAAATTGGGGACAGGCCCTTATTTCTGGTCCATAACCCTCTGATTCAATGAAGTATTTCGACCATGAATGGGGCCTGAGAATCCCCCATTTTCCTGGTAGGCCGCACAAACCATGCTCAAATAACCGGCATCGCGAGCGGCACTACAAGCGGAACTTCGTGGACGGTAACTCTGCCCAACATCCAGTAATAGTACGGTTTATGGTGCATTGACTATCGGCACTTCAACCGGCATAAACACGTCATGACATCAGCGGCAATGGAACCCCTTCTACCAAGCACTGGGTGCGTCGAATTGGAGGACCGCGCGCTTGACTTGGTAGCAGCATCCAATCGACTGGCCGGCAAACTCACCGGACAAGTTCGAGAGGCAATCGGTGACCTCGTCCGGTCGATGAACTGCTATTACTCAAATCTGATTGAGGGCCACAACACGCACCCGCGTGACATCGACCAAGCGCTCCGCGACAACTTCCATGCCGACGCGAAGCGGCGAGTTCTGCAGTATGAGGCGAGAGCCCATATCGAACTCCAACGTATGATCGATGCTGGGCTCGATCCGCAAATTGCACCCACTAGCAAGGACTACCTCCTCTGGCTCCACGGGGAGTTCTGCAGCCAACTTCCCGACGAGCTACTGTGGGTCGAAAACCCGAAGAGCGGGGAACGGGTCAGCATCGAACCCGGGGCTTTTCGCTCCCGAGAGGTGCACGTGGGCCACCACGAACCACCTCTCGCAGACGAACTCCCAGAGTTCTTGGGTAGGTTCGAGCAGGCTTATTCCAGGCCACAGTCGAAGGCCATGTCCATTGTTGCCGCCGCCGCGGCGCACCATCGGGTCCTGTGGATTCACCCGTTCATCGATGGAAACGGCCGAGTAGCAAGGCTGATGTCGCACGCGATGCTCCTTCGGTGCGGTGTGGGGAGCAGTCTTTGGTCGGTAGCGCGTGGACTTGCTCGGAGGGTGGGCGACTACAAGGCGGGACTCATGGCCGCTGATCAGACACGCTACAACGACCTCGATGGCCGTGGAGCGTTGTCCGAGAAAAGGCTTGTGGAGTTCTGCAACTTCTTTCTTGATACTGCCGTCGATCAGGTCGAATTCATGGGCTCGTTGGTCGAGCCATCCGAACTGCTGCGCCGCATGAAACTGTACGTCGACGACGAAGTGGACGCTGGCCGACTGCCGCGCGGTTCCCTTGCCCTATTACGAGAAGCGTTCGTCGCGGGCGAATTGGCGCGCGGGAGGGCAGCGGAGCTCACCGGCTACCAAGAACGACGCGGCCGGCAGATTCTTGCCAAACTAATCAGTCGAAGACTTCTCGTGGCACAGGGGCCACGCCAGCCCGTGCGGCTCGGGTTCCCGCCCGAGGCGGCCGAACGGCTGTTCCCGAACCTTTATCCGATTGGTTCATCGTGACCGTGGACGAGTACGCACTCATAGGTAAGGAGATCTCGCCAGGCTGAAAAGAAAATGTTCTGCTTGTGAGGGTCGGACCAACACAAGCCGCCGTAATCAAACAACTTCATCCCAAATCTGAGGCCGATTTCGCGCTTGCGCCGCCCATTTTCGTATCGGAATCGCGGCCGTGGCGGCTCACGAAGCACCCTGCCCCCTTCGGTCGCTTCGATCTTCCGGTAGCGCCCGCCCTTCCCGATTTGCTCCTGCTGAACTCGCTCCACGGAAAAACCCGGGACAGTTACGGGTTTTGGTTGGATTCCGCAACAAGATTCATGAGTTGCGCGCCAAGAAGTGTACCTGTCCCGGGTTCTTACCACGGTCATGCGGCGCGGCGAACTTTCACCTCGGCCTCTAGGCCGGCGGCTTCGACCAAGCGAAGGACTCGATCGATGGTGACCTTCTGCAGACTCCCGGAGAGGATTCCAGTGACGGCGCTTCGCGGCAGACCAGAAACCTTCGCGAGTTGCGCATGAGTAAGGTTGCGACGCGCTGCCTCTTTCTGCACGGCCGAGATCAACCGAGCTTTCATAACGGCCTCGAGACCGCGGGCCTTCGAGATGTTCAGCTGATCGGCCAGATCAGTTGCCGATGACTTCTTCATTTCCCAACCTCCTTCAATCGTTTGCGCGCGATCTCAACGTTCCGCTCCAAGCGTCGATCGCGCTCGGACCGCCAACGCAATGTAACGACTTCGTTCACGACCAACGTTGCGATCAAGATGGTGTAGGACAACGTGCGCATCCACGAGTGATTGCAGCGGTCCCATGCGACTGCCAACAAGAACGAAACAGCGATCCCCGCCACCTTCAAAGCTTCCTTCTGAAGGTGCGGCTTCTTGTCTAAATACCACCGGACAACATCACGGCATCTGGATATGGAAAGGTAGTTGGCGTCATTTGGCAAGGGGTCGAATGCCTCGTCCTCGAAGTACTTCTCCATCTGCTTCTTAATGATCCTCCTCGTATTCCAATCAAAGCACGCAACGAGTAGCAGCAAGCCCGAAACCGCGACCAGGTTGCCCGCGAGCCATGCGATCGCGAGATAGGTCAAAAAGAACGCGATTGCCTGTAACGCGATGCCGATGGGGTCTTTCGCGCTGCCCCATGTTTCGGGGCGACGCGATTCGCTGAATAGGTTGTCGGCAATCACCAGCTCAGCCGCGGCACTCAATCTACTGAAACGGAAAATCGCGCCTATTATAACTGCGAGTACCGCTGGAGGAATCGCCGGCCGCTTGCATAAAAGCCATCCCCAGGTTGAGAGGTCTTCTGCGCAGGCATGCTGGTTAATGATAGTCGAGGCAGCTCCGAAGAAGACTGCCATCTCCACAATGTTCGGCCCTAGCGCTTGCAGAAACCTCAGTAGTCCGCGGGGATCGCGGATATCAACCGGATTCGGTTCGCCAATCCACCACCGCAAGTAAGCTCGCGCCGCTGCGTTCAAGGCGCTCGACAGATGATCACGGATCGGCATCAGGTTCAGCCACCGCTATCAAAGGACGGCAACAAGGCTTGCGACCGGCTACCGGCGCCAAGAAGACCTCCACAAAGTTCAGTTGAGGTAGTCAGGCCACGGCGTGGCCTGACTACCTGCGCACCGACAATCGCCGTCACTCCGCCCACCGCACAAGTTGGGAAATCCACACGCCCGCCAGGTCCCCCGCGTTCCTCGCGTCCCGCGCTTCTTGTCTCGCACTCCCCGCTGCGTCTCCCGTAGGTGATGGGAGAACGAACTCATGGCTGCAAGTGGTACACCGGACCTGGAGCCGATTTAAGGTACTTGGGACCCGCAGCCGCTGCTGACCCGTTGCCCTTCGACAGACGATCACGCGCTTGCCCATGCTCACCCCTCCCTTTTTGCTGACCGCTCGATTCACCGGTACTCCAAGCCCGGCTTCTTGTCTAAAACCAGGGGCCAGAACTCCTGTGTCCAAACGTCCCCGTCCCGAGTTGACTTGGGGGGATCTCCTGGGAACCGATCATCTCAGAACTGGCGCCGGCGTGGTTACCGGAGATCTCGCCGGGATGCTATTCCCGAAGTTGGCCCCCGGCCTATTCCCCGAGCAATAGGGACTAATAGCGAGCAATCGCCCGAACTGGAATTCCACCAAAACAGCTACTTACTGCTCCCCAGTACCCCTCTTGTTTGGGTTCGCTGCCCCACGCACGGTCTTGCAGGTCAGGTATCGCTCAGCGCCTTGTCACCGTGTTCGTGTCGGTCGATTTCGTCTATCTTGGTGCGCGCGAAACGAGCGTATTCACCCAGCTCGATAGCGAGACGGGCTTCGGCCATTAGTGTGTTGTAGTGGTACAGATTGTGAACGCCGAGCAGTCTTGGGCCGAGCGGCTCGCGGCACTGGAAGAGGTGGTGCAAGTAGCTGCGAGTGTGGTTCTGGCAAGTGGAACAGCCACAAGCTGCGTCGAGCGTGACGTCGGCCTCCCGACATTCACCACGTTTGATACGCACGCGCCCGGTCGATGTGAAAGCGGTGCCCTGCCAGGCGAAATTCGTTGGCAGGATGCAATCGAACATGTCCATGCCCGCCGCTACGGCGAGCAGTAGGTCGGGTGGAGTCCCGACTCCCATCAAGTACCGCGGCCGCGTAGCTGGCAACAGCTCCGCTGCCATGGCGGTGATTTCCTCGCGTTGGGTGCGCGTATCACCAACAGCGAGTCCGCCCAGAGCAAAGCCGTCGAAGGGGTGGTTGGTGAGAAAGGCTGCTGACTCTCGCCGCAGATTCTGATCGATCCCGCCCTGGACGATCGCGAATAGCGCCTGCTCGGCGTTCTCGCGTGCGGCCAAGCTTCGCAACGCCCAACGGTGAGTTCTTTCCATCGCCGCCCGAACGATGCTGGTGTCGGCTCTCGAGTCGACGCACTCATCGAGCACCATCATGATGTCGGAGCCGATCGCGGACTGAACTTCAATCGAACGCTCCGGAGTCAGCATGTGCTTGCGGCTATCCGTGTACGACACGAAGTGTGCGCCTTTCTCCGTGACTCTCCGCTGGCCTGGTGAGGAAAAGATTTGGTAGCCCCCGGAATCGGTCAAAACGGGACAGGGCCAATTCATGAAGCGGTGAATGCCGCCGACTCGCCGAAATGCTTCGATCCCAGGTCTCAGCATCAGGTGGTAGGTGTTGCCGACAAGGACCTGACAGCCTGCTTCGTGCAAGTCTCTCGTTGTCATTCCGGGGACGGTGGCTCGGGTGCCCACTGCCATGAACGTTGGTGTTTCTACCAAACCGTGCCCTGTGACAAGCGTGCCTCGACGTGCCTTTGAGCCGCCGTCTCGTCGATGGATCGTGAACGGGAGGGTCACAGAGCACTGGAACATTTGGCGGGCGTTTTCGAATGAGCGTAGCGCTGTCGTGCGTCGTCGCGCAGCGCACCCCGAAGCTCGCGGATGGCATTGGTAAGTGCCTGCGGTGTTACGGCGGCACCATCCCAACAAACGTCAAACAGCTCGTCCCTGAGCTTGCCGCGCAGCAGCAAATAGTTCTCGAGATCGATACCGAACGGGCCAACGGCGTTCATGCGATTGCTTCGCCCTCCGACGATCGATGCCATTTCCGAACCTTCCCAGTAGTGCTCAGCCGAGGTCATAGCAACCCGGATCATTCATGACTTCGAAGTACTTCCTGTCGAAAACCGTTGTGCCACACAAGGGCTACCTGGGCGCATTCCAAGCTGAGCTGAACGGCGCGCGAAGATTTTCATCGGCAACAAGGGCCCGTGTTCATCAGTGTTCATCCGTGGCCTTTTCTCGAGCGCATCCTTCAGCGTTCACCGGCGTTCCTCAGCGGTTTCGTTCCGGCCGTCGGCCGGGCTGGGTCAGTCTCCAAATACAGCAAGATGCGCAAAAGAGCGAAATCAGCCCCCCGCAGAATCACAATCCAAACCGGCTGGTTGCGCTGGTGCAACTAAGATGGAAGGCGCGGAGCGCCGACCAAACGCCGCACGCAAGCGTCGACGGTCGAGCGCGTAGCCTCGTTCGCCGTTCGTTGAAACGCGACGAAGCACTCCGCAACGAGTTGAGTCCGAAGACGCGCCGCGCAAAATTCCTTTGTTTGCGGCGCATTCACCATCGACCGTTGCCACGTGCAGCGCCGTGGGTTGCGTCTACGTACAAACCCCAAGTGGCTAGCGCCGAATCGGGCGTGTTACGCCGCGACCAGGAGTCAGACAGTTGAGCAGATCCCGGACATGCAGTTTTCAATCTTCAAATTCGCGGCGGCGCGAACTGTCTGCGACGCCCGGTCCGGCACGGCTCTCGGCATTGCTGTCGCGCGCACTCGTGCGCCGTTCAGCCCGGCCGCGACTCGCCGGACCGATTTGGTTCATCTGAGCGGCGCAACTGCGTCCTCGTACCGAGCGCCACGCGCGTGCTCGTGCGGAGGAAACCGTTGCCACCGCCCCAGCCCAAGGAGGGTAGTACCCATGAAATCGTCAACGTTCGTTCACTCACACGCCGGACCACTGCTGATCGCCGGAATCCTCGGGCTGATCCTTGCGATCGGCTGGGGATGCGGTTCGAGTGGCGGCGCAGACGAAGCGGATCTGGTTCTTCATAACGGCAACGTCTTCACCGCACGCGACGACGGCGCCGGCGCGCAGGCGGTCGCGATCCGCGCCGACAAGATCGTCGCCGTCGGCACCGATGCGCAAGTTCTGGCGCACGCCGGCGAAGACACCGAAGTCATCGACTTGGCTGGGCGTACGGTGATCCCTGGTTTCAACGACGCGCACATGCACGTTCAGACCTACGGCGCCGACCGATCTTTCTTCGTCGGCCCGGAGCCACCGCTCGAGCTGGTGCTGAGCCAGGTCGAGAGCTTGTCCAGTCAGCTGCCGGCGGGTGGCTCTATCAGCGGACAAATCGGCTCGTTCGTTTTGGATGATCCTAGAGCGAGCCGCTACACGCTCGACACCGTCGCACCCGACCAGCCGGTCTACTTGGTCGGCTTCACCGGTCACGGCAGTGTCTTCAACACGGCGTTGATGGACTTCGTCGGTCTCGCCGAAGACGAGCCCAACCCCTTGGGAGGGTTCTTCGCACGCGATCCCGCGTCGGGGATCCTCACCGGCAAAGCACACGAATACGCACAGGGATTCATCGAGCGTCGTTTGGCGGCATTGTTGGCGACCCCGGAAAGCTCGACAGCAGTGTATCGAGCACTCGACGATCTGTTCGCACAGCGCGGCATCACCTCCGTCCAGCTGATGGCCACCGCCGAGCCGACGGTCGCAACCGCACGTGCACTGATCGCCGCCGATCCGAAGGTGCGCTGGAGGATCATCCGCGTGCCAATGACAACCGATTCAGAATTTCCACTCGACGACGTCGACGGCCTCGCCGAGTTATCCCATCCGCGCGTCACCGTCTCCGGACTGAAGTGGATTCTCGACGGCACGCCGATCGAGCGCTTTGCGAGTTTTCGAGAGCCATACACGGATCGGCCCGACACGTCGGGTGAAGTCAACTTCTCCGACGAATGGATTCAGGCGATGCTGCGCAGTGCACTGGAGGCCGGTGAGCAGCCGATGTTTCATGTCGTAGGCGACAACACGCACGAAGTCTTGCTGGACGCGATGGAAGAAGTCGCCGACAGCGCGACGTGGCAGCGAGTACGAGTGCGTTTCGAGCACGGCGATGGGCTGACTCCCGATCTATTCGAGCGCGCGCGGAGCATGGGAGTTGTCGTCGTGCAGAACCCACTCCACTTCAACCTGACCGAGCTCTTCGACGAGCGCTTGGGAGAGGAGCGCGTCGCCCAGCTGTCGCCGCTACGCAGCTTGCAGGAAGAAGGGATCGCCTTCGCCCTCGGCACCGACGCGCCGATTGGACCGGCCGACGACGTCATGTACGCCGTCGTGCACGACGCCAATCCCGCCGAGGCGCTGACCCGCGAACAGGCGGTGGTCGCGCACACGCGCGGCGGCGCCTACGCCGAGCACGCCGAAACAGAAAAGGGCACGCTCGCCGTAGGCATGCTCGCCGACCTGGCGATCCTGTCCCAGGACATCTTCTCGGTACCGTTGGAGGAAGTCCCGGCAACGAGAAGCGTCCTCACCATCATCGGCGGCGAAATCGCCTACCGAGACGCCGACTTTTAGCCGGATACAAAAGGTAGACAGAGCGGGGGGATGGGCAACCATCCCCCCGCCGAAGCAAGTCGTCCGCTCGGGCACACGGTCTACGTTGCCGACCCTCGTTCTCGAGGTCGCCTGGAGACCATGTGGGCGCTGCTCGCTTACTCGCTCGCTGCGACAGCCGGCGCGTCGAGGGTCCGCCCGGCATCGATGTCGTCAAACATGAGCTGGATCATCCGCTCCTTGTGGGCGCTTGTGTACACAGCGTCTGAGAAGACGGTCGCGTCGTAGTGCGAGGTTTGGTGAGTCGCCGAATCCTCCACCAGCCGCTCCTGGTCCGGCGTCTGGCCTTCGAGGAAGCGGTAACCCCGGATCTGTTCCACGGAGTACGGACCTGACGCTTCCTGGTCGCGCAGGATCTTGCCGAAGAACTCGAGCGGGAGCCAGTTCTCGCCCGGCGCGAGGTCGCCCTTGAACACTGAGAACGCGACCGGTTCGCCGTTGTTGTCGTAGAGATTGGCGTCAAAACGGAAGAAGCCCGGCTCGAGCACGTCGACCCCCACCTCGACCCTTAGGCTGCCATCGTGGACGGAGTCGCGGAAGTTACCCGTGAGCTGGGCTGGGATCCGGTCGAGCGGGGTCGAGAAGATGCGGATCGCTTCGGCGTGAGTCTCTCCACCATCCACCGCGAAAGCCACCTCGAGCAGGATCGTCCCGTGGTGGTCCGGGAAGGCCTGCGCCAGATCCAGACTACTGCTCCAGCGCGTCCCGTCGGAGCGCAAATCCAGGTCGACGACTGCCTCGTTGGGTTGGCCGTGCTCCTCGGCGCGAGCCGTCGCCTGGTGGACGACGACGTCGGCAGGCTGGTCGCCATCGAGGACTTCGAGCCAGACCAGGGCGATCTCGTCGCCTGTGTAATAGTAACGATCGGCCGTGAAGACGAACGTGGCGTCTCCATCTTCAGTGAGCGGCCGGTGTTTCTCGTAGCGCTGATTCGGGTTCAGCTGGTCCGACGCTCCTGCAGTCAAGGGCCGGGACGTTGGCGGATACACGTTGGCGTCTAGAAAGCGTCGGATCTGCGGGGGCAAGTCTTGCTCAGGCACGGCAACCGGCTCCGGCTTCGGAGACTCATCCGCGGTGACGGGTTGAGTCGCTTCGGGCTCGGGCGACGGAGTGAAGGTCGCCATGGCCGCTTGTCGTGTCGTTCCATCGCGTTCGAACGAACGCCCCCGCACCCACAAGAGTGCGAGGGCGATGAGGACGACGACGATTCCGACGACCCACCAAACACGTCGGGAACCCAACGGGTTCTCCCGCTACCAACCGAGGTTGGACATGAACTTGGTCTTCATTTCGTAGTGATCGAGGTTGTAGCCGGAGCAGGTCCAGGCGATCACGTGGTTTGAGAACTTGGGACCGGTGCAGAGGTTGCTCGTCGACACGTTGTTGGTGATCGCGCCGGCGGAGTGGTATGCCACAGCGCCGTCGTCCTCGCCGGGCAGCAGCCACGAGCTGTACCACCAGCCGTCGTAGCCACCGATGTGGTACACGGTCTCGCTGTTGGTGTCGTTGTGGTTGTAGCTGTTCCGCGCCTCGCTCACGCCGAGGTGGCCCGCGTAGTCGCAGGGGCCGAAGACGTCGGCGAGGAAGTTGCCGGACAGCTCGCTGCCGCCGCCCGCGCCGCCGGAGGTGCCGACCCAGTTGATGTTCCAGTTGGTCGAGGAGTTTGCGAAGCGATGCCCGACGACGTTGTCACCGCCGCTGTAGTTGATGACGTAGCAGAGGTTCGAACCAGTGCAGCAGCTGTCCAGGTAGATCCCCACGGCGTGGCTGCCGTCGGCTAGGCCGCTGTGGTTGGTCTGCACCGCCTTGACGTCGATGCTGGTGTAACCCGACTTGTTCGACAGCGTGTCGTCCCAGCCCTGTGAGCACATCCCTCCGATGTGCAGGATGTAGCGGCCGTTCGAGTTCGGCGTGCAGCCGGTGTTTCCGTTACACACCGGCTGGTAGTCGGCGCAGCAGTCGCCGTAGCTGGTACAAGACGAGTCGCAGTAGCAACTGTTCCGGTTGTTTCCTGCGCCGTAACCGCCGCAGGCGTTGACGCAAGTACCCGCATCGTCGCCGCCGACGCCGGCGCTCGCGAGCGTTGCGAGTGCAAGAACGAAAAAGAAGGCCGTGAGGCTGATGGGTCCGCGGTGTCCGAAAGCTGGCGTGCGCATGTGCATCTCCTTTTCGATGATGACTGCGTCGTCAGGAGCCCGTTAATCCGAACGCGCAGTGCTGTTCGGGCTTCTCTCCGGCCGTTTTGCAGAACGGCCATTGTCGCCAATCGCTGTACGAAGATCCTCCCAGCATGTCAAGTGAAAAAACCGGTTTGGTGCTCGACCCCGAACTCACTTTCCGTCTCGGTGGGTGCACGCGACCTCGCGCAGCCGACGACTCCCCGGATCGTCGGCGGTGGAGCTACAGAACACCTGAAGGTCCATGTGGCGTTGTTCGGCCTGAGCGAGCGACCCTTCCAGCATCACCTTGGCCTCTTCCGTGCTGGGTCCCCGCACGAGCCCGTACTCGGAGTGATAGAAATCGTATCGCGGGCCGTAGGTCTTGAGAATCCACATCCTCGCACTCGGGGCGATCTCCGAAACGAAGATGAAGCGTCCGCGAGCGTCGGTCTGCGTCCAGCGCGTGGTATAGACGCTAGGGTCCGCTCCCGGCGCGCCTGCGCCGCGATATACCTGGAAGACCTGCGCGCCCGCGATCGGCTCCCGACTCTCCCGGTCGACCAACTGCCCGTCGACTGCAGCCAGAAGGACCGGGCCCGGACTTGGGACGCATCCCACCAGACCCAGAAGCGCGAACGCGAATAGCGTTCGGGACTTTACGGCCGATCTTCGCATGGCAGCGGGATTAGAGCTGCGCGCCAAGGGATTGTCCAGAGTGAAGAAAGGAAGAGAAAAGGAAGGAAAGTGAGATTGTCCCGATTTGGTAGACACGGTCGTTAAGCCGCTTCATTTCCCTGGAAGAAGAGTAGTTCATGTTCTGCCGGGGTTCGGTAGTCAAAGTGAGGGACTTGTGAGGGTCGGACCACCGCAAGCCTTTGTAATCAAACAACTTCATCCCGAATCCGAGGCCGATTTCGCGCTTGCGTCGCCCATTTTAGTATCAGAATCGCGGCCGTACGTTGCAGGCGCCTCACGAAGCACCTCACCAGGTGCTCGCCGGTCTCGACAGCGGTCGCGCTGTAGCGATCTTGCCAGTACCCACCGAGTCGCGACTTTCGCCGGTTGTAGGCAGATGCGACGCTGCCTTCGAGTAGCTGCATGCTGTTGGCTATCTCGTTTTGGTCGCGGTTGCGGACGACGAGGTGAATGTGTTATGCGCTACTGCGCATTAAATGTGGTTCGAGGTGACCTGATAGTTCAGCACGCACAGCCCCGATGAGATCGCCGCACATCCGTTGATTCAACCGCTGATCGAACGACTCCGGCTGCATTCGTTCTTCACAGAAGCATTCGGCAAGCCCGACGCACGCTTGAAGCTGCCGCACGCCGACGCAGCGTTACTGCTCGTGCGCAACTTCGTGCTTTCCCGCCATCCGATGTACGGCGTTTCCCAGTGGGCCAAGCGCTTCGATCCAATGTGGCTGGAACTCGCAGAAGAGCAGGTCGCCCTGATCAATGACGATCGCCTCGGGCGCCTGTTCGACAAACTCTTTTCGATCGATCGCCGCTCGATGATGACACGGATCATCGTGCACATGGTGAGGGAGTTCGGAATCGATATGGCCCGAATTCACAATGACTCCACATCGATCACGTTTTGCGGCGAGTACGCCGACCAACCCACCGCGGGGAATTCCTTGAGTTGGTCCGACCCAACACGGATAGACCCAACACGGACATAGACCGGCGGCCGAGTGACCTCCGACGATAGGGGGAAGCGCAATTGCCGCGGTGGAAAATCGGGAGAAATCGGTAACAAGGTATGAAGTTGTTCTCGATTCTCCTTGTTTTCTATGGGGCTATGTAGCCAGTCGGTACTTGTCACCGATTTCCCGATATCGACCGAAGGTGACTAGCCGTCCGTTGCGAAACGCCTGGTCAGTGGATCGTCGGAGCAAGGTGTTCGGGCGTGCTGGAGGCAAAGGGTGGGGAGGCGTCCCCTTCAGCGCGGTCGTGCCAGCGTTCGATCGCGGCTCGTACCGCCGGCACGGCGAGCCGACCGACACGCCGTCCCGCCTCGACCACTTCGGCGCTGCGGTGGAGCTCGAACAATCCAACGTTGGCCGTCGGCGCGATGACGAGTACCTCGGGCGATTCGTTGCGTAGCCGCGAGGCAGCGAGTTGCGCCTGCACGATGCTGCTGCTTTGCGCCAGGATGTCCAGAATCCCCATCTCGTCCGGTTGCTGCGGGCCGCCGGTTGCGATCGTCGCCGTGCCCTCGACGACTCCTTCGGGAAGCGGAAACAGGCTCGAAGCAATGACGATGTCGGCGCCCAAGCGGCGCACGGCGCTGACCGGCACTGGATTGACCAAGCCGCCGTCGATCAAGATGCGACCCTCGATCGTTCGCGGTGTGAAAATTCCGGGAATCGCGCTGCTAGCCCGAATCGCATCGAGCAGAGGGCCGCTATCGAGAAGAACCTCTTCACCACTGCGAACGTCTGTGGCGACGGCGGCGAAGGGTCTCTTCAAGTCCTCGATGGATTCGGCCAGGCAGGGCTTCACCAGATCGAGGCCGCCTTGCCCTTCGAACAGCCCGAGGCGCGGCCAGCGCGGGTTGAATAGGCTGAGAAGGTCGGTCCAGGAAATGTTGACTACCGTATCCGCGAGCGTGTCGAGACATCCCGACGCATAAGCACCTGCCACCAGAGAGCCGGCGCTCGTCCCCGCTGCACAATCGATCCGGATCCCGCCCCGTTCCAGCTCCTCGAGAATCCCGATATGAGCCATCGCTGCAGCGCCACCGCCGCCGAGCGCCACTCCGATCGCGGGATTTGCGGTTGTTTTAAGTCGATCCATCGTACCCACTTCCCTAAGCACGATGGGTGCCAAGGCAAGCGGCTCATCCGAAGCATCTTGCAGCGTCAGTGTCCTTGCAAATTTTCCAAATAGGGACACAACTCGATCATGAGGGACCAAGGACTTTTTTTCGCCAACGCAAGCGATTCCGCAGAACGACAAACTCTGATCACCATCCACCGAATCGGGACAATCTCAGTTGGAAGCCTTGGCGGAGGTGGAAGAGGTGGAAGTAGGGCCCTTTCAGTCGTCGGGTGAGACCTACGATGCCGGCCCGCGCGGCATGGAAGGGCATCCCGTCTGCAAGGGGACGGAAGAAGTTATGCCCGATAAACCATAACGAGGACTAGTGCGAGATACGAGGCGATATCCGGTCTTCGCCGCCCGAGATCGCCGCCGGCAAACCCCGGGATGCTCAGCCCCGCGGGGAAAAACGGAGACACCCATTGGAACGCCCCTGTCAATACGAACGAATGTCGGCGACGATTCCGTTGGGGTTCGACCCCCTGTCAATCGGCGCCGAGGTCGCTCAGGCGGCGGTCGACGACAAAGGGGCCGAACGGCACCACGGCCGCGACGATCCCGAGTGCCGTGAGTGGCGGCGGGATCGGGACCCGCTTCATTCCGACGGCAAACATCGCGACCAAAGCAACGAACAATACGCCGTGAATGGAGCCTGCGACAGTGACTGCCGCTGGAATACCGGCGAGGTACTTCAGCGGCATAGCGATACCAAACAAGATCAGCGTCGACGTACCCTCGACGATGCCCAGGATTCGGAGTCTCTTCAGAAAAACGTGGTTGATCATCATCAAATAGGCGGGAAGAAACCCAGATTTTAACACCCGGGGGGAAAACCCGAATATCGCGTCTACGGCAGTGGCTCCCTCAGCCCCGTATTGTGCATCTTCATTTCGAGGGACGCCTGGCGCACTGAAACCTGAGGTAAGAGCGGGATGCGGTGGTGCCGCAAGTTGGATCTGTGCGGGGGACACCGGGTAACCGGTGCCCCCTACTCCGACCTATTTTCGCGCACGTGGCCTGGAGTTGCAGCTACGGCACATAGTAAGTCCCGAGCATGATCATCATCTCGTCTTCGGTGGAGAGCCCCCCGCGCAGCGGACAGGCGTCGCAGTCGCCGTCGCCCGCCCCGAGGCTGCTGTCACAGAAGGAATCGTTGCCGTTGCACAGCTGGTCGTGTTGCGGACCTCCAATGCAGCGCGTCTCGCTGATGGCGCAAGGGCCGCCGACGAGGACTGGCGGCGATGTGGATCGCCGCTTCACCTCCTGGATATCGGAAGCGCCGTTGTCATAGAGAGCACAGTAGACGAAACGCCTGTTGTTCGTCGTTCCCGTGTAGACCTGCGGTGGGTCGAAGTAGAGGTGCAACGGGTCGGAGTAGTCGGTGCTCGTGTAGTCCGGCGCACCCGCAGGAGCCGTGCAGCCGCTGCCACAGGAGGAGTTGGGCGGCTCCCAGATTCGGAAGAGCACGCCGCGCTTGTGCATGTGGGAGTTGAGGTGAAAGATATTTGCCCCGCTCGGCGCGATGTACTGGTCACAGTACTCTCGCGTCTGGAACGGTGGCACCTGTTGAGCGAAGATATCGTCGTCGTCGAAGATCGCCTGGGCCTGGTACAGCTGATCGGGCGCGGCGGCGAACTCGATGTTGAGGTACTGCTCCATCGTGGTGTCGAAGGTGGTCAGATTGAAAGCGTGTGAGTTCCACGTGATGATCCCGCGGATCGGCATGAGGGCGTAGACGCCGTCGGCGAAGTCGAAGGTGTAGAGGGGCTCCTGCGAGCCGCTGAAGTCGGTCGTGGTCGATGCGCCGTAGTCCGTCGGACCGTAGCCGATACACGCCGGTGACACGACGATGTCGCCACTGCAGCCGGGGTTGATGCCGGTCGCGTCGACCGACGTTGGATTGCACGTCTGGCCGTCGTTGGGGCCTCCCTTGTACGTCCAAGTGCCCCATCCCGAGTTATTCCAGTCCGCACTGCCGCGATAAAAGTCGATGATGCTGTGATGGGACTGTGGGTCCTGGTACAGCCCTTGGTAGTGCCACTGGATGCACTCGCCGGTCGGGTTGGCCGTGGTCGCTCCCCATGGGCAAGGTGTTTTGGCCGACGCCGGCACCAATCCGGGGCCGGTGAAGTCGTAGAACGTGCTCATGCAGATCTCGCTCTCGGACTGCGCCGGTAGCGGCCACGGGGTTTGCAAGAGCTGCACGCCGGTCCCGGTCGCCGGCGGGTCGGGTTGCGGAATCTTGCCGGGGTTGGGCGGCGGCAGGCAGCTGTCGAAGAGTGCGTCCGTACCCGGAACCACTGCAGTCTCGGAAGCGCCTGCCCGGATCCAGTCCATCACCCCTTGCAACTCATCGGTAGTGATGGCGGACCCGGACGCGGGCATGCCGCCGCCCGGCGCGATGTCGGGATCTGCGAACGTCTTCTCGGCGAGCTTGAGCCATAGAACCGAAAGGTCCTGGTCGCCTGGCTCGACGCGCGCCAACGCCGGGTCAATCTGCGAAGACACTCCGACGAGATTCTGGTACGCGACGTTGGGCGTGAGGTCGAGTCCGCCCTGGCCTGCGGCCCCATGACAGATTGGATCGGTGCAGCCGTAGTTGTCGAAAATGACGGTTTGGATGGTCTCCCAGGTACTATCGAAGACTAGGCAACCGCACGGCCCACAAGTGCAGTCGGCTTCACAGCCGTCGCCGCCCTGCTGATTGCCGTCGTCGCACTCTTCTTCGCCTTCGACCAATCCGTTGCCGCAGGCCTCCGCCGAGGAACACGAGGCCGGAGCGGGCGCGTCTTTGAACGTCATCAACCCGGCATCGTTCTTAGTGGCGACCCCGCCGAACTCCGCGCAATAGCGCTCGTCGGCGACGCGAAACTCGACCTGCACGCGGTCGGCCGGGCCGCTTGGGGCCCAGGGCCAATTCGGGCCGAGCGCCTTGATGATTAGTTTGTCGCGTTTGAGAACGACCACTTTGACCCCGCCTTCGGTAGCCGTCTTGTCCTTGTATTTGTAGCCCTTGGATCCGGGGGGATTGCCGAGGCCCCGCCAGTATGTCGGGTCGAGCGCAATCGGTCCGGTCGATTCGTCGGCCACGCAGGACTCGCTCGGTGGCGTCCCGGTGCACTGCAATGCATGAACCGTCAGCGACGAGCCCGCTGGACCCTGCGGATTGGGGAAGGTCGGGGCGATCGCTGTCTCTTTGACCGACTTGAAGAGGAACTTGCGTTTGCTCGATACCGGCTCGCTCTTGACAACGAGTTTCTTGCCGCTGATCGGTGTGTCGATCGCGAAGACACTGGCCGACATGAAAGCGCTCGCAATGGAGCACAAAGCAAAAGTTTTGAAGTGACTTCCCACGGCATTCCTCCCCGGTTACGCGGCCCAAGAAACTCACTGAGTTTATCTGCCCTGGTTGCCGATTAGCAAGCAGGTCGCCCGGGTCCCCAATCGCCGTGGAGCTCGCGCTAGCTAGGCGAGTCTTGTGAGGCGTCCTGCAGGGCGTCCTGCAGGGGTCGGACCACCGCAAGCCGCCGTAATCAAACAACTTCATCCCGAATCTAAGGCCGATTTCGCGCTTGCGCTGCCCATTTTCGTATCGGAATCGCGGCCGTACGGGGCAGGCAGCTCACGAAGCACCCTGCCCCTTCGATCGCATCGATCTTCCGGTAGCGCGCGCTCTTCCCGAGTTGCTCCTGCACTCGCTCCACGACACTCCGCCGCTCGACAGCGATCGGCCTCGCTCGTAGCGCTTTCGCACCTCGTGCAGCCACGACACCCAGCGTCGTCGGTCGCGGGCGAACTTCGACAGGAAGTGACGGCGGTGGCACCGCCCCGCAATGCAGACCTGTCCGGGAATCCTGTGTCGATGGGCTCGGGGCATCGCAGACTTCCATAGACCGACCATTCGAGGGGCAAAATGGCGGGCCTACGCCCGAATTAGATGCCATTCTCACCGCATTATTCAATGATTCTTTCTACTTGAGTTGGTCCGACCCTAACAGGTGACACTAACAGTTGACCTAGGTGACCACCCCCCGGTTCAGTCCTTGCTGAACCTTCTTGTATTCGTGACTCGGCTCCGTCCTTAGCCGTCGACCCGTACCAGATCGACATAGAAGGCGGGGCACGAATTCCAGGCGGGCTCGTCTGAACCACCACGGTCGCCGAGGTAGATTCGATCGCCAAAGTCGCTCCAGTCACTGTCAGCGGTGACGCTTGATCCGTTTCCGATTCGCTCTGTGATCGAGGAATCGTCGTGATCCTTCCTTTCGCGCTTCAGTGTAAACCGAAACTCCTCCCGTGCCATCTCGGGTAGATAGACAACAACCTTGGCCTTCTGGCCCTCGAGCAAGTCTACAGCGCGATCGTCTCGTTTTGCGTCGCGGCCTGGATACACCAGCCAACGTGTGATTAGCCCCTCGGGCTTGGCCGGTGGATCGGGCATCCGATAAAACTTGTCGATTTCGCAGGTTCTGCCCATCACACGCGCGGTTGCGAGAAGCTGCAAGTGGCTCCCCGGCACGACCGAGACGCCGACGGCGAATCGGAAGGAAATTCCTGCTGCGCCAGAAGTCCCCTCACACACGAAATGACGTTCTTTGAGCAGCTTTAAGGTCGGCGTCATCGAGCCATCAGATGTCGTCTCAAAGTCCAAGGAAAACAGGAATGCGAGATCAGTGTAAGAGAGTGAGGCATCGTTGATAACTGTATGGATAACGACGTATAGATTGTCGTCGGTGTCGGTTACGATCTGCACAAACTGCGGAGCCAGCTTGACGACGGACTCGAAGAAGGTGATCTCGGAGGGGATCTCGTAGGAGCCTGCGGGCGCGAACTCTGGCCGGGTAATATCCCCGCTGGTAGAGGCGAAGAAAAGCAAGGTGCTCCCGTCCAATCCGGCCACGCAGAGCGTGTCCTTTGCCGCTCCCACGCCAATACTACCGATGCCGAGATGACGCCATTCTGGGATGTAGTCATTTACGGCGAGGCTGATTGCCGGAGGTTGGCCTGTCGGCGCGCTGATCGAGTAGAGCTGGATATAAGTACTCTTGTAATCTTGTGTTTGAACTGGAACCACAAAGTAGTCGCCGACACATTGCAGGCCGCCCGGATGATTGAACCTGTCGTGCGCAGATTCCGTGGCTCCGAGATCGACGTGCAGCAGGACAGCGCCGATATACTCGGTGTCAGAAAACAGATAGATGGAGCCATCGGTATGGTCATGCCGATTCTGGGTGATCAAGTAGTATCGCCTACCCTGGGGATCAAAATACTGGGCGATGCCTTGCAAGTGTGATTCCGAAAGGGAGGCGTGGTGAGGCCCGCCGCGCAGCGTCACTACCGTTCCTATCTCGTTGAGATTGTCGAACGCCTTCTGTGCGTCGGAAAGTGGCAGGTTCGCTGGAAATGGCATCGCGGCTCTCCTTTCAACCTTTGAAACAGTCGTCTCAAAATTGCTGCGCCGACGCAAGTTTCGCTCCGCGCGGCCTCTGGCTCACTCTGGAGGTAGTCTCGCGCCGAGGTCGAGGTGGTCAATCGTCTGTTGCAGCACGTCTGGTCGCAAGTATTCGGAACGTGTCAACGACTTTGAGTCAGCCCATCCTCTAGTTTAGAGAGGTTTTGGTGTGTCGAACCGGTGGCCAAGGGAAGAAGAATGACACACACCACGCTCAATAGTGTTGTCCGCAATCTTTGTCTCCATTGAGGTTGTTGTCGTCGTGTGCGAGTCGAGGGGGATGACTACAGACAAACGCCTAATCGTTGCAGCTCTCTTCTTCGCCGGTTTCGCGTCCTGTGGATCGGATGACGATGGTCCAGCGGAGAACACTCTGCTTGCCGATCGGGTCCTCGTGATCGCGCACCGGGGCGGCAACCGGTTGGCGCCGGAGCATACGATTCTCAACTACGAACGCGCACTGGCGCAGGGGGTCGATGTTTTGGAGATGGACTTTCGGGCGACCAGTGACGGGGTTCTCGTCCTGATGCACGATCGGACGGTGAATCGCACGACGGACGGGCAAGGGCCGGTCGAGGACTTCAGTCTCGACGAGATTCGAGAGCTCGACGCCGGCTACGACTACACGCAGGACAGTGGCGCGACGTATCCCTATCGTGGCATGGGACTGCGAGTTCCGACGCTCGAAGAAATCTTCGAGCGTTTCGCGGGTGTTGCCATGAACATTGAGATCAAGGCTGAGAACCCGGCGTCGGTGGTTGGAACCTTCGTCGATCTGCTGGATCGCTTCAACATGCGCGACAAAGTGCTGGTTGCGTCGTTCAGCGACGATCTGATCCAACAGTTTCGCGCCGCAGCCCCGGATGTCCTGACCAGCTATTCGCCGGCCGAGGTGATTCCGTTCTTCGTACTTTCACCGGAGAACGAGAGCACCTACGAGGCGCCGGCGCGCTTCCTGCAGGTCCCGCCCTTCTTTGAGGGGGTCGAGGTGCTCACAACCGCCTTCGTCGACCGGGCGCACCGGCTTGGTCTGCTGGTCCACGCCTGGGGCGCCGACGACCAGATGCAGGAGATCCTGGCGCTCGGTGTCGACGGCTTCATCGTCGACGACACGGAGCAGCTCATCGGACTCCTGGGCGACTCCTGAAGTGCATGACAGAGGCATGAGTCATGCGGGAGACGGCGGCATACGGGCTGTCGTCCCATTCGTTTCGTCCCATCCCGGCTCGCTCCCGTGTATCATCGGTCACATTCCGCTGGCGTTCGGTCTTTGACAGAACTCTTGGCGATGGAACCGCGGTTGGTGAGGAGCTTCTCGGATCTAATCCAAATCTACGTGGCGACTGTATCCGACTTCTTCTTCCTCCAGATCGGGGCCAACGACGGGTTGGTGAATGATCCGATCTGCCAGTTTGTGCGTGATCTTGGGTGGCGTGGCGTCCTGATCGAGCCGCAGAAACGGGTCTTCGAAGATCAACTCCTGCCGCACTATCGAGGTTGTACCGGCCTCGAGTTCGAGAACGCTGCGGTTTCCGACCGAGTCGGATTTCGAGATCTCTTCGTCCTGCCGTTCTCCCAAAGTCGATGGGCTACGGGGTTGGCCTCTCTCGTCAAAGGCAATCTGACCCGCCATATAGAGGAGGGGTACATCGAACGGAACATAGGGCGTGAACGTGACCAGCTTCCGGACCGAGTCGACGACTATGTCGGAACGGAGCGAGTCCGTACCGTCACGTTCGAGGCACTGTTCGAGAAATGCGACATCAAGCACCTCGACCTCCTGCAAATGGATGCCGAGGGCTACGACTACTCGTTGCTTCGTCTTTTCGACTTCGAGCGAATCAAGCCTGCGATCGTCCACTTCGAGCGCCACGCGATGACGCCCGCCGAAGGGAGCGATTCCCGCCGACTACTCGGTGATGCGGGCTATCTCTCGTTTCCGGAGAACATCAACTGTGTGGGCGTTCGGCGGTCCGTAGCCGAGCAACTCGGGTTGCACTTCGAAGTGTCGGATCTACACCCGGCGGGGACTGTGAGTCGCTTGTGAGGGTCCTGTTGGCGGCAGCAGCCCTAGCCGGCACGCTCTGTCTGGTCTCGTGCTCTTCAGACGGCACTTCCGCCAAACCCGACCCTGCGGATACCGTTCTCACCGGTGCGAATATCTACACCGTGAACCCTGATTTGCCCTGGGCGACCGCCCTATCGATTACGAAGGGACAGATCAGCCATGTAGGAGACGCGATGTCGGTCGAGCCCTATGTCGGTGCCGAGACGACGGTCGTCGACATGGGTGGACGACTGGTGTTGCCGGGTTTCATTGACACACACGCGCACCCACTGCTTTCTGCGGGACTCAGCTATGCTTTGATGGTGGACACTGGGCTCGGCCCTGAGGAACTCGTCGAGGCGGTTCGCCGTTACGCAACCGCCAACCCGGAAGCAGAGGTCATCTTGGGCTTTGGCTTCAATGCAGCCCAGTTCGGACCAACCGGACCGCGCAAGGAGCTGCTCGACGAGGCGGTGAGCGATCGGCCCGCTATGCTCATCGACGAGGGCAGTCACAGCGCCTGGGTGAACTCGAAGCTGATCGAAGTCTTGGGGATCGGTCCGGACACTCCGGACCCCGTACCGGGGGTGCACTTCTACCAGCGCGACGAAGCCGGGAATCCGACGGGATGGTTCCTCGAGGCGCAGACGTTCTTCCCCGCACTCGCAGAGCTCGATGCTTTCGATGTTGCCGAGGCCGGAAACCCGTCGAATATCGTCTACGGTCTTCTTTCTGCGGGAGGAGTGACGACGGTTTTCGATGCGGGCGCCTTCGCGTTCGAGGAGCAGGCGCTCGAGCTGGCGCGCGAGATGGACCGACAAGGAACCCTTCCTTTCCGCCTGGTGGCGTCGCACATGATTACGGATCCCCGTCAGGTTGAAGGTGCCGTCGAGCGATTCTTGCAGCTTCGCGGCCGATTCGACGGGGACCGCCTGCGCGTCGGGATGATCAAGATCCTCAACGACGGAACGACCCAGGCACTCACAGCCGCGTACTTGCAGTCTTACGAGACCGTCGAGTCGAGAGGCGCCGTGTTGCTCGAGCCCGCGGTGCTCGAAGAGTTCGTCCTGGAAGCCGACCGGGCGCAGATCGACCTCCACATCCACGCGATCGGCGACCGAGCCGCGCGGGATGCTCTGGACGCCATCGAAACGGCTCGCCTGGAGGACCCGAATCGAGGCACGCGGCACACGATTTCTCACCTCGAGCTGATCGACGACGCCGACCTCGCACGATTCGCGCAACTGGACGTCATCGCCCAAACGACACCCGTTTGGCATTCCTTCAACGGGCTGGAGGTTCGCGACGTCTTGGGGCCGGCGCGATTCGAGAAGCTATACCGATTCCGCGAGCTGCTCGATGCGGGCGCCCGGGTGACCTTCGGCAGCGACTTCCCGGCCTCTGGAATCTTAGGGGCCTGGCCGATTTACAACATGGGGATCGGGGCGACGCGTCAGCTTTCGGGCGAGCCCACACAGGGTGATCCGGAGCAGCGCCTGAGCATCGAGGAGCTGGTTCGCGGCTATACCCTAGACGCGGCCTACCAGCTGCGGATGGAACGGGAGATTGGTTCGGTCGAGGCGGGGAAGCGTGCCGACCTCGTGATCCTCCGGGAGAACATTTTCGAGCTACCGCCCGAGGCGTTGTTCGCGCCCCTAGTCGAGGCAACGATCCTGGACGGTGATGTTGTCGGAGGTGCCTTGCCGAACGTCGGAGGATAGCTGGGCGACGGCTTTGAAACGGGAGCAACGATACTCGCCGTCCTCGCTGAGGGTGTAAATCTGCGTGAACACAGCGGACCTACACAACCAGTGTCCGCAATCTCATCGATTGCCGAGGTCGTTGCATCACTCCAACGCCGACAGGGCCTTGCGAACGCGGGCAACCTTGGCCCCGGTTTTCGGGGCGATCTTCTCCAGCGGCACGCGGAGCTTGGGGTGGCCCGCCAGGGAGGGAACACACTGAGCCGTGAACCAGTGGTCCGCGAGATACTGCTCTGCCTCTTCGACCGTCGCCACACTGAATAGACCGGCGTAGAACCACGGTTTGGGATCCTCGACCGGCTCACAGGCATGGACCAGGCGGGCCGCACGCTCACAAGCGGTGATCAGCCGCGTCGGGTCGGTGGCGTCCAAATGCGCCATGTAGGTTTCCGCGCTTTGATTGAGCCCGTGATGAACGATCCAGCGGCTGTTCAACTCGCGAACCCAAGCAACGGTTTCGGGCTGCGGCAAAGATCTTGTAGCCATAAAGACGTGAGGATACATAAGGCCACCCGGTCCGGGAACCCGGTCGGTGCTGAGCCTGTAGACCCGGTAAAGCCGCGTGCCGGCAAGGAGAAGAAAAGGAGTTACCAGGTGCTGAGGATTGGACTTATGCTGGTGACGCAAACGACGAGATCACAGGCCACCAAGACGGTGCAGATACGATCCGAGAAAACCAGATCCGCGATGCGGCTCGGGCGGAGCCTCGCCCGCCATTTATCTCGATACACCTTACGACATCAATAACGAGCGAAGTGAGCACCACTCCCTAGCCTCCCTGAGCCTCAGCCTTTCTCTTCGGTCAGCGTTCATCCGTGTCCAAAAAACCGATCAGCGTTCACCTGCGTTCATCAGCGGTTTGGTTCCGGCCATCGGCCGGGCTGGGTCGATCTCTAGAATCCAGCAGAGAGACGTAACGCGACTGGAATGTTTGAATCTGCGGTGCGTCAATGATAAGGCCTCTCGGATGATGCGACTCATATTTGCGGTAATTCTCCTGTCGGCCACTATCGGTTGCGGCGACGATGACGATTCGAGCACTTTGCAGCCAGCGACGCCGACGCCGACACCGACGGTGGTTCCCACCAGTACTCCTTCCAACGAGATCACGGTCCAGCCTGGGGAGTCGATCCAGGCTGCTGTTGATGCCGCAGCACCGGGAAGCCGCATCGTGGTCATGCCCGGCGATTACGTCGAGATGCATGGCGGCCAGGCGGCCGTGCTCGTCGAGAAGTCCCTGCACCTCATCGCCAGCACCGAGGGTGGCGGTGTCGTGAAGCTCATGCCTGGCCCGGGCAACACCGAAGGGATCTACGTGCGCGGCACGGCGGACGCCTTCATCGAGGATATCTTGATCGAAGGTTTCACGATCGATGGCTTCTCGCAGAACGGGATCTGGACGTTCTACGCGCGGGACTTCGAGATCCGCAACAACAACGTCGGCAACAGCGACCATGTCGGGATCTATCCACAACTCTCGGCACAGGGCCTCGTGCGCGACAATGTTGCCTTCGGAGGCCTCGACAGCGCGATGTGGGTATCGGGCTCCGAGGATATCCGTGTCATCGACAACGAGGTATCTGGGGCGCCCATCGGACTGCAGGTCAACGTCTCGAAAAATATCGAGGTGGAGGAACTGACGGCCTTCGACAACGTCGTGGGAGTAGCTTTCACGCATCCCCTCTCCTCCGGCCTCAACGGCGATGGGACCGGTGTGGAGGCGGCCTTTGGCTATCGCAGCGAATCCCTGAGGTTCGCCAACAGCGATGTCTTCGAAAACAACCTCCCGAACCCGATTTCGGGCGGCTCGCTCGGATTGCTCCCGACCGGTACCGGCCTGCTGCTCATCGGCCACGATCGCGCTTACGTGGAGGACAACTCGTTTACCGACAACGTCTACGCTGGACTGGTGCTGGTCGATCATTGCCTCGTGACGGAGGACACCGATGAAGATTGTGCTCCGGACGAGAACACGATCGTCCGGAATACCATCACAGGCAACGGCTTGAACCCGACCGAGGACAACCCTTTTGCGGATCTCGCCGGCGACGTGATCGTCTTAGGGGCCGGCACCGGGAACTGCATGGCCGACAATACTTTCGGCACCGATGTCGGTGCCGCAGGGGTCACGGCCGAGAGCTGTCCTCCCTTCGGCGGCTGACGCCACCCGCGCCGTATCAGACGGCCGCGGCGAAAACATCCGCGGGTTCGGCCCGATGCTCAGCGAAGACTACCGCTGAGCATCGGGCTGCCGACCCACTGATGAAGAGTCGTCGGCGGCGTTCCCGGAAGATCTCGGAGGCCACTTGCTCCGGGTTTCCGATGCGATGACCGGTAAGAAGTTGCATCAAGGGCTGCTGAGCCGAGTTTCACTTCTGGTCTTCTGCGCCGCGCAGTGCGTCGCCTCAGCGAGCGGCGGCCAGTCATCTGCACCGCTCCAGGCTGCTCCCAACGGCAGACTCGAGATCGTCTACCCGGCGGACGGCGCTGTTTTTCCGCCCGATATCGTTGCTCCCACTTTCCGCTGGCAAACGGGAGACGAAGCGGCAGGACCGTGGCGCGCTCGCCTGCGGGATCACGACGGCCAGGTGATCGCTTCGCATCTCACGCCTGAGCGAAGCTGGCGCCCGGGCGCCGCGGATTGGGAAGAGGTCAAGAGGAGGTCGGTCGATCGCGGAGTGCTGCTTTCCGTCGGTGCCGAGCCGCCCTCTGACACGGCAGCTTCCGCCGAAATCACGCTTCACACGGCGCGCGAGCCGGTAGGCGATTCCCTCTTCTATCGCGAGGTTCCGCTGCCCTTCCTCGACGCCGTACGCGATCCCGCGAGGATCCGCTGGCGGTATGGCACTGTCGACATGGAAGACGGGCCGCCGGTGGTGCTCGAGAACCTGCCGGTCTGCGGCAACTGCCACTCGTTTGCCGACAATGGGAGCGTGCTCGGCCTGGATGTCGACTATGGCAACGACAAGGGCGGGTACGGACTCCTACCGGTCGCGAAGCAGATGGTGATGAACGACGAGAGCATCATCACCTGGTCGGACTACCGCCGCGACGATGGCGACGTCACCTTCGGGCTGCTGTCGCGCGTGTCGCCCGAAGGTCGCTACGTCATCAGCACCGTGAAAGATCGCTCGGTCTTCGTCGCACTCGACGACCTGATGATCTCGCAGCTCTTCTTCCCCATCAAGGGGATCCTGGTCGTCTTCGATCGCGAGAAGGACGAATTCTTCGCACTGCCCGGCGCGGACGACCCGCGCTACGTCCAGACCAACCCGGTTTGGAGCCCCGACGGCCGGGAGATCCTGTTCGCCCGCACCGACGCACACCGGTCCGAGGAGCTCGACCGGAAAAAGGAGGCCCTGCTCGACTTCGACGACGTGAGCGAGTTCACCCGGGATGGCGAGCCCTTTCGCTACGACATCTACCGAATTCCGTTCAACGACGGAAAGGGCGGCGAGGCGACGCCGCTCGAAGGGGCCTCGGGCAACGGGATGAGCAACTATTTCCCGAAGTATTCGCCGGACGGAAAATGGATCGTCTTCACGAAGTCGCAAGATTACATGCTGCTGCGTTTGGACAGCGAGCTCTACATCGTCCCGGCGGCCGGCGGCGAAGCGCGGCGCCTGCGCCACAACACCGAGCGCATGAACTCCTGGCATAGCTGGTCCTCGAACAGCAGGTGGTTGGTATTCTCTTCGAAACAGAACGGCCCCTACACGCAGCTCTGGCTGACGCATATCGACGAAGAGGGAAATGATACACCGCCAGTCGTCCTCGAGCGCTTCAGCGCCGCCGACCGCGCCGCGAATATTCCGGAGTTCGTGAACCTCCCAGGCGACGCGATCGTCAAGATCCGCGAGGAATTCATCGACCCCTATTCCTACCTGCGCGCGGGCACTGCCAACCAACGCACGGGCGACCAGGAGGGTGCGGAACGCTCCTTTCGCCGAGGCCTCGAGCTGACGCCCGACGATCCGAAACTGCGCGCCGCGCTGGGATGGACGCTCTTCCAGACCGGCCGGCCCGCCGAGGCCGTAGCGGAGTACAGGCGCGCGCTTGCGGTGGCGCCCGACGATGCCCGGACCCACAACAACCTGGCCCTCGCCCTCCTCGAGCTCGGCGATCTCGCCGGAGCCGGTAAACACTTCACCACGTCACTCGCCCTCGAGCCGCGTTGCGAGATCTACGCCGACCTGGGCCTGCTCCGGGATCTCGCCGGCCGCGAGGATCTCGCTCGCGAGAGCTACGAGAAGGGGATCGCCCTCGACGAGACCTGCCCGCCTGCGCGGATGAACCTAGCATCGATGCTAATCGAGGACGGCGGATACGAGGAAGCCGCCTTGCACTACCGCAAGGCGATCGAAGGGAAACCCAGCGCCGCGGCGCATAGCGGTCTCGGCTTCGCCCTCAACCAACTCGGACGGCTCGACGAAGCCGCCGCGGAACACGAAGCCGCAGTCGCGCTCGACCCGGGTTCTGCAAAGGTCCACCGCAACCGCGCCCTGACCCAGGCACGGCTCGGCGCCTACGAGGAAGCGATCCTCTCCTATCGGCGCGCCGTCGCCATCGAGCCGCGCGTTTCGACATATTATTCGCTCGCCGGGGTGTTGCGCGCGGCCGGCCGTAAGGCGGAGGCCGAAGCGGAGTACCGACATGGCCGCGAATTGGCACGTCGACAGCAGGCACCGCCTCCTCCCGAACCGACGCTTCGGCCGCTCAGCCAGACAGGGGATACGGCGGAGCCCATCCCAAGTGGCGACCGCCCCGGGATGCAACCGGGAAACTAGTGTCCTGAACCACCAATTCGTCACAATAGTCGACGACTTTCGACACACTAGCTGCGTTACGAAAGCCTCAACAAGAGCTGAGTCTTTAACGATTCCCGTGTTTCGATGCGGCACTCGTCCGGGCTATTCAAGGGTCGGAGTTCATCTCGATTCCGAGCACGATTCGAGAGTCGGCATCTCCGACTAGGCGCGTCGCCGGAGCGAGCTAGCGGCGATGGCAGCGATCGCGAAGAGTGCTAAGGCAAGGGCCAGCATCGATATCGCAGGAGCCGGCGCAAGCGACGATAGACACGCTCCGCCATCAGGTGGGCACACGAAGTCCTCTTCGACAGCGGAGCAGTCACCGGCACATCCATCGCCGGCAGTTGTATTCCCGTCGTCGCAAGCTTCGCCGGCCACGACTGTACCATCCGCGCAGATCGGTTCGCAGGCTACCCCCGGCGCTTCGCAGGTGAAGCCGGCTTCGCGAACTCGGCAATCACCGCTGCAACCGTCCAAATCCTCGGTGTTGCCATCGTCACACGACTCGTCGCCAACGATCATGCCGTCGCCACAAATTTCGACACACGGCAAACCAGGCTGCAGGCAGGCAAATCCATTTTCTGTCGTTTCGCAGCTCGCACTGCAGCCGTCGCCGTCGTCGGTGTTGCCGTCATCGCAATCTTCTAATCCGACGACGAGGCCATCGCCGCATACCGAGACACAGGGAAAGCCCGGCGTTGCACACGCAAAACCCGACTCGTTCAAACTACAATCGGCGCTGCAGCCGTCGCCGGAAACCAAGTTACGATCGTCGCACGCCTCGCCGTCCCCGCGCAGCCCATCGGCACACAGGAACGGACAACCGAGGCGTTCGCGGAACAGCGCAATCTCGTCGACTAGCTGCAGCGCGGCCGGCCCCGAAACCAGATCGGCCGGCACCGGCAACCCGTCGACGCGACGCAATGTGTCCGCAAGCTGGTCGCAGGCGTCCGCAATCGCTCCTTGCTCGACAGTATCCTCAGCCTGCTGCAGCAAGGCGCGGAACGCCGACGATGATTGGTTCGGCTGGTCATCCGATAACTCCTGCCGGTCGAGTCCGTTGTCGAGTCCTTCGATCAGGCTGCGGGCTTGCGCGGCGAAGCCAACCCCCTCGCCCGCCAGAGGCACCAGGAGTGGAACCGTCGACAGACTTGTCTTGATGCGAACGACAGTGGAAAAGCGCTGTTCCACTTGGGGCGCAAAACGAATCGTCAGGAAAACTGCTGCTCCCGGAACGATCGTTTCAGGAACGGTAGGCAAACCTTTGCCAACGAATTCAAACGTGGTGTCGGTCAACGGTGGCAGACTAAACTGTTCCAGAACAATCCGCGCCTCTCCCGTATTGCGAACGATCACGGTTACCGACCTCGAGCTCCCTACCAAAACTTCCTCGAAATCGTGAGACTCCGGCGCAACGCTCAGCTCTCGATCAGGGACATCGCGGCAGCGAAGGTCGACCCGATAATGCTTGATGAAGATCTCGTCATTGTTGCCAGAGTTGTTATCGAGAAGAACAGCGTGCAGTTGGCCTCCGACAGGACAAGGATCGAGGGTAGCTCCGGTGTCTGGATCCAAGCACGAGGCCGGAGTCGTGCCCGGAATATTGGGGGCTCCAGGCGCATCGAGATCAAACCAGTCGAGGCCTTCGGGCTCCCCGTAAAAAGGAAAACCTGGGCTGTACTGATAACGCAGCCCGCTTCCCGATCCGTGAGACTTCGCAACCCGCCGTCCACGGCAATCGCCCGGACCCGCTGAACAGAGCTGCCCCGGCATGTCGACGTTGGTCACTTCGAACACATGAATCCCACATCCGTCGAGAAACGCCGTGACCCCAACCGAGTCGACACGCTCGAGCAACCCGTACTGGCAGTGATCGGAGAATGTCCCGTTCAATATGAAGAGGAAGCGCCCATCGTCCGAAAAATCGGCACCTTGAGGGGTGCGCAAGCCCAGAGGGACAAAGTCGCCAGGAGAGGCACCGCCCCCCGCCGCATTGAGTATGGGCTCCCGACTGTCGGCAGAGCACCCCGCGAGCGGAACCTGCAGCCGAGTGCAGACGACGGAATGTGAAAAGTCCCCGGGCAACTCGACACCGAGCTCGACCTTGCCGACCAAACGTAAGAAATCAAAATTGTCGTTTCCTCCGGGACCGTTCGCTGCATTGGCGCGCAGTCGCGCCCAATCAACCTCCCAGCGGTAGACGCCACGCGGATCGAGGAAGTCACTGTTAGAAGGAGACCCCCCCATCGACGAGTAGAGATAGCCGCGGTTATCAAAGGACACCCAAGGCATGTGCCTCGCCCCATCCAATTGAGCGACGCTAAAACCAACGAGATCTAGCGAAGGGGTCGCATATACGGCTACGGCTCCCGGAGCGTCCGCATCGAAGCCCTCGAGCGGAACGAAAACGAAACCTCCGTCGCCACCGAGCGGATCCGGATCGTAGTGATCAGGATCACCGAAATGATTGTACCCCGCATCCGTCAGCATCGAATGGTCGGCCATGGCCCTGCACCCGACCCCGGAACCGGTGATTGGGCCACACTGAATATCCTGGGCAAGATTCACGCTGAAGGGAACGCGCCAGAGTACATTTCCGGTGTGTTGGGAGATGTACCAGTTCGAGTCGTTCGTATCCTCGCCATGGGTCATCCCCTGAAAGTCCTTGTGCCACCCAGGTCGCTTTTCCTTCGGGTGATTCCCCAAGTAGGTCGCGCCCTCGTATTCGCACAGCTCGGTTGCACGAGCATCGGGCGCGACGGCTGATGCGAACAAAATCACTAGCGCCAACAACACGCCCGAGCATCGCACGGGCCCGGTCAATGGATGACGTGGTAGCGACTTACCGTCGCTTGAGGAATCGCCGTGAGAACCGGGGGACAGCTGTGACATCAAGACCTCGACAGGACCTGAGGCGTCTGCCCCGGCGGACCAAAGTGGAAGGACGAGTCCAGCGACCGGGAGGCAGTCCACACGGGCCGGCTCACGGTGCGACCTTTTGGAGAATGTAGAATGTATCGTCCAGCTGATCCGAGATCCCCAATCGCTCGCCATCCGGCGTCACGTCGACCCCGGTCCACCCTAAGCCCACGAAGCCGACCGCAATCGTAGACACGCTGTCCGTGTGCGGGTCGACCCTCGACAGCGAGCCGTTGACGCGATCGATCACGAAGAGATCCTCGGTTCCGGGATCGATCGCGATTCCCAATGGATCGGAAAACGCAGCGCTCGCTGCGATCGTGGATAGTGAGTATCCGGGGTCGACTCGGCGGATGACGCCGCCGCTGCCACGATCGGCCACGAAGATTAGGGATCGACCAATCGCCACATCCACCGCGTCGCTGAGAGCGCTGGAGTTCCCCAGTACCGGAACGTCGCCCTGAGGCAGATCGAGGGAGAATACGAACATTCCATCGGGCGTTCCGTTCGCGCCGTGATCCACCACCAACGCATCCCCCGGTAGCAGCACCGTTCCCTCGTAATCGTCCGGAGCAAACGCCATTCCGACCGGGTCGTCGTCTCCGGAAGCGAAGCCGCTGACCCAGGTCTCCGGAGTCGGATCATCCACGGCGTTGCGCCGGATGACTCCGGGAAAGTCTTCGCTAACGAAAATATCGCCGTCCTTGTGGTCGATGAGGACAGCGGCGGGATTGGTAATCCCGCGAACCTGGGTCGTCGTGCCATCCTTCTCGACGCGGATCAGGCCTCCGGAAGACGTTCGCTGGGCCACATACCAACGATCGTCAATCGGATTGTAGTGTCCTCCGGTCGGCCGACTGATGATCGAAAGCCCCGCGATCACCCAACCGGGCTCCACCAACTCGGGGCCGACCTGATCGGCATCGATGATGCCGACATCGGTGGTTCCGTCGATCACAGGTGCGAGCGGCACTGAGCTACCGACCAACGAGTTCCCAGCGCCGGGGATGGTCGCAATACAAGTCACGGAAGCCTCGAGAGCATCGATGCCTATACTGAAAGTACCATCCCCCAGAGTGGTCCCGATGAATCCGTTGCAAACTACCGTGGCGCCCGCAGCCGGCGTCATAGCGTCATCATGGACAACACCGGTGATGGTGCTCAACGGCGGCGGCGCGACCGTGATCGATACAGCTGTTGCATCTCCGACGTTGCCGCCGGCATCGATTGCATAGGCGCCGATTTCGAGACTCGACACCCCGTCCGGAACTTTCGTGATGAAATCATACGGCGGGGCCAGGTCGAAGCCGACCACATCACCGCCGAGAATGAACACCACCGCAGCTGGTTCGACGTCGTCGCTCGCCGATACCAGCACTGTGAACGATTGGCCTTCGAACAGTGTCGCCCCTTCAACCGGGGCGACGATCGAAGCGGTCGGCGGCACGCCCTCCGCGTCGCCTCTGGCAATGTACTCGCCGATGTATAGCCGTGTATCGCCCGAACCACCGTTCTCGGTTCCGGTGGTGCTCGAGGCCGTCAGATAGACGTAGTTGGCGTCCGCAGCGATGCCGGTCCCGTTGTCATCGCCAAAGGCGGTGAAGTCGATGATCGTTCGAGGAGTCGGCGAAGCCGGCGAGCTGACGTCGATCACGGGAATTCCGTTGAAGAAAAACACGTCTGCTCCGAATCCAAAGTCGCCGCGCACCGCTACGTCTTGCAGGAGGCCACCGGTCTCCTGCGCCGTGGACGCCCCCAGCACCGGCGCACTCGGCACCGCGAGGTCGACGGAGGTAAAGCTGCTGCCGTAGTCGGCGACGAATGCCCAGGTCCCCTCGACAGAAACATCGCGGGCATCGCCCCCGGTCGGGAACGTTCCAATCACTGTAGGGGTCGAGGCAGTGGCGTAGTCGACAATCTGAAGCCCGCTCGCACCGTCGGCAACGACGGCGAGCCTGCGGCTTCGGTCGACGTCGACTCCCTTCGCCACACCTACCGTGTCCACCGTGCCGACCAGAGCGGGAGCGCTCGGAACGCTGACATCGACGATTTGCAGACCGCTGGAACCGTCGGCGACTAGGGCCAGGCTCCCGTCGAGCACAACGTCCCACGCGACGTTGGAGGTCGCGTAACTACCGACGATCGCCAAAGTGAGAAAATCGGCAATGTCGATGATCTGCAATCCACCATTGCCGTCGGCGACGTACGCGAGTGCGCCGTCGATGGCGACATTGTTGGCGTTGCCCGGGGTATCGATGGCGCCGACGATGGCGGGGTTCTTTCGGTCGGAAACATCGACGACCTGCAGACCGCTGCTGCCGGCGGCGACATAGGCAAGATCGCCCACTGTGGCGACATTGTTGGCAAAGCCGGGAATCGCGACAAATCCACGGGCCTTGGGAGCAAACGTCCGCACCAACCCGACCGCTTCGGCGGCAAATCCGCTGTTGCTCACATCGATCGTACAAAGCCCTTCGGAGCCGGCGAAGACCAGCCCGGCGCCGCCGCCGAAGTTGCATACCAGCAAATCGCTGGAGAGGTAGTTGGTTCCAATCGACGTCGGTGTCAGGTTGATCGTTGTACCATCCAAGAGATCCCCGGTTACGCTCAGCTGCTGCGATGCTTCGCCAATCAACGTGTTGAAGGTCAGCAGAAAACGATCCGGCGTGACGCGTATTGCAGTGAGGACAGCTGCCAGATTCAGGCTGGCTGGATCCGTCGGATCACTGCCGCTGGAGACCTCGAGGCCATCGCGAACTCCGTCGCCGTCGGTATCCGGCAACAATGGATTGGTCACAAAGCCGTCGTCGCCGGAGGCAACCTCCTCACCGTCCGAGATGGTATCGCCGTCGCTATCTGGGTCATCGATCGCGGTTCCGAAGTCGATCAGCTCTTGCTTGTTCGTCAGACCGTCGCCGTCACGATCTTCCAGGCCATCAATCGGATCGTTGGGGTTGAGGCCGTTGGCCAACTCGACACCGTCGGGAATTCCGTCGAGGTCCGAGTCGACCCCACTCAACGAGACGCGGACACTCAACACCGCCAGCGCGCCTTCGTTGGTAACCGACACCAAGGCACGCCCACTGCCTGTCGCCGTCAGGAGTCCGTCGGACGAGACCGTCGCGATCGACGGACTGCTACTGAGGTAACTGGTGCCGTCTGCGGTATCCGAAACGAACACATTACTTTGGTCGGGGAGCGTGGCTACGACGGTCAGCTGCACCGTCTCGCCAATTGTGTCGAGGTCGACTGATGCCGGGCTTACCCGCAGCGATTCCGGAATCGGCTCGGTCTCACCGAGCCGGATGGGCTCCAGGGTGATCGCATCGTCGGCAGGCACGACAAAGAAATCGGACTGCCCGGACTGTGTCACACCGTCCTTCAAGCACGTCGCCCGCGCCCGCACCTGGCCGACATTGGCAGGGGCATTCGTTACCACCCAGGTCCCGTCGGACTGCACTCGGGTCGTCCGATTCTGAATGCTGACCGTGCATTTCTCGTCAAGATCAGCCGCCGGGCTCATCATTGGCTGAAAAAGCACCGCAACGAGCAACGTGAAACTCAGTCCGGAACAGTAGAAATTCGGTCCGGAAATTCGGGTCCGCATACCTCTAGGCATTGCTCGAGTCCTTGCTCCGTCGTTCACGGTTCTGCTCCTCAGAAATCCATTCGAGAGCAGTATCGACCATCTGGTCGTCGTACTCGCGGACACTGCGGCGCCGCTCGACGGGAAACCCAGGTGTCCACCGCGCGAGCGCATCCAATGCGTGCTGCGCCCAACGGGTCCGCGGCGCGCAATCCAGACTTGCCGGGAACGAAGCATCGCTCTCCAGGTAGCCCCTGAGTGACGCCAGCGTCACATCGTGCTGGGCGAAAGCCAAGTCCTCGAGGAGCATCGTGACTCGGACCACGTCGCTCGGCTCGCTCGCGACGCGTTCAGCGATACCCAAGGCTTGCTCGGAATCGCCCAGTCTCGAAAGACCGAGCTTCGCCGCCCACTGCGCGGTCCGGAAGTAGCCAAGCCCATCCCCGCGCCCAGATCCGGGCTCGGCCGCTGCAATTGTCTCGAGTCGAGGGCGCAGCCTTGGTTTCGTTGCCAGGCCAGCAACCCTGACGATCGCGAAGCCCGGCTTTTCCGCCGCCGCCAGCACGGCAATTTGGTCGACCGCCGACTCGGAGAAATCCTCCGGGGAAAACAAAAGAAGGTCGCGCTCCACCGTTTGACGCACCATCGACTCTGGGTCGTCGAGGGCACCGACCAACGTTGCGACCACGCCTTGCCGCAGCTTGCTGTCGGTCGATCTCGCTGCCGCGTGAGCTGAAAGCGCAAGGGTCTCTCTCCGAACGCGCGCCGAGTCATCGTCAACGAAGTCCCCGAGGACTGCGACTGCGGTAGCCGGATTTCGCAGAACGGCCTGGACCCAGGTCACCTCGACCGTGCGGCCGTCGCGGATTGCGAACAAGTAGCGCGTCGCCTGATCACGGATGGATTCGAGCGATGCTGGCCGACCGTCGAGAGGTCGCTGACGGCCGTATGATGAAGGCCCTGGCAACGCTCCGTCAGTGGCCATACTTGTAACGCCAGCAGCCCGGCCGCGCGGGACTTCATCTCCCTCTCCGCCCCTCTCCTCGTCGGCACTCCAGGGGGCGAGAGACACGGCCCCACATACGAGCAGGGCTATTATGAGTCCGTACTGCCGTGCTCGTGACATGGCTAGCCTAATTCCCCAACCCTTTGTTGACGACCTCCCATTGAAGCGTATTCAAGCCTTCGCCTGTCTCGGCTTCGACCATCAGGTTGGTAACCACGAGTATGGATTCCAGGCCGACGGGCGGTAACGCATACTCGTGAGGCAGACCGAGGGAGTGACCGATCTCGTGGGCCATCGTGTTGGCGACCCCGGCGGGCTGATCGCTCGTCTGTACGGCGCACTGCCTACTCCCGAGATCCTCACAGTAGCCGACGACGTCGTCGTCGGAAATAGTGTTGACCAGGTAAACCATCACGTCCGCTGTAGGCACGTCCGCGAAGGCCGCGATTCGACCGAGTTCCAGCCCCCCGCCCTCGACCTGCAACCCTCCGTCGCGATCGACATCGTAATTGACCTCCACTGGCGCGGCGATGGTGACGTGAACTTTCGTCACCGCCTGCTCGTAGATCACGTCGTTGAGGTAGGCCTCCAAGCCGATGAGCTCCACCGTGACTGGCACCAGGTTGGTATTGTTGGCCGTCGTATCGCAACGTCCGTTGCTGCCGACGGCAACGAAGAGTCTTCCTTCAAACTCAACAATCTGATCGTCGTCCTGAGGATCGCTATCGATCTCGCCATTGGGCCCAGAATCAATGCACATCCCCAGTCCGCTGGGTGGCGTCACGTCAATGTCATCGTTAACTTCGACAATTGGGACCACTGTCACGTTCAAGTGCCGTTCTTGGTAGACCCGAAGCTCGGTGGTGTAGAATGGAATCCCCGGTCCGCTTTCCCCGCCAAGATTCACGTGAAGAAGTGTCGTCCCCGCACTTTCGTCAAGGGCGAACATGTCGATTGAGGTTCGGGCCTCGCTTCCGCGTACAACGGAATCGGGCTCCACGACCACCAGGAGAGGGTCCTCAGGCTCTAGGTAAACACTTGCGTGTTCCCAGGTCTCAGTCTCGACGACCATCGTCGAGGGTATCGGCGCGGGCTGGGCCTGCAAAGACCGCGCCCGGTAGAAAGTCACGCCGAGTTCGGACGACAACACCGGCGGCGCGAAGCCGAAGTCAAATTCCGTGACGACGATGGCAAAGCGGACGCGCGTAAACGCGATCAGGGCCTTCTTGCTAGAAGCTTGTCCGGCCTCCACCTCGACCGAGACGACACGCGCCGGGCTGCGCGCCACGAAGGTAGACAGCACAGTTTCCGGGTCGCCACTGTCGACCGCCATCTGCCAACAGGTCGGGAGTTCGCTCTCCGCCACCGCAGGCTCGGGCTCGGCGTGGATCGACGCTAGCGAGACGATTTCATCGTCTCTAGGGACGACGACGAGAAAAGCCAGCGTCTCAGGGTCCATGTCCCCATCGTCGACCTCCTCGACCTGCCCCGCGGGCTCGACACTGATGCCGCCAACAGCGATCGCGATATTCTCTACCGACTGCGCCGTCTGACACCCCTCTCCGGCTCCAACGACCTGGATCGAGAACGCTCCGGATCCGTCGGGGACGGTGATCGTGGCCTCCCAAGCAAACGAATCCCCACTGGCGGAGACCTCGGCAAAAACCCCATTGACAAGCAACGACGTGTTCTCACTGACCGTGCCGCGCACGGTGAGCGACTCACCGACGCATGTGTACGCACCATCCGACGGCTCCGTGATCAAGATCTGCACATCGCAGCACTTGCAGTCCGCGCTACAGCTACCTGGACAGTCAGCATCGTCCTCGCCATCACACTGCTCTTCGCAGTCTCCGTCGACCATCCCATTGCCGCAGGTCGACGTCTGGCCAACACATTCTAAAGAGGCAGAGCCGCCGGAGGTCTGAAGCGCACCTGCGGCAGACCCCATCTCCATGCACTCGTCGTCAAGCGTACAAGAGTCGCCGTCGTCACAAGATCCGGTCCGCTCTTCGTTCAAGCAACCCTGGTCCGGGTCGCAGGTATCCTCCGTGCACCTGTTGTCGTCGCTGCACTCCTTCGTCATCCCGGCCAAACACTGGCCGGCCTTACACATGTCCGTTTCGGTGCACGCGTTGCCGTTGTCGCAAGGGGTTCGGTCCGAGCATCCTTCGCACTGGCCAGGGTCGCCGGCCCGCGTATTGTCGTTCTGGCAGCCGGCCGCCGGGTCGCAGGTGTCCTCTGTACAGTCGTTGCCGTCATCGCAGTCGGCTGGCCCGCCCGGGGTGCAGACGTTGCTGACGCAGGTATCTTGCGTGCACTTGTCGTTGTCCGCATCGCATGTCGTGCCATCGCCACACCCGTCGCACTGATCAGGCTGACCGGCCTTGGGGTTCGTGTTCGTGCAATCGCCGACGATCGGGACACAACTATCCTCTGTGCACTGGTTGCCGTCGTCGCAATCCTTGGGTTCCCTGTCACAGCCGGTATCGGAATCGCAGGAGTTCCCCGTGCAAAAGTCGTCGAAGGGCCCCTCGGCACAATCCACCGGAGGATTACTACACAGGGGACCTTGGCAGAGATCCTCGGTGCACGCATCGCCGTCGTCGCAATCGATGGCCACGTTGGCGCAGCCAGAGCCGGCATCACATGAGTCGATGGTGCAGGCATCACCGTCGTCACAGCTGATCGTCGCATTGACGCACGCGCCATTGTTGCAAATGTCCGCG
>JAJCZJ010000036.1 GCA_029262455.1 Deltaproteobacteria bacterium | reverse complement strand
CGCCTCGGGTGTGGACTCGGCGACCCTCAAGGCCGCCTCACCTCAGGGGTGGGTCATGCCGTGAGAATTTCGCTTCGCCCCCTGGGTCATCCCGTGAGAAAAACTTCCTCCGGGGTGGGTCATGCTCGTGAGAAATGACAGGCGGGGCCTGCTGTGTCGGCGTCTCCAACCGGAGCCGCAATTCACCAACCTAGCGTTGCGGTAGCCTTATCACTCGCAAACATACTCTTTTCCAGGGAGGTTTTGATACGTTTCGACCCCGGTGACATGGGGTTGCTCAGTGCTGGGCTACCTCCGCTCCAGTTGTTTGCGGACTATCTCATAGGGACGTTCCAAGACCTGCCTCAGGGCCGCGGCTGTCGCGGCTGGTGTAGCGATCGAATCAATCAGCCGAAGCGGGTCGAATCCTGGATCAATGCGCTGGTTGCCCGAACTGTGAACACTTACGAACTCGCTCGACGCGCGCAGGCGAGACTTGAGGTGCTCACCCACTTTACAGCAAATTATCAACCATCGGGCCTTCCCTCCGGTCGGCCGAGGGCTGCGAAAGGGTTACGCGCCGCTGAAGTCGCATTAGACTTGTACCAGCCTGAGACTATTACGTCACCGATCGATCAAATGTACGAGATGATTAGCCCGATTCATGAGGCGAGGCGCAGAATGGAGACGTTCGAGCGCCCGCAGAAAGGACTAGTTTCAGTTATATTGGGCGGCCCCCCTGGGAGCGGAAAAACTTTCTTGGTCAAGAGGTTGGCTGAGCGCGTTGGATGGCCATTGGTCAGTCTGCACCCAGGACCGTTCATTGAAAAGGGGATAGAGCTGATCGAAAGTCAGGCTTCAAAGATCTTCAGAGACTTGATGCAACTCGATCACGTCATCGTCTTCTTGGACGAATGCGACGAGCTCTTTCTAGAGCGCGTTCAGGACGGAACCTCCGAGTCTTCTGCTGCAAGAAACATCCTGTCGTTCGCCACTGCATCGATGCTACCAAAACTACAAGACTTGCATGATGAACGCCGGGTTCTAATCGTTCTTGGAACAAACTACGTCAATCGCATAGATCAGGCTGTTCGCCGCGAAGGACGATTCGACAGGATAATTTTTCTGGACAGGCCCCATAGTGAATGCTGCGGTCGCATCCTTCGGAAGATCTGCCCGGATGCCCAAATCGACAGGGGAGTGGCCCGATCACTGGCCGGGTGGTCCACTGCCTCCGTAATCGAGTTTGCCGAGAGGATGAAAGACCAGTCACATATCTCAAGAACCGAAGTCGAACACCTCGAGGGAGAACTGAGCATAGGTGTGGAGAACTATGTAAAGTGGCTAGTGAACCACGGCGAACCAGAGCTAGTCGCTACGGGTATACCTGAAGTAGGCCGGAGAGAATTCAAGAAACGCTGGAAGAGACTCGGGGTGTCTCCGCATGATAGCAGGTAGACTCCGTAGCCCGGAGTGCGATTTCTGCGCTGAGTTCGGCACTGAGTACTCGCCCTTGACGGCGACCGATGCCCCGCCGAAGTCAAGTCGAGTAATTCACGCAAGTGACGGTTGGTACATCGTGCCGTCAGTCGGCCCCATCGTGGAGGGGCATCTTCTGGTTTGTCCTCAAAGTCATCTAACAGCTGTCTTGGATGCCTGCGATGAACAAGTGAGAATCGCAGATCGCGTTCTCTCTGAGGCAGTCCGGATCCTTCGGGAGAAGTTCAATGCGAAGGGCATCTTGATTTGCGAACATGGAACGGGCGCGGGCGAGCAGCAACGGTCGGGCGCCTGCGTAGAACATGCTCATATTCATGTATCCCCCGGGCCGGTCGATGTCATAAATTTCATGAGAGACCGGGTCACGATCGCATCAGAGTGGCATCCAAATCTCGTCGCGATACGCGCCAATCACCAAGCGGGCGCCGGCTATCTGCTGCTGGGCACCGAACAAGAGACCGATGGGAGGCGCCTTTGGCTAAGCGAAACGGGGGAAGTCCTCCCTCGTCAGTGGTTCAGGCAAGTCTTGGCGAAAGCAGCGGGCAGCGCTCAAGAATGGGACTGGCGAAAAACAAAAAACGAGGAGACATTCGCCCGGACCCTCAAGATCGCCCGGACGCAAAGCAATTGGGGCTGAGGCTGAACTTTTGACGAAACCCCTGCCCACTGGCCCGGTCAAGTTGCCAGGGCATCGCCCGGTCAATTAGACAGTGTACTGGCCGGCACGCGCGTCGGCTTCTAGGACCGTGTCCACCAAATCGGGACAATCTCACCTTGATGCTGGCTGTGTGGTGGCACCTTAACCCGGTAGCTCGACGCGGTAGAGCCAGACTCTTTTGATGCCCCTTGAGACTTGCGGCGAATAATTGCGCACGATCGGGGTGAGAATGCTCGTTGGTGTGTTGTTGCACTCCCACAAGTAGTAGAGACCGAAGCCGAGCGCCATCGGCTTCGTTGCGAGTGGTACCAAGTAGAGGTTTGAGATTTTGCGCATTGAGCCGTACCTAGAGACGATATCCCGGAGCCGGCTTGCCGTTTCGAACGGGTCATGGGCCGGCGCAAAAGACCGCTCTGCCGCAATGTTTCGCCCAATCGATTCGTGTACCCGGGTCGTAGCGAGTGCGCTTTGTTGGTACATGTCGGCCTGAAGTGAGGGAAACGCATACAGCAAATGCTTTCGGGCGTGATTCTTGGCCTCCGCGGCAGCCCCGACGAGACGATCCTCGTATCCGGTTCCAATGATCACTAGATCGTCCCGAGTGTCGGTGGTGTGCGATCCTTCGTAGCCCTGGATCTGCCTGACGCCAAGCAATTCGTTGCCGGAGAATCGTGTTTCTTCGTGCTGCCCGTAGCGAGACGGCTCAGAGTAAATGACGTCGAGACGGATCACCCGCCGAAGACTCAACGCCCGAAGCAATACGAGCAGGTATTGCCTCAGGATGCCGGTAGCATCAATGCAGATACTTTGGTCTGTACTCAACTCTAGACCGCTGTCGCTCAGTGCGGATACTATCAGGGACTCCTCGCCCGATCCGGGGACACGAACGCAGTTGTCGGGATAGTCCTCCTTGGTCAACCCGTACTCGGACAACCCTATCCATCGCTTTTTGGTTGCTTTTACGCAGTCAAATACTTCGTTCACCCTTTCTTCTTTCGAAAAGCCCGAAATGAAGACGTCCCAGTGCCGGTCGCTCAACTCTGTCGGACTTGACAGGGCTTGCTTCTCGAATAGCGAGTACTCAGGTGTCATCGGGATCGAACAGCCCTACTTGCGCTGGCCGTGGTTCGGTGGGTCGAACAGCTGTGCGTTTGAAGGGGGCGTTCATTCGAGCAACCCGGTTCGCAACGACCTGATCGAAGTCGCCGGTCGAGTCCTGCTCGAAAGCCAACGTCACCTCGCGGGGTGATAGCGCGATTGTTCCGCGACGAGAGGTCGGCAATTGCCAGATTGGTGCAAGCATCGGGTTGATCTGGTACTTGTCATCTACCCGTTTTGAGTTCTTGTCCTTCTGTCCGCCGACTACCTCTAGGAGCAGGGACCACTCGCATGCCTTGTCGAGCACCGTCCGTGTCCGTGAATCGAGATCGCTCTTGCAGACGCTGAAGGTTGCAAGGGAGCACTCGGATGGTTTGTCCGAGAACCTGATCTCCCGGAAGAGAGTCCCGAGTCGCTCGACTCCCCGACGCGCTGCAGTTCCTGTAGGTCCTGGTATCCGTGCGTCTGCTAGGAACCATTGTGAAGCGTCTAGTACACCTCGTTCTTGCGCTCGAAACGAAATTCGTTGGGACGAAAACGGCGACTCCCCGAGAAACTCCGCCCAAGAGAAGACGTGCTTGAGGATTACCAGTAGGTTCCGCGGAAGTCCTGCTGACATTCCAATGAAGGTGTCTAGCCCATAGTAGTGCTGTTTCTGTCCGCATTCTCTCAACAACTGTGCTAGGAGGTCGAGTTTGAATTTCGCTGCGACCTTGTCGTGCCGGGGTGCGGATCCCTTCGATACGAACAAGCTCGCTTGCTGTTGGATCACCTTACACTCTTGTTCTAGCGGCTTTCCTCGTGACCATGCCCTGAAGAGGAGGAACAGGTTGATTTTCTCAACCAATGGCTTGTCCGGTACGCGAAGCGTCTCGACAACCTGATCGACTTGATCGATGGAGGATAGGCCCGGAGCTGTCTGCGCCTGGATCGATGCAGCTAGCTTCTTTTTCAGTCGGTCGAAGTAGGGGCGCTCAGTATCTCGGAAGTTGTCGATCACGAACTGGGTCTCAGCAGTTAAGAAGGAGTCCCGTTCCCAATCCTCGAAGAAGTCTTCCAGGCGTTGTTGCAGCGCAGTAGGGTCAACGGGAGGGACAAATCGCTGTTCCAAGCGCCGAGCGATGAGCCTGTGGAGAAATGCGGAATACGTTTGCCCTTTTTTCCGAAACTTGTCGTCAAGGCGAAGTCGTTCAAACTCGGACCCCTCCTTGATCTCTTCTTGTGCGCTAAGCGTTGCGTACGTGCGGATGCCGTAAGATCTGGCGCCGATACGAAAGCTAGCCGGGGGTTCTTTCTCGCGGACCAGCGTGTTGATGTACTTTTGCTGGGCTTTGTCGAGGTTTTCAAACTCGTCAAAGAGATAGAGAAAAGGGCAGTTACGTAATCGTTGTATTTGGTTGGATAGTGCCCGCGGAATTCCAAAGATGAGGCTTCCGCGGTTCAGGTTGACTTCGACTTCGAGAGAACCCGAAAGCGAGCTGTTGTTGACCGCATGATCCACGCTCCGTTGGAGCATGTTGAGGTGCGTCGATAACCCGGAGACTGTACCGATGGCTGCCGCTGAGTCGTCCGTGAATCCTTGAGTCAATTCTCTCAGTAGCTCCGCGTCCCCATCCTGCTTGCCAATCGTGTCGTGAATGACGGTTAGAAGGTGTTGCCCGATCCAGAGTTCCATGTAGTAGGCGAACACGTCTTCCCAGGCTTCGTTCGATTGCTGTTTGCCGCGAAACCTACTCGCGTTCAGGCCGCTGAGTCGTACATAAACTCCGAGATACCCGTCTGCGGTGATCGCTGCGCCAAGGTCGTTGCCATGCCGAAGTTTCTGGGCGGAGGCCGACATGTATCGCATCAGATGTGTTTTTCCGCTGCCCTTTCCGCCCGTGATTAGCATGGGCATAGGAGCGCGCGGGCGCGCGAGACCGAGAAGCCCGCCTTCGATCGGTATGTCTACCCAAAACGATTGAATCTCTTGGTCGGTGAAGTCGACCGCTTTCGTGACAGCGAACGGGTTCGCTGGGGAGGAAGCTAGAGCTTCACCTTCGGGTATCGCTTGAAAATCGGATACCATGAATTTCCCTCGGCCCAGACAATAGGCAGGGTATTGTCGGGTGTGTTGTGCCAAAAGCCAAGTAGCAGCTGACAATCCTCATACCCCAAGGGGGCGGGGGGGAACAGAGATGTTCCGTAGTGCGCAGCAACGTTCTTGGCTACCGCCTGGCTGATGCCTTTGGGTGGGTTTGCAAAAAAGCGAGAATCGGAGTGGAAACACTCGAACGTTTCGTCCAGCTCGAATATCGCCCCAACATCGTCGAATGCGGTTTCTGCACGGATTCGCTCGATTGCCTTGGCGGTCGCAACGAGGACGAAGTAGGAGGTTCGAGCGTCCGGAGCTTTTTCCTTGATCGACAGGACCAGGTCCTGAGAATACTCAACTGCTTGTTCACCGGAGCCGCTTAGGTCGTCGAGAAAAACATAGTGCCTGGCTGTCGCGTCCCTAAGACTCGAGGCTTGGCCACCGTAACGACGGAAGATTTGGTGACTGTGAATGAACAGCTCTACTGGAATCTCGTTCACTTGCCTGAAGAAGTAGAGTAAGAGGGACCCGCTCTCTGAAGGATTTCCCATGCCAATAAATCGAGTGCCGGCCAGGTGGTCTTCGAATTCAGGTTGTACTTGAGCCCACGTGCACTGGACGCCGAGCACCTGCCGGATCTCCTGGATCAACGGATATCGGAAGAGTTCCCGATAGACGGACCGGAGCATCTCGCGAACCTCATCGAGGTCGAAGAACATGAAGTTTGAGAGCAGGAAGAGGGCGTGCAGTTTTTCGTCGTCCGCGGCCTCACAAGTCCCGGTGAAGTTACTGAGCCATTCCGAAACGGCGGGTTCCTTGATCGCCGCGGTGCGCCAGACCGTTTCTGACAGAAGATAGACTTTGCCGAGCAACTCATCTCGGAGGGCACTGCTCATGCCGGTTTTCTCAAGACAGTGATATGCTCTTCGGGGATAATTGACGCCGCTGAGTGGCGTTTTGTAAGTAGGCCCCTTGAGCGAATTCGGTCTCGCAGGATGAGTCGAGTTTGAAACCCCCGGTCTGAGGCGAATTGTCTTAAGAGGTGTGATGTGGGGAAGGGTTTCCCCTTAAGGTGGTTGTCTCCGGTAATCAGCACGAGGTGCCCCCCGTCTTTGAGAACACGCCACGCCTCGCTGAGTGCAAGGCCCATTTCGGCTAGGTAGTTTGCGAACAGGGCGGCACGTACCGGGTCACTTCGGGAAACTTCCTTTAGGCGGTTGTTGGCTCGTCGATCGCCTGTGTCGGGCAGCTCAGAAGTTTCGGTCTTTCTGAAGTGCTCTCGCCCGATTGAGGATCGCTCAAGTTGCCCCAGAGTGGCGGAGCCGCATAGGTTCAACCAGCCGAGACTCAGGCTAGATGCACGGATGTATTTTTGGGCGCCGCCGTACGGTGGGGATGTGAGGACCAGGTCAGCTGAGCCGGATGGCATCGGGGCTGCGGACCGCTCGTCGCTGGTGAGTTGGCGAGCTTCACCGCCCAGGATCTTGGTCTGCCCGAGTTGTAAAGGGTGACTCCATAAGGAGCCCATTCGAGCGATGTTGGCTTCAACTACGCGATTGAAGTTCTCGACGATTTCTTTCCTACGGCGTGGGTTCAACCTTCGAGCGGTGATCTCGTATAAAGGGTGATCTATTGGATAGTGGTTGCGTCTCAGGCGAACTGGCACAGACACCCTCGGGTCCGCCCGACTGGCGCTTCGGGCCACAATTGAAAACGAAACATCGAAGAATTCTCGGACCCTTGAGTCTTTTGTCTGGTCGATCGCATGACGGATCTCGCGGAGCTGGCCGATCGCGGTTCTTGAGTACCAGTATTCGAGATTAACGACATCGGGGATCGGCGACTGGTCCCTCCGCTGGATTCGGGAAGACAAGTATCTTGCGTGGCGCCGCAGCCTCTTTGGGTCGATCGGTGTAGTTTTTACGCGTGAGATGAGGCGTGCCAAGGGGTTCGTGTCGGCCCCTGCCGCTCGATGCCCGGCCAACGCGCTTTCCAGAAGGACGGTTCCGGATCCACAGAATGGATCGACAACGGTCGCCCCGGGCGGGACGATCGCCTCGCAAGAGAGCAGCAGATGTGGGATGTGCGGCAGCAGTTTGGCCGGATACGGGTGTATCGAGTGAGTGGAGCGCTCTCCGTACTTGAAGCAAGTTACAAGTGCACGAACATCGGAGTCTACAGGGTGAGACCGCCCAGCTGCCAGAAGGTTTGCGATGGTGAGTGAGCAGGGGCATCTCGCTTGATTCTTAGAGGATCGATTCAAGGTGGGGCCTTATTCTTTGGTCGCCGGACTGGAGTTGGCGGGGATAGTCTCACGCGTCGATATCTGGATCTCCTTCACATCTCAAACATTGGTCCAAGCGCGATGCTTCCCCCCTGCTTCCCCCACGATTTGGTCCCAATCAAGAACGGAGCAACGCGAACAGCTAACTACCCAAAAACAAAAGAGTGGCCTCGGGGAGACTTGAACTCCCACGCCCTTGCGAGCAACAGATTTTGAGTCTGCCGTGTCTGCCAATTCCACCACGAGGCCAGATGTGCCGGGTTCGGGGTACGGCCTACTGGATGATGCCGTGCCCTGACCCGCTCGGATGAGAGGAGTAGTCTTCCGCGGCAAAGAGGTCAACTGGGTCGGGGTTCGCCCGGGGTACGGGGTACGGGGTACGGCCGGCGGGGTACGGCCTACTGGGTACGGGGTACAAGTGCGGGGTACGGCCTACCGGGTACGGGGTACGGGTAGGATCACTCGATGATCGGGTGCGCAGCTCGCGGTCGGCCGTACCCCGTACCCCGCCGGCTGTACCCTGCTTCTAGGTACCCCGCCGGCTGTACCCTGCTTCTAAGGCTACGGTTGTTGCGGGCGCAGGAAGGTGTTGAGCGGTTGGTTTGCTTCGCTGGCGCGGAGGGTTTGGGCGTAGCGGACTTTGCTCGCGGCTTGGCGGGCGATTCTGTGTAGCGTCGCGTCTTCTCCGGCTGTGGTTAGTTCGTCGAGTAGGGCCAATGAATCTGGTGCGCCTAGGTCTCCCAGGGCGAAGATTGCGGTGCCGCGGGTTCTCTTGTCGAGGCCTTGGTCGAGGAGCTCCATGATTGGCTTGGCGGCGCCGGCGTCGCCGATCTTGCCGAGCGCTGCCAGGATGCGGCGCTTTACCGGGGCCTCGGTGTCGGCCATGAAGAGTTGCTGGACCAGGACCTGGGTTGCCGCGCTGGCGCGGAGGTCCGCGCAGGCGTCGATTGCCTTGGCGCGGACGCGCATGTCGCCGTCACCGAGGGCTTGTAGCAATAGGTCGATGGCGTGGTCGTCTTCGAGACTGGTCAGCGAACGGATGCCGTCGAGGCGCTCCATTGGATCTTCGCTGCCCATGCTGCGCGCCAGGTTTTGGATGTTCGCCGACTTGTTGGACTGGTCGTACCGCTTGCGCGCGGCGTCGGTGACGTTGCCCTGCGCCAAGGCGCTGGTGCTCAGCGTCATTGCTGCGACGATGATGAGTGCGAGACTTCTCATGGACCTCAGGTTAGCTGTGCTGCTGTACGTCTTCAACGATTGCTGATCCGGACCATCACCCAATCGGCCATCCGGTGGACGCTGTAGTCAGGTGGGTCGTCCATGGCCAGGTCGAGGGTGACGTTGAGCTGACCCAGGCCGCGGTTGACGCGGACCAAGGACACCAGGCTGTCGCCGCCGGGGAAGGTTTCTTCCTCCGTCTCGGCTCCAGTCGGACCTCGAAGTACCACTGTGATGCGTGCCGGGTCGCTCTGATGGGAGTAGGAAATGGCGTCCGGATAGCGCGATAAGTGGAGGAAAACACCGCGATATCCGCCGCCTGTCGAGACGACCTCAAATTGGCTGAGGTCGAGCGGCATGGAGAACTCTGACAAATTCTCCACGTCGGCTGCCATGCCGGCTTCTTCTAGGGGTAGGCGTTGGGAGCAGGCGGTGGAAGTCAGCACGAAGGCTGAGATGAGTGCCACGACACCGAATTTGTCTCGCATCTAATCGTCGATAGCGTATCGCCATGGGTGCGGCAAGGATGGACGAGCGGTTGACAGCCGCGGTTGACTCGGTCGAGGGGCGCCGCTAGCTGTCCTTTTGGGTGTTTGTGGGGGCGCGGGTGTGGCCCGCGCACCGGATGATCCCGCGGCTCTGACCGAGCCGGAATACGGGAGGGGATGCATATGAAAATTCACTATTGGTTGGGTTCTTTTCTCCTGCTGGCGGCGTGTTCCGCCGTGTCGAGCGGTCCTGCGCCCGAACCACCTCCGATTGTGAAGCCGGTCAAAACTGTTGCCCGGAAGACTCCTACACCGCCAGCCGCCGTGAAAGCTCCGACTGCGGACAAGGCGTCGGCGCCCGCCAAGACTCCGACTCCGCCCAAAGCGGCGTCCGAGCAAAAGCTGCCGCCGGGGATGAAACGCGTTACGAAGGAGTCTCAGCAGAAACGCGTTGAGGCAAACAAACTGAGGCCGCGTCCGATCAAAAACGAGGACACCGAGGCGGCCAAGGCGAAAGGGAAGATTGTTGGCCCGATCGTTACCTTTGCCGGTGCGGCGCGGGCTGATGGCAATCCCACCGAGCCGATCGGCAAGACCGGGAAAGGTGTGCCGATCTTTCTCAATCACGTCGGTTCGGGCTTCTTCGTCGTTGTCGAGGCGAAGCCGGGATACTCGAACTTGGAACCTGGACGATCGATTTTCCAGCACGACCCAAAAGATCCGTCCAAGCGTCCGGACCTCCAGATTCAAGTGGATCGTCCGATGGGCGACGGTAGTGAAGCCGTCTGCGACGCGCGCCCTCCGAGGTTCGGTGGGATTCCGGCCATCTCTCCAATGAGTTTTGCGGAGAACCAGAGAGTCAGCGCCGCTCTAAACGACCTCTCGTGCCGCTTCGAGACCTTCATCGAGTCGGACGCTTCGTGTACGAATGCGCCGAACGGCGACTTCTCCTTCCTCAGCGACGACTCGACTGTACAGTTCTGCATGGTCGTCGCGCGCAAGTGGCGCTTTGCCGAGGGCGATACGACGGTCAGCGTGCGTATGCGCGATCGCGAAGGAAACCCGGGACCGATTTCGCAGTTTGTGCTGCGCCGCGAGCCGCGACCGACGCGACCGCCACGTACAGCGGCGACTGTGACTCCAACTCCAGTACGCCGTCGCCCGTAGACTGCTGCGTGGCTCGAAAGGGACATCGATGCGCTCATTGATTCTGTTTGTCGGACTGGTGTTTGTTTCAGGATGCGGCGGCTGCCAAACGGAGCCGCCAGGCAAGCAGGCACCGGCGCCGGCAGTGGACGGCACCGAAGCTGCCAAGCCTGCGCCTGCGATGGGTGGCAACGAGCCGGCGGGCGCGGACGTGCTAGAGCCGGATTGCTTTGTGATTCTCGACGGCGAGCCCGATTATGGAGAGCCGCCTCTCAGGGTGCACTTCGAAACGGACGTGGACTGTACCTCCGCCCCGGTGACCTATTCGTGGGATTTTGGCGATGGGACCAAGGGTGGGAACGAGGCGAACCCCGTGCACACCTATGAGAAGACCGGAGAGTATTTGGCCATCGTGCGAGTGAGCGCACCGGATGGTGGCGCGAGCGATGACGAGCTCGATATCGAGGTGGAAGCGTTCGAGGCTGAGTAGTTGCGGGGTTTGCTGCCTCGGAGGGGTTTTGACCCACTGATATTCCCCTCCCTTCGTCGAATTGGACGAATTTTGCAGCAAGTAGGTGTTTTGTGAGCATCTCTGTTCGATGATGGGGGTGTGGATGCATTGTCGCTGGTCGACCCTGGTCGCTGCTGCGGTCGTTGCGACCCTGCACGCGGCGTCTGCTGTGGGCCAGGGGCGCGACGTGAACTGCGACGGTACGGTTGCGGCCGATGAACGCGACCACCTTGTGGCCGCTCTTTACGAGCCCTTTGGACCGAGCTGCGACCTGGCCGATGTCAACCGCGATGGGATCGTCGGGGCCGCCGATCTGGTTGCCTTTCCTCAAGGTCCGACGATCACGTTTTTGGGGATCTCGAGCCCCAGCGGTCGGATTGCACCTGCGCTCGGCGAACTTCCGGGCGGCGAGGTGGTTTACTTTCTGAACAGCGGACTGGGCTTCAACCTGGTTGTCGAAGCTGCGCCGGGGCCGAGCGGTGCACCGGTGGGCCAGACGCTGGTGGACCACAGTCCCGACGATCCGACGCGCCGCGGTGACCTTCAGGTCATCGTCGACCGCGACTTGGGAGTACCCGCAGATTTTGTCTGTGATAGCTCGCGCGGAGTGCGCGCAGTGTCCCCTGAAAATTTCGCGTTCGAGCCTGCGATCTCTGCGTCGATCAACGACTTTGCTTGTCGCTTTGATTTTTCGACGACGCCGAGCTCCACCTGTACGCAGGACGACTTTGGTCAGACCGGGTTCGTTTCCGGACGTTCGCGGATTCAGTTTTGTTTGGTCGTCAACGGATTCATCGCGTTTCCCGAGGGAGATACTCGCGTCACCATTCAGACCCGCGACCGCGATGGCGCGTTGTCGCCGGTGCGGCGCTTGGTGGTCCGCGTTGGCAACGGTCCGCAGCCGCCGACGTTCACTCCATCTCCAACGGCAACCGAAACGCCGATTGCGACCGCTACGGCGACGCCGACGGAGAGCTTCACGCCGACTCCGACGCGCACTAGAACCAATACCCTTGCCGCGACGCCGACGCTGACGCCGACGCGACCTGTCAGCACAGCGACGCCGACGCGCACCCGTACCCCCACCAATACGCCCGGTCTCGGGACGCCTTCTGTGACCCCGAGTAACACACGGCGCCCGACGTCCACACCAACCAACACCCGCACTCGGCGTCCAACCTCGACCCCGACGAATACCCGCACGCCGCGCCCCGCGTCGCCGACGCGTACGTTTACCCCCTCGAGAACTTTCACGCGGACGCGCACGTTCACGCGGACGCAGACTCCGACGGTTACAGTGCCGACGGCGACGGTGACGAACACCCCGACCATCTCGCCGACGCCCAGTCCGACGTCGGATGTGCCGCTCGGGCCGGTTGTGACGTTCTTCGGCCTGGCGAACGCGGCCGACTCCTTGATCGAAGCGACCGGGCAAAGTCCCGAGGGCATTCCGATCTACGATCGGCCTTTTGGTGCCGGCTTTCAGTTGATCGTTGAAGGCGGGTTCGGCGCTGGCGGGTTTCCGGTTGGCGGCAACAGCGAGAATCAGTTTGGTCCGCCGGACCTACAGATTCAGTCCACGCGCGCGTTGGGCGACGGCAGCAGCGCGGTGTGTGACAACTCGCCGCCGTTCGACATCGGCGGTGTTCCGGCGATCAATCCGCCGGATTTTTCCGACCCTGAAGGCATTGCCGGAACGCTGAACGACTTCTCGTGCCGGTTCATCAATGGCGACGGCGCAACGCGCGCCCGCAACTGCCAGGGGTCTCAGCCTTGCTTGCTTCAACCGGACGGTGGGTTTGGCTGCGCCGATCGGTTTTCGACGGCGCAGTTCTGCGGTTTCATGTCGCAGAACCTGACCTTTCCTGCTGGCGATTCTTTGCTCAGTGTTCGGCTGCGCGACAGCCGCGGCGACGCCGGCCCGGTTTCCCAAATCATCATTCGGGTGCCGACGGAGTAGTCGCTGGTAGACCGGTTCGGCGGTCCGGTGGTCTGCTCGAGGGCCGCCCTTACAAGACGGGTTTGTGACTAGAGCCCGATCGCGGCACGGCGGTTATCACCCGGACGGGGTGAAGAGTCTCGATGGCTAGTGGACCAGCGGTAGATCCATGCGGCCGTGTTTCTCGACTTCCGTTTGGACACGCTGGGCGAGGGCCATGAAGGCTTTGGCGTGGTCGCTGTCGGGAGCGGAAACGACGATCGGCTGTCCACTGTCGCTGGTCTCACGAATCTGTCGCGCCAGTGGGATTTCACCGAGAAACGGAATTTCCGATTCGCCTGCCATCTTGGCGCCACCGCCGTGTCCGAAGATCTCGGAGCGGTGACCGCATTCGGGGCACAGATGGTAGGACATGTTCTCAACGACGCCGAGTACCGGCGCGCCGACTTGTTGGAACATGGTGATGCCGCGTTGCACATCGAGTAGTGCGACGTCTTGCGGAGTGGTCACGATGACGCCGCCAGCAAGTGGTACCTGCTGCGCGATGGTGAGCTGTGCGTCGCCGGTACCCGGAGGAAGGTCGAGGACCAGGTAGTCCAGTTCGCCCCATTCGACTTCGCGGAAGAACTGCGTCAGCAGCTTTGTGATCATCGGGCCGCGCCAGATCACCGGCTGGCCGCGATTGATGAAGAGTCCGAGGGAGATCGCCGGGATACCGTGGCTCAGCATCGGTTTGATACGGTCGCCTTCGTTGCTCCCGCCTGAGTCGCTGTTGTCGCCGAGCATGAGGGGAATGCTGGGGCCGTATACATCGGCGTCGAGTAGACCGACCTTCTTGCCGCTGGCTTTCAGCGCTAAGGCGAGATTGACGGCGACGGTGGACTTGCCGACTCCGCCCTTGCCGCTGGCGACGGCGATGATATTTTTGATTCCCTCGATGTCTGTACGCCGCGGCGGTTCGCGATGTTTCGGCGGCGGCGCGGCTTCGATGGCGATCTCTACCTTGTCGAAACCGGTCAGAGCACGGATGCGCGCATCTACCTGCTTGCGGATCTCCTCGACCGCCTCGTCGTTGGCGCCGCCAGGGGCCAGATGAACCTTGACGGCGTCGGACCCGACCTCGATGTCGCGGACGATGCCGAACGAAACGATATCGCGCGAGTAGCCGGGGTAGGGGATGTTCTTGAGATCGTTGAGTATTTCTTGAGGTGTGGCCATCGCCTTCGAGTCTTAGCCTCAATTGGAGGGATAATCGAGGTGGCCTGGCTGGGTGGCGATCCGGCCCCCGGATCGAGTCCCCGCGAATTGCCGTGGAACTTCGTTGCGGCTCGGCCGGTAGGGTTGGCTTTAGCCTACCGATATCGACCTTCTGCGCCTGGAGATTCGGCTTGGGCGATTCAACCGTGCTGGCGACGGACGCCTATGGAAACGGCACCCGTCCGCGTCGGCCTGCGGTTGGGGCGACGGGGGCGGGCGGTTGGCGTCCGTAGAGCACGGCGGTGTGATCGCGAAAGATGGGTGCGTAGCCGTTGGCTTCGAAGGCCGGCATGATCACGTTGCCGAGTGTCATCACGTAATCGGGACTGCGTTGGGTCAGCAGGTCGCTGTTTCTGCCTTCGAAGAATGCGAAGTTCTCTTCGACGACATCGGGGGGGTAGACGGTCGCGAATCGCCCATCCATCGATACCTGGATCTGTGGCGATAGATGCCACAGGGTGTATCCGCCCCAGTCGAGGGGGAGGGCCAGACTGCCGCTGAGGTTGTTTTTCTTGGCGAATCGGACTGCGTTGACCGGATACTCTTCTGCCTCAAAGACTATATCGGCGCGGTCGTCAACGATTCGCTGGGCAAAGAGGCCGAGTTGTAACAACGCCATGACCGCCACCGCTGCGCCGATCAAGCGTTGCGCAGCCTCGGAGATCGCGAGTTGTGGACGGTTCGCGACGAGGTTGGTGATTTGGTCGGTCAGTGGTGCTGCGGCGCAGAGAGCAAAGAGGGGGATATGGCGCTGGTGTCGCACTGCGAGATACGCGGTTCCCACCAATAGCACCGCACGCCACGGTGCGACGCGCAGTAGACGGGTCAGCGGTAGAGTCAATGTCGTCGCGATCAAGATGATCCAAAACGGCGCTTGTGCGGGATCGCCGAGTGCTGGAGCTTGCCATTCGGTCAGCGGATGGGGCACCGACAGTTCGCCCCAGATGTAGGTAAAGAGGTAGGGGCCGTAGGGGTTGAAGCAGGCAGCGAGCAGGGCGACCGCGGGTAGGACGAAACGCGTCGGGCGTGGGTTCCAAGGCGGCGAAACCGACCAGAGTCCGATCATCCCCATGCCGACGATGAAGGCGCCGTGGAGGTTCGCCCAGGCGCAAAGCCAGAGCGCGACGACCGGAATGGCAATGGACAGGACCGGGGGGCGATCCTCTTGCGAGTCGAGCCAGTGCAAGAGTGCGGCAACGAAGAAGTAAGTGAAGATCTGCGGTCGCATCGAAAAGCCGCGAGACAAGGCGGCGAGGACGAGGACGATGACGAAGGCGCGCAACGGAAGTGGGCCGTTGGTCCTTGCGATCGAGCGCCAAACAAGCCCAGCGGTAGCGAATCCGGCCGCGACTTTGGTCAGCCACAGACCGGTTGCTCCGAGCGTGCCGTAGATCAGGGAAAAAACTACTTGCGCGAGCCATTCGTGATCGACCCAGGGAAGACCCGCGGCGGTGAATGACAGGTCATCAATGCGCGGGATCGCGCCGGAGGCGAGGATACGTTTGCCGAGCAGAAGGTGCACCCAGAGATCGTTGTCGGCTTCGTTGCTGCTCAGGAAGTGAAGAGCGCTGGTTGCCGCGAACAACATCCATAGGCGATCGGTGTTTGTTGTTTGATTCATTGGCGGCGCGGCGTGGTTGGTTTTGCGGTGGCTTGTGACGGTTTAGGACGTAAGACCATGCCCCAGCCCCCTGCTTGGGCGACTGTCGATTGACTCGAAATGACGGGCAAGGACCCAAAAAATTTCTCTCCAACATTGCGCGCGGGAGAGGATGAAAGGTGAGGGTTCGTTCTTGACCGTGTGCCCGAAAGCACTGCGGCACAAGGGCAAGAAGGAAGTTGGCATTTCGATGCCCTCACCCTGGCCCTCTCCCAAGAGGGAGAGGGGATTCGGGTGGGTTGGTCGAAGGGACTTGGAAGTCTGCACTCATCGACAGTCTCTTGGTAAGGAGGGGGAGCTTGGAGCGGCTCTCTACGGCAGCCACTGGTACAGTAGCTGCGGCGACGAGGGGATGATGTCCGGACTCAGCAGATTGACTTGGACTGGCGCGGGGTTGGCTCGGGAATAGATGCCTCGCACCAGGGCGTCGGGCTGGCGGTAGACGACTACGGTGGCGTCTTGCAGGCCGATGCGGCGTTTCGTGTGCTCGATCGTCTCTTCCAGGTACTCGAGGCGATCGACTAAACCTCCAGCGAGAGCCTGGGGCGCGCTGAAAATACGACCGTCTTGCATTTGCCGGTCCATCTCTTCGGTTAAGTTGGTGCGGTTCTGTCGGACCAGCGCAAGGAAGCGATCGTACATATCGTCGACGACGCTTTGCAGGACACGTCGTTCCTCTGAGGTCATCTCGGACAGCGGGGATCCGATGTCCTTCATCTCGCCGGTCGCGATGGTTTGATTGGTCACGCCGATCTTGCTCATCAAACCGGTGACGTTGACGCTCTGCAGGACCACGCCGATACTGCCGATCACCGAAGTGGGGTGAGCGACGATCTCGTCTGCCGCGAGGGCTGCATAATAGGCGCCCGAGGCGCCGACGTCTTGGATCTCGGCGATCACAGGGATGCCGGTATCGGACTTGAAGCGCTTTACTTGGTCGTAGAGGACGTCACTAGCGGTAACGGTACCTCCCGGGCTGTTGATGCGCAGTACGACGGCGCGCACCCGATCGTCCTCGCGTGCTTTGCGCAGGACCGCGTCGACCTTGGTGACCGTGCTCTCGCGAGACGCGAGTCCAAACGTAGAACTGCCGGCGTGGCTTGTGATGGGACCAGTAATGTCGAGGAGTACGATCCGCTCGCGGCCAGAGCCCGATACCTCGTGTTCGTCGAGTGGCTCCGGCGAAGAACCGAATGGGTTGATGTTGGCACTGACGATCACGCATCCGCTGCTAATGAAAGCGAGCATCAAGGTGAGGGCTGCAGCGCATGGGCTGCGAGTCGTTTTGAGCATACGACCTGTATACCGGTGCTCGAGGAGTCTCGCCACTGGGGAAAGTGCGGGGTACAGGTGCGGGGTACAGGGTACGGGGTAGCGGGTACGGGGTACAGGGTACGGGGTACTGGGTACGGGGTACAGGTGCGGGGTACGGGGTACAAGTACGGGGTACGGGGTACAGCTGCGGGGTACGGGGTACGGGGTACAGCTGCGGGGTACGGGGTACAGGTACGGGGTACGGGGTACGGCCTTTGTTTTCAGACGTGGGCGTCTTCGTTGATTACTGCTGGGGCTGGCTCGTTGGCCGCCGAGGTTAGGAGATCCCAGGCATTGCGGTAGAGGGCGAACTTGCCGGCGTATTGGCGCCGCGAGTCGGGCAGGTAAAATGTCTTGCCGGTAATCGCGTCCCATGGGATCACAAAGGCCTTGGTGAGATCGAGCTCGCCTTCGCCGGATAGCGGTACGCATGCGAAGAAGTCGGCGTATTGATCCCCGACCTTGCCGCGGTGATGAAAGTTGAAGTTCCAGGCGTGGTAGACGTAGTAGTAGCTGCGACCACCGACGTGGACCCTGCGCTTTGAGGGACTAGGGAGGGCAACGCGCAGTGCCAGCTGGATGCGGCCCTCGACGACGAAGTCGAAGCGCGATTGGGGTTGAGCCTTTTCAGTCTCGAGGCCGAGTTGAGCGAGGTGGGCGGCGACAGCAGCCTTCGGAACCTCGTGGATCTCTACTCTATTCATTCCCGGGTGTTGTTCTTAGGCCGTTCTCCCAGTCTCCGATGCCGCCCCACGTCTGGCCTTGCCCCAGCTGTAGCGCAACAACCGAGCTAATGACAAGCAAAAAAATGCAGGAGGTGTTGCAGCTGGTTGAAACACAGGCGGGCCGGCGAAAAGACCAATTGCAGCGCGTATCCTGTTGTGCAGTGGGCTCCTAGCTGCGAACCCAAGTGGATTTGGCCGGTTTAGCCGGCAGGGCTGGCTCGGTCTTGTCGGGATAGGGACAATCTTTGGCCAGAACGCACTTGGGGCAATCGGGCTTACGGGCGATGCAGATACGGCGCCCGTGGTACTGGAGGAGGTGGCAGAAGCGAATCTGCGAATCTGTCGGGACCTGTTCGACCAGATCCGCCTCGACCTTGTTGGGGTCCTTTTCCTCGGTCAGGCCGAGCCGGAGCGAGAGACGCCCGACGTGGGTGTCGACGCCGATACCGGGAATTTGCCAGGCGTTGCCGCGCAGAATGTTGGCAGTTTTTCTGCCGACGCCCGGGAGTGACAGTAAGTCGGGCAGGTCCCTCGGTACCTCTCCGGCGAAATCGTCGACCAGGCGCTGGCAGCAACTTCGAAGTGTCCGAGCCTTTTGCCGAAAGAAGCCCGAGGAATGGACGGCTTGCTCGACTTCTTCGGCTTCGGCGCTGGCAAACGACGCGGGATCGGGGAAGCGATCAAAAAGGGTTCGCGTGATTTCATTCGTATTCGCGTCGGTAGATTGGGCGGCGAGAATGAGCGCGACCAAAAGCTGAAACGCAGACTCGAAGTCGAGCGCGAGCTTCGCATCTGGATGTTCCTTGTCGAGCGCCGTGAACAGGCGGCGAACGGAAATCGATTTTGAGTTACGTGAGCCCATTTAGATGCGGGGTACGGGGTACGGGGTACAAGTGCGGGGTGCGGGGTACGGGGTACGGGGTACAAGTGCGGGGTACGGGGTACAAGTGCGGGGTACGGGGTACAAGTGCGGGGTACGGGGTACAGATGCGGGGTGCGGGGTACGGGGTACAGATGCGGGGTGCGGGGTACGGGGTACAGATGCGGGGTGCGGGGTACGGGGTACAGATGCGGGGTTCGGGCTTTTTTAACCGTACCCTGTAGACCGTACCCCGTACCCCGCCCTACATATAGCTTCCGCCGGTTACTAGGACGACGTTGCCGGTTACGTAGTCAGCGAGTGGTGAGGCGAGGAAGAGGACTGGGCCGGCGGCGTCTTCGGGCGACGCGGCGCGACCGAGTGGAATCGTTCGGATCATCATCTCACGCGCTTTCTCGGGGATGCCGAGCTCGACTTTCTGGCCGTCTACATCTTCCTTCTGCGACTTGTCTTTGGCCGCGGTGAGTCGGGTCTCGACAAAGCCGTAGGCGACCGCGTTGACGGTGATGTTGAAGCGGCCCCATTCTTTGGCGAGGCTCTTGGTGACACCGACGATGCCCATCTTGCCGGCGGCGTAGTTCACCTGGCCCGCGTTGCCAGCGACGCCCGAAGTCGAGGACGTGTTTACGACGCGCCGCATGACGCGGTTGCCGTCGGCGGCTTCTTGTTTGGCCCAGTCGCGCCAATAGCCGGAAGCGGCGCGCAGAATGCGAAACGGCGCTGTGAGGTGGCAGTCGATCATGGAATACCACTGCTCGTCGCTCATCTTGTGGATGACACCGTCGTTGGTGTAGCCGGCGTTGTTGACGATGATGTCGAGGCGTTTGAACTTGTCGACGGCGGTCTTGACGAGACGTTCGGGGAATTCCTTGTCGGTCACCGAACCGACACACGTCGTCGCCTCGACCCCGAGCTTGCGAGCCGCCTCAGCGGCTTCCTCGGCGACATCGGCGTCGAGGTCGTTGATCACGACGTTGGCGCCGTGGCTGGCGAACAGCTCGGCGATGGCCCGGCCGATGCCGCGACCCGATCCTGTGACGATAGCGGTCTGTCCTTCGATTAGCTTCATATCTTGGATCCTCTTCTTGCTTCTTGGTGAATCGACAATTTGTTCAGGACTGCGACAGTAGGTCAAGGACGAGGGTGGGGGGTGATTGGTGATTGGTGACTCGTGACTCCAGTCCACGCTGGGAAGGCGGTGGTCGTTCTGGTAAATAGAGCGTTGGTGAAGAGTACCTGGCTGGGACGGGAGCAGATCATTGAAGGATGTGGGTGATACGGGGGCTGTTGGGGTGGATCGCGCGACCGACGCTACGGCCTCGAGGGCGACGGTCTCCGATTGGCTACACTTGCTGCGCCCCTCGCAGTGGTCGAAGAACCTTTTGCTCTTCGCCGCACTGTTGTTCTCTCGGCGGCTGTTCGTCGTCGCCGATGTCTTGAGCGTCTTGGCTGCGTTCGCGTGCTTTTGTCTGGTGGCGAGTGGCGCTTACGTCATGAACGATTTGCGCGACTGTGAGCGTGACCGCCAGCACCCTTCAAAATCGAAGCGCCCGTTGCCTGCGGGCCGGATCGGTCGGTCGTCCGCGATTGCGATGGCGGTCGTGTTGATGGCCATGGCGGTGATCGGATCGATGATCCTCGGTCAAGGGTTCGCCCTGTTGACGGTAGGATACCTGCTGTTGCAGGTCGCTTATACCTTCTCACTCAAGGAGATGGTGATTCTCGACGTGATGGCGATCGCCAGCGGGTTCGTCATCCGCGCGGTTGCCGGTGGCGTTGCGATCGACGTTCCGATTTCGCCCTGGCTGATCATCTGCACTTTTCTCTTGGCGCTCTTCCTCGGATTTTCGAAGCGGCGGCACGAGATCGTATTGCTCGAAGAGAATGCCACCGAACACCGGAGCTCGTTGAGCGAGTACAGTCCGTACTTTCTCGATCAGATGATCTCGGTCGTTACCGCCTCGACGGTGATTGCCTATGCTTCGTACACCGCGTCCCCTGAAGTGCACGACAAGCTCGGCACGGACAAGTTGTATCTGACGATCCCCTTCGTGTTGTTCGGAATCTTCCGCTACCTCTACCTGATCCACCAAAAGGAAGAGGGCGGCAATCCGACACGCTTGCTGCTGCGTGACCGCCCGCTGCAGGCCGGAGTTGGGCTTTGGGTTCTCACCGCGGCTCTGTTGTTGTATTGGCGGTGAGTGATGATTGATCGACAAAGGGATACCGTTGCGCGCGACGTACTCGGTACGTCTGTGATTTATCCGGGTTTACGTTAGGAATGTCTGACCGCTTCTTGATAACTGGCGTCAACGGCTTTGTCGGGCGCCACTTGAGCCGCGCCTTGCTCGATCGCGGCGCGGAAGTACACGGCACAGCCTTTGCTCCGGAGGAAGATCCACTCGCCGGCGCGGGGCTCGATGGGGTCGTGCAACATGCGGTCGATGTGCGCAGTCGCGAAGAAGTTGAGAATGTCATCGGCGAAGTGGAGCCAGACGGTGTTTTTCACCTGGCTGGGATCGCGTTCGTGCCCGACGCCAGAAAAAATCCGACGCTGGCCTTCGACATCAATGCGCTCGGCACCATACGGGTCATGTCGGCGATGCACCGATTGTGCCCGAAGGGGCGTATCGTCTCGATTGCGTCAAGCGAAGTTTACGGACTGGTCGAGGAGTCCGACCTACCCATTGATGAAAACGTCGGCCTGCGGCCGCTTACTCCATATGCGGCGAGTAAGGCGGCGGCGGATTTGGCGGCCTACCAGTGGGCCGAGGGGGAGGGGCTGGACGTCGTCCGGGTACGACCCTTCAACCACACTGGGGCCGGGCAACGAACGGTTTTTGTCTGCCCGGACTTTGCGACGCAGATCGCGGAGATTGAGAAGGGTTCGCGTGCGGCAGTGATGCAAGTCGGCGACCTGGATGTCGTCCGCGACTTCAGTGACGTACGCGACGTAGTGGCTGCTTACTTGGCTCTCTATGACAAAGGGCACCGGGGCGAAGCTTACAACGTTTGCTCTGGAGTGGGGCGCTCGATCCGGCAGATCCTCGACGAGCTGATCGCGCACGGTGGTGCGGACATCGAGGTCACAGTGGACCCCGAAAAAGTCCGGCCACGGCGCATCCCGACCTTCGTCGGTTCATCGGCCAAGTTACGGGATCACACAGGCTGGCGCCCAAAACGAGACTGGTCGGAGACCCTGCTCTCGGTGTTGGCGGATTGTCGAGAGCGCGTGCGGTAGACGGTTGAGCGGCAAACCGAGCCCTTCGCTGCAAAAAAATTGAGAGCGAGGCTCCTGCCGAGCCGCGTTCGGACGATTCGAAGTGCGTCGATACCAGCCGCGCACCATCCCGACTAGCCGCGCCCTCGTTCGAGTTAGTTTAGCTGATATGTGACCCGACCGGAAACCTGGGCGCGGTCGCTGAAGATACCGAGACTCTGGTAGTCGCCGCCGATCCACTGGAAGTCTGCACTAAACAGCAGGCTGTCACTAAAACGCCAGGTGACGGCTGGATGCACCGCCCAGGTGCCGCGTGTGAATGCGATTGCCGTGAACCGAGGCTGTAACTTGCCGTGCATCCAATCCGACTGCAGCGTGATCTGTGCCTGCGCCTCGGTGCTTTTTTGCTGAATGTAGTGGTCGGGTTGATTGCCGAGTTGCAACGGGTTGCCGCCATTGGCGCGACACACATCTGCGTCGTTGGTCGAGGGGAAGGCGTCGCACTGAATCCCGCGCTTGGTCAGTCCCGCGAAGCGGAAGTCTTTTCCGATCGTCGTAACCACGCCGGTAGCGGGATCGGTGACTTGGCGCGTGCCGGTGTGGTCGAGGTTCCAGAAGCCCGATACCGAAGCGACCAGAATGAAACTGTTAGTCGGGTTGAGAGGACGGAAGAAGAAGAACCGATCAAATCCGACTTCGTACCGGAAGACATCAGCGCGTGGCAGCGCGCCCTGGCCTTGAACCGACTCGGAGGGAGTGCCGATGCGCAAGTTTTCTTCCGGAATAAACCCCGGCTCGTTTTCGAATAGCTGTGCGTTGATGCGGACGATGCCGTCGAGTGGCTCGGCGAAGAAAGTTCCAGACAATCCGTAAACCGATGTGAGCTTGTGCTGCAGAGCGACGATGAAGAGACTGGTGCTGTCTCCGTTGGTGTCTTCGACGCGGATGTCGCGGTTGCCGGTGCCGGGATCGAATCCGATCTTCTGTGGTACCGGCTGCTGCGGGAAGGTTCGGTAGAACCACGCTTGCAAGGTGAGGAAACGGTTCAGAACCGTCTGGAAGCGGAAACCGTAGCGACTGTTCTTGAAGTTCTTGCCAGGAATCTGATCGACCAGAACGAACTGATTGGTCGATGGGAAGATAGGGTTGCCGCGTCCGGGGTCGGCCCCGGGTGCGGAGTACGGACTGGCGGTGAAAATTGGCAGGATGCCGGTGTTGGTGTCGAGGTCGCCCGGAACCCAGTACCCCTCGATGAAGCCGCTCGAGAATGGACCGAGAGAGCTGAACAGGTCGTAGCTGGCGCGCAGAGTCCACAGCGGTAGTCGCGCTTCGTCGATGTCTTGGAAGAACCCAGGGGCGCCCATCAGCACGCTGAAGGGATTGGTTTGGTCGAGAAGCGCGATGGTGTCGGATTCACCCCAGGAGAGGCTCTGCTTTCCGACGCGAAGAAACAGGGGGCCCTTGGAGTAGTTGATGTAGAACTCGTTGAGGCGGCGTTGGTAGCCGTATGTCGTACGCGGGTTCTTCAGTTTGTATCCGGGGAAGATCTCTTCGAAGTTGCTGGCGACGACGTTACCGTTTTCCTGTCGGTTGAGTCGGATACGCGTAGCTTCGATGACCCAGCCACCTTCGCGGATTCCGTCGGGGCGGCTCTGATCTCTTGCGACGTTGGGATCGAACTTCCGGTTGATCAGGCGTTGGGTGTCGTCGAATTGATCGGCGCCGTAGTCGTAGACGCCGTCATAAAAGCCCCAAGCGGTGACCCGCATGCGCATGTCATCGGGCTTCAGCCAGCGCAGCCACCCGTTCCTCATCCAACCCAGGTAGGGGGTCAGTTTGACGTCGACCTCGGGGCTGGCGAAGAAACGGTTCTGAACCAGTTGCCCGGGCTCCACGTTCGGAACGGTTTGGGTTTCTTCGCGCTGACCAGTGACTGGGCTCAGCGCGGTGTCGGTTCTCGATTGCTGTAGACGAATTGCGAATTGGGAATATGCCCGCAGTCGCAGGGACCAGTTCTGGTCCTCGTCCATGTAGACAGCGCGCGCCGGTGCGGTGAGACCCATCATGATCGCCGCGCCGGTAATCAGCCTGATTGCGTTGCCGAATCCTGTCGTCCGAACCATATCCCCCTCCTTCGCCAGCGTACCTCAGATGCGAGTACGGCCGCCGACGTTTGTTAGGCCGCGTTTTCCCAGCCTGTCAAGCGAAAGGGAATGTGGCCCATCGGTCGGACGCTGTGTGCCGCGTTGTAGGATCTGCGCCACCGGCGTCCAATTTCGAACGCGATACCTCCGCGCGGCGGGATGCGTACCTCTACAGCGCCATCTAGATCCGTGCGGAGAAATCGGATGTTGCGGCTTTGGTAGCGAGCTCTGATGTCGGGGTGGGGCATGGAATACCGATTGCGATACCCGCAGGAAGCGACCGCCCAGCTGGGCTCCACGGCGGCGATGAGGCCCTGGCTGCTCGACGTCCGGCTGCCGTGGTGGGGTACCTTGAGAACTACGCTCCGCAGATCGGTGCGATAGCGATGCAGCAAAGTTCTCTCGCCGGCTTCTTCCAAGTCGCCGGTCAAGAGTACGGATTCTCCAGCGTAACTCAATTGGATCGTGAGTGACGAGTCGTTGCGGTTGCCGACGTTGGAGCTGTCCGGATGTAGCACCCGCAGCCTGACGCTGCCGATACTTTGTTCGAATCCTCGAAGGACCACTCTCGGTGCAACGCCTGAAGTCGCTATGCGTCTCCGGTGCGCAAGGTAGCGGCCGCCGGTGCCTTGCGCACCGTTGGTCCAGAATTCGCTGACGTTGAAATCTTCGGCGATCGAGGCGAGTCCTCCGTAGTGGTCGAAGTCGGGGTGGGTGAGCACTAAGAAGTCGACGGTGCGTAGCTTGCGCCTGCGGAGCAGCGGACCGACGATGCGTCGCCCGACATCGAAAGTGGTCGACAGACCGCCGCCGTCGACCAGCATGACCTGGCCGCTGGGGAACTCGATCAAAGTACTGTCGCCTTGGCCGACCGAAAGGAAGGTGACGCGCAGATCAGGGTTCTTGTAGCGATCGGCGTAAGAGTAGGAGACCAGAATAGCGATGAGGAACAGTGTCGCTGCGGTTGCTCTGCGGCGCACGCGCCGATCACGTACGAGCGGCATCGCCAATAGGGTGTAGTACGCTGCGATGTCGACCGGGTCTGGGCTCGGTAGATTGAGACGCGCGCCGGGGAGGGTCGCGAAGAATGCGGTCATATGGTCGCCGACGTTTACGAAGTCGCAGCAGAGGCCGAGAAGAACGCCAGCGACTCCGGGAAGGATTGGGTTGACCAACACTCCCAGCAGGCCAAGGCTCACGGCGGCCATTCCTGTGATCGGGATGATGAAGATGTTGCTGATCAAGCCGACGAGGGAGAGCTGTTGAAAGTGGTAGAGGGTGAGGGGAGCCGTCGCGAGCAGGGCGATGGTTGTCACCGCTTGGCTCAGGACGAACCAGCGCTCGACCGCGAGGCGCCGCGGCGAGGTTAGGTGCAGGAGCCTTTGTTCGGCGAAGCGGTTGTAAGACTCGTGGACGCGAGCTCCGGCGGCGATGATGGCGATCACCGCGGCGAACGACAGCTGAAACGATGCTTCGCATAGGGCCCCAGGAGAGAGCAGGCAGATCGCTGCCGCCGCCGCGAGCGACGCATACCAGTGCCGGGGGCGATCGAGGAGGAGTGCTGCCAGCGCAAGCGTCACCATGGTTGTGGCGCGCAACGTCGCTGCGCTGCCTCCTGCCACGGCGGCGTATGCGATCAGTGGTGGCAGGCTGGCGACGGTTGCCAACTTGGGTACGTTGAACCGCAGCATCAGTTGTTCGCTGCGCGACAGAAGCCAGCGGCAGCAGGCATACGCGGCCGCTGCGACCAAGCCGATGTGCAAGCCGGAGATCGCTAGGACGTGACTGACGCCGGCGCGGGCGTATCGTTGGCGCGTTTCAGGCGGGATCGACGCACTCTCTCCGAGTAGCAGGGCAGCGACGATCGGCCTGAGTTCCGGTGACGCCACCTGGTCGAGAGTTGAACCGGCCAGGAGTCGAAGGTGCTCTCGCCACGAGACGTGCGACTCTGCTGGCAGGCGCATCCAGGGCTTGTCGGAGATGGCGTAGCCGGTGCAGTAGATACGGCGGCGAGCTAAGTACTGTTCGTAGTCGAACTCCCCCGGGTTGCCAAAGTTGCGCGGTCGGCGCAGCCGGATCGTTGCCTCGAATCGGTCTCCTGACCGCCATCGCCGGGTCGCATTGCGCACGGTTAGCAGCACGCGCCCCGACGACTCCTGCCAGGTTTTTCCGTGCCGACGCTCTTCGACCTCGAGCACCATGCGCCATCCGGATGCCCGCCTCGACGGCGCCTCGCGCACGACGCCGCGAACCGCGGCATGTCCGGAGTCGCGAGCGATGTGTTGCGGTGGCAGATCGGGAACGAGGCGCGATCCGAGCGTGAAGTGGCCGGCCGCAGCCGCGCATGCGGCGATGGCGACCATCCGTCTGATCGGGCAGCGGCGGCGCGTCGCCAGCAGGCTCAAGCCTGCAGTGCTCGCTGCCGCCGGCAGCTGCCACCCGAGTGTGAGTGGCGCGAGTATTTGTCCGACCAAGAAACCGCAAGCGACCCACAAGATAGGGGTGTGGGGCGTCGAGGAGGTTTCGTGACTAATTTCCAAGAGATAAATATATCTACTTGAATACTACCTTGTCAATGTGTTAGATAGATAGAAGCGCGGCCCCCGCCGCTGCCTCATTCACTCACCAACCAGTTGAAGCAAGAAAAGGAGGGATTTCGATGAAAAAATTCAGTGCACTACTCATGGGTGCTCTTGCCTGTTTGGCGGTCGTTGTTGTGACGCCGAGCTTGGCGGAGAGCTCGCCGATCAACGTCAATACGGCCAGCAACGGCGAGTTGATCAGCGTCAATGGAATCGGCCCTGCGAAGGCCAAGGCGATTATCGAGCACCGCGATGCCAACGGTGCCTTCGCCAGTGTCGAAGATCTTCGCTCGGTACCGGGGATCGGTGACCGACTTCTCGAGCGACTTCGCCCACAGGTGACTGTGGGGGAGACAACACCCGAAGAAAGCGAATAACCCAACGACGGCGGCGGGGGCCGCGTTGGGATCTGGTCACGGATGAACGCTGAGAACCTTCGCCACTCTGTCGCGGGCGTCGCCCCGACCTGGGTTTAGCCGCGTTCATCTGCGGTTTCATTTCTTTTGGAACTCGAACCGTCGGACGGCCTCTTGTGGCGACGTGCTGAACAATGGGTCAGGATCTTGGTCAGGTCTGCATTGGCTTGGATGCTGTGAATTTGCGATGGTTTCTCCTTCTACCAATGGGAGGGCGAGATGGCTGTTGGGGAGAAGAAAGTGTCGAGGGTAGGTCGCAAGGGTGTTGCGAAGCGGAAGGGGCCGGTCGGACGCAAAACGGCGAAGCGCAACGGCGCGAACCGTAGAGCGCCTTCGAAGAAGGTCGATCCGGTCGAGGCCGAGATTGTTCGCGGTGCGATGGAAACCATCTGCTACGAAATGGCGACGCATGTGAGCCTGACTGCGACGACCCCCATTTTGAACCAGTCGAACGAACGCAACGCGACGATTCTCGACGGGCGCGGGGCATTGGCCGCTCTCAGTGTCGGCATTCCCCAGTTCATGTTGAGCTCGACGTTGCCGGTGCGCTTTGCCCTCGAATTCTTCGGGCCGGAAGGCCTGCACGAGGGCGATGTTTTGGTCGGCAACGATCCCTACCACGGTGGCGGGCATCTGCCGGACTACAACATCTTTGCGCCGGTCTTCGCCGATGGCGAGCTGATCCTGATTGCCTCGATTCAGTGCCACCACGCCGATACGGGTGGCGGCATGCCCGGCGGTTACAATGTCGATGCCTTGGATATTTGGGCTGAGGGGGTTCGCTATCCGGCAGTCAAAATCTTCGACCGCGGTGTCGAGCGCGAGGACATCACGTACTTCATGCGGGTCAACAATCGGACGCCGACCTTTGTTGGCGACCTACGGGCCCAGATCGGCGCGGCGCAGCTCGGTGTTCGACGTCTCCAGGAGGTGATCGCGCGCCACGGTGCCGACGTCGTGCGCGGAGCATCGACCTACATGATCGCTCATGCGGCGCGTCGCTTCCGCGAAGAGGTCGCACGCTGGCCCGACGGTACCTATGAATCGGATGTCTATGTTGACCACGATCCGAAGGGCAACGAAGATATCCACATCCATTGCGCAGTGACCGTCGAGGGCGATCGGCTGAAGATTGATTTCACTGGCTCGGATGAACGCGACAACCTCCAAGCGTATTCGACGTTTGGTAATACGCGCGGTTATGTAGTCGCCCAGATCGCGACCATGATGGATCCTGCGATCCCGAAGAACGAGGGTTTCTTCAACTCGATCGAGCTGATTGTTCCAGAAGGATGCTGTTTGAATCCCCCGCCCAACAAATCCGTCGCGGCCGGGACCCATCATCCCGGGACAGAGGTCGGTGAGGCGATCGCAATCGCTCTGGCGCAGGTGATTCCGGAGCGTTGCTGTCCGCAGATCTATAAGATGGGGATGCCGACGGTTATCTTCGGCAAGCACCCGGACACCGGCGCGATGTTCATCGATCACTCCGTTGATACCTTTGGTGCGTACTGCGGTGCGGTGCACGGCCAAGACGGTTGGGGCGCGATGAACGTCAGCTTCGGGAACTTGATCCGCGCCACCGGTGAGATCAACGAGAGTATCTTTCCTGTACGTCAGATGGGGCGCGACTACGCCATCGATACCGGCGGCCCCGGCAAGTGGCGCGGCTGCCCCGGCACATTGTACGAGAAGCAGATCATGGCGCCGTCGCAGATCTACACCTTCGTTGTAGGGCGCAAGTACCCGATGCCGGGGATCGCGGGCGGAATGAACGGTTCGCCAAATCAACTGCGCCTGCGTACCGGTAGCGAACATGAACACGAGATCGAACGGGCAGCGTTTTACGTCGATCACGAGGCGGGCGAGGGGTACGCGTATCGTTACGGCGGGGGCGGTGGTTGGGGGGACCCGCTGGAGCGTGATCCGCAGGCGGTTCTCGATGATGTGCTCGACGAATACGTGTCGGTTGGTGCGGCGGCGCGCGACTATGGAGTCGTTTTGAACGGGTCGCTGGAGAATCTGGATTTGGCGATCGATGTGGCGGCGACTGAGAAGAACCGTGACGCGATCCGGGCAGCACGCTGAGCCGCGTGGCGGACTCGATGTATAGAATCGGAATCGACGTAGGGGGCACGTTCACCGACCTGGTTTTGGTTCGGCCGGATGGGACGATCCTTCTCGACAAGAGTCCGACGACGCCGCAAGATCAGTCGCGCGGTGTCATGCGCGGAGTCGAGTTGCTGGCTCAAAACGAAGGGGTGTCAGTCCGCAAACTGTTGCGTGAAACCCACGGCATCGTGCATGGGACGACCACGGCCGACAACACGATGATCGAGATGAGCGGGGCGGTCACCGGCTTGCTGACTACGCAGGGGCATCGCGACGAGATCGAGCTGCGGCGAGGCTACAAGGAGAGTATTTGGGATCCAGCCCTGGCTCCGCCGCCGCCGATCGCGCCGCGCCGCCGTCGCCTCGGCGTGCCGGAGCGGCTCGATTTTCGCGGCGAGGTGGTGATTCCGCTCGATGAAGAAAGCGTGCGCCACGCGCTGCGCCGTTTGGTCGCCCAAGGTGTGGAGTCGCTGGCGGTCGTATTCATGTTTTCCTTCATCAATTCGCAGCACGAACGGCGGGTTCGCGAAATTGCCGAAGCCGAGTTCCCGAATCTGGCGGTCTCACTATCGCATGAGGTGATGCCGTCGGCTCCAGAGTTCGAACGTACGAGCACGACATTGGTCAACGCCTTCGTCGGCCCGAGGATCGACCGCTATCTGTCGAGCCTGGTCGAGGGATTGCGCGAGGCCGGGTATCGCCGAGAGCTGCTGGTGATGCAGTCGAATGGCGGCATCATGACACCGGAGTACATCCGGCGAAGACCGGTGACCGTGCTGTCCTCCGGGCCGACAGGTGGTGTGATCGCGGCCTGTGCGGTCGGAGCAAGGGCCAAGTGTCGAGACTTTGTATGCGCGGACATGGGGGGTACCAGCTATGACGTTTGCCTGATTCGGGATGCCAAACCGCAGATCAAGGCTGGATGGAACTGGCATCACCGCTACGTCATCGGCCTGCCGATGGTCGATATTCATTCGATTGGCGCGGGTGGGGGTTCGATCGCCTCGGTTGTGGCTGGCGCACTCCAGGTCGGGCCGCGTAGCGCCGGCGCCGAGCCGGGCCCGATCTGCTACCAGCGTGGGGGGACTGACGTTACCGTGACCGACGCGAACGCTTGTCTCGGTTACCTCAACCCAGACGATTTCTGCTCGGGGACGATGCGGCTCGACGTCGCCGCAGCAAAGGCCGCGGTGCGCGATCAAATCGCCAAGCCGCTACGCTTGAGCGCCGCAGCAGCAGCGTTCGGAGTCTATCGGCTGGTCAATGCCAACATGGCGAATGCAGTTCGCCGGGTCGCGGCGCAGCGCGGTGCCGACCCGCGTCAGCTGACCTTAGTTGCATACGGTGGCAATGGCCCCGTGCACGCAACCGCGCAGGCGGTGGACCTCGGTATTCGCGAGGTTTTGGTGCCGAAAACTGCGCCGACCTTCTCAGCCCTGGGGCTGCAGTACTCGGACCACATCGTGGATGAAGTACGCGCTTACATCGCGGCGTCGTCTGACATCGATCTAAAGCGAGCGAACGCCCTGTACTCGGAGATGGCCAAGGCGGCGAAGCGGGTGCTGAAAGGGCGCAAAGGCGGGCACTCGGAGGTGCGCCAGGAGCGCTACATGCATCTGTGTTATCCCGGCCAGACGTTTGATGTCCCTGTGCGTGTCGCCTCGAGCGAGCCATTAACCAAAGCGGCGGTTGCTGAAACGATTGAGCGGTTTCATCAAGAGCACGAAGAGCTTCACACCTACGCTTCGCGCGATGAGGTGCCCATCTTGCGCAGCCTACGCCTGACGACGGTTGGGGTAACCGAGAAACCGGCGTTGCCAACCATCGGTCGATCGTCGAAACCGGCACCACGCAAAGGGAAGAGGCGGGCATATTTCGACGATGGTTGGCGGGAGGTTGCTGTCTACGACGGGGCCGCTATGAAAGTGGGGCAGAAAGTTCGCGGACCGTCCATCATCGAGGAGCCATTTACCACGATCGTTCTGCACCGTGGTCAGAGCGCATCGCTGGATCGCTACGGCAACTATCGCATAGCCGTGTCTCCGGCGAAGCGGCGTTGATCGTGCTCCGCAAGAGATGGCCGTGGCTGGCTCTGGTCGGCGTGGTGGTCACGGGAGCGTGGGTTGTCTTTCCCGGTGGGAGAGGCGGAGAACTTCCGAACCCGATAGAGAGCCGTATCGAGTTGGTCGCGAGCGATATCTACGACGCTGCGCAATGGGTCAAGAAGATTCCCTACGATCTGGCTGTGCCGCTGATTGCGCGCTCGAAGATTCGTTCGTACCTCGATGAGCTGGACTTACCTCCCGACGTACATGGGCGCGTCCGCAAGCGAATCGATTCGGCAGGGTTCGTTGATGAACTGATCCCGTTCGCGCTGGCGCTGCGCGATGTTTATCTCGAGTCCGAAGAATATCGGCCGGAGTCGTTCGATTCCTGGTTGCGCAAGAACTTTTCTCCATCCGATGGGATCGCTGGTTTCGAGAATTCGATGTTTTCTTGGAATGGCGACGACGAAGACGAGTCCGGTGGTCCCGTGGCAGCGTTTGACGATGACCTGGTGGCGCGGCTGGTGGCGATGTACGACGCGCTGTACTTGCAGGAAGTGGGAGCGGCGGCGGACCTGCCGGATCAGCTGGCATGCGCGCGGCGGGTGACGGATGTGCAGCGTGCACCGGCCGCCCGGAGGGTTCAGCCCATCGTGCGGGACTTGCTCGAGGATGTCCTTTCCCGCATGCAATCCGAGGGTGAAATGTCCGACGCCCTGCGCGCGATTCTCGCCGACGAAAACCGGCTCGAGGCAGTGAGCATTTCGTTGGTTCACTTTCTCGATGATCTCGTTTGCAGGCATTACCGTGTCTTCGCAACCGGAGTGATACGCGAACAGCAGCTCGGGGCATGGATGATGGGCGAGCTCGAGAATCCGGGTGGAGGCGCGCTCTGGGCCTACCTGACGGATGCGCAGTCCCGACGCTACGCGGTGCTGACCGTGGTCGACGGCTTGCAGGGACATCTGGTCGAGTCGCTATCGTCAGGTGAGGCCGAGGACCGGTTCTTGGGCCGTGTGGCCGACGAGTACGAAGGCGCCGCCACGTATGCGCCTGAAACGCAGGCATCCAAGGCCGCGCCGACACAGCGCACCGAGTTTCTCACTCACATAGCCGCCAAGGGGTATTCTCACTCGAGCTACCTGCGGTATTTTCGACGCATCTACGATTCTTCGCGTGGAGTTGCCCGTTTTGGAATTGCGACCACTCCTACGATCAGTGTGCGCAATCTACCGGTTGCCAAGACCGGCGCGCCGGTCGCCGGCCCAGGGGGCACCTCGATCCCGAACTTTCACTTTGTCGACCGAGATGTACGGCGCGACGGTGTATTGACCGGACGCGCGTACTACTTCTACGGCAACGACGCGCTGCAGCTGGACGAGTTGGTGCGCGCGGGTGGGATGCGCACGTTGTTTGATCGAATGCCAACGCTCGGGTCGTTTTCGTGCGGCGCGCAGTATGACGATGGTGCGCACTACCGCGTGGACGCGTTCTTGAGCCTCGCTCTGGGCGAGAAGATTCGTGACTTTGGTGAGCTGCGTTGTGTTGCGGAACTACGCCGCCGAGCGGAGAATGAAGTCGCCCTGCGGCGTGCTCGGTCAGAGCTGCTCGCCAAGCGTGCGGTGCTGGTTGAGGAGCTTCGTTGGTACCAAGTGTTGGAGCGCATGGGCCAAAACGACGAACGGCAATTGGCAGAGAAGTTGATCGACCGAATCGCTGCTCTCGAGCAGGAATCGATGCCGCAACTTTTTCTCTACTACAATCCGTGGCCCGACCACTTTGCCCACTTTGCCGGGCCGTTCGCCGACGCGATTCTTGCACCGAGTGGGGAGTTGAACCGGCTGGATTACTGGCTCGGACTGATTGGAGCCACGTACCGCAGCGCGGGCGTCGAGGATCAGACCCTCTTCACCATGGTTGGCGACCACGGACTCGCGCCGGTGTTTCACTTGCTGAATCCCGAAGAGGAAGTCCTCGATGCGATACGCGCGCGCGGAATCGATCTGCGTGTCATCAAGATCTCATCGGACGAGGGTGAAGGCCCGAAGCTAACAAATCCATTGGAGCCACCGTCCATGCGTAACTACGACGCGATCGTCGCATCGACGGCGGGCGGCAATTACATGCTCGACCTGTTTGCGGACCCCGGTCAGGGGTGGGTGCAGCAGCCGCTGCTCGAGCAGCTAGAGCGGTTGGAAGTTTTGGACGGAAGTGGACCGCTCGATATTGTCTCGGAACTATACCGTGGCTTGTCCGAATCGCTGGACTACATGGTTGCCCGGGTCGAACCGTGTAGCCCCCAGGGTGGCGTGATTGCGGTCATCGGCCCGCACCGGGGGAGCCGAGTGACAGCCACGATCGAACGGCGCGGGGATCGTATTCGCTATCAATCTCCCGGGGGCGATCTGCTCGGCGTTTCGGAGCTGAGTCCGTATGACGAGTTCGAACCTGCCGAAGTCGCCCGCCATGCGGTCTTGGCGAAGCGTTGTTTGGCAGCTGCTGAGCAGGAGGATCCAGATTCGTGGTGTAGCGAGGGTGAGTGGCGGTTGCTGACTTCGTACACGGCGCGGCCCGATAGTGTCGGTCAGCTGGCTCATCTCTACGATGTCGATCGCGCCGGGACGATCAACCTGTTTCCGCGCTTTGGTGTTGGCTACAACAGTGTAGTGCCGGGGCGCCATGCCGGCGAGTCGTTTCATGAGAAGGATGCCTTCGTTGGTGTGTGGGGTGCGCCGGTGCGGCGCGCTGCCCGACCACAGGTCGAAGTCATCGGGGTAGCAGCTGCGACAGTGTACGCTCATCTGAGCGGAGAGCCCGTGCGCGCCGGTACCGACGGATGGGGATACTCGTCGTTGCCGTTGGACCGTTAGCGGCGGTGCGGTGAGCTTTGACTGATGGCGATTCCGACCAGCGTAATGGCGAGCGCAAGGATGGCCGTCGAGTTGGGTTGTTCCCCCAGTACGAGACCTCCAGCAATCAAAGCGATTGGTGGGATCAGGTAATTGATGAGCGAGAGGAATGTTGGACCGGCACTGGCGATGATGCGAAAGTAAAGAATCGTCGCGGCCGCGGTCGAGATCGCTCCTAGCCAAAGCAGGGATGTTGCGTTGACGAAGGTCAACGGCAGGCTGACTGAGCTGTCGATCAGATTGAGCGGGAGTACGGTGATCGCGGCCAGGGTGATGGTTGATGCGGTATGAACGACTGGTTCTCCAGCGGGCAGATTACGGGCGATGATTGCGTTGCAGGAGTAGCAAAGTGCGGCGACGAAGATCGCGACCTGACTGGCGATTTGTGTGCTATCTCCACCGAGCTCTGCCAGCGCGGAGGGCCCGACGAGGACCGCGATTCCGCTCAGACCGACGAGGAAACCGGTGGTCTTTCGTGGCGACATGGATTCGCCCTCGACGAAGAAGTGCGCCAGTATCAGAGTGGTCAATGGCATCGCTGCAAGCAGCATCGCGGCGAGACCGCTATCAATAGCGCGTTGCCCCCAAGCGATGAGTAGAAACGGCAGAGTGTTCCCAAGGAGAGATAGGACCAGCAGGTGGAGCCAAATTCGTCGGCCCTGCGGGATCTGCAAACCTCTTCGAACGACGATTGCCACGAGCACCACAGCACCAAGCAAGAGGCGCGTACTGACGACGACTGTGGGCGAGAACGACGCAAGTGCGATCTTCGTGAACAAGAAGGACGTCCCCCACATGAAAGAGAGCAGAATGAGGTTGATCCAGTCTTGGGGGCGGTGGGGCATTGTCGCTCGACGGCTGTGGAATCGGTCCTTGCTATCGGGTTTTCGTTGCGATTGCGAAAAAGGCGGTAGGAGATGGAGCTAGAGACCGAACGCCTGCGGTTGCGGATGTTCGAGCAACGCGATCTCGAGGCTTACGCGCAGATGTGCGCCAAAGCCGAGGTGATGAGGTTCATCGGGGGACGCTCGCTCACGCGGGACGAAACCTGGCGACAGATTGCGTTGTTTCTAGGTCACTGGGAGCTGCGTGGGTACGGTTTGCTGGCGGTCGAAGAAAAAGACGGCGAACGGTTCGTCGGTCGCTTGGGATTGTGGAATCCGGAGGGGTGGCCCGGTCTAGAGATTGGTTGGGCGATCGACTTGCCGTATTGGGGGCGCGGCTATGCCGCGGAAGGCGGCCGTGCGGTTTTGCGGTATGCGTTCGAGGAGATGCGGATTTCTTCTTTGATCAGCATCATTCATCCGGACAACACTGCGTCGATTCGGGTCGCCGAAAAGGTCGGCGAAACTTTTCGACGCCGCGACGTGGTCAACGGATCTCCGGCGTTGATCTACGGCATTGAGCGAGGTTAAGCCGTCAGCAATTACAGCGAGGGTGAGGGGCCTGGCCTTCGGCGGGGAGCGGCCGGCCTACGCTGCGGCCATATTCTTCAGAACCTTACCAATCTTCGTCCGGCTGCGATTGATCTCGCGAAGCTCGGCGATGCCTTGTTCGGCGACGTCGGTGCCGACGACCTCGTCATCTTCGCGAGCGAGCTCGTCCATGTCGACCCATTGTGCGTAGGTCGCGCTCGTGCGCGATGTGATGATCCCAGCCTTGAGCAGGGTTTTGATCAAGACCCGAAAGATGTTTGTGCTCTCGGTCATCATGGCGCGGCGCTTGTCGTCGGTGAAAGACTCGATGATTGCGTCGCGAACCCATTCCCAATCGAGCCCGAGCTTGGCGTAGACGTGCTGCTTCTGTTCGGCGTTTACGAGATTGAAGAGCAGCATCTCGAAACACGACGCCGCCCAGTCTTCGACCAGGGCGTGATCTTCTTCGTTGAGACCGGGGATCGTGCGATCTGCCCAAATCTTTCCGAACTTGTGATGGAAGGCTTCGTCGGTCATCACCAGTTGTACGAGCCGCCGCAGCAGCGGGTCGTTGGTCTTCGAGTGGATGGTCGCGAAAGCTCCCATGGCGAGTCCCTCGATCAGCATCTGCATGCCGACGAGCTTCTTGTAGACTTGGGGAGCGAGGACGAGCTCGTCCATCAGGCTGGCTAGCGTCGGCCCGCAGGGTAGCGGTGTCCCCCACCGGCGATCGATGTAGGAGGCAAAGGCGTGGACGTGGCGCGCTTCTTCTCGAGCCTGGTTGGCGGCGTATTCTTGTGCGCCTGGATCGCGAAGGATGTGGCAGAGGCTTGCGGAAAGGGACAGCGCGCCTTGCTCGCCGTGGAGGATGCTAGACAGGAAAAAGCGGGAGCTTTCGTTCGCCAGCGTCAGTTTCTGGCCGTCGTCCAGCTTGTCAGCGACGGCGGTACCGAGTTCCACGCACATCTCGAGCGGCATGAGGTTCTGATTTTTGAAATCGAAGTCCGGTGAATAATCGAGGTACGCTGGGTCAGCTGGGTCCCAAAAGTGATCGACTGTCGCCGCGATGATCTCGTCGAACGCGTCGGTGCGCGTGGCGTAACGAGTGGCTTCGATCATGGACGAAAAATCGTCTCGATCAACGGCGTTGTAGATTGGGTCTGTTGTCAGATGTGCTGCCATCGCATGCCTCCTGCAATTCCGAACGACCGTTCAGTGACGGTAAGAATAACCCATATAGCGCTTCCGAAAAGGGGGAATCAACAGAAGTGAATTTATGTTCACCCGGGGTGATTTGGGTTTTGGCGAGCTTTGGCGTAGTTGCGGGGAAAATGTTCGTGGTCAGTACCAGTGCCGGGTAGACGGCAACCTCTTTTTCAGGCGGGCGATGTCGACGGTTTCTTTGGATTAGCGATCGACAATCTGATCCAGTTCTTGTTGATCCTGGGCCTTTGCACTGGAGTGCTTGGCTTTTCGATCGAGTTGTTGCTGGGCAGCGTTCTGCCGGGGGCCGCGCTCTCGGTGATCGTTGGCAACGTCTACTATTCGTGGGAGGCGCAGAGGCTGTCTGAGCGTGAGGGGCGAACGGACGTAACGGCTCTTCCGTATGGCATCAATACAGTTTCGCTTTTTGCTTTCGTTTTCTTGGTCATGCTGCCGTCCAAGTTGGCTGCGATGAAAGCCGGAGCGAGCCCAGCCGAAGCGGCGCAGACGGCCTGGCAAGTGGGCCTGGCTGCGTGTTTTTTGTCCGGCTTGATTGAATTGGCAGGGGCCTTTGTCGGCGACGCGGTGCGGCGTGCCACTCCGCGCGCTGCGCTACTATCGACACTCGCCGGAATCGCGATCAGCTTCATTGCGATCGATTTTGCGGTGCAAACCTTCGCATCGCCGTTGGTGGCGATGCTGCCGCTGGGAATTATCTTGACGACGTATTTTGCCGGCGTTGCGTTTCCTTTTCGTATTCCGGGTGGTGCTTGGGCAGTTTTGGCCGGCACGGCTGCTGCTTGGCTCCTTGCCGCCGTCGGATATGAACCTGCGTTGGTCGAGTGGCAGAGGGTCGTCGATGCCGGTTCGTCGGTAGGGTTCTATCCGCCGATGCCGCTACTCTCCGACTTGTATGCCGGTCTCTCGAGTCCGATCCTTCGCGATGCGCTGATTCCGGTTGTGTTGCCGATGGGCCTGTTCAATATCCTTGGTTCGTTGCAGAACATCGAGTCGGCCGAAGCAGCGGGCGACTCATACCCGGCGAAACCGTGCATGGCGGTGAACGGTCTGGGGTCGATTGCCGCGTCGGCTCTCGGGTCGTGTTTTCCTACGACGATTTACATCGGCCATCCGGGTTGGAAGGCGCTTGGCGCGCGGTCCGGCTACTCGATCTTGAACGCAATCTTCTTTGCCGTTCTCGCGACTTTTGGACTGACTTACTTTGTTGGTTCCGTCGTTCCGATGGAGGCCGGCATGGCGATCGTTCTTTGGATCGGCGTGGTGATCACGGCGCAGGCGTTTCAGGCAACCGACCGGCGTCAGGCTCCTGCCGTGGCGGTCGGGCTATTTCCGGCGATCGCGGCGTGGGGCTTGCTGATCGTGACTCAGACTCTCAACGCCGCGGGTGTCGCGCAAGGGAGTGTGGAGTTAGCGGCGAGCACGTTGGCGAACCCGGCGGCCTTTGCGTCGGTAGGACTAAGGCTTCCGGGCCTGGTCGCCATTTCGCAAGGTTTTATGCTGACCTGTATGATCTGGGCGGCGATGAGCTCGCATCTGATCGAGCGTGAATTCACTCGCGCGGCGACATGGGCGGGTGTTGGAGCGGTGTTGGCTTTCTTCGGATTCATCCACGCCGGTGGGGTGACACCGGCGGGTGGAGTCTACGAGATTGGCTTTGGCAGTGGATGGCCCTGGGCCGTCGGGTATTGTTTGTGTGGCGGGTTCTTTGCGATTGCATCGCGATTCTCGACTCGCGATGCGATGGATCTGTAGGTGCGAAGATTTGGCCACGGATGATCACGGATGAACCCAGCCCGGCGGATGGTCGGAACCCAACCTTCTCGGCAGAGACGAACCGTTTTTTCTAAACCGCAGATGAACTCGTATGAACGCTGAGAACCCGCGATCTGCGTTTACCCGCGTTCATCTGCGGTTTCTTTTCTTTTGAACTTGAACCGTCGATCCCGCGCGCCGCGCTCGAAAATTTTCGCGCGCGGCGCAGAGTTCAGGCGCGCAACGCGCGCTGGAGATCTTCGATTAGATCGCGCGGGTCTTCGATGCCGATCGACAGACGCAGGAGATCGTCGGGGACTTGGGTGGTGTCGCCTTCGATGCCGGCGCGATGCTCGATGAGGCTCTCGACGCCTCCTAGCGACGTCGCCTGCGTGAAGAGCTCAACGGAGTCGGCAACGCGTCGTGTGGCTCTGGCACCACCTCGCACGCGGATCGAGACGACGAAACCGAATCCACCGTTCATTTGGCTCGCGGCGATGCCGTGCCCAGGATGTTCGGGTAAGCCGGGATAGAGAACTTCGCTCACCTGCTCTTCCTCCTGCATCGCCTCGGCGACCTTCAGTGCGCTGTCGGCGCTGGCGCGGACCCGCAGGAAGAGAGTTCGCATGCCGCGCAGTAGGAGCCACGACTCGAATGGGCCGAGGACGGCGCCGCGGTAGCCACGATCGGTGCGGATGCGCTGCCACAGATCGGTCTCGCCTGCTGTCACGAGGGCACCGGCAAGAACGTCGGTGTGGCCGTTGAGCTGTTTGGTCGCCGAATGCAAAACGATGTCGGCGCCCAACTCGAGTGGTTTGCACAAGACCGGTGTAGCCAGTGTTCCGTCCGCTACGACTGTCGCACCGGCGGCGTGGGCGATCTCGGCGCACGCGTTGATGTCTGTAATGATGCCGAGCGGATTGGATGGGGTTTCGAGCCAGACGATCTCGTTGGCGTTGCCGTGTAGCCTGGATTTCAGTAGATCGGTATCGGTTTGGTCGATAAAGTCTAGGGTGATCCGGCCCGCGTTGCACAGCCGTTCCATCCACAAACGGATGGTCCAGTACATGTGCTGAGGCGCAACGACATGGGTGCCGGCCGGCAAAACCTCGAAGATCGTGGTTGCCGCCGCCATTCCCGATGCAAAGACGAGGGCGTCGGCGCCTCCGTCCAATTCAGCGAGTACCGCTTCGACTTGATCGAAGCTCGGGTTCTGGTCTCGGCTGTAGCTGTGGCCGCCTGGATAGGTTCCATCAGAGTGGCGCTCGTAGGAAACCGAGGGGAAGATCGGCGGCACGACGCCGTGTACCTTCTCGACATGCTTGCCCATGGCACGCGCCGCGGCCGTGGCTGGCCGCATGCGACGTTGCCCTCTGGTCATGGAGCGCCTTTCTCGACGCCGAGGCGGGTCAGCAAGTAGGCGTACTCGAAGGCGATCTCCTTGAACATGTTGTAGCGGCCCGAAGCCCCGAAGTGACCGCTGCCCATCTCAGTCTTGAGCAAGAGCTCGTTGTCGTCTGTTTTCAGCTCGCGCAACCGTGCGCACCACTTGGCGGGTTCCCAGTAGCCGACACGCGGATCGTTCAGGCCGGCGGTGATCAGCATCGGCGGATAGTCCTGCTTCTGGACGTTCTCGTACGGCGCGTAGGACTTGATGTAGCGGTAGTACTTCGGATCGTTTGGATTGCCCCATTCGTCGTACTCAGTGACCGTCAGCGGCAGGGTTGCGTCGAGCATGGTGTTGAGAACGTCGACAAACGGCACCGCCGCGAGTGCGACCCCGAAGAGCTCGGGGCGCATGTTGAGTACGGCACCGATCAGCAGGCCGCCGGCACTGCCGCCGCTGATCGCCAGGTGCTGCGGCGAGGTGTAGCGCTTGCGGACGAGCTCTTCCGCGCTCGCGATAAAGTCGTGAAACGTATTCTTCTTTTTCAGGAACTTGCCGTTCTCGTACCACGCCCGGCCCATCTCGCTGCCGCCGCGGATGTGGGCGATGGCAAACACGACACCGCGGTCGAGGAGGCTGAGGCGGATGGAAGAAAACACCGGGTCACGGCTAGCCCCGTACGAACCGTAGCCGCTCAGCAGGACCGGATTCTTTCCGTTGCGTCGCAGGCCCTTGCGGTAGACCAGAGACATCGGCACCTCGGTGCCGTCGTGCGACCGCGCCCAGATTCTTTCGCTGCGGTACTTCGAGGGATCGTAGCCGCCCAGCACTGGAGTCGTCTTGAGCAGCTTTCGCCGCTGAGTGGGGATGTCGTACTCATAGACTGACGAAGGCGTGACGAGCGAAGTGTAGCCGAAGCGCAGGGCCTTTGTCTCGAAATCGGGGTTGCGGCCGGCACCAACATCGTAGACCGATTCTTTGAAGCGAATCCTGTGGCCGTTCTTTGCGGAGAGGTTCGTGATGCTGATGTGCGGGAGCCCGCGTTCGCGTTCGTGGATGACGAGATGCTTGGCGAAGGCGTCGACATCCTCGACGAGGACATCCTTGCGGTGGGCGAGGACGGTCTTCCAATGTTTGCGCCCTGGATGCGTGACTTTCGTGCGCACGACCTTGAAGTTCGTGGCGCGGTCGTTGTGCGTGATGAAAAAGTGGTCTCCTGAGTGGTCGACTCCGTATTCGATTCCGCGCCGACGGCGCTCGACGAGCTTGGGCCGCGATTCAGGGCGATCGGCACGAATGAACCGCACCTCGCTGGTGGTCTTGGCGTGGAGGTCGATGAAGACGAAAGACTCGCTGCGCGATAGCCGGACCGAGGTGTAGACCGAATCGTCTTTCTCATGGTGAACGACGACATCGTCCGACGCGGGACTGCCGAGGCGATGGCGCAGTACTTTGTACGGCCGATGGGCCTCGTCCAAGATGGTATAGAAAAAAGTCTTGCTGTCGGTGCTCCATGCAACGCTGTCGACGTCGCGCAACACGTCCCGGCGAACCTTCCCGGTGCGCAGATCCTTGATGCGCAGTACGTAGCGTTCGTCGCCCTTGGTGTCGGTGCTGAACGCGACGAGATTGTGATCAGGGCTGACGCGGAGAATGCCGAGGTCGAAGAACTTCTTCTTTTTCGCCAGCTCGTTCTCGTCGATCAGTACTTGCTCGCGGCCGCCTGCGACGGGTCGTCGGCAGTGAATGCCGTACTGCTTACCGCGAACCGTGCGCGAGTAGTATGAGAAGTTTCCGATGGTGACCGGCACGTCGAGGTCGGTCTCCTTGATGCGGCTACGGATCTCGCGAAACAATTGCTTCTGCAGTTTTCCGGCGCCGCGCATTTGCGCTGCAGTGTAGGTGTTTTCCGTTTCGAGGTGGGAGATGACGGCCGGATCTTCGCGATTGCGCAACCAGGCGTAAGGATCGACGCGGGTGTCACCATTGATCCGGATCAATTTGTCCTTCTTGGCGGCCTTGGGAATCTTCATATTGGTTTCACCTTTTGCGAGGCGGCGTCAGTGCGCCGGACCGGGTGTATCGGTGGATTGATACCATGTTTCCCGCTGTCTTCGAGGTAGGTCGTTCGCGGTTTCAGAGGAATCCGGCCAGATTCCTTCGTGCGATCGTGATAGCGAGTGGCCGAATGGGGTGGCCTCGGTTCAACGGACGGCGGATGCATGGGTGAGCGCCGGGCGTTTGCCGTCCTGTTTCTGGCGCTCACTTGTGTCGGGCTCGGGCAGGCCATTCTGTTTGCGATCTTGCCGCCGGCGGCTCGTGAAATTGGGCTTTCGCCGTTTCAGGTTTCGTTGATTTTCGTCATCTCGGCCACGATCTGGATGTTCATGAGTCCCTACTGGGGGCGGCGCAGTGATGTCATCGGACGCCGGCCGGTGATCCTGGTCGGGTTGCTCGGCTACGCGACTTCGATGCTGCTCCTCGGTGGGGCGATTCAGGCGGGCCTGCAGTCGACGCTGCCGGTTTGGATCGTCTACCTCATGATGATTGCGTCGCGTTGTGTTTTCGCGGTCTTTGGCTCGGGCGCGCCGCCAGCATCGCAGGCGTACGTAGCTGACCGAACGTCGATCGAGGACCGTACCCGCGGTGTTTCGATGCTCAATGCGGCGTTCGGTCTGGGACAAACTCTCGGGCCAGCTGTCGGCGCGGTATTCGCCGGCATCGGGGTGGTTGCCCCGCTCTATGTGTCGGTGTTGTTGGCTCTCGTGAGTGCCGCTTCGATCTGGATGTTCCTGGTCGAGGACGGCCCACCGGTCGCGCATGCGGAGCAGCGCGAGAGAAGTATCCGATTCAATGATGTGCGGGTCTGGCCGTTTTTTCTGTTGGCGGCTTGCCTGCAAGCGGTTCGCGCGACGACGACGATCACGCTGGCGTTCTTCTTACAGGATGCGCTCGAACTCGACGCCAAGGCCGCAGTGCAGGCGGCAGGCGTCGGGTTTGTCGCTTTAGCGGTGGCGGGTGTGTTCACTCAATTGGTGGTCGTGCAGAAGTTGCGACCTTCGTCGCGGGTGATGTTGCGCGGCGGACTCGGGATCGCCTTGGTTGGCTTCGTGACCTTTGTGGCATCGGCCGCGATGCCCGGCTACTTGGTCGGTCTGGCTTTGATCGGTGCAGGCTTTGGCATGGTTCGACCCGGGGCGGCGTCGGGTGCCTCAGTGTCGGTCTCAGCTGACGAGCAGGGCGAGGTCGCTGGGATGACCAGTTCGGTCGGGGTTGTCGGCAACATCGTTGGGCCGATCATCGGCTCGCTGTTGTACGAGTTGACTCCGATTGCGCCCTATCTCCTGAACGCCGTGGTGATGGCGGCGGCGCTGGGGTTTGCGTCCTTCAACCAGGCTATTCGGAGGGTTCGCGGCTAGTTGGAAGAATCATCGAGCGGTGTCCTGGTCGCGATGAAGAGCGCGTCGCGTTCTTCTTGATCGATGAAGGTCCCGTCGAGTCCGGCGCTGGCGAGGGCGTAGCGGAGTTTTTCCAGGTCGGTTTCATAGAAGGCTTTCAAGCAGCGCAGACACTCTTGGACGCGTTCGGATTCGGCTCTCGCTCGGGGCTTCTCGAGTAGCCGCTCGGCGATTCGACCGAGCCCGTCCGTGCGGCTGCCGGCCAGGAAGTCCTCGATGTCTCGGTCTGTGTCGTGGTCGAGTCTTCGGAAGGCGACGAGCCTGGAGCCACGAATCGGCTGATGTTTGGGCAGCCGCGACCTTGGCTCGGGGTGCGCCAAGTAGGTCAGGGTCTCGACCAGAGTGTCGAATGCCTCCCTGGCACGAGGACGCGACCGAAAAGTCCCGTACCACTGGAGGTCGAGTTCACTCCAGGATGCGGGCGCGGTGGTGAAGCAGTAGAGCTTACGGCCAGCGTCGGTGCCGACGCCGATCGCAGGATAAAGGAAGGAGAATGCGCCGTTGACGTTAAAGGGGGGCCGCAGGGTACGGATGAGCTCGTTCTCGCGTAGCAGCGCTGCGCGCTCTGAGTCGGTGGGTACGATGTCGAGGGCTGCAGCGCGGCGCACGAGTGTTCGCATCTTGCGATGCGCCTTGCGCCGGCTCGCGTTGCGGTAGTTGCCGAGCCGACGTCGCAGATTCTTTGCCTTGCCGACGTAGAGGACTTTGCCGTGCTCGTCGCGGAACATGTAGACGCCGGGGGAGGTCGGGAGCCCCTCTTCATATTCCTTGCCGAACTTGCGATCGAAGAGCTTGACACCCACGCCCTCATCCTATGGGAAGAGGCGTGCCCCGCTCAATCCAAGATACACAGGTTGTTGATCGTTCAGACTCTTGGACCGCTACCGCGCTGGCGATGGTCCTTTTTTGTATCTACACGCTGGGAGCTTGCCGCACGATCTACGTCGGTGACAGCGGCGAGCTGGTCGCCGCGGCGCATGTGCTCGGGATTCCGCATCCGAGCGGCTACCCACTCTACGTCATGCTCGGAAAGCTGTGGACTCTCTTGGTTCCTCTGGGTTCGGTGGCGTTTCGCATGAGTTTGTTTAGTGCCGCGTGCGCGAGTGTTGCCTGCTCAGTCCTGTTTCTGGTGGCTCGCCGCTTGGAATGCGATCGGCTGTCGGCGCTCTTGGCTGCGTTGTTGCTCGCTTTCGGTCCAAGTTTCTGGGGCGAGGCGAATATTCAGAGAGTTTACGCGCTCAATGCGCTGTTTGTTTCGGTTGCGACATTGTCGGCGCTGGAGTGGGACCGATCGCGGCGGCGGCGTGACTTGGTCGCCACCGTTTTTGTTTGTGGCCTGGGGGCGACCAATCATTCGTTTATGGGCATTTACGGCGTCGCCTTCGGGGTTTACGCCCTGATCACAGACCGACGCTCGGTGCTGCGTTTCGGCACTCTTGCTGCGGTGGTTGTCGCTGGACTGATCGGACTCTTGCCGTACTCTTATTTGCCGATAGCCTCTTCGTTTGATCCGCCTCTGGATTGGGGGAATCCGGAGACATGGAGTTCGTTTCTGGCCGTGGTGCGCCGCGAAGGGTTTTGGCAGCGAGCTTGGATCGAATCGCCGCTCGACCTTGTCGTCATCACCGGTGATTACCTGGCGGGGATTGCGCGCGAGCTGGCGTGGGTGGGCCTGCCTCTCGTAGCGGTCGGTGTGGCGGCACGACGCCGTGGGACGCTACTCTTCTTGCTCGTGATGCTCCTGAACTTGCTGGTGATGGCGTCGCACGGGTCGCGGAGCGATCTGTTCATCTGGCATCGCTACTACATCCCGTCCTACGCGATGACTGCGCTACTGGCGGCGATTGGCGCGAGCTACGTCTCGCGCCGCTTCTTCCGGTGGAGCAGTGCGTTGGCTTTGATCATTCCGCTGGTGTTGTTGGTGACGGGTTGGCAGCGTTTTGACCGCAGTGACTATCGGATCGCGGACGATTTTTCTCGATCGTTGCTGGCGACGATTCCGCCCGGGTCGAGCCTATCGGCGACCGACGACAACATCCTCTTCGTATTGATCTACTTGACGATGGTCGAAGGAGTGCGGCCGGATATCAATCTGGTGCTGCAGGGAGTCGGCGGAGAGAAGCCCAACTTGCGCTTCGACCCCGAGACTGAGCCCCTGTATTTCACGCATCATCCAAACTGGAACCACCCGCAGTTGGACATCGTTCCCGTCGGACTGGCGTTTCGCGTATGGCGTCGGGGCGAGCCGCTGCCGGAGCTGAAACAACCGCCGGAGGAGTTGCGGTCGGCGGCCGACGAAAGTGTACCGCGCGACTATCTGACCCAGAACCTCGTCGGCCACTACTACTTCATGCTGGGTTTCACGGCCGAGCGAACCCACTGGCCGCGCGCCAAGGACCTACTGGAGCGCGCCCTGCGCGAGGCGCCGACCAACGATGTGTTGTTCTACAACGTTGGCTTGATCTACCAGCGCAACGACTTGTTGCACGATGCGCTGCGCGTCTTTCGACGTTCGCACGAAATCAACCCGCGCCACATTGCGAGCTCGAGCAAAGCCCGTGCATCGGCCAAGATCGCGGAGGTTGAGGCGGCGATTCGTTCTAGCAGGTAGGCCTCGGATGAGCCCAGCCCGGCCGGGGGCCGGAACCAAACCGCTGATGAACGCTGAGGGCTACGCACGACTCGACCAACCGCATCACCAATCACCAATCGCGAATCACCTAGTCCACCGATGAACACGGATCTTTGTTGCCGACAAAAGTTTTCGCGCGTCGCGCAGAAGGTGATGCTTGTTCCACGGATGGATTCATCCGTGGCCAGAATGTCGTCAGCTGATTTCACCCAGCCACGCAGCGATTCCCTCACCGATTTCGTCGGCTGAGTCTTCCTGGACGAAGTGGATTCCCTGAATCGTGATTTCTTTCTGGTTCGGCCACGAGCGGCAGAAATCGCGTTGCTCGCCGCGCAAGATCGCTCCGGGTTCGGCGTTGAAGAAGAGCTTGGGCACTTTCGACGTCTTGAGCCATGCGCCGTAGTTCTCGACGATCTCGCGGACATCGGCAGGTTCGCCTTCGATCGGGATCTGTCTCGGCCAGGTCAACGTCGGCCTTCGGTCTTCGCCGGCGTTGGCGAACGGTCGGCGGTATTCGTTCATTTCCTCGTCCGAGAGTTTGCGCATGATTGATGTGGGCAGAACCCCTTCGATGAAGAAATTCTGTTCGAGGACCATCTCCTCGCCTTTTGGCGAGCGGAATCCTTTGAAGATGTCGGTCGCTGCCTTTGGCCACTCCGCCCAGGTCACGGGCTGAACGATGGCTTCCATATAGGCGATCCCTTTGACGGCGTCGCGGTGTTGGTTGGCCCAATCAAAGCCGAGGGCGGAGCCCCAGTCGTGGATGACCAGCGTCACGTTTTCCTTGACCCCGATCTGGTCGAGGAGAGCGTGGAGGTATTCGCGGTGCTCGACGAAGCGGTAGGAGTCGGGACCACTGGGGCTCAACTTCTCGGAGTCGCCCATCCCGATCAGATCCGGCGCGATGCAGCGTCCCTGGTTCTGTAGGTGCGGGATGATGTTGCGCCAGAGATAGGACGATGTGGGATTGCCGTGCAAAAAAACGATCGGGTCACCTTCGCCGAGATCGACGTAGGCCATCTTCTTCCCTTTGATCGTGGCGGTCTTCTTTGGATGGTTTTGAGTCATGGGCATGGGGCGCTCCTTTGGGGATGTTAACCGACCTCGGGTCGTGCGCGTTCGATGATCGACTTGCACTCGACGTGGCGCGGCAGGGTTCCGAATGCGTAACCTCGGTCGCCGTCGAGCCGCGTTGCCAGGTAGGCTTCGGTCGTGGCGGGGTCGCCATAGCGCAACAATAGGGACGCCTGAAAAACGATGGCGAGTCTCTCGACGAAGCGGCGCGCTCGGCCCTCGATGCCGTCGACGTCGTTGAGTCCTTCCCGGACCTTCTCGAAGAATACATCGAAGCGGGCGTCCATGCCGCCGGCGAGCGCGACTTCATCGAAGAATGCTTCGGTGCCGTTGGCGATGCGGCCGATTGCACGCAGGACGTCCAGGCACATCACGTTGCCCGAGCCTTCCCAGATGCCATTGAGTGGGGCTTCGCGGTACAGGCGGGGCATGCCCGACTCTTCGACGTAGCCGTTGCCGCCGAAACATTCCAACGCTTCGACGACGTGCATGGGGGTCCGTTTGCAGACCCAGTACTTGCAGATGGCAGTCGTCAGGCGGGCGAACGAGCGCCAGGTTTCGTTGTCGGCCGCGTCGTCGTAGGCGCGTGCCAGGCGCATCATTGTGAGAGTAGATGCGGTCGATTCGACGCAGAGGTCGGCGAGGACGTTCTGCATCAGCGGTTGGTCGATCAGCTTATTGCCGAAGGCCGAGCGATGCGCGCAGTGATGCGTCGCTTGAGCGACCGCCTGTCGCATCATGGCGTTGGCTCCGATGATGCAATCGAGTCGTGTGTGGTTGACCATCTCGATGATGGTCGGGACGCCGCGGCCCTCTTCCCCGACCATTCTCGCCCACGCCGCGTCGAATTCGACTTCAGAAGAGGCGTTGGAACGATTCCCGAGTTTGTCTTTCAGGCGCTGGATGTGGATCGAGTTGAGCGTGCCGTCAGGGAGCCAGCGCGGCATGAAGAAGCACGACACGCCTTTGCCGGTTTTCGCGAGAACGAGAAAGGCGTCGGACATCGGCGCCGAGCAGAACCATTTGTGACCTGTGATGGCATACTCGCCGCTGGTGCCATCGCCGATGGCTTCGGCGCGCGTGGTGTTCTCGCGAACATCCGAGCCGCCCTGTTTCTCTGTCATCGCCATGCCGCAAAGAGCGCCGGTCTTTTGCGATGCTTCGATGAAACGAGGGTCGTATTGATTGGAAGTGAGTCTTGGCTCCCACTCGGTGGCGACATCGGGTTGTGCCCGCAGGGCCGGTACGGCCGAGTAGGTCATCGAGATCGGGCACCCGTGACCGGCTTCGGCTTGGGAAAACACGGAGAACATCGCAGCGCGCGCGGCATGTGCGCCGGGCCGGGCTTCACGCCAAGGTAGCGCGTGGAGCTCGTGTTTGACCGCGGTGCGCAGGAGTTCGTGCCACGCCGGGTGAAACTCCACTTCGTCGATGCGGTGCCCAAAGCGATCGTGCGTCTTGAGCACGGGTGGGTTCTGGTTTGCTTCGAATCCCAGGGCGATCGCCTCGCTGCCGGCGGTTTCTCCGATCGCTTCCATGCGGTCTTTTGCCCAGCCAGCGCCCTCTCGTTCGGCCGCTTCGACCAGTACGCGATCCTGGCTAAATACGTTGTAGCCGATCAGCGGCGGGGCTTGGTTGGTGACGTCGTGGGTGACGCTTCTACGGGCGCGTTCTATCTTGGCCATGGCTCTCCTCCTTCGCGCGTGAGGCGTTGGAAAGTCAAGCAGCGGCGCGGCGCGGCGCCGGGTCACAAGCGGTCGGCGATGGAAGTCTCTACGGTTGCGGAGTAGTGTTTGCCCCATGGCAACTGCTCTTCGACGCGCCTACGACAGCTACCGAACCGGCGAGTCGCTGATTCGCGATGCGAATCGATTCCGTCAGATCCTGACCGTTCTGGTGAAGCACGGATTCGGCGCCTTGGTGCGCGAGCTCGACCTCGATGATAGCTGGGCGGTCAAAAAGATCCTCGAGATTACGGCGAGTGTACCTGACGAGACGCCTTGGGAGCGTCGCGTCGTGCTGGCGATTCACGATCTCGGCCCGACCTTCGTCAAACTTGGCCAGATCCTTTCGACGCGATCAGACCTCTTGCCGCCGGAGTTGATTCGCGAGCTGGAGACCTTGCAAGACGCAGTCCCGGCGATGCCGATCGACACGGTGCGCGAGATTATGCTGACGGAGCTCGGGCGTCCGGTGGAGGAGCTGTTCGAGACCTTCGACGAGGTGCCGCTTGCGTGTGCCTCGATTGCGCAGGTGCACGCGGCGCAGTTGCGCGGGGCCGAACACGACGTCGTCGTCAAAGTGCAGCGTCAGGACATCGAGAAGATCATTGATGCGGATCTCGAGATCATGCGGTTCCTGGCGCGAGCGGTGGAAAAGAACTTTCCCGAGGCAGAGATCTACACCCCGGTTGGAATTGTTTCACACTTCGCGCGTGCGATTCGCAAAGAGATCGACTTTCACAACGAGATCGACAACATCG
>JAJCZJ010000035.1 GCA_029262455.1 Deltaproteobacteria bacterium | reverse complement strand
GCTTCGCTGCGACCTCTCAGTCGCCAACGCATGACTCGGGGCCGATGCGGTTCGCTATTCCTTCATCGTACGGATCTTTCATCCGCTTCTCCTTGCCGATTTTAATCGGCGCTTTCAGGGCGAGGCTCCGCCCGAGCCGCGTAGCGGATCTGGTATCGAGTTCCGTTCAGGGAGTCGATGTGGCGCCGCAACGCTGCTTCCAGTAGCAAAACGCGGCAGAACCGATCGGAGTCGTCCGGTAACTAAAGGCTGTGAAGTTTTGCCCGTTCCCGCTCCGCCGTCCACCTTCATTGCATTACTGCCAGGCTCCAAGCCGCAAGGCTGCTGGACATGGTTGCTCGACGGAGCAATTGAAACGACATCGAGGGAGGAGGGGCACCGGGTACCGGGGGCCAAACTTGCTACACAGGCTATCCCAAAACCAGACGTCACCACGTTCTGTCCTGAGCTGCACGTTGATCCCCATCACTTAGTCTGTCCAACGCCTGCCGGTCAGTGCGGCGTCCACCTCATGCTCGCGACTCCGATCCCGCAGGCTCGTGGCCGCGATCGGATGCACCGCCTTTGTCAGGTTGTTCGTCACCACGATCGACACGAGAATCAAAAAAAGTGTTCGTTCATTTCTTTCAAGATCCCTGGCGTCAGCTCAAACCACAAGGAGTCGGGCAGCACCGAGTCGATACCACACTTTGGACACACCGCCGTGCGTCCAGCACCTCTCGGGCACTTGGGATCCTCCTCGACCCACTCCGCGATCTCAGCGGACGGGAAAATAGCGAGGCAACAGAAGCAGCCAGCGAGATTACTGGCGCGAACAGCATCCTCGTGCCAACCGCATTGGTCGTGAATCTTGTTGAGGCGCTCCTCATTCATCGCGGTCGCGACCGAACACCCTGCGAGCACGCGGCTGGGCGTAGCCCGGAGGGAGGTAAAAAGAGTAAAAAGAGTGACACCCACCCTTCTTTGCTATTCGTTGCAGCGGCCCAATCATACCAGCGTCGAATATCAAACGATTGAGTCGGGGTACGGGGGCAAGCTTGCTGCAAAGGGGCTATCTCCAAACCCGTAGGCCGTACCCCGTACCCTGTACGCCGCACCCCGTTCTTCTTCCAACGGTCCTTGAGTTGCCATTCCCGAGGAGAAAAGCCGACTTGCATGTAGGTCATTTACGACGTATACGACCTACATGCAAGACAGACTTCTCCGATCTCGGGTGGCAGACGCGGCGACGAGCATCCTCCTGCTGGGTCCGCGGCAGGTCGGGAAGTCGACGCTCTGTCGATCCATCGACTCGCACCTGTATGTCGATCTGGCCGACGAACGGGAATTCCTCGACTACGCGAAAAATCCAGCGCGGTTGCGAAACGAAGTCGAAGCGATCGAAGCAAAGAAGCCCACTGTCATCATCGACGAGATTCAGCGAGTTCCCACGCTTCTCAATACGATCCAGTCAATTGTCGACCGCTCGCCCACGAAGTTCATTCTAACCGGCTCGAGTGCGCGAAAACTAAAACGCGGCGGCGCCAATCTCCTCCCCGGTCGTGTCATCGTCGAGTACATGGACCCGCTTTCCATCGCCGAGCTCAACGATCTTGACGTCGACCGGGCACTGCGTATCGGAACGCTGCCGGGGATCTATTCGGGCGGTTCCGAGACGGACGACATCCTCGAGTCGTATTCCGACATCTACCTACGCGAAGAGATTCAAGCCGAAGCCCTAACTCGCAACCTCGGTGGGTACGCTCGGTTCCTCGATACCGTCGCCGTTATGAGCGGACAGTGGGTGAACTATTCCAAGCTCAGCTCCGACGCCGAGATTCCAAAAGAGACCGCCCGACGCTTCGTCCAGCTTCTCGAAGATACGCTGGTGGCCTTTCGACTACCGCCGTTTCGTCCACGCAAGTCGACCTCTCGCCGGCTTCTTCAGCGTGAGCGGCTTCTCTTATTCGACATCGGCGTACGCAACGCCCTGCTCGGTATCCATCGCCGACCGCTCCACCCCCAGCAGATCGGAGCGGCATTCGAACAGTGGGTCATGTTGCAGACGATTTACATGAACCGCGCACTCAGAAAGCACTGGAACATTTCGACCTACCGCACCGAGGCAGGCGCCGAAGTCGATCTCGTAATCGACCGAGGCGATGACCTTGTAGCGATCGAGATCAAGTCAGGCCGAAACGTATCGAAGCAAGATTGTCGAGGACTGAATTCGCTCGAAGAGCTTTGCGACGCCCCAGTCCAGAAATGGATACTATTCCAAGGCAAGCGACGACAGCAACTACCGCAGAAGGTACTCGCGATCCCCGTCCTCGAAGGCCTCCGCCAGCTTGCGGGCGAATCGGATGATCGCTGAACTCCGCGGCGCTATCTCCAAACCCGTAGGCCGTACCCTAATGATCGGGGTACGGGGTACGGGGTACAGGGTACGGGGTACAGGGTACGGGGTACAGGGTACGGGGTACGGGGTACAGGGTACGGGGTACGGGGTACAGGGTACGGGGTACGGGGACGGGGTACGGCTACGCTTTCAGCGATCGCTGAATTCCACGCCGCAACTATGACAAGCGATGAACTCCAACCCCGTAGGCCGTACCCCGTACCCTGTAGGCGGCAAGAAGGGCTCTCTAAGGAGCCCTTCTTGCCCTCATGAGCCGTCCGCGGATCGAACGCGGGACCCTCTGCTTAAAAGATCGATCGGGGCTTGTACGCCACGTTCTGCTGCGTATCGCGGCGTCGTATTTCTAACGTCTCTCGTGTTGGTGGGTAGCTGCGCATCCACCAGAGTCCATCGCCGTGGCTGTCAAAATGGCTGTCAAAATCTTGAAAGCCGGCAGTGCACCGCGAGAAGCCACTGCAGACTCACAAATCATCGCTCCCCGCTTCCCCAAAAAGGTCAGACTGACCGGGCTTCGGCTTCTTGCGCTTTCGAGCCGCAGGCAAGTCGAATGCTCCAGCAACTCGCAGTTCACTCTCAGTGATCACCGGACCGGACCGCACCTCTTCAAGCAACCGCGCCTGCCCGTCTTCAAGATCAACAAGCCATCCAAGGACATTGAGTAGATTAATCAATTCAGTTGTGTACTCCGCGAGCCAATGGTCGGGCTGAACACCCCCGAGACTCGAGGGGGCTCTGCGCTCGCCTATCAGGGGCCGACGACGGTCCGCTTTTCGGTAACTGAACCACTGTACGATCACTTGCTTGCCGGAGACCTCGTATTCCCAAACATTGGGCTCTACGTTTTCGACGTACCCGGCCCCGACTATCAACCGCTTCTTCTTCGAGTCGTACGCAACTGAGTCTGGGTACGCCTCAGGTTCTTCTGGGATCGTCCCACGACGTGGAATCGTTGGTCGTCGCGACTTCGGAAGCCTGGGAGGTTCTGGGGGACGCCCCTTCGACGAATCGGCCATCCGCTCCCCAAACGAATGAAGCCACACGACGGTGCGGCCAAGATCTGTTCCTTTTGCGAACGTACTCGGCGCCGCAGTTATCGGGACCCGAAGCCCTGGTGTGGATAGATCCTCCTTGAAGGTTTTTGCATAACCAGGATGGGCCGCGATCGCGGCAATATATGCGACTACGTCCTCAGCGGTAACGGTGGTCGCAAACTTCTTTGCGAGATACTCGATCAGGTTCGGACGGATGTTGGGAATGGTTGCCTCAGCATCTCGCCACAGAGGAAAGACGCGCCCAGCAAAGGAGCCCTTGTAGTGGTCCTGATCCGGTACCAACCCAGTAAGCGTAATCGCCGGACCGGAGGTCGGACATGTGCGAGTGAGGGCGGTAATGTAAACTTGACGCTCCGACCGCGAACGCCACAGCTCAGCGTTGTGCTGCGTTATCACGCGCATGTCAGGTATTATCCACTGCCGATTAAATGAGCGATACCCATAGCGTACCGGGGTTTCACAAGGTCCAGCTTCATCGATCAAAGGGGTTGGAGTTGGATCAAAACCGGGCAAGGCTTCCTTCAGGACGGACCGAATATGCCGGTCCGCCGGCTTTCCGCGACGCAGCGTCGGGTGAAAGAGTTCCTGTTTTGCCTCAGCTGGCGCGTCGATCAAGCGGCGCCAACGCGCCAAGAGAGACTGCGCGTCCGGAGCAATTACCCATACCCGCTTCGGTTGCACACCAGAACCGTTGTAGATGAAAAAGTCGTCGAGCGCCGGATAGGTCGCCCAGGCTCCTTCGGAAGCGGGCAGAAACGGTTCTCGCCACGCCGAAGGGCACACGCGCCACATCTCTCCTTCCAGCTCAATCTTTCGAAGGGCAGAGAACTTAGCTTCCCGAAGCCCCATTGGAACAGATTGGAAGCGGACAGCCCCAGGGAGGTCTTCTTGGTTCTTCGCCGTCCGAGATGCAAGCACGATGCAGACGGGCTGCTGTACGCCCTCAAAAATGCGAGTATTTGTGTCCGGCTGATGGCCCTCCGGTGAGCAATCAATTACCCAGATGTCGTCGCACTTTTTGCGAAGATACTCGCGCATCTTCTGAAACCCTGGGCCGCCCAGGAATCCGGCGACTGTAATGAAGCAGACAATTCCCGTGCTATTGTCCGGGTGGTGATCGAAGACCTTCCAGGTCGCCCAGCGCCAAAAGTATACGTAGAGGTTCCGGAGGTGTTTGGCGTGTGCCCCCATACCCCACTCGCGGGGCGGCAACCAATCGGCCAGCGGTGCGCGCTTCTCGGACTCTCGGCTCTCGCCCTCTATCCAACCACCAAGCCCCCTTGCTCGTTCCTTATACGGCGGATTTCCAATCACGACATTGATCGGCTCTTCGCGTTTTATCTTGTTCGCCGAGCGCCGGGATTCACCGATGGCCTTATAGTGTGCGGGTAGCCATTCTTGTTCCACGAATGGATTGCCCAGGGTATCAGTGACGAACATTCGCGGCGACTTCCGGGGGATCGCTCCGGTCAGGTCAGCGATCTCGGCGAAGAGCCGCAGTTGGGCAACCGCGAAGGGACCAAGTTGCATTTCAAACGCAATAAGCCGATCTACCGCCGCATTGATCGCCGGCTTCACCGCGCCCTCACCCTCGGTAGCTTCAATAGAGTCGGCGATTCGTCGCAGCGCGCCGAGAAGGAAGGTGCCTGTGCCAGTCGCCGGATCGGCTAGCGTTATCCGCTGGGACGCGAGCCCGGAATGCTGTCCGTATCGCGGGCTTCGCAAGAGGTCATCAACGAGACCAACCATCACAGCCACAACCTCCGGCGGCGTATAATACGAGCCGGTCTGCTTTCTCAGCTGATTGTCATAGACTCCGAGAAAATCCTCGTAGAAATAGAGCCAAGCCTCCGGATTACCCTTGCTTATTGTGGGCCAATCAACCGCGTCGAGCACCCGCACCAAAGTTCCAAGTGACGTCTTCAGCGCTTCTCTACTTTCCGGATTCTCGGTGAGGATTAGAAGCGCCGAGCCAATCAACGAACTGACGGGAGCTAGCTCGCTGGAAACAGTATCGAGGCCCGAAGCCAATTCAATACCCTGTGCCCGAGCCATCAACAGACCGAACGTTACCGCCTGAGCGTACCCATCTGCAAATCGTTCATCGCTCGCGTCCGGAAAAAGGAGCCTTCGCCAATCCACAGCGAGTTCAGTGAACTCTTCGGCGCCCAGAGTCAGTTGCTCCAACACCTCGTCACGCAACACACGGCACAAACGGGCACTGATATGCGCTAACTCTTTCGCATTTCTCGGGGGAATCGGCTCCCAGAAAAGAAACTGCTCGAATAGATTCAGTATCTCAATCGGGGCTTCGAGCTTGTCGCCAGACGATTCGATATCGCCAACTAAAGAGATGACCGAACCAACTAGCTCTCCGTCCTGCCACAAACTAAATGCGTTGCCGTCAGAGTACAGTAGGTTGGGTAGCAACTGTAGTTTCTGCCACTGAACCTTATCGTGCTTCTCCCGGAATCTCCGGGGATCAGCCCCTTTGCCCGGGGCCTTAAGCTCGATAAACCCGACCAAAGTCTTGTGAACAGCCACAGCGTAGTCTGGCCGGGTGTTCAACTCATTGACTGCAGATTCCCCGATCGCAACCACGGACGACCTCGGCAGCTTGCACAGCTCAGCTAGATCCCCGAGCAAGTGCTCAAAAGGCGCACGGAGTTGCTCCTCCTGTTCACCGATTGCCGCCGGGCTACCTAGCTTCGCCTTCGCCTTCACCCCAAAACCGGCAATGGCCGATCCCAGCGTTAGTTTCTTCGACAACACGACGCCCCCTACCCCCGGCAGTTCTCCATCCGCACCAAGACTTCAATGAGGCCGACCTAGCCTCAATCTTCGTACCGAAACTATCCCCCCAAGCCAAGCGCTTAGCCGCTTCATTGAGCCTCTGCCCGATTGTTGGAGCCTCAGTTCAGGGCCAGAGATTCGACTGCTAAAGTCGGTCCAGCGCTCGGCGAAGCACCTCAGCAATCTCCAGGGTCCGGGAATCAACAGCACAGCTGCTCGGTACAGCCGCCAACCGCTGCAAGATCGCGGCCTGCCTCTCGCCAGGGACTTCGCCGTAGCTCGTCAACGTTGTCGTCACCTGTTCGTGCCCAAGGTTCTGACTCCACGCTTTAAGCTCCTCGGGCGTCCGCGTTACCCGGAGTCCGAGACGTGCGAGGGTCCTCCTGAAGCTGTGCGGATTGAAGTACGGTAGGTCGGCCTGCTCAAAAGCAGCCTTGAAGATCACTCGGATCGGGCTCGCTGTTGACCAATGCTTGCGGTCGAGCCCCGAGGGGCCGAACAGCCCCGCACTCAGTCTTTCGATCCGAGTCGAAGGGAACAGCGGGTCGTTGTCGCCCCAGAGCTTTTCCTTGCGAAGGTAGGTAATCCACTCGATCACGATCTGCCCCGATCGCTCGCCAACCGGGAAGAACGATGTCGTCATGCTCTTACTGGCCTTAGTCTGCACCTCGGCAGGGTCCTGGTAGACTTTCTCCTGATCGAGATCGACGTGTTTCAACTTCAAGGAAGCCAACGCACGATCTCGAATCCCGGTCAGGTACGTGAAAGCAATCAGCGCACGATTCCGCAGTTCGATATCAGTAGAGGTCGGCATCGCCTGGAGTACATGTTCTATCTGTTCGGGCGTCGGGGCCGGACGTTCACGCGTCGCTCGGGCGACGCTGGTTTCCTTGGCTGAGTAGTTGAAGTAGTCCGCGTCCGAATACCGGATGCGCGACCGAAAGCCCGGCTGATCAGCCAGCCACGTAAAGAATCGCCGCAGCGCATTCAACGTGGCGAGCTGTGTTGCGTTCGACAAAGCCTCTCCCGACTTCACCGCCGAACAGCTACCCAGCGCCTGCTTGAACGCCACCGCCTGCTCGACCCGGAACGATCGAAAGCTCCGGTGCTTTGTGTTCTCCTCGAACCTTCGAATCGCCTTCGCTGCGATGTCGATTGACGCTTCGCTCTGTCGCTTCGCGTCCTTCAGGTAAGTGAAGTAGCGGCGTTTGATCCGCTCGTTCTCGGCGTTGATTTTCATTTCTGCCCTCGCTTGGTTCCGAAGTCACAATTTACGGAGGGGTCCCCGGTACCCCCTATTCGTTATTGACCCTCCGGGAATGCTACATCGACCCCGCCGCAAACAGCCTCCAGTTTCGCCAAAGAGACGGCTCGATGAATCAGCCCTCCGCACTCCGGGCAGATCGCCCGCAGGTTGCCCTTGGTGTCGGTCCGCGGCACGTAGTCCGCCATTTGAAGCGCAGGCGCTCTCGGGGCTCGACACCGCAAACAGTAGAAATGCCCTGGCGGACACTTCTGCTTTCGCTTCGCTCGGGCTGCGCGAAGGAACTCCTGGACAGCATCGCCACAGAATAGAGTCGGCCTGCCGTCATCGATCGGCTGCATACCACGCCCGTGCCAATTGCGAACCGTGTTGCGGCTGACACCCAGAGTTTGCGCGATCTCCGCGACAGTGTAGGTCCGGCCAATCTTCAGCCGACGAATATCGGAGAGATTCCAAGACGACATGGGATCGCCCGCTCACCCGTCCACCGCGTCAGCGATCACGACTCACTCGGCGTCGCCGTATTCGCTTCGACCCAAGCCGCAAGCGCCGACCTCGAAACCCGTACAGATCGCCCGATGCGTACGACCGGCAGCTCGCCGCTCTGCATCATCTCGTAGACTTTGGAACGACCGAGCCCAAGAGCCTTCGCCACCTCTTCCGCCTTCAACAACAACTGATCCATTCGAGACTCCTCTAATCCATTGGGTCTTGCCCAGTACCAGGCTGGATGCTAGACACTAGGCAGGTCCAGTACAAGGCTAGACATGCACTAGACAGGAGCCGGGATGAGCGGGAGCGAGGAAGCGGACAAATCGAGCGCAATCAGTGGCGAATGGTTCAGGTTCAGCCGATACGAAATGCGGAACGGCAGTATCGCCCCCGCCCCCAAAGCGCGGTTTCGCACCTACGACCCTTGGGGACTCGACGACAGGCCATATCGCGCCCTCTCTCTGATCTTTGACATTCCCGAGCCCTGGCAAATGTCCGCGCACCGCCCAGAGGTCGTCGAAGCCGTGCTGGAGTGGTGCAATCAGTTCGGCCTGCTGGGTACCCTGCTGCATCGACTCGTCGCTGTGACGTACGCCCACCGTTGGGAACGACAACCCGTCAAGGGGGCAAAGGGCCGCGTATTCGCGATCGCGACGCAGGCCACACATTGGCCCACACCATTAGCCTGGAATACGCGAACAATCGGCTCGACAATGGCAGAGGGTGCAGACCTGATCGGCGCGACCGTTCCCGCCGACAAGCTTCCAGACGATGCAATCGAGCCACATGTCCTACTCCGAGACATTCCGGGATCGAGTCGCCCAGGCCCACCCATCAGGGATGAACCATTGAGCGAGACTTGGGGAAAATACTTCCCCAACGTTCCACGGTCCCAGTGGATGAGTTTCGATTACCCAACACCCGGTTCGAAGAAGTTCTGGGCTGCGTACGGGGAACCCGTCGCAGAATTCGTCCTCGGCGCGTACTCCCTCATGAACGCGCTAGAAGCGATTCTCCAACCAAAGAACGAACTCGCCGTCCCCCTCGGTACGACAAGGCTGACGGATCTTTCAGTTTGCGCACACCCAATCCTCGACATCGGCGAAGACAGCGCAAGGAGACAGCGTTGGGCCTCCAGCTCTCTCCTTTCGACACTTGCCCTCATGGCAATGGAAGACCTCACGGAGGACGTCGTACACAAGTGCGCGACCTGCGGAACCCTCTTCACCGCAACCTCCTACCAGGCCGAATACTGCAGCGCGACATGCCGCCAAACGATGCAGAAACGTCGCTACCGACAGCGAAAGCGCCAGTTGAACAGCGCGGGGAAGAAGCCCTCGGGAAAGGGAGAGTAGCCATGGCGAAGAATCGAGGCGCAAACGAAGGATCGATCTATAAACGCAAAGATGGCCGTTGGGTCGCCGTCGTCAATCTCGGCTGGAGGAATGGCAAGAGATATCGCAAGAACGTCTACGCGCACACCCGTGCCGGAGTCCAAGACCGACTCAACGAGGCTCTCCGAAATCATCAGCTCGGGATTCCGTTCGCGCCCGAACGGCTGACCGTCGAACAGTTCCTAAAAGGTTGGCTAGAAGACCACGTCAAACCCGGAACCCGTCCGCGAACGTACGAGAGTTACGAGGGGGCGGTCCGGCTGCATATCGTGCCGGCGATCGGAAAGATCAGGCTGGTAAAGCTCACCGCGCAAAACGTGCAAGCATTCGTCAACGACAAGACCGCGTCCGGCCTCTCGCCGCGAACCGTTGAGTATCTCCACTCGGTCCTCTCTCGGGCACTCAATCGAGCCGTGAAGTGGGACCTGGTACGGAGAAACGTAGCGAAACTCGCCACGACGCCCCGTGTGCCACGCAAGCCAGTCTCAACGCTGTCGCCCGACGAGGCGAAGGTATTTCTCAAGGGAATACGCGGCAGCCGCAACGAGGCGCTCTACACTGTCGCAATGGCGCTCGGACTGCGAAAGGGCGAAGCCCTCGGCCTCCGATGGGAAGACATCGATCTCAATAGCCGCACGCTGACAGTCCGGCATGCACTTCAACGGCAGAAGGGAAAAGGCAAGGTGCTGGTCGAGCCCAAATCCGACCGATCGAGGCGCACAATCAACATGCCCGCGATCGTCGGAAAGGCGCTCAGGGTGCACCGAGTGCGCCAGAACAAGGAGCGGCTGGTCGCAGGTTCGGCATGGAAGGACACAGGCTATCTATTCACCACAACCATCGGAACACCGATGGACGAGCGAAAGGTCCTGATCGACTTCAAGAAGGCGCTGCGAGACGCGGGACTTCCCGAAAGGCGCTTCCACGACGCTCGGCACACCGCGGCCAGCTTGCTGCTTGCCCAGGGCGTTTCGCCGCGCACAGTGATGGAGGTTCTCGGCCACTCGCAGATCACGCTGACGATGAACACCTACGCGCACGTCATGCCCGCGATGATGGAAGATGCCGCAGACAAAATGGATGCCATTCTCGGCGACAACTGACGCTCTGAGCGCGGATCGCATTCCCGTGGCTGTCAAAATGGCTGTCAAACCTCCCACGCTGCCGACAGCGATGACGGCGCGAAAAGAAAAAGCCCCCACCAGGTGGGAGCTTTTCGAGTGAGCCGTCCGCGGATCGAACGCGGGACCCTCTGCTTAAAAGGCAGATGCTCTAACCGGCTGAGCTAACGGCTCTCACGCTGGGTACATGAACATGCGGTCGATTGGCGGTCAAGGTAGCCGTCCATTCATCGCTCCGGATTCATCGGCTACACCATTTCGCGGAGTCGGGCACATGTGCAAAGATTCCATTTGGCATTACACTGTAGTTACACTGATATTGAACCGGTGGACCTTCAATTTGAATGGGACAATCGCAGAAATGGTGAGAACAAAAGGAAACACGGAGTCAGCTTCGAGGAAGCTCAGACAGCGTTCCTTGACGATCGAGCACTCATCGTCGCCGATCCAAACCACTCTGACGACGAGACTCGGTTCATCCTCTTGGGCTTGTCCGCCACATTAAAGCTACTCGTGGTTTGTCACTGCTTTCGCGACGACGACTCAGTCATTCGAATCATCTCTTCGCGCAAAGCGAACCGCGGTGAGCGAAATGAATACAATCGAAGGTGGAAACGATGAGGAAGAATTACGACTTCTCGAAAGCAAAGAGAAACCCTTACGCTCGGCGTCTCAAGAAGCAGGTAACGATCCGGTTGGACGCAGAAACATTGGAGTATTTCAAAGAACTCTCGAAGGAGAGCGAGATCCCCTATCAGACCTTGATCAATCTCTACCTCCGGGATTGCGCCAGCAACCGCAAGAAATTGTCAATGAAATGGAGTCCAGCGGCCTGATCCAGATTCCAACGACTTCGCGCGGAACCCTTCACTTCCAATGCGGCGGGTAGGTCGCGGCCACTCCGGGCATCGCCGTGAGGCGCTGATTCCATTTTTCGACGTTTGGATAATCCGTCGCGAGTTTGGTGCCCGATAGTCCTACCTCATGCGCGCGCTCGGTCGCCGCTGCTCGCAGGAGTCGGTGCAAGGTCGGGTAGTGCACGACGTCTGCCGCTGTGATCGCGGGGCCCGCTACCCAATCGACTTGGCCGAGTCTCTCGTCGAGGGTTCGCAACTCTGCTCCCGCTTTGTCGACCGCCTCGATCACCGGCTCAGGGTTCTCCAATCCGTTCTTGCGGAACAATCCGCGCGTGATCGTTTCTGTCGCTGCGCCGAGATGGTCTTGGTGCTCTCCGATCGTCTCCCAGATCTTTGCCGTCTCCTCGGCATTGCGACCGAACAGGGGCGGGTCCGGATGGACGCGATCCAGGTAGACCAGGATCGCCATCGAATCGCGCACGACGAGGTCGTTGTGGCGCAGGATCGGGAAGGCGCCGCGCGGACTCAAGGCTCGGTATTCCTCCGAGCGGTGTTCTTTGTTCGACAGGTCCAGTCGATGCGAACGGTACTGGACTCGCTTGAGCGCAAAGGCGAGGAGGACTCGCCACGAGACCGGGCTACCGCTGCCCCAATAGACTTCGTATTCCATTCGCTTGGTCTACCAGAAACTTTCGTGCTGCGAAAAACGGGCCCCTACAGGGTCACTAGGATGATGCCGGATACGCCACCGCGGCCGCGGACCAGCGCCACGGTAAAGGAATCAAATGTTGCACGGCTCGGCGGGAGCCTCTCCCTCCCGGGGTTTGGTGCAGCTCGGCGGGAGCCTCTCCCTCCACTGGTTTTGGCGCGGCTCGGCGGCGCCTCTCCCTCCCGGGGTTTTCAGGTCAACGTTCATTCTCAGGTCAATGTTTAAAGGCGACTCGACTCGGCTCGGCGGGAGCCTCTCCCTCCATCGGTTTTCAGGTCAACGTTTAAAGTGATGCGACGCAGTCCCTGCTAGCCATCCAGACGAAATTCTGATCGGTTGAAGGTCTGAGTCCTGCATGAAGCCGAAGTCGAATAGTAAGTCCAGCGAGTCAGTCGCGGCAGTCCCTCTCGAGCGGCAACGAGACCGGCGCCGCAGCCAGCTCGTCGAGATTACGGCGCGCCTGATCGAAGCTGAAGGTGTCGAGGCCGTGACTCTCGCTCGCATCGCGGAGCTGGCCGATTGTTCTCGGGCATTGGTCTACCGGTATTTTTCGAACGTTGGCGAGCTGCTGGACACCGTGCTGCTCCGCTTCGTCGAGGAGATGGGCGACTCGCTCATCCCCCACGACGTCATCGGAGTGTTTTCAACCGCCGCTGCGGCGGACGGTGATCCACAGGCCCCGCGCCGATTCCTGGCGCAAATTTTCGACGTGTTCGACCGGGTCGGAATTGCCGGGCTCGTCCTACTCAACTCGTCGATCGTGGCTGGCGCTAGTGACGAGGCGCAATCGATCCGGCGACTCGCAATCGAGCCGTACGAAGGGGCGCTGAAGGGCCTCGGCGTAGGCGGAACCGAGGTCGAGCTGCTGTTCGGAATGCTGGTATCCAACGCCTACTTCGTCGTCGACCATTGGCAGCGCGGTAGCCTGACACGCGACGAAGCGATCGATCTTTGCCAGCTCTCCAGCACGGCGCTGCTACGCGCCTTCAGCGAACGGGCGCGAGCCTAGCCCTTGGCACGGGCATCAATCACTCACCGAATCTTGCAACAAACTTCTGATCCAGGACACTCACCAACCACCACCCCTTGCCTCCGCCTCGCCTTTGCCTCGTCCTACGAGCGAAGCGAGTTTCGGGCTAGGGGGCGGCGCCCAGGTTGGCGAACAGCGACATGAACTCTCCGTTGCGCGACACTTCGACTCCCTCGATTGAGAGCCCGAAGAACTGCGGCAGCGGGAATCCCGACAACGCGCCCGCGAGATCCGGGATGAGTGGCGTGATCACACTCGGGAGGACGCTCTCGACCTGCGCCAAATCGACGCCAAGCGGATTGTCGAGGATCGTCAGCGACACATCTGCTACTTCCGGCTCGCCGATCGTAATGTCGAGTCCAGAGCCGTCTGGCAAGAAGGCCAGATCCATTCCGAGGACGAGGTCGAGGGCCCCCTCCAACCAAACGACGTCGGGACCAGGTTCGATGATCTGCAGCGTCATGTGCGCCATCTTGAGCTCCGCCACTTCGCCGGCGGGCCCGTTGGTACCGGTGACGACCGGCGCCAATGTCGGTGCCACGTCGATGCGCAGCGGCGTCGCCGGGGGCAGTTGCCCGAACTGCGGGATCAGTGCCGACAGGAGTGTCGAGTCCACCGTCAACGCAGGGATCGGTCCGGCGCCGTCGAGGTCGATGTCGGATATCGACGATCTCATCAAACCACACTCGGTCTGTCCCCTGAGCAGCTGATTGAAACCACCCGTCGAGATGCAGATGCCCATTCCGTACGCTGTGCCCCCCGGGGTGTTCGGGCCGAAGGAGGGCACCGATTCGTCCTTGGTGTAGGATGCGACGAGGTTTGGCGCGCCGACAGGTGGCACGCACTCGCCCGGTCCGGTGCCAACCTCGACGGTGAACGCGGAGTCCGCGCCCAGAGTCACTCCGTCGGCGTCCTCGGTGACCGCGAACAGCGGTGCGTACAGATCCAGTCCCAGGCCGTCGCCGACTGGACCAGACACGGAGATCCCCGCCAGTACATCCTCAATGCCTTGTGCGATCGGACTGTCGGCCGGACCCGCTCCGTCCGGGTCACCGACGAAGCCCGCGATCCCGCCGACGGCGAGGTCTTGGACGTTGGGCAGCGCCGCCTGGATGATGTCGCCGATGATCGGCGCGGTGCAAAGCCCGGAGGTGAAACGAGACGAGAATCCGTTGAAGCTGACCTCCGTCGAGCCGACGAGATTTACATCGAGCTGCGCCGGATTCGCCGCCGGTTCGAGGGCGTAGTCGCCGATGAGGTGCATCGAGGAGGCGGTCATGCGCAACCGGCAGTCGGGGACCAGCCCCCAGCCGTCGATGTTCACATCGATCACCAGCCCGTTGATGCCGACGTCGGCGTTGACCGCATTCGTTTTCGAGTCGATCGCCAAGCCGAGAGCGTTGAATGATGGAGGCGGGTTGGCGATGGTCACCCGCGCCCCACCCCAACAACCAATCACGTCGAGAAAACACTGATCGGTAACCACCGTGCCGGGCGGGACCAGACTCGACAGATCGAACTGGCCGGCGGCCAGTTCGCCGACCAGCGGCTCCAGCGAAGCGAGTCCGGAATCGTTGATGCGTAGGGTCACACTCTGCGGGGACAGGTTGCCGTCGGCGATCGAGTCCCCGGCGATGACGACGACGCGATCGCGCACCTCATCGCCGTTTTCCGTATTCGTCAGCGTCGCGAGAATCGGGTTGAATACCGCGCTCTCATCTAATGTTACTGTGTGCGAGAAGGTTCGCGCCACCGGGTCGAGTGTGGTTGGGGCTTCGCCGTTGATGCGGACCGATGACTGCGCACCGGTCAAGACGCTGTACTGTCCGTTCACCACGACACTACCCGCAGTACTGAAGACTCCATGGCTTGGCGATTGGATCGCGATGACGAACTCGTCGCAAGCCGTCCCTGGAGAACCACACACCCAGCCGGGATCGACTTGACACGAGGGACTGCAACCGTCTCTGGGTACCGAATTGCCGTCATCGCATTCCTCGTCTGCGTTGATGGTCGCGTTACCACAATTTGGTACACAGAGGCTCGGAGTGCCGAAGCACGAGAAGCCGGGCTCGGTCGTGCAGTTTCCGGCGCAGCCGTCTCCGTTGCCGAGATTGCCGTCGTCGCACTCCTCCGCGCCATCGAGATTGCCGTCGCCGCACAAGGCGACGCACACACTCGGTTGGCCGGCACAGAAGTGGTCGAACTCTTGCCGACAGATTGTTGCGGAACACCCGTCGCCACTCGTCGAATTGCTGTCGTCACAGGTCTCGGGGTGGCGGACGAAACCGTCCCCGCACACCGGGGAGCACGAGCTTCGCTGTCCCTGGCAGGCGTAACCCAACTCGATCTGGCAGAAGAACGAGCAGCCGTCGCCGCTGCCCAGATTGCCGTCGTCGCAGGTCTCTGTCCCGTCGACCCGCCCATCGCCGCAGATCGGGGCACAGGCGCTCGGTGACTCCGAACACGACCAGCCGGGCTCGATCTGGCAAAAGCCGCTACAGCCGTCGCCGCCGATGGCGTTGTTGTCGTCGCAGGTCTCGCCGCTATCGAACGAGCCGTTGCCGCAAACGAAGGTGCAGGTGCTCGGCTCTCCGGTGCACTCGTAACCGGGCTCCACCGTGCAATCATCGGAGCACCCATCGCCGCTTGCGGGGTTGCCGTCGTCACACGCTTCGCCGGTGTCGACCGAGCCGTTACTGCAGTCGAGCGAACACAGACTCGGTTCTCCGGTGCAGGTCCAGCCGTCCTCGACCTGACAGACTTCATCACACCCGTCGTCACTCGCCGTGCCCGCATCGTCGCAGGCCTCGTCCTCGTCGAGGGCGCCGTTTCCACAATTTGGCGTGCAAACGCTGGGCTCCCCGGTACAGGTCCAGCCGGCTTCCTCGAGGCAGAAGTCGGAGCAACCGTCTCCCGGCACACCGTTGCCGTCGTCACAGCTCTCGTCGGGATGAATCAACCCGTCGGTGCACTCGGCCTGGCAGCTGCCGTTGCTATCGTCGCCGTCGTCGAAGGCGTCGCAATCGCGGACGATGCCGCCGACCTCGTTGAGGACCAGGCACATCTCGCAAGCGCTCTGGTGGGAAAGACACTGACCGAGCTGGATCGGGTCCGATTCTCCACACGGAGGAAATGCCTGGGTCAGATCCGTCGTCAGACAGTGGCGGGCGATCGTCGAGGTCACGTTGGCGAGGCACTTGAGGCCAATTCGATTGGTGGGGTCAGGCTGCGGCTCGAGGCCGGACCCCAAACATACCTGCGACATCGTTTCCGCGTCGACGATCGCTCCCGTCTTAATGTTCTTGGCCTGACAGCGAGCGTATTCCTTCAACCGGGCGTCGGCGCACTTGAGCACTGCGGCGTGAACTCTTGCCTGGCAGGTGGCGTCGGCCTGCGGGGTGGCGATCAAGCCGAGGTCGAGGTCCTCTCCGAGCGCTCGGTGTACGAGATCGATCTGACTGATGACACTGTGCCCGAACGAGACCGACGGGTCGCGCGCGCCGAAAGACGGGAAGCCGGCGACGCAGCGTATCGACACTTTCGTCGTTTCCTTAAGGATCGTCGAGGCCAGCCGACCGCGCGGGTCCTCGATGACGCACTGCTCCGGAGTTTGGTTGGCCAGTCTGCCCTTGGCGAAATCGGAGACGCACTTCTTGATGAGCTTGCCGTGCGTCTTGGACACTTTGCGCAAGCTCTTGGTGAACGTCGAAATGCACCGGCGCTCCCGGCTATCGAGCTCCGCCTGAACCGTGTCGCCCAGAGGGATGGCGACAGCGAGGACTACCCAGGCGAGTACGGTGCCGACCGAGTACGTTTGCGGATTCATGCCTTCCCCTCCTCGACCGGCTGGTGCCACCAGTGACGCCGAGTCACAATTAGTTGACAGAGCGTCACCCTACTCCCGCCCTGGGTCGGCAGTCAACCGAAAATAGCGATGGGGGTATGGATCGAACCGGGCATCGAGAATCCAGCCAGTTGGTGCTCAGCAAGCGTTGCTCAGCAAGTGGTGCTCAGCAAGCGTTGCTCAACAAGTGGCGCTCAGCTTGCGTAGATTCGGGTGCGTTCTCCGGGGCTTGTGGCCGACGGGTCCGGCTTGGCGCCGGGAGGGACGGAACACACCCGTCCCTCCCGTACCGCGCTGAACTACTACGGGGTGCAGGTCCCGCCTACGTACTCCGCACACAACAGACCCGGCGCTCCGCTTCCACCGTTGCTGCCGCCCAGGCCAGCGCTGCCTGTGGCGCCGCCGCTTGCCCCGCTGCCGGGAGAACCAGCGCCGCCGCCGCTGCCACCGTTTCCGCCTGTTCCGCCGCCGGCGGCTGACGGGGATCGGGTCAGAGTACTGGTTGTGATTGTCGCCGAGCCGGTCCCCTTGTGGAAGAACGCGATCGACGGTCCGCCGGCACCACCGCCGGCACCACCGCCGCCGCTGCCACCACCGCCACCACCGCCGCCGCCGCCGGGACCGGCCGAGCAGCAAGACTGCGAGCCGCCGTTGCCGCCATTGCCGCCCTTACCGGCGTTGCCACCATTGCCACCGTTGCCACCGGCACCGGCGTCGTCCGCAACCACGGTGCAGTTCACAATGGCCACGCTCGAATCGTGGGCATACACGCCGAAAGAACCGCCGCCGTAGGTCCCAACGCCGCTAGCGGCACTACCGCCGTTGCCGCCGGCACCACCGGCACCGCCGCCGCCGCCGCCAGCAGAGCCCGACTAGCCGCCACCGCCACCGCCGCCACCGTGGCCGCTGCCACCGCTGCCGGCACCGCCGCCGTTCTGGCCTACCCAACCGCTGGCTGCGGAGGTTGTGGAGGCCGACCCGCCACCGCCGGACGAGCCGGGACTTCCGGCGGAACCACCGCCGCCGCCACCGGCGTTGAGGCCACAGCCAAACGAGCTGCCGCATCCGCCATTACCGCCGGGGGCGCCGCCGCCCCCCGAGCCGCCGGAAGCTCCGCTACCTGAGAAGTTGCCGCCGGTGCCGCCGCCGCTTGCTGCGACACCAGAGCCACCGCAAGAACCTGCGCCGCCTCCAGGCCCGGAGGGGCCGGAAGCGTTGCCGCCGTTGCCACCGTTGCAACCGCCGCCGGCCGCACCGGGAGTGCTGGTGTGGTTCGACCCGTTTCCGGCTGTACCGGCGATGATAATACTGTCCTCGATCGAAATGTCCGAGCCGCCAATCACACGCACCCCGTAGCTGCTGCCTCCGGGGCTGGTGTTGTCGGCAGCGCGTACGGTCAGGTCGCGCAGTTCGACGCCAGTCACGCCATTGCCGAAAATCGCGCCCGACGCAGCGCCAAGGATCGTCGTGGTGCCGCCATACTCCGTCCAATTGCCGTCGCTGGAGAACCCGCCACGCAGTCTCTTGCCGGTGACCAGCGTCACCGTCTCGTTGTACGCTCCGCTGGCGACACAGAGGTCGTCGGCGCCGGTGGCCGTGGACCGTGACAATCCGAGCCCAATGCTATCGCACGGAGCGGTCTTGGTGCCACATGTAGGGGAGTTGCTACCCAAGGTGGTGGAGACGAAAATCACATTCGCCGCAACGTGCGTATTTGTCGGAATCGGGGTATCGGTCGGGATCGGTGTGTTGGTCGGGGTTGCCGTTGGAGTCGCTGTTGGCGTGTGGGTCGGCGTCAGCGTCGGAGTGTCGGTCGGCGTGAGAGTCGGCGTCTGCGTCGGAGTATCGGTCGCCGTGTCGGTCGCCGTCGGCGTCGCGGTTTCAGTCGCGGTTGGCGTCACGGTCGGCGTCGGGGTGTCCGGCGGGGGCGGGCAAGCGATGCCGGAGAAGGTAGAACAGTCGACGGCCAACCCGTCCCCGTCGTTGATCGCCAGGCAGACGCGGCACGCCGCCAACTCGCCCAGGCAATCGCTCAAGGGCGCGCCGTCGAGACCGATGCACTCGCCGTGAAACAGGCCTGCGGCGATTCCCCCGGGGCATCTCTTGCCGATCTCGCCGAGCATTTGCATCTCTGCCTTGGCGATCTTGCCCTTTGCGTCCAAGGCAATCCCACCGGGTGCAACGCAGGTCTCGATGGCGTCGCTGCTTTTCAGGAGGTCCTTCTTGCACTTGAAGAACTCGAGAAGCTGCTTGTCGACGACTCTCGCTAACCGCTTGGCGACGCCGGCTTGGCACCCGCCGTCCCCTTTGGTGGGGCTGATCTTGCCGCTCATCGTCTCGTTGAAGACGTCGGCGACGAGCCCCTTGATGGCCATTTCGCCGGCGCTATTTACGCTGCCACCACTCGTGTAGCCGGCAACGGTGCCCGCCTGAACGCCCCTGGCGGTGCACTTCCTCGTCTCGTCGACAAGGGTCTTGAGAGTTTGTTTCGCGATCTTACCCCGCGGATCGCTGTCGAAGCAGGTCTGGGCGTCCGTCACCTTTCCCCTCGATCGATCCTTCACGCACTTTGCGAAGTCCTTGGCCTTGAACTTTGCCATCTTGCGCAAGTTCTTGTTCATCGTCGTCACGCACCTCTGCTCATCCTTCGTGTGCGTTGCCAAGGCATTGCTGTGCGCCACGACAATCGTCATCGAGGCAGCACAGGCAATCGTCAGGAGACGGTTCCATTTCCTCATTTCGCGTCCTTCCGTTTTTCCGCTGCACACACCGGCGCGGGGGTGACCACAATCCTGGAGTTTCTGGAGCTGCGCCCGCAGTGACAATATGTCACCAATAGTCGACAGGGCGTCACCCTATCTCAGCGCTGAACCTGGGGTCAATAGGAACTTGATGGTGGATCCCGTGCCTCCCCTACGGCGCCCACGTGAAACATTGTGTCCCCCTGGAAGCCCTGGATCACGTGGCCTGGGCACCGCAGCATTGGCGCAAATGGCTCCAGGGAACGTTCCACGCTTTCAGGATTTGCGGGCAAGGGATAAGGTCCGCTCCATGTCTGATTCTGCAGTGACTCCGTCTGGCGTTTTGTCTTCTCTTTCGGATGACGACTTGGCGTCGTTTTCGACGTACGCAAAATCAGTGACCTTCGCCAAGGGCGATGACATTCTGGCCGAGGGGCAGTACAACGCGTCTCTGTTCGTCGTTACCGAGGGGCTGCTTCATGCGCGGCTCAGCGTGAACGGCAGCGAGACTTTGCTGGCGCGGCTCGAACCCGGCACCTTCTTCGGCGAGGTCAGTGTGTTCGACCCAGGCAAGACCAGCGCCCACGTCGTGGCTGTGACGAAAGGCTCGCTGCTGGTGATCGAGCGACACCGGTTCCTCGAGTTCGTCGACCGACACCCAGACGCCGGATCAAAACTGCTCCTGCGTCTCATGCAGGAAATCGTACGCCGCATTCGCTCGTCCGATGACCGTCTCGGCGACGCGATGCTGCTCAACCTCATCTGCGAGTGAGGGGCCTACTCTCCTAGAGTATCGCCGCGCAGGCCCTGGCGAATGGTCTCGACCGAGATCACTTCTTCAGGTGCGATGTTGCCAAGGTTCACGTTGTTGCCGAAATGTTGGATGAACCAAACCTGCTGGGCCTTCTGTGGGGCCTCGAAGAGAAGCCTGGATGTATCGATCGAGTTTTCGAGCTCTTCGATCAGCCCGGTGCGAACTTCACCGGTGCCTCGGTACAGACCGACCGTCCCCGACTCTCGCCCCTCGGCTACCACTTTCCAAGCTCCCGCCGCTAGCTCGTCCGTCATGCCCTTGACCCACCGCGAAGGCGCGACGACAACGCTCGAATCCTTGCTGCCAAACTCCGACAGCACCGTGAAATCCTTCGCCAGCTTCTCGATGTGGCGCAACTTGTCGTCGGGTTCGATGTTGAGAACTCCATCCGATACTTCGACCAGCCCGAATCCGTAGTGCTTGAGGAAGGCGACGTACTCGTCTAGCTGCCCTCTCATCACTGCAATCTCGAAGAAGCTGCCGCCACAGCAAATCGGAATCTCCGCGGCCTGAAAGCGCTCGATCTTCTTCTCGAGGTTCTCGACGACGACCGCGGTCCCCCAACCAAACTTGACGATATCTACGTAACTCGCCGCGACTTCCAGCAGTGAGTCGATGTCGGAGAGCGACATTCCCTTGTCGAGCACGTGTGTCAGCCCGGATTGCCGTGGTTTGGTGGTTCGCTCTGGCTTTCGGAAAATCTCGATCACGCGGTTACCATTCCCTTCCTAATCGCTGTGACACGACCTCGCGAAGCCGCACAGGGAAAGATCCCTGGCGCACGGTCTCGTCGAGGTCTTTCTCAAGCGTAGCACAACGTCGCTCGATGTCTTCGAACATCACGTGCATCGCATCCGGGGCACAACTGCCCCGCCCCTTGCGCCCCTCCACGATCGCATCGACCGATAGCTCGCCGACCAGCTCCTCGACCGACGTCTGCAAGTCTCGTCCGAGCGCGATACTGAACGCCTTGCGAAGCGCTTCGCCGAGCGCGTCAGGCGTTGCCTCGCGCGCACCGAGGTCGGCGACCACCGACCCGACGATCTCGTGGGCGCGCCGCGAATCGACGCCTTCGCGCTCCAGCAGTAGATCTGTCAGCTCGGTCGCAAACGTAAATCCACTCTCGGCCTGCTGCCGCAATCGGGCCAGATCAAAAGTCGCTCCTTCGAGCACGTCGGCGAGCATGACGACGACGTCTCTCGTCGTCGTCATCGCCTTGGGGACCAAATTGTAGGACGTGTTGCGATTATCGATCTGTCCCGATGCGGTCTGGTTGGTCGTCACCACACTGACCAACTGCCCGTCGAGCTCGCGCGCTTGTCCGCGAATGAAGGTCAGTGCGTAGGGATTCTTCTTGTTCGGCATGATCACGCTGGTGCGACAGTGTTCGTCCGATAGCTCGACGAACCCGAACTCCTGCGTGCACCAGACCTGCAGCTCTTCGGCCAGCTTGGACACCCCAGTGGTCAGTGAAACCATCACGGCCATCAAGTTGATCGGCACATCGGAGCGCCACATTGCGTCGCGATTGTGCTCAGTCAGTTCTTCGAAGCCAAGCAACTGGCACATCCGCGCCCGGTCGAGCGGCAGACGTGAGCCGTTGGTGCTGGCCGAACCGGCAGGACTTTCGTTGACCGTGTGCCACTCGTGCAGCAAGCGCTCGGCATCGCGCAACATCGGATAGACGAAGCCCAGCAGGTAGTGCCCCAGCGTGGTCGGATGGGCGTGCTGCAAGTAGGTAAAGTCGGGCATCACGGTGTCGCGATGCTGCTCGGCGAGCTTCGTCACCCGGCGAACACTCGCAAACGCTGCGCGCAGCAGCTCTTCACCGGCACCACGCATGTGAATCAACCACGCCAAGGTCAACGCCTCGCGCCGCGCGCGCCCGGCGTGCAGCCAGCCGGCCCCGTCGCCGATACGACTCTGCAACTCGGCGTCGCGGTTGTTGTAAAGGTCGCCCCACTTGGCGTCGAGGTTGAGCCCCTCGATACCGCGGTCGTGAAGATCGACGAGCTCGGTGAGCAGGGCGAGCCCCTCATCTTCTTGGGCAATGTCTTGTTCGAGCAACATGACAGTGTGGGCAATGTCGGCGTAGCTGATGCCGTCGAAGAGGATTTGTGCGTAGTCCAGCTCGTGGCTGAAGGCGCGCACCAGCCCGCCTGAAGGCGGTTTGGTGAGACGGCCTCCGCCGTCGAGGTAACGCGGTTCGGATTTGTCTGTCATTGGTTTGCTCGCTTTCGAGCGACGGCGTGCAGGGTAGATTTATGGAGGCGAATTGCGATGCGACGCGGCTCGGCGGGAGCCTCGCCCTCCATGGGGTTACGCGTGTAGCAAGTCATTTTGGTTCCTGACCGAATAATGGAGTGCAGATTTCATGATCCCGCAACGTACTCCCGCGCGGCGCGGCCGGCAATCGCGCCATGGACCAGCGAATCCGTAATCCCGTTGCCCATCAACCGATTCCTTCCGTGCAGTCCACCGACCATCTCGCCTGCGAGGTACAGCCCCGGAATCGCGGTGCTGCCAGCCGGCCCGGTGCGAAACCCACCGAGATGATAGTGCAGGAATGGATACACCAGGATGTCTTGCCCGACCGTGTCACTGCGCTGCAAGAGCCGGTAGACCTTCGGGAAATTTGTCTCGAGCGTTTCCACGGGGACATCGCTCAGAGTCAGCCAAAACCCGCGCCTTCCGCCAGCGATCTCAACCGCGCGGCCCTTGTCGGCCAGATCGAACATCAGATTCGTCAGCTCGTACCGGTCGCGCCGGATCTCCCCGATGTCCTGACGGTCCCGATCGAGCAATCGGACCGGATAGTTGGTGATACTCTCCGGCACGCACCTGCCGACGTCCTTGCCCCAGGTGTCGACCACTCCAAACGGCTGGTATTGATAGTAATCCGCCTGGATCAGCGGAATACCGAGAGCGCGGATGCGCTCGAAGAGCTCGTGGTTGATGTTCGCCGGATTCGTCGTCGGCTGAGACTTGCGCTGGGCTTCTGCGTATGTCGTCCCACCGGTGCAAACCACGACCGCCTTGGCGCGAATCTGCTTGGCGTCGCCGTCGCGCATGAGCACATCCAATTCCAGGCCACCGGCACACGCCCGCAGGTCTACGACCTTGGTGTGCTCAAGAATCTCAATCGAACTCTGCTCGACAATCTTTCGCAGCACTTTGACGATTGCCGGACCGATCTGATCCCGCACCGAAACAACGCGCGGCTCGGACAGCCCGCCGGCGCTGCGCCGAACGAAGTCCCCGCCAGCCTCGCGATCCAACTCGAGGCCCCAGCCGACGAGATCCTCCATCGTCGACGCGACGTTCTCGACAAAGGTCTTCACCCGCGCCGCGTCCACCTCATCGCGCGCCGACCGGCAGATGTCTTCCTCGAACAGACGCAGTGCTGCGGCGCCCGGGCGTGGCAGCTGTAGCCCCCCCTGCGCCATGATCGAATTGGAGCGCCCGAGTGGACCGTCGGTCAGCACCGCACACCCGCCACCCTTGGCCGCGTGAATCGCGGCCATGAGGCCCGCTGCCCCACTGCCGACGACGACGATCGAGTAGTCCAACACAACCTCTACTTGCGCACCGAACGCACCGAATCACGCACCATGTCGGTATTCTTCGAACGCACCCACTGCCCACCAAGCGCTGCCTTCGGATTGATCGCCGCCCGGGCTCGCCGCGCAACGACGCCGGCACCGTAGACGAGATTCAACAGGGTATCTCCGGGCTGCTCGTTGGCGCGCACACATTCCTTTTCGCGCGAGATTTCTTCGAGCCGCTGTCGCTCGATCGGGTTGTTGTTCAAGTGCACATGCAGGTCGTGCATATAGAATCGATCGAAGCGCTGCGGTGACGCCACAGCCTCTGCCAGTCGCGGATCGTCGGTCAGCTCGTAGTACTGAATCAACGGCAGGTTGACTCCGGAGAACGCCGCCAACTTGATCCACAGCCACGAACGCCCGTTGACCTCGATCAACTTGTAGAGACCGTCGCGATCGTCGCGCTTGAGCTCGACCTGCGAGATGCCGAAGAACTTCATCCGTTCGAGCAACCGGACCGAACCGGCGACGACGTCATCGGGGATCTCGAGACTCTCGGCCAGGCTGGCGACGCCGTGATGATACGGATACTGCGACAGCTTGCGGCCAGTATAGGTCCGCACAACTTTCCCGTCGGCATTGCTGTACGCGCCGACCGTATAGAGGTGATCTGGCTCGCCCGGGATATTTTCCGCGATCTGGAATTCTCGCCCCGGAAACTCGCCGGCGATCTCCTCGAGCAACGCACTTAGTTCCGTCTCATCCTTGATGATCCGCAGGCGAAACACCCAGTCGCCGGCCGTCACGCCACGGGTCGATGGCTTGACGATCATCGGGTAGCGGAAGCCATCGATGGCCGGCGCCGTTCCACCGTCGAAGAAGCAGTGCGCGGGCGTCGGCAGATCGGCCTCCTCGGCCATCGCGTATTGCCAGTTTTTCTCGAAAATCTTGTCGCCGATGTCGGCGTTCTCGGGGATGATGTAGCGATCTTCGATGCGGTCACGCGCCAACATCAGGGTCTCGAGATCGAGGTCTGTTCCCGGGAACAAAACCCCCCTACCCTCGAACCGTTCGGCCAAACGCCGCAGGCCGTCGACCAGAGTTTCGCTGCCCGGCCGGTACGATCCGCGCAGCACCGGGTGGCGCGAAAACTGCCCGAGAATCGGTGGCCAGTTGCGCGATACCGTCGCGATCGGCACATCGGCCAGCGCCAGGGCATGGATCAGCCCGACACCGGCACCCGCGCCGGGATTGAGAACCACTGCTGGGTTGCGAATCATCAGCTCACCACGACGCAGGTAAAATTGCGCTGGAACCGGGAACTCGTTTGGCGAGCTTCTTGATCATCATGAGAAAGTACTCGAAGTCGGAGCGATTCGGAAGAAAGAGTTCGGATAAGGACAGCCCCGACTCGCGCAGAAAAACGATTACCAGCACCACCACTGCTGAGGCGTACGCAATCGCGGTCGACATCGCCGCCCCGACAATCCCCAGCTGCGGAATCAGCCAGTAGCACAAGGTCGCATTCGTGATCAGCGCAATGAGCCCAGACATCGTGTTGATTCGCTGTTCCGCTCGGCTGGTGAAATCGCGCGTAATGATGACGTAAACCGACATCAACGCGACCGCCATCGCCGCCCACGGCAACGGCTCGGTCGCCGGGGCATAGCGCTCGCCGTACCACAGAACGATGACATACGGACCGACGAGAGCCAGCACGAGAGCGGCGGGCAACGTCATCATGAGGGTCCGTCGACAAGTCTGCGCCGTAAGCCGATGGACCTGGTCCTCAGGTAGGGATGCCAACTTCGGATAGAGCACCAATCCGATCGCTTGCGGCAGCTCGAGAACCAGCTCAGTGAAGCGCAAAGCGATGGTATAGAACGCAACCTGAGTCGCACCAAGAAAAGCGTTGACCATATAAAATCCGACACGGATCAGCATGTGTTGCGTCAAAATCTGCACGTAGGAGCGAATCCCGAAGGAATACGTCTCGCGCAACAGCGGCCAATCAATCGCAAACCGAAACTTGATCTGACGCCGCATCGTCACCAGCAACCAGGTGACGTTCATCACCCACACTCCCGTGTAGATCACCAGCGCGGCAAACAAGCCCATCTTGAAGACGATCAACGCCAGCGCCAAGAGAACGAGTCGGGTCGATTCGCTGAGCAGCAGGCGAATGTTGTAGGTGGAGAACTTGCCCGTCGCCTGCAGAATGCTGAACAGGTAGTTGTCGAGCAGCAATAGCGGTGTCCGCGCCAACGCGAACAACAAAGCCCAGTCAGGGACGTCGCGCAAAACGCTGCCGGTCAGCTGAGCGCGAAATATCCAAACCACAGCGGAAGTGAGCGTGCCCCAGAAGACCGCCATGACCAACGCGTTCGAAGCGACTTTCTCGACGGACGCGTTCTGTCGGTTGATGGTGTAGACGTTCGCTTGCGCCGATCCGAACTTGACCAGCGTCACCAAGGTCGCAGGCAGCAAGAGAACCAGAGCCAAGATGCCCCGATCGTGCGGCTCCAGCCAGCGCGCCAAGATGATGCCACTGAGCATCCCCAGCACCGACCAAACAGCGCGAGTACCGAGCAGCCCGAGCAAGTCGGAGACGATTTTCTGACTAGCCAACGGCGGCTCCGCCCAGAAACGTCTCTTTCCTCAACAACCTTGGATATTCCCCGGCCCCATCCTTCACAAGGCCGCCACCACCAGTCGCCCCCTCTCCCCGTGGGAGAGGGTCGGGGTCAGGGCGACCCGATGCTCGCTCCGCCTGTCGATGAATCTCCTCCAGGACTCCTGTTAGGTTCAGCAGGACCTCGTCGTTCCAGATTCGGACAACAGCAAACCCCCGTCTCTGTCTGAACAAGGTCCGAAGTCGATCCTCCTCGATCGCCGCTACGTGCTGCCCACCGTCAACCTCAACGACCAAGTGTGAATCGAGACAACAGAAGTCGACAATATACTGCCCTATCGGCTGCTGACGACGAAACTTCAAGCCTTCAAGTCCGCGGCCCCGGAGATGCCTCCAAAGCAATCTCTCGGCATCGGTAGCTTCACGCCGCAGGCGTCGAGCATTGCGGCTCAAATAGGACGGGAGCTGTATCACTTCCCTCACCCTACCCGTCGCTGCCGGGGACTGTCGAATAATACCCCCGCCCAACCGCCAAGTCCCTTCGCCCTCCGGGAGAAGGTCAGGATGAGGGGATCGAACGCTGCTGGCGCACGCCAGTCTCTGTTTCGAGAATGCGCTGAAACCCTTGTGGGACAGGACCAAGTAGAGGGTCGCAATTCTGATCCCCTCACCCTTAACCCTCTCCCGGAGGTAGAGGGGAAGGCTCTCGGGTTGTCAGCAATTACTCGTTTCGCTGTTTCAAAATGACGGGCAACGCCCAACGAAATCTCCTCTCCCGCATTGCGCGCGGGAGAGGATGAAAGGTGAGGGTTCACTCTTGAAGGTGCGCGCGAAAGCACTGCGACACAAGCGCAAGAAGGAAGTTGGCATTTTGATCCCCTCACCCTTAACCCTCTCCCGGCATGTCCTCCGAAGCTCGCAGAGCGCAGGAGGGAGGTAGAGGGGAAGGCTCTCGGGTTGTCGGCAAGTACTCGTCTTGCCGCACCAAAAAGACAAGTCCCGGAGAGACTGTCGAACTTCACAAAATTACGGGCAACGCCCAACAAAATCTCCTCTCCCGCATTGCGCGCGGGAGAGGATGAAAGGTGAGGGTTCATTCTTGAACGTGCGCGCGAAAGCACTGCGACACAAGCGCAAGAAGGAAGTTGGCATTTTGATCCCCTCACCCTTAACCCTCTCCCGGAGGTAGAGGGGAAGGCTCTCGGGTTGTCGGCATGTACTCGTTTCACAGTTCCAAATCGACACCCTCCGGAGGGAGAGGGGAAGGCTCTCGGGTTGTCGGCAATTGCTCGTCTCGCAGCACGAATTCGTAGCGGCATTGATCGGCAGTCCCCTGCCAAGGGGAGGGGATCAATAACGCTAGTCGAGCTCATGGAACATGCGGGTCAAGTCTTCGATGTTCTTGTCGCGGTCGAAGATGTCTCGCACACGCGCCGCGCCGCCGCGGGCGAGGCGTTCGCATTCTTCTGGCGACTCGAGCAGCTCCTCGATGACACTCGCCAACGCCTCTGGATCGTTCGACGCGACCAACCGTCCGCTTTCGCCGTCGTGAATGAGCTCCGCAATACCCGAGATGTCCGTCGCAACAACCGGCAATTCCATCGCCATGGCCTCGGCCAACACATTCGGAATTACGTCGCGCTTGCCCGACTGCTCGAGCACTACACTGGCGAGGACGAAGAGATTGGCGCGGCCGTAGATCGCCACTAATTCGCTTTGCGGCAACGGGCCCGTGAACTCGACGCGCTCCGCAATCCCAAGCTCACGTGCCAAATCCTCGAGGCGACCACGTTGCGGCCCCTCTCCGATCAGTACGCAACGCACAGGCCGCGACAACGAGGCACAAGCGCGCAACAGCACATGATGCCCCTTATACGGCTCGAGTCGTCCGCAGGTGACGATCGTCGGCATCTCGTCGGCTTCGGTCTTGCGCTCGATCGGTTTGAACCGATCGAGACTGACTCCGTGATAGTTCACCGTCACCCGCCCTTCGGCGCCGGCGCCACCGAGCGCCTCGAGGAAGTTCTTGTTAACCCGCGCACAGGTAACCGAAAAATCTGCCTCGCGCACTTTCGACCCCAGCAAGCGCGGCACCAGGTAAATATCGTACGCATGCGCACTGAAGCTGAACGGAATGTCGAGCAACCAGTGAACGACCATCGCAACCGTCGTCGAATAGCTCGCCCAGTGTGCATGAATGTGGTCGATACCGCGCTCGCGTAAATCCTCCGCGACCCAGGCAGCGCCCGGCACCAACCACATCGACTTCAACAAGTACATGAACGGGCTGCGATTGAAGCGCCCCTCCAAGTGCTCGCGCAGTGTCCGCTCGCGATCCGGGGCGCCCGTACTCGTCTTTCTCGTCTTCCATTCCTGGCCGGCGTTGCGATCCTCCCACCACGAACGCACCAAACGCGGATATACGCTCAGATAGCGCAACGGCGATCGAGCAAAGACCCGCAGGTTGGCCCGGATCAACGCCCACGAAAAGTTCGACGGCAAGTAGCGCACATCCGCACGCAGGGCCTCGGCTTCCGGCTGCTGCGTCCCGGTACTGGGCTGCTTGATCGAGTAGATCTGGATATCGACGCCGCGTTCCCGCAAGGCAAGCACTTCCCACAGCACGAACGTCTGGTGCAGGTTGGGAAACGCGGGAAAGAGAAAGGCAATTGGTTTCGTCATAGCGGGACTCGTGGATCGTGTTGGTGATTCGTGATTTGCAATCTGTGAATCGTGATTTGTGATTGGTGAGTTGTACTCATTTTCTAGTCTATCTTCGGATTCACGAATCACCAATCACCAATCACGATTCAACAGTGCGTCGATTCGCTGTGCGCAGCTTTTCAATCAACATCGGCACGACCATCTCCCAGTCCCCTACGATCCCGTAGTCACTATTCTTGATCAGCGGCGAGTTGCGACTGCGGTTGATTCCGACGATCAACCCGGCTCTTCGTGTGCCAACCAGATGTTCGAAGGCTCCGCGTAGCGCCACGGCAATATAGACACGAGGAGCAATCGCCCTCCCCGTCATTCCAACCTGAAATTGCTTCGCAACCCAGCCTTCGTCGGTCACATCACGCGTCGTACAGAGGACACCGCCGACAACCTCAGCGAGGTCGCGGACCAAGCCAAGCTTATCGGCGCTGCCGATCCCTTTTCCAAAACCGACGACGACATCGGCTCCTTCAAGATCAGCAACCTCGCCGGCATTCGGAATCCGCTCGACGACACGCACCCGGTCTGTCAGGTCAGGCACCGAAACTTCGATCACTTGCGCACGACGAGCGATGTCGCCTTCCGCGGCACTCAGCATTCCCGGCCGAACGGTCGCCATCTCCGGGGAGGTTCGAGAGGCGATCAACGCAACCACGCTGCCCCCAAACGCCGGCTTGTGCTGCAACACCCGCCCCTCCTCGTCGACCGTCAGGTCGATACATTCTCCTGTCAGTCCCAATCCCAGCCTCCCGGCAACTCGCGGAGCGACGTCCCGCCCGAAGCTGGTCGCCGGCATCAGCACGAGGGAAGGGGCGCGCTGCCGGATGATGTCGGTGAGCAACCTGGCGTACGGTTCGGTGGCACTCGAAATATCTTCGTGCTCGGCAACGAGCAGCCGATCCGCGCCGGAGGCAACGATCAAGGCGCTGAGCGCACGCGCCTGCCGGTCGGCAACTAAGACCTCGACGAGGCCACCATGACGGTCCGCTAGCTCACGAGCCTTACTGATGAGCTCCAACGTCACCGGCCTGAACTTGTCGTTCGCGCACTCGGCCACGACCAGAGTGATCGTTCCTTCGCGTACGGTGCTACCGGCGGAGCTGACCATCGAGGGCGCTTTGCGCTCCACCTTCCACTCGCTGAACAGTCCGGCATCCAAGAGAAGCTCGACAACGGCGCTGACATCCGCCTCCAGATCCTCGCCGGGGAAGACCCGGCGCTGGCGGTCGTCCTCGGCCACTTCCAGCCCCGACACCCACGTCGGTGAACCATCGGTTCCGAAGAGCGTAAGATCGTCGGCAAGTTCAGCCGCTAAGACCTGCTGAATCGGTTTCTCTTTGGCCGCCTCGCGCTCCGCTTGCGTCGTGAAACGCTCCGCAGCCAAGTCTTCACCAGCACTCACCAGCAACGGCAGCGCTACTTCGACGCGATCGACGCCGTCATCGGTCTCGCGTTCAACGATCGCCACGCCTCGCGCCGTGTCGACGTCTAGGGAGCGTGCACCGGTCACCTGCGGCAAGTTCAACAACTCGGCAATCTCAGGCCCTACCTGTCCAGTCTCGGCGTCGACACTGTTGCGGCCGCAGAGGACCAAATCGAACCCGCCGTCCCTCTCCAGGGCCAGGCTGAGAGCCCGCGCCGTGGCCAATGTGTCGGAGCCGGCGAAGGCGCGGTCGCAGAGATGAATCGCCCGGTCCCCGCCGAGCGCTAGACACTCGGCCAGGGCTTCGATCGCCTGCGGCGGTCCCATCGTCAAGACCACAACCTCGCCGCCGTACTGGTCGCGCAGCTCGACCGCCCGCAACATCGCCCTGATATCGAAAGCACTGACCTCGAGCGGCACTCCCTCTCGAACAATGGTCTTCGCTGCGGCGTCGAATTTCATCGCCGCCACCATCGGAACCTGCTTTATGCAAACGGCGATCTTCATTGGCTTCGATTCGGTACTGGCCCCTGCCCTCCAGGCCAACCCAACGAGGTCGCGCAATAAGGCTCAGGAAAGCCCCGAACCATAGCCCAGCAATCGAAGGTGGGCAACGCGGACCTAAGCTAGGTGGAGGGTCACGTTGATTTTGAACTCGGCGCCATAGGAGCGAATACAAGAGCGAAGCTGCTTTCGCTCGCTTCAATCTATGCTCGCGTTGCACGCAGCTCGGCGGCGCCTCGCCCTCCCGGCACCAGGCCTGCTTTCGCCCGCTTCAATCTATGCTCGCGCTGCACGCGGCTCGGCGGCGCCTTGAGAATCATCTGGAAGAAAGGTCCCCCAACGGGCAAACGTGAGTTTCACCACAAAACCACGAAACCCGAAGGGAGAACCAAACAGATGGAGAAATTGTACTGCGGAATAGACCTACATGCCAA
>JAJCZJ010000034.1 GCA_029262455.1 Deltaproteobacteria bacterium | reverse complement strand
TGATGGGTGGTCCGTACTGCGGGAGGCCGAGGCTCGTTACAGACCCCATTTCGATATTGAAATCGACGCGCTAACGCGAATTTCCGGCCCCGATTCGAGCCGTTACTGAGTGGTCTTAGGCAGTTGGGCTGGTGACACCAGTTAGGCAGTTGGGCTGGTGACACCAGCTTCGGTAGTCTCAGCTTCGGTAGTCTCTCACCTCGGTGGCGCCACCGGCCGCCGTGAAGTCGTCCAGCGCCCAGATCGTCGAGACGCTCACAGCCGGACGAGGCCTCGGCAAGAGGTAGAAACTGTCGTCGGCATGCACGGGCTGGGGCGTCTGACCGGGGTAGGTGCAGATCGCTTGGCTAGCGGTCAGGAGATAGCCGGTATACAGCAGCGTATCGACGAGCTCTAACACGGCCGGGTGCTCGGCGGTGCGCTCGAATACCGCGCCGCGTCCGACCAGGGAGTAGACGCGCCGGGTGCGTTCGCCCTCGAAGTTATTGCGTCCCTGGACGCCGAGATCGAGGTACGGCTGCAGTGCCGCGCGCAGAGCGTCGATCTCGGAAGCGCCCAACACGTCCGGGAGTATGACGAACCCGTGTTCGCGGTAGTGTGCGAGGTGGTGCTCGGCGGAAGTCATGCGTCGTTAATACGCCCTCGCAAGCTCCTCAGCCAAGCGCGACGGCGACAACGGTTACCCACGGCACTGGTTCGGAATCCATGAACAACGCGGGCTTGTAGTTCGACTACATGCCGGGTCCATGGTACCTTTGCTGTCATGAAAGTGTTCATCAGCCATTCGTCTGAAGACCAGCGGATAGCCTACGATCTGGCCGATAACCTGCGGGCCAGCGGAATCGATGTTTGGCGAGACGATGAGATCTTTCCCGGTTCGAACTGGGCGATGGAAGTGGGGAAGCGGCTCGAGGATTCAGACCTGATGGTCGTTCTTGTCACGCCGAATAGCTCCAACTCGGAATGGGTCAACCGCGAGGTCCAGTACGCGATGACCTCCGGCGACTATAAGGGTCGAGTGGTGCCAGTGGTCATCGGCGACAGTGATGCGGCGGGGCTTCCGTGGGTCCTCAAGAAGATGCAGGCGGTCCAGGTTGAACCGAACCAGTCCGACTGGAGGGAGGTAGTGCAGCGGATCCGCGATGTGGCGGCTTGAGCCTCGATGCCGCCCAACGAAGTCTTCCTCTCACACTCCGATGTGGATAGGGCAACTGCCGAGGATCTAAATAACGTCCTCATCGCGCACGGAGTTCCGGTATTCTTCAGTCCAAACAACATCGGCGGTGCGCAACAATGGCAGAACGAGATTCTATCTGCACTGCAACGCTGTGATTGGTTTGTGGTCCTGCTATCCCCCGACGCAATCTCCTCGATGTGGGTGAAACGCGAAGTAGCGTTCGCGATGAACGACCCTCGCTACGAAAACCGCATAGTCCCTCTGAGCTACCGAGACTGCGATCTCGATGCGTTGGAGTGGCTCAACTTGTTCCAGATGATCAACTTCAAGGGTGACTTCGCCGACGGATGCCGTAGCTTACTTCAGACATGGGGAATCGGTTTCCACCCCGAGCACTTGGCCTGATCACTGCACAGACAATAGAAATTTTGGGCCAGGGTAATGCCGAAAGATCATCTGGGCGCTGCTGCCGTACAACCCAACCGGGCGCCCCGCCGGCCGATAGCGAGATCGGCAAGGAGCTATCGCGAGCGTTGTACTGGCCGCGTTCGATGACTCCGTCGGCGGTCGGCTTCCCACAAGCGCTTTGCCAGCAACTCTTGCGGGAGCGGCTTGCCGGCACATCCAGGGCGCGTCGGTGCTCGGCCGGGTGGCGACGGGGCCGCGGGCGGGGCGCTGGGTGGTGCGGTTGGGGCGGGACCCGCGCGCCGAGGTGGTGATCAGCGGGGGGCGGCGCCAGGCGCATCAGCGCGGCTTCGATCTGCATGCCGACACGGCGGTGGGGGAGGGCGATCGGGCTCGCTTGGAGCGGCTGTGTCGGTATGTACTGCGGCCACCATTGGCCGGTGACGCGCTGGAGCTGAGTGAGGACGGCAAGATACAGCTGAGGCTGCGCCGCCCGTGGAGTGACGGGACTCGAGCGATCGGTTTCGAGCCGAGCGAGCTCCTGGAGAAGCTCGCGGCGATGATTCCGCGCCCGCGCGCCAATCAATTGATCTACCACGGAGCGTACGCGCCGCGCGGGGTCAAGCACGAGCGAGCGTGGATTCCCCTGCCAGCGCACGGCGAGTGGGACAGAGCGCGACGCAATGAGGGAGGCGTTGACGGTGGGGAATCAGCGAACGGTTCAGCAGCTAGCAAACCGGTAGACCTCGCCAGCCGTCCGCACGAGTCGGCTGGTGGCGATAGAATCACGACGCCGCAATCGGCCGGTGGCGGGTCGACGCGTGGGCCGCCGCGTCCACAGAGCTACGTGCGCCCTGGCCACTCGGCCGTAATCTGCGTACGAACATTCCTGCGGGAGTGACCGTCGTGGTGGCAGGGACTCAAGACTTCGAGGCAGGGTCGCGACCAAAAAACGGTGACAACTCAGGCGGGCGGATAGCTTCACCCGAGAGAACTTGCTGATCGAGGATTCAGTCAAGCAGTGATCCATCGTCTGGGGTGTTTTTTTGAATGCGCCCGCCGTTTCGGCGAGGCGGAGTTCGAGACGGGAGCGGCATTCAAAAGCTCCTACGACATCTACGCCCACTTTCGCGAACGTCTTTCGGCCGAGCGGGTCGAGCAGTTTCTTGCCGTCACACTCGACAACAAGCACCGGAAGATTCGCGACGTCTGCGTATCGACGGGGTCGCTCACTGCGAGCATCATCCACCCACGCGACGTCTACTCGATAGTGATGCGAGATTCAGCGGCGGCTGTGGTGTTTGTCCACAACCACCCCTCGGGTGACCCGACGCCTTCGCGTGAAGATCTCGAAATCACCAGAAGACTTCGCGAGGTTGGCGATCTTGTTGGCGTCAGGGTTCTCGACCATATTGTCGTCGGTGACGGGCGGTATGTGAGCTTTGTCGATGATGGATACTGGTAGGGAAGGTCAGGGGAGGGGAGGGGAGGGCGCCTACGGCGTCTTTCCCTCCGGGGATTCCACGCTGCCGCCTCCTGCATCTCGAAAACGACGCACAGGAAGGCCCTCTGCGCGGGGAGCTTGCCCTCAATTGGGAGGCTAAGTCTGGTCTACTCTAGGTCGAAAGCCGGCCGAAAAGCGGTTTCAAAGTTTCAGTAGACTCGTGCAGGGCCCCCGTGATACTGGTCAAGTATGTTCCTCGCTCTGGCTATCGTCTTTGTCGTGGCAACCGCCCATCCGGTGTTCCCGCAGTGTTCAGGGGACTGCGACGGTGATGGATCAGTCGCCGTCGCTGAACTCGTTCGCGCAGTGAAAATATCACTTCAAGGGCTCTCCCCAGAGGAATGTCCCGCCAGCGATGATGATATGGATGGAGTGGTGTCCGTCAGCGAGCTGGTCTTGATGGTGGGCGCAGCGTTGGAGGGGTGTGACCTTCAAGAGCCGACGCCAACAAGAGTACCTGTATTTCCCACTCCAAACCTTGACCGTGCTGGAGAATGTGAACCTTGTAGCTTTTTCAGTTTCTTTGCCTGTCGCATGGAATGCGTGACGGCTTTCTGCAGACCTGGGCCGACCACCTCAGAGTGCAGCGCTGCTTGTAGAGAAAGTTGCCAGCCGTGCCAGGATGGACTCTCCTGTCTAGAGCACCTTGTCGGGACCAACCCGTGCGGGAACGTAACGATGGCCTGTTTCCGCTAGCAGATCGGTTCGAAAGCAACGAACGTCGCAGGAGAGAAGGTAACGATGAAGAACCCGCGCCTGGCGGTATTTGCAGCTTTCCTGTTGTCGCCATGCATTGGACTGGCAACCGGACCATACCTATTCGACAATGATCCGGTATTTTCTTCTGATGTGGAAATCTCTTACGACAACGACACCACCGCTGTTTCATTCACGGTGCCAACCGGGCCATCAAGACCCGGCGAGAAGATTGGCAGCGGCGGAACCACGAGCGGCACAACGTCACTAACATTCAACTGTCAGGGTACCGTCACCATTGGTGTCACAAACACCTGTTATCCTTCCTGCCCGGTTCCTCCAGCAGGAAGTATACCCGACTGGACATCATTGAAGGTGGTCGAGTATGGCCTTCAAATCGATAACGGGTGGAACAATACCTATTCGATGGGGCTCCAGCGACGCAAGATGATGTGCTTCGATACGTGAGGGACCTATTTAAACCTGTTCATGCTGTATTCAAAAGAGACGTAGGCGTCATCTTGCGTATAAGGCACATACGATTCATGGACACCATATCCATGACCGGCGACGATTATGAGGATCAGGTGACGTCTTGGGCGTTCTGGCAGGCCAATCTTCCAGCAGTCGAATTTCTTTACCGCTCGATTCCTAATTCGACCGGTGGGGGGCTCGGTGCTTGGCATGTCTGCAACCCGTACGCCGTCACCGAGCCGGACGATTTTGGGGGCGCCCTTGGCCCGCTGGAGTTTGGGGATACTGCGGACCCGGAGAACTTCACATTTCGAGAAACCGTTTTTGCTACAACTCATGAACTGGGGCACGTCTTCGCGGCGCAACATACGGATTGCTACAACCCAGTGATTGAAGCGTGCCCCTCCGACGATAACTGTAGTCCTCCTCCTCAAACAGTGATTTGCCCCACGCCAGAAGAAATGTCGTCTGGGGGGTATTGCACCGACAACTGTCTTCAGCCCGGAGATCAGCACCCGCTGACGAGATTCGGACCATTACAAGGTCCAGAGCATTCTCCTTTGAGCCGGTCGGTGAGAAACAACATCTTGTCGTTCACGCCAGCAAGTTGCATGGGAGACGGAGGACAGTTCCTTGGCGACCCATTCACAGATTCTGACGGAGATGAGCACCCCGACGACCTAGACAACTGTATCGGTGAACCAAACTCCGCGCAGCTTGACGAAGATGGAGACGGGGTTGGGACAGAGTGCGACTGCAGGCCACACGATTCATCTTCCCCAGCGCAGGATCAGGATTGTGATGGGGTGCTCGACGCCGGCGACAGCTGTCCGACCGAAGTCAATGCAGGAACAGACGGTGACTCGGACTCGATGGATGACGCTTGTGACAACTGCAACAACTGTAGCAATCCTGGCCAGGAAGACGCAGATTGCGACGGTGTCGGTGATGCGTGCGACGATAGCTACTCGTGCGTAGTTGCAACCGGCGATTGCAATGGCAATGGAACGGTAGCAATCAACGAACTCATTTACCTCGTGAGCGTGGCACTTGGAAAAAACCCTGTGTCCGGTTGCATTGCAGGAGATCGAGATTCGGACGGCGAAATATCAATAGCAGAGCTGATTGCGAGCGTGCGAACCGCACTCTCGAATCCTCACCCCTGTGTCTGCGCCGGTGACCCGGGAGCGGGTAGTTGTACCGGCGGAGGGGCCGTTCTTAATGGTGCGGGCGGCAGTGTTGCGGCAGAGATCACCATCGGTAACGGACAAAATGTTGTTGGCGGCACCGTCCCCATCCCAATCAGTCTTACCGCGGCTTCTGGATACCAAATAGGTGGCCTGCAGCTGGATATACTCGTGCCGACTGCTTGGGTGAGTATATCCCCTGCGGATGACTGTGAGCTGGATAGCTCGATTAACGCCGGCCAGATTTCCTTGGTCGCTTCGATGGTGACGAGTCCGCCGCCAACAGCGGGTACGGAGCGAATGAGGCTATTGGTGATGCCGGTACTTGGTGGAACAGGATTTTCGGTTCTTCCACAAGGTACCGTTGCAACGTGCACCTTTACCATTCATTCGACAGCTGCGGCCCCCGGCTCCACATTCGTTGTCGGCGAACGTGGGGGAGCTTCGAGTACTCTCGGGGTTTCGGTTTCGCCGGTGGGAGTAAACCATGGAGTGATTCAGGTCTGCCCGGGTTGCGGCTGTGAATAGATGCAGAGCGAAAACGGGCAGTTGGGCTGGTGACACCAGCTTCGGCAGCACCAGCGGTTGCCATATATCCTACCTCGCGTCGCGTAGATTTGATTGGAGACTAGCTCGGGGTCCGGGGGAACGTCCAGAAGCCTCAGTCAGCCGAACGCAGCACCGGCTGAACCCCGTCTTGGAAATGCACACCCGCCCGTACGAACGGAACGGGGCCTTCCGTCGAGTGTCACCTGCGTAAGTGGTTGAGTTCGTGTCGGAAGGCGTGCTGGAAGTGGCGAATATCGTCCTCAGCCGGCCGATCTCGACATGTAGCGGGCGCTCTAAAGAAACCTCTCTGTCGAACACAACTGGAATCGGGTGCACGATGTCAGTTGTCGATGCTCGCTTGCGCGATGATGTTTGGCGGACGATCGTCCTGAGATTTGAGCCGTTTCCCAATCAGTGTTCATCCGCGTTCACCTGCGGCTTCATAGACCATCGATTGGCGGTCGCTGGAAGTATCTGCGGCGATCTGCGTCATCCGCGGATTGGTCTTTGCCCGATCCGCGTTCACCGGCGTTCATCTGCGGAGCCCGTCGATCTTGTTGCCGCTAATTGGACTCGCTGCGCGAGGTCATCTTGAAAACCCTCCTAGGCATAGGCGCTGGGCACAGGCAAAGGCAAAGGTTTCATCGTTGCTCCTTCCCCCCTTCGCTCGGTGAGCTACGGAGGACAGGTGCGATGAAAAGTGTCCCCGACGGGATTTGAACCCAACTCAACGGAGTCGCCCAACACAGCCGAAAAGGCCCAAAAGTCAACGGGCACAGGGGCTAGCGCCAAGAAGCGGCGCATTGGTAGGCGTCCCAAAATGTCCCGTAAGAACCCATGATGGGACGCGAAAACGAAAACCGTCTGCGGTTTAAAAACAAAAATTCCGCAGGGGAGGACGTGTAGCCTTGGCCAGCGCAAATAAGGTCGCCGCTAACCGCCGCGCCGCCACGTTTTGACCGAGATTCGGGGTGCTAGGATGGGGGACGTCCCCTACTTTTCCCGACCTCCTTGCAATACCGAAGGATCATGGGCGTCTCGTGTTTGCTCATTGCTTACCGTGTCCCGCAGCACGCTGAACGGCGGGCGCCAGAGAGGAGTAGGTCGCTTCCTCGGGCTGCTGGTCAATCAGCGTAGTCAAACTGAGTCGTTTCTGGCCCGGAACGCTCTCATTCAATGCGGCGGTTGGCAGCACGTAGAACGTCCACTGGTCGAGATTGAGAGGGTCGAGGGTTTTCTGGTCCTGGTGGGTCAGGAGGGCAAACACGTAAACGTCGGCCTGGCGCTTGGGGTCGGTGTCGTATGACGCATCCTTCTCCGACCATGCCGTCGTCGGTCTGACATCGAAGCCGATCTGCGAGAATCGGTCCTGCTGCCAGCTCTGGATGTAGGCGGCGGACTTCACCTCGATCGTGATCCCGTTGGGTGTGGTCAGGTCGTAGGGCGCCCACTGGACGCGCACCTGCTCGCGGCAACTGAGGGCCTTGCCGACGAGGTACTCGGCCAGGACGCCTCGGGTCGCATTGCTGACGAGGTCCGAGAACGACCAGCGCCAGAAGTCCAATACGTCGGCGCCGTCAATCGACTCCCCGGATGCGCGGAACGGCTCCTGGCCACTCCGGGGGGCCTTCTTGATCGGGCCGAGTTCGGTCACCGGCTCAATCGACGACGTCCCGGCCTGATTTTTGGGCGGACCTTGCCGATCGGTAGAGCCGTTTTCGGGTCGGCGCGCAATAGCGTCTGGTGGTCTGCGCACGGGTTCCGCCGTCGTCGAAGCAAGCACTGCTACCCTATCCCTCCAACCTCTCAGAGAATCTCGCCAATCGGAGAGGTCCTCTAGAAGGGTGGGAGAATGGCCCCGCCTGATTATCCCATTGCAATGTCTGCACATATGCAGGGTGCGTTCGCCACCTTCCCAACGGTAAGTAGCAGTCCAGGCGTGGAACCGACGGCAGTTGCTGCACCTTCGGGGGACCGCACAGATGAGCCCTATGACCAGTATTATTAGGGTTCCGCTTTCACCCACCGCGCCGACAATAGCGCCTAGTGTCACCGCCAGTGCAAGTAGCGCGATGACGAATGAACCTACCAGGTGGTTGAGGCCACGCATGTGCGGGCGGTCAGGAATCTGTCAGTTGCCGGGCGGCAAAGGAGCAGTCTGGCGGAGGGAAGCGCGTAGCGGTCCGGTTCAAGGTTAGTAAGAATATAGGCATCTCTCCTCCAATCGGCTCAGGCCGTCGTTTCCTCGGTGTTTCGGGATACACGGAGTCTTGGCTGAGGCAATCGGTGTACGCAAGAAGTGCGTTTTGACCGAGATTCGGGGGTGCCAGATGGTTGACCCCTTCCGATCGACTTCTCGGGCGTCGATCGGTGGTGGTACATTGCCTCCACCTGGTCTAGGGCGACTGCCACTACGCCGGGCTACTGCTTTGCTGGTGCGGCATGCACTGTTACAGTTCGTGAAATCTGTGACCTGTGAGTCCAGTCCGCGATCTAGAGCAGAGTTTCAAGTCGTAGGTTCCCGGCAATCGACTCGACCAAGGAGGACTTTGAGAGTGGCTTACTGGCGAATGCAGTTGCACCCGAACGACCCCCAACTGGCCTCGCAGTACGCGATCAGCAGCCTTGCTGCTGGGTTTGTCGGCCTAGATTTTGATAGTGATCTCGGCGACCTTACTCGAACGCAGCAGCAACAGCTTCCCCTTCCTCAGCGCGACTACTGGGCCTTTGCTCATCAAATGGCGATTGGCGATCGGGTTCTTGTCATGGCGCACCACTTTCCCTTGGCGGTAGCGACGGTCTCGGGAGATTACAATTACATTCGTCATACAGAACCTGAGCTGGGCGTCTGGTTCCGACACTTCCGGCGAGTGGAGGACGTAAAGTACTATGCAGACAGGGTGACAAACGCAGCTTCGTGGAATCCGATCACGATGACAGACACGATCTCACCACTGCACGATAAGAACTCAGCGTCGTATCGCCTTATTGCCACTTGGCCATAGTTACCCAAGGCGGCGCGTGGCGCGGTTTCAGTCCATAATCGGGCGGGGAGGTGGGTAGGTCTTCCCAGCGAGTTTTTCCTCGGATGAGGCAACTTCTTGGCGAGACCGCTGGGCCTTGGCGATGCGATGCCCGACTTGACCGCTACGAAAGGAATCGACGGAGAAGTTCCGCGAGCCCGGCCCACCGCGCCGAACGGGGAACGTACGCATTTCCGATAGAAGTGCATGTTTGCTTCCAGAACCACCGTCGCGCACACGCAGCCCCGAACTTTGGCGCGATTTCGGTTGTGCACTCCTCAACTAAGTCGCCGATAAGGCTTTCGCGCATCTCCTTCGGAAGCAACCAATAGAGGAGGCGCTCCGCATCATGGGGTACCGGATTGATCTCCTCGATATCAAAGGCAACGACCGGCTCCTCGCGGAAGTTCTCGGCGATTTCGGCGGCGTCAAAGGGCGAAACCCGCGATGCGTTCAGCGGCTGTTTCTCGGTCGATTGGGCACCTCCACCTTCGCTCGCGGCGTCCAACTCGGATGAGATTCGTGTTGCCCGCTTGGGCGGGGTCGTGGATTCGATCGCCGATCTCGGTATCGCGTCGCCGCGCAATGCCGCCAAGTTCGCCGAAGCAGCCGAGAGCGGCAGACCTCCACGGGCGAATGCGCCTCGCTCGAGACCAGCATTGATGAACGCGGAGACCCCGATCGCCGATCTCGGTATCGCGTCGCCGCGCAATGCCGCCAAGTTCGCCGAAGCAGCCGAGAGGGGCAGACCTCCACGGAAGAGCACCCCGCGTCCGAGTTTCGCTCCCACCAACTCTCTGCGGTCGGCCCCGCGGGATGCATCGTCAATTCGTTCGGATACCGCACCGCTATTCAGCCCGCTGTTCATACACCCTCCAGCACAACACCATCCCACATTCGATTCTGCACTTGTCTCGTTTCGTCTAGCGCAACCAACCCGGGTGCAGTGACGGAGAAGAACTTCTTGGCACGGCCGCCACGCTCTGGCGTGGGCTCCCCGACGCTAGACTCAACGAAACCCTTCTCCGCGAGGCGTGACAACGTAGCGTACACCGCTCCGAGAGACACGTCCCTCTTTGTCCTCTCAACCAATTCACGTCTGATCGTAACGCCGTAAGCGTTCCCCTGGAGCCTTACCAGCGCGAGCAATACAAGCTGCTCGAACTCACCCAAAAACTGACGGTCGCCCATATCTTCTACATTAAGGAATAAATGGCCCGCGTCAAGTTCATCAAAGGAGTCCGTCCATTACTCGGGAGTTTTTCCACCGCCGGAGCGGGCCGCGCCTCAAGAAGGGGCGCGCATTTTGGGTTCGTTTCGAAAATGACGTACCCTAGAATCGTCAACAGAACACAGATTTTGCCCCAGCTCCGATGACGAGAGCGCACGATGAACCCAATTCGACACAAAAAGCTGGAGGAGATAACACCGCAAGACCTCCAAGCCTTGATCGACGGCGAGGTGGCAGAGGGCCGAGATCTTGACTTCAAGCGCGAGGTCCCTGGCAACAGCGACGGCGCTCGCAAGGAGTTTCTGGCCGATGTTTGTTCATTCGCCAACTGTGTAGGTGGCGATATCCTGTTCGGCGTAGACGAAGATGGGGACGGGGTAGCGGCCGCGCTAGTCGGCTTGCCGGGGGAGAACTCCGACGAAGCAATCCTCCGTTTGGAATCAATGATCAGGACGGGGATCTCCCCTCGGCTGGCCACTGTCGCGACGAGGGCTGTTTCGTTAGATCAGCGCGGGCCACTTCTGATCTTGCGAATCGGCAGAAGCTGGAACCATCCGCATGCCGTATGGTTCAAGGAGACGTCGAAGTTTTACTCGCGCACCTCCAGAGGGAAATACCAGATGGATGTTGACGAGATTCGATCGGCAGTCGTGCAGTCGTCCGTGCTTGGTGATCGCCTACGAAACATTCGCGACAGACGGCTGGAACTCATTCGCCACGGAGAGTCCCCGATTGCACTAAGACAGGGTCCGACTGGAGTGCTCCAGATAATTCCCTTCTCATCTCTTGAGCCGGGCGCCAGCATGGCGTTGCCGTCTCCGGCTGCGTTCAACGTCGAGCCGATCGGAGCATCGGGCTGGAACAATCGGATCAATTTCGACGGCCTCCTGACGTACTCGTGTGCCCCTGGCGACGAAGGGGCTGGTACTTACGCACAACTCTTCCGAAACGGCTCTTTGGAGGCAGTAGAAAACGTTATCTTGCGTGGCCACTCGGATCCCAAGAGCCGATATTTCCGGTGCATCCCAAGCCAACATTGGGAAGATTCCTTGGTTACGGGGGTCGAGGCGTACCTGGGGAAGCTGATTGCGCTAGGTGTGGTTCCGCCGTTCGCGGTCATGTACTCAATGCTTGGTGTCAAAGGCTGGACGATGACAACCGACGCTAGCCGCGGAACCCCGGGAGCGATCGACCGAGATCAACTGATTGTCCCCGAGGTGGTGATCGAGAGTATTGACGACGATTACAGACCTTGGATAGCGATCCGACCTATTGTCGATATGGTTTGGAATGCTTGCGGCTTCCACGGTTCGCCGAACTATGGCGATCTTGGCGAGTGGCGGGGCCGATCTTGAATTGAATCGGATGCGCCCAAGCACCAAGTCGGCCTTTTGCTCGTGGACCGATCTGACACCTTGATAAGGGAGGGCGGAGAGATGACGCTCTCGCGGCCACTCTATTGCCTTCCGACGGATCGCGCCGGAAACGACCCTCGGCTGCCCGAGGGCACCCCTGTCCGGGATGTCTGGCGGGGCGACGACTACGGGCCGCTGGGCGAGAGTTGGAGATTTCTTGCTAGTATCGACGGCGGCAAGACCTGGGGCGCATACCAGACGATGTTGGACCAACAGGACTCGTTCCCAATCGCGTTGGGCGGATCGACGCGCACGCTCAGGTTCCGTAGCCAATTGTGATCCTTGCCGTGGGATGGCAAGTTGCACGGAGGAAGAATTGAGGGTGCGCGGGCGGGTGCGGGCATTCCGCGAACGGGTAGAGGAGACGGATTGGATGAACCTTTTGCTTCCTTTCGACTTGCCGAGGTCGGGAGCGGTCGCGGATGCCGTCAGAACCCTTTCGGATTCAGGTAGCCTGGAAGCTAGAGGCGCTGTCTTTACGAAGTCAGGTATCGTGGATGCCATCCTGGACCTCTGCGGATACACGGCTGATTTCGAGCTCTGGAGGCGGCGATTTCTGGAGCCAGCCTTCGGTGACGGAGAGTTTCTGCTGGCCGCAGTGAGCCGGCTTTCTGAGTCGTTCAAGTCCAGCGGTGCGTCGATGGCGGACGCCACGCATCTCCTGAGCGATGCAATACGCGGAGTAGAGCTTCACCGCCCCTCGTTCGAGGAAACTTCGAGACGAATGGCCGCTAGTTTGATGGAGAACGGGTTCGACTCGGAGACGACAGAGCGTCTAGTCAGTCGGTGGTTGCTCCACGACGACTTTCTCCTCGCCGATATCCAGGGCAGCTTCGACTTTGTCGTCGGGAATCCGCCTTATGTCCGCCAGGAGCGAATACCGGCACCCCTTTTGAAGTCGTACCGGAGCAAATATAGCACCCTGTACGACCGGGCTGACCTTTATGTACTGTTCTACGAGAGGGGACTCGATCTCTTGGCGGTCGATGGCGCGTTGGGGTTCATTTGCTCTAACCGATGGGTCAAAAACAAATACGGTGGTCCGCTCCGTGAGAAAGTCAGCAACGGATTCCATTTGAAGTATTATATCGACCTTGAGCGGGCCGATGTATTCCACTCTGATGTCATCGCCTATCCCGCGATCACCATCGTAACGCGCTCCCCAGCAGATCGGACCCTTGTGGCCCTCGGCAACAGGGATACCGCTACCGGCTTGGACGGAGTCATTGCCGACCTGACAGCGGCTGCGAAGGGTTCATGCGCACCCACGACCAGCTCTGGGATCGTTGAGTTGGCCGAGGTGCCGAGTCGGCGAGATCCGTGGCTTCTCGACGCTCCTGGGATCCTTTCGGTTCTGCGCAAGTTGGAGCATTCCTTCCCGTCGCTTGAAGCGGCCGGTGGCAAGGTTGGGATCGGAGTCGCTACCGGTGCCGACGCTGTCTTTATCGGGGACTTCGATGAGCTTCCTGTCGAAAAAGGTCGCAAGCTCCGTTTGGCTATGGCCGCGGACTGCGTTGGTACTGAGGTTTCGTGGGGAGGAAAAGGGATTGTCAATCCGTACCTGGAGTCTGGTCAGTTGGCCCCTATGTCCGACTTCCCATCGTTCGCCAACTACATGGAGAGGAATGGGGAAGTACTCAAGAAGCGGCACACGGCGTGCAAGCAACCGAGTAAGTGGTACAAGACGATCGACCGCATCTACCCACGGCTAACGGCTGAGCCGAAACTCCTCATTCCCGACATCAAGGGCGGGGCGACGGTCGCCCACGACAATGGCCTCTGCTATCCGCATCACAATCTTTACGTCGTAACGTCGAAGAATTGGAACCTTCGAGCACTACAAGCTGTCCTGCGTTCTTCGGTCGCCTTGATGTTTGTCGCGGCGTACAGCGTAAGGATGTCCGGTGGGTTCCTACGCTTTCAAGCGCAGTATCTTCGCCGGATACGGTGTCCTCTTTGGTCTGACATCAGCGAAGCGGAACGGACAGCCTTGGTCGAGGTTTCCACGGCCGGTGATTTGAACGCGGTGGACTCAGTGGTTTTCCCTCTTTTCGGACTGACCGATAGGGACGCCCAGGCGGTCTCTGCGTATGCCGATGAGGCTCGGGTGAAAGCAAAGGGCCAATGAGCGTACAACTGCTACCCGATGACTTTGATATCCTCGTCGAACAGGCCGTCCGGGTCTTTTGGCGCTCGAGATCGACGGGTTCGGAGACTCAAGGCGGTACCCGAGGGAATGTGATCTCCGGCAAGAACATGGATGGGTTTCTCGGCGTTGTCATTTCGATCGCACGTCATTGTGGCATTCCAGACGAGGCGGTGTTCACTACGGGGCGGACCAACCTGACGTTGCCGGGATACTACCGACCGAACAAGAACTGGGACGTGGTGATCGTCCACAATCAGCGGCTTATCGCGGTCTTAGAGTTCAAGTCGCAGGTCGGGTCCTTTGGCAACAATTTCAATAACCGATCGGAGGAAGTCATCGGGAACGCCTCTGACCTATTGGTGGCATCGAAAGAGGGCGCGTATCACCCGACTCGCCACAAGAAACACAAGGGCGGCGAGGTTGCAGATCCCCGAGCACCTTTTCTGGGCTATCTTATGCTTCTCGAGGAGTGTCGAGACTCCACCCGTCCGGTACGAGCCGACTCGCCGCACTACCATCTGTTTCCTGAGTTTCAAGGCGCTTCGTACGCGGAGCGTTACAAGATCCTATGTGAGCGGCTGATCGAGCAGAAACTGTATGACGCCGCGTCTCTGGTCTTGTCACCTCAGCTCGGTGGCGATGGTCCTGCCGAGTGGAAGTGTCTTTCCCCTGCCACGGATGTTCGCAGCCTGTTTACGGAGCTTGCCGCTCAGCTACTCGCTGCGTTGCAGTCTTAGAACTAAAGCTGCCTCGCTCGCCAGGAGTCTCCGCGACTTGCAACTGCGGGACGCATTCAAACAGCCGCGGCTAGTGATGTCTGCGATCGCTGTGCAACGCGCCGGACCGGCTGCGGTGCGTGTGAGGAGATTGACCCGGACCCGCACCGATCGGGCCATCAGGTCTCGGTAAATTTGGCTGGAACCCTCATGGTCAACATCCGAGCTACCGGGAGCCCCCATGGGGTGGTTACTTTCGCTTGCTTCGGCCGAGATCGCGCAGACGCGGGAACACGCAGCGATCAGGGTTCCCTACGCCGTTTGTCGGCATTGTGGTCCCGAAGCCACTTACGGACAGTTTCCGGTTTGGAACCGACCCGAACTGCGATTTCTCGCTCGTCTTCAATTCTCTGTTCATGAAGTTCGATCGCTTCCCGTTGGCGATCAGCGGCTGCGTCACTCTTGCACCCCGGCCCGCAGTAACGTCGGTTGTTCCGTGCTCCCCGCGAGGACAGCTCGATCGGTTTTCCACACTTCTTGCAGGTTCGGTACTTCCGGTAGCCACTGACCGCCATCCCGAGTTGAAGCCAAAGGCCCGCCAAGAGGTTTTGCGGAACAAGGCGGAGCCCGCCCACGCCGTCAAGGGGATCTTCGCTCACCATCGTTGTGACGGCACCGCTGATCCGCGTGTTGATCTCGGAACCAAGCCACATGCGGGCAGCATCCAACACCTGATCCCCTGTTGGCTTCTCGATCTCTGTTTCTGGTGCAGGTGTGATGCTGGGTTCGTCGAACGGGCCGAGATGGGTTCCCTCCTCTCCAAGGGAAGCGTCGAACGCGAAGGGGTCGAACAGGGGTTCGGCGTCATGGGGTGCGACTACTCGAATAGCGGCACCTGGAACGTTGCGTCGCCGGAGAACCTCAACCCGAATGAACCCCTGGATTCTTGAAGGGTTGGCCGCCCCGATCAGTTGCCGTATCCGGATCGCACGATCCATTGCCCTGATCTCCGCAAACCATCGCGAAACAGGTTCGCCGATGGACTCGCGACCGCCGTAAACTATCGGAACCTCGCAAGCGCCACCGAGTCGTCCGTACCTGCGAGCGAAAGTGAGAACAGAGTCACGCCTCGTCAGCCAGTCTCCAAACTCGAAATATAGACCGAAGTCCTCGTCCAGAAAGTGGGGCTGGAGGCTGACGGGACGTTTCGCCTCTCTCGCTCCAGTTTCGATCAAAACCGGCTCGCGACCTCGTGACTCCAGAGCGTACCCTACCGGACTATCTTCGTCGGCAACTCTGTCCACGACGTTGGCCTCGACGATCTCATAGTCGCGTTGACTGGATGGTCGGTTGAACCAGATCAATGGAGCGCCCGAAGGCGCAGGCTTGTTGGGGCGGGGGCAATCCGCCTCGCCGATGAGCCAGGCCAGGGTGGACGATCCAGCGGCTGATTTTTGCTTGACCACGATATCTACACGGAAAGGGCGTTTACTGACCCTAGAGGGATTGAGAGTAGATGCGCCACCTCAAGAAGGAGCGCAAGTCAATGAAGCGAAAGCGACGCACAGTCACAATTTCCGAAGCAGCAGAGGCCCTCGGGGTAGCTCCCAAGACGCTTTACCGAGCCGTAAATCGAGGCGAAGTGCCGGGGATACGGGTCGGCCGCAGGTTGCTAGTCCCGAGGGACTTTGTGGATCGGATTTTAGCCGCCAAGCCGGATGTACCAGGGGGCGAACGATGACCCGCGACGACTTTGGTAGCGGGCGGCATATCGAAGCCGACGCATTCGATGGAGGGCCGCAGCAATGATGGCTTGGATCAAGATGAGGGTTGAACTTAGAGGAGACCTCGCGGTCATACGCCTCGGGAAAATTCTCGGGCTGGAGCGCGATCTCATTGTTGGACTCCTACACAGGTTTTGGTCGTGGGCGGACGGGCAATCCGTAGATGGGCGGATTCCGTTCTTGGGACTCGATGATGTCGATGAGGAAGTCGGTCACAAGGGGTTCGCGGCAGGACTCAAGGAGGTCGGCTGGTTGGTCGAAACGAAAGGTGGGCTCCAGTTGCCGCACTACGATCGACACAATGGCGAGTCCGCAAAGCGCCGAGCGGCGGACGTTGAGCGGAAACGGCAAGATAGGGCGTCCTCCAGCAGTCCCTCGTGGAAGCGACGAGCGGTGTCCGCCGACTGTCCGGGTGATTTCGGACCAAAGGCGTCCAGGAAACGTCCGCGAAACCTAGGACGAGCGCGTCCGCAAGATGTCCGCGAATCTTCGGACCAGAGAAGAGAAGAGAACAGAAGAGGAGAGAAGAGTAGAGAAGAGGAAATAGCAATTAACACTGTCCCCCCTGACGGGGGGACGGGTGGCCGTCGGCCTCCCTTCTCGAAATTCTGGCTCCTGATCCCCAACAAGGAAAAGAAGAAACGAGCCGAGGAGCGATGGGCTCGGATGTCGCCGGCGGACTGCGCGAAGGCGCTGGATACTTACCCGAGGCACGCGGCGATCTACACTCGTTACGAGATGCCGAAGCACCTCATCCCGCTGCCTGCGAGTTGGCTTGGCGACGGCAGGTGGGACGACGACGTGGAGGCCCTGGAGGCTCGGGTGAAGTCCCGGATGGGGAAAAGGCGAGGCGTTGGTCGCACTGACGCCGACCGCAAGAAGATCCTGGAGGGCCTGGAATGAGCCACATGACGCTCGACGCCGATCTCAAGGAAAAGCTGGCCAAGGTCCCGATGCCAGCCGGCGAGGTGTTGAAGCTCCTAGAGGCTCAGCTTTTCTCGGTGTGCTCGACCAACCACCTTCCCGACACCGATCAGGCGCTTCGGGTCTACGTACAGCACCTCAAGGGGTTCGATGGTCGGGCGCTCAAGAAGGCGATCCCCGCCGCGGCGGGATCGGCTGCGAATGGGTTTCTCCCCTCCCTCCACGATGTCTTAGAGGAGGTTCGGGTCACCTGGTCGTCGATGCTCGGGCGGGCTCGGACTCGGGCCGAGGCCGTCCAACTCCAGCGCGACCGGGAGCGGGCCGACAAGGATGCGCCGACGAAACTCGCGTTGCTCGTTCGCGAAGCGACCGAGGCCATGGGCCGGAAATGACATTGCTGTGACCCCAACGTCTACGAATAGGTACCTCACCATCAGCGAAACGGCGACGCTGGCCAGGGTCTCGCCTAAGCGACTCCGAAACTTGATGAGCAGCGGCGTTCTTCGTGAGGGGCACCACTACGTGCGACCGATCGGAATTGGGCCGAGATTCAGGCTGGCGGCTGTTCAGGAGTGGCTTGAAGGTGAGGATGCGACCGGCCAAGATCAGTTCGTGACGAACAAACCGGCGACCGGGTCGAAGCTGAACCAAAATCTCTTGCGAAGGCGGGCTCGCTGATCTGATGGGTTGCCGGGTACGACAGAACCACCACGGTAATCTAACGCTGTACCTCAATCACAGAGGTCGGCGCTGGTCCGAAGGGACGGGACTGCCGGATACGAAGGCGAATCGCGAGCGGGTCGAACCCATCGCGGCGGCTGTGAATGCAGAGATAAAGCTCGGCTCTTTTTCGCCCGAGAGATATCTGTACTTCTTTCCGAGGGGCAACCGCGCAGACGAGTTGAAACAGCCGAGCACGGTCGATGGGACATCGGCGGTAGCAGCAAGAGCTTTGACCATAGGCGACTACTATGAGGGGTGGATTCAGCAGCAAAAACCTCCCCTCGCCCGAGCATCCCGACAGCGGGACTATCGGCAGCACATGACTACATACGTGCTCGATGCGGTAGTTTCGAATGATGGGTTCTGTAAGACCATGCGCGATCTCCCGGTCGCGAATCTGAGAGCTTCCCACCTGCGGGCTCTGCAATCGGACCTGATCGCGAGGGGGCTGGCGGTGAAAACCGCTCGGAACATCATCGATGGATCGTTCCGGGCGATGGTGCGAGAGGCAAGGGTCGACGATCTCCTAGACGCCGATCCGTTCTCGGCCGTTCGCTGGCCCCGACCCACCACGCCCAAACCTGATCCATTCACGGAAGCCGAGCGAGATCTGATTCTAGGGTGGTTCGCGAGCAGGAAGCCGTTTTACTACTCGTTCGTGTTTACGCAGTTTCACGTTGGGCTGCGGCCATCGGAGGCCGTCGCGTTGCGTTGGGGGGATGTCGATACCCGTAACGGTTTTCTCCACATTTGGCGGTCACGGTACCTTGGTGATGAGGCGGCAACAAAGACGCTCAACAGTGAGCGGACAATCCCCGTCGTGAAGTCAGTCCGCGATATTCTCCGAGACGTGAAACCCTTGAACGCCGAAGCCGATGACTATGTTTTCAAGAACTCCAAGAATGGCGGCCCGATCGACCAGAGGGAATGGCCGAAGGACCACTGGCGGCCGGCCCTGAGGGCAACGAACATTCGACACAGGAAATTCTATAATACCCGCTCAAGCTTCATTTCGATTGGCCTCACGCGGGGACTGAATCTCAAGTTTTTGTCCGAGTACGCGGGCAACTCGGTTGCCGTGATCGAGCGGAGCTATGGCCGCTTCCTACAGAGCCACGTTGATGAGCAACTGGCGCTCTTGGAGGGATACCGCGCAGGGGAGCCTGACACCGACTTGGCAGCGGCGTCAGGGGCGAAAACGCAAACCTTCGACCAGGGGTTTGCGGTTCCTCGTCAAAAACCCAAGTGGAATAAAGTGTCCCCGACGGGATTTGAACCCGTGTCGCCGGCGTGAAAGGCCGGTGTCCTTGGCCAGGCTAGACGACGGGGACGTATTCCGAGTGCGCGGCCTGGTGGCCGCCGTCGACTTTGATTCTGCTATGGGAATTGGGGGCGGGAATCAAGGCGGGCGGCGCGGCTGCGCCGCTAGTCCGGAGCGGGCTTTGCCAGTGCCCGACGGCGGCTTCGCCGGCGTCGAACTTGGGGGCTGCGCCGTTGGTCCGTTACGGCGACGGCGTCGGCCGTAGTGTTCGCGTCTTAGGCCTTGATCATTAAGATGGTGCACGCCGGGGTCGTTGGACGTCTTGAAGTCGTTTGGGCGGAACTCGCTTGCCGTCTGGGCTGGCGGTGTTGATCGCCTCGCCGGTGATCTCGTGGGCGATCGAGCGGTATGTGCCGTTGGCGACGACTTTGTGGCCGGCCGACTGGTTTGCGATGGGGGCGTCGGCGTTGGCCGACGTTTGTGATTCGTCTCTCGATCGGCCGTTGGGCGCCGAGGGAGGAATCGTTTGCAGCACTCTGGTTCTCGATCGGACCTTAAGTCCCCTGGCTTAAGTACCTAATAATGCGAGTGAAAGTGTCCTGTTGTCGGTTCCTCCTTCGCGTGCTGGGAATCGTGTCGATAGTGCTTTTGTTTGGTTGCGTTTGGGATATGCTGCGTCGATTGCCTGGTTGCGAAACTGGGCTGGGGACTCTTCGCGATGTTTGTTGTGATTGTTGGTGGAGGATTGGTGGGAGCTTCCCTTGCGGGGAAGCTTTCGGCTGATGGGTGCGACGTCACTCTGGTCGAGCGCGATCCCTCCAAGGTGCGGAGTCTCACCGAAGAACTCGACGTTCAGGTGATCGAGGGGAACGGCGCTACCGCACCTGTCTTGCGTCGCGCTGGCATCGCGAAGGCTGGTTTGCTGGTTGCCACCGCTGATTCGGACGAATGCAATATGGTCGCCGGTATGCTGGCCACGGCTGAGTTCAATGTTCCCCGCGTCGTCGTGCGCTTGCGCGACCCCGGACATGCCGAGGGTTTTGCGGTGATGGATCGTTTGCACGAAGGCGAACATGTCCGCGTCAATCCCGAGGAAGCAACGGTCGATCGGATCGCCTCGCTCCTCGAAGTGCCTGGCTCCGCCGACGTCGTGTCGCTGCTCGACGGTCGCTTGCTGGTCGCCGGGTTTCGCATCACTGCTGAGTCGGATTTCAATGGCTTGATGTTGTCGTCGATGAGGTTGCTGTTTCCCGCAACGCCGACTTTGGTGGCCGCTATTCAGCGCAACGGTCAGTGGATCGTGCCGCATGGCGAGGAGGAGATTCGCGCCGGGGATCTGGTCTACTTCGCGATCGCGCGCCCCGAGCTCGACGGGATTCTCACGCTGGTTGGGGCTGGTCGCGCTGAGAAGACGCACGTCATGATCGCCGGAGCGGGCCGGGTTGGACTGGCGCTCGCGCATCGCCTCGAGCGCCGTGGTCTCAAGGTGTCGTTGCTGGAGGAATCGGCGGCGATGGCGCGCCGCGCGGCGGAGGAACTCGAGTCGACTCTGGTGATTACCGGGCAGGCGACCGACCACACGGTGCTCGAGGAAGAGGATATCGACCGTGTGTCGACCTTCGTTGCGGTTACCGGCGACCACGAGGACAATCTGGTTGCGAGTTTGTTGGCCAAGCGGCTGGGGGCGAAACGCGCTTTTGCGCTTGTGGATAACCCCGAGTTGGCGAACCTGATCGGCGAGATCGGCATCGACGCTGTGATCTCACCGCGATTGCTGGCGATCGGTTTGGCTCTGCAGGCGATTCGTCGCGGAAGGGTTCGATCGGTTTCGGCGTTGCTCGAAGACAAAGTCGAAGTGTTGGAGGTCGAGGCTGTCGAGGGGAGTAAGTTGACTTCCGCGCCTTTGGCGAAGGTTGGGCTGCCGCGTGGAATTCTCGTCGTTGCGTTGTGCCGCGGTGGGCAGGAGTTGTTGGTCCCGGGGGGTGAGGACCAGGTTGCGGCGGGCGATCATCTGGTGCTGGTTACGACGACGCAGGCGGCCGGGAGCTTGGATCAGTTCCTGGGTGTAGCGCGTCGTCGAGGGTAGTTTTACCGATGCGACGCTTGTGTGTTTGTGGTGTATTGGTTGCGATGTGACGCGGCTCGGCGGGAGCCTCGCCCTCCCTTTTGCCATGGGGCAGGGGCTTCGTCGGGAACGTTTGTTGGGCACGGATGAATTTTCGACTTGATCTTTTTGTTGTCGGTTGGCTGTTGGTGCTGATTGGTGCGTTCCAAGTACCTGTGGTTCTGACGGCGCTGTACTACGGCGAGGATTCTTTTCCGTATCTGTTCAGCATGCTGTTGGCGTTTGCCGCTGGCGGCGTATTGTCGAACGTCACGCGCACCGGCGAGCGTCGCCTGCGACCGCGCGACGGTTTCTTCGTCGTGGGTTCGGCCTGGGTCATTGCTTCGGTGGGTGGAGCGCTGCCGTACTACTTCACCGGGACCTTGGGTGTTGTCGACTCGATCTTTGAATCGGTCGCGGGATTCACCACGACTGGTTCGACCGTGATGTCGAAGCTCGACGAAGCCGAACGCGCACTGTTGCTGTGGCGTTCGATCACGCAGTGGACGGGCGGGATGGGGATCATCCTGTTTACCATCGCCATTTTGCCGCTCCTCGGTATCGGCGGCATGCAGTTGTTCAAAGCCGAAGTGCCCGGGCCGGTGACCGACAAGATCGCGCCCCGTATCGCCGAAACGGCGCGTCGCTTGTGGCTGATCTACGTAGGCTTCACGTTGCTGGAATGTTTTTGTTTGTGGTCGGCTGGGATGGGGATGTTCGATGCCATCTGCCACTCGCTGACGACCTTGGCAACGGGCGGATTCTCCACCAACGACATGTCGGTCGGCGGTTTCAATTCAGCGGCGATTGAGTGGATCGTCACGTTGTTCATGGTGATTGCAGGAATCAACTTCGTGATTCACCACCGTGTACTGACGGGTCGTGTCGGTGTGGTCTGGAAAGACACGGAGCTACGATACTATTTGGGGGTGCTGTTGTTCGTTACGACGGTTTGCACTGTCGTGCTGACGATTGGCGGCAAGCCGTTTTCGGAGGCGTTGCGCGACGGCGCTTTTCAGACGGTGTCGCTGATGACGACGACCGGCTACGCGACCGATAATTTCGAGCTGTGGCCGAGCTTGCTGCAAATGCTGTTCCTGATCATTATGTTTCTCGGCGGGATGGCGGGCTCGACCAGCGGTGGCGTCAAGAGTTTGCGCGCCATCCTCGGAGTTCGCGCACTCGGAGCAGCGTTCGACCGCCTCGTTCATCCGCGTGCCGTGCGACCGGTCAAGTATGGCGGCAAGCCGGTCGATGAGGAGATTCTAGCGGGAATCTGGGCATTCTTCTGCGCGTACTTTTTGATCATCGCGGCTACGGCGACGATCGTCACCGCCTTTGGCTACAATCTCGAGACGGCTTTTTCAGCGGCTCTGACTTCCATTTCCAACGTCGGCCCCGGCCTCAGCGCAATTGGCGCGTACGACAATTTTGCGCACTTTCCCGCGCCCGTGAAGTTGTTGCTGGCGACGGTCATGGTGGCTGGGCGGTTGGAAGTGTTTACTCTCATCATTCTTTTAATGCCGTCGTTTTTGGGGTGGTGACGCCCGCCAAAACCACCGAGTACCAAACCCCGCATCGCGGGGCGTCCCCAAACC
>JAJCZJ010000033.1 GCA_029262455.1 Deltaproteobacteria bacterium | reverse complement strand
ACGCCCGATGATGCGTCCCTTCATATCGTCACTCGGTAGATGGACAACCGAAACAGTTCTCTCGGCGACGAACTCTCCCGCCAATCGCTCGATGGCGATCGAGATTACCTTCTTGGCTTGGCGGTCTGCATCCTCGCGGGCCTCCTGATCGATGACCCGGATCTTCTTCGCGGCTTCATGCTTGGCCTCATCCACCATGGACTGCACGAGTTGTTGCTTGGCTTCGTCACGCGTCAGGTTGGCGGTCTGCTCGAGATGCTGACGGGTCTCGTCGAGCAACGATTCGTACTCGGCTTGTTTCGTTTCGATCGTTTCTTCTCGCTGCTTGAGCGTTTGCTCGCGCCGCTTCGCTTCACGCTCCCTCTTCTCAACTTCAGCGTCTTTGCTTCCAACCACCTCTTCCCGTTCGTCGATCTTCTTTTCGTTTGCTTGCAGCTCTTGTCGCCGCCGTTTCAGTTCCTTCTCAGCGTCACTCCTGGCCTGTTGTGCCGCTTCGCGCCCTTTAGTCTCCGCCTCGCGACGAATCGCTTCGGCTTCTTTGTTGGCTTCCGTTAGTACCCGCTGCTGTGCTTCCTCAGCCGCCCTATCCTGTTCCTCACGCTGCCGGTTTCGCAGCCTGTCTATCGCCCAGGCGAGCACGACCGCCAATACGATGCTGATCACTGTTATCAACGCATATTCCATCGCGGTCCGCTTTCTCCTTTCTAAGAGGTTTCGCGGAGTTATCGTCAATCCACGAGATCGCACGCTGCTCGGTCACCACCATGTGCAACGGAACATCCCACGAGTCTCGGGGCAGACAATCGACTCTTTGAAGCTCATATGCCAAGCCCACGCGCAGCGCCTTTGGCGACCACGCACAGGCAGCTCGGTCGTAAAATCCGCCCCCTCTTCCGAGGCGGGTCCCTGCTTCATCCCAGGCCACCAGTGGCACAAACACCACTGAATCGGCCTCCACACTCATGACCGGCCCATTGGTTGGGATCGCAATGTCCCAGGGGCCGGGGTCTAAGAGATCTCCTCGATCGTACCGACGGTAGAAAAGCTGATCACCGTCGATGATCGGTAGGCCCACGGGAATCCCCAATTCATGGGCCCTGTCGATGAATCGCTCCGGAGAGACCTCGTTCTCGATCGCGGAGTACCCATAAACGGCTGTTGCTGTTTCGAGCAGCCCGCTCGAGAGAATACGGCGGCAGATTGCCTCTCCCGCCAAGTCGACTTGACCAGGTGCCAAATCGCGTCGAAGTGCGCGCAATTGACGTCGAATTTGTTCCTTTGGTGCCATCCCCGGTCTAGGGACGGGCATTCACTATTGCCGGTAGTCGGTATCGATTGGATCAGTCGCTGCGCCTTTGAGAACTCAGGCGCGCCGACTGCCACTCCTTGGATGTTTGTTCTTTAATTGCCTCAATGACTCCATCGACCTCACCACCGGAAAAAGCCCGACATGAATGCAGCGATAGTGCGCTGTACCCAATTCTTCATGCCCGCTCCGAAATCTCCTTCCCATCAAGAGTCGGCGCACCCCGTTCCAACATCTCGGTCAGCCGACCCACAGCTTTGTCTAGTTCAGTTTGTGCTTGTTCTAGCTTCTGACATTCGCTGGCGATATTCAACGCAGCCAGCACGGCGCGTGTATATGGTGATATAGCAGCCTCGGGATCGCCAATCTCCTTCATTTTGCCGTCCACGTACGCCGCCACGTGCCGCAGGTGCTCCTCGCCGTCGTCCGATTTGACTCGGAACTTTTGCCCCAAGATCTCAACTTCGACAGCGGCCGCCATTCACTTCACCGAACTCAGACGCTCAGCTCGTCGAGTCGACCCAGGAGTGAGTCTACACGTGTGCGGACTTCCAACCGCTCGCGCTCGATCTCTTCCAGTTGGCCCGTCATGGCGGCGATTTTGTCCTGGGCCGCCTTCAGCTCGTCGCGAAGGCGATCCCGTTCTTGACCGAGCACCTGTTGCTGGGCCAGGACATTCTCTACTTTGCCTTCCAGAACCTTCAAACTCTCTAGCGTCATATCTCTCTGTTCTTCAAGCGACACTTGACCCTAGCTCCGGGTTGCTCCGGGTTCAAGGTCCGTATCGGAAAATAGCGCCTCGGCAAATGCCTCAGCATCAAAAGGGGCCAAATCCTCAATCCGTTCGCCAATCCCGACGTAGCGGATCGGCAAGCCAAGTTCGGTTCGGATTGCCAATGCGACTCCGCCCCGGGCGGTGCCGTCCAACTTCGTCAAAGCGACCCCTGTCACGCCGAGCGATTCGTGGAATACTTTGGCCTGATTGATGGCGTTTTGCCCGGTCGTTGCATCGATCACCAAAAGCACTTCGTGTGGCGCGTCCGCAATCTCTCTACCGGCGGTGCGGGCGATTTTCTGGACCTCGGCCATGAGGTTTTCTTTGACGTGCAACCGGCCGGCGGTGTCGATGATCACGACATCGACGGACCGCGCGCGCGCCGCCTTGACGCCGTCGAACACCACCGCCGACGGGTCGGCGCCGTGCTGGTGTTTGACGAGATCGATCCCCACCCTTTCGGCCCAAAGCTGAAGTTGCTCGATCGCGGCAGCGCGGAAGGTGTCCGCAGCGACCAGCAGAACCGAGAGGCCCTCCTGCTTGTAGTGGTGGGCCAACTTGCCGATCGTGGTCGTCTTGCCGACTCCGTTGACGCCGACGACGAGCACGACCCGAGGCTTGTCTGAGCTGGATGGCGCTGCGACGCCATCCTCGAGCAGTTCGCGCACGCCACATTGAATGACGGTTCGAACCTCCTCCGCAGTCGCGGCCCCTCCGATCTCACCGCGCCATCGGTCGACCAGCAGGGTTGTCGCCTTGATGCCGACATCGGAGGAAAGAAGAGTTTCCTCGACGCCGCGTAACCACACTTCCACGTCAGGATTCTCGGTCCAGGCCGAAAGCATACGGCGGGCCAGGTTGCCCCGGGTTCGCGCCAGGCCCGAGGTCCACGAGGCAGGCTCCGAGTTGGCCACAGGTCCGGGTGAACGCGACGCGTTCGCCTCGCGATCTTGCGTCGAGTCCGCTGGCGGCGCTGCGGGGCCAAAGAGACGGGCCACCAGCCAGCCGAGGAATCCGCCGGCAAATAGCGTGGCAACAGCAACTGCCGCTGGAAATTCGAGAAAGGCTTCCACCGGAAAGGCCCCAACCGCCCGATCAGATCGGCAAGTTCAGCTGACGCCTGGCAAGACGCAGGAGTGGTCCCGCATGGATGTCCACGAACAGGCGCGGAGGTTCTGCGGTCGGCGAGGGAAGACACGTGGTGTCCCCGCCGGGGTGTTTGCTAGCTGTGCAGATCATCACGTAGCAGCGCTTTAGCTCATCGAGACCGAGACGATGCGTGACACCCCGGGCTGCTGCATCGTGACACCGTACAGCACGTTGGAAGACTCCATCGTGCGCTTGTTGTGCGTGACGATGATGAACTGCGAGTGCTCGCTCATTTCCGCAATCATCTGGCTGAAGCGGCCGATATTGGCGTCATCCAACGGTGCGTCCACCTCGTCGAGGATACAAAACGGAGTCGGATTGATCAGAAAGAGGGAAAAGATCAGGCTGACGGCTACGAGCGCCTTTTCTCCACCGGAGAGAAGACTCACGGTGTCGAGTCGCTTTCCCGGAGGCCGGACAATGATATCGACGCCAGACTCGAGGAGGTTGTTCTCGTCCGTCAGCACTAGACGCCCTTCGCCGCCGCGGAAGAGTCGGGGAAAGACTTTTTGAAACGTTTCGTTCGCCTGGGCGAAGGTCTCGGCGAACTTGGTGCGCGAAGCGCGGTTGAGCTTCTGGATTGTCTTCTCGAGGTCGGCGAGGGATCGCTCCAGGTCATCTCGCTGCGCCGTGAGGTACTCGCTGCGTTCCTCCAACTCACGGAGCTCGTCGATTGCCGCCGCATTGACGTCGCCCATCTTAGCAAGGCGGCGCCGCAAGTTGTCCGCCTGTTCGGCTTCTTGCGCCAGCGCCTCTTCGCTAACCGGCTCGTCCGGCTCCTGCCACCCGGGCACGTCGCACTCGTACTTCTCCTGGATCGCCGTCGCCAGGTGCTCGGTCTTGAGCCGGGCTTCGGAAAGTCCGATTTCAACCTCTTGGAGCGTCTTGCGCAATTTATCGAGCCGCTGGCGCCCCGCTGAGGCGATCTCGACCTTTTCTCGCAGTGCAGTGCTACGTTCTTCGACTTCGGCACTCACTTGCGCGAGGGTGGCCTTGACCTCCTCCTGGCGCTGTTCGCCCTCGAGACCGCGCTGTTTGGCCTCCTCGATATCTCTGTTCAGCCTCTCGAACTCTGAAGCGCACCCCTGCAGGTCGGCGCCGAGCGTCTGCTGCCGGATGTACAGCTCCCGCTGTTGCTCGGTGAGTGAGGCCAACGCTGCGAGCGCTGATTGCTGACGCTCGCGGCGCTCGGCGACGCGGATCTTGACTGCAGTTACATCAGCACGCACAGTCTCGGCGCGGCCCGCCACCTCTTCGCGCTGGCGCCGCAACTCTTCAGACCGGGCATCGATCTCGCGACGTTTCTCCTCGAGACGTGTGACCGTTTCCCGGTGCTCGAGCAACGAGCTGGAGACGGTCTCGGCCTCTTCGGTCAGGGTTTCCAGCTCGAAACGCACCACTTCGCGGCGACGCTCAAATTCCGGGATCTCGAGCTGAAATCGCTCGATGTCCTTTTCTGCAGCGACAATCGAAACGGTGAGGTCGTGGGCTCCCTCACCCGCCGACTGCACAGCTTGCTCCGCTTGCTCGAGCAGCTCGCTCGCAGAGGCATGGGCCTGTCGCAGTGAATCAATCTCGACCTGAGTTTCTTCGGCTCGCGCCGAAAGCGACTCGATCTCACGCCGCCGCGCGAGGATCTCTTCTTCCACCGGACGGTCACTACCACCAGTGATGACACCTGACGGTTGCATTACATCGCCGTCCGGCGTGACCATCGTAACCTTACCACCGTCCCGCCATGCGCTGACCGCCGACGTGAGATCTGGCACGACGACGACGTCGCCGAGAAGAGACTCGGCGATCGAACGAAAGGACTCGTCAAACTTCACTAGCTCGAGCATGCGCTTCGACGCGCCATTCATCTGCGCTGCCGTATGCTCGATCTGTCGTGGGTGAAGGGGGATGAATGAGCCGCGTCCTTGCTCGTCCCGACGCAGTCGATCCACGGCACCCGCGCCTTCTTCTTCTCCGCGCACGATCACATACTGGAGACGGTCGCCGAGAACCGCAGCCGCGGCGCGCTCGTACTCTTGCGGGATCCCGATCACGTCCGCGACGACCCCGAGAATGCCCTCGTGCGCCCCAGCAGAATCGGCGCCGCCCATGACGGCTCGAACACCGCGCTCGAAACCCTCGTATCGCGACTGGATTTGGATCAACGATTCGAGTCGAGATTTCGCCTGGATTAATTGGCCTTCGAACTCTGAAATTTGCCGATCCAGCCGACGCCGCTCTTCGGCCTGACGACGAACGTCCTCGGCCAGTTGTTCCTGCTCCTGAGTGGCGGAAGCTAGACGATCGCGTAGCTGAGACAAGGCTTCGACAGCCTGCGTGCGGCGGTCCGCTGCCTCCGAGATCCGCTGGTCGATGACGCCGCTCTCATCGCGCAAGCGCGCCTGACGGCGATCGATGTCTTCGGCGCGGTGTTGAAGAGTCGACATCGCATTGTGGGCCTGCGCCTGCTCGGCGACGTGCGCTACCAGTGCGTTCTTGTCAGCCTCAATCTGTGCTTCAACTTCACTCACCGCCCCTGCCGCCTCGATCTGCCGCTGCTCGACCGTCTTGAGTTCGGCTTCGTCTTGCTGCAGGGAGCCGACGGATTCATCGCGTTCGCGCTCGTTATCCACCATGCGGCTACCCATCGCAGCCAAACCCTGCTTCGCCTCCTCGATCTCGACCGTCAGCCTCTGGCGACGGCGCTCGCGTTCGTCGCGCTCGCCGGTCAATAAGGCGACGCGCTCCGCTAGGCTCTGGCGCTCGGAGTCCAGCACGGCAAGGCTCTCGCGCAGCGCTGATTGGCGCTGCTCTGCCTCGGCGCGACTCTCCTCCGCGCGGCTGCGTTCACTCTCGCCCGAATCGACGACGGCGGCTGTCGCCGCCTCGTCCTGGTGCAGGACTTCGCGTTGCTCATTCAGCAACCTTGCTCGCGTCTCCAACTCAGCTGAGTGCCGCGACGCGATCCGCAGGTCGAGCTCGCGCAACTCGTCGCTGATGCGGCGATGGGTCTCGGCTTTCTTCGCTTGCCGCTCGATATAGCGACGCTGCCGATCGATTTCCGAGAGGATGTCGGTGACCCGCGAAAGGTTCTCCCGGGTTCGCTCCATTTTCCTCTCGGCGGCCAGCTTGCGGCTGCGATACAGCGTTGTGCCGGCAGCTTCCTCGATGAACAGCCGCCTCTCTTCCGGCTTGGCGCTGATCATCTCGCTGACCCGCCCCTGCTCGATGATCGCGTAGGCTTTTGAGCCGACCCCGGTTCCGAGGAACAGTTCGGTGATATCTTTGAGCCGGCAGCTCGTCTTATTGATGTAGTACTCCGACTCGCCGGACCGATAGTACCGCCGGGTGATCATGATCTCGGCGAGATCGCGGAACTGAGCCGGCAGGTCGGACATCTCCTGGTCCAGCTCCGTGGCCGCCCGCGACGGCTCGTCATTCTCAAACGTCAATGAGACTTCCGCCATGCCCAGCGGGGCGCTTTGGTCGTTGCCGTTGAAAATGACAGACTCCATGCTGTCACCGCGCAAATGCTTCGGACTCTGCTCGCCAAGAACCCAACGCATCGCATCAACGATATTCGACTTACCGCAGCCGTTGGGCCCGACGACTCCGGTGACCCCCGAAGGGAAATCCAACGTCGTCCGGGTCGGGAAAGACTTAAAACCTACGAGCTCTAATTGCTTGAGCCGCATCGCATCACCCACCAGATCAAGTGTACTCGATCCATCACCACCACCATATGCGGTACCATCCCACAGCAGCGCCGCGATTGTCAACGCGGCACTCTACAATTTCCTCGGAGCCGGGGCCCAAGCCGCGAGAGCGCTAACTTAGGGCTTCCCGAGCGCTGGCGTCTCCGGTCATGGCCTTCGTCACGGCTCGAGTTCGTTGCCCCAATATGCGGCGTCGACCGTGGTGAGAAACGGCAACCATTCTCGGTGACTGAGTGATGAGAATGACTGCAGGACGAAGGGCGTCCAGTCTGGACGTCTCGGTTCACGCAGCAGTGCCATTTCGGCTTGCTTCGGCGTCCGTCCACCCTTTCGTCGATTACAATCTTGACACGAGCATACGATATTTTCCCAGGAAGAGCGCCCGCCCTGCGATCTCGGAATCACGTGGTCCAGGGTAAGCTCCGGTCGGCCCAAGCGCCGTCCGCAGTACTGGCAGGTGTTTCGGTCTCGGGAATAAACGTTGAAGCGGTTGAAGCGAATCTGGCGCCGCGGTACCCGGTCGTAAGTCAGCAACAAGATGACACGCGGCACGCGAATGGCGCCATTCACGAGTCCAACCGATTCATTGCGTACGGCGACGGAAAGCTCGCTCCACGACTGGAAGTCGAAGGTTCGATACTGCTCGTCAACGGCCTGAGCAATTCCTTGGTAAAGAAGCGAAAATGCCCGCCGAACGGAAGTCACGTGCACCGGCAGGAAATTGCGATTCAGCACCAGAACCTTGGTGTGGATCACTCCCTGCAAAGTGCTCATCGGCTATTTCCTTGGAGTACCCGGCATCGCCAAGCGAGGCGTTAAACTTGGGCGGAGTAGACAATGTGAGACTGGGCGGTCGGGCATCTGGCAGCGACGCTACTTACCAGCTATGTCGGAGTCAAGGAATCAGGCGCGGTTCTGATTCCCCGCTCGTGAACAGCTCTTGGTCGAGACAGCTCGCAAATTGCGGCCGGCCTCCAGTTGCCTGCCTACAGTTGCCTGACCAATCGAACCGCCGTACGATCTCATTCGAAAGTAGAACGCGACTCAATGACGAAAATTCAAGCCGAATACGAAGCCCTCCTCGCGCGTGTCGACAGACCCGGGCGCTATCTCGGTAACGAAAAGGGAGCCGTCCTCAAGGATCCCGAAGCTGTCGACGTTCGTTTCGCCCTGGCGTTTCCCGAAGTTTACGAGATTGCCCAGTCCCATCCCGGGATGCAGATCTTGTACGATTTGCTGAACCGTCGCGATGACGTCTACGCGGAACGAGTCTACGCGCCATGGGCTGACATGGAGGCTCTACTCCGCCAAAAGCAGCTGCCCCTCGTATCGCTCGAAACCTTCACCCCGCTGGAGATGTTCGACGCCATAGGCTTTAGCCTGCAGTACGAGCTGACATACACCAACCTCCTGAACATGATCGATCTGGCGGGGCTTCCGCTTCTCGCTGTCGACCGAAACGACGATCATCCAATCGTCCTGGCTGGCGGACCTTGTGCTTTTAATCCCGAACCGATCGCCGACTTTCTCGACGCCGTACTTCTCGGCGATGGAGAAGAAGCGATTCACGATCTGTGTACAATCCTCGCCCGGCGCCGGACGTTGCCCCGGACAGAGATCCTCCGTCAGCTCGCCGAAGTCGACGGCGTCTACGTCCCTTCTCTCTATTCACCGCAGCACGATCGTCGCGGACGCCTGACGCGCATCGACGCAACTCCGGATCAACCAGAACAAGTCCGGAAGCGCGTTCTGCGCGACCTCGACTCGGTGCCGATCGCCGAGACGCACATCGTCCCCAATCTCAAGATCGTACACGGGCGCCCGAGTCTCGAAGTCATGCGGGGGTGCGTCAAAGGCTGCCGCTTCTGTCAGGCTGGATACATCTATCGACCGCTGCGCGAACGCGATCCACACCGCGTGCTCGAAAGCGCCGAGGCGGCGGTCAAGGCAACGGGGACGCAAGAGCTCTCGCTCTTGAGTCTCAGCACCGGCGACTACAGCTGTGTCAATCCGGTCATCACGGAACTGATGAACCGCTACTCGGCAGATCGCGTGGCGGTGTCACTCCCTTCCACCCGCGTCGACGCTCTCGCACCATCTCTTCTGGAGCAGATCAAGCGAGTACGAAAGACGGGATTCACACTCGCGCCCGAAGCGGGCTCGCAGCGAATGCGAGACATCATCCAAAAGGAGTATGGCGAGGAGGAGCTGATCGAAGCAGCTCGGCAGATCTTCGGTCTCGGTTGGCGGTCGCTCAAGCTCTACTTCATGATCGGACTCCCAGGCGAGAACGAAGACGATTTGCGCGGTATCGCCGAACTCGCGTCGCGTGTCGCCCGCGAAGGCGGCAAGGGTATCGAGGTCACCGCTAGCGTGTCGACATTCGTTCCCAAGCCGCACACACCGTTTCAGTGGTCGGCACAAATCGACGTCGACGAGACACGACGACGCCAAGGCTTTCTCCGGGAAGAACTTCGGAAGCGAAAGGTTCGGTTCAAATGGCACGATGCGCGCACTTCGTATCTGGAGGGGATCATCTCGAGGGGGGGCCGTGAAATAGGGGCAACGATTCGCCGGGCATTCGAGCTCGGTTGCCGATTTGACGGCTGGACGGAGCACTGCAACTTCGAGCTCTGGGAACAGGCACTGCGAGATACCGGCATCGTCGGGGCTGACCAGCTGCGCCGCCGTTTTCTGGACGAAACCCTGCCCTGGGACCATATTGATAGCGGTGTGACCAAGAAGTTTCTGCAACAAGACTTGGCGCATGCAGTCGAGGGACGACTGACACCGGACTGTAGCATCGATCGGTGCACCTACTGCGGAGCTTGTGATTTCAAAAAGATTCGCAACGTCACGTACCACCTGGACGGCGCCAAAGGCAGCGAGCACCGAGGCGAGGTGGTCGACCACTGGGCGTCTGGCATCGTTGGCGCCGATCCAGATGAGACCGGTTCGTGGGAGCCGCGAGGATGGAAGAAGCTGCATTCAGCAGAGCCTCTGGCCCCGCTGGTCGGCGAGCATTCCGCAGTCCCCGGGGACACGGCCGGTGCGCGACGGCGGGCACCGAGTGGACCGGAAGGTGGACTAGGCAACGCCGAGGAATGGCTCGACGCATCTTCCGAAGGCCTCGGAGCTGCACCGCCGCCGCCGGTCCCGCCGGAAATGAGGATCAGGATCGCCTATTCAAAAACCGGCCGCGCTCGCTTCATCAGTCACCTCGAGCTCATCGATGTGTTTTCGGCCGCCATGCGTCGTGCCGGAGTGCCGGTCGCATTCTCGGGCGGTTTTCGGCCAATGCCGAAGCTGCGGTTTAGCCCAGGGCTGCCGGTCGGAGCCGAGAGCGACTGTGAGATTATCGACATCGACTTGGCCGAATCGTGTGACGCCGTCACCACCGGCGCCGCATTGTCGGCACAGCTGCCAGAGGGACTCGCGGTGCAATCCGCGCATGAGGTGTCGCTGCGATGCACGAGCCCCGATCGTGAGCTGAGCGGATTCCGCTATCGAGTCGATGTCGCGGGTCTGGCCGCCGATGCTGCGCGGGTGGACGCGGTGCTCAGCGCCTTCGAACAGTCGAGCGAGTTCCCAGTCACTCGGCATTCGAAAAAGGGGCAGCGCCAGATCGACGCGCGGCCTCTCGTCCCACGGCTCGCTCGGATCGACAGTGATCACCTCGAAATGGATGTGCGGTTTACGGATCGAGGTTCAGTGAAACCAAGCGACGTCTTGGCCGCCCTCTTTTCCCTCGATGCGGCCGAGGCGCGGGCCGTGCCGATGAGAAAAATTCAGGTGTTCATGCGCGCCGATGAAGCGGGAGAAGCCGCCGAAGGCGGCAACTAAGGCGCGTGTCTCGCCAACTCATCATCAACGCCACACCCAACGAGGCCCGCGTCGCGACGGTCGAAAACGGGCGCCTCCTGCAAATCGATATTGAAAGAAGCCGGCATCGCAGCGCCGCCGGCCGGATCTATAAGGGACGCGTGTTGCGGGTCTTACCGGGAATCCAAGCCGCATTCGTTGATATCGGACTCCCGAAGGCCGCCTTTTTGCCGAGCGCCGACTTGATTCCGATCGAGTCGCCAGAGGGCTTCGGCAGCGGGTCGATCGAAACCGGGGAGCCGCCTTTGCCACCGCCCATTGAGGAACGGCTGAGCACCAGCCAAGAACTCCTCGTGCAGGTCAGCAAAGAGCCCATCGGCTCTAAGGGTGCGCGCGTGACAGCCAATATCTCGCTGCCTGGGCGCTTGGTCGTGTTGCTGCCAGCCACTGCCCAGATCGCCGTGTCGCGACGGATCGAGGACGAAGACGAGCGCGCACGATTGCGGGCAGCGGTCGCTGCGCTCGGAGAGGGTCCGGGCGGCGTCATCATTCGGACCGCTTGCGAAGGAGTGCCCGAGGAGGAAATCCAATCGGACCTACACCTACTGCGCCGGATTTGGCAGCAGATTCACGTCGCCTCCGAGACGGCAGCGTCACCCACCCTGCTGCACGAAGACCTCGACGTCGTCTTGCGGACGATTCGCGACCTGCATGTCCTCGACGTCTCGCGAGTGGTGGTTGACGACGCTGGCGAACTCGAAAGGATTGCCCACTTCATCGAGACAGTGATGCCGACGACCGGGCCGCGTCTAGAACTCTACGAAGAAGTGGAACCTATCTTCGATCGCTACGACATCGAGACCAAAATCGAAAAGGCACTGCAGCCTCGCGTCTGGCTCCGATCCGGTGGCTATATCGTCATCGACCCGACGGAGGCGCTGACCTCAATCGACGTCAACACGGGGCGCTTCGTCGGGAAGACAGACCAGCGTATGACGGCGCTTCGCACGAATCTCGAGGCCGCGACCGCGATTGCCGAACAGCTCCGCCTGCGAGACATCGGCGGGGTCATCGTGATCGACTTCATCGACATGGCGTCGGCCGAAGACCGCGACTCGGTCCTGACGGCCCTCAACGACGCGCTGCAGGAGGAACGAACGCGGGCCGAGGTGAACGGCTTCTCACCCCTCGGTCTCGTAGAAATGACCCGCCACCGGACCCGCGAAAGCGTTGCGCAACAACTCTGCTCTCCCTGTCCGACCTGTCACGGCAAAGGCGTCGTTCGCGGAGTCGCAACAACTGCCTACGACGTTCTGAGGACGGTCCACGGGATCGGTAACGACGGGTCGGGACGACGCCATTTTGTACTCACGCTCCACGACGATGTTGCCGCCTTTTTGCAGGAATTCGAGCCCGATTCGATTGCCAACTTCGGGCACAAGGAGGGTGTCGAAATTGCGATCGAAACGACGACCGAGGGCTCTTCAGGCCACTTTCGACTCGAGGCAGTTCCAGCGCACAGCTAAAAACTATTTCGAAGCCGTATCGGACTCATGGATGCCGCACCCTCCGATTGTATAACTGTTGTTGAATTCAGCCCCAACGCATGGCTAAATGCAACGACGAATGGATGGGACGCGACCTTTTCTGTCGGGGAGCTGGGCGGTTGGATGAAGATGGATGAGACAGGAAGAGTGGCCGGAACGGTCGACTGAGATAACGACAACCTGCGGCACTTAAGGGCGCTGCCCGACTCCAGGCAAAACTCGGGCAGAATCCGAAGTTGCTTCGCAAGCCGGCCGGAGACCAGTTTGCTCGCACCCGACTCCGACATTGTTTTGTTCGCGAGTCCTGAACAGGAGATGAAAATGCAGCAAGAGACTGTCGCGCCCACCGACAAACCGGTCGAGGAGCGCGCACACGTCGTCATCCGCTTCGCCGGTGACTCCGGCGACGGGATGCAACTAGCTGGGATGCACTTTACCAACGAGAGCGCGCTCGCCGGCAACGATCTGAGCACCTTGCCTGATTTCCCGGCTGAGATCCGCGCGCCCGCGGGAACTCTAGCCGGCGTCAGCGGTTTCCAGCTGCACTTCTCCAGCCTCGACATCTTCACGCCCGGAGATCAGCCCGATGTGCTTGTGGCGATGAACCCTGCCGCGTTGAAAGTCAACGTCGGTGACTTGCCCGCGAACGGCATTCTCATCGTCGACAAGGAACAGTTCACCGAGCTCAATCTCAAGAAGGCCGAGTTCTCGGACAATCCCTTGACCGACGGCTCCCTCGATCGGCTGCAGCTCTTCGAAGTCAGCATCACCAAGCTGACGATCAACGCTCTCAACGACATGGGGCTTCCGACTCGGACGATGATGCGTTCGCGGAATTTCTTCGCGCTTGGGCTGACGTCGTGGCTCTTCCAAAGAGACATCGAAACGACGCTGCGCTGGGTCGACAAGAAGTTTGCGAAAAAACCTGAAATCGCAGAAGCGAACCGCCGGGTGCTCAAAGCGGGCTACCACTACGGCGAAACGGCAGAAGTATTTCGCACGGCCTACAAGGTAGGCGCTGCGACCATTGCGCCGGGACGCTACCGCAACATCACTGGCAATGCCGCCGCATCCCTGGGCCTGGTAGCCGCCGCCCGCAAGGCCGACCGACCGCTGTTTCTCGGCACCTATCCGATCACCCCGGCGAGTGACATCTTGCACGAGCTGGCGGCGATGAAGGGCTACGGCGTTTCGACCTTCCAGGCGGAAGATGAGATCGCCGGTGTTGGCGCCGCTCTCGGTGCTGCGTTCGGTGGCGCTATCGCTGTCACGTCGACGAGCGGGCCCGGCATTTGCTTGAAGGCTGAAACGATCAACCTGGCAGTGAGCGTAGAGCTTCCCCTGATCATCGCCGATATTCAACGCGGCGGGCCTAGTACAGGGCTGCCGACCAAGACCGAGCAGGCCGACCTGATGTTGGTCATGTATGGTCGAAACAGCGACTCGCCAGTCCCAATTATCGCGCCTGCGACGCCTGCCGATTGCTTCGCGATGGCATTCGAGGCGGTTCGGATTGCGACACGTTATATGACGCCGGTGTTCTTTCTTTCGGATGGTTATTTGGCGAACGGTGCCGAACCGTGGAGGGTACCCGTCGCGGCCGACTTGCCGGAAATCAAAGTCGAATTCCGCACGGATCCGAACGGTTACTACCCGTATTTGCGCGATGCCGAAACGTTGTCACGACCGTGGGCCATCCCGGGAACACCTGGCCTCGAGCACCGTATCGGTGGCCTCGAAAAGGACTACCTCACCGGCAACGTAAGCTACGCTCCGATGAATCACGAACAGATGGTTCGCGTCCGCGAGCGCAAGATCGCGGGAATCGTACGCGAAATTCCGCCGACCGAAGTCAACGGCCCTGCCGAGGGCGATATCTTGCTCCTTGGTTGGGGAAGTACGTACGGTTCGATCGAGTCCGCTTCGCGGGAACTCCAGGCTGCGGGAAAGAAGGTTACCCACGCTCACATTCGCTACATCAATCCTCTGCCTCCCGATCTCGGCGACATCCTGAGCCGTTTCAAGCATGTCATTGTGCCAGAGCTCAACATGGGACAACTCGTCCGCCTGATCCGAGCCGAGTACCTGGTCGATGCCATTGCTCTCAACAAGATCCAGGGACAACCGTTCAAGGTCAGTGAGATCGTCCGCAAGGCGATGTCCCTTTTGGAGAAAAACTAAGATGAGCGAACAATCTGCCGCTGGAAAACTCACTCGCAAGGACTTTGTCAGCGACCAAGATGTCCGTTGGTGCCCTGGCTGCGGCGACTACTCGATCCTCGCGCAAGTCCAACGTTTGATGCCTGAACTCGGCGTCGCCCGCGAAAACACGGTCTTCGTATCCGGGATCGGCTGCTCGAGTCGTTTCCCGTACTACATGGACACCTACGGTTTCCACTCCATTCATGGCCGTGCTCCGGCAATTGCTACGGGCCTCAAGGCCTCCCGCCCCGATCTTTCGGTTTGGGTCGTTACCGGTGACGGCGACGGTTTGAGTATCGGAGGCAATCACCTGCTCCACGCACTGCGGCGAAATGTCGACATCAACATTCTGCTCTTCAATAACCAGATCTACGGACTGACGAAGGGGCAGTACTCGCCGACGTCCGAGCGCGGCAAAGTGACGAAATCGACGCCGCTGGGGTCCGTCGATTTCCCGCTCCATCCGATCACAGTCGCTCTTGGGGCCGAGGCCACGTTTGTGGCGCGCAGTGTCGACGTCGAAGCCAAGCATCTGCAATCGGTCATTCGCAGTGCCTCAGAGCACCGCGGCACGTCCTTTGTCGAGATCTTGCAGAACTGTAACATCTTCAACGACGGAGCCTTTGCCACGATCACCGACAAGGACCGCAAGGCCGAGAACCAACTCATTCTCGAGCACGGCAAACCGCTCATCTTTGGGAAAGAGCGCAACAAGGGAATCCGAATGGCTGGCCACCGGCTCGAAGTGGTGGAACTCGGCAACGGCATCGGCGACTCAGACTTGTTGGTTCACGATCGGGAAGACGCCGCACTCGCGTTCTTGCTCAGCACTCTGCAGCCACCAAACTTCCCGGCGCCGGTCGGGGTTTTTCGCGCCATCGAACGGCCTACCTACGATGCCTCGATGACGGCACAGGTCGCGGAAGCGAAAGCCAAGTTAGCGTCGACCGACTTGGACGATCTGTTCAACCAGGGAGACACTTGGGACGTCGAATAGCCCAGCGGGTGGCGACGGAAGGCGCTGCCACGCGGCAGGACGGCAGGACACTAGAACAGGGTCAGGCCGATCACGGCGACCGCAAAGTACGGAGCGATGACCGCAGCCCCCGCGTAGTCTTTCGCCAGCCGCTGACCGAAGAGAAGAGCAAGCAGAGCGACCCCGGACAACGCTACGCCAGCCCCGGCTACTCCAAAACCGCCGCGGGCTGCCCAGCTTCCAGACACGATACCGAGAGCGCACAGCGATCCGGCGAGCCCCTCGAGAATCGCGATCGCGGTCAGCATCAGAGGAATCGCCTCAGGCGGAAAGGGGCTGTCTTTGAAGTGGTCGGTGAAGTAGGCGAGATTCCCCTTGCGATCCAACAACTTGTCTATGGCGGACTGCAGAAAGACGATGGCGAAAAAGGCAGTCACCAGGAAACGTGCAATCAACTCGGCGCTATAGCTCACGGAACCAACCCTCCCTCAGGTACCCCTGCGCTCGTACTCCGCGACGAGACGCCGAACCAAATCACAGTCCACTTGCGCCAAGCTCTCTAGCACGACGGTAGCGCGTGTAAAATCGTTGCGCCTGGTGAACGCGTGCGGAATCGCGATACACGGACAGCCCGCGCGGGCCGCCGCGACCACACCCTTCGTTGCGTCTTCGATGACGACGCAGGCGGACGGGGGCAGCCCGAGCTCCGTTGCCGCGGTGAGAAACGCATCCGGCTCTGGTTTGCGGCCGGTGTAATCCTCGCGGGTCACCACTGCGGTGAAATACCGCCGCAAATCAAACGGATCGAGGACGATTGACGCGTCCTCCGCCGTCGAGTTCGTCGCCAGTGCGATTGGCAGCTCGGCCGAGAGTGCCGCCAGAGTCGCTTCGACCCCCGGCATGAGGGCCGCCTCGGCAGCTAACATCTCTTGATAGATCGGCTCCTTGACTCGACGCAACTCGTCCGGGGCTATGGGAAGCCCGTATTGGCGCACTGCGTACTCAGGGCCGAGGCCAGCAGAAATCCACTCCCGCTCGTACTCTTCGGGCGTAACGCTGATACCGTAGTCGGCCAGCACCCTCGCATACGACCGGTACTGCAACTTCTCCGAATCGACAATCACACCGTCGAAATCGAAGATGACGCCTACGTTCACTCGACTACGGTGATGCTCTCGATGACCACGGCCTCGGTCGGGACGTTCTGGTGTTGACCTTTGCCAGTCGTCTTGACCTTTTCGATCACTGCGACGACGTCCATGCCATCGATCACTTTGCCGAACACCGCGTAGCCGAACCCCCGCCCCGTGTCTCTATGGTCCAGAGACGCGTTGTCCACTGTGTTGATGAAAAACTGGGCTGTGGCGCTATTCGGGTCGGAAGTCCTCGCCATCGCCAGGGTGCCACGCGTGTTCTTGAGACCATTTGTCGCCTCGTTTTTGATCGGCGCCTTCGTCTTCTTTTCACCCAGATCAGCGCCGTAGCCCCCACCTTGGATCATGAAATTCGGGATCACGCGGTGAAACACGGTACCGTCGTAGTGCTTGTCCTTCGCGTAGCTAAGAAAGTTTGCCACGGTGATCGGAGCCTTGTCAGCGAATAGTTCTACTTTGACATCGCCCTTGGAAGTCTTGACGACTACCACTGGATTGTCGGCTGCCTGGGCTTCCACGAGTCCCGCCGTGGCGAGGGTCAGTGCAATTGCAAGAATTCGAAACATGATCGTAGGGTCCTCCGATTTCGTATTGATCCAACCAGTCATTGAGCCAGAGTTTAACCCCCGGTGCAAACCAGCTATTGAGGCTCTCTGATGGCTGACCTTATCCCCGTCGCGGTTCGAGGAGAAATCGCCGAGGGCCATACAAAGAAATTTATCGTCATCCGAAGTGGCCAAGAAGTCGAAGCATTTGCGGTGAACTTCCACGGTGAGTTCTATGCCTACGTGAACGAGTGCCGCCACGTCCCGATGACGATGGATTGGGTTGAGAATCAGTTCCTCACCGAGGATCGTTGCTTCATACAGTGCGCGACCCACGGGGCGCTGTTCCAACCAGATACAGGTGTCTGCATCGAGGGTCCCCCGGCGGGTAAGGCATTGCACCCGATACAGCTCGAGTGGCAGGGAGACCAGCTGGTCGCCCTCTTGCCGGATGCGGAGCGTGATGAAGACTCCTGAACGCGAACATTGGGACTCCAGAATTGGTGTCGTGCTCGCGGTCGCCGGGTCTGCCGTTGGTCTCGGCAACTTTCTGCGCTTTCCCGGGCTTGCCGCGAAGTACGGTGGCGGCGTCTTTCTGATCCCTTACTTTGTAGCGATTCTGTTGATCGGCGTCCCCATATGTTGGGCCGAGTGGTCGCTCGGACGACTCGGTGGGCGCAACGGTTACAACAGCGCACCTGGGATCTTTCGTGTTGCCACCGGCTGGCGAAACGGCCACTTTTTGGGAGTTCTTGCCCTGCTCGTACCACTCGTCGTCTACGCCTACTACGTTTACATCGAAGCATGGTGCTTGGCCTACGCTTGGTACTATCTCAGTGGGCAGCTCTCGCTGGGCCCCGACGCCGAGACCTACGCGCTTTTTTTCGAGAATTTGATCGGGACGGCTGCCAACGGCGCGATCACCTCGAACACGAGGTCACCGATCGTACTCGCACTCGCAATCTGTGTGGCGATCAATTTGACTCTGATTTATCGGGGCATCTCGCGCGGCATCGAGGCGTTCTGTCGTATCGCCATGCCGCTGCTGATCCTTTGCGCATTCGCGGTGCTCGTGCGTGTGCTCACACTTGGGACACCCGACCCCGCGTTGCCCGATCAGAACGTTCTCAACGGCCTCGGCTTCATGTGGAATCCCAAGATCGCATCAGGTGAGACTTTTTTCGGAACCCTCGCCAACCCCGAGATGTGGTTGCAAGCGACCGGCCAAGTGTTCTTCAGCATATCCATTGGATTCGGTATCATCATTTCCTACGCCAGCTACCTGAGAGCGAACGACGACATCGTCCTGTCCGGGCTCACTTCGACTTCGACCAACGAATTCTGTGAGATCTGTCTCGGCGGACTGATAACAATTCCGGCTGCGTTCATATTCCTCGGCCCGGATTCTGTGCAGAAGGTAGCCGGCTCGACCTTCGGTTTGGGCTTCTACACGCTGCCGGTCGTATTCGAGCACATGCCCCTCGGCTCACTCTTTGGTTTCGTTTGGTTTTTTCTGCTCTTCCTGGCAGCCGTCACCTCCTCGATCTCGATGCTGCAACCAGTGATGGCATTTGTGCGCGAAGGATTGCAGGTTTCACGGGGTGTTGCCGTCCTCATTCTCGGGCTCGTGTCGTCGATCGGTACGGCCGTCGTCGTCCACTACAGCCGCGACTTGGTGGCATTGGACGCGCTGGACTTCTGGGTCGGTCAGATCGGAATTTTTCTGCTCGCGACGACGATTGTCTTTGTGTTCTCTTGGGTCCTCGGAGCCGACGCCGGAATCGCGGAAATTCGCCGCGGCGCGCTGTTGTCACTGCCGCCCGGATTCCGGTTCGTCATCAAGTACGTCTCGCCGACCTATCTGATCGTCGTCTTCGGTCTCTTTCTCGTCGACAACGCCGCGACCTACACGACGCAGCTGCGCCAGCAACCGGAAGCCGCTGTAGCCATAGGTTTTGTGATTGCCACAACCCTCCTATTGACCGTCGGCGTCTGGCACGCGGGTCGAGTCTGGTCGAGTCGGGAACTGGAGCGATGACGGCAGGTGGTTGGGTGTTGATGTTGCTCTCATGCTCGTTCGTGACCGGTCTACTGGCGTTTTGCTACACCCGACTTCTGCGCAGTGAGTCACGGCGGGACGACCGTGACGGCTGATGAAGCGAACACGATCGATCGCAGGTGACGTCGACGCAGAGACGACTTTGTTAGTCCTCGATGCCATCCTGCAAGACCGCGCAATCGCTCAGCCCAGCCAATCGCGCCAGCTCGGAGTCGATCTCGACGATCCCGCGAGGACGGCGCAACCACGCCCATTCGCGGTACATTGCACGGCCCGGATCATCGAGCGGTACCAATGTCACAACGTCGCCTGGGGCCGGTGGTTGCTGGATGAGAACCCGTTGCCCGCCCCCGACGATGCACTCGATCTTCGGCCCATTGGCCGCGCTGGACACCCGCGACTGAAGTGCCATTCGCCCTTTCATCAAGCTCTCGACAATCCGGGCATCGCCGGCGCGGCTGACTGTCATCACAGCGATCGGTTTGCGCTGATTAAATTGTGCATAGAGACGGACGCCCTCCGGGATCGCGTCTCTCGAGCACGCTGCGGTGAGCAGAGTGCCCACCAAAAGCAAGAGTCTGCTCGATACTTGCCTTCGCACTTTCGATGTCTCGCACACGTCGCTGAAAGTCTAGCAGGCGTGTCCAGTCGCACCAGGCTACGATGACCGGTCAGACTCCGAGCTCCAAAGAAATCACAGCCGCCGCCGCGTTGCTGCGCAGCGGCCAATGTGTCGCGTTCCCGACCGAAACCGTCTACGGGTTGGGCGCCGTCGCAACGAACGCTGCCGCAGTGGCTCGAATCTTTTCGATCAAGCAACGTCCGTACTTTGACCCACTCATCGTTCACCTGGCTCACGCAGACGATCTCGATCGGGTAGCGGCGGAAATCCCGGCGGCAGCCGCGCAACTCGTGGCGCGCCACTGGCCCGGCCCGATCACGGTCGTCCTGAGAAAGCGAGACTCGATTCCGGACATCGTTACCGCCGGGTTGCCAACCGTGGCGGTTCGGGTGCCGAACCACCCGGTTGCGCTCGAGCTCATTCGCCGCGCTGGCGAACCGGTCGCGGCGCCCAGCGCCAATCCGTTTGGCTATGTGAGCCCGACCAGCGCAGCGCACGTCCGGCGCCAACTCGGCGAGGCCGTCCCCATGATTCTCGATGGAGGTCCCTGTCAAATCGGTGTCGAATCGACGATCATCTCTTTTGAAGCGGAGATTCCCACCCTGCTTCGCCCGGGCGGTTTACCTTTGGAGACCCTGGAAAGGGAGATCGGGAAGATTGCCTTCGCAGCGAACCCGCTTATGCCCAACGCTCCTGGTCAGTTGCCACAACATTATGCGCCCCGGGTCCCGGTCGAGATCATCGCCGAGGTCGGCGATGTCCCTACGGCTCTCCGCGCCAACGGCGCATTGCTGACCATCGCGCCGCCCGAAGATCGTGCTGGGTTTGCCCTAACCCGTCACCTCTCAGACGACGGAAATCTCGAGGCAGCGGCTGCCAACTTGTTCGCTACGCTACGCGAACTCGACGACACAACCGTTTCCGTCGTGTACGCAATTCCGCCGCCAGAAAAGGGCCTCGGCTTGGCGATCGCCGATCGACTACGGCGCGCTGCACACTCCCAATAGCCGCCTCAATCGACTCACGAAGGGCTCAACCGGCAAGGCGATCTCGCCAACCTCCAGCAAGACTCTTGTCGACACGTTCTCTATTTCGTCAGTTGTTCGAGCGCCTGACGATACTTCTCAGACGTTTTGGCGACGACCTCAGCCGGCAACTCCGGGGCCGGCGGTTCTTTCTTCCAACCCGATTCAGACAGATAGTCGCGGACATACTGCTTGTCGAAGCTGGGGGGCGATATGCCCGTCCGATACTCGCTCTTCGGCCAAAAGCGCGACGAATCTGGCGTCAGCACCTCGTCGATCAGAATGATTTCACCATCGATCACCCCGAACTCAAACTTGGTATCGGCGATGATGATGCCCCGCTGCTCGGCCCACCGCGCTCCATGATCGTAAATTCTCAAACTCAGGTCACGGACCTGCTCAGCGTGCGCCGTTCCGAGCAACTCGACTGCCTGATCGAACGAAATATTTTCGTCGTGTTCGCCGATGGGAGCCTTCGTCGACGGCGTGAAGATGGGTTCCGGCAAGCGCGACGCTTGCTCCAACCCGGGCGGCAACTCGATGCCGCAGACAGTTCCCTTTTCTTGATACTCAGCCCAACCTGACCCGACCAAGTATCCTCGCACAACGCACTCAACCTGTAGAGCCTGGGCCTTCCGCACAATCTGGGAGCGTGGTTCCAGCTCCGCCGCTTGGTCGGGAGGCAAGATCTCCGTCAGCTTCCTCGGAGAGATCTGATTCGGCACCAGCTCTGTGGTGCGGTCGAACCAAAAACGCGAGAGCGCGGTTAGGACACGCCCCTTGTCGGGGATTGGTGTGGGCAGAATCACATCAAACGCCGACAGCCGATCGCTAGTAACGATCAGCAACTCGGCGCCCAGATCGTAAACATCTCGGACCTTGCCGCGAAACGCCAACGGCAGGCTGTCGATCGAACTCTCGTATAGCGCTTTGCTCATCTACCCCTCCGCGTGGCTCACTGGCCCGCCAGCTTTTTTCGCTCAGCGAACATCCGATTCAACCGAGCTACTTAACCGACGCGCGCCCCCGAGTAAACAAGGACGCGTGGCTTGCGCGACCCGGGCCCTTTGGGAAGGATCATTCGCATGAACAAAGTCGTCCTTTCCCTGCCGCTCGCACTCGCCCTGATCTCCGGAGCCACTGGCTGCCAAGACCAGAGGCTCGCGACACCTCCGCTCGAAGTCGGCAAGACGAGCTGCGCGCGTTGCTCGCGCACGATCACCGACCAGAAGTGGGCGGCAGCGGAGATCGTCGGTGAGCGTGTAAAGATTTACGACGAGCCCGGATGTCTCTTCGAGGCGCGCCGCAGCAAGCCGAAACGCAGTGGTCCGGCAGTTTTTCTCGACCACAGTGGGTCAGGCACATGGCTGTCGGAATCCGAAGCATGGTTCGGCCAAGCGCCAACACTGGCTTCCCCAGCAGGCCACAATTGGGCGGCGTTCCCGACCTTCGCGGCGGCGCAAGATGCCGTCACCGAAGCCGGAAGCGGCCGAATCGTTCGCTTTGACGAGGCGCTGGGGGAGTCCTAGAGAGCCACGGTGGCCCTGCAGACCGCCACTCCTCAAGATTGCGGAGCAGCCGGCATGCAGAAAAGGAGCAACCGGTCCTGGTCCTTCTCCCCAGCCGGACCAAAGGCCCGCGTAACAAGGCGCCCACGGCCGCTTTGGATCAATCCCGGACCGCGCAGCGGAACCGTAAACGCAATCGGATCGGTGCACGTCTGAACGTTCGCTAGAGGGCTGGGAAAGAGGATCGTGCGTGGATCTGCACCCGGTGTCGCTCCAAAATCGAGCCCGAGGACGGCATCACGAACGGCATTGGCGTTCTCGACGTCGACCTCCCGGCGGCTGTTGAGCCGCGGTGCTCGGATGGCCCAGCTCGACGTCGACGTTGGCGTACACCGATCGGTGGCGGTGTTGAAGCAAGCACGAATATCGAAAACACACTTGCCATCGACGACACCGTCCGTGTCGCACAACGGATCCCCGTCATGACAGCGTTGCGCGTTCCGCAAGCGCCCTCTGCCATCCTGCAGCGGAGTGTTCGTAGGATTGATGACCGTGAAAGTGGCACCGCAATCGGTTGCCTTGCGGCCCCCACCGGGGATTCGATCTGGGACTGCGCTGTCCATCCCGCGGTCGCGCTCGTCGCCGTCGAGCACGCCGTCGGCGTCGCGATCGAGGGCCACCCGCAAACCGGAGCCTGGAGGAACACACGTGTAGGTCAACTCCTGGCCGGCCGTCGCCGCCACGGACCGTAGGAAGGTATCGTCGATCGTCTCGCCGACGCGATCCGCATAGAAGATCGAGTCCCGATACAACCATCCTCGCATCTCGCCTCCCACGCTTCCCTTCACAACCAGCTCGCATTCCGGTGAGAACGGATTGCGTAGGTTGGGATACACCGCATTGGCACGCGCCATGAGCAGATCGATGCGCGGACCGGCGGTGGCGCCGTTGGTGTCGTTCAGAGTAACCTGCTGGCCGACAACCGGCGCCATGTCGGTCTCGATCGCCAGCATGTAAGCTTCTAGGTCCCTTCGTTGCTGTTCACGCTCGGCAGCGTTCGCAGCGCGGTACGAAAAGAGAAAGTAGCGGTTGAAACGGAAAACTGTATCGACCGCTCCGGCATGTTCGAATCCGAACCCGCGGACCTGGTCTCCGGTGTGAGCATTGTCGCCCGACTCGAACAGAGGGATTGCCGGAGTCAGGGGCACGACGACCATCCCGAACATGCCGATGCGCTGGTAGAGGTTGCGGAAGTGGGGCGTCTTGTACCAGTCGTTGACACCAGGCGTCATCTTTCCGTCCGTGCCAAACAACCCGGCGGACGGAGAGACCGGATGACAGCCCTGACAGGTCGTATGCGCCTGCAAAGTGTTGAACACAATCCTTTCATGGTAGAGGTCGCGGCCCCGCTGCTCAGAGGGGTTCAGCGAATTGTCGAGGCTGCGAATCGGATTCGGCGGGTAGGTGATGCGTTCGGCAAACGCTGCAAACTTCGACATGTCGTCGTTGTCGATTGGCCCTTCGTCGCGACCGAGCAAGCCCGCGAAGGCGCCGTTGAAGGTTCGAAAGGACGAGACCACATTCAATGCGTCGGTTGGCGGGTCGTCGAGGGCCCCCGTCCGATCACCGCGCATATGCAACGGGCCGTGGTTCGCCATGCCGCGCAGACTCATCGTTACCATCGGCCCCTTGAGTGGGTGAAAATCCTCTGGCATCTGCGGTGGGATAGCCGGGTTAGGATTGGGAATCACGGGTTCAGTGGCGTCGCCAAGATCCCAAGCGAGACTATCTGAGTCACCGAAAACGTGACAAGACGCGCACGAGGCCTCCCCGTTGCTGGAGGAAATTGACGCGTCGTAGAGGAAGGGCCGTCCGTCCGTGGTGACTCTGGATTCCGGATTCGGCAACGCCGTGCGTGAGATCTCTTGCGCCGTACCGAGGTCAACCACGACAACGCTGTTGTCATAACGAGTCAAGACGTAAGCTCGCTGTCGGGTCTCGTCCAATGCCAAGCCTGTCGGGCCGCCGGGCACCGAGATGTGGTCTTGCGCGCTCGGAACAAATGTATCGTTCTCAACGGCGTCCGCGCTCAGAACTCCAATCTTGTTGGAACTGAAGGCGGTCACGTAGAGGGTCTGACCATCGGCAGAGACCTCGATCCCCAGCGGTGTCGCGAGACTCTTTTCCAGCACGCCTGCTGGAACGGGGATCATGTCGTAGTCGATGTGCTTGTTGAGGTGGCGCGGGACCACCGACGTTCCATCCAAAACGGTAATCCTAGCCTCGTGTTGCCGCCCGCGAAGCCGCGAATTGCCGAGCGTGGAGTTGGTGACGAATCGCACCTCGTTGATCGCTTCTGTATTGCTGACGTACACCTTCCCGCTGACCGGGTTGACCGCCATGTTGTAGAGTACGGTTCCCACGCTGTTGTACGTTTGGGTGACGCTCGGCGGGGCCCCATTTGCCGAAATAGCGAAGACGTCTTCGTCCGGCAGGTTGAAACGGACGTAGTCATTCCAGCTGCGCTCGAGCTCATCTTTCCAGATCCCCAAGATCGGATCGTAGCGAACGATGAGCCCCTCTTCTGGTTGTGGAGCACCTTCGACGTTCTCGTTTGGCAGAGGTAGTCCGCCAGGAAACATCACTCCGTCGTGCGAACAAGGGGGGGCATCGACACCGCCGTCACAGACAGCGAGCTCGTGAACCGAGGTGGTTTGATTGCCCGAGTGGAATGCCGCCGCGTACACAGTCGCGCCATCTGAAGAGACGGTCAGCGCGCGTGGCTTGTCGCTGAACAGTTCGATGACCGTGAGCGGAGCGCCGCCGAGCCCAGGCCCAACCGCGGTCGCATCGTAAACGGTGACCAGGGCTCGGCCGATCCCTTCTGTCGTCGACAAGGCCGGGACCGGACAGTTCTGACCACGTCGGGCCGATGTGATGAACGCTCTCGTGAATCCGGTGCCTCCGAAAACGATATCGCGCGGTTCATCGCAGAGCAGAAGCGTTCTGACCACGCGCGGAGGGTTCGAAGACACGTCGACGATGCTGACGCTGTCGGACAAGTGATTGACGACCCACACCTCAGAGTTCGATCGTGCAGCGACTGCCACTGGCTCCAATCCGACAGGTGTGCTGCCCGCCGGTACGAGCCCCTCTGTGCCAACGTCGAAAATTTCGAGCCGCCCGTCAGGGGTGTTGGCAACGAAGAGTCGGGTTCCATCGGGAGACAAAGCCAACGGCCGCACCTGGTCGCTTTCGAAGGCTACAAAATCACGATTCAGTGCGGCTGCCGGCGCTGCACCCCAGCCGATCGCCACTGCCACCCCTCCCAGACCAACCAGCAATCGTCCCGATAATCTCATAGCGACGTATCCCCTCCTCGTTCACGGCGGAGCTGATTAACCCGACCGATCGAACCTGCCTCATGCGCTAAGGCATGGAGCCATCCGAGAAGTGTACCGATTCGATCTCAATGAAGAAAGAGCCCAAAAAATCACTGCTTGACAGATGTTTAGGGTTGATTCAGACCCAAATCATCCGTGCGATCGCGTCTGCCAACTCATCCTCCGCAGGAGCCATCGCTGGGGATTCGCCAACCCGCCTGTGAGGCGAAAAGACCATTGGCAGCGCCGTCCTGGGCAGCGCCTGTCCTGTTTTTTTCAGGGCTGCAAAGCAGCCCGCGTGGAAAGTGCTCGCCAGGCAACGTATGGCTGATCGAATGCCTCCACCCCCGCCACAGACCGCTGCGACCGCGATTGTGGCATTCGCTGTTGAACTATTCTCGGCGATCACTCTGCGCCGCGCCGTATTTGACGCTGCGGCAGCGCGCGCCCAGACCTGGCGGAAGGCCGCGGTTGTGGTCATCCTCGCCGCGATCGCCGCTGATTCCATCGGTTTTTACACCGATCTCGACGAGCTCTTGGTACGGATACTGGTCAACTGGAGTCTGTTGCCCATCATGATGATCGCGCTCTTGCGCTGGGCTTTCGGTTGTTCGATCGCCCATCGGCTGTCACGTATCTTCGGCGAGGAGATCAATTTCGGCGCCCTGGTACGATGCGCCGGCTACGGTTACGCTCCGGCCCTCTTCCAGCTCGCCCCGGCCTTATTCTACCTGACCGATCTGGCCCCGGTAACGTTCGCTCTGGTGTCCACTTTCCGATGGCTTTCGCTCGTGTGGTTACTGGCCGCACTGACGCTGGCGATGCGTGCCGCCGGTGCGTCGACGACCCCACGTGCCTTCGCGATCGGCCTCGTCGTATTTATTGCATCAAACCTTTTCGATGTGATGATCGATGCTATTCTCTACGTTGGAATCGGCGGGACAGGACCTCCTTCCGCGCTGCCAGTTGGAATGGCACTGCTTCGATGACCGACCTGACCCTCGCCAGCGCACTGACAGCCGCCATCCTATCGGCGCTCTTGGTGTCGGGGCGGCTGCGCACGATCCCTTTCGAATTTCAGACACGCCAACGGCGCATTCTCGGTTGGTCGCTCTTGTTTGTCGTATTGCTCCTGTCGATCGCCATGCCGATTGTGATCGGGACGACCCAGCAAGTCTCGTCCGTCGACGACTTGAATCTACCGTCGCTCTTCGTCGGCCACGCAGTCCTCGTGACCTTTCTCCTGGCTTGGTGGGCACTCCGACGACCCGTCTCGCTTGGGCGCTTCATGCACTGGAGCGGCGCATCGTCCGAGGATATCGCAGGCGGCCTGACGCTCGGTCTCAAGGTGTGGGGCTTCACGTTTGGAGCGGCGCTCGTGATCGGCTCCCTGCTTCAAGCGGTGCTCGGGGATTCCATGTCTGCCGCCGGAGGCGAGGTGGAAATGCCGCCAATTTCCGACGTCATGTTGTGGATGGTCGACCTTCCGCTATACGCAAAACTGACCATTGTCGGGGTCGCAATGACGGTTGAGGAAATGTTCTTCCGCGCCTTCCTTCAAACCCGAATCGGCCTGCTACCGTCAAGCATTCTGTTCGCGTTTGCCCACGCCAGTTACGGCATGCCGATGATGCTCATTGGTGTCTTCGTCGTCTCGATCATCATCGGGCGCGACTTCGCAAGACATGGGCAGTTGGTGCGTTCGATGCTCGCCCACGGAGTCTTCGATACGATCCAACTCGTTTTTGTCGTTCCCGCCGTGATCCGCCAGCTGCAGCAGCTGTCAATCTGAAGCGGTCCAAGGTCACCGAGTCGGCGAACTACACCTTCTCGGGGGTACGTTCCTTGCTCGGTTCGACAATCTGGATGACCAGTGCGTCGTCGATGCAATCGACAGTTACGGTACCGCCGGTCTGCAATTTCCCAAAGAGCAGCTCGTCCGCCAACACTTGCTTGATCTCTTTGTGAATGAGACGCGACATCGGACGTGCACCAAACGCCTTATCGTAGCCCTTCTTTGCCAGGTGACTCCGCGCAGCCGGGGTCAACGTCAAGAAGACCTTCCGTTCATTCAGCTGCAAGTCGAGCTCCATGATGAACTTGTCCACGACGCGCTCGATGACGTCGATGTCGAGTGGAGCAAACGAAATCGTCGCGTCCAGCCGGTTTCTAAACTCCGGTGTAAAGAGCTTTTTCAGCGCTTCTTTGCCTCGCCCCGCCGTCGAGCGTCCACCAAAGCCGATTGCGTTGCTCGCCATTTCGCGCGCCCCGGCATTTGTCGTCATGATCAACACGACGTTGCGAAAATCGGCCTTCCGCCCGTTGTTGTCCGTAAGAGTGGCGTGGTCCATCACCTGGAGCAGAACATTGAAAACATCCGGATGGGCTTTTTCGATCTCGTCCAGCAGCAGAACCGCGTGAGGGGTACGGGTCACCGCTTCTGTCAGCAGACCTCCCTGATCAAAACCGACATATCCCGGAGGCGCTCCGATCAATCGCGACACCGTATGTTTTTCCATGTACTCGCTCATGTCGAAGCGAACGAATTCGATTCCCAGAGTGCTCGCCAGCTGCTTCGCAAGCTCGGTCTTGCCAACACCAGTCGGCCCAGCGAACAGAAACGAGCCGATCGGCTTCTCTTGGCGCCCGAGACCGGCACGTCCAACCCGGATCGCGTTCGCCAATGTGCTCACGGCTTGATCTTGGCCAAACACGGTCAACTTCAAATCGCGATCGAGAGTGCGGAGTTGCTCCTTATCATTGACCGATACCCGGCGCGGTGGGATCCGGGCGATCCGCGCGATGGTCTTTTCGATGTCGGAGGCTCGCACCGACTTCTTCTGTTTGTACTCAGGTAGAATACGGATCGAAGCCGCCGCCTCGTCGATCACGTCGATGGCCTTGTCCGGCAACCGCCGGTCGTTGATATAACGCCCTGCCAGTTCGGCCGCCGAGCGCAACGCACCGTCGGTGTAGGTGACGCCGTGGTGACTCTCGTAGTGTGGCTTGAGGCCGCGTAGAATCTTGTACGTGTCTTCGACGCTCGGCTCTTTGACCTCGATCTTTTGAAATCGGCGCGCCAGCGCATGGTCGCGTTCGAAATAGTTGCGAAACTCTTCGTACGTCGTCGAGCCAATGCAGCGCAGGCGACCGGAGCCGAGGATCGGCTTGAGGAGATTGGACGCGTCCATCGAGCCACCGCTCGTCGCACCGGCTCCGACCACTGTGTGAATCTCGTCGATAAAGAGGATCCCGTCTGGCCCTTCCTGGAGGGCGTTGGTGACCGCCTTCAGCCGTTGCTCAAATTCGCCCCGGTATTTCGTGCCGGCCAACAAGGCTCCCATGTCGAGGGCATAGATCGTCGAGGTGCGCAGAATCTCAGGCACCCGCCCTTCGTGGATCGCCAGGGCAAGTCCCTCTGCGATCGCAGTCTTCCCGACGCCAGCATCGCCGACCAACAACGGATTGTTCTTCCTTCGACGACACAAGACATGCGTCATGCGCTCGATCTCGGCGTCTCGTCCGATGAGAGGATCGATGTCACCGTCAGCGGCGCGCTGATTGAGGTTTACCGTGAAGGCGTCGAGAGGCTTGCTCGCACGCGCCTCCCCGCCGTCGTCGCCAGTGAGGGTATCCCCAGAAGAGTCTGACTCGTCGGGAACCTTGGAAATTCCGTGCGAAATGTACGAGACGACATCCAAGCGCGTGACGCCTTCCTTCTCCAAGAGGAAAGTCGCATGAGAGTCAGTTTCACGGAACAAGGAGACGAGAACGTCCGTGCTTCGGATCTGGTCCTTGCCTGCCGACTGGACGTGGAGCGCCGCTCGCTGCAGCACTCGCCGGAAACCGAGGGTCTGTTGCGGCTCGAGATCGTCGTCGCTCTCGACCTGTTCGATGCTGTCGTCAAGAAATTTTTCGACCGACTGTTTGAGCCGGCCAGGGTCGCCACCGCAGTGTTTCACGACCTCTTCGACCTCTACATCGTGGAGCAAGGCGAACAGCACGTGTTCCAGAGTCAAAAACTCATGGCTTCGCCGTGTCGCTTCTCGCACCGCTAAACTCAGGGTCGCTTCTAATTCTCGACTGATCATCATCGCATTGCCTCGGGATCATTCTCTTGGTGTGTCCTAGTGTGCCTGATCGCAGCGGCTTTCGCGAACCGCAACCGAAGCGAAAGTCCGACTATTCTTCCTCCATCGTGCACATCAAGGGGAACTCGTGCTGGCGCGCCATCGCTTCGACGATCGCCACCTTCGTCTCCGCGACCTCATGGGTGTAGGTCCCGGCGACGCCGAGGCCGTTCTTGTGAATGTGCAGCATGATCTGCGTCGCCTCGGCGGAAGATCGTTTGAAGACGCTCTGTAGGACCTGAACGACGAACTCCATCGTTGTGTAATCGTCGTTGTGCAACAGCACCTTGTACATCGGGGGGCGTTTGACCTCTTTTTCGGTCTCGGTAACGACGCCCTGGTCCCGATCATCATCGGGCCATTCACTCATCAACTTATCGATATCCTTGGCCACGACACCAATATCTCCGAAAGTCATGGTAGCGGATTATCCGCGATTGCGCGACCGGGCACTCGAATGGACCGAATGCGGCCTCCCCGTAGGCGCCGTGATTTACGGACTCCCACAGACCGACTATGATTCGCCTTTTGGAGGTCATTCAAGATGAAGCGACGACGCCTCGGCCGCTCTGGCCTTACAGTTTCCGAGATCTGCATGGGAACGATGACTTTCGGCAATCAGGCCGACGAGCCGACTTCCCGCGCAATTCTCGACCAAGCCTACGAACGCGGGGTCGACTTCCTCGACGTTGCGGAGATCTACCCGGTCCCACCGGAGTTCCACTATGCTGGCGCCAGCGAGGAGATTGTCGGTCGTTGGATGGCCGACAAGCCGCGCGATCGTCTGGTCGTTGCAACCAAGGTTGCCGGACCGGGTTCGGGATGGTTCCTCGCGCCCGTGCGTGAGAACCGAACTTCACTCGATCGACACCACATCATTCGCGCTGTCGAGGGCAGCCTGACGCGTCTGCGCACCGATTACATTGATCTCTACCAAACCCACTGGCCAGACAGAGCCATCGATCAAGAAGAGACTCTGAGCGCCCTAACCGAGCTCGTACGCGCCGGCAAGGTCCGCTACATCGGCTGCAGCAACGAGACCGCCTATGGTCTCACAAAGGGCCTCTGGGCTAGTGATTTGCACGGACTCGCGCGCTACGAGACCATCCAGAACAACTTCAGCCTGCTCTTCCGGCGATTCGAAGATGAGCTGGCTGAAGTCTGCCGACGCGAGAAGGTCAGCCTACTCCCGTACAGCCCGATTGGCGGCGGCGTGCTCTCGGGAAAATATCAGGACGGCGCCGAGCCACCCGGGGCGCGGTTCACCGCATACAAAGACTACAACAGCCGTACGAAAGCGATGCTGTCTCGCTTTCTCAACGATGCGACGCGGGCATCGACAGCGCAATTCATGGAGATCGCGCGTGACGCCGGCATGGCACCTGCAACCCTCGCCACCGCCTGGTCGCTGGCACATGACTACGTCGGATCGACAATCATCGGCGCAACCCGGGTGCAGCAGTTGGACGACACGTTGGCGGCCGCGGAGGTCAGCTTGAGCAAGGACGTCCTCGACGCGTGCAACGCTGTGTCACGCGAAATCAAGTATCCAATGGGCTGAGGCGCTCTGGCTCTTACCCGTGGTGCATTACGCCGCCTGTGTCACTTGGCTCTCTTCAGTCGGAAAGTATTCGGCGACGATGCGTCGGAAGTCAGCTGTGTCGGCGGCTTGCGATACGTGCTGTCGGAAAGTTCGCGAGCCCGGCATGCCGGCAAGATAGCGACAAGCAAACTTGCGCATGACGACAGTGCCGTGCGGGTCCCCCTCGCGATCGACGACCAACGCGTGGTGACGCAAGAGTAGAGTGCGCTGCTCGTCCAAGCTAGGTGCCGGCGGGATCTCGACGCCCTCCAGAGCCGCGGAAATTTGCGAAAACACCCAGGGCTTGTTGAGGGCGGCCCGCGCCACCATGACACCTGCGGCGCCGGTTTCCTCAATGGTCTTACGGGCGCTCTCGGGGTCACAGATATCGCCGTTTGCAATGACCGGCACCGTCACAGCGTCAACCACTTCTCCGATCTCTTGGCGGTGACAGGGGGATCCATACCCCTGGTCCGCAGTCCGGCCGTGAACCGTCACCGCCTGCGCTCCGTTGTCGGCCGCCGCTTTCGCGACCGCAACCGCCGTCCTCATCCCCATCGTTGGACCGAGCCTGATCTTTGCCGTCACCGGAGTACTACCAGCCCCTCGCACCGCCGCCGCGACCAGGCGGCCAATCGTCGCGGGGTCACGTAGGAGCTGAGCGCCTGCCGCGTGCTTGCCCATGATGCGCTTCTTCGGACACCCAAAATTCAGATCGACCACCGAGATGTCGAGATCGACCAAACGCTTTGCCGCTTCTTCGATCGGGCGTTCTTCTCGATCCCAGAGCTGGACCCCGAGTGGGCGCGGTTCTTCAGTTACGCCGCGCAGGCGGCGTGGCTCGATTCGACCGTCGATCCAGCCGCCGGCCGAGACCATCTCGGTGTAGATCAGCCCGCAACCGCCAAATTCCCGGACCAAACCGCGGAAAATGAAGTCACTAAACCCGGCAATGGGCGCGGCCAGGACAGGCGCTTCCAGCTCGAGCGATCCGATTGTGAGTGGCATCGATGCTTAGACGACTGCGGCAGCGGTCTTCGTGCCTTCAGAGTTCCGGTCGACACCGGCAAGGCCGCCGACGCGCACCGTCTCAGGCAGCGAGACACCGCTGGCAGCAATGCTGGCGAGCTCGCCAGCGCCGGCAGTCAACACTTCGACACCGCGCTCGGTCACCATGACCGTATGTTCAAACTGAGCCGAAAGAGCACGGTCGACTGTAACCGCAGTCCAGCCGTCATCGAGAATGTCACAGCGCCAGTCCCCCAGATTGATCATCGGCTCAATCGTGAAGGTCATCCCCGATTCGATCTCCGCACCTGTGCCCCGCTTCCCCGAATGCATTACGGCCGGAGGCGTGTGAAAAACGCGCCCTGTGCCGTGACCAGAAAATTGCTGGACCACCGAATAGCCACGCGGTTCGACGTAAGACTGGATCGCGTGGCCGATGTCACCGATGCGACCACCCGGCACTACAGCAGCGATTCCCAGCCACAGCGAGGCGTACGTATCTTCTACCAGGCGCCTGGCGATCGATGTCACCTCCCCGACAAAGAAGGTGCGTGATGCGTCGCCGTGAAAGCCGTCTACGATGGGTGTTACATCCACGTTGATGATGTCGCCGACGCCAAGGATCCGCGTTTCCGATGGAATCCCATGGCAGACCACATCATTGATACTCGTACAACAGTGAGCCGGAAAGCCGTGGTAGCCCAACGGTGCGCTGATCGCGCCACGCGCAGTCGTCATTTCATCAACCAGTGCGTCGATGTCGGCGGTCGAAATGCCCGGCCGAATAAAATCTTCGACGGCGTCGAGCAGCTCGCCCGCAAAACGCCCTGCGTCGCGCATCGCGCCGATCTCGTGTGGCTTGAGAGCTGGGACCGAGGGCCCCTTATTTCGGGAAAATTTCTTGCGCTTCTTCATCGTCCGGCCTACTGGCTTTCTACCCGCAACGAACGGCTCCAACAAGCCCAACTAATTCGCCGCTTTGCCGCCCAATTTGACGACACGATCGAACTCCGCCTTGCGCACTGGCTGGACTGAGAGCCGCGACTGTTTCACCAAGACCATCTCGGCCAGGCTTCTTTCGCCCTTGATATCGTCCAGGCTCACCGGGCGTTCCAGCGCGTATGCGGGCACGATGTCTACGACCGACCAATCGCCGTCCTTGGCACTTGGGTCCGGATAGGCATCCGAGACCACCCTTGCTACCCCAACAACTGACTTTTCGTTAACCGAATGATAGAACAGCGCCATGTCGCCGGGGGTCATCGAGCGCAAGTTATTGCGTGCCTGGTAGTTCCGCACGCCGTCCCAATAAGTCTTCCCGTCGCGGGTAAGATCGTCCCACGAATAGGTCCCAGGCTCGGATTTCATCAACCAATACTTCATGAGTAGAGCGGCGGCCGCTCGTAGCCCGTCGAACAAGAATGCCGGACTGCTGAGCGGCCGCCATTCCGATTTCTAAGGGTGCCCCGCCGGTTTGGCGGCCTTTTCCTGGATCTCGATCAGCTCGACCTCGAATGCCAGTGCTGCCCCCGGTTGGATTTTCGGTGGGGACCCGCGATCCCCATAGGCGATGTCCGACGGACAAATGAGGGTTGACGTCCCACCAACCTTCATTTTTTGAACACCTTCGGTCCAGCACTTGATGACCCGGTTGAGCGGGAAGGTCGAAGGTGTTCCGCGTTCCTTCGAGCTGTCGAACACAGAACCGTCGCGCAGCGTGCCGTGGTAGTGCACCTTGACGACGTCGGTTGCCTTCGGGTTCGGACCACTGCCGGCTTTCGTTTCGATGTAGATCAAGCCGGACTCGAGCTTCTCGGCTCCATCCGTCGCTGCCATTTTTGCTAAATATTCAGCTGACTTAACTTTTTCGGCGTCGGCGATGAGCTTGGCTCGGTCACGCGCGAGCGCCTGGATCTTCGGGCTCTGCTCCCGGACATCGACCGTGGCGGTCCCCGAGATGCCATCGGCGAGTCCTTGCTTCACCAGCTCGACCTCACTCTCGCTCAAACTGTAGCGGCTGAGGCTCTGAGACATCGCTACGCCGAGCGCGTAGATCGTCTTCTCCTCGTCCGTTTTCGGCTCTGCCGCCCATGTGACACTCGTTCCGGTCACCGTAAGGGCGACCACGAGTGCGCTCATATTGCGAAACATGCTGACTCCTTTCCCTCTATCGAATCTGGATTGAAGGGCCGAGACTATCCGAAAGGTTTTGGAGTTTCCAATCCTCCACAATCGCTCATCGTTCCGGCTCTGACCAAAATGAGGCGCGGCGACGCGACCGACCGCTGAAGCCAAGGAGCGTAGGGTCGCTCTTCGGCGCTGTCGTCGCTCCTCGGCGCTTGCCTCTGGAGCGAACGCTAGTTAGCGTGCATCCGAATGCGGACCCGCACATTCTCAATGCGCCTCGACTTGATTGCCGCCGTTGTTCTGCTTTGTTTCCGGCCGATCGCGGGACACGCCACCAGCGCCGACAGCATTTGCCCAGCCGCCGCAGATCCGTGCGACATCACCACCCGGATCGACGCAACCCCAGGATCGGTGATCGATGTAGGCGAGCGAGAACTGCGCATCGTCGGCGCAGGCTCAATCGTGATTCAGGAAGGGAGCCTGACCTTGCGCGCCGCTCGCCTGAGCGCTGGCGCCAGCGCCCTCATCCGCACGTCCGGCCGAACCCGTGCCGATCCTGCGGCGAATCTGCGTATCGAGGTATCCGATCTATTCTACAGCGGTGAAATTGACGCTCGCGGTTCTCCTGGCGGAAACATTATCGTTGTGTCGACTGGCCCAGTGTCGATCAGCGGTCAGATCCGTGCGCGGTCGGAGTCCGGTGATGCGAACGGGGGGACTGTAGAAATCCGAGGCGGCGACGTCGATATCAGCGCCACGATCGATGCCTCGGGTGGGCGAGACGACACCGGTGGGGATGTTTCCGTGGCAGGCGAGTTTGTCGTTCTCTCCTCGTCGATCAACGTCGCTGGCGGCGATGGGGGCACCGTCGATATCAGCGCCGACGACACGCTGGAATTGACCGACGAAGTCAGCATTACGGCCGACGCCACCCTGGCGGCTGGCGATGGCGGTGACATCAGTATCGCGAGCGACAATCTTGCGATCGTGCGCGGGTCGATTTCGTCGCGTGGACGCACCGGCGGCGACGAGGGCGGCGGCGACGGTGGTGCCATCGCCATCACGGGAGACAATTCTTTGATTGTCCCTTCGCGTGATGCGTCGATCGACGCACGCGGCGGAAGCCCGGACGGACTCGGCGGCGACATTGAGCTCTCGTCACTGTTTGGAACTCTGATTGTCCGCACCCCGGTCGACGCTAGTTCGATTGATCGCGACGGGCTGGGCGGATCCATCGATCTCAGTTCCGACGGTGCGATGGAGATCGATACCGAAATCGACGTCCGCGGGGCGTTGGGCGGTGGTGGCGATGTCGAGATCGACAGCTTGGGCTCGCTACTCGTGACCGCTACGAGCGTGATCGACGCGAGCTCGACGCGGGAGGCGCAAGCCGGCACGATTCGCATCATCGTGGCGACCGTTCTTACGATGGACGGACGCGCCCTCGCCCAAAGCTCGCAGCAGGGTACCGGTGTCGGTGGATCAATCTCATTCGACGCATGCTCGGTAAGTATCAGAGCGTCGGCCGAGTTGGACGCGCGCGGGCCGCAAGGTTCAAATCTGGTCGCCGCAGGCGGCGGAATCACGGTCCGAGGGCGTATGTTCGCGGGTCCGATCGGCGGGGTCAACGAGATCCAATTCCCGGTCGGCGGACCTACGCCGATTCTCACTGGCTCCAGCATCCAACCCAGTGCTACCCAGCGCGAGAATCCGATGATCCCCTCCTGCCTGCCGCCTACGGCGACGCCGGTAGCAACGGCGACACCGACTGCGAGTAACACTCCGACGCCAACCCGCGGGACACTTTGCCCAGGAGATTGCAACGGGGATGGCGACGTGTCGATCTCTGAACTAGTGCGAGCGGTGAACATAGCGCTCGGGGCTGCTGCAGCCGAGACGTGTCGCGCGGCGGATGTCAACGGCGACGGCCGCGTCGCAATCAACGAGTTGGTCGCAGCCGTCGGCACCGCATTGACCGGCTGTCCTTAGACGCGGACAGGCTGCTTGACCCATCATCCATCCCGGAGGAGGATTGAACCGAATGGTAGCGCTCAAGACACGTTGCTCAGGTGCGCTCGCGCAGGCAATGCTGGTGCTGTTGTTGGCGATCTCATCAGCGGCACACGCAGGTACCGGTCAGCACGTGATCCCGTTTGAATGGGATCTTCCTCTCGGATTCCCAGTGCCGACAGCGCCGGAGGACAATCCGATGTCCTACGAAAAGGTCGAGCTCGGACGGTTCCTGTTTTACGACACACGTCTCTCCGGCAACCAGACGTTCTCTTGTGCCTCTTGTCACGACCAGTCGCTGGCCTTCACGGACGGACGCAAGACTTCGATCGGATCGACCGACGAGATTCACCCACGCGGCGCGATGGCCCTGACCAACGTGGCGTACGCCCCGACTCTGACGTGGGCCAACAATCTCGTCAACCGTCTCGAAGAGCAGGCGCTCGTTCCAATGTTTGGGGAGTTCCCAGTCGAGCTCGGCCTCGCCGGGCTTGAAGTCGAGCTGCTCGAACGATTCGCAGCGGTGCCGTTGTACCAACGCCTTTTCTCCGAAGCCTTCGCCGACGATCGCGACGCAGTTAGTGTCGCCAACATCACCCGGGCTCTTGCGTCATTTCAGCGTACACTCATGAGCGGCAACTCCCCTTTCGATCAGTGGCTATTCGGCGACGATGATGCGATTTCGATTTCGGCCCAGCGTGGACTCAACATGGTCCTCGACGTGACTTCAAAAACAGAATGCGGCCACTGTCACAACGGCTTCAACTTCACGACTTCGCGAACAGAAAACAACGAAGTCTTCCTGGAAAGACCGTTCTTCAACACAGCCCTCTACAACTTGCGTTGCTCCGACTTTTCGCTTCCCGAAGTTAGCGGCACTGGAACGGGATGCTACCCGCCCAACAACGTCGGCCTATTCGAGGTCAGCGGCTTCGTCGAGCAGATGGGATTCTTCAAGCCGCCTACCCTGCGAAATATCTGCGTCACAGCGCCCTACATGCACGACGGGAGTGTCGAGACACTCGACGACGTTTTGGATCACTACGCGGCCGGTGGCCGCACGATCGAAAGCGGTCCTTTGGCGGGCATCGGCAGCCTCAACCCCTTGAAGAGCGCGTTCCTCGCGGGCTTTCAACTGACGGCACAAGAGCGAGCCGACATTCTCGAATTTCTTTGCACCCTGACCGACGACGAGTTCCTCAACGACCCCAGCATCGCCAACCCATTCGACTCGACTCAATGCCCCGGCGATTGTGACTTCAGCGGAAGCGTCGAGGTCTTTGAGCTCATTCGCCAGATCAACATCAACCTCGCAACCGGGACGATGGCCTCGTGCGTTTCTGCTGATGCGAACTTGAGTGGCGACGTCGAGATCAACGAGATCATCCGATCGATCAACGCCAGTCTCAACGGCTGTCCAGCTTCGTGACTCGCTCTTTCTTCGTGCTCTGCGTCGCAGCGTTGGCGCTCGCGCCGCACACCGCGCGAGCCTCCAACCTCGACGCTGCGCTGCAACACCGTGGCCTAAAAGGAGCCGCGCTCGGGGTCCTCGTAGTCGATCGATCGAGCCGCCGAGACGTGTTTTCTCGCAACGCCGATACGCCAATGATCGCAGCCTCCAACGTCAAGATCCTCACCGCGTTGGCCGCCCTCGACACATTTGGTCCATCGCATCGATTCATCACCGAAGTATACGCGGACAAGAAGCCCGACCGCGAAGGCGTGGTTGGGCGGATCGTCCTGCAGGGTGGCGGCGATCCCTCTCTGACTTCCGAGCAGATGTGGCGCTTGGCCGCTGATCTGGCGCGAAAAGGTGTGCGCAAGGTGGATGGCCCGGTGGTTCTCGACGCCACAGCCTTCGATGATGTTCGGTGGCATCCGGCTTGGGGAAAGACCTCGGCGCGGGCTTATCACGCGCCTGTCGCAGCCCTAAACGTCAACTACGGCGCTTTCACTGTCGAGGTCACCCCCGGAACATCGAATCAGGCGGCGGCACGGGTAACGGTCGATCCGCCCATTCCCTATTTCTCCCCTCGTTGGGCAGTCACGACTGTTGCGAAGGGAGGCAAGCTCAGCGTCGATCGCGTCTCACGACCAGGCGGTGACCGTGTCTCAGCCCGAGGCACCATTCGCCGCGACAGCAAACCACGCCCGTTCTATCGAAGCGTGACGCGCCCAGTGCAATACGCAGGCCAGGTCTTCCGCCAGCAATTACAAGCCAACGGTATCACGACCGGCGAGATGCGAGTCGGTGCAGTAGCGCAAAGTGATGTTTCGATCCTGCGCTTCGAAGGCAAGCCACTGTCCGAAGTCGTCAGACTCTTCATGAAGTACAGCAACAACAATATCGCGGAAACGTTGGTGAAGGCGATGGGGCGACACGCCACGAACGCCCAGGGTACATGGGACAACGGTGCCGTGGCGATGCGGACACGCCTGCTGGCGATGGGGCTGGGCCCCTCTGGGCTCAGCCTGGTCGATGGATCCGGGCTTGCCCGGGCCAACCGGGTCAGTCCCCGCGTGCTCGTCGAGGCACTGGCCAAAGGACTCAGCTCGTTCACGTACGGGCCCGAATTCGCATCCGCCCTACCCCTCGCAGCCCGCGACGGCACATTGAAAAAGCGCGCCACACAGGCACGCGATCGGGCTCGCGCAAAAACAGGCCTTTTGACCGGGGCCACAGCGTTGAGCGGTGTCGTTCGGACGAAGTCCGGAAGAGACCTGCTGTTCTCGATCGTCGCCAACGGCTACGCCAATGGCGATGCCAGTGCGATGGCCGCCCTCGACGGTTTCGCTGCGGCTCTAACGAAACAGTAGTCCGTTCCATCCGCCCCGCGCAGCTATAGCGTCAGCGCGAAGTCGTCGATCAGTGCACCGGGTAGTCTGGCGCTGTTCGTCGAGCGCCAATCGTACGTATCGGGGTCCATGATCCAATCCCGCTGGCGCGTAAGCCCAATCAGATTCTCCCCGAGCATCCGGTAGACCGTGTCATCGAAACGCATCACCTCGATCGGCCCCTGGACACGTCCATTCTCGACCCATTGGGTGGCGAATCGCGTCATCCCCGTCATCCTACCCGCCGCCCGGTCGGAGAAGTTCAAGTACCACAGATTGGAAACCAAGAGTCCCGTGTGAAGCGATTCCGCGATCGTGTCCCTATCGAGGTCGCCTCCCCTCATGTCGAGGGCGACCGGAGACTCGGCTGCGTTGGCGCCGTTGGTAGGGACGCCGAACTCCTTCTCCGATCGTGGTGAAACGAGCGAACCCTCGTAGCGCCCTGCCGCGATCAATGTCGTCTGTTCCGGGCGTGGAAACCCAGATGATTCAAAGGAGGGTGCCGTGCCCGCCGCGATATTCTCGCTCAACGTGACGCGCTCTGACAATCGTGCGCCGCTTTCGTGCATCCGCAGGAACGGAGTCGATTTCGTCTCCAGCCCGCGAACACTGAATCCTCCCCACGACAGCATCTGCACCACTTCATACATCGCTGCCGGAGCGAGATAGACCCGGTAGCGCCCGGGTCGCAACACCTTCGGCGGACGTCGTACTGTCGCCAGCATTTCGACACTGGCCGCAATGCGTTGACGCACTTCTTGGACCGCCCACGTCTTGCCCGCGTACGACGACTTCACAGCACGGTCATCTTCGGAGAAGAGACTCCAGTCGAAGTTGAAACTATGTGTGGAGTGCCAATTCCGCTGACCAAGTGAGTTGGCGAATCCCCGATACTGGGCGCCGCTGGCGACGATCCCGACTAAATCCTCTGATTGTGCTGCATCGACAATCGTCCCGACCATGTCCACCGGATCCGGGAGTTTAGAGACTTCAGCGAACTCCCCAGAGCAAGCTGCGGTATTGTAAGAGAGGTACGGATCATCGGGACAATGGGATCGAATCTCGCGCACTTGCTCCATGAGAGATCGGACTCTGGACAGGTCGATTTCTCTATCGCCAGCCAAATCGACGCTACTGAGTGCGTGTTTTTGCCGATGGATCAAGTCGATCGTCACCCGCTGGTGGCGAACGTCACCGATTTGCCCCACGCAAGCGTGATTCAAACGAGCGAAGGACGATACTTCGCCGCGTACTTCGCACAGCAGCACTTCCTCGCCTAGCAACCGTTCCTCGAGCGATTCGACCAACGCGAAGAAATAGTCGCGGAGATCATCTGTCGTGCTGACTTCACTCACCACCGAAGACATCCACTTCCGCAAAGCGACAGGCTGGCGAAGCATGGCCAACGCGAATGACCTGGTTTGGCTCGCCCTTACCGCAAAATGGCGTCCCGAGGACCTCGACCGTAGCCCCGTTTCCGACACCATCGAGATTTCGCCAAAAGGTGGCCGAGACACCTCGGTAGTTGGGATTCTTTACGACTTCGGCGAGTTGGCCGCCCCGAATCCGCCGCCCCAACTCGCATCCAAACTGAAACTTATTGCGAGAGTCATCGATCGACCACGAGCGATTCGTCTCCATATAAAGTCCATCTTCAACGCCGCTCACCAGTTCCTCTAGCGACGACTCTCCGCTCTCGAGATTGAGATTCGCCATGCGGTCGATCGCAGGGCGGTTCCAACTCGAGGCGCGCGAATTCGCTACCCCTGGTAGCCCGACGCGCTGTTGCGACAGAGTGCCGCCCAAGCCCCGAACTAAAACGCCATCGCGAATCAGGTGAGTTTTTTCGGCGACCTGCCCCTCATCATCGAATCCATAAGATGCGAACTCGCCAGGCACCGTTGGGTCAAAGGTCACGTTCAACAAGTCGGAACCGTATTGGTAGTTGCCGAACATTTCCGGTCTCACAAAGCTCGTTCCCGCATAGTTCCGCTCGTCGCCGAGAATCCGATCGAGTTCCAACGGGTGACCGATGGATTCATGGATCTGCAGGATCATCTGATCTGGAGCCAGGACGATCGACATGTTTCCCTGCGGGCAATTGTCCGCGTGCAGCAAGCCGACGGCCTCGTCGCGCACGAGTCGCCCTCGGCTCCAGAAGCCAACCGAATCGATGACCTCGAGACCGCCCTGCCGGGCGTAGGCGTGCCCCCCGAGCGTCCGCGTCTGGCTATCCCCGTTGCCGGCGGCAGTAACGCTCATCATCGGCACGATGAAAGAGAACGACTGTTGTACGGTTCCTCCGCCGGAACCAACCAGCACCGTGTCGACGGCCGTGTGCCACAGGGAAGCACTCCAATCCACGACTTCGCCGCCGCCAACCATGGAAGAGGAGAGCTCCCGAAGACGGTCAATCTTCTGTCCCAAGGGAACAGAATGCCAAGGAGTCTGCGTTTCGGTTTGGTATCGACCGGTTGTTGGCTGCGGTAGTGGCCCGCATCCACCGCGCGTGTCCGCCCAGCGAGTCGCAGAGTCGACGGCCAAGCCAAGGCTCTCACGAGTAATGTCGGAGGTTGCGCAGTAGCCGGTGCCGTTTTTTCCCTCAACGGAGATCATGACTCCGATGTCATGACTGCTGCTCGGCGGTTCGACCACATCGCGCCGAATCGACACCGCCTCATCGTGCTGGTCGACGATGCGCAGGGTCCAAGCCCCCAAACTGCGACCTCTCGCCGCAATCACTTCTTCAAAGCGTGCGCGAATCTCGTCCATCGGCCCCGCCACCCCTAGTTTCGAAACAATCGCTCGCCACGGGGGTAAGATAGCGTTGTCTCCGGCCGTCTACCAGTCGCCGAGGCCAATCGAACACGTTTGGCGAATTGCCGTGATTGACACCTGCTTGATTGCCCTCGATAGTTCAGCGGTTTGAGCACAAGGTAGAAGACGGATGAAGAAGGAAAAAAAGCCAGTCGTAGCAATCGTCGGCGCCACCGGAGCGGTTGGCGAGGTGTTAGTGGGTCTTCTGGAGGAGCGAGACTTTCCTCTCAGCGACCTTCGCCCTCTTGCTAGCGAACGCTCGGCCGGCACATCGGTTAGGTTTCGCGACCGCGACTACACGGTCGAAGTGGCACGACCAGAAGCGTTCGACGGGGTCGACATCGTGTTCTTCGCCGCAACCGGGTCTCTCTCAAAGGACCTCGCGCCGGAAGTGGCAAAAAGAGGTGGTGTCGCGATCGACAAATCGGGCACATGGCGGATGGATCCGTCCGTTCCCTTGATCGTGCCGGAGATCAACCCGGAGGCCATACGGCAACATCAGGGGATCATTTCTTGCCCAAACTGCACGACGATCGGTTTTGTCATGGCTCTCGAACCAATTCGCCGCGCAGCCGGGCTGAAACGCGTCATCGTCACGACTTTCCAGGCAGTGAGCGGCGCCGGAAAGCCCGGCCTCGACGAGCTCGCCAGCCAGGAAGCGGCGATCGCCCGAGGCGAGCCGGTAGTAGCGACGAAGTTCGCCGCACAAATCGCGCAAAATGTCGTCCCGTTGTGTGAGGACTTCCGCGACGACGGCTACTCGACCGAAGAGATCAAAATGCTCCACGAAACTCGCAAGATCCTCGGGGAGCCGGATCTCGATGTAACGATGACGTGCACACGGGTCCCAGTACCAGTCGGCCACTCGGCGAGTGTCTTTGTCGAGACTGAGCGGCCTCTGTCGGCCGGTGAGGCGCGAGAAGCGCTCGCGTCGTTTCCAGGAGTCGAGGTCGTCGACGATCCC
>JAJCZJ010000032.1 GCA_029262455.1 Deltaproteobacteria bacterium | reverse complement strand
AGTTCGATGCCGCCGTGGTCTCGCTGGTCCTGTGTTCGGTCGACCAAGCCGGCGCGCTCCGGGAAATTCGCCGGGTGCTCAAACCTGCGGGCCAACTCCGATTCCTCGAACACGTCCGGGCGCCGTCCTCCGGCATGCGGCGGGTTCAGCGGGTGCTGGACGCCACCATCTGGCCGAGACTCGCCGGCGGGTGCCACATGGGGCGGGACACCGTGGGCGCCATGCAGGGGGCCGGGTTCAAGATCGAGCGGATCGACGAGTTCGTGTTCCCGCTGACACAGGTCCCCTCGCCCGCTTCCAGTTGCGTTATCGGCGTGGGTACAGCGAGAGTGCCGACTGGGCACGGGTAGGCGTTGTCGACAGGGATGATCCCGCGGGCGGTGGGGGATATACGCGTAGCCCAAGGTCGTTTTCTATGGCGAGGGAGTCCTGGCTAGAACGGGCGGGACTGCGATACGTCCTGGCCAAGGTGCCCAAGGCCTCGGCCGAGATGGTGGCGGCTGCCGTCCGCACCATCTTCGCCCAGCCCGACAGTGAGCACGTCGGCTCCCAGTTGCAGGAGGTGTGCCGGATGCTATCCGGGCAGTTCCCCCAGATCCTATGCGTTCGCATAGGGTATTGTTGCCAACACGCTATGTTGTGGACGGTTGCAGCCGCGGGGGTCAGATACACGTGAGAATCTCTTGCCTCTCAGCGCATGATCGTGGGGGGAAGCATCCAAATCCGGTCGCCCTACCAGAGGCGACCGTCCGCAGCGTCCTACTTATTCTTTGCGGGACCGTCATGTTTCTTGTCCAGCCGACCGGCACATCGTTCGCACAAAGTGCCCAGGTCACCTTATCAGGGGTGGTGAGCGATGAACGGAGTAACGGCCTGGAGGGAGTAGAGGTACTCGTTTCTTCAGAAGACGGAGTTATTGTCGGCTCAGCCAATACCGATCAGGATGGCAACTATAAGGTGGAGATACATCCTGGCACTTACGATGTCGTCTTTTCGCCGTCCCCGTCAGATAACTTCGTTCCTCTCATCCTCGAAGGCGAAGATATCCACGAGGATCGGGTTATTAACGTAGCCTTGGTTGACGGTGCTTTCCAGACGGCCACCTACTCGGGTGTGCTGCTAGATCACGGTGGAGTGCCGTTGCCACGGCATGTCCTGAAGCTCTTGCACCCCGATGCGTATGAAGCCTCGGTAACTACTGACGAGAACGGGCAGTTCAGCGTGACCGTGCTCCGGGGGTTGTACCGTCTAGTTATCGATCCTCCTTACGGAAGTCTGGGCAGGCTTCAGACCGATGCTGGGGCTCTGAATCTCAACGCCGACCTCAGCCAGGACCTAGTTCTTCCGAGCACGGGCTCGTTGACGGTGAAAGTTGTGGGACCGGACGGGCAGGCATTACCCGAGGCTAAGGTTGGTACCGGTTCGTACCAAGTCACTCCTTTCGAGGTGGCCCCGACAGTGACGATGCATGGTCAAGCTGGCTTCTATGGGACCACCGACTCCGCTGGGAGTTTCACCATGCCTGTCTGGCCGACGGATCAAACGCTGGAGCTATTTGTCGAACCGCCGCCGAACGCGAACCTCTTTCCCAAGGCGGTACCGGTCGGCCCCTTCGATGCGGGTTCCGACCAAACAGTTGTGGTTCGTTTTAAACCCACGCTGTCAGCGCTCGTGGTTCAACCAGAGAACGCCTCGGTTGTGGTGGGTTTGAGTCAGCGATTTATTGCCAGCGGGATCTACAGTGACGGCTCTACTGAGGACCTGACTCAGTCCGTTAATTGGTCGTCTTCGGATGCAAATGTGGCCTCAATCGATGCAATTGGACTGGCTACTGGCCACGGTGAGGGAACGGTCGAGATAAGCGCCGTACTGGAGGGGGTAGCCAATTTATCGGCTAAATTAACGGTGGGTCCGCCGGCCCTAGCTAGGGTGGAGATAAGCCCAAACGAATCGACGATCACGCCAGGTCGAACGATGCAGTTCAGTGCAACAGCCATCTATACCGATGGATCTACGGTTGACGTGACCGAACAGGCGGTCTGGTCTTCGGCAGATACCAAAATAGCCACAGTTGAGGGCGGCCTGGCCGACGCTAAGCGTCCGGGGGAGACCACCATAGGCGTGCAGTTGGAAACAGAGAGTGCATCGACGCTCCTGACCGTTGAACCAGGTCCGCCCGGCGGCGGCGGGCCGCCCTGCGGTACCCCGCCGTGTGGTCCAGCAGGAGGTAAGGGTCCGCCGGAAGGGGCGGGTCCGCCCGAGGATAGGGGTCCCCCGGGGCAGCGCGGTCGATCCACCGCTTCATAGCGCGATCGCGGCCTTTAGAAGGATTTCTTGGCGGTGTACGCTTGTTGGATCACCCCTTTCTGTGAGTTGGAATCACGTGAATTCGTCGGCATAGCGGGTTGCGACTGGCGCAGAGGAAGACCTATCAGCGCGATGCGGTGAGAGGAGTACAGGGTCCAGGATGGCTCGGCCGGGGTGGAGTTGGAGTCGGCCATGGGCGTCAACGGGCAACTGACTGGCCACCAAAACCGAGCCCCGTTGGGCTCGCTCCTCGATGACCTCGAGGGGGCGTCACAGCTGCCCTCGATTTGCAGGGATTGAGCGCGACATCGGCAAAGCGACCGCGGATTCGCTACGCATTGATCAGGACGAGCACATACAGAAGCTAGACCAACTCGTCGACACTCTCCTGGGACAGACAATAGCGGAGGACTCAGCGACCTGATGCTGTCGGTATCGGCTTAGGTGTCTGGGATGTCCACGATCGACGCCTCAGGTGCTGCTCGCTTAACCGCGTAGCAGCCTTTGTGTGCGCCGGTCCCTTGTGGTGTAGACCTCATCGCTGGCGACGGTCTCAGCGTTCCCCGCCTTAAGCCTGATGCGGTATCCATCTTTGCCTTTGTTAGAGCTCGAATTTTGCAGCACGTGGCCAGGCCCGCCTGAAGCCCCCAATAAAAAACCACCCGCCGGAGCGGGTGGTTTTTTACTGCGGATCTTTAGAATCCCCGGCTTGGGCGCCTGCGCATCATGTTCTTGCGGCCCTTGCCCGAGGTGTATGCCAGGCGGGGAGCGGCAACCTTCAAGCCGGCCATCTCGTACTGCTCCCGCAGTTTGAGGATG
>JAJCZJ010000031.1 GCA_029262455.1 Deltaproteobacteria bacterium | reverse complement strand
CGCCGTCTCGGGAAGTCTCGTGCTTTGACCTCGTCGTCCCATCACCACCTCAACTCAGCACCATGCACGTCTTACCACGACCCGTCGCAATCTGCAGAGAAAATCGACAGCCTCCTCCGGGAGAGGGTTAAGGGTGAGGGGATAAAATTGATAAATTCCGCTTTCCCGTACGCGGAAGGGAAGCGCTCCTTAATGTCGGTGGCCCTGCGGCCGCCTCGTCGATCAGTCGTCGATTTCGCGTTTGGCGGTGATTTGGTGCACGTTGCCGCGCTGGCTGAGCACACGGCATTGGCCGTTGAGCTGCCCGCCTTCGTGAACCGACAAAGCTCCTGACTCGACGGTTCCTTCGATGTTGCCCTTGGGGCCAAGCTCGACTCGTTGAGCGCCGCGGATATCGCCGACCACAGATCCGAGTACGACCAACTCGGTGGCACTTACATTGCCGTCAACGGTTCCCGACTCGCCGATGACGAGTAGGTCGGAGCAAGAGACTTCTCCCTTGAGTTTGCCGTCGATCCGCGTCGGAGCGTTGAAGCTCAACTTACCCGTGACCTTCGCGTCAGCTCCGATCGACGTCCGCAGCTGCGTGCCCTGCGCAAGAAAATTGGACGGCTCCCCGCCCGCGGCTACCGTGCCCGGCGCCGCCTGCCGATCGATTGCTTGGCTATCTCCCTCACGTTTCCACACAACCACACCCTCCTCAGTACTCACAGCTGACCCATATTCAGCCCGCGCTATCATCCCATCGACGAAAAAATCTTCAACCCCAGGGAGTCAATTGCCTGTCGCGCCGCGATCCGTTGGTGCATCAGCGCGAGTCTAAGAGATTAGGACGTAGACTCGAAGCCCGCCCGCGGACCTTCGCCTCACGTCTTCGGAAGCCCATGCATGCTTCCCCATCGGACGACCCGACCATCGTACGCTTCAACCGCCCACCTGCCGCGCACATCGCCGACAAACAAATTTTTCGTCGCTATCCCTTGACGAAACGCGAAGCCGGTCACAACTTTTGGTCGAATCGAATCAAAGGAGGTTGATGGGTCATGGACTGCAATCCTGAGGTCCGAAATCGATCGGGTTGTTCGACCCGACGTGGCCACGCGCTTGTCGCCGCTGTCGACAACTTTTCGGATGGCCCGCTCACGAGTGAAAGATTTTCGCATGGTAGGATCTTGACTCGAAAAAGAGCGACCCTACATTAGCGACCAATCAGAAACACCGTTACTCGGTGTTAATTTTGATGTCTTCGAAAGGAGGTATTAGGAATGACACTGCGTTCAACTAACCCGTTCGAAAATCTGCTGAGGCTCCAACGCGACCTCGAACGATCCGTGGGTTCCCCGATCCTGGGTTTGGGGGGACCGACGGCGGTGTTCCCGCCGATCAACGTATTCAACGATCGCGATGGGGTTGTAATTCGGGCCGAGGTCCCCGGCTTTGCGGCCGACCAAATCGAGATCTCAGCGGAGAACCAGTCCCTCGTTCTGAAGGGCGAGCGGCCGGCTGACACGCACAGCAAATCCGGCAGCTACCACCGGCGTGAACGTCAACACGGTAGTTTCGCACGGTCCCTGGCCTTGCCGCACGGATTGGACGTTGTGAAGGCCAGCGCTGAGTGTCGGGACGGTCTGCTCACGATTCGCATTCCGAAGAGCGAGGCAACGAAACCCAAGCAAATTCCAGTCAGCGCCGCGGCTTGACCCGTGAGTCCTAGAAAGGAGGTAATCCGAAAATGACGCAAGAGTTGGAACGGAAGGACAAGCAGGAGGTAGAGGGACAGGAGCAAATTAGTCCAGGTCGCTACTTTGTTCCTGCGGTGGACATCTGGGAGGACGAAGACGGGTTGCTGCTGCGACTGGACATGCCCGGAGTGGATCCCGAGCATGTCGCCGTGGAGCTCAACGACGACGCTCTTTCTCTCGAAGGCCAGGTGACCCTCGCCGACTACGAAGGGCTTTCTCCGGCCTACACGGAGTACAACGTCGGGCACTTTCAGCGTCGCTTCACGGTGCCCAATAGCGGGCGCTTCGACCGCGACCAGGTACACGCACGGCTGACCAACGGTGTTCTCGAGGTCACCTTACCACGCTCGGAGGCGGCTAAGCCTCGCCGGATTGCGGTCGCGTCCGCCTGAGTTCCCCAAAGCCCCCTGCGATCCCGGGCCTTCGGGCTCGGGATCACCCCCTCCCGGTCTCCACCGGGAGGATAGAGCGATATCGAACGCCAAAAGTTATTTAATTCTCGACGAAAGGAGGACGAGTCAATGCGACTTCAGCGAAACGAAAGGAAGGCCATACTGGTGCTTGCCGCCGCGCTGACTTTCCTTCTGGCCCCGGCGGCCATGAGTGCGGAAGTCATCAGTGAGAGTGTTTCCGGCACCTTGCCGGGATTCCAGACAACGGTGGAAAGAAGCACCGAGGGAGAGCTGTCCGAGGAGAACCTGCGCCAAGCTTCCCTTCTCAGCTCGCAGGTGCTGCTTCACCTCAATGGTGCCTCAAACGAGCTGGAGGTCGGCAACTCAAAGGCCGCCGCCGAACAGATAGACAAGGGTGTGACCCTCATCGGAGTTGTGCGCGAAATGCTCCCGGTGACTGTGGAAACGACGGTCGTCAAGGACCCGACGGGCAGCGAGATGTACCGCCACACTGAGCGCAGCCAGGACGATCTCATTCCCATTTACCAGGAGATGACTGCCGTCGAGGTCGTGCAGCCGCTTCTGGACGTCCGCTGGGATCGTGCGGCCGTGGAGGGAGTTCAGCTAGCCGATGTCGATCTCCTCCAAACGGCGGTGCATGCCGACCTCGGCTACATCGAGCGGCGCCTCCTGCGAGCAAAGGAGTTGCTCGAGACACCGGACGAAGCACTCACGCAACTCCGCTTCGCGCTCGCGCGCGGCCTTCGATTCTCGGTAGACAAGAAGGATAACCCCCTTCTCGAAGTGCAGCGAGCGCTGCGGATGGCCGAAAGGATGGCCGAAGAGGAGAACTACAAGGCTGCCAAGGCGAACCTCTTGGTGGCGCAGAACCGGCTTACGATCTATCGGGGGCTGATCCCCGACGCTGAGAGGGCCCCGGTCAAGTCCCTACTGGCGGCGATAGCGAAGCTTGAGGGCGACCTCGACGAGAAGTCCGCCGGGGTCATCCGGGGCTTCTGGCAGCGCGTTACGGGCTGGATGAACAAGGAGCCGGGGGAGGCGGTGGTAACCGAGTACAAAGGAAAGGAGGGATCTTCGTCGTAGAGGGCGCAGCAGCAGACTGAGGGCAGGACCGTGAAGGTACTGCCCTCTTGCTCTCGTCCCGCAGGCGGAGCGAAGCGATGAACCAGCAGCGCCAGTTTGCCATCGTGGTCGCCATGGCTGCAGTCCTGGCCGTGGTTTGCCTCATTCAAGCCGTCATCATTGCTCAGGCACGTTCCGACGCTGCAACACAGATGGACGCGTCCGGTGGTGATCTCGACAGCCTATCCTCGCATCTCTTCGACAAGTTTTCGAAGGACCTCAAGGAGCGTGACGACCTCTTCGACGGCTTCTTTGATGACGGGTTCTTCTCTCGACGCGACGATCCCTTCGCCGAAATGAAGCGGATGCGTGAGCGGCTCGAAGAGAGGATGTCCGGCGACCTCGACGCAGCGTTCAACCAATCTTGGGAGGGCTGGTTTGGAAACCGCTTCTTCGCCGGCTCGACCGGAATCAAAGTCGAACAAGAAGACGGCTCGGAGAAATACGTCATCACCGTGCGTATTCCCGATGGCCAAGAGAACCGACTGAATGTGGAAGTGGATGCGAACGGAGTAACGATCGCGGGGAAGCTTTCGCAGGTCGCCGAACACAAGGACTCCGAGGGCAACGTGGTGGCGCGAAACGAGGTGAGCCGCTCGATCTCTGAGCACCTGCCGCTCCCGATCGGCGCTGACCACACGCGAGCGCGGATCGATACCAGCGACGACACGATCGTCGTCACGATACCCAAGGCAACTTCGTGACGCTCGCGACGCCCGAGATTCTAAGTCGTGTGGAGGTCGCCCGGTTCTGATATGCCGATGGTTCACGGACACTTTGGAGGGGCGAGAGGGATCAGCAGATGGCATCTCCACCAATCACGAATAGGGAATTTGCGTACTTCTACATTTCGGGTTCGGGGCGACACGAGTCGATTTCGGATCTTCTCGGCCTTGCCCCGACGCAAGCTTGGAATGTAGGCGATGCCATCGGGGAGACGAGTCGGACTCGTGAGACGATGCGCTGGCGTTTGGATAGTGGCCTAGATGACAAGAACCCATTGGCCGCACACCTGGAAGCCTTGTTGTGGAAGCTCCTTTCAAGAGAATCGAAGTTGAGAGAGCTATCTCTCGATTACGACCACGTATTGCAGTGCGTTGGTCACTACCCGCCCTCAGGCCACGGTGTCCACCTCGGGCGAGAAACGGTTCGGCAAGCGGCACGCCTCGGTGCCGCGTTCGACCTGGATTTCTACTATTTGGACGAGTCGGAATGAGAGGATCTTCCGTTACTCACTGAGGTGCGCGCGCAGATGTAGATTGGCGAATCCACTCTTTGCGGGGTCGTTCGGAATCCACAGTTCGCGTGTCTCTGCGGAGTTTGGAGCTATACGCCATACCCCGAAAAAACTAGGTCCGAGTTGAGCTGGGACACAGGGATCGCGGCACGGTTTCCTCGTCGCCGAAATCTTGGATTTCGCGACGAGTTGCGTGTACGCCGGGTTCGGTGGCGAGTCGCGACATGGGCGCGACGGCCAGGAACCAAACCGCTGATGAACGCAGGTGAACGCTGACGGTTTTTGGCCACGGGATGAACGCTGATCGAGAAAAGGCTCTGGCTCGGGATGAGGCTAAGGGTGGTGCTCGCTGCGCTCGTTATTGATGTCGGTGGAGACGTATCGAGAAAAATGGAGGGCGAGGCTCCATCCGAGCCGCGTAGCGGATCTGGTATCTCTGACCGTCTCTGCAGCGCCTGAAGTTGACTAAAATTTCCCCAATCTTCGTTGCCGCATGAAAATCTTCGCGCACTGCGCAGAAACGAGATGTTTGCTACGCAAGTCAGGCAGCGCCAGGGATGCTTACCGGTCTCAACAGCGGTTGCGCTGTAGCGATCCTGCTAGTAGCCACCGAGTCGCCTTTTTCTGCGGTTGTAGGCACCGGCGATCTTGATGCATAGTGCGCCATTGTTCCGATAGAGGTGGGCTAGATGGCGCAGGTCATTCTCGCAATTGTTGGTAGTCTCGCGCTTCTGGCTTGTGCCGTTGTTTGCACGCTTATTCCCGTCTTCACGTGGCGGGGGGAGCTTGTGGCCATTTGGACTTTGGCTATTGCAGGCTGCGCCGTGCTGTTTGGTTTAGCGCGTGGAGCGGGTTGGGCATACGTCACCCTTGGGACGTTTTGTCTCTTGAGTTTCGTGGGTGCTGGAAGCATGGGAGCGCTGATCATTCTTGGCGTAGGTGACGGAGTCTTGCGGTTCCCTGTCGGACGACAGCTTCTTCCTCTTTCCGCCAATACACTTTCTGTAATTGCCGGGGTGGGTATTGGGGTTACGCTCGTCAAAGAGGGATGGTCTTTGCGCGCCAAAGTATGACCACAACCACCGCCACCGGCGGACAGGTAGGCAGGTGTGTTCGCGTCGCTCACCCGGGACGTTCTAGCTTTTTGTTTCCTCTACTGCGTCGCGACTCTTGGTCGTGAGATACCAAGATGGCGCACAACGTCGACGGGCGTATATAGTGTTTCGCCTCAATTCCACCACCTTGTGTTGCCCTTGGCTGGGGACGGACCAGCACAAGCAGTCGTAATTGTGGAGTCTTAAGACGTTTGTCAGGCTAAGGGCCTCGATTGGGGTGCCGAAAAGCGTCCTCTTGGCCGTTTGACGATTTCCAAACTCCGACTACACTGGAGGTATGGCCATCGAAGTCAGCAAAAAGACCGAACAGCGCGTGAAAGAGAAAGTCGCCTCTGGTCACTTCGGCTCAGAGGAAGACGTCATTCAGGCCGGTCTCGAAAGCCTCGACGAGGGTGAAGGTCTACGCGCAGCGATAGCCGAAGCCGAGCTGCAGATTTCCAGAGGGCAAATCGTCACCGAGTCTGAATCCCGGCGCCGGACGAAGGAGCTTTTAGAGCAACTCCGGCGAGATGCCTAACCTCAATGTCCTCACTGAGCTCGCACAAGCAGAGCTAGAGGACATCCTTCGCTACATCGCCCAACGTGGAGACATCGACACTGCCTTGCGGGTCTAGGATGAGTTCCACACGGAGTTTCGCCGACTTGCTCAAGAGCCTGGAATAGGCCACGGGCGTTCCGACCTCCCTTCTGCATGCCGCCTGTGGAATCTCTACAACTACCTCATCATCTACAAGCCAGATTCACGGCCTCTTGAAGTGCTTCGAGTCTGGCACGGTCACCGTCGCCGGCTTCCGCGAATCTGATCACCGCAGAAAACCATTCGGTTGGCGGGATCGTCGGACCTTCGTTCGCGTCTGGCCGACGGGCTGTCTCGCCTTGGTTGTGGTCGGGCAGGCAATTGTAATCCGGATCTCAAGTGACGACGTGCTGGATCAACGATCGGTTCGCCGTGCCCGGGTTCGGGTTGTTTCGGGACTCTCCTGCACTTCGGTAGGCTCTCGCAGGCGCAGTTCTTCGATGCGCTGGAAGCCCCAAGGGGTGGGCCGGAAGTTTTCGATGTCGTTGCTGTATGCGATGAAGCGCGTCGGTCGCGCGAGCTGAATCATGGGCAATTCTTTGTGCAGGATTTCTTGTATGTGCCAGTATGTATCGCGGCGTTTGGCGGGATCTAGCTCGGCTGCGCCGAGTTTCAGAAGTGAGTCGACTTTCGCCTCCCACTCGGTCGCTGGCTCTGATTGTGATGGGTGCCAGATGTGTAGGGGGGCGCTCGATCGCAGTAGGTTGTCGGTGCTCGATGGATCGAAGCCGCCGGTGAATCCAATCAGCATTGCGTCCCAGGAATAGGTCGCATCGAGGCGCTCGAAGAGGGTTGGGAACGAGAGGGTCTCCAGAATGGCTTGGATGCCGACGGCCGCCAGCTGCTCGACCAGTAACTTACCGATCAGCTCTCGGGTCGGATTGCCTTCGTTGGTCGTGAGGGTCAGTTTGAGCGGGTTGCGTTCCTGGTCTTCGCGCACGCCGTCGGCGTCTCGGTCGGCGTAACCGGCGTCTTGCAGGATGCGCCGGGCTAGCGGTTGGTCGAAAACGTAGTCGGTGAGCGCGGTGTCGTAGAACCGGTTAGATGGCGCAATGTACGAGACGGCCGGCATCCCTTTGCCGTGCAGCGCCTTCTGGATAATCGCGTCCTTGTCGATGGAGTGGGCGACCGCGAGGAGAAAGCGCTGGTCGGTGAACCACTGTAAACGTGGGTCGGTACGGCCGCGCTGCTTGTAGTGGTGCGGGTTGCGGTTGAAGGTCAGGAAAAGGCTGCCGGTGTCGGATCCGACGGAGTCGATCTCGAACGAGGCTTCCTTTTTGGCTTCCTCGAGGAGGGTGATCTCCTCGCTGCTCGGGCTGAAGATATGGATCTTGCCTTCGAGGAACCACTTTTTTGCCTGCTCCCGATCCGGAGCGATGCGAAGAACATATCGATCGAGGTAGGGCAGTTGCGTGCCATCGGTTGAGTGGCGCCAGTAGGAGTCGTGGCGTGTGAGCACGACCTCTTCGGCGTTTTTGTAGTCCTGCAACTTGAAAGGGCCGGTCCCGACTACTTCGCTTGGGTCTACATCGATGCCCCAACGGCGGGCGATGGTATCGGCGTCGCTGTCGGTCTTTAGGTCTGCGAACTTGTGCGCTGGCAGTATCGGGATCGCCAGTGTGCTTGGGAATGGGGCGTGCGGCCTCGGCAGGCGAAATTTCAAGCTCAATGGCCCGGTCGCCTCGGCGTTGATCGGTTGGTTGTCGACGCGCAGAACCTGGGTGTATGGGCTGTCCCCGACGGCATGGATCGCGTTGATCGTGAAGGTGACGTCGGCCGCGCTAAATGGTCGCCCATCGTGCCATGAGACGTCGTTGCGCAACTCGACCGAGTAGGTGTTCGTCGCCACGTCGAAGTGCCATGACTTTGCCAACCACGGTTGGACGGTGCCGGTGGATGGGTCGAGTCGGACCAGGGTGTCGAAGATTGCGCCGCCGACTGTCAGGCCGGCTTGATCCCGCGCGACGAGCGGATTGAACGTCGACGGCTCACCGACGACTGAGACGACGAGCGGTGGGCCGGGTGGTTTGGGGGTGGCCCGCGGGGTTGGCGCGACGGTGGCCGCGTTGGGTGGCGGATCGCTCGACGGCTGGCAGCCGCACAGCGCAGCGACCAACGCGGCCCAGGGAATCAGCGGATACTTACGAGACATTCTCTTAGTAGGGGCGGGTGTCGAGGTCGACTTCGTGCGTCCCGGCTGGAGACGGAAGGCTGAAGATCGATGGCTTTACGCGCGGATTGATCTCAGGATCTCGCAGGCTGATCTTCACCTTCTGCTTGGATGCTGGGAAGGAAAGTTCGATGGTTGTCGTGATCGGTGTAGAGTCGATCGTTTCGATGTCGCTGTAAGTGGCGTCGAGTAAGACCCGGGCGTTGTCGCCGAGCTCTTGATAGGCGATCGGTGTCAGGTCGGGTCGGTACCAACCGATTCGTGTGTTCGTGCCGCGGACCTGGGACACTCGTATGCCGCGCTGGTCTGAATCTACGGTGATCGCATTGTTGAGGTCGAGAGGTGGCGTACCAAGTGCGTGGTCGATGAGGTCGGCGACGGTTAGGTCGATCGGGATGTAGGCCGAAATGTTGTCCGCGCTCGAGGCCCCTCGGTACACCGTTTGCTCGCGCGGGACGTAGGCGGCGAAGTTCTCGCCGTCACTCGTCAGCGCCAACAGTGTTCCGAGGATCGAGAGGACTTCGATGCGGATCCGGTCGGGCCTCTCGAGGACGAGAATGTGGCGAGCGCTTTCGTTGCCACGCGGTGATTCGTAGCGCAGCTTCGCCATCGAACGCAGAGAGTGGATCGCCTTACGCCGTGAACGCAGCGAGTCGAGAACCTGGTCGGCGGTCGGCGTGTGGTGCGGAAAAGGTGGAGGCTTTTCCCTTGTTGCGAAGCAACCCTGTAAGCTAACCACCGCGATCAATGCGGTGATCTTTCGCCACATTCAGGAGTCTCCGCGTTGCAGTGCCGCTCCCTCGAGAGCTTCGATCTTGCCGCGGATTCGCTCCGCCTGGTCTTCTTTTTGCGAGCGACTCAAAGCGTCGCGATACTTGCGAACGGCGTCGCGGTTGCGGCCAAGCTGCTGGTAGGCATCGCCGAGGTGTTCGGCGATCGTCGGATCGTCGGCCGAGAGCGTGACGGCGTGTTCGAGCTGCTCGACGGCAGCCTCATACTCGCCACGCTTGTAATAGACCCATCCCAGGCTGTCGAGGTAGTAGCCGTCCTGCGGGCTGAGTAGAAGGGCGCGACGGATCAGGTCTTCTGCCTCGTCGAGATTCGTCCCTCTCTCTGCGTAGGTGTATCCGAGGTAGTTCAAAGCTTGGGCGTTCTCCGGATTGATCTCGATCGCTTGTAGCAACCTCTCGATACAGAGCTCTTTGCGTCCATCCTCGTCGTAGAGGGCACCCAGCGCGAAGAGATATTGATCGTTCTCGGGATTGTTTCGTACCAGCACCTCGAGGATATCGATGGCTTCATCCAGATTGCCGGTTTCTCGGATCGACATTGCGTAGAGGTGTTTCAGTCGTTCGTCGTCTGGTTTCTGCTGGGACGCTTCGGCCAGTACTTCGACGGCGGCCTCGATGTCACCTTGTTGGCGGTAGATGTGCGCTGCCGAACGCCTCGCGTCGGCAAACCATTCGTGGTCCGCCGGGATCATATTGAAGTTGCGGATCGCTTCGTCGAAGGCTTCAGCTTGCTCGTACGCGGACGCTAAGTAATAGCGCACTCTGTAGTCGTCGGGTTTGGAGGCCAGGATGAGGCTAAATTCCGTCGCGGCACGTTGATGGTCGCCGGTCTCTAAGAAAATCAAGCCGATCTTCGTTCGCGTGTCCTGCGGATCCACATCGAATTTCTCGAGCGTCCGGAACTGTTGCAGCGCGTCCTCGAACTTCTCTTCCCGCATGTACAGGCCGGCGAGTCGCCGTCGAATCTCGCCCTTGCGGGGATTCATCCGCAGGATGCGCTCGTAGATGTCGATCGCCCGCGCCGGCTCCTGGCGTACTTCGTAGAGCAGGGCGAGGTCAGCCAGCACGGGCTCTGCCTGGGGGTTCAGGGCCAGGGCCTTCTTATAGGCTACCTCGGCGCCGTCGAATCGCTCGGCCGCGGCCTGGATGCGACCGAGATAGTAGTGCGCGAGGAAGGCGCGATTGTCGCGCTGAATGACTTCTTCGAGAGCGCCGATGGCTTCGTCGGTCTTGCCCACCTTGCCGAGGAGGATTCCCAACAGCAGTCGAGCTTCACGGTGATCGCTGTTGACGGCGATCACTTGTCGATACGATTGGATCGCCTCGTCGTACTTGTCCATGGCCGAGAGAATATCGGCCTGTAGCAGGAGGTTTTCGGTCGAAGCAGGATCGATTGCCAAGGCGGCGCTAGACTGCCCCAGGGCATCTTCGAGCCGGCCCTCGCGAACGTACATCCCGGCGAGGCGCCGACGCAGTAAAGATGTCGCTGGATCGGCCGCGACGGCGGACTCGAAAGCTCGGCGAGCCTCCTCCTGATCCCCCTCGGTGAGGGCGACGTAGCCGCGAAGGTAGGCGCCCAGAGCCTTGCCTTCCGCGTTGCTCGGAACCTCTCGGATCTCGGCGGGGCTGAGCTCCGACCAGCCGCCGAGGTCGCTTTCAGGTGCCGGGCGAACCAGCGAGCAGCCTTGGATTGTGGCTATCGCGGCGAGCGCGAGAGCGAGTTGGCATCGAGCCTGCACGAGATAGCTAGCGGTCACTTGTCTTTGTCTCCGGCGACAGCGTCGCATCTTACCATAGGGTCTGTGCGGCTACCAGTATGGACTGGCAAAGCCGAATTGCGTGATTCCGCGGGCCAGCAGCCCGGTGAAAAACAGGACAAGCCCTTACGGATGGTCTTTTCGCGCCACAGCTGCGTTGGCGAATCCTCAACAATCTCTTTGGCTTTGCCTCCTAGCTCCGCTATGGCTTTGGTGGCCAGGCCAGGTCGCCGCCTTGCTGCGTCACGAAAATCTCATTTTCGCTTGCGCGCGTGTTTTTCAACGGACGGCTGGCTGGGCTACAATGCTCTGGTCAGCCCAGGCTTCTTGTGACCAAGCCGCTCTATGGACTGCTATTGGATTGCCATGCCGTCTAACCCAACTCCGAATCCTCACTATCTTGCGGTCTTCCTGCTATGGCTGGCGTTTGGCCCTACCTCGCCAAGCGCCGGCGTCGGAATCGACTGGCGAGAGCTCGAGCCGGGACTCGACTACGCCTCGGTCGCCATGCCCCAGACGTCGTCGAGTGGTGATTCGATGGTCCGGGTCTTGCGGGCCGACCCGAAACGTTTTGGATTGCGCTTGCTCAATGCGAGCGCCGACCCCGCGCGTCCGATTCTAACGGCCCGACAGTGGGCGGCTGCGTCGGGCGATGTCCTCGCGGTGACCAACGCTTCGATGTACCAGCAGGACGGCGTGACGAGCGTGTCGCTGATGCGTAGGCCGGGACATGTGAACAATTCTCACCTGTCGAAGGATCGAACCGTACTGGCGTTTGACCCAACCGAGAGTGGTGTGGCGCCGGTGCGCCTGATCGATCGGGGTTGTGATGACTACCCCTTGCTACAAAGCCGTTACGGCTCGTTGGTGCAGAGTATTCGGATGATCTCGTGCCGTCGTCACAATGTTTGGTCGCCGCAGGAGGCGCAATGGAGCACGGCGGCATTTGGCGTCGATGGTGCGGGACGGTTCATGTTTTTGATGGTTCGATCGCCCTATTCTACGCACGATCTGATCGAGGGGTTGCTGGCTCTTCCATTGGATCTGCGGGGTGCCATGTACCTTGAAGGAGGGCGCCCGGCCCAACTCTATTTGAAGGCTGGAGGCCTCGAAGTGGAGAGCGTCGGCAGCAAGGGAAGCGCGGGCTTGGGGGGCAATCAAAGCGCACGCCCGATCCCGAATGCTTTGGCGATCTATCGCCTGGAAAGTACGCCGAATCCGCGTTAGGACTTGGCCAGCACATGGACGGAGAGAAGGCGGCAGAGCTGGCACTGGATCTCGTGGCGGAAGGCGAGGTCCTGGGATTGGGCACCGGGCGGGCTGCTAGTGCGTTCGTTCGTGCACTCGGTGCGCGGGTACGGGCAGGCTTTTCGGTTCGAGGTGTCCCGACCTCCCAGGCGACCGCGGATCTCGCTGAAGAGTGTGGCATTGAGCTGCTGGAGCTTGCAGATGTCGAATCGATCGATGTGACCTTTGATGGCGCGGATGAAGTCGATCCCCAGCTCAACCTCATCAAGGGGTATGGGGCAGCGCTGGTAAGGGAGAAGATCGTTGCCGCCGCATCGCGGCGACTGGTGATCTTGGTCGGACCCGAAAAGATGGTCGAGACTCTCGGAGAGCGCGGCCGGTTGCCGATTGAGGTTGTGCCGTTTGGCGTTGTGCCGGTGATGCGCCGGCTGAAAGCGATGGGCTATCCGAGCATCGTGCGCGAGGTCGATGGGGATCGGGTGGTTACGGACAACGGCAACTTCGTGCTTGACGGTGAGGTCGCTTCGATTGCAGATCCCAGCGCTTTGGACCGGGAGATCACTTGCATTCCAGGGGTTCTGGGCACGGGAATCTTCGCCGGAATGGCCGACAACGTCATCGTAGACGACGGCGCCGCCGCAATGATGTTGCAGCGTTAGCTGGTTACCGGGTCGGCGCTGATCGGCGCCCAGAGACGGGTTTCGGCTGAGCGGCCGCGCAGGTCTTCGCTGTGGGCAAAGCGGTAGGTTGCTGTGGTTTCCTCCGAGGCGCCCTCTTGGCGGGCGGCATCGAGCAATTCTTCGCTGATCAGGCTGACGACCTCCAGCTTGCGTGTGAGCTCTTCGATCCGGCTGGCGACATTGACGGTGTCGCCTAGGACCGCGAACTCGAGCCGTTGATCGCCGCCGATGTCGCCCAGCACGACGGGGCCGTAGTGGGCGCCGATGCCGATCGCGATCGGCAATTCGTCGACGGCGGCGCGGTTGCGGTTCCACTCAGCCATCGCGACAGTCATATCGTGGATGCAGTCCAAGACGTTTGTTGCGTCGTTGGGCCCGGGGCGGGGTGTTCCGAACGTCGCCATGATGCCGTCGCCGAGGTATTTGTCGAGGGTTCCTCCGTTGGCGAAGACCGCCTGTTCCATGCGGCCGTGAAATTCGCGCAGCAGGTCGATGAGGTCTTCGGCGCTGAGCTTTTCGCTGAGAGTCGTGAAACTGACGATATCGACGAAGAGGACCGCGACATCCTGTTCGCGAGTAGCGCCCAGCGGATCGTCCAATTGCGATAGCTCTTCGACCATGTTGGAGGAAAAGTAGCGCGACAGGTTGGAGCGTTGGCGCTCGGTCTCAGAGTGGCGTCGTACGAGCTGGCGCGAGCGCGCTACGAAGGCGGCAATTGCCGCCGATGTGAGCAGAAAAACGATTGCCTGGCGTCCGAGCAGCCCGAGGTGGATGCGCCTCGGATGCATGATCGCGCTGTGCAGTTCCTCCGGCGACATTTTGTCCACACCTGCGACTCTGCCCAGGTCGGGGAGCGACTCTGGGAGGCTGTAGATAATGAGGGTCGCGACTGCCCAGACAAGAGAGGCGAAGAATCCGGTCCATAGGATGACCCGCGGTCGGTAGGTAAACGCAGCTCCGGCGATGAACAGAAATGCGTAGAGCTCGTTGCCGAAACGGAGCAGCATTTGTGGCGGGATGGCGTCGTCGGAGAGTGGATTGGGAACGAAGTTTGCGATGGCGAGGATGACGATCTCTAAAGCCGGGAAGAGGTACCGTTGGTAGGGGCGGTAGCGCCCGGCGCGCGTCAGGAGATACGGGCCGAGCCCCAGAACCAGGAACAGCAGCGACAGGGCCTCGAAGAAAAGCAGCTCGGGATACCCGCTCTCGACGGCGAGCCAAACCATGATGATCGGAACGATGGCGACCCGAAGTTGCATGCCGCGCAGTAGACCGAACTGCTCTTCCCGCAAGAACGATTGCTGGAGTCGGTCTGTCTGCTGAGGAGGGCCTGCCGCTTTGGTCGAGGGGGGCGCCATTGTTAGCCGCATAGCGGATCGGGGCGGCTTAGGCCATGTTGCTCGGAATGTTGCTGCCGGCAGCCGTGTCCGTGGAGGGCCTCTCGGAAGGCCGCCATTGCACTCTCGTGAAGTGCCCCATATGAATTTTGGCGGAGCTGGACGAGATGAAGAGCAGCGAGGGTGATCGATTGAGAGCGCTCGCGGAAGGGTCGTTGCAGAATGTTGCTGACCATACGGTGTGAGGATGGAAGCTTCGGAACCCGCGGGTGACGATGTAGCGCTGCGCGCCTACGGAGTCCTGGCGACAGGTCTCGGTGAGGCGCTGGCGGAGGCGCGCGAGGCGCTCGTCGGTCATGCTGGGCTGTTGGAGGACGGCAGGCTCGATGAGTTCGATGCGTTGCTGTCGGAGTTTGACCGTCGGCGCGTTCGAGTCGCTCTCTACGGTGAGGTCAAGGCCGGGAAGTCGACCTTGATCAATGCTCTATCGGGCCGCGAGTTGTCACCGTCGGCCTTCGATCCGCTGACCTGTTTGCCGGTCCGTATCACCTACGGTGCGGAAACCTTGTGGCGTGTCGGCGACCGGACCTTCGACCGGGTGGACGAGGTGACGCGCCTGATGCGGCTCGGCGTTCCGGACGCCGACGAGATCGTCGTCGAGACACCGGTCGATTTGTTGCGCCTCGGTGGCCAGGTCGATTTGCTCGATACCCCGGGGGTCGGCAGCGATGATCGATCCGACGAGATCAGTGGTGAAGTCTTGGAGACGCTCGACGCGGTAGTGTTGGTGGTGCGCTATCCTGCTCTGTTTACGAAAGTCACCAGAAAGATCATGGCCGGCCTCGAGCAGGATATCGGTAAACTATTCGTCGTCTGGAACCTCGACGCCGACTGTGCAGAGCTCAGCAGCGAAGAGCGCTCGCGCCATGGTGACCGGCTCCGGATCGATGTTTCCGGTGCACACGAGCTTTACATGGTCGACGCGCGAGCCGGGCTGCGCGCCCGCGAGTCGGGCGATCAAGCAGCGATGGTCGAGAGCGGTTTGGACGAATTCGTCGCAGCCCTCGGCAGGTTTGCGTCGTCGGACAAGCGCCAGGTGACAGCTCTGCGTGAAGCGGCAAAGCGGGCCGACCAATGGTTCGCCGAGGCGACGATAGCGTTGACCGAGCGACGCGACCATCTCCGCATCAAACTCGAGGAGGTTCGAACCCGATTGTCGGACGTCAACAAGGCGGCTGACTCGGAGCGGCAGGGGGCGCTCGATCAATTTGAATCGTTCGAGACATCATTGAAGCTCGCTGAGAAGGACCGCGAGGGAGGCATGAACCGCTGCGCCTCTTATCTGCGGCGTTCGCTGCGCGCTTCGCGGCGCTCCTGGGCAAAAACTGGCGCCCTCGAACCGCTGCGAGCGCAGATCGCTGCGGCGGCAGCTGCCTACGAGAACGGCTCGCAGACGGTGGGTCGTGACTATACGATGGCACTCGCCCGCGCCGCTGGCGAGTTTGGCTCCGACTTTGGGGCGGAGGTTCCCGCAACCGCAGCCATATCGCCGGAGCCGATTGCCCCCGAAGATCGTCTCGAGCTTGCTTCGCAAGGGCGTGGGTTGTGGCTCCGGCGCGGATTGTGGCGTCGCTGGTTTCTCCCGGGTCTGACGCAGATGGAGCGCGAAGGGATCGACCAGGATCTGGTCAGCCGTAGCAATTGGTCGATGGCTATTCGACAGAAGGCAACAGTTTCGATGCGCGAGGTGCTCGATGAACGGTTGCAACGAATCGTCTCGAAACGCGACGCAGAGTTGGATCGAATCAAGACCGAGACGAGCTACGATGCCGAGGTCGCAGAGCTGGCCCAGCTCGAAGAACATGTGCCGCTCATCGCGGAACGCCGCCAGAGTGTTGGCGAGATCAATCGCGAAGCTTGGGGACTGGTTGCCGACTAACAGTCCTGCTTGGTGATTGGCTGCGACGGCGTCAGCGTCTAGTCGGCCTCGCTGAACCCGGCAACAGCCGCTCCCGCGCCAGCGGCACGCGCCGCCTCGGCGACTGACGACGTTCTCATGGGGACGGCACGTTTTTCGGCCGGGTCTTCGTCGAGGTTGTAGGTCGCGAAGCTTTCCCCGCGGCGGACAAATTTCTGCGCGGCGGTGATAATTGTGCGCTGGTCGAGGCGGTAGCGCGGCGCTGCGTCGCGTAGCTTTGTGTAATGGAAGTGGTCCGCCTCAGCGTAGGGGTGTCGCTGCCGATAGGACTCGTCGAGGATGGTTTCTTCGGTGTCTTCGGTGTTTTCGTCTTGGCCGCTTTTCGCGAATCTGCGGAACAGCTCGAAGAGGTCTCGGGTGTTTACGATATCGTCGATGACCGACCCCTCGCCATCGGCGCTGCCGATCCACAGGGGGACGTGGAGATGGGTCTCGTAGACCGACGCATCGTGCAGGTAGAGATCGTGCTCTCCGAAGGCTTCTCCGTGATCGCTGGTGAGGACGACCAGGGTGTCGTCGAGAACGCCGCGTGTCTCGGCCTCGGCGAAGAAGGTCTCGAGCTTGCGGTCCATCAGCCGCACCGCACAGCGGTAGCGATCGACGAGCAGCTGCCGGACGGCGCCGGGGAGCCGGAAACCGTCGCAGAGGTATCGGTGGGCGCCGAGCTGCGCCAGCGCGTAGGGGACGAGCAGATTCTCGTTCATTCCGGCCCAAGTGCTCCAGGGCCGTAGCACCGAATCTACTTGCGGGGGGTACGGCGCATGGACGTCGTAGAGGTTCGCAAACAAGAAGAACGGTTGCTGCTGTTGTCGGTGCGAAACCATCGTCTCGATGAGATGATCGAGCACCCGTTCGTCGGCCGGCAGCAGCGAGCGCGCAAATGTTCTAACGAACTCCACACTTTCGCGGTGTCCTTGATGAAAGAACCCGGTTTCTCTCAAGTGACGTCGGATCCGCGGCTTCGCCGCTGCCAGAAACAGCGGCGCTAGAGACCAGTCCGGCACGGTCGAGAGTGGCCGGGTTATGCGTTCGAATCCGCGCAGGACGCCGGGAATCTGCCCGTCGAAGACAAAATTCCGAGTGACTGCCTCGGTGGCGTAGCCGTCGGCCCGAAGCACCTCGGCGATCGTCGGGCTGGAGCTGTTGTACGACATCGTCCCGAAGTGAGCGCCGTGCTGGCGTGGCAGCAAGCCGGTGAACATGCTCATGTGCGAGGGCAATGTCCAGCACTCGGCGGCGTAAGCGCGCCGAAAGTGCGCCATGCGATCCTGCAGGCTGCTTAGGAACGGTGCGTCTTCCGTGTCGATAGCATCGGCGCGGAGCGAGTCGACGACGATGAACAGGATGTTGCGCTGGCTGTGCATGTCCTTTTTCGTTTCTCGGCCGTCGATCGAAGTGTGGCACGTATGACGCTTTGCGACTACTCGATTGGTGGTGTCGGTGGCTGTCGGCGTTGGCTTGAACGACGGCCCATGTTCCGGCAACGTCTTCAGGGTAACGGCGATTTTGCCGATGGGTCGAGAAGGAAACGAGCACACATGGCTGAAGAAGAATCCAATCAGAATCTTGGACTGTCCGGGAAACTTGTCCAGAAGCTGCTCGACTCACGAACGATCATCATTTGTGGAGAAATTGAGTTTCAAGTCGCGCACCGCGTGATGACCCATCTGCTGCTGTTGGCCAACGAGTCCGACGACGATATCGATCTCTACGTTCACTCGCCCGGCGGACATGTAGAGTCGGCGGACACCATCTACGATATGATCAATTTTGTTAAGCCTCGGGTGCGTATCCTCGGTACCGGGTGGGTGGCGAGCGCTGGCGCGCACATCTACCTGGCGGTGCCCCTGGAGGACCGCTTCTGTCTGCCGAACACACGTTTCTTGCTGCACCAGCCGTGGGGCGGGGCCGGCGGTCGGGCGACGGATTTGGAGATCGAGGCCGAGGAAATTCTGCGAATGCGGGAGCGCCTCAATCGGATCATCGTCGAGAAGACTGGTCAGACGATGAAGCGGGTTGAAAAGGATACCGAACGCAACTTTTGGATGTCCGCGAACCAGGCGAAAGAGTACGGTCTGGTTGGTAAAGTCATCGGCTCGGCCGAAGAGCTGAAATAGGAACGCGGGTCCAGTATCGGCCGTCACTTGGCCGAATGGAGGGCGAAGCTCCCCCTGAGCCGTGGTCGTGATTGGAGCGCGGCTCGCGCCTTGCCCCTTTTGGGATCGAAATCCCTCCCGCTCCAATTGTTTGCGAACTACGGCCGTGGGACGTCGTTGTCTTCGCAGTAGGCCTTGATGTGGGCGACGAAACCGCCTCCGAGATCGAGAAGTTTCTTTTCTCCGACGCCGCGCACACGTGCGAAGTCGTCGAGCGTCAAGGGGCGTTGTCGGGCGAGCTCGCGCAGCGTCGAGTCGCCGAAGATCATGTAGGCCGGGACACCGCGTTCGCCGGCCAGGTCGCGTCTGAGGTCGCGCAGGCTCTCAAATAGGCCGCGGTCGACGCCTTCCCAGGATTCGGTCTCGACGCGGCTTGATTTGACGCTCTTGGTCGACTTCGGTTGCTGCATCTGGACCTTGCGCTCATCGCGCATCACGTCCCACGAATGCGAGTTGAGATGCAACGTCGGTCGATCGCCTTCGCTGCGATCGATCAGGCCCTGATCGACGAGCTGGTAGATCAGATTGAGAATCGACTTGCGAGGCAACTCACCGAGGAGGCCGTACGTCGTGACCTGATCGTGCCGCCACTGGCGGATCCGAGCGGTTTTCGCGCCGGCGAGAATATCGGCGATGTGGGTCGCGCCAAAGCGTTGGTCGGTGCGGGCGATACAGGAGAGGATCTTCTGTGCGGTCACCGTGCCGTCTTCGACGCCTTGCACTTCATCGAGGCACACGTCGCAGGCGTCGCACTTGTCGGCCTCATAGCGCTGCCCGAAGTATTCAGACAGGGCGGCGTGGCGACAGCGCATTCCAGCCGCATAGCTGCGCATTTGGTTGAGAAGTTTGATGCCGGACTCGATCAGCTGCGCCGGGGCCTGGGCCTCGGCGGCGCTTCTTTCGATCAGGCTTTGCAGGCGCATGGCGTCGGCGCCGGAATAGAGCAGCACGCACTCTGCGGCCAAGCCGTCGCGTCCGGCACGTCCGGCCTCCTGCTGGTAGTGCTCGACGGATTTCGGCAGCGCGGTGTGGATGACGCAGCGAACATCGGAGCGATCGATCCCCATCCCGAATGCGACGGTCGCGACGACGACGTCGAGTCGCTCGGCCATGAAATCTTCCTGCGTCCGCCGGCGCTTTTCGGGATCGAGTCCAGCGTGGTAGTGGGCGGCGCGGATTCCGTTCTGGCTGAGCGAGTGTGACAGGCTCTCCGTGTCTTTTCTGCTCAGGCAGTAGACGATGGCGGCTTCGTTGCGGTGGCGGTTGAGAATGTCGAGTGTTTGGGAGTTCACATCGATCCGCGGCACGACGCGGTAGAGTAGGTTTGGTCGGTCGAAGGTGCCGATTAGCTCGACCGGGTCGCGCAAGCGCAACTGGGTCATGATGTCGTCACGGACGCGCATCGTGGCTGTGGCGGTGAAGGCGTGCAGACTGACATCCGGCAGACGTGTCTTCAGTTCGGCGAGCTGGCGGTACTCGGGTCGGAAGTCGTGACCCCATTGGCTGATGCAGTGGGCTTCGTCGACGGCGAAGTTGCGAATCTGCGCGCGGCCGAGCCACTGGAGGAATCGTGGTGCGACAAGGCGTTCGGGTGCAGCGAAAATGAGGCGGTACCGGCCATTGGCCATGCCGCTCTCGACCTCACGCATCGAATCGAGATCTAGACCACTGTGCAGCGCGGCCGCTGGATACCCGGCCTGGCGAAGGCCATCGACCTGATCCTTCATCAGAGCGATCAGTGGTGAGACGACAACATCGGTGCGTCTCGCGACGATCGGCGGGATTTGGTAGCAGAGCGACTTGCCGCCGCCGGTTGGTAGGACGACGAGAGAGTCTCGACCTTCGATTCCGGCGGCGATCGCGGCTTCTTGCTGAGGGCGAAGCGAATCGAAGCCCCAATACTTCTTCAGAACGGTGTTGATCTGGGAATGGAGGTCATCGCCTGAGAGCATCGGAGTACCACTCCATTCTCTCGGCGGTGTGTCAACGTTCGCCCCGGCTTGACTCGGCGGTTTCTCAGCCATGTGGGCGCTTCGCACTGTACTCGTGGCGCAGCCGCAACCGGTCTGTCGATCTTCAACTGACCAACCCCAGTTGATAGGGTCTTGCCGGAAGCGACATTGGTCGTTGGTTGTGCGGGCGGGCTTGCTGCTTGGGAACACGAGTGCTTTGAGATCTGCGGTGAGAACGGAGCGGGAACTGGCGGTCTATGCCCTGGCGTTGGGTGCGCGCGACGTGGCCGGCTGGTCGCCTGCGGAGAGCGCCTTGGTGCGCAACTTGGCGCGTCCTAGTCGAAGCGACGTGCTCTCGATACGCAAGCGCATCGAGAAGGGTGAAGACCCGCTCGGCGAGGCGTTTGCGGCGCTGCGCTCACCGGAAGACCGCAGGCCGATGGGGGCGACTTACACTCCGGCGTCGATTGTTGATGCGATGGTCGATTGGGCGACCGAGCGGCCGGTTGTGCCCGTGCGCGTCGTCGATCCGGGCACCGGCTCGGCGCGCTTTCTGCGCCGCGCCGCGATTCACTTTCCCGAAGCCGCGCTGCTTGGCGTCGAGATCGATCCGCTCGCCGCCCTGATCGCGCGAGCGACTCTTTGCACGGCGGGATTTGCGAAGCGGGCCGAAGTGATCGTCGGGGACTACCGCGATCTGGCCTTACCGGTTGTCGAAGGGCCGACACTGTTCCTGGGCAACCCTCCTTACGTGCGCCATCATCTGATCTCGACGAAGTGGAAACGTTGGCTGAAAACTACAGCCGCGGCGCGCGGTTTTAGGGCCAGTCAGCTGGCCGGGTTACACGTCCACTTCTACCTCGCGACTTTGGAGTTGGCGGTAGAGGGCGACTACGTTTCCTTCATCACTGCCGCGGAGTGGATGGACGTGAACTACGGGAGTTTGGTGCGCGGGCTTTTTGCCGGTCCGCTCGGCGGGCAGAGTATCCACGTAGTCGAACCGGCGGCGGCGCCATTTCCGGACGCGGCTTCGACGGCAGCGATCGCTTGCTGCGAAATCGGCAGCAGCGCAAATCGTGTCCGGCTCAAGCGTGTGAGCCGGCTGGACGCCCTCGACGCCATGCGAAGTGGACGGCTAGTGCGCCGTGATGTTCTTGCCGCGGCTGCGCGCTGGACGCCGCTGACGCGCAGTCCCCGCAAGATCCCTGAAGGCTTCGTCGAGCTCGGCGAACTTTGTCGTGTCCACAGGGGGCAGGTGACCGGAGCCAATAAGGTGTGGGTCACCAACCGGGATGGCATCGATTTGCCTGAGTCGGTGTTGTTCCCGAGTATTACACGGGCCAAGGAGCTGTTCGATGCGGTTCCAATCCTTCGCGAGGCGAGCGCGCTGCGGTTCGTGATCGATCTTCCGGTCGATCTCGACGAGCTAGGCGCGGTCGAGCGTCGCAAGGTTGCGGCTTTCTTGCGCCGCGCCAAGGCCTTGGGGACGCATCTCGGGTACATTGCGCGAACCCGTAGGGCGTGGTGGTCGGTCGGGCTTCGCGATCCGGCGCCGATCTTGGTGACCTATATGGCGCGTCGTCCTCCAGCTTTTATCTTGAACCGCGCCCAGGCCCGTCACATCAATATCGCGCACGGCGTTTACCCGCGCGAGCCGCTGTCTTCCCGCGTGTTGTCCCGATTGGCCCGCTACCTTTCGACGAATATCTCAGTCGCGCAGGGGCGGACATATGCGGGTGGGCTGACCAAGTTCGAGCCCCGTGAAATCGAGCGACTCTTGGTTCCGTCGCCAGCAATGCTGAAGTCGGCGAGCAGTGAGTGGGAGCCGGCCGAATGAACATCGAGGCGCGAGCAAGCCCCCCGGTTTGGAGTTCTGCAGAGCTTGGCGCAGAGAGTTCGGCCGCGATCGAGCTATTTCGCCGCTCGCGCATCGCCGAGCCGCTCGAGAAGTATCTCGAAGTATTCGATCAATATCGTGAAACGTACCGCGAGCTTCTGCGGCTGACCGACGACTTGCGTGAAGTCGAAGCGGTTGCGCTGGAAATTCTCGGCGACGAGAAGCTGCGCGAAGCGTTTCGCTACATCGCGGGTCCGCCGATTTCGATCGACGATCTTCAAGTCGTGGCCGAAGTGCCTTCGTTGGCGCCGTCTCGTTTACGCCGACAACCGGAGATGGCGAAAGCGGCAGTTGCGGCCGTCTTGGAGGGCTTGGATCGGCGACGATTTCCCTGGGTGGGCGAAGTTCGCGCGCCGAGCGAGACGGAGCGCGATGCTGCCGTTCTGGCGTCAGCTGCACAGATAGCCGCGCAGCGTGTGGCGACGATTCGCCGCAACGAGGGCAAGCAGCAACAGGAGGCGCGCGTGCAGGAGACCCTCGCGCAGCATGGGTTTGTCGAGGTGCCAACCCGAAAGATCCGGATGTTGTCGCAAGCCCCGGGGCCCGGTGAGTTCTGTATGGAATCCCACCTGGGTACGAGAAAGGCCGATGTGATTGCGACGCTATGGGATGAACGGGTACTGGCGATCGAGTGCAAGGTGTCGAACTCCGCTCTCAATTCGATCAAGCGGCTCAACAACGACGCAGCGGTGAAAGCCGAGACCTGGCGCAAGGAGTTCGGAGAGCTACAGGTCGTTCCGGCCGCAGTGCTCAGCGGTGTCTACAAACTGGCCAACCTCGAACAGGCCCAGCACAGAGGTCTCACCCTGTGGTGGGCACACCGCCTGGACGATCTCACGGCTTGGGTCGAACGCACGCGCCTGTGACGCCCGGCCATCAAACCGTGGCGCGATCCGGTTACAGTCTCCACTCCGCCGTGACGTCAAAGCTGAATCGACATCGTGCTGCCATCTCACTGCGCCCGATTGGGTGCGAAGTTCAGAATCTGCTCGAGGTCGGTTCCGGAACCTTCGATGTCGATCACGTTCTTTTGCGCGTCGCTGTCGAGGTTGGCCCACTGGCTTTGTAGCTCTCGCCAGACTCGAACCTGAAAACTCTTTGCGACAGATCGAAAAGGATGCCCTCGCAGGGTGCCCACGTAGAGTGCTTGTCCCGCGTTGAATGCTTCTTCGTTGAAGTGAGTCACGCCGTTCTGTCGCGCTGCTTCGTAGGCGGCTGCGTTCTGCTGCATCAGAGGTACGAAGGTTTGTCCGACCACTTCGAGAAGCGGCGAGAGCTGCGGGCCGATGACGATGTCTCCGGTGGTGCCGGCGTGTTTGCCGTCGCGGATATCGACAAGCCATTCGAAGGTGCGCGGCGCTGCCTGGCGCAGGGCATCGGCTGCGGCTGTGTCGGTGAGGTTCATGGACAGCTGGCCGTAGACGCTGGCATCGGCGAGGCAGAAGCGGTTTCCAAGCAGGTACGGCTGCGCGGTCAAGATCGTTTCGCACGCCGCGAGGCAGTCGAACCAGATGCCCTCGAGTAGTTCGTGGGTCGGCGGAAACCCGTCGCGCGAGGGCGGCGTGATCGACGCAGCTAACCCGGGCTCGCTGTAGCCTGCGGGTGCGACGCTGAACAGGTAGGGCAGACGTCGCACTTGTCGCTTGTTGAACCAGGGCCCGAATAGTCGGGGTGTGCCCGGCGGAAGGAGTCGGCGGTACTCTTGCGCCACGCGCCGGCCCGGATCGTCGTTGTTCGATGCGGCCAACTTCCAGCGGTTGTGATGAACCAGGTAGAGACCCAACTCGTCGAACGCTTCGTCGATCAAGTTCACGACGAAGCGAGTTGCGGGATCGGATGGAATCAGTGCAGGACTTGTTGGGTTTGGGAAATCGTCCATCCAGTGTGCCAGCGCAGTCGTATCGTAGAGGACGGTGCGATCGGGTGTGATGAGATAAGGCACCAACGGGTACTCGTCGAGATCGGTCGTGCGCGGGTAACGCAGCGCCGCCCGCCGCCGCGTCGCAATCTCGATGGCACTGTAGGTGCGAACATTTTCCAGTCGCGAGCCGTCGCGCGGCAGTCGCCGAAAAGGCAGTCCCTGATATTTCAGAAGAGCCTCGAGCTTGAGCAGAAAAGGCGAGAGTTCGGGGCCCCAGACGATGTATTGGCTCGCGGACATCGCCGCACTGTATCGCCGCGTTGGGTTGCTGGCGAACGGCCACGCGGCGCCGGGCCCTTCGCGTTGCTGCGCGGGCCCCTTGCTCGTGATCAGGACCGTCGATTCTCGCGGCGGTCCCGATCAGGTTACGAGCAAATTGACGCCGTACGAGCGAAACTTTCCGTCGTGGCTCGCAAGCGCGAACGAGTGCGTTACTCGGTGTCGAGCTGGATCTCGAGGCCCTTGATGGAGAAGCCGTCCCACATCCAGTCGGGGACGCACGCAGGCCGCGGGCCGATTTCCCATTCGAAGGTGTTGGCGCCGACGACGAGCTCGGATGGAGCCACTTCGAGGCGGAAGGATGCCCAGCCGCTCGTCGAGCAGCCGTCGTCGCTGTAGTGCAGGGGGTGAATCGTACGCTGCGTGCCGCCGTTGATGCGCAATAGAACTTGCCCGTTGAGCGCGCCGTGAATCTGACCGAAGACGACCGGGTTGGGGCCCGTGCGGGGTATTGTGATGGATGCGGTCTCGGTCTCGCCAATGGCGCGGCTGCCGTTCGCTTGCAAGTAAACCAGCTCGTTGGTTTCGAAGGCGTCGTAGACCCCGACCTCTGGGCCCGTAAAGCGGATGTTGTCCCAATGAAACGTCGTCTTGTCGAAATTGCCGTCCTTCTCCGGGGTGTAGGCGTGGGTCTTGACGAGGACGAGCCCGCGGCTGAACGGCAGTCCCATCGGAACGTCTACGTCGTATCGGTCATAGGTTCCATCCGGCTTTTCAATTAGCCAGGAGACCCTGTTGTCGGTGAAGACGATGGTGTGGCGGCGGCGGATCCGCCGATCACTGAGGGCGGGGTCGGTGGGTTCGATATAGCGCCACTCGCGCCAGTCTGTCTCGTCGATGATCCAACCGTCCGGCGCGACGGCCCCGGTGCCGATCTGGATCGAGCGTCGCGAGTTCTGGTGGAAGGTCAGTACGATGCGATCCTCGGGGTAGGTTTCGTCGATCGGCAACCACTCCTGGGCGGCGCCGACTTTCATCTGTGCGCGCGGAGTGATGAGGACTTCCCACCAAACGCGCGGGTGTCGATCGTTGATGTTGACGTCGAATGACAGGACTCCCGCTCCGCTGAAGTCGAACTCTCGCCGCGGCCAGAATGCGGTCACCGAGTAGCCCTCGACATCGCCCATCGAGGACATCATATGATTCTTGCAGACGAAGAAACTCTCGTCGGGGTTGGTGCCGTTGGAAAGATGCGATGTTTGAACGAGATGCTGGTTCGGCGGCCCGGCGCAATCCGAGCCGTGATCGGCCGGATACTGCTCAAAGGTCGGGTTGTGGTCCCGCGGGTGGGTTCGGTGCGTTACCGAGAAATCCATGCTCGCGGGCAGCGCACTCTGGGTCGGACCCGCTGGATCTCCGTCAAAGGTTTCGGTGTAGGTGAACTCCAGACAGCCCTGGGTTAGGGTCAGGGCGAGGCATGCTGTCAGCGCGGTTCGTTTCACTGTTCTCCCTTTCAAGGTTCCCCTGAGTGTGAGGATGCCTTGAAGGAAGAGTTTCTGGCAACACGCGTATGCTGTGTACTAAGGAAGCGGACCGGCGCAGCCAATCACGTCGTCTGACGTATCTGCGTCTCCGTTTCGAACGACCCGGTCGCAGATGACGCCCGGCGTCATGTTGCCGAGTCGCGGAGCGTCGGTCGAAGCGACATTGCAGCAATGCGACGCAGAGAGTTGCGATCGTGCGACTACGTTTTCTTGCGGTTTGGCGTGCAAAGGCCCCAGCGAGGTACATTCTCTCGGTAGCTTTCGTACTCTGTGCCGAAGCGCTTCACGAGAAGAGGCTCTTCGCGCAAGACGACGTATGCGTGAGCGATCACCCACAACACGAAGCCGTAGACAGCGAGAACACCGGAGCCGAACACCATCGCTTCCCCAAGAATAGTGAGCACATAAGCCAGGTACATTGGGTTGCGCAGCCGGCGGTAAGCGCTGGCGGATACGAAATTCCGCGGTGGATCGATCGGCACGTGTGTTCCGTCGCCGAAGCGAATGAAATCGCGGACCAGTGACCCGACGACTGCCGTTGCGACGACGATGATCGCTGCGCCGATCACCACCGAGGCTGTGCCGGCGGTCGCGAAGGGAGCCTCTTTGCGGGCCAAGTACAACAGTCCGGTCGGCGCCAGCACGAAAAACATCAAGCCGAAATAGACGCTGGCGAGGAGGGATTTGACGCCCAGCCAGAATCTTCGCCGATCGCTGCTTCCGGTCGAGTCCTTCATGGTGCCAAGTGGGGGTTCCCGACCTCGACGATTGTCGTTGTGTACCCGCAAATGTCGTTGGTGATCTTCGCCGAGCGTCGGTCGTCTGCCACCAAGACCCTGACGTCTTTGCCGTGATCGATACCGAAGGGCCAGCGGTATAGATCTCGCAGGACATTGTGGGGGGCTACGTTCTGCAGAGCCTTCACGGGAGTATCGACGGTTACTTCACGTCCGTCTTGGAGAACGGTGAAGAGCTTGGCCCCGAAGCGCGATAGACCGACGACGGTCATTTTGGAGCCGCGTTTCTGTGCGACGACTTCGATACCTTGCGACACTTGGGTGTCGCCCAGTGCATCGACCTGGAAGCGAAACCTGCGGACGAAATCGGTCTTCGGCAGGTTCTGGGTTGATGGAATTGGTTCCCGGCAGTCGGCAATCTGTGCCGGCTGGTAGAGGCGCAACGCGATCCCGGCGCAGCCGTAGACTGCGGTACAAATCAGCAAAGCAGCTGCTATGGGAAGTTTCATCTCGACGAAGTGGTGTTGGTTATCAGCAGGGAAAGTGGCGCATAGAGGAACGCCAACAGAACTCCGACGCCGGTTGTCGTGCCGATCGCGCGCAAGGCGGGGTGCTCGGATATGGCCAAAGTTCCAAAGACAAGAACCGTCGTCAGACAAGAGAGTAGTAGGCTCAGCATCGTTGCGTCGAATGCAGCTGTGTCGCCGGCACTGTCGACCAAGAACACTCCGTAGTCGACACCCATACCCATGACCATCATCAGGGAGATCACGTGCAAGAGGTTGGTTTGAACACCAAACCACGCGAAGCCGCCGAGGAGTGTGATCACAACCATCAAGGCCGGGAGAATCGCAGCTGTTGCGGGTCGCCAGGCTCGGTAGCGGAGGAGCAATACGAAGCCGACCAACACGGTGCCGACGAGGATCTGCTGCAGGGTCGTGTTGCGAAATTCGCGGTAGATCTCGTTGACGAACTCACGCTGGTCGAAAAGAACCACACCCTCGATGTCGGAGATCGCGGCTCGTACGATGTCGAGTGACCGAACATCGCGCAGGTAGGTAATCGCAGCGAAGCTATCCCCGAGTGATAGGGCGAGGGTTCCGAGGAGTGGCCCGAGCGCGGAAGCACGCAGATCGGCAAGTGTAATCGGTGGTGGCGGCGAGGCGAGATCGTTGCCAAACGCGTCGAATGCGCCTCGCTTGAAGCCGACCGAGCGAAACGCGGCGTCGACGCGCTCGGCGAGATTCTTCTCCGCGCGCAACGTGTTGAGGTTGCGGAGCTGCAGCTCTCGAGAGCGCACGAGTTGGTGCAGCGATCGAATTCCGCCGATGTCGCCTGCGACAACGAGCTTCTGGAGACGCGAATAGATCTGATCGTTCTTTTGCAATGCCGTTTCCTGGTCGGCGGCCAAGGCCACGACGAAACGCCGGGTGTCGAAGCTGGGTAGGCGCGACCGAACCCGGATATCTTCTTCGATCAACGATCGATCGACGTTGCCCAATTGCGACAGATCGTCGACCCACTGCAAGCTCGGAATCGTCATCGCTGCGAGTAGCAGAACGGCGATCGTCGCCGCGCGGAGAATGATCTGGCGACGACGCATGTTGTCGACGGCTCTGCCCAAGGTGTTGGCTACAACTTTCGAAATCTTCGGAACGCGGCGTCGGTTGGTGAGGAGTGCGGGCAAAAGGTAGAGGGTCGCGCCCAGGGAAGCGGCGATCCCGACGATCGAAAAGAATCCGAGTTCCCGAAAAGCAGGTGAACTCGTCATCAGGAGTCCTGCGAAGCTCGCCATGGTGGTGAATGCGCCTAGCAACAAGGACGGTTTGAGCCGTTCGACGGTTTGGTTCGCCGATACACGATTAGCGGCGAGGGCGTGATGATTGATCACGTGAATGGAGTAGTCGATCGCGACTCCCATCATCGCGGCCCCGAACGCGACCGTTAGACCATCGATGCCTCCGAGCACGATGAGCCCGGCAGTGCAGGCCGATAGGGCACCGAAGACTGCCGGCAGCGAGGCCAGCGCGAACGATTTCAGGGATCGAAAGAAGACCAAGAACAAGATCGCCACGCCGACAAACGTGCAAATACCGATGAGGTAAACGTCGCTCTTGATGCTTTCTTCGGAGCTGACGGCGATGCGGTTCGCACCGCTCGTTTCAAACAGGAGTCCCGGATGTTGAGCATTGACCGCTTCGATCGCTTCTCCTAGGTCTGCGAGAAAGCGTGCTTGGATGTCGGATGCGAAGTGCGAATGCACCGTGCCGAGGAGAATGAGAGCGTGGCGGCCATCCTGCGAAACGATCTGGCCGGCATGCGTCGGCACTTCGGGCTGGCTGCTCTGCGCTTCTTCCATGAATCGGCGAAACAGGCCGAGCGGGTCGTGTGCGAAGAACTGCTTGAACGCTGTTGCCGTGGGTTGGCGAAGCTCGCTGAGGCGCTGCGCGGCTGCGGCACGCAAGGCTACGTCTGTGAGCATTTTAGGTAATTCTCGTTCGGGTTCGTCCGAGGCGTGGTAGAAGGTACGAGGCAGATAAAGCTGTAGTGCCTCGTCGAACGCGTCCTCCCGCATCGCAGTTCGTAGCCATTCGACTTCCGGGTGCACGCGAAGTTTTTCGGCGAGGCTGGTTGCTGCGGCGACTGCCGTGTCGATATCTGGGGCGCCGACACTAATGGTCATGGTCCGAGTCAGCTCGCTGTTGGCGAGCTTGCGCGACAGGGTGGCGAGTCTGGCGCGCTTTCCGTCGGGCATGAAGTTGGTGATGTCCGTGCCTATACGGAGCCGGAAGGCGCAGATAGCCGCCATTGCGATCATCAGGATCGCGAAGATGATGATGCGCGCGCGCACGCTCAGCGCACTTCTTGTTGGCGAAAGATCTGTTCGACCTCGTCACTCGTGAACGAATGGTTTGAGTCAACGCTCTCGAATATGGTCTCGGTGGTGTCTCCACCGGATTCTCGTAGTGTCATCGATTTCATGCCGCTGACATCACCTCGCATGGTAATTGAGGCAATCATCTTCGCAAGCGCTCTGCTCCGCGGAACGAGGTGGAGCTGCCAGGTGTCTTCCCCAACTTGGAACGTTGCCTCGTAGCGTGAGCGCAAGGCCTCGATATCACCGTTGAACAAGACGATGAAGTTGTCGACGAAGGTTCGGGCGACGGGATTGCTGGCGAGGTCGATGTGATTTCCGCCGGCCTCGTCGTCGAGGTCGAGTCGGGTCCCGTCGATGATCAGGGTCGACCTTGCAGGCTCCGAGGCGATGCGGGCCATGCGATTGGGTGGGATGAAGTAGAGCTTGCCTTTGGTGACTAGCGGCGCGTCGAGGAGGGCGAGTGTTTTCGTTTCGACGAAATCGGCGAGCACGCCGGGGGTCCCGGCCATTGCCTGCATGAGTTCCTCGAGATTGGTCGGGTTCTCGGGAAGTGGGGCGGCGCCTGAGTTGCCCAGCGATAGCCAAAGAAATGTAGAGACCAGCAGCCAACGCGCAAATGCTCTGCTTCCGAACGCCCGCGGCCTCGATGCATTGCGGGCGTACTTCATTACGCTGACAGCGATCCAATCGGCAACGTTTCGCCCCGGTGCATCGTCAGGACGGCCTCGATGTCGTGGTCTTGGCGGCGATCTTCGGTCACTGATGGGATCGTGTTCCGCACGGCAGTGTGAAGTGTTTTGGCGCGCGGGCCGACGTTCTCCGCGCCCCGTAAATCGACGGCCTGGCAGACCGCCAAGAGAGCGATCGCGGCGACGGTTTCGCTGAGTTCGGTGACACGTAGGAAGTCTCGCGCCGCGATGGTGCCCATACTGACTTTGTCTTGGTTGTGAGATTCGGTGCTACGGCTAAAGGCGCTTGCCGGCATGGTTCCTTTGAGGGCTTCGGCGGTGAGAGCCGAAGCCGAGATCTGCATGGCCTTGAATCCGTGGTGCACGACCTCGTCGCTGGCGACGAGGTTCGCCGGTAGCCCATCGCTGGTTTCAGGGACACACAGCAGTACGAGTTGTCGGTCGAGGAGATCCGCGGTGTTGGCGACTGCAGTCTTGAGCAAGTCACAAGCCATTGCGACATGTCCACCGTAGAAATTGCCGCCGTGGAGGATCGCGCCGTCGTCGCTGATGATTGGATTATCGTCCACGCCGTTGATCTCGATTTCGAGACTGTTGCGTGAGAACTCGAGTGCGTCGATCAGGGCTCCTATCACGTGAGGGGCGCAACGCAGTGAGTACCGATCCTGCAGCCGAGCGGGCTTGGTGTTGCGCTTGGACGTAAGATCGCTGCGGATCCAGGCGCCGCACCTGACCTGGCCGGGGTGGGGTTTGGCCCCCAGCAGGCGAGCGTCGAAGTGCTCGGGGTTGCCGTGCGTGACATCGCAGGCCATCGCGGTGATCGCCGCGCAGAGGCGGCTCAGGCGCATGGCTCGGTAGTGACCGATCGATGCCAGCGCGGTCATTACGCTGGTGCCGTTCATCAGAGCCAGACTTTCCTTCGGGGCGAGTTGCAATGGTTCGAGTCCGCACCGTTGGAGGGCTTCGGAGGCGGGCATGACCCCACCGGCGAGGCTTGCTTCGCGCTCGCCGCTGACTAGTGCGGCGAGATAGGAGAGCGGCGTCAGGTCACCGGAGGCGCCAACCGAGCCTTCACTCGGGATCTGGGGCAAGAGTCGGAGGTTGACCATGGCGGCCAACCGTTCGATCAGTTCGAGTCGGACACCCGATTGTCCGCACGCCAACGAGATCAAGCGGATGACGACGACAGCCGCAGCCGCTTCGTCCTCGAGGATTGCTCCGGTTCCGCAGCCGTGAAACCGGAACAGGTTCTGCGGCATCGTGTCGCGCAGTGCCGCGGGGATCTCGTTCGTCACGGATGCGCCTACGCCGGTAGTAACGCCATAAACGGCGCCGTCTTTGCCCAACCTGTCTTCGAGAGCTTCGCGCGATGCGGTAATGCGGGCAAGAAAAGCGGGCGAAGTGTCGAGCGCGACACCGCGGTGACCTCTGGCAACGGCGACGATCTCCTCGATCGTGATCGGATCAGTGCCGACCCTGAGGGCGTCGCTGTGCGATGAGATGGCGGGCGCGTCTGGCAACGGAGCTGTAGTCATAATATTCGGTTTGTCGGTGTCCGAGTTGGGACCATCTCCCACCCGTTACCGGAGTCTCGAAGGCATTTCCAACGCTGGTGGTCTGCCCAGCGGTTGGACAGCGCCGGCGTATGGTGATCGCCCGTGCGTTGTTGGCTTCAAACAGCGCCCGTCGGGGCTCACTGGCGGCGACCTGCCGGCGCAAGGGGTGGGTAGGCGCGACTACTTTGGCTTGACTGGCTGCCCATTGTGGCTTGACTGGCTGCCCTGAAGTGAGATGTTCGATTCTTATGAATAGCCACCGACGATCGACATTGATTGCTTTCTTGGTTTTCATGTTCCTGGTGCCAGGTTTCGCGGGGGCCGCAGAGCAGCTGATTGGGCATAAGACGTCGATATCGAAATACTCCGGGGTTCCGGCGACCGGTCGGTTGTTCAAGCTGATTGCCAAAGCCGGCTCAAGTGGCAACCCGGCGGCCTTCACGCTGCCGGGCAACCCTGTCGGCACAGCCAACTCCGTTTTCGTCCAGCGTGACGGTGGGGCGATCGCCGATTCTCTGACCGCGGGGGTCTGGAAGGGCTTGGGAAATCCGGTCGGCAGCAAGGGTTGGAAGTACAAGAACAAGGACGCTCCGACCGGCGGTGCGGTCAAGGTGCTGATCGTCAAACAGCGAGTGCTCAAAGTGATTGCCAAGGGTGTCGGGTCGATGCCGGTGCCCGTAGCGCCAAACGGCGATATCAGCATGGTCATCGGTGTAGACGCCGAGCGCTATTGCACGGCGGCGACGGCTCCGCATCTCAAGGAAGTGGACGGCAAGTTGATCAAGGCGAAAAATCAGTCGGCGCCGACGTCCTGTGGCACGAGCTGTGTGATTGGAACCGATAGCGACGGCGATCGGCTCGACGATTGCTTCGAGACCAATACAGGGATCTTTGTCAGTGGCGTGGACACCGGTACGGATCCGCTGGATGCGGATACCGACGACGACGATATCCGCGATGGCGACGAAGTTCTGGGAACCACCGCTGGTCTCGACCTACCCGGCCTCGGGGTCAACCCGCTGCGCCAGGACATTCTGATCGAGTACGACTGGTTTGACGACAGTCTCGATTGCGCGGCACATTCGCACCAACCAACGACCGCGACACTCAATATGGTGACTACGATGTTTGCCAACGCGCCGACGGTCAATCCCGACGGATCGACGGGGATCAACTTCATTCATGACGTAGGACAGGGCGGATTGCTGAACGGGGGGAATTTCATCGCGGACGGGGACGGAGTGTTGGTCGGTGGCGTCTCTAACGCCGAGTTCCAGAATTACAAGACGGCGAACTTCGCGACGAACCGGTTCGGCTACTTTCACTACACGATTCTTCCTCATCGCTACAACACGTCGAGTAGCAGCTCGGGACAGGCTGAGATCCACGGCGACGACATGATCGTTTCGCTGTATTGTGCCTTCTCCGATCGGAACGTTGCGCATACGATCGCCCACGAGCTTGGCCACAATTTGTTCCTGTTTCACGGTGGCAATGTGCTCTGCAACTACAAGCCGAACTACAACTCCATCATGAACTATCTGTATCAATTTCCGGGCGTCGACAACGATTGTACGCCGCCTGGCAACTTGGTGTTGGACTATTCGATTGGCGATCGAATTACGTTGGACGAAAACGATCTCGACGAGAACGACGGCACGTGTGGCGCGCCCGACTTTTGGGACTGGAACGGCAACTCGACGATCGAGAGTAGCGTGGTCTTCGACGTCAACTCGGCAGATGACGATCAGGAGCTTTTCTGTGGCGGCACCCTCTCGTCGCTGAGTGACTTCAATGACTGGGCGAACATCCGCCTGACCGGGCTACCTTCACCGGGAGCCGGCGCCGGCAGGAGTACTTCTTTGGTTATCGATTGTGACAATCCGGCGCCAGCGAACTAGTTCCTTCTCGTCAGGGTACCAGGACGACTCTGCCGACGATTGCGTCGGCGCGGAGATCGGCAATGGTCTGTGGACCAGTGGACAAGGGGCGGGTCTGGACTTCGCATTTGACGTTGCCCGCCGCGGCTAGATCGAGTGCTGTGCGTCGGCGAGGTCTTGCCGCGTAGCAACCGCCTGGGCGAGCAGTTTGACTCCTTTGAGCGCGCACTGGGTCATCGAGATCGGTATTTCTCCAGCCGGTACTGGGCAGAGCGATAGAGTGCCGCCGTTGGCGACAACCCCTAGCGCCAGTTGGTGAGCTGCCGAAGGGCGCTTACGATGATTGGAATGCGCAGGTTTCGATGTACAGGCCCTTGCCGTGTCCGACGCTGCCGTGTTCTCCGAACTCCTCCCCATGGTCCGAAACGAGCACTACGATGGTGTCGTCCAGCTCGCCCGTTCCTCCAACCAGTCGAAGAAGCTGCCGAGCTTCTCGTCGGCGGCGCGGATCTCTGCATCGTACAAATCTGAAAAGAAATGGATCTGCCCCGGCTTCAGCTTGCGCTTGCTGAACCGGGCCATCGTCTCGAACCCGGCGACGCGATCCTCTCTCGGCCGCGTCTCGAACATCTGACGGAGTCGCTGCGGCGGATCGAACGGCGCGTGGACGTCGTACGCGTGCAGGAACAAGAAGTAGCGTTCGTCGTCATCGAAGCGCTCGATCTGTCGGCGTGCGTCCTGCAGTACAGTTTTCAGCCGCCGGGAACTGTTGTCCAAGTATGTCTCGAAGCCACGGGCGAAGCCCAATTGCGTCCGACGAATCCGCCTCCGGTAGCACCGAAGGTCCGAAAGCCGGCGCTACGAAGTCACTTGTGCGAGCATTGGGTCCGACTCGCGGAGTTGGTCGTCCTTGTGCGTGACGCCGTGCGTCGACGGATACAAGCCGTTCATCATCGTCAGGTGCGACGGCAGAGTCCAAGACGATTCAGCCAGGAACTCGGAGAACCGCACCGACTGATCTGCCAGTCGATCCACCGCGGGGCTGGTCGCGCGCCCATACCCGTAACAACCCAGTCGGTCTGCACGCAGCGTGTCGAGCGAGATCAGGATCAGGTTGTTGGGCGGGCGTTACGGTTGTTCCGTGCACCCGACCGCCAGGAGGAGCAGCAACCCTACGGACAACAGGACGAAGCGGCGGCTTGGGTAAAGTTGTCGAAACAGCAATGGCGAGTAGTGGCCGACCGGCGATATTATGTCCGCAGCAAACATTCGGCTTCGCGACAGATTTCCTCGACAACGTCGGCGACCGGTCGAATCGCGTTCACGAAATCCACCGACTCACCTGCCCAAACAGCGGTATTCGCGACGTCCCTCTTCCCCAACGACTCTTGGTACAATGGCAAGACATCAGCCAGCTTTGCCCGCAACGAATCTTCACGACCATGCCAGGCTGTTATGAATTCGTTCGCAACGGCGCGCCCCGCGATCGGTCGAGGCCATGGCGGTATTCCAAATGTGGCCTCGTCCAGAATATCGAAGACTTCCGTAAACACAGTCTGTTCACTACGCGCCGCGACAATCATCTGCTTGTAGGCCTCCGAAACCTCAACGCATTCAGGAGTTGCGATCAGAGCCGTACCCAGCCATGCACCCGCCGCACCCGCGGCAAGGACTGCAGCCAAGCCGGCGCCACTGGCGATGCCGCCCGCCGCAAGCACTGGCACGTCGGGATAGTCTCGCAGCACGCGCAAGAGAAGCGGCATCAGATTGGCTCGCCCCGTGTGCCCGCCTGCCTCGTTGCCTTGGACAACCAGGATGTCGGCTCCGGCGGCCATCGCTTGTGCAGCACCGTCTATCGATTGCACCTGACAAATGACCGTGCTGCCCACGTCCTTGGCCCGCGGTATCCACGGTGAGGGATCCGCAAACGAGAATGCGATCACCGGAACTCGTTCAGTGATCGCGACGTCAAACAGCGCCGGCATGACGGGAATCAAGTGTGTAATGAAACCTACCCCGAACGGACGGCCGTCGCTTTTCGTTCTCGCAATATCAATCTCTCCGCGAAGCCAATCGGCACCAGCGGGGTTCGTAGCACCGAACAAACCCAACCCGCCGGCTTGCGTGACAGCTCCGGCGAGCCGCCGCTCCGCTGTGTCGGCTCATTGGAGCGGAGAGAACCGGGTATTCTAGGCCGAACTTGGTAGTGATCGTCGTCGCCAGCACTTCTCTCCTCCTTATCTGACGCTGTCTTGTGTGGCCGGTCGTTGCCAATCCAATACGAGCCAACATCGATTCCGGATGCGCACGCGAACCTCAGAACAGAAGTCACATATCACGCGCCATCAGGGAAGAACCACATTCTCACGGGAGCTGACGTCGCGAGTGCCGTCATTTATCCCAGAGGGTTAGTGGGTGGACGCGAGCTAGGTGCCGAAAATCTTGGTCGGTGGTCAGCATCGTCAGTTCAAAGCGAGAGCAAAGTTGAGCCAAGAGCGCATCGATCGTCCCGACCTGCACTCCGCTCCGCCGACACGCGTTGCGCAGCTGTGCAGCATTGATGTGATCTTCGCGATCCGGTGTGATGAACGGCAGCGCGGAGAGGCGTCCGATGATGGCGTCGGCAGCCTGCGGGCCGCTAAATCCCTGGATTAGCTCCTGCAATACGAGACCGGTCGTAAATACACTCTCCCCTTGCTCGAGAGCACGTCTCAGCCGCGCGACTTCCGGCTGATCGGCTGGGGCATCGCGCCGCAACGCCATCGACCAAACGCTGGTGTCGACGAACAGATTCACCGCTGACGTTCAGTCTTGTAATCGAAGTCGGGATCCCACTCGAGCGAGCCGAAGAGCTCGATGACCAACTTCTGCTCTCGGCGGGCGATGAACTCCTGCAGGGCCTTGGTCACCGCTGCCTTCTTTGTCGATTCACCGCTGACCTCGAGGGCGCGTTCCAGGAGGTGCTGATCGATAGCGAGATTCGATGCCATGTGTGGGAGTCTACACGTCTCGTCACACATGCTCAATGCGAATGATCGACGACTCCGGATTCCTCTACCGTCTATTTAGCGTTGAATGATCGCGTCGTCGCCGCAGACTCAGCCGCACACGCGCTCAACGGGGCGCAACTACTCCTTGCTCAAGCCACTGCGCTCGAGACAACAAGCGACGCTACGGAGGTCTGGACCTGCGCGGAGATAAGGATGGACTCGGCAACAGGCCCATGACGATCGTTGACGGCGCGACTGTTTGTGGCGCACCGATTTGGAGACCTCCGGCGCATTCGATACGCTTCCGTGAGGATTCACGATGACGAAACGATGTCCGAGATGAGCGCGCACCTTGGGTCGGCGTCACGGCGGCTTCTCGTCGCCAGCCTGTTGTCGTTGGCAATCCTCGCGCTGCCGGGTTGTGCTCGGACGATCCGATCCTATCCGGGACCGGAGCAAGGAACTGACGTCGCCGTTGTTCGCTGCAACGATGGCCTTGTGCGCCACACACTATTGGTGATCATAGGATTTCCCGTTTGGCTGCTCGTCGGCATACCCTCGATCAGCCAAACTTGGGTCGACGCGGTTGACGGCCAAGAGTTCGACCCCACTCAGACTGGGAGTTTTCAGGGTGGGGTCGAGATTTTGCCCGGCGAACACGAAATCAGAGTGGCTTACGAATCCGCATGCGTTGAGGATGAGGAGCAGAAGGGTGACGAGTGTCATCGACGCGGCAAGTGCTCGGTGCTTCTCCGAGCCGACGCGGGCGCGGAATACGAGATCTCGACGGAGGAGCTATACGGAACGACGAGTCCCGACGATCGCCGCTCGTTTTGTGCTCGCGTCGTCGAGACGACAACAGGCGAAGAGGTCGCCACGTGCGTCGGCCCGCTCAAGTCCACCCGCTGGTAGGAACTCGCGACCGACACCAACGAGATGTGTTGGCGACCGGACCGGCGTGTTCTGTTTTCAATGGGCTGCTAGGCGAGGCCCGGCTGCCTGCGGGAGATGGGACAATCGTTGCAAGAAAGGAGGAGGTATGATCTTCCCAACTTGAATGAATCGCTCATACCGGGGCCACAAGGCATCAACCCAGTTGGCACCGCTGACCTGGAATCGAGTGACTTGAGGCGTTCATGGTACCCACGGCCATCCGACCGTCGCCGAAACAATCGGAGGATTGGTTTGCGATCGCCAAACAGCTGGCGGATGGCGACCGCCTGGCCTTCTTGAAAATCAACCGACTCGTGTCGGCGTTCCTTCGGCGACTCCGGGCTTACGATTTCGAGCACGAGTGGGATGATCTTCGGCAAGAGGTGGTCATGGCCATCGTCGACGCTGTTCGTCAGGGTCGACTGCGCGACACCGACGCGATCCTCGGCTATGCGCGTGCCGTTACCCGAAACAAATTCGCCGACCGGTTGAAGCGCCGCATGCGCTATCATGAGAACGAGACGATTTCCTGGACAGAGATCGCGGACCGCCATTTAAAGCTCTTCGCCAACCCTGGTATCGACGATGAGTTGCGACAGGAACTGTGGGGTGCGGTAAGCAATTTGCCGACAAAACAACAACGGATCCTGGTCGGACTCTATCGCGAGGGGAAAACGTACCAACAGGCGAGCGATGATCTGGAGATTCCCCTGGGAACACTGAAGCGCGAGCTGCGCAATGCGCTCATCCTCCTGCGACGCCGGTTTTCAGAAGCGGAGGCAATCGTCTGAGCGATCAGACTCGAAAGCAAGAGATGGCATGTCGACGCGCATACGAGATTGATCTCGAGGAGTACCTGGCGGCCCCAACGGGTGAACGGTGGAACGACTTTCGCCGGCACTTCCCGACTTGCAAAGAATGTGCGACCGAGGTCCGCGAACATTCACGGCTCGAAGAACTCTTGCTTGGACCCGAGTTGGACGAGCACCCCGAACCCGAGCTGCTCCTGCGTTTTGAAGAACAGTCTGGGAGCCTGACCAAAGCCGAGCGCACATCGGTCGAAACTCATCTCGCGCAATGCCACTCCTGCGCCGATGAGATCACGGCTCTCCGGCGCATGAATCCGTCCGTAAATCCGTCCGCCGCGGATGAACACGCCGCGGCCGAGGCAAAGCGCGAAGACAGCGTAAGCTGGCGCGAAACCGTCCGCCGAGTTCTGTCACCCATAAAGGGATTGGCGCTCCACCCAGCATTTGCCTACGCCCTCCTGCTACTCGCGTTGACCCCCAACCTCATCCGGTGGACTGGAACTTCTGCGTCAACACCCGCCGGCGTTGCCACGCCCGACCCGCGCGCGAAAACACTGCGAACCCGGCCAAGGGGTATCCCCTCACCGGAATGGTCGATCGTGCTCCTGAAACCCGATCAGCAGGTCGAGGTCAAAGGGCCGCCCCAGAACCAAGCAGGCATCACCTTGCGCGTCCCGCTCCCTGCGGACCTCCCGAAAAGCCCCACAGCGGAGATCACCGTCGCGCAAGAGGGAGGACGCCGAGAGCTACGCGAACTTTTTCCAGACATCGCAACCGGCACCGATCACATCGACCTGCAATTGCCCAACATGTGGCTGCAACCAGGATCCTACGATGTAACCCTGAGGGTGGCCAGAGTCGCGAGGACTCGCTTCAAGTTTCGGCTCCAGGGATCCAGTCCGTAGAACTTCAATCTTGTCGGCCGCTTGTCAATCCGAATCTCGTGATTGGTCCGGCACCCTAGAAAGACCGGCATCGGTAGAGCCATGTTGCCAACGCGAGGTGTCGCAGTCCAGCGACCGGGCGATACAGTCCCGACTAAACACAAAACCAGCGTTGCTTGACCATTCGAGCTCCAGTGAGTGGTGCGCTGAAGCCCTACATGCAGGTCAGTGGTTACGGGATAGATCGTTGCGCTTACACTGAGACAAGGCGCTAAGGTCGCGGCAGCTAGGCACAGTCCTGTCGGCAATACCGTCTGCATCAAAATCGAATAGAACACCGCCCCCCATGCTGAATTGGATGAGGGGCGCCGGAACAGAATCGAGAGCGGCTCGTCCAATATGCAGTACGCTGTTCGGTCCGTCGCAGCGGAGTAGATTCTGTCGATCCAAATCGACCGGGAAGCCGCCAGCTCCAGCGTTGAACAAGCTCGCCAGAGGCGTGTCGTACGCAAAGATCACGCTAGATCCATTCTCGAGTCGGAACCCGTCTCCCACCGGAGCTGGCGGCAGCGCGCTGCACTGCCGAATCTCTGTCGTCGGGCCGGTATTGCCGAACCGATACGTCGATCGTTCTCGAAACCCGCTGCACGGATCATTCAGCTCGGGAAGCGATGACACCAACTCCGCCGCTGGAATGCCTTCCGTCGCTTCCACGATCGGAGCCCCTTGCTGAAGCGAAAACTCTCGGCACTCTTCTCCTGGCGGGCACGTGCAGTCGCCGGGGTTGCATTCTGGCCCTAAACAAACACGCCCGTCTCCAGCGCGAGCGTTTCGATTGAAGCAAGGCAGCGAATCAAAGGGAATCAACCCAGACTTGAAAACTCTGGTGAGCGGAAACGATTTCCCAACCTCTGCGGCCACGACAGCTTGCGGGTCGGATGTCGCGCCGGCGATATTTTCGCACGCGGCGACGGAGCCATCCGCAGCACCCACGAGGGTGGTGACCTGGACGGCGTCAGAACCAAAGTCCACCGCAGTGTCGACGTTCCGGAGCACTTGGTAGACCGGACCCCTCAGTCCGCGAAGCAGACTCTGAAACAATCCCGTCGGCTGTACGGTACCTTGCCCACTCGTATCGGCACCGACGCCAGCTCCGTCGAAGAATGCGGGTCTGGTAACCTCCAGGACACCGCCGGAAGGGCAGATCGCATTCTCTGGTACCAGAATGGCCCCGGACTGGGTCGCGGGCATGTCGATGATGGTGCGATAATCCAGGGGGCCCAAGCAATCCACAATGACGAGGCCGGTGTGCGTATATCTGCGGACGTTGTCGTCATCCTCCGCTTCAGTGAGCAGGAAGCCATCGAACTCTTCGACGTAGCCAACGTCGTCGATGCCGTCCTCGATCCCCAGACTTCCGTTCGCCAAAACACCACGCTCGCAAGGGAATCCGCCGGACGTTCGCTCCAGAGAAAGTTGAGTCGCCAATAGCGACAGCTCGGTTTCGCCCCGCGGGCAGCGAATCGAATCTGCCTCGGCAGAACAATCGACCGAAAAAATCCCATCGACGACCTGAAGTCCCTCAGCCTCCCCCGCGCAGCCGATCTCTCCGGAAGGGGTGAAGCGATCAGTTAGTTCCGCACCTACGATCAGCACAGGCTCTCCATCGAGGATCTCCTCCAGGCCGAAATCCCGCAACTGGAGAACGACAGTATCCTCGGTCGCGGAGACTTCTCGACTTACACAGAACCCACGGTTGCTCACTGTTTGAATTGCGGTGCCCCGACGTAAGACCAGGTTGCCGGACACAGTCTCTTCCCGGCAGTCTCGGTACTCGATCGTCAGTGTGCTCGTGCTCCCGCTGACGATGCACGCTTCTTGGATTTCGCCCCCCTGAGAGCAGGACTCCGATCCGGTGGTACCAGAGGACGACGCATCTTCCCGCATCGAACTCAGTGAGACGCGGCGCAACGCGAGTCCTAACCGGCCCCTGTCACCCTGACATGCGTTATTCCGAATGCAGCCGAACTCCATGATTCCGATGGCGTCTTGGTTGTCCAGCGCGACCTCCGCCGCACCTTCGATCGTCCCGCTTCCATCCACTCGAGGAGTCGGTGCCGGCGTTCGAGTCGGCGTCCCGGGAAGCCGACCGAGTGAGTTACGAACCATCGTTACGAGTTCGCTTATATCGATTACGCCGTCCCCGTTTAGGTCAGCCGATGGGCAAACTGAAAGAACGCTCATCCTCAACGCGATTGCCACCGCGGCAATGATGTCGTTGATGCGGACCCGCCCATCCCCATCGCAGTCGCCTACAATACCCGCACTGAGGTTCTGCGAAGAACTCCGCGCAGGCTGCACGGGAGCCACCAACAGAGCCAGGATCCCACCAGTACACACTGTCTTCTTCAAGCGAATCATCAGTTTGTCCCGAAGTTGCCCCGATTTTCTGGGCACTTCTTGTCTACAGGTCGACCTAAAAAGAGTACTCCAATGCGATGGTGCCGAAAGCTGCTGGGCGTAGCCCGTCGGAGCTCAGCGGCACTGTCACGGCTCCGGCCAACAACAACTGGTCGACCAATTCAACTTTCGTCCCTGCGATGAGATCGATGAAGCTCTTGCCAAGTGAGGTCCCCTCGAGGGCAGTCAGCTTGACCGGTAAGCCTCCCGGCCCGACGCCGCGAGTCTCGTTTGGAGACCAACGAACCGCCCGATCGAAATGCGACCCCGCCAAACCCACGTCGAAACTCACCTGCCGGAACGGGATCGCCGCACCCACGTGCCAAACAGCGCGACGGAGTTCAGCCTCAGAGAAATCATGCTCGTACCCGACATCGAACAGCAGATGGGCCAGTAGATCGACGGGAATCCGCCATTGGCCGATCAGCAGAGGTTGTACGGCGAAGCTGTCGGTTCCAGCAAACCGATCTTCGTTGGGACTCGGCAGCAACAGTTCTGCGGCCAGCGCGAGCTGGAAGTGCGGACTTTCGAAGATCCTGGATTTCCCAGCCAGGCCGATCCTGCCGATACCCAGTTGAGTTCCGTCGGGGAAATCGACATCCAAGGTACCGACAGGATCGCTGCGAAATGTGAGGCACCTGTCCGGACCATCGCTACAGTCCCCATAGGGTGGGGCAAGGCTGTTCGAAAACGCGGTACGGAGCTGCGTGACTTGGGCTGCCCGAGTATCGGAATCCCCGCTGAGCGGGTTGGGCAAAAATGGGCCCGCCGCCTGCACTGTGCCCACCGGGCTATCGGCGTTCGCTAAGATGACACTGCTCAGCTGGGACGCCCGGGCCTGAACGATCACAATCGGTACGTGCAAGCTGAGCTCAGATCCCCGCATGATTCCGAAGCTGGTCGCCAGATTGATGAGGGTCACATTTGCTCCGACACCGAGCCCGAAACCGGCAACGAGTGTCGGTTGCGACCCATCCTCAAAGGGCTCTTCGAATTCGACTAGGTAGTCGATTGCTCCGAAGGTATCGGAAAGCTCGAAGTACGAGACGTTCGCACGCACGACCAGCTTACCCTGCCTAAGGGTTCGCGGTGACCGCAAGACGGTCGGCCCAGGCTGTTGGCTACGCCTCAAACCATCGCTGTCTGCGTCATACTCATACGAGAACGACTGCGCCGCAGCAGGCGGCAGGGAAGAAATGCCTTGCTGGACCGCCAAAACGATCATGCGCCGCGCGGCATTGGCGCGGTCCTGCAGGCCGAATTGATTGGGGGGGCCCTGCGCGTGTGCGTCTGCCGCCAGAGACAATAACCCTGCGAAAAAAAACTGCAAAGTAACCGGCCAGATCCGCACCCCACCTCCCCTTCGGTAACAAGGGATGCTCTCCGCTAGACGACGGCCGGTCACCATACTCCGGTGGATCGTCACTTTTCGCTGCCGCGGTGACATCGTATTCAGGCCTATGCCACGCCGAGCACACCGAGTCTAGTCTACGAACAGAGGGAGGCCCTTGCGGCAACCGGGTATTCGCGAGAGAAGGGAATCCCCCATGGCCCGGGCACTCGCCATCATTCTAGCGATATCAATATCGGTGGGAACGTCATCGTTTGGGCAGGGTCTCGCGGGGGATTGTGACGGCGATGGAGTGGTACGGATCGCAGAGCTGATCGCGGCGGTCAGAATCGCTCTCAATAGAGCGGAAGTGGAGACCTGCGCGGCGGCGGACGTCGACGGCAACGGAAGGGTGGGAGTCAACGAGCTGATCGATGGAGTGCGAGCTGCGCTCGGTTTGGTGACACCGCGCCCGGCTTCGGAGACACCTACCCCAACGCTGACCCCGAGGCCCGTGGAGATTCCGACGCCGAGTCCGGGCTTGGACCAGCCGTGCGAGGCGCAAGCTCTCGAAGGCCTTGACGACATCAGACTTCCGCACAGCACGAGCGGGAACGATGCGGCCAACCGAATGGGAGAGGCGCCGTGCGGCTGGGGTGGTGGCAATGATTCACCAGACCGAGGGTTCGAGTACGAGGCGCCCGAGGCCGGAGTCTACGACATCGCGGTGAAGAACGCGGAGTTCAGTCCGGTGCTGACTGTTCGGCGGGAGACCTGTCGGAATGAGCTGCTGGAGCAGGTTGCAAGCAGCGGAGCCCCCGAACGAGCGTGCGGGGATGATGCGAACGGGGAACGCGCGGCGCAAGTAGTCGTTAAACTCGTCCGCGGCCAGCGCATCGCGATCACCGTTGACGGAACCGATCCCGAGGGAGGCGCGTTCGAGCTGTTGATTCACAGACGCAAGCCCGACCTGGTGGTCAAAAGCGTAGCACCCGTGCCGCCAGCGAATGCCGGTACGTCGGTTGTGGCCTCGGCGGTCATTCAAAACCAGGGAGACGGTGAGTCTGGACCGCTTCGGGTGGAGTTCTTCTACAGCCGCGACGGGACGCTCTCGGGCCGCTTGGGAAATACCTCTTCCGCGTGCGACATCTCGGGGCTAGCCGCGCAGGAGTCGATCACCTGCAATGCAACCACGCCACTGGCGGTCCCGTTGGTGGCGGACGGTGATGTGTTCGTGGTGGCTGCGGTCGATTCGGGAGGTGCCCTGGCGATCGCGACGTCGCTCGAGGTCGTCGGCGTCGAGCTGGAGCAGCAAGTCTTCCGGTCGGACGACGGAACGGTCTACCAGATCGTGCGTGCGGTGCCCCGTGCAGTCGCTTCGGATGTCGGGAGCTATACCATCACGACACTCGCCGGTACGCTGGGTAACCTCGAGACTTGCGGAGATGTCGGAACGACACGGGGAGGTGGCGCAGAGACCGTTGTTCGTGCCGCTGTCGGTACAAACGAGCTAGTCGGGCTCGGAAGCGTTCAACGTACGGGCCTGCTGCGGCCGAACGCCTTTGGGGATAACGCGACGCGTTTCGAGTCGAACGGGAGCGGCAGATTGCGACTTGGGGCGAACGCGGGAGAATTGGAGATATGTGTTGATCCGGGGGCTTGTGATACCGAGACGCCGCTATTTGTTCTCGACGAGACCGGTGGAGGGGTCGGTCCGGTATGTCGCGCTACGATTGCCGCAGATGCCAACTGCGGGGATCTTGGCCAAGCAATTGCGCTGGGCCTTGATGGGGGGGATCGCTGTACGGGCGCAGTATTGCCGCTGACGGCGACGAAGGTGTGCAACCTAAAGCTCTCGAGAGGCCTTCTTCTTGATCCCGGTGAGGCGGTTGTCTTTCTTCATCGGCCGGGGCGAGAATCGTATGAGTTGGGAGTTGCTGGTTTCGGCGCCAGTGGCGCCCACTCGACGGGGAGATGCGGAACTGGCCAGGTGTTGAGCGCGGAAGTGCACACCGCTGCAATCGGTCGCGCTCCCTCGCTGGTGCCCGTGCAGGTTCGTAGAGCGCAGGGTCTCTTCTCTCCGCAGGCCATCGCGGTCACCGATTCGGACGTGTACTTGGCTGACGATCGACAGATTGCGGTCTATCGTCGCGGGCAGGAACTGGAATGGATTCAGACGCTGAGCGAAGGTGAAGACGGCGTTAGTGGATTGACTAGCGGAGTAAACTCTGTCGCCGCGAGCGCCGACGGACTGAGCGTATACGTGGGGAGCGGAAACTCCGGGAGTCTCGAGGGCGCGATTGCGGTATTTCGGCGTGTTGAGGGGGGGCGTCTAAAATTCGTCGAGGTCGTGAGACACACCGACACGGGCGTCGATGGTTTGGCGGGTGTGACCTCTGTCGTCGCCAGCCCTGATGGGGAGAACGTGTACGTTACGAGCGATGGAGATCACGCCATCACGGTATTCCGGCGTGTCGAGGATGGTCGCTTGGAGTTCGTCGAAGCAACGAAAGATAGCGACCAGGGGGTGGACGGCCTGTTCGACGCCAAATTCGCGGCTGTAAGCGCTGACGGGGACAACGTATATGTCAGCGGTAGCCGAATCGCGGTCTTCCGGCGCATCGAGGGCGGGCGCCTCCGGTGGATCGAGATGGTAGGCGGCGCTGAAAATGTGAGTTCCCTAGCTGTTAGTCCCGACGGGTCGAACGTTTACGCCGTGCACGAGCGGTTGCCCCGGCAGAAAGAGATTGTGATCTTTGAGCGTTTGAGCCGCGGTGGCTTGAACCCTGTTGGCGCTGTGCCAGACACGGAATTAGGCGTGGACGGCAGGTTCGATGCGACCTCCGTGAGCGTGAGTACCGATGGGCGGAACGTGTACGTGAGAAGCGGTCGTGACGGTGCGATTGCGGTCTTAGCGCGCACCGTGGATGGACGTCTAGAGTTCGTCGAAGTGGAGACTGAACTATCCGTGTCCCGAAACACCACTCTCGCTCCGAGTGGTGACAATGTGAACGTGTATGTGACGAGCGATACTAGGGGGACGATTTCTGATGATGCGGTAGTGGTCTTTGTGCGTGGTGAAGACGGTCGTCTGGATCGTGTCGACCAGGTGGATTTCCAGGACCCGATAGACGGGTTGTTCGGAGCAGGTGCGGTTGCCGTAACCCCCGATGGACAGTACGTGTATGTCGTCGGCTGGCTGGACGATTCCGTTGCTGTTTTCCGACGCTCCGAAGACGGTCGTCTGGAGACCGTCGAGGTTGTGAAAGGCATTGACCTGGATCTGGGTACGTTGTTCGGGTTTAGCTCCATCGTTGTGAGTCAGGATGGCGAGAATCTGTACGTAGCGAGTCCGCTCAGGAATGGAATTGCCATCTTCGGGAAGGCAGCCGATGGCCGACTACGATTCGTAGACTTCATAGAGGTCACCGATCCGGGTTTTGAGTTCGGTGGGGATCCCCCTCTCGTCGCCAGTGCCGACGGGAACAATCTGTACCTCGCGAGCCCCAGTGCTAGTACGGTCCTCGTCTTCAACCGCATCGATGACGGCCTGCTGGAATTTTTGCAATCCGTCAAAGATGACGAGGATGGTGTCGATGGCCTGAGTGGTGCCAGATCCGTTGTTCTGACCGCGGACGGTGAGAATGTTTATGTCTTAGGAGAGGGTGACGATGCGCTTGCGATTTTCCAGCGTGTCGAGGCAGGGCGCCTGAGGTTTGTCGGGGTTGTAAAAGACACCGGTCCACGTGTGAGGGGCTTGGATAGTGCGACATTCATTACGATGGGCTACAGGGGAGAGTACCTCTACGCTGGCGGTAAGTTTGGTGAGGTCGCCGTCTTCGGGCGCCTGCCGGGGGGCGACCTAAGTTTCGTCGAGGTTGCAGGACAAGGGGACGACGCGATCGGCAGCACGGTCTCACTTCTTGCCAGTGCCGATGGGCAGAATGTGTACGCCGTGGGCGAGTTCGACCATGCGATCGCGGTCTTCCGCCGTGTCCTCGGTGGGCGTCTGGAGTTCGTCGAGGTTGTCAGTGACACTGACCCGGGAGTCGATGGCCTGGCTAGGGCCAGAGCCGTCGCTGTGAGCCCCGATGCGATGAATCTCTACGTTGCGAGTCTCGGAGACAACGCTATTGCGGTCTTTCGGCGAGCTGCGAACTAGACCGACTCTCCCGACTGAGAGAAGGGTCGAGGGTGTAAGCTTTCGGCAGGATCGATTGCCTGCTCCGTCGCCCCAACGCTCGAAGCAAGCCGCTGTGTGCGGTTTGTGTGAGGACATGACGAGCTCTTCGCCGGCGGGAGAGATCCGGCTGACCAAATCCGAGCGAGTCAACGCCCTTCCCTACCTGGGTTGCAACTGGGGATTCATCCTGCGCTATCATCTTACGCTGCGGTTCTTATGCACTCTCGATCTCGCTCAAGGATCATCTCTGGCTGCGCGATTCTCATTGGCGCCGGACTTGTTGCGCTTTTTCTTACTGGGCTGGCCGGTGACGATACTTCGTTGGATCCATTGGTATTTGCACCTGGTTCGAAGGCCGCGCAGGCAAGGGAGGGGCGTCCTACGTTATGGCTCTTGTCGGTTGGGATCAGTGACTATGAGGATCGGCGGCTGGAGCTTCGCTACGCGGATGTAGATGCGCAGGAGATCGCAAAAGCCTTCGGCCAAAGTGTGCACCAACGAATATACGCCGACGTCCATACGCGTGTGCTTACGAACGACGGTGTAACTCGGGAGAGCGTTCTTCAGGAAATGCAGAGCTTCTTGGGGCAGGCGGGGCCAGAGGACGTGGTGGCTATCTTCATGGCCGGCCATGGTGTGCGCGACGGTGCAACTGGGACCTACTACTTTCTTCCGTACTCCGCGACGCCCGAGAACCTCGTCACGACTGGTCTTCGGATGTCAGACTTCAACGAAGTGATCCTCGTCCTGCGTCAGAACGTCGGGCGCGTGGTCCTGCTCCTCGACACCTGCTACTCGGGAGCCTTCGAAATCGACAAGCGTGCCGTGCCGTCGGCGGTCGATCTCGCGCGCGACATCTCGGCCGCGGAAGGGCTTTACGTGCTGGCAGCCGCCAAACCCGGCGAGCAATCACAGGAAGATTCCGAGCTGGAGCAGGGCGTGTTTACCTACGCCCTCCTCGAAGGTCTGCGGGGTGCTGCAGATTCGAACAGCGACGGCCTGTTGTCGCTCGCCGATCTTTTCGGCTACGTGGCGCGAACGGTACCCCGCCTCACGGAGGGACGGCAGCACCCGTACTCGAGAATGGAGGGGACCGACCTGGTGTTCGCCGCGGTCGAATCGCAGCTCTTGGGCACGCGACCCACCTCCTTGGCACCGCTAGTTTCGCCCACAATCGCCCCGAAGGAACTGCGAGCCAACGCCATCGCTGTCAGCACCTTCCGCAACGAGCGGCGGAACGATAGCGACCACGATTGGTTCCGGACCGCTCTACAAACGGCCTTCGCCACCGAGATCACGAGAGTCGAGGCGGTAGAGGTGTACTCGCCCGAGGCGGTCGAGGAAGCGGGAACCGTCGGGATCCATGTCGCTCGGTCGCTCGGTGCGGCAACGCTCATCAGTGGCTCATTCGTAGTCGTTGGCGAAACGATTCGCATTGACGCCCGGGTCGTCGACGTTCCCACCGGGATGATTCGTGGAGCCACCAGTGTCGAAGGGAACCCGGCTGAGTTCTTCCAGCTACAGAAGAAGCTCGTCCTCGATATTCTCGGCAAGCTGGAAATCGGTGCGTCGAATTCGGAGCTCTCGGCGATCGCCGAGAGCAACAGAAGTGAGAACCAAGAACTAGCGATCGACGCCTACCGGCTTCTTCTGCAAAGCGAGGGGATCGACGACGCTGCCGAGATGGAGAAGACGGAGGGGGCGGAACCGCAGGCCAAGGCCCCACGACATCTGCTCGATCAGTCACCGCACATTGTCAAATCCTGGTTGCCGCGATTGCTCGTCGCAGCCGCGTCAGCCGAGGAGGTCTCTCAGGCCGACCAAGTCATGAACGTTCTAGAGAGATACCGCGCCGCGCTGGAGGAAAACGATTTCGAGGCGATCGTTCGAATCCGAGGAGGCCTCACCACCCGACAACGGCAGGGCCTCGAGACCTATTTCGCGAACGCTTCGGACCTTCAGATCGACTTCTTCGACTTCGACTTACGACAAGTCGAGCCGACGATCTTCGCCGTATCGTATCGACGGAGGGATCGATTTGCCGATCGTAGCACTGGCGAGAGAGTGGATATTGAGATTCGGATGGAGAACTCTGTTGTCTGGCAAGATGGGGACTGGCAGCTGACCAGGAAATCGTCGCTCCCAGTCAACTAAGGCGAACGAGGTGTACACTCGACGGTGCATAGTGCGATCCAAGCGTGCTTCGTCGCCCCTCACCGCCACTGCGCATGAACTCCCTGCGCCGATTGGCTCGTGCGGTCGCCGGGGTTTCCGCCTGCGTGACGATCTCGTCCAAGTGATAGGAAAGCGCATCGACCATCACAATCGTCCTCCACTCGACTGAGACTCGACCTCTTCACAACATTGGTGAGTTCGGTGCAACCCCTCCGGACCCTGATGTTGGATGGCCCACTCCAGGTTCTCACAGAGCTCGAACCGGGGTGACTTCCCGCTGAACGCTCTGACCGTCTGCTGACGCGTAGACCCTGGATCGCGTTGAAATCGCTGAACCATCGGGCACTGGGGACCACGATTGTGCGATCTCTACCGCCGATTTCTCCACGCGAGTGATCCAGATTGCGGCGCAATGCAGACCAATACACTGAGACCCGAAACGCGCCGGGGCAAGGACCACAAAACGTTACCGGCCAACGATACGCGGAGAGAGGACCATGACATCGCAGGCAAACTTCACGGGATCGCGCTCGGCTACACCGCGAGCGATGGCTGAATCGGCGGCACTGGGCCGGTGCAGGGCAGCGCAACTAGCCCACGTCGGACTCGCCCTGGTCGCCTTGTGTTGCTTCGCCTGCATTGAGGTTGGGCTACTGAACGCAACCTCAATGCAGGCGTCGGTCGGTCCGTCGCCGGCCGTCCAAGCCGGTGGTTTGCTGGCGGCTAGGGATCACAAGCTCGCGGCGGTTGGCCATCGACGGCGCCGACATGAGTCGTGTGTGGCGTTCTCCGGCGCTTTTTCGGTTCCCCTACGCCATGACTGCCCGCTCGATTCCGGCGGGCCCAACCGCCCCTGCACTTCGGGGCACGAAGGAGACCATCATGAACAAACGTAGTCGAAGTTTGCTCTCAGCTGTGCTGGTGGCAGGGCTCGCGGTGACGCCCGTCGTCGCCCGCGCCTCGTGCAAGGCGGTCGCCCTGCAGCAAGACGTCATCACCGGCGAGCTCGCCGTTGCTTTGATCGACAATCTGGATCACACCGCGACCTCACCTGTAGTCGTCATCGGCGATTCGGTCGAGAACCATGCGCTGACAGCCGATCGGTTGGCCTTGAGTTGCAGTGGCTCGTCCGCCTATGCCGCCGAGGGCCCGAAGGTCTTCGTCATCGACAATGAGCAACATGTCGAGGTCGATGAAATCGAATTGCCAGCCTCGGTGCACGGGATCGAGCTCACGCAAGACGGCGAGACTCTCTGGGTTGGTACGGTCGACGGGATCTATACGATCGACAATCTCAACGACCCGGTGTCTCGCACCGTGTCTTTGGTGCTCGCCGGTGCCGCCGCGGCCAGTATCACCAGCGTGAACACGCCCTCGGGCGAACACATGTTCGTAGTCGGCGGCGGAGCGATCAGGGTGTTTGACGCCGCCAGTCTAGAGTTAGTCGCAAACGTCACCATCCCCTCGGCTGCCTTCGTCGATGCGGCATCGTGTGCCGATGGCAGCTTGTTCGTGGTCTCCGAGATCGGCGGGTACGTCCACTTCTTCGACCCTGTTTTCAACACCCTGATCGATTCCGTCGGCGTTTCCGCCGGTGCGTACGGTGTCGACGTCGACCCCGACTGCACGACCGTCTTCGTCAACACATGGTTTGCCGACATTCAGATGATCGACGTCGCCACCCGCACGAACCTTTGCACCCTCGAGCTCCCGGGTAGCGCCAATTCCTTCGGCCTCGACGTGTCGATCCTGGCGTCGGGCGAGCTCGGCTATGCATCGTCGAACGCCGGCGACGGGGCGTGGCTTTACGAGACGTCAAGCGCGGGCCAAGTGACTGCGATTACCACCGGACAGCATGGATTGACCGTCGTTGCACCTCGATGTGACGCTGATGGAGACCGAGTGTCTGATGCCTGCGACAACTGCTCCGAGACGTACAACCCCCGCCTTGGCACCCTCGGTGCGCCCGAGCCTGAAACGTTTCAGTCGACGACCGGCGAACAGTTAGACGACGACGCCGACGGCTTCGGCAATCAGTGCGACGCCAAGTTCGTTGCCGGCGGCGTTTTCGTCGGCGGCGCCGATGTCACCCACATGCGCGCCTCGTTCAACAAAGCTCGCTCCGGAAGTAACTGTGGCACCTCAGGAGCTGAGGCCTGTGCCAGATACGACCTGGATGGCAACGGGGATTTCGTCGGGCCGCCCGACATGACCCGCGCCCGTCAGCTCTTCGGTAAAGAGGTCGGACCCAAGTGCAACGCGTGCCCGCTGCTTTGTGACGGACCTGCCTGTCCATAGGGATTGTCGTTCGATCCCTCCAAAAAGCGATCAAAGGAGAATGATATGACCACTTTCACAACGATCCGACATTTCGCACTTCTCGCCATGCTCGGATGCACGTTCTCGGCCTCGACAACCCTCGGTGCTGAGCCACCCCTGGTCGCAATCAAGACCAAGAAGGTTCCGCAAGCACCCGGGACCTGGACGCTCCAGATCAAGTCCAGCGTCCCCCTCGGCCACGGAGCCGTCGGAGTCGTCAACGCCACCAGCTTCACGCCTCACGAGGACATCTCCGATACATTCTCGTGTTTGTCCCAGGTCTGCGCGTCCGTAGGTCCGGGCCATGTCGGTGAGGGCGTCGTGCCGAATGCAGTCTATGTGGCGTGGGCGGCTTACGGAACGCCTGATCCGGTAGGCGCCTATGGCCCTAGTGAAGTGTTTCAACCCATGGGAACGATCGAGGCCAGCGTCAAGCCGGTGCTCACCTTCAGCGGTGTAAGCACGGTTTACGGAGGCCCAGAGGAGGCGCCGCTGTCCGAGTTCTACAGCTTCGAGAACATCTCCCAGGACGACATCAAGCTCGACGGCTGCGCCGTCGTCCCCCCGAAGCAGATGAATATGCACGGCAGCCTGTCGTTCCTCCTCGGGGTCGGTCTGTTGTTCTTGCGCCGCGTGACGACCTGAAGCTCTTCTACCAAAGCGCTGCTGGCGGGGGCCTTTCGGCCTTCCGCCAGCAGGCACCACAAATGCAACGAATGCCCAAGCAAACCTCGATGCAAAGAAAGGGTTTAGGATGGACAGCAGCAGTCGCGGGAACGCAATCGGTCGCCTGGCGGGTATCTGCACGCTGGTGGCAATCTCTTTGTGGCGGGCCGGTGCAGATGGCAAACGCGCAATGGCAGTTGGAGATCGAAGCTGGCACGATGTTCAACCTGCAAGACATCGAGCTGGAACGAGATAGCCTTTCGGTGCAGAGCGATCTCGATCTCGGGGGCTCGTTCGCGCTTGGAGCCGGGTACTCGATCCATGAATACGTCGACCTGACCGGACGCTTTCAAGGCAATTTTGCCGGCGTCGATATTGGCATTGCCAGTGACACGTTCTACGCGCTTTCCCTTACCGGCGGCGCCCGCCTCTACCCGCTTCCTCCGAGCCGGATCCGGCCTTGGCTGGGCGGCGAGGTCGGCTGGTACAGGGCCGAAGCCGAGGTGGGTGTCTTCGATGACAACATCAAGCTTGCTGACGACAGCTTCGGCATCAACGCAGGAGGTGGAATCGACTTCGCTGTGAGTGAGCGCTTGGTTCTCGGCATCGCGGCGCGTTACCATAACGCCTTCGATGCCCTCGGCGGTTTGGAGTTTGTCTCTACGACGGTCAGGATCGGGATCCGCCTCGGGGCGGATCGATAGGCTTGACGTTCTTGTGGGCTCAGATTGCCAACCGGGGACGCCCCATTCCGGACCGTGCGGTTTCGATTCATCCACCCGCGCCCGGCGCGAGCCTTCTGCCCGGCGCGAGCCTTCTGAATGGTGATCACCGAGCGTCAGAGCGTGCCAACCGTTGTACCAAAATCCAGCCGATGTGCAGCAGGGCCGCAAGCACCAGGCCAACGGCAGCACCAACCGGTGCTGCCAGCACGCCAAACGGATTCATCAAGATCGACGGCTCGGTACCGGTCGTCCAGCCAATCTGCCATCCGACTAATGCCAGAGCCGCGTAGCACAATAACACGATCATTGGTTGCTATACCTCGTTCTCGACTCTGGGTTCCAAAGACCGTGTACTACTCTGAGAAGTTGTAGGCCACTAGCTTCGTAAATTCGTAAATATCGTCGCTCCCCAGCGGCTCCTTTGCGATGGGGCAATGGGCGCAACTGAGTCACTGAGTCCGGTCCCCGCATGGAATAGACCGGCGATCCAGGCTAGTCCAAGACTGTGAACGCGAAGGAAACCACCCGGGCAAGCGGGCTGGAGGGCCGTGCTTGCGTTGTTTCGCCGCTTCGATTGGCGCTACGTCTGTTTCGGCTGGTGCGGGTTGGGCTGGTCTACTTCACGTTTGGAGCCACGATCGCAGTGGCGACCTGGGTTGTCGTGCCGATTGCGTCCAGGCTGCGACGGTCGGAATCGCGCGGTGACTTGACGCAGTGGGCGCTGCACCGGGCGGCGCGGGTCGTGCGTCGAGTCGTGGGCGTTCTGCGCGTGATTGATGTGCGTTTCTACGGAATCGATAGGCTGCTGCAGCCGGGCCCGCTGCTAATGGTGGCGAATCACCCGACGGCCCTCGATGCGACGTTTTTGGTCTCGATGATGGAGCAGGTGGACAACATCGCCGAGGTCAGCTGGATCGGTCAGCCGATTATCGGTCGGGCGATAGTCGAGGGTGGTCATCTCAGCAATGACGATCCACGACGGGTGATCGAAGAGAGTGCGCGGCGTCTGGCTGCGGGCCGGCGGGTATTGATTTTTCCGGAAGGGACGCGCTCGCCGGAAGCGGCCCTGCATCCGTTCCATCGCGGCGCGGCGCGGATTGCTCTGGCCAGTGGATGCGACATGCTGCCGATCGTGATTCGTTGCACCCCCCCCTTCGGGTTGAAGGGGCGGGCCTGGTACGACATACCGGAGGGAACACCGAGAATGTCGTTTACCGTTGGCGAGCCGATCTCCGCGAAAGAATGTGTTGATGGAACGGAGAGCCGCGGTCTTGCCGCCCGCAAAGTCAATCAGGTGATGCGGGAATATTTCCTTCGAGAGCTAGGCTATGCAGATGTCTGATACTATCGAGATCGACCTGAAATCATTGATCGTGGACGCGCTTGCGCTGGAGGATATCGAGCCAGCCGAGATCGAAACCGACGCCCCGCTGTTCGTCGAGGGTCTCGGGTTGGATTCGATCGACGCTCTGGAGTTAGCGGTGGTTCTGGAAGAGAGCTATGGCGTCAAAATCGAGGACGACCCCGATCGCAATCAGGTGATCTTTGCCTCCGTGCGCAACCTCGCGGATTTTGTGCGAGAGCACCGAGTCAAATAGCAGCCCACGATTCTCGGTAGCGGTATGCAACGGCAACTCGTCCGGCTCGGATCGCTGCTGGCGAACGGTCACGACGATCGGGCGGTCGTGGCTTTTGACGCGGACACGGTCGTTCGGTGGTCCGAGTTCGGCGCCAGGGTTGCGGCGCTGCGCGATCAGATTCGAGCCACCGGCGGAAGCCGGTGGCTGGTGTTTTCCGAGGACGCCCTATCGCTTGCGGTTGGCCTCTTTGCCGTCGCTCATGCCGGTGGCGTTGCGGTGCTTCCGCCCAACGGAGGACGAGGCACACTCGAGCGGCTCTCGGAGACGGCTGACGGATGTCTGATCGACATCGATTGGCAACCGGCCGACAACCGGCTTCAGCATCTCGATCTCGCCGTGCCTGTCGAAGTCGCCGAAGATTTGCCGTTGGGGTTTAGCGAGCTCGACCGCGATGCTCCCTTCGTTGAGTTCTATACCTCGGGAAGCAGTGGCGACAATAAGGGTGTGGCCAAACGATTGCGTCACTTGGATGATGAAGTGGTCGTCCTCGAGCGCGTCTTTGGCGCTGCGGTCGGTGATGCGCGCGTCGTTGCCACGGTTGCCCCGCATCACATTTACGGGAGTCTCTTTCGGGTCCTGTGGCCGCTAGCTGCTGGGAGGGAGTTCGCAACGCGTACCTTGCTGCATGGCGAAGAAGTTGCGGCACGATTGCGCGAGCGCACATCGGTTCTGGTATCATCGCCCGTGCAAGTAAAAATGATGGTCGAGACGGAAGTGCTGCGCGGTACTGGAGTGGGCGCAGTGTTCACTTCCGGCGCGCCGCTCGATGAGCAAGCGGCTGTGGGTCTGGCTGAGCAAGTGGGCGAGGCGGCTTTTGAGGTCTTTGGCTCGACCGAAACTGGCGGCGTCGCGTGGCGGCAGCGACCGGCTGGTGGAGACGTGCCGTGGAGACCGTTTCCGAACGTTGATGTCAGTGCAGACGCGGCCGGCACACTCGTTGTGCGATCACCGTTCGCCAGTGTGGGTGAGCCGGACGGTGGCCTGACCCGTTTCGTCATGGGCGATCGGGTGGAGTTTGCGACCGACGGGTCGTTTCGGCTGCGCGGCCGGGTCGATCGCACCGTCAAGATAGGGGCCAAGAGGCTGTCTTTACCGGACATGGAAGCAGAGTTGGCGCGTTTGCCGACGGTCGAGGATGTCGCGCTGATTGCGGTGCGCCGCGGCGCCGAGCAGCGCGTTTGCGCCGCGGTCGTGTTGGCTCCGGTGGGGCAACACTTCCTGTCCGAGCTAGGACGTGGCGATCTCGGGCGCGAGCTGGCGGCGAAGTTGAGTCCATTTTTTGATCGGGTTCTGCTCCCCAAGACTTGGCGTTTTGTCGACAGCCTACCGCGCAATGCGCAGGGGAAGTTGCCGGCGGCGGCCCTGCATGCGCTGTTTTCGACCGATGAAGATCGGCCGCTCGTCGATCCGATCGTCGAAGAGGAATCGCTGAGCGAAACTTCACTACGGTTGCGGTGCGTCGTGCCGGATCGACTCGCTTACTTTGAAGGGCACTTCGACGGTGCTCCGGTCGTCGCTGGGGTTGTTCAAGTGCGATGGGTGGTTGCCGCAGTGGCGCGATTGGGATTCGTAGGTAGGGCGATCCGATCGGTGGAGGCGCTCAAGTTCAAGGAGCCGTTGTTGCCGGGGAATCGTTTCGAGATCTTCGCGGAAGTGGATGAGGCTCGCGGTCGGGTCCGCTTTCGCCTCATGCGTGGTTCTGTCGAGCTGTCGTCCGGCCGGCTGAATGTCGGCGAGGCTCCAGAGTGACTGAACTCCGACCGTGGATCTTGATCCCGATCTTCGACCACGGTGATACGATCACTGCGATCGTCGATCAGATCGACGGAATTGCGCCGTGTCTGATCGTCGACGATGGAAGTGGCGCTGCGACGCGGGTCGTTCTCGAGCAGCTGGCGGAATCGAATGCGGGTGTCGAAGTTCATCGCGTCGACCCGAATGGGGGCAAGGGTGCGGCGTTGCGCTGCGGGTTCCGTCTTGCCTGCGAGGGCGGCGCGACACACGTGATTCATCTCGACGCCGACGGGCAGCACGAGCTTGCGGACTTGCCGCGATTCATTGAGGCGATTCGCGCCGAGCCGGAAGCGCTGATTCTCGGAAAGCCGATCTTTGACGATAGCGTTGATCGTGCGCGTCTGTATGCACGGCAAGTGTCGCGCGCGATCGTCTGGCTTTGCACGTACTCGTTCGCGATCGACGATCCGCTTTGCGGATATAGAGCGGTTCCACTGGCGTCGACGTTAGCCCTGTTGGAGAAGGAATCACTCGGCGACCGGATGGAGTTCGAACCGGGGTTGGCTGTCACTCTGTATTGGGCCGGCGTGCCGGTGCGCAACTTGCCGACCCGCGTTCGCTACCTGCCTGGCGGCTTGTCCCACTTCGACGGGTTGCGTGACACGTTGCGGATGGCGCGCTTGTACACCCGGTTGCTGGCCCGTAGCGTGCCGCGGATGCCGGGTCTCCTGGTGCGTGCATGGAGTGGGAGGTGAGCGATCGGAGGCATTGGGAGAACCTTGCCGAAGTTGGTTCGATGGCGGCGATGCGATTCATGGCGACGCTTCATCGTGTGGCTGGACCGCGTGTGGCGCGCCTGCTGCTGTACCCGATCGCGGCATACTTCCACTTGACGCACCCGCGTGCAGCCGACTCGACAGTCGACTACCTGAATACTCTACGGGCTTGGACAGGTGGTGTGGCTCCTTCACAACCGCCGCGGCGCATTGACGGGCTGCACCACAACTATGAGTTCGCGGTGAATCTTTACGATCGAATGGTGGCTTGGGGAGGTGGCTTCGGGTCATACGAGTTTCATCACAGTGGTAGTGAGCTTCTCATGCGATTCGCCGAGGAGGGGCGCGGCGGTATCTTGCTCGGGGCACATCTAGGTAGCTTCGACATGCCGCGGATTCTCGCCGGCGAGCACGGTGTGGTGATGAACGTGTTGATGTTCACCGATCAGGCCGAGCGTGTGACCGCCTTTTTCGAGCGGCTCGATCCGTCGAGCAGCTTGCGGGTACTGCGGCTCGATCCTGGCAGCGCGCAGACCGGGTTTGCGATCAAGGCATGTCTCGATCGCGGCGAGTTCGTCGGTATCCTCGGGGACCGCGTTCCACCGGGTAGCAAAGAGCAGGTCGAGACGGTGGACTTTCTCGGCCGGCCGGCGCGTTTTCCGCTGAGTCCGTATTTGTTGGCGTGTACTCTTGGGTGCCCGTTGCTGACGTCGATGTGTGTGCGTACCGGTGACGGTCGATACAGTGCTGCTGTTCGGGTGTTGACCGAAGGTGAGGTGATTCCGCGGAAGGTGCGGCGCGAGCGGGCGGTGGAATTGCTGGGGGCCTACGTGGCCACGCTCGAGGACTATTGTCGCAAGTGGCCGCTGCAGTGGTTCAATTTCTATTTCTACTGGGCGAGCGTTGATGGGGCCACGGATGAACACGATTGAGCCGCGGCGGATGGCCGGAGCAAAACCGCTGATGAGGTGAACGCCGATCGAGATGAAAGGCTGAGGCTAAGAGTGGTGCTCGCTGTGCTGGTTCTTGATTTCGGTGGAGGTGCATCGAGATAAATGGAGGGCGGAGGCTCCGCCCGAGCCGCGTAGCGGATCTGGTTTTCTCGGATCGTCCCTGCACTGTTTCGTGGCCGCTGCAGTGGTTCAATTTCTACCTCTACTAGGCGAGCGTTGAGGGGGCCACGGATGAACGCGGATGCTTCGCATGCAGCAAGATCAGGCGTGATAGGGGGTATTAGAGTTGCGTGTAGACTCTTTTGTCGAATCTGCTGGAGATGCTGCACGACCCCGACAGTGTCCAGTCTTCTATGCGCGGCGGGATAGTGAACAGTAACGCCAGTCCGATTCCGGCGGATACACCGAATGCGATTGGAGTTGGCCAACCCAAGCTAGTACCGATGGCTGGGAGCTCGAAGATACAACAGGCCGAAACGAGTGGGGCGATGAATGCTGAGTCGTATCCGGGGATCAAGAGTCGCCCGGTGCGCAACCGGCCCCAAAGGGAAATCGGCGGACGGTGAGATACGAGTAGTCGTACGATTCGAAGGACAACGAGGGCCAGAGGGAATCGACCGACGATGTCGCTCACGTCGCCGGTTGCTGTGACCCACCAAGCGAAGATGATGGTCAGACAGATTCTGTCTTCCCTCGTCGTGACGGGTGAGTGCGGCGCTGGGGATAGCCGCGAGTACGGCCAGCCGAGGCGGCGTTGACTTGTGGTGGTGGGCGAGACGGCGGTGACCCCTCCAACGTCATCGATGTCGATTTTGAACGATGGGTCGAATGAGATTCTCCAGGGCCAGCGACTGAGCGTTGCCTCGAGGTCGAGCCTGAGTGCTACATATAGCGCCGCGAAGACTGCGATGAGTACGTACGGGTGGTCTTGGGTCTGGGGTACGGCGCCCAATAGGACGGCGATCGCGAACGGGCCTGCGCGTCCTCCGGTTGCGAACGAGGCTGCCATGACCGTTGCCGCGTATCCCAGGATCGTGATGCTTACCGGGAGTAGCGGCGGAGCGAGTGTCCGCGTCGAGGCCAGGGTGATTAGCACGAGGACCAGACCGTCGGCGACAGTCGGATCGATTGGCCCGAGCGGCAGTGGGTAGGACCTCGACCAGTGCGTTCGCTCGAGCCACTTCCGATACTCGGCTCGAAAGAAGGGATGGACGATCCCGGCGCGTAAGAAGCCGTACAGAAACGAGACCACGATTAGGGGAAACGCTTGGAGTCCCAGTAACGCTTTGCTCGGTCGCGTCAGTACGGCGATCCAGCCGTCAGTGGATACCCGCCAAAAATCGAAGAACCAGACTGCACAGTAGAAGACCACGGCTACGGAGACCCCGATGTCCAGCGGAGTTGGCGGGCGTAGGCGTCGTAGCAGTCTCATCTGGACTGGCCCTCGGTGTAACGACGAATTCGTTCCAGGGATTCGGAATGGATGATGTGGTCGAGGGCTTCGCTCAGGCTGACTTGTTTGCCGTCGATTTCGGTGAGCTTGGATAGTTCTTCGTCGAGCTCGACCTTGCCGTTGGTCATTACGATAACTCGGTGGGCTAGGGCTTCGACGATTTCGGGGAGTTGGGAGGCGATGACGACGGTCGTGTCTGCGCGGTCGGCGAGTCCTCGTAGAACGTGCTTGAGGGCGATGATGCCGGAGGGATCGAGGCCGCCGGTGAATGGTTCGTCGAGGATCAGGTAGGGAGCCTCGGTTACCAGGGCCGAGGCGATTGCCGTCTTCTTGCGTTGGCCGTTCGAGAGGCTGTGGATCGTACTATTGGCGACGTCCTCTAGGTGGAACAAGTCTACGAGCCGATCGACGTGATCGAAGAGGCGCGCTTCTTCGATGTCGTAGAGCCGGCCGACGGCTAGAAGAAACTCCTTGGGAGTCTGTTCGCTCGGCAGCCAGGGGTGGTCGGGTAGGTAGACGACCCGCTTGCGGATCGCGAGCTCCTGCTCGGGGGTCGACCGGCGGACCTTTCCGTCGATCGCTATTTCACCGCGGAAGGGTGCAAGTGTGCCAGCGATCACGCCCAGCAGAGTACTTTTGCCCATGCCGTTGGCACCCATGACCGCGACGAGCTGTCCCTGCTCAATGGTCACTGAGACGTCTCGCAGGACGGGACGGGTGGTGTAGTGTTGGGTGACGTTGCGAATCTCGATCATCAGCTCTCTTTTGGGCAGATATCCGGATAATTCTAACAGTCGACTAGCGATACCGAAGTGACATTTATTGAATCTCGGGGAAAATCTGGCGAAGGGAGTTCCCCCGGATGCCGGCACTGCTGTCGGCTGCTAGGGTCTGGCGACTGTACCGATGAGCTATCCTGAACTCGGAGATCTGGTCCCGCACAGTGGGCCGATGTTGTTGTTGCGCGAGGTGTGCGAGCACGATGCGGAACAAACCACCTGTACAGCAGATCCCACCGACAGCCGACTGTTCCTCGACGATCATGGCGTTGTGCCGGCGTGGGTTGGGCTCGAGTACATGGCGCAATGCGCTGCAGTACACGGCGGCTTAGTCGGTCGCGCGGCAGGTGAGTCGCCGCGCGCGGGACTGTTGCTCGGCACGCGCAAGCTGGAGCTGGCGGCCGATTGTTTTCGCCCCGGCCAGCAGTTGCGGGTGTCTGCCCGTCGTGTGCACGCCGGCAGCCAGATGCTATCGTTCGCCTGTGAGATTCTCGATGACCAAACCAAGGAGCTGCTCGCCAGCGCGCGTATCAATGTCTATCTTCTCGCCGATGGGCCGGAGGGCTGATTGATGAGCGAAGCGAGCTCAACGGAGCGCGCAGCGCGCACGGGAGCACAACCAAAATGAGTCCGCGCAGCAAAGTGGACGCAGACGCGCCGCGCCGGGTTCTGGTGACTGGTGGCAGCCGCGGCATCGGCAAGGCGGTGTGTGTGTCGCTCGCCGATGCGGGATTCGATGTCGTGATCAACTATCGGTCGAACGCGGACGCGGCGAAAGCCGTGGCTACCGAAGTCGAAGAGCGTGGCCGCGTGGCGACCCTGCTTCCGTTCGACGTTGCCGATCGCGATAAGAGTGCTGCGGCGCTCGCAGCGGACATCGAGGTGAACGGTGCCTACTACGGAGTGGTCTGCAACGCGGGGATTCGTGCCGACGCGGCGTTTCCGTCGATCAAGGGTGAGGATTGGGACCGTGTCCTGCGGACGAACCTCGATGCGTTCTATAACGTGCTCCAGCCGTTGACGATGCCGATGATCCGAAGCCGCCGCGGTGGCCGGATTGTCGCGATGACCTCGCTCGCCGGTTTGTCCGGGAATCGCGGCCAGGTCAGCTACGCGGCCTCGAAGGCGGGCCTGATCGGGGCGGCGAAATCGCTGGCGCAAGAACTGGCGAAGCGCAAGATTACCGTGAACTGTGTGGCCCCGGGCCTGATCGAAACCGAAATGCTCGATGGCGCGATGGTCGAGGGTCTGGCCGCAATGATTCCGATGCGCCGTCTTGGCAAACCTGAAGAGGTTGCGGCCGTGGTGGCGTTTCTCTTCAGCGAAGGGGCGGCTTACATCACCGGCGAGACCATCTCTGTGAACGGGGGCATGATGTAATGTTGCAGCGGCGTACCTACGACGTTGCCGTTATTGGTGGCGGCATGGCGGGCTCATTGCTCGCCCGCCAACTGAAGCGTGCGAGACCTTCGCTCGACATCGGTCTCTTTGAGAAGAGTACGGAGCGGTCTTACAAAGTTGGCGAATCATTGGTTGAGATTGCCTCCAACCATTTGATTCGCCGGCACCAGTTGAGTGGCTATCTGTACGAGAACCATGTGCCGAAGAACGGCTTGCGCTATTTCTTCGACGACGTCGAGTGCGAGACTCCGTTGACCCAGATGTCGGAGATAGGGCCGATCAATTTGCCGTTCCACCCGGCATTCCAGATCGATCGCGCGCGCTTGGAAACCGATCTGCTCGAGATGGTCGCCGGCATCGGTGTCGATGTCTACACAGGGGCGCGCGTTGAAGCGGTCGAGCTCGATCCGAGTCGTCAGCACCGCTTCGTCGTTGAGCGCGACGGCGAAAAGTCGGATGTTGAGGCGCGTTGGCTGATCGATGCCGGCGGACGAGCCGGCGTGATTGCCAAGCAGCGCGACCTGCGGTTGCCGGAATCGGAGCACCATGTTGGATCGGTGTGGGCGCGTTTTCGCGGCGTAGCGGATGTCGATCAGCTGGGGACCGAAGAATGGCGCGGCCGTGTTCGGCACACGTCGCGCCGGCTTTCGACGCTGCACTTCTGGTATCCGGGCTATTGGTTCTGGGTCATTCCGCTGCGCGGCGGGGTTACCAGCGTAGGCCTCGTCGGAGATATTGCCCGCGGCAGAGAAGTTCGCACAGCCGACGGGTTCCGTGCCTTCCTGCGCAAGCATCGTGGCATCGAAGAGCTTCTGGGCAACGCAGAGATCGTCGATTGTGGGAGCTTCTCGCAGATTGCGTACGGGACGAAGCAGTTCTTTTCGACCGAGCGTTGGGGTCTGACCGGAGAGGCGGCGACGTCGGCCGACCCCTTTTACAGCCCCGGCTCGGATTTTATCGCGTTGGAGAACGACTTTCTTTGTGACCTGATCGAACGCGACTTTGCCGGCGAAGGTGACGACTCGATCGCTGAGCGCCTCGATCTGTATGAGGGCTTCATGCACTTCCGTCACGAGTCGGCGATGCTGCTCTACCGCGGGTTGTACGGAGGGATGGGCAGCTTCGATCTCATGCGCATGAAGTGGGACCTCGATATCGGCTGCTATTACAACCTCTGGGTATCGCCGTACATGCAGGACCAACACCTCGACGCGCGCTTCTTGCGTCGACAACAACGGATGCGACCGTTTGTGCTGCAAGCATTGCGCAATTTCTCCTTGCTGTTCCGCCAAGTCGAGGCCTCGTTGCGCGACCGAGGCTTGTATCACCGAGCCAATGTCGGAGGTTTCTCCTACGGGCTCGAGAACATTGATTTCGTCGACCAAGTTGGGACGACGCGCTCGCGCCGGGATGTGCTGCGCAAGACCGAGCAGATTTTTAACCGCGTTCTTTGCCGGGCCCATGAGTTACTCGGCGAGGAGGAAGCGACCGTACACCGTCCATTGCAGTCCTTCATGAGTGAGCAGCCGCTTGCCTGAGTCGAGCGATTCGTTAGCTGGCGTCGAACCGAAGCAGGGAGCTGAAGTCGTCGCGCCGGGCAGCTTCCAGCCGACTCTGATTCAAGTGGGGCTCGGTACGTTGCTGACCGTCGGGATATTCGCATACCCGTTTCTCTTTGAATGGCTCATTGCCCGCGCCGGGGTCCGTGCCGGGGCGTTGGGACTGGTTGTTTACGGCATCTTCTTTGCATTGGTGCGGCGTGCGATGGGAATTCCGATTCAGTTGCTGTCTCTTCCGCACCTGATGATGCTCGGTATCGCTCTGGTGACCGCTGTCACCGAGGATCTTCGGTACCTCCTGCTGGTGCCGGCATTGATCTACTTGATGCTGTGCAAACTGTTTTTGGATACCTTGCAGCAGTCAGTGTCGATGGTCGAGCATGTCGCGAAGTTCATCGTTCCGTTCGCTCCCGACTTCATTAAGCCGTACTGCCGTAAGAGCACAGTTGGTTGGAGCCTGTTCTTTGCCGTCAACGCAGTAGTCATTTCGTGGTTGGCTCTTACCGGGCGTGTCGAGATGTGGCGATCGTACACGGGGTGGATCGTATTTGCCCTGATCGGTGCGATCTGTGCAGTCGATTTCGTCGTTCGCAAGTGGTGGTTCCGCTATTACTTCCACAACAACCTGTTCGATCGCATCTGGTCGCGATTGTTTCCTGCCGAAGACACCCGGATGGGTCGGCTGTCGATGGAGTACATCCGCCGTAAGCGCGAAGAACTCGGGATGCCGCCGCCGTGAGCGGTGCGGAACTTTCCTAGCGCGAGAAGCGCCAGATCCGGCCGGGGGTGGGGATCGACAACTCTGAGTCTGTCGAAGCGAGCCAGTGCAGAAATTGGAACGCGGCGGGCCAAGGTGGGGAGGCGATCGACTTTTCCCCGGGTTCGATGCGCAGCGAAATGTGCGGACCGTTGCCGTTTTTCGCCAATAGCATCGCCACAGCATACGAGGCGGCGGGTTCGTCGACGAGCGGAGCGAACGCTTCCGCTAGGGGGACATCGCCCATCACCAGCAGTACCGGACGGTCTGGGTCGCGTTGTAGATGAGTCATTGCTTCGAGAAAGCCCGTCGGAAAGCTGTCTTGCTGCGCCGCTATAGAACTTGACGCCTGGCGATTGCTGGAAGCAATGGAAAACAGCCCTGCTTGCGCGTTGTGAACGCTGTGGCTGAACGTCGCCGCCGAAAGGCGACCCGATGCGGCGATCGCTTCGAGAAGTCCGATGGATTCGTTGATGCTGCCGTGACGAGAAGCAAAGACGGTGCGCACCTCTTGCGCAGCATTGTCACAGCATTCGTGCGCGGCAGTGAGCATGATTCTCGTCAGCGGCGTGCAGCGGCGACGAAGCATCGCTGGGAGAAACTTCGCGTCCGGATGTCCCGTTGCCGCGAGGGGCTGTGGGTTTTCGATCCAGGCTCGGACGGCTGCGGCTGACTCGATGCCCGGAGCCCACGCCGATGTCCGCACGACGACAGCGCCTAGCATGGTGAGCTTGCTCCCGTACGCGCTTCGCGCTCTCTCCTTCGCCGAGGCTTCTGAGGGCCAGCCGCTGACCTCGCTTCGCTCACGGGGTCTCCCGTCCGAAGATGAGGACACAGTTGTTGCCGCCGAAGCCGAAGGAGTTGGTGGCGACGAGCGAGGCGCCCTTGGGGCTGGGGCTGGAGCTGTGGCTGGACTCGACGAGGTTGATCGGTGCGAGCTCCGGATCGCGTGCACCGTCCCATCGATGCGGGATGAGGGGTAGCTCGAGATCCGCAGCTTGTAAGGCAAGCCAACAGAAGGCGGCTTCGGTAGCGCCGGCGGCGCCGAGTGTATGACCGACCAATGGCTTTGTAGACGAGCAGGGGAGTTCGTTGCCGAAGACCCGTGCCACAGCGGCGCACTCCATGCTGTCGTTGAGTGGTGTGCCAGTGCCGTGGAGGTTCAGATATGCGATTTGCGACGCATCGGCCCCGGCGTCCTCGAGGGCAGCGCGCATTGCTGTCTCGGCGCCGCCGCCGCTCGGATCGGGTGCCGACATATGGTGGGCCTCACTCGATTCGCCTACTCCGAGGAGCTGAATCCCGCCTGCGTCGCGGGTGACCAGGAACAGTGCCGAGGCTTCGCCGAGGGTCAAGCCTTTGCGATTCACGCTGCACGGGTTGGTAATTTCTTCGGAGATAGCTTGCAGAGCAGAGAAGCCGAAGATCGTAAGATTACATAGGCTGTCGGTAGCTCCGGCGATGACGGCGTCGCACACATCCAGCTCGAGCAGTGCCCGCGCCGATGCGAGAGCCCGTGCGCCCGACGAGCATGCTGTCGAGATGGTGTATGTCGGCCCGCAGATGTCTAGGTAGTCGGCGATAAAGCCGGCGCCGCCGCCGAACTCGAGCTGGTCGTAAGCGAATCCGGGCGCGAGTCCGCCGCGCTCTCGTTGGTAGCGCAACGCCACTTCGGCATCGGAGACACCGGATGTGCTGGTGCCGAACACCACCCCAACGCGATGCCTGCCGACGGCTTCGATGGCGGTGCGAACTTCCTTCTCGATCGTTTGAAGAGCGGCCAATGACAGTTGATTATTGCGGCAACGAAAACGCACCAGCGTGTCCGGAATCTCTGGCAATCGACCTTGAACTTCGCCCAAGTAGAACGAACGATCTGGGACAATGTCGTCTCGTTTGACCAGGCCGTCCTGGTTGCCTGCAAAGAGCCCGGCGGAGACTTCTTCGTGTGAAGTCCCCAGGGCGTTGACCAGCCCAAGCTTCGATAGTCTGCAGCTGATAGTCATGCGCCTGGTTGTGCCGTTATAGGGTCTTCTCGGAAATGACGAAGCTTGCGGTTGCGGGGTTTGTTGCCAGCGGGACTTCGTGGACGTTGCAGATCCGCATGAGGGTGTGAATGTCAGGGTCGTGTGAGTGCTTTCCGAGCGGATCGATAAAGAAAAAGACCGCTTCGATTTCTCCTTGCGCGACCATCGCCGCGATCTGTGCGTCGCCACCGAGCGGACCCGACAGCATGGCCCGGATCTTTAGTCCGCCTTTGCTCTCGAGAAGTTTGCTCGTCGTGTTGGTGCCGACCAGGTCGTAGCGATCGAGGACCTTGGAATGGTCCAATGCGAACGCGAGCATCTCGGCCTTCTTGCCGTCGTGAGCTACCAGCGCAAGCGTTTTGCGTAGTTTGGTCGACGCTCTGCGTCGAGATGCGGAGCGCTTTTTGGTCGAGGGCCTTCGGGTTGACGCCATGGGTTCCAATCAATCTCCCGCGGCATTAGCCGCGATTACGACACAATCGGAATACTCGGGAGTGTCAAGGACCGGTGGAGCTTCAGAATGACTGTTTGGTGCCGAAGAGCACCTGTACATCGTCGATCTGATCGCTCTTGTCGACGCGTGTTGCGACTTCGATGAAGGCGATTGCCGGGAAGAACCCGGCCGCCTCGTACACGAGCCCGAATCCGAGACCGACGCCGACCGCCCAATCGCTCGGGTCGTAGACTCTGCCGGCGGAGTCACTCACGTTTCCACCGTCGGCAAAGACCCGAAACTGGGTTCGCCGCAGGGTTACGAGGTCGAGGAGGTTCAGGTCGAGCTCGGGGTAGATCGACTGGCGTACCTCGCCGCGCAGGACGAACAAATTGCGGCCGAGCTTGTCACCGAAGCCGATGCCGCGAATCGACCGTGAGCCGCCGAGGCTGTAGAGACCTTGATTCGGTACGACGCTGTCGCCGTCTGCGCGGCTGAAGTTGTTGACCGCTTGGAATCCGATGAGGGTACGGGGTGTGACGACAGGGAACACGACCGAAGCGTTGTAGCCCCAGCTCACGTAGTCGAAGTCACTGCCGAGGTTGCGGTCGTGCCAGTCGGCGTGGAGACGCAGCTGGCGCTGCAGGCTTGGGTTCTGATCGTAGAAGACGTCGGTGTAGTCGTAGCGGACACCGAGCCCGGCGGTATTGCCTGTGGTGATGAAGTTCGGCCGTGCGAGGTGATCGAAATCGGAATCGAGGGCGGTGTACGAGTAAAACATGTGCAGGTTGTGACGGTAGCGAGTGACGTCGATGGGTTCGCCGAAATGAAAGCGTGGCCCGGCTGCGAAGCCGACGCCGCGGTTGGTGTAAGTCGCTGTCAGTGCCAGGTCTTTGCGGTAGTCCTGATAGATGCGCGAGACGATGTTGGTGCCGAAACCGAACTGGGTTGAACTGACGGCGATATCGGCTCCGTCCAACAGAACTTCCAGGCGCGGCAGCCAAGCGTTGTCGTCGCGGCGCGTTTCGATCAGTTTCTCTTCCGGATCGATGTAGACTTGGTAGACGCGATCGTCGGTCGATTCCGAGAGCAGCGCGACCTCGCCTTCGGCGTTCCACTTGACGTCGACCTCAGACCCCCCGATTGTCCGCAGCCGGACGGTCACTGGCTCTCGTACGGGCCGCGAGGACTCGCGGCGAACCTGCACGGTCGTCTTGTAGCGATTGCCGTTGCTGTCTGGATCCGGCTCGTTGAAGTCGACTTCCTCGATCCAGTAGTTGAGCGTCGGGTAAGCGGCTGCCCATTGGTCGAGCAACGTGTTGATTCCTTGGCCTGGGAATCGCTCGGAGGCGCAGGCGCGCAGCGGGCGATCGGCGGTCAGACAGGTGTTGAGCATCTCGTCGAACGAATCCTCGCCGACGAGATCACGGACCTTCGACAAGATGATGCGCCCAGGTGGGCGCGGACCGTTGAACGTCATGATGCGTTCGTCACCTGGATCGATGGTCGGCGTTTGCTGGAAAAACGAGCTGACGAACGGGATCTTCGGTACTTTCTCGAATCGGTCAACGACCGCCAGGAAGTCAAACATGTCGAGCCAGTCGGTGAGAAGGCGGCGCTCCGGCTCTCGGGCATCCATGTAGCGCGACGCCAGCTCGTGTGCGTATGCCTCGGCCACCCAGCCGTAGTCGCTTGCAGCTTCGAGTTTGGCCAGCCGCGGACGCAGCACTTCTTGATAGATCGCTTCGACTAGATGGGCGCGGTGAAACTCACGCAGCGGCCCGAAAGTCTTGTAGAGGCGATCGGAAAAGACAACCATCCCTTCGCTCGGCTCGATCAGGTGCATGCGCAGTGGGGCCTCGATCAACAGTAGTTCCCGGGGTGCGCTGGGTACTCCGGCCGGTGCATCGAGAAGAGCTTCCTCGGCGGCATTCATGATGAGGCCGGCCGCGTCGGGTCCGGGGACCAAGCGAAAGGCGAAGCGCTTTGGCCGCAGCAGCAATGTCACTTCGGTGGCGCCGACTTGTCGGGTTGCTTTGAGAAGCCTCGGTGATGCGATGAGAGATAGGTACGGCGTCCCCGACACGGAGTGGGTGAACTCCGTCGCACCTGCGCGGAACGTTCCGTTGAGCGCAACCTGCATGACGGTGGTCGGTCTGATGGTGACTTGGTAGTCGGCCATCGGTGGCGAACCGGTCGTGAGCCAGGTGCCGTCTTGGCCGAGCGCGGCGAGGTAGGGATGCCATCCCCCGAGCAGCGTGAGTTGGTTCTCAAACTCCCCGAAGCCGCCGAATCGATGCGGTATCTCGGTGCGAAAGCCCAGGCCGAGACGTCGCGATTGTCCTGGTTTCAAAGGGGCGATCCGAACCCGGATGGCGATCCCCGGCCGAAGTCCCTCGACTGGTTCTTGGGTTGTCGGGTATCCGTCGTCGAGGACCTCCGAAATGGTTAGGGATCCCTCGTCGAACTCTTCTTCGGGATGAATGAAGGGCCTGGCGAGGTCGGTGAGTTTGTCGGCTGAGAATCGGTTTGGATAGAGGAAGATTACAGCGTCGCGGACAGTCTTGTCGCTGTGGTTTGTGAACTGAACGCTGACCGTTCCGTAAACCGTTGATGGCTGCAGCGAAACCGTTGCTTTGATGTCGTATTGTGGGCGCACCGTGGTCTCGGTGGCGCCGGCTGAGACCGCGCAGATGGCGATCAGCCCGAGCGTTAGGGCGAAGCAGGCCGGACTGCTAAGTCTGCGCCGAATGATCGAAGTTGGCTCTGGCATAGTGGCTATCTCGCTGGGTGGCGCGGTTTCTTGGCATTCGTTGGCTGGGGACGGGTCAGCGTAGAGATTGGCTCGCGCCGTCGCAACCTAGTTGTGGCCTGCCGAATGAATTTGCTCCTACTCACAGATCGGGATCGGGTCTCCGCCACGGGGGAGGTCGCCGTGGGCGGGCGCCGGGCGGCGCACCTGCGCGAGGTGCTGAGGGTCGAGGTGGGCTCGTCGGTACAGGTCGGCGTCATCGGTGGTGGAATGGGTCAGGGGACCATCGAGCAGCTGGCGAATGACGAGATTGTCCTGCGTGTCGTTCTCGATCAGCCGGTGGCAGCATTACCGGACTTTCGGCTGGTTTTGGCCTTGCCGCGCCCCCATGTCCTGCGGCGGGTACTCCAATGCTGCGCCGCGTTTGGCGTGCAGTCGATCTTCTTGATCAATAGTTGGCGGGTCGAGAAGAGTTATTGGGGCAGTCCGGTGCTCGATCGCGCTGCCATCGAAAAGGAACTGATCCTTGGGCTCGAACAGGGGCGGCACACGCGGTTGCCACAGGTTCGGCTGTGTCCGCGGTTCAAGCCGTTCGTTGAGGATGATCTGCGCGAGCTTAGCCGAGAGGCCGTACGCTTGGTTGGGCAGCCCGGGGTCGAGACGGCTTGCCCCTGTGATCTGAGCGAAGCGGTGACCTTGGCCGTTGGTCCGGAGGGCGGATTCATTCCCTACGAGATCGAATCATTGGAGCAGATCGGGTTTCAGCCTGTTCATCTGGGGTCAAGGATCCTGCGCGTCGAGCAGGCGGTGCCAGCGTTCTTGGGGCGTCTGATCGGTCTGTCATAAGTCGCGTGGAACTCCGTCGGCTTCCGCGGTATCGTGCGGCGACGGGAGGCCTTGATGATCATTGTAATGAAAGCGGAGGTGGAGCCGAAGTCGGAAGACGTTCGGCAGGTGGTTCGGATGGCCGAGAGGTTTCCGGACGTGCGGGCGGAAGTCCGGATTATCCAAGGCGCGACGCGGTCCTTGACCGAGGTGTACTTGCTTGGATCGACGGCGTCGATCCCGCTGGAGCCGTTCCAGGAGTTCCCCGCCGTCGAGAAGGCGATTCGGATTCGGGAGAAGTACCGGTCGATCGGCCGGCACGACGATCAATCGGAAGCCGTAGGGTTCGAGTACCGCGGAATCGAGTTCAGTCAGGACACGTTCCACGTGTTTCCCGGCCTTTGTGCCGTGGACTCGGCGGACAACGTCGAACGGATGTTTCGTCTGCTTCAAGAGCGCGGTATCAAGACGACCCGCGCGGGCGCGTACAAGCCGCGCACGAGTCCGTATGATTTCCAGGGCCACGGCAAGAAATGTCTGCCGTTTGTTTTTGAGCTGGCCGGAAAATACGGCATCGAAGTCGTCTCTATGGAGATCACCAGCGAGGGGCATATCGAGGAAATTCACGACGCGCTCGCAGCGGCCGGCAACCCGACTGGCGTCATGCTGCAGATCGGAACCCGCAACGCACAGAACTTCGAGCTACTCAAAGTGGTCGGCTCGCAGACGGAGTATCCGGTGCTGTTCAAGCGCGGCATGGGCATCACGCTCGATGAATCGTTAAACGCCTGTGAGTACATTGCGTCAGGGGGCAATTCCAAGATCGTCATTTGTTTGCGCGGAATGAAAACCAACTTCGGCGATCCGCATCGGAACTTTGTCGATTTCGCGCACGTCCCAGTGGTCAAGCGATTGACCCGGCTCCCGGTTTGCGTCGATCCGTCGCACTCAGTCGGTAAGAAAGTGGTTGCTCCCGACGGCCTGCTCGACATCCACCACGCGACAGCTCAGGGCGTCGTGGCGGGTGCGAATATGGTGCTCGTCGACTTCCATCCGAGGCCAGAAGAGGCTCTGTGCGACGGGCCGCAGGCTCTGGTCTTTGACGAGTTTGACCTCTTCATGCGGGACGTCGAGCTGGTCCGCGAGGCCTACCTGGCCCGCGTCAAGCTCTTCTCTTCGTGAGGAAGGGAGAAAGTGGCCAGCCCGGTCTTGCTGGACGATACGAGCGTCGTCCCGTACCTCGGCGATACGGGGCTGTTTGATCGCGGAGAATCGCTAACCGTCGAGCCCGCCGGGGATGGCAATATCAATTGGGTGCGGCGCGTCCGTTCGGGCTCGAAGTCGGTGATCGTCAAGCAGGCGCGCTCGGCTCTCGAGAAGTTTCCAGAGTACTCGGCCGACCCGGCGCGCTTGAGCTGCGAGGCGCGCTACTTCGAGATCGCCGGGGCACTTTCGGATGACGGTGTGCTGCCGGCTGTGTTGCACTTCGACGAGGCGAACCATGTCTTGGTTCTGCAAGACATCGGGGATGTCCCCGGATGGGCGAGAGCCTCGCGGCCGGCACAGATCTCGACGCGGATCTCGAAGTGTTGGCCCGATTCCTGTCGTGTGTTCACAGCGTGACGGAGGCTCGGGGTATCGAAGCCAGCCTCTTTCCGAATGACCAGATGCGGCGACTACACGGCGATCACATTCTCTTACTGCCATTTCGCGACAACGACTTCGGCCTGTCCCCGGCGGTCGAAGCTAGAGCGGAGTCGATACGTGCCGATTCCGAACTGGTCAGGGGAATCGACGAGCTGTACCGATCCTATCTAGAGCCGCGCGGCAGCCTCGTGCATGCGGATGTGCAGAGTTCCAACGTGCTGCTAGCCGCCTCGGGACCGGTGTTGCTCGACGCGGAGATCGCGCATGTCGGAGACCGGGCTTTCGACGTCGGAACGCTGGTTGCCCATGTTTTTCTACCGGCGGTCGCGCGGGGGGAGGTTGCCGGTGGAGGACGCACCGCTCGGAAAGTTTGGAGTGCCTACCTCAGCAGGAACGCCAAGGCGGCCGGCGACCGGGTGCAGGTCGATCGCTACGCTGCGGTCGAGATGTTGCGGCGTACCATTGGGGCGGCCCGTGTGCCGGTGATGCAAGAAGATTCAGCCGCGCTCGCGTGTATCGACCTTGCGTTGGCGGTTTTTCGCAGCGAGAGGTCTTTCGTAGCCTGATCCGGGCGCGAAACCATCGCGAAAAACTGGGGCTGTTGCGAGAGTCCGTTGGTTCGTGAAAGCTTGCGCGTCGATATGAAGCGAAGAATCGTACTCGACACAGACATGGGCACGGATGTCGACGATGCGCTTTGTCTGGCGCTAGCGCTGGCTTCCCCCGAGGTCGAGCTGGTTGCGGTGACCCACGTCAGCCGCGACACCCATTTTCGGGCAAAGATCTCGCGCAAGCTGCTGGACCTCGCTGGAAGGCCGGACGTTCCAGTGTTTGCGGGTGCCATCGATCCGATCGCTTCCGACGTCGGGCGCTTTGTTTGGTTTGGCAATGAAGGAAAGGGCATCCTTGGCGACGAAGACGTGCCGAGCGTCGAAGAGGAGCCGGCCGTCGACGCGCTGTTGCGTCTATTTGGTGCTGAGCCGGGGTTGGAACTCGTCGCGGTTGGTCCGATGACGAATGTCGCGCTTGCACTGCAGCGGGACGCGTCGTTTGCGGGCAGAGTCAAGCAGCTGACGATTATGGGTGGTCACATTCGCGAGATCGCCTACGGAGATCGAGTTCTACCGTGGGGAGTCGATTACAATTTGTGCTCCGATGCCGAAGCATCGGTAGAGGTGTTGCGGGCCGGCATCCCGACCCGGTTGGTCACCGGGGACGTGACGTTGCGCACTTGGTTGACGAGGCGAGGACGCGACGAGATCGCCGCTGATTCGAGTCCGCTGCTCGACGTTTTGGTCGCGGCGATCGATGAATGGACTCCGATCATGTATCGGATATTTGGTGGCGGCGACGCGAGCCTACCGGATGCGAATGTCGCCTTTCTGCACGATCCGTTGGCGCTTGCCTGTGTCTTTGATGAATCCTTCTGCACTTTTGAGGATCTGAAGATCGAGCCGAGAATCGACGCGGGGTTGTTTCGCACTTTCGAGCGCAGCAGGGCCGGGGCTGAGACCTTCGACATGCGCTGCGCAACCGCTGTCGATGCGAGCCGCTTTCACGAATTTTTCGTCGATCGACTCCGAGGACTGTCATGAGTGAGGCGAGCTGATGCAGCGAGCGATCGAACTCGAGGGATGTTTCAACTTCCGTGATCTAGGTGGCTATCCGGCAGCTGACGGGCGCACGGTTGTGTGGCGCAAGTTGTTTCGCAGCGACGGTCTCCATCTGCTGAGTGACGCGGACGTTGCAAAGCTGCGCGAAGAGGTCGGACTGGGGGATATTGTCGACCTGCGATCGACGCACGAACTCGACACGGATGGCCGTGGCCGTTTGGGCGAGGAAGCGATTCGGTTTCACCACCTACCTCTCTTTGATGGCGATACCAGGGAGAAGCGGCGCGCCGACTACGATCCAAACCAGATTACGTTGGCGGAACGCTACTTCTTTCTCGCGGATCTCGCGAAAGAGCCGATCTCCCGGGTGCTGAGGATCATGGCCGACTCCGACGAACCGGTCGTCTATCACTGCGCTGCTGGCAAGGACCGGACCGGCGTCATCTCGGCAATCCTTCTGAGTCTCCTCGGTGTCCCCGACGCGATCATCGTCGCCGACTACGCCGCATCACGCGACAATCTCGACGCGATCATCGAGCGCCTCACCGCTGCGCGGAGTTATCGCAAGATGTTCCAAGAGCTACCCCCCGACACGATGCACGCGGAGCCCGAGACGATGGTCAATTTTCTAGCAAAGATGGCCGATGAGTTCGGCTCGGTTCGTGAATATGTTGTCGGCGCCGGCGTGAAGGATGCGGAGATCGAGCGCCTGCGCGAGAGGCTCCTCACGCCTTAGGGGAAACGGACGGCTTCGTCCGGCACGCGCTTCGTCCGGCAAGCCTGCGAGCGAAGCGCGTCCTAGGGTGTCTTCGTTCGCAGGCGGTCGACAGCGTGCAGAGGTGCGTTGTCCCCGGCCATCAGGTCTTTGATTGCTGCGTAGACCAGTTGCTGTTGCTTGACCATCGACTTGTCGGCGAACGCTTGCGAGGTGACATCGATCTCGAAGTGTCCGGGGCTGCCAGATTTGACGATGACCTGGGCGTCGTCAATCGCAGCCTCGATGGCTAATTTGATGCGAGTTGTAATTTCGGTTCCACCGTCGACAGACATTGCGGGCGTTCCCTAGTAACGGGGGATACTGGGGTCGACGTCGTTGGCCCACGCATCGATACCGCCGGCCATATTGGTGACATCGGTAAAGCCGAGTCTGGCGAAGTGTTCGGCCGCGCCCTGGCTGCGCCCGCCGTGATGGCAGTGGAAGACCAGCTTGGTGTCTCGGGGCATGGTCTCGATTTCGCGAGCGGCGTCCTCGTCGAGTAGTCGGGCGCCGATCGACGCGATCGCTTGTTCCTCCGGGGATCGAACATCAAAGAAAGCCATCTTGACGCCGTCGCCGATCATCTTCTTGACTTCGGACGCGCTGGCTTGCTTGACGGTCGGCGCCGCGCCGGCCGGTGCGTTGGTGCTGGGAACGTCGACCTTGAAGCCGACGCCGCCGTTTTGTTCGACCGCATCAATGCGCGTTCCCTCGGCGCGTGCCGCCGTGCCAACATCCATATAGACCTTGATGCCGTTTGATTCTGCGACGATCTCGCTGCCCTGTGGAGGCGCGAGTCCGAGGGAAGGTTCATTGCGGGCATCGATTGATAGGGCCAAGCCTTTGTCCGGAGCGCGCTCGAGGAACTCTCGAAAGCGCTCTGCCGCAGCCGGCGTGACCTCGATATTTGGAATACTTCGGCTCGGCGCCTCGAGCCCGAGTTTTGTGTGGAGCTCGCCCGAGTTGTAGAGATCGCTGATGATGTCGCAGCCACCGACGAACTCGCCTTTCAGGTAGAGCTGCGGAATCGTCGGCCACTGCGAGAATTCTTTGATGCCGTCGCGAATCTCGGGGTCGGAGAGAACATCGACCGTGTGGTACTCGGGCAGGAGGCCGTCGAGCATCTGCACGACTTTTCCGGAGAAGCCACACTGGGGCATCATGCGATTGCCCTTCATGAACAAGACGATGTCGTTGTCCTCGACGAGCGACGAAATACGATTTTGCAGATCCTCGGGTAGTGGCATTTGCTGGCTCCTTCTGGTGAATCCAGTTTGTAGACTGTTAGGATCGACAATCAATCCGATTTGCTGGACGAACTCAACGGGGGGCGCGACCGGGGATTTCTGAGCGCGCACGCAGTCATTCGATGCTCCGCCTCACCGAAGCTATCGTTATTTGGGCTCCGCTTGCCGCTTTTGGGAGATATGTTCGTCCATCTCGTCGAGCGATCTGGGCCAGTCGGCCTTGAGTAAGCGAGAAAGCGACCGGTCAGCGAGCAACCGTCCGTCCGTCTGGCAGGTGGCGCAGTAGTTTGTCTCGTTCTCCGCGTAGCGGATTCGCTGTACGGGATCGCCGCATGCCGGACATGGTTTGCCGTAGCGTCCGTGGACAGAGAAATCTTCTCGAAATGCGGTGATGTCACCACTGCCGGGAAAGCGGCCTTCGAAGTGTCGGAGCAGCGTGGACGTCCAATGCTGGAGGGTTGTCACTGTCGCTGTGTGAAGGCGGGCGACCTCCTCGTCGCTCATTTTGCTGGTTTGGCGGATAGGAGACATTCGCGCGGCGTGCAGGATTTCGTCGGAGTATGCATTGCCGATGCCGCTGAACAGGCGCGGGTCGGTCAGTGACCGCTTGAGCGTGTGGTTCTCGCACCGCAGCTGAGCACGAAAGTGCGCGATGCTCGACGAGAGCACTTCGATACCTCCGCGGTCGTGCTGTGCAACGGAGTTCTTTCCGCGAGCCAGGTGTAGGGATGCGCGTTTCTTTTTGCTGGCCTCGGTTAGCAGCAGCGTGCCGTTGGGGAAGTCGAATGCCGCTAGCCCGATTCGCCCGGGCGGCTTAGTTCCGCGCTTGGCCCAGCGAAATCTGCCGGCGATCATGAGATGAACGATGGCGAAGAGATCCCCAGTAAAGGCCAAGACGATGCGTTTGCCGAGCCGTTCGATGTTTTCGACGACCAAGCCCTGGATGTCTGCGAGCGGCGGGTCGACCGAACGCAACAAGAACGGGCTCTTGATGCGAGTGCCCTCGAGCGGCTGGCCGACGATGCGTTCGCGGAGGCAGCAGATGTATACTTCGAGGTCCGGCAGCTCGGGCATTGGGGGCCGTGGCTGGGCGCAGAGCGCTACGCGGAGTTCGCTAGGCGCAGGCCGGAAAACTGCCAGCGTGCGTCCGGTGGAAAAAAGTTCCGGTAGGTGGCGCGGATATGGGATCGAGGCGTTACGCACGACCCGCCCCGGAGCACGATTTGGTTCGCCATGAACTTGCCGTTGTACTCGCCGAGCGCTCCCGACGTGGCCTTATAGCCGGGGTATGGGGTGTACGGGCTCTGTGTCCACTCCCATACGTCGCCGAAGAGTTGGGTGACGGCGTTCGGCGCGCCGGTCGCGTGGCACGGCTTGGGATGAAAGAGGCCGGACTCGACGAAGTTGCCCTCTTTCAGTACGCCTCCCGCGGCGAGCTCCCATTCCGACTCGGTCGGGAGTCGCGCTCCCGCCCAGCGTGCGAAAGCGTCGGCTTCGTAGAAACTCAGGTGCGTGACGGGCTCATCGCATCGCAATGGATGGGTGCCGGACAGTGTAAACACCTGCCAGGCGCCGTCGCAGTTGGTCCAGTAGAGCGGGGCTTGCCAACCGAGTTCTTGAATCGTTGCCCAACCGTCCGACAACCAAAGAGAAGGGTCGTTGTAGCCGTTGTCGTTGATGAACTCCAAGTACTCGCCGTTGGTGACCAAACGGTTCGCCAGTTTGTACGGTTCGAGAATCGTCGCGTGCCGCGGCATTTCGTTGTCGAAGGAGAATCCCTCGTTTTCGCATCCGACCCGCTGGACCCCACCCTCGAACGGAGTCCAACGCGCCGCACCGATAGGTTGCTCCGCGGTGGGTGGGATATCCGCGTAGCGTGATTGCAGGCAGCTCTGAGAAAAGAGGTGCTTCACGTCGGTGAGTAGCAGCTCCTGGTGTTGTTGTTCGTGGTGGATTCCCAATTCGACAATGTCGAGAGCGGCGGCGTCCAGCGATTCGGACGTGAGCATTTCGTCGACCCGCTGCTCGACGGTCGTGCGGTAGTCCCAAACTTCGTCGAGGCTCGGTCTGGTCAGCAGTCCGCGCTGCGGCCGAGGATGCTGCGCGCCGACGGTTTGATAGTAGGAGTTGAACAACACCCGGTAGTCCGGATGGACTGCTTCGTGGTCGGCCTCTGATGGTTCGAGGACGAAGGTTTCAAAGAACCACGTCGTGTGAGCGAGGTGCCACTTGACCGGACTGGCATCGGGCATCGATTGAGGTTGGCAGTCTTCAGCGGACAACGGCGCCGTAACCCTGCGAGTCGCTGCCCTGGTTGCGCGAAGTTGGTCGCGCAAAGGCAGGGAGCGGTTCTCTTTCGTCGAAGAGACTGGAGTGGCTGCCGAAGTTTCTTTCGTCGAGTGCACGGTCTACTCCTTTCGCTGCCTGGGCAGGCGACAAGAAGGGGTAACTTATGCCACCGACTCGCATCGTGACAACAGCTGATGGCTCGGTTGCATCCGGCGGGTAGGATATGTAATCATAATGTGTTGCCTTTCTAAGTTTCCCCGACCCTTCCCTTCACAGCCCCATCAGACCTGAGATGACGCCGTTCGCGTGTCGTTTTGAAACTCCAGATCAGCGCACACCCCATAAGAACAACTATGTCCAAAGCACCTCTGCGAATATGTTTTTTGACGTACCGCGGCAATCCGCACTGCGGAGGCCAAGGTATTTATACACATTATTTGACGAGGGAGCTGGTTGCACTTGGGCACTCGGTCGACGTTTGGAGCGGACAGCCGTATCCCGATCTGGACGATAGCGTCGGCCTCGAGAAGGTTCCAAGCTTGGATCTCTGGAACGAGGACGCGTTTTTTCGGTTGCCAACTCTCGATGAGATGCGTGACCCGATCAATCGGCGGGAATGGATCCGGACTGTCACTGGAGGCTTCCCGGAACCGTTGACCTTCACCCAGCGTGTTTGGCGCAAGTATCAAGAGCTGGCACCATCCGAGCGCTTCGACGTCGTTCACGACAATCAGTGCCTCGGCGACGGGTTGTTGCCATTGCAAGAGATCGTGCCGATTGTCGAAACGGTGCACCACCCGATCACGAAGGATCGAAAGATCGCCCTGGCGGCGACGAAATCGTTGCGCCAGAAGTTTGGTCTGTGGCGCTGGTACACGTTCATTCCGATGCAGATCAAGATTGCGCGTCAGCTAGACGTTCTGCTGACGGTTTCGCAAAAGTCTGCAGTGGATATCGAAGAGGAGTTTGGTCTCGCCAACGGACGCGTACGTGTGGTCGAGATCGGAGTCGATCTCGACATGTTCAGGCCGATGCAGCAGATCGAACGGCGGCCCGACCGGTTGATCGCAACGATCTCCGCGAACGCTCCTCTCAAGGGTTTGCCTTTCTTGCTGAAGGCTTTCGCCGAGCTGAGGCGTGATCGGCCGGAGCTCAATCTGACGGTGATTGGAAAAGACGGACACCAGCAGACGCAGCGGCTGATGAAGAAATTGAATCTCAACGGTTCCGTCGAGTTCACCGGACGCATCGAGACCGAAGAGATCATCCGGCGCTATGCGCGATCGACGATTGCCGTCGTCCCATCTCTGTACGAGGGCTTCGGCCTGCCGGCGGCAGAAGCCATGGCCTGCCAGGTTCCGGTTGTTAGCACACATGCCGGTGCGTTGCCGGAAGTTGTCGGCGATGACGGTGCCGCGGGTGTACTGGTCAAGCCCGGCAGCAGCGAGTGTCTGGCGCGCGAGATTTCGGCATTGCTCGATGCCCCGCAGAAACGTCTCGACATGGGTGTCGAAGGTCGCAAGCGAGTGACCAGCTTATTCACCTGGCGGCGCACGGCGGAGCGGACTGCCGACTTGTACTATGAAGCGATCGCTGCGCGGCGGAATCGGAAGTGAAAACGATTGATCTCAAGCGGTTGGGATTGCGTCCTGGGAGTCGCATTCTCGATCTTGGTTGTGGTGACGGGCGGCATCTGCGCCCGACCCGGAACATGGTGGGTGTTGCGGCGGTTGGATTCGATCTCGGCGAGGATGAGGTTGCCAACACTGCATTGTCGCTTCGGGCGATGGACGAGGGGCACTCGATTGCAGGGCACGCGGCAGAGGGGGCGGGACCATGGATGGTGGTGCGCGGTAACGGGTATCGACTGCCATTCTCCGACGATTCGTTTGATTGCGTGATTGCGTCTGAGATTCTCGAGCATCTGCATCAAGATGATGATGCGTTGGTAGAGATCCGGCGCATCCTGAAGCCGGACGGGATTCTTGCCGTTTCGGTACCGCGCTATCTACCGGAGGCGGTTTGCTGGGCTCTTTCGGACGAGTATGCGAACAGCGCCGGTGGCCACGTGAGAATCTACCGCCGCAGTGTGCTGCGCAAGAAGCTCGAGGCGCACGGATTTCGCGTCGATGGCAGCAGCCATGAGCATGGCTTGCACTCGCCGTACTGGTGGATCAAGTGCATGGTCGGCGTCGACAATGCGGATCAGTTCCTGGTCAAGGCGTACCACCGGCTGTTGGTGTGGGACATGTTTCACCACCCGCTATTCACGCGTGCCCTGTCCGCGATCTTGGACCCCCTGATCGGCAAGAGTCTGGTTTTTTACACGACGAATGTCGCGCAGGAAAGATTGGTACCGGTCGCCGCCGCCCAAGTCGCCCAACTAGCGGAAGGCGCGGATGGCGCGGATGGCGCGGATGGCGCGGGTGGCCGAGTTGAGCGGGTCGATCAGGCTGATGGAGTGGACGTTGCGAACGCTATCGGCTGAAGAGCGCTCGATTACCGCGGATTGGGTTGCCGGACGGCAGCATTCCGATGGCTCGCTGCCTTGGTTTCCGGGGCGCAAACTCGATCCGTGGGACCACACTCAGTCGGCGATGTCACTAGCCCTGGAAGGGCGTGTGGAGGCATCGCGCGAGGCGTTTCGGTTCCTAGCGCGGACGCAGGATGAACTCGACGCATGGCCGGCTATGTTTACACCGGCGGTAGTTCTCGATTCTGCGCGCGACACCAATCACGCCGCTTATATAGCCACCGGGCTGTGGTACCACCATCTGTGTCGTAGCGATACGGATTTTCTCGCCGAGATGTGGCCTAGTGTCGAGCGCGCGATCGAGTATGTCATCAGCATGCAGGACGGGGATTCCGGCGCGGTTTTATGGGCCACGAGCGGTGAGGGCGAGCGGCACGACTGGCCGTTGTTGACCGGCTCTTCCTCGGTTCACGGGAGCCTGATCTGTGCTGAGCGAATTGCTGCCCACCTTGGGCATGACCGGACGCGGTGGGCCGAAGCACGCCGCAAGCTGGGCGAAGCGCTGCGCAGCTTCCATCCGATCTTCGCGGAGTCTGCGAAACGAACTGAGCGTTTCTCCATGGATTGGTACTATCCCGTGCTCGGCGGTGCGGTGCGCGGGGATGCGGCGCGGTTTCGTTTTCAGGAAGGTCGCGAGATGTTCATCGGTGAAGGGATGGGATGCCGCTGCGTGCAAGAGCGTCCCTGGTACACCGTCGCCGAGACCTGCGAGTTGGTGATGGCGCTCGACACCTGTGGGCTTACCAGCCAAGCGCGTGGGCTGTTTGAGTGGACTCACAGTTTGCGTGAGGAAGACGGCGGCTACTGGACGGGCGTGACGTATCCCGACCTTCTGCGTTGGCCGCCGGAGCGCCCGACTTGGACCGCAGCGACGGTATTGCTGGCTTCGGATGTTCTAGACGCGAACTCGCCGACCAGCTCGTTCTTTCGCGACCTCGACGTTTCCTAGAGGTTTGGTCGATAAGTGGCTTCGTCGCGAAAGTCGCTAGCCGTCGCGAGCGCGAAGCGCGAAGTCGTTATCCGTTGAACTCTGGGGCGATTCTATTTCTTTCGGAGAACGCCCAAAGTTTTGACTGTGGGCAGCTCATCGAAGTCGCCCGATGCGAGGGCGCGACGGTAGATGTTGATTGGCGCTTGTCCGCCTTCGTCCGGGTTCGGGAAGAGGTCGTGAATCGCCAAGATGCCGCCCGAAACGACTTTTGGCGCCCAGCACTCGTAGTCGGTGTCGGCCGCCACTTGGGTGTGTCCGCCGTCGATGAACACCATGCCAGGCGGGATCGTCCAGACTTCGGCAGCGCGCGCGCTGGTCGTGACCAAGAGGATTGCGGTGTCTTCGAGCTTCGCCTTGCGGATGGTGTCGCGCAGCCAGGGCAGGGTGTCCAATCGCTCCGCGTCCGGATCGAACACTTCGGGGTCGTGGTAGAGCTGACCCTGTTGATTCTCCTCGTTGCCGCGGTGGTGGTCGACGCAGACGAGGGTTCCGCCGCTGGCGCGTGCGCCGCTGCCAACGTACACCGACGATTTCCCACAGTAGCTACCGACTTCGACGATCGGGCCGAGGTGGGCGTGATCGCGCGCCAGCGCGAACAGGCAGAGCCCTTCATCGAGATCGAGGAATCCCTTGCAAGCTGCAGCAACTTCGAGGGCGGCGGGGGACATCGGTGCCGAATTCGTCATGGGTTGGTGGTTTGACCGATTGACGATCGCAGCGCAAGTTGGGGGGATGTTTCGCAAGCGAGTGGTCAGGTCCGTCCTTTTGTTCTTCGGTGTTGGTTGCGCGTCAGGGATTTCTTTAGCTGGGGAGCAACCGATTGGTCCGCCGCCGGGCGCTAGCGCCTACCCGGCACAGGTCGTGGAGCGCCTTCGCGCCGCCGTTGCGGCGAAGGGCGAGGAGTACGAGCCGCGTACCCGCCACCGCTACCCCGACGGATGGCCCTCGTACACGAATCGCCTGATTCTCGAGAGCTCGCCGTATCTTCAGCAGCACGCGCACAATCCGGTGAATTGGTATCCGTGGGGCGACGAGGCCTTTGAGCGCGCGCGGCGCGAAAAGAAGCCAGTCTTGCTGAGCGTGGGATACTCTACCTGCCATTGGTGCCACGTGATGGAGGAGGAGTCCTTTGAAGACGTCGAGATAGCGACGTACCTCAACGAGAATTACATCGCGGTGAAGGTCGATCGCGAACGCCGACCGGATGTCGATGGCGTGTACATGATGGCGGTTCGGCTGATGACACGACGTGGTGGTTGGCCGATGACGGTGTGGCTTACCCCTGATCGCGAGCCGTTTTTTGGCGGTACCTATTTCCCCGCTCGCGATGGCGATCGGGGCACGAGGAGCGGCTTTCTGACATTGCTGGGGACGTTGAAGAAGAAGTACGACGAGGATCCGGCTTCGATCGTCGCGGCCGCGGCGGACATGCGGCAACGAGTCGCGAGCAGCATGGAGACGCGCGGAGGCAAGGGGTTGCCGACTGTGTCGATTCTCGAAACCGCGCTGACCAGGGAAAAGGCGGCTTTTGACGAGAAGCTGGGCGGCTTTGGTCGTGCGCCGAAGTTTCCCCGAAGCTCCCGCTTGGAGTTCCTGTTGCGCGAGCACAGGCGCAGCGGCAATCCCGATGCGCTGCGTATGGTGCGCAAGACACTCGAAGCGATGGCCGCTGGGGGTATGTATGACCAGATCGGCGGGGGCTTTCATCGCTACTCGACAGATGCCCGTTGGTTGGTCCCGCACTTCGAGAAGATGTTGTACGACAACGGCCAGCTCGTGGTTGCTTATCTAGAGGCCTATCAGGCAACGGCCGATCCATCGTACGCTGCCGTGGCTCGCGATATCTTGCGTTACGTTGGACGTGAGATGACGGCGCCTGGAGGCGCGTTCTATTCGGCCGCAGACGCCGACAGCGAGGGCGAAGAGGGGACTTTCTTCGTCTGGACCCCGAGTGAAATTCGATCGCTCTTGAGTCCCGAAGAAGCACGGCTGGCGTTGGCCCATTTCGGCGTCAGCGACCGCGGTAACTTTGAAGGTAAGAACATTCTGCATACGCCTAGGGGGTTGGCGGACACCGCGTCGACTATCGGTATCGATCTGGAAGTGGCCAAGAAGCACCTTGGTTCGGCGCGCGACAAGTTGTACGAGGCGCGGGCGAAGAGGATTCCGCCGCTAACCGATCGCAAGATCTTACCGTCATGGAACGGTCTGATGATCAGTGCCTTAGCGCGCGCCGGGTTCGTGTTGGGCGACGCAGACTATGTGAGTCGCGCCGAGCGGGCCGCGCGCTTCGTTCTGAGTGAAATGAAACAGTCGAAGCGCCTGAAGAGGAGCTGGCTGGAGGGATCGGCTGGAGGTGACGGATTTCTCGACGACTACACCTTCATGATCGCGGCGCTCGTCGATCTTTACGAGGTCACGTTTGACGTCGAGTGGTTGAAAGAGGCGATCGCGCTGCAGAGTGTTCTCGACGAAGGATTTTGGGATTCAGCGGTGGGGGGTTACTACCTAACGCCATCGTCCGGCGAGAAGCTCTTGGCACGCGAGAAACCTTCGTACGATGGCGCCGAGCCGTCGGGCAATTCGGTCGCGCTCTTGAATCTACTGCGGCTTGCAGAACTGACGACCGACGACAGCTTCCGCGAACGGGCCGAGAATCTGCTGAAGGCTTTTGAACCGGTGTGGTCGAGAAATCCGACGAGTGTGCCGAAGATGTTGTGCGGCGTTGACTACTGGCTCGACGGCGGCAAGGAGATCGTTGTCGTCGTGCCGGACAAGACGGCTCAGGCCGAGCCGTTTTTGACCCAGCTGCGCGCAGCGTTCGTGCCGAGCCGGGTCGTTTCGGTCGTGCGGGTGGGGGCGCATCTGAATGCGACGGCTGAGGTGATACCGTTGGTTCGCGGTAAAAAGCTGCGCGGAGAAAAAGCGACAGCGTACGTATGCGAGCGGCAGGTCTGCGACCTGCCGACTACAGACGCGCAGGTTTTCGCGCAACAGATCTCTCGACGTCGCGAATCTCCGGCAACGGCAGTCGCTCGATAGCTCGTGTCCTGAACCACTGATTCGTCGTAATATTCGGCGCCCCTCGACGCCTCAGCCGGCGTTCCTCCTCCTCGAAATATGCCAGATATGACTTCGTCGTGGTGCCTTGGCACGGCCGCCGATTGCTCGCCGCCGATTGCAACGAACGAACGATCCAGGACACTAGCGTCTCCTCGCGCAATACAACGCGGCGCCGCCGATCTGGGCGGTCCGGAGGTCGCCGAATGGAGTTCCGATGCCGCTGTTGAGAACGAGTGCCACCGACAAGTCGTGGTCGGGATCGGCCCACGCACCTGATCCGCCGAATCCGTAGTGACCGAATCCTCGCGGTGGGTTTCCGCGGGTGGTGGCCGCACGGTGGTAACCGAGGCGCCAGTGCATGGGGAAAGGGATCACCGCGTCGACTTTTCGTGTCTGAATCTCTGTAGCGCGGCGGAATGTCTCCTCGGACCAAAGCCGTACGCCATCGAGTTCGCCGCCGGCGGCCAGCACAGCGTACATTTTTGCGAGCGATTTGGCGGTAAAGGTCCCGTTCGCCGCCGGAATACAGGCCTGGACTGTCTCCGGTGCGGACCAGTCGAAGGATTCGACCAGAGGCGGCGCGAGAGCCGCGGCCATGTTCTCCGGGGCCAGAGGAACCCGCATGAAGTTGAACGCTTTCTGAAGCTGCTTGAGCGGCCCTCGCAGGCGATTGATTCGCTCGAGACGTTCTGGGGGTAGAACCAACTTGGCAACGCGGTTGAGCTTCTTAGCGGGTAGGCCGATGAACAACCCATCGAGCTTGAGGGGCTCAGCGATCTCGGTTTGCACGAGGTCTGGCACTTGGCGATTGGTCACGCGTTGAATGACCTCACCGACCAGCCAACCGTAGGTCAGCGCATGATAGGCACTTTTTTCGCCTGGCGGATGGGCGGGTGTTGCCGCGGCCAGCTTTTCGGTCATGTACTGCCAGTCGAGCATCCTGGGCGCGCCATCAATTAGGTGGCGAATGTCGTAGAGGCCGGCTTGGTGGCAGAGTAGGTTGCGCACTGTGATGGAGTCTTTGCCGTTCTGCGCGAACTCCGGCCAAAACTTGGCGACGACGTCATCGTAGTCGAGCAGGCCCTTGTCGACCAACCTGTGGAGCAGGGTGGAGATGACGCCCTTGGTTGTCGAAAAGGAAACCGAGACTGTACTCGGCGTCCAGGGGTTGTCGGCGTCCCGGTTGCCACCGCGAATATCGACGACACGTTTGCCGCGGTGATAGACCGCTACGGCCGCACCGCCTGCGGCCGGCGCCTTGGCGAGTTGTTTCTCCAGTGTTTTCGCGACAGGCCAGAAATCTGGGTGAATGTGTCCTTCGATCATGTCCCCTAGCTCGCTCTGTTGGATGTTTGAGTCATTGGATTGGTGTCGGCGGACGGTTGGATCCGTCCCGGCGCCGCGAGAGTAGCGGAAAAATCAGCGGCTTGCTGCCCGATGGTTGGGCACGCTTCAGCTCGGAAGAATCGAGCCCGTCTCCGCTGAAGACGCTGGGAAGAAGCCGCCATCTGCCACGCGCCCCGCAATAGACAATCGGCTGGCAAGTGCCCAGGACATTCCCGCGCAGAGGAGTTGTCTGTGATGCCCCGAGTCGTGCATTGCTCGGTTCCGAGAGCTCAGGTGTCGTGCGACCTGATCTACCGCGTCGTGTGTACGAGTCCATGCGTATCGGTGATCCGCTGACGCTGCGGTTGGGCCAAGATTTTCGTTTATTCCCGGGCATTTTTCAAAGATGTGACGGTTCGCGACAATGACGCCACCTGGTTCGGCGCCTTGCGGTTCTCCCAAGCGGGCGAAGCGGCAATTTGCGGCGCCGATCCGAAGTGGCCCGGCCCTTGCTGTAGTTAGTCTAGACACAAAGTTCTGACAAATTGAGAGGTGACCGGAATGTCGAAACAAGCAAGGCACATGAGATTGATCTAGTCGCAGGGTGGATCCACGCTTGCGGAGGTCCTCGTGACGATAGGGATTGTTACAGGTCTCATGGGTGTCGGCGTACTGAGTCTTGATCGTGGTTTCATGAACCTCACGACGGCCCGCCAGAACTTGGTGAACGACTTACGCCGCGCCAGAATGCAGGCCACTCTCAAGGGAGCGCACTTTCGCTTTGAAGTGTCGGGCACCGGCTACTCGATTACCCGATTGTCGGACTCGGATGGCGATGGCCAATGGGAAGTTGACCAGCAGTTCAATCCGAAAGTTGTCAATCTCCCGACGGGCTACACGGTCTCCTCCGATGCCGGGTCGACGGCTGCAGCCGAGTTTGATGGTCGCGGGTTACTAGTTCCGCAACCCGACGGCAGTTTGTCGATCGTATCTGTGACGATCGCAGGCAACGAGAGGAGCGAAGCGCTCCAGATCTGGCCTTCTGGGCAAGTTGAGTCGACGACCAATGCCGGGGGCACGACGTCGGCGTAGCGCCTCGATATCGAGAGGGGAAAACATGACCGACAAGGGATTTACACTCATTGAGGTTTTAGTCGCGATCGTCATCGTTGGTTTGGCGGCGACAGCGACAGCGACCGGAATGCGGGCAACGACCAATCTGCTCGGCGCGAATGGACTTCACGCCCGGGCGATCACGCTAACGCAGGAAGCTGTCGAAGACCTCCGAACGATCGACTACGACTCGATGGTGAGCGGGTCTTCGGTGGATGGCGATTTTACGACGAATTGGACAGTCGCCGCCGGAAATCCTGGACCGGGGATGAAGTTCATCACCGCGACGACGACCTGGGATTGGCGTGGGATGGGCCAATCCTACACGTTGCACACTGTGTATTCGCGGATAACACCGAACTGAAGGGCGGGCCGCTGCGATGAATCCGCCCTGCCGTTTGAAGAATGAGCACGGCGCCGCACTTGTAACGGCGCTCGTGTTTCTTACCGCGCTTGGCGCTTTGGCAGGCGCTTACGCAATGAATGCCCGGGCGACGATCTCGCAACGTGGATCGGCCGGTGTCCGGCGGTCGGCGTTCTATGCCGCCGAGGCCGGCCTGAACGTTGGTGTTTCTACGTTCGCCAATATTTTCCGCAACAGCGGAGTTCCGCAGGGCATCGACTTCGAACAATCGCTCTCGGTGGCGGACAAGAGTGTGACCGTCGACCTCGACCAAGTGGCTGGCTGCGATCCGTGTCCGCCGGCACAGATCCCCGAGGGCGAAGTTTTTGCCGGTCTCAACACGATCGCCTACCGTTACACCGTGCAGTCGAAGTCCCAGGTACCACCGGGTGACAGTACGGCTCGCGTGGCGGGCGAGTTCGATATTCACAACATTCCGATCTTTCAGTTCCTAGCTTTTGTCGACTCGCATCTTTTCATCATGCCACTCCCGAACATGACCCTACATGGCAGATTGCACACGAACGACGATCTATATATTCAGCCGGACAATACCCTCGTGATCGAAGATGAGCCCCCGGTGATGCCGAATGTTCAGATTACTTCGGCGGGCGACATTTACCGGGGCGGCTACAAATACAACAACTCGTGGCGTTGCTGGGGCACGACGGTGATCGACAGGCTCGCCGACGTTCTTCCTCCGCTGAACAATCTCGACCCGAAGCCGCTGACTTGCCCGGTGGGCAATGCTCCGCTCGATGACGCTACCATCGCCGGTTGGAACGGTAGTATTCGATCGCATGTGCGCAACATCGTTACGCCGCCGGTCGATATCATCGCGCGCGGTACGGGCGAATATTGGGGCCGTGCGGACCTTCGGATTGTGCTCGATTTGGGAACGACGCCGGTTGTCACCGACTTCGCAGCCGCCGATCTTTGTCTCGGTGGCGCTGGAATTCCACCGGTCGCAGCCCAACCGGCCCTTTTCCCTATCGAGGTGCAGGATGCCGGGGGCACCGTCGACGCCGCCAAGACGCGCCAGCTCCTGCGTTTCATGTGCGAACGGCGCGGCGCTTTGTTTTACAATGACATCCCGGCGGGCGTGAACCCGGTAAGCCCGAACCCCGGCCTGGCCGGACAGTCGGCCAGCTATTCACCAGCATTTGGTGGTGCCGGCGACGATCGTGTGTATCGAAGAGTTGGCGAGGATACGAGTGGCAATGGCTCCCTCAGTACTTGGGACGGGAATCCCGCGACCTGCGCGTCAGGTCCCGGTCCGGAGCCGTGGTGGTCCCCACCGAACTGCCCGTGGCCGAACGGCACTGCCTTTGGTGGCCCAGCCCTTCCCGCTGATTCCTGGTATCGCGATATGGACTATCGCCGCGGCGGCTTCTTCAATCACCGCGAGAACCAGTGGATGTATCTGTTGAACCTCAACCTGCGTGCGCTCATCGAGTGGAACTCCACGAACGGAGATCCGCTGTTCCCGCACGATGATCGAAGTGATGGCGGACTGGTTGTGTTTCTCAGTGTCGATGGGCCTGCATCGATGTCGACCGTGAACAACTACGGTGTCCGCATCTTTGACTCTGCCGATTTGGATATGCTGGATACAACGTTTACTCCGGGCGCAGGAGATCCGACCGGGGTCACTGTCGTTAGCGACCAGGCTGCGATCATTCAGGGCAACTTCAACAAGCGAGACAAATACCCGGCAGCGGTTCTTGCCGACGCCATTTGGATTCTTTCGCAAGGTTGGGAAGTCGAGTCGGCTGGCGGAAGGAAGAACGACCACAAGAGTCAACACTCCCTCAACTCGAATCACCGCAACATTCGGAGTCTGGATCTACCAGGTGGTGGGATCGGCAAGCAGGCGTCCTTTGCTAGTTCGAACGCTCTCGTCGTCAACGCGGCCCTGCTTTTTGGTCTCGGCCCAAGTACACTCGATCCAGATTGGTACAACGGTGGACTCGAGAACTATCCAAAGTTTCTGGAGAGTTGGTCGAGCCGAACTCTGAACTATCGGGGCTCCTTCGTCAGCCTGGGGACCGCCCAGCACAAGACGGCGGAGTGGGCCTGCGGATCGGGCAATTCGTGCAACATTTATGATCCCCCTATTCGCAACTACGATTACGACACCGACTTCAATGCAGTGGAGAACCTTCCGCCGATGACACCGAAAGTGGTGTACGTACAGCAGCGCATCTACACCCGTCTCTACGACTGAGGCCACGGCTACACCGACGGCCCCACCCCTCACTCCCCTCTCGGCTGAGCCCTCCTCAGGCGCCGAGGGGGGAGTAGCCCGCGACACCCCTCGCTGTCGCGAGTGTGCTCCGCAGAAAGCTTCGTGCGGCGGTATCGCGTTCCGGCAGTCGCTCTGCTTTTTGGTTCGCGATCGCTCGGACGATGGTCTGCGAGCATCTGCCTAGGCAAGTGCGAATCGTCGCGACGCTTCGTGGAATCCATTGCGGCTTGCCCATGGCTCTGCGCGGTTTTTGATTGCTGAAACAGTATCTTGCTGTTGGCTGCGACCGAGGTCGTACGACTTCCGTACAATGGCCACAAAATCATACCTTTCCTTCATTCGGTGTGATCTCCCGACGCTGTAAAACTCTTCTCACTGGACGGAGATCAAAAATGAAGATGACGAAAACAAACGCGGGTTACACGATGATCGAACTGCTGGTGGCAATGATGCTTTCCGGCATTGCCCTCAGCGTCGTGGCAACGGACTTCTCACATACGGTCCATCAACGTTTCGACATGGAGCAGGTTGCGGAGACGCAACAAGCGGTCAGCGCTGCACTCACCTTCGTTTCGCAAGAGTTGCGGCAAGCAGGTGCATGCCTGCCTCAGCTCGGTGACTTTACCGCCCTCGGCGGAGTGGACTCCGGGAATCGTGACTCGATAACTCTCCGCATTGGCAAGACCGATCCTGGTTCGCTGGTGTGTATCCGAACCGTATCGACCGCTCCCTCACTTGCGGGTTCGTCTAGTCTAACGGTGTTGAACTCCTCCGGTTTCGAAGTCGGTCAGTATGTGTACCTGACGCGCATCGCGGGACAGGGCAGCACTTTCATCGTGGCCGCCGTGGGAGTTGAGTCGATTACCGTTGAAGGGGCGCTCGATGCCGACTACCTCACTGGTAGCGGTGTCTACGCGATCGAGGAGCGAACCTATTCGATCGACGATTCTGGTCCTAGCCCGATCTTGACAGTCGCGGTGGACGATGGCGATCCGGAGCCGCTTGCGAAGGGCATCGAGGTCTTCAACGTTCGCTACCGCCTCGATCCTTGTGAGCCTTGTGTGACCGTTGACCTGCCGGCTGACAACGCCGAGTGGCGGATCGTCCGCGAAGTCGAATTGACCGTGGCCGCGCAGACCGACCGGCCGATGCAGGGCGGCTCTGTCCACGTCGTCGAAGAACGCACAACCATCAAACCACGCAATCTCATCTAACCTGTAGCAGACCGCCAAGGGAGCCTTCCTTCATCCTTCAGAGAAACCTCCATCACCCAGCCCGACGGATCGGCAACCTCCCTGGTCGATCCACGGACACAGCCCCCTCTCGCTTCACAGCGAGAGGGGGTTTTTTATTGTGCTGGGACTGGCGCGCGCCGTCTCTCGTAGGTGACGAGCGGGGAAGCGACCAACATGGCAAGACCGCCGTACATCAGTGCGATGTAGAGCACACCGTCGGCGAACGGGTCGGCGACACCCGGCACCGACGGAAAGATTGACGCCTTGAGCATGATCGCCAAATTGGCGTTGCGAACCGTGACTTCGATTGCAACCGCAGTTCGATCTTCGTTGGGCAGTCCGGTTGCCGTAGTAATCGCTAGGGCTGTGATTTGTGAGAACAACGCCAGCAACAGGATGGCAAGAATTGCCGAGATACCTTGTTGCAGCGGATCGACGCGGCCGGCGCCTGCCGCACCGATGACCATGAGCAGAATCACGAAGAGGCTCAGCTGAATGGCCCTTGTCGAAATCAGATCTCGCCACGTCGGGAGCTGCGCTCCAAGAATCATCCCCAGAGCCAGTGGCGCGAGCAGGCACAAGGCAATCTCGAATGCGATTCGCTCGCGCGGCATCACGAAGTCGGCGGGCAGTGACTGCGAAGCCAGGAGTTGTAGGATGGCTGGTGTTGTGACCAAGCAGGCGATCGAGGTGATCGCCGTCAGGGCAATTGAAAGAGCAATGTTTCCTCGTCCGATGTAGGTGACGACATTCGAGATCGTGCCGCCGGGAACCGCTGCAATCAGAATCAGCCCCGTTGCGACTCCGGCGTTGACCCCGAGCAGGTGTGCGACGAAGATTGCGAGCGCCGGAACAGCTAGCAGTTGGATGGTAAGGCCAATGATGAAGCTCTTGGGCATGCGGAAGACTTGCACGAAATCCCGGAGGGCTAGCTTGGCGCCCATGCCGAGCATGGCGAGTGCGAGCTGAGCAGCCGCGAAGGCGAATTCGTTACGTAGATAGAAATCAAACATCGGGTGCGCCAGCGGGCCGGCGGTATGTTGCGTTCACCGTGCGGTTTGGGCGGACTCGTGTCAAAGCTTCACTCGAGTACCATTCGCCCGAGGCGAAGGCGTCCGACTCCGAGTTCGAGCGGCTGGTAAAAACTGAAGAATAGCTCCGCGTCGATTCCTAAGGATGAATGAATTTGCCCGGCATAGGAGTCTGGAGTGGCGCCGAGGGAGCTCAGGTCGACGGCGACGGCGTCGGTCCAGGGGCCCTGCGGGAGTGGCGCGGTTCTGAGCTGTAGCGCCCCACCGCCAGAGCAAATGTCGCTGAAGGCGGAGAGATATCGGTTGAGATGACGATTCCATGTGACGGAACCGAGACCGCCACGGATGGTGTCCAGCACAGGGGCCGCGTCAGCGAGTGAAGGCGACCAAGCGGAACCGGTCCAAAATCGATACTCGCCTTGACGGAATACATTGGAAAGATCGACTCTCGCGAGCAGAATGTCGACTTGGCACTTCCGCCGATTGCTTGCCGCGTAGAGATAGACGACGAGCCGCGGTCCTTCTTCGACCAGTAGGCCGCGCAGGAAATTCGGCTCGTCCGGTCCGAAAATGAGCAGGGGCTCTCCGTCGTCGCCGCTCGGTCGAGTCGCTTTTGTGTCACCGTCACGGACGATCGCGATTCCCGTACCAAGATGGCGGAAGTCGTACGGAGCGGAGCCGACTTCGACTTTCTCGTAGTAGTGAATGCCAAGCTGGCCGTCGATACTGATCATGTCTCCCGGCCAGATGGCGATGCGGGTTCGGCAGTCCGTTCCGGTCGGGCAATGGCAGTACTTCTGGTCGGCGCTACATGCCTTGGTTTGCTTGCAGCATCGCGGCGGCTTCCGTTCCTTGTTGAACTGGGTTTCCGTGCTCGAAAGCTCGTAAAAAGGCAGAGACTCGAACCAAGGACCTACAGGCTCACTCAACTCCAGTGGACTGTCCACCGATGACCAGGCGGCCGTGGCGCATTCGAATCCGGTCCAAGTGAATGTGTCGCCGAAAGCCCAAAGGATTTCGTTGCCCATGCGGACCGAGTTGCCGGCATCCCGGCCGTAGGCCCATGCGTTGGTTGTGAAGTCGCCGACGAGAGACACGCTCTTCGTAACGGGTAGGATTGGCGCTTGAGGCTTCGCTGCGGTGCACCCGGTGACTAAGAAGAGCGCGGCGGCTGCGATTCGGGCGAGTGGCGACATGCGGGGATGCTATCGCAGGACGACCGACGCGTCATCCTCCGCTCCGAAGGGGCGTATCTGTCCGCAATCGAGGGCGACGAGGTTGTTCCCAAATGCTCGCGCCTGGCGGAGATCGTGCGTAGTGACCACGACGCAGCAGCCTTCTTCTGCCAGTTCACCGATCAACGTCTCGATCGGCCGCTTCGTCTTTTCGTCGACGTTGGACGTTGGTTCGTCGAGCAGCAGAACGTCGGGCCTAAACGCGATTGCCCGAGCGAGCGCGACTCGCTGGCGTTCTCCTCCGGACAATTGGCGGGCACGGCGCTCGGCGAACTCTGGGAGACCAACCCGTGCGAGGGCTAAACCAACGGCTGTCTCGGAAATGCCGCGGTGGCGCAATCCGTACGCGACGTTGGCGCGGACGGATCGGTCGAAGAGCAGTGGGTCTTGCGCGACGAGCGTAGCCTGTTGGCGAAGACGATGGGCCTGCTCGGGCGCACCGGTGACGTGTTCTCCGGCGAAAGTAATCATCCCGTCGCTGGGTTGGTCGAGGAACGCCAAGAGACGCAAGAGAGTCGATTTGCCGCTGCCGTTGGGGCCGACAACCGCTGTGATCTGGCCTCTCGGGATCGTCAGTTGCTCGATATCGAGATTGAGCCGGCCGCCGCGGATGGCACGCACCTTTTCGAGTGAGTACATCGAATTACCGTAGGCTCCCGCGCTGAACGACGGTGTTGCCGGCGAGTGCGACGGCGACGTTGGCGCCGAGCGCGACGGCAAGCAAGATCAGCCCGAGCGCGAAACCCAGCGCGAAGTCGCCTTTGCTGGTTTCCATGGCGATGGAGGTCGTCATCGTGCGAGTGGAACCGCGGATGTTGCCGCCGACCATGAGGGCGATGCCGAGCTCTGAGATCAATCGACCGAATCCGGTAGCGACTGCCGCAAGAATGCCGCGGCGGGTCTCGACACAGACGGTCCACGCGGCGCGCCAGCGGGTTGCACCGAGCGTAAGCGCAGTTTCGTGGATGCGTGGATCGGCACCGCCGATGACAGCGCTCGTGAGAGCCGCCATGAGTGGCGCGACGAGCAGTGCCTGGCCGATGATCATCGCGGTTGGAGTGTAGAGCAACCCGAGCGGGCCGAGCGGGCCGCGGCGAGAGAGCAAGGCGTAGGTGACAAGGCCGATGACGACTGTGGGGATCGCTGTCGAAGTGTTGAGGAGGACGTCGACTAGGCGCTTACCACGAAAGGTGCTCATGGCGATTAGAAATCCGAGTGGGGCACCGGCGGCGGTGGCGAGGGCGATCGCAACCAGCGAGACCTTTAAGGACGTTGCGACAGCCGCCAGAACTTGCGGGTCGAGTGTGATGATCAGGTTGAGGGCAGCGGTAAGCGCCTCGATCAGGCTCATTGGACGGCGGGGATTGCCTTCGCGGCTTGTTGGGCGTTTGGGAAGAAGAGGGCATGCCCACCGATGCGATATGCGGCGATCAAGTCTTGGGCTTCGGGCGAGACCAGCCAGTCGATGAATATCCGTGCCGCAGCGGACTTCGTGTGGATGTGCTGGGACGGGTTTACGGCCATGACGGTGTAGGGGTTGTGCAATGACGGATCGCCCTCGAAGGCGATCGCCAGCTCCGACCGTCCGTTGTACGCGAGGAAGGTGCCGCGGTCGGTCAGTGCGTAGGCGCCCCTCTCACTGGCCATCAACAGGACTCTTCCCATGCCTAAGCCTGCCGACAAGTACCAGTCGCCGGAGGGGGTGAGGCCTGCGGCATCCCACAGCGCCTTTTCCTTTTGATGTGTCCCGGACTCGTCGCCGCGCGATACGAACTCGGTTCCGCTTGCAGCGATCCTGCGCAGTGCCTCGGCAGCGCCAGGGCTGCTCCGAATTTTTGCGGGGTCGTCTTTGGGTCCGACAATGACGAAGTCGTTGTACATGACTGGACGTCGATCGACCCCGTGACCGTCTCTCACAAAGCGTTCCTCGAGCGCCGGCGCGTGTGAGAGTACGACATCGACATCGCCGTTCTCGGCGAGCTTGAGCGCCTTGCCGCTGCCGACGGCGATCACGTGGACGCTCACGTTGGACTGTGATTGGAAGCGCGGGAGTAGGACTTCGAGCAGTCCAGAGTTTTCGGTGCTGGTCGTCGTGGCCAGTTTTAAGGGTGTTTCGGCGCAAGCCGGAGCCCCCAAGCAGAGTAGGGCGATGAGCGAAACGAGTGCCTTCATTGGTTCTCCATGGGGGCGCAGGCCTCGAGGCTGTGCAGGAGTCGCTCCGCGTCTGAGTCAGCGATGAGAAGATTACGATGTTTGCCGTACAGGAACCCTTGCGAAACGGCTCCGTCGAGGAATGACAGCAGATCGTCGTAGTACCCTTCGATGTTGAGGAGGCCGCATGGTTTGTCGTGAAACTTCAGTTGTCGCCATGCGAGGACTTCGAAGATTTCTTCGAGCGTGCCGAGGCCGCCGGGCATCGCGATGAACGCATCGCTGAGGTTGGCCATCATGGCCTTGCGCTCGTGCATCGAGCCTACGATGTGGAGCGCATCGAGTCCGTCGTGCGCGAGCTCACGTTTGGCGAGTTCCTCGGGAATGACGCCGATCACCTCTCCCTTGGCGGCCAACACAGTGTCGGCAATCTCGGCCATGAGTCCGACGTTACCGCCGCCATAGACCAATCCGATCCCAGCGCTGGCGAGCGATGCGCCAAGCGCGCGGGCAGCAGCGGTGTACGCATCCTGCCCACCCCTGTGGGACCCGCAGAACACGCACACCCGTAGAAAGACCCGGCTCAACTAGATGACTTCGGCGACCTTGTCTTCGCGATCTGAAGGCTTTGGCCGTCCTTTGATCGGAGCGTACTCGCGAAGGTCTTCGCCGATATATAGCTGCCGTGGTCTCGTGATCTTTTGTTCCGGGTCGCGAACCATCTCGGACCACTGCGCAAGCCAACCCGAGGTGCGCGGGATTGCGAACAGCACTGGGAACATTGTCGTGGGAAATCCGATCGCCTGGTAGATGATGCCGGTGTAGAAGTCGACGTTCGGATACAGTCGCCGCTCGACGAAATACTCGTCCTGCAGGGCGATTCGCTCGAGTTCGAGAGCGATGTCGATCAGCTTGTTCTTGCCAGTCACCTCGAACACCTCGTCTGCGAGCTTCTTGATAATCTTGCCGCGCGGGTCGTAGGCCTTGTAAATCCGGTGGCCGAACCCCATCAGTCGATCTTCGCCGGACTTAAAGGACTTGATCGCCTTGGCGACGTTCTTGACCGAACCGATTTTTGTCAGCATCTGCACGACGGCCTCGTTGGCACCGCCGTGGCGCGGCCCGTACAGCGCGCCGATGCCAGAGGCTACAGCCGAGTATGGATCGACGAGTGAGCTGCCGACCGCGCGTACCGCGTTGGCCGAACAGTTCTGCTCGTGATCGGCGTGCAAGATGAACAACACTTCGAGGGCGCGCTCGATGACAGGGTCTGGGGTGTAATTGCCGGCAATCTTGAACAGCATCTGGAGGAAGTTGCCGGTGTAGCTGAGTTCGTTGTCGGGGTAGACGAAGGGCAGGCCACGCATCTGTCGGTAGGCGAAGGCCGAAATCGTCGGCAGCTTGCCGATCAATCTGCGGGTTTGCAGGCGCCTGGACTGAAGATCTTCGACATCCTTGGCGTCGGGGTAAAAGGTCGACATCGCCGCGACGGTGCCCATGATCATTCCCATCGGGTGGGCGTCGTAGCGAAAACCATCCATGAACTTGCGGATGTTCTCGTGCACCATCGTATGCATTTTGATGTTGTGGGTCCAAGCCTTCAGTCGTTGGGAGTCGGGGAGCTCCCCTTTGACGATGAGGTAGGCGGTTTCCAGGTAGTTACTATTGTCGGCGAGATCGGCAATATCGTATCCGCGGTAGCGCAGGATACCGTTGTCGCCGTCGATGTACGTAACCTTGCTCTTGCATGAGGCCGTGTTCATTAGCGCTGGGTCGTAGCCGAGCAGCCCGAAGTCATCGTCGGAAACCTTGATCTTACGTAGTTCCGCTGTCCGGATCGACCCGTCCTGGATTGGCACCTCGTAGGTCTTGCCTGTGCGGTTGTCTTTGATTGTGAGGGTTTCTTTCGCCATCGGGTGCTCCTGACTGATCTTAAGAATTTGGGGACATCAATAGATACATGGGGCCCGGGAAAAGCACAACGCGTGCCAAGCTGGATCGGGTAGTTGGGGTTGTGTAGAGGCCTCGCCTTGCTTTGGCGGCAGGGGCGCAGAATGGTGTCCGGGACATGGGAGACAAACCGCCGATCCGAATTTTTTCGCAAGTTGGCCCCAAACTATCGACTCTCATCGCCTCGCTCGTCCCGGAGGCCGAGGTTATTCCACTTGAGGTTCACGGACCGATCGAACCGGAAGCGTCAGCGGAGATCTTGCTGACGCAGACATGGGGCAGTGAGAACATCGGTGAAGTCGTCGAGCACGGTGTGCGCTGGATCCACACACTCGGGACCGGAGTGGATCGGTTTCCCTTCGACGCGGTGGGCGAGCGGCTGGTCACCTGTTCGCGCGGTGCGAGTTCGATCCCAATCGCGGAGTACGTACTCGCCTCGATGTTGGCGTTCGAGAAGCGACTTCCGGACGTATGGATGCGGTCCGAACCGGAACGGTGGTACGGGGAGCGTCTCGGCGGGCTTTATCAGAAGACCGTGGGCTTGGTAGGGCTGGGCGGGATCGGCCTGGCCGTGGCCGAAAGAGCCTTGGCGTTCCAAATGAAGGTCTTGGCTTCACGTCGTAGTGACAGGCCATCGCCGTTGTCGGGAGTCGAGGTTGTCGGCGTGGATACGATGATCGCGGCGGCCGATCACTTGGTGTTGGCGGCCTCCGCGACCCGTGAAACCGAGCACCTCGTCGATTCCGAGTTGTTGGCGAAGGCAAAGCCTGGATTGCACTTGATCAATGTTGCGCGCGGATCCCTCGTCGATCAAGAGGCATTGCGCCGCGCCCTCGACGATGGGACCGTGGCACGCGCGACCTTGGACACGATGACTCCCGAGCCACTGCCGCAAGGGCACTGGATGTACGAGCACCCGCGCGTTTGCCTGACTCCCCACGTGTCGTGGAGCATGCCCGGTTCCGTCGATCTGCTTCTGGAGAAGTTCCTGGCCAACTTTCAACGTTACAAGGCCGACCAGCCGCTGGAAAACGTCGTCGATCGCACGCGAGGCTATTGACCAGAGATGCCGGGCGGAGAGACCTTTCGACTCTTCGACTCTTCGACTCTTCGACTCGAGCGCGTAGGGTGGAGCTCTCAAGTCGTTCGGTCGGCTCAGAGCGATTGATTGCTCCGCACACCATGCGATGCATCGTTTGCGATACGCAGCGTTCGGTTGAATGAGATAACGCTGGCGAACAACGATTCGCTGTAGAGCACAGCGAAATTTCCGGCACCCTTACAGTGAGGATAGCCGAGAAATGAGCAACAACGACGACTTGTTCCGTGTCGCCGCCAACGCACGCCCGAACGAAAGTGACGCGGATACTCGCGCACGACCGGTGCCGGTTGGTGTCGACGACTCGCGTCGGGAATTCGCAAGTCGACTGAGCGTCGACCTCCTGACGCGTTCTGTGGATGCACTGGAAAAAGCGGTACACGATCGCAAGACTAGGATCCCCGCGAGAAGGCCGACCGTGCCCAGGGTGGTAAGCAAGGAGTCCGACGATCTGCGTCGTCAGATCGCGCAAGTCGTCAATCAATGGAACCCGCCGCCGGTGGTGGGTCCGCAAGCATTGCCAAAGCGGTCGGGGACACTTGCAAGCTGTCCCACCGCAGCGCCTATGCAGACGCCGGGCGCCGGATTGATTCCGCATCGTCCGAGTGAATCGCCCCAGGACGGTTCACTCGACGACTCCGATTACGGCTCAACGGTTGAGACTCGAGCCGTGCCGGAAACCGCGCTCGACAACTCACAAACGCCGGAAGGCCGGGAGGCGTCTGGACGCCGGGAGGGCCGGGAAGCCCCACCGCTCGATCTCGACAGCCTGGTCCGCTTGTTGGTCGAGCCCCGAAGCTCCAGGGAGGACGCGGCGGTGTTGGAATTGACCGATATCGTCGACCATACCGAACCCAACGGTGACGACGTAGACGTCCTGGAGTTGACCGACATCGTAGCCGACGACAGGAAAGCCGTTGCGCCGAAAAACGAAGATCAGTATCAGTTGGACTTTGGCGGCACCGACTGCGACCTCGAAGTACCTGACGCCGACGATACATACGTACTGGAGTGAATCATCGTCGGGGCCTGCGCGTCTCTGCTAGTTGGATCGCACCTCGATGGTTGCGATGCGCTGGTGAAGCTTCTCGGACTTTAAGCGAATTCGGCGCGAGCCCTTGGGGCGCGCTGCTCCGTTTGCGATTAGAGTGGCCTCGTCGATCAGCGTCATGCCGGCGCGTGCTTTGGAGCACAAGAACGCTGCCTGGTTCACCGGCGAGCCGACGATGCCGAAGTATTTGCGACCCGCGGGTCCCATCATACCAATGGTCCCCGGGCCGTAGGTCACACCGACGCCCAGCCCGATCTTGGGGATTGAGCGTCCGCCTTCCTGCCACTCGTTGCGCCATCGTTCTTGCAGTCCGCGGAAACTCCGGTGAAGGTCGGTGCTCATTGGTCCGATCAGATGCTCGACGAGTTGGCGCCCATCGAGCCGGGTCAACTCGGGCAAGAAGAGCGCCAGTAGGCCATCGCCAGTGTACTGAAATACGACCCCGCCATGCTCCTCGACGACCCGTGTCAACTCTGCAAGGTACTCCTCGATTTTGCCCGTGAGTTCCTCCGGATCGCTGAGTGCGAGTGTCAGCTTGCTGAAGCCGCGCATGTCTACGACCAGCACACCTACGGTGTGCAGATGCGGTTTCAGCATCCGCGGACTCACCGCGCCCGGGATCGGCAGGTCGTCGATCGCGGCAGCGCCGACGTTGTCGATTAGGCCTCCGGCGGCGCCGGTAAACCAACGAACCCAGGCCTCGGCGGTCGCACCTAGACTACTCCCCGCCGCCACGGAGACCCTTTCAGCCACCGCATCGAGGCCGTGAGCGATACGCGCCACTGTGGGCGCCGCCTGTGAAACCTTCAGCTCATCGAGCCCGCGGCCGCCGGCGAGGACGATCCTGCGCGGCTCGTATCGTACCGCTCCCACCGCGTCGCGCGCAGCACGAAATGATAGATCGTTCCACCAGCGTGAGAGATACCGACGAGCCTTCGTTAGGCGATCTGCCATCATGTAGGCAGAATAGCATTTTCACTAACGCAGTGCGTCAATCGAAGAGAAAAATGCACTAATATAAAGAAGTAGGCGTCCGCGCCATTCGTTGTTCCGGCAGGGGCGCGGAGGCCTCCTTTCGCTATACGGCGTGCGACTTTTCAGCGCTGTGCCTACCTTCTTCAGGGTTTCGCCGCGGAGTGGCCAGTCATTGAGTTTCCGCCGGTGGGGAATGCACGCAGCGCTACAAACGTCCCATCTTGCCACTTTGGTAGTCGGCCATGGCCTGGCGAATCTCCTGCGCGCTGTTCATGACAAAGGGGCCGCTCCCCACAATCGGCTCGTCGATTGGTTCTCCACAGAGCAAGAGAGCGGTCGCATTCGTCGCGCAATCAATGCCGATGCTTGCCCCGGCGCGGTCGAAGAGTCCCACTTCGGCGGCGCTGATTTCCTCTGAACCATTCACCCGCAATGTGCCTTTGAGTACGACGAGGGCCGTGGTCCAGCCGTCCGGAACCGTCAAGTCGGTCCGTTGGTCGCTACCGAGGCGGAGGTCCCAAACGTTCATGGGCGTGAAGGTCTGCGCCGGCCCCTTGCTTCCCGCATACTCACCGGCAATGACCCGGACACTCCCTTGCCCCTCTGGAAGAGTCACGACGGGAATCTCGCTGTTGAGGATTCCCTGGTAGCGCGGCGGCGCCATCTTGTCCTTAGCGGGGAGATTGACCCACAGCTGCACCATCTCGAACATACCGCCCCGGGCTGCGAAATCGCGGCCGTGAAACTCTTCGTGCACCAGACCGGAGGCGGCCGTCATCCACTGCACGTCCCCGGGACCGATGGTTCCACCTCCACCGGAGGAGTCCCTGTGTTCGACTTCCCCCGCGTAGACGATCGTCACCGTTTCGAAGCCGCGGTGGGGATGCTCGCCCACGCCCCGGCGCTCGGTCGTCGGAGAGAACTCCCTCGGGCCGGCGAGATCAAGGAGGAGGAACGGACTCAGCACCGCTCCGAGATTCGGATAGGCAAAGAGAGTGCGCACCGGGAATCCGTCTCCGACCCAGTGGCTGTCCACGCTGCGCTGAATACAGCGAAGCTTCTTCAAAGACCCTTTTGGTTCAACACGCGACATGTACCGCAGTCCTCCAGAGATCAAATCGATGGAAGCTGACTCCGTAGTTCAATGGGAACCGGAATAGAAGTGTTCGACACCAGGAATGTCTTCCGCCAGTCCTCTTTTCGACCACTTCGGTCAGCTCCCAGCTGTGCGGGGTGTGGACTAGAGATCGACAGGCGGCAACAGTAGCACGATGGCTTTTGGTCGGTGTGGGCTCGAACGGGCTCTTATTTTGGCGATTCTGGTTGTCGCCTCGACTGTGTCGGTTGCGCCGGCTCAGATTCGTCTCGAGTTTCCTGAATCGGGGATGAAGTTCGCCGACCTTGCGGGCGAGGTGGGTGGGGTTTCCTGGGCAATTCGCGAGCTGAGTCTTGTCGGCTCCATCGATGTCACCGGCGCAGGGGGTGAGGGGTCTCTTCGCTTTGAGGCAAGTGGTGTGTCAGTGCATGATGCCGACTTCAAACGTGCCGTCGACAGTGTGCGGCTCGAGGGTTCGATCGACTTTGATTCGAGCACTGGCAAGGGCGCAGTCAAGATTCTGGTCTTTGAAGGCGAGTTCTTGTGGGATCGATTCTATGCCGACTTGGCGCTGTTTCCGTTTGCGTTGTCTGGTGATCTGGCGCTCGATCCTGGAGCCTCACCGGCGCGTTTGCTGCGATTTTCTGCTTCCGAGATTGCGATCGCCGGGATCGGCCAGGCGCGTGGGCACGGTGCTGTCGCGTTGGACGGTAGCTCGGTGGTTTGGGCCGGCGATGTAGATGTTCCAGGTCTTGATCGACTCTATGGACTGGCCGTCAGTGAGCCGCTCGGCGAGCGCCGGCCGCGGGTGGGCCAGACGAGCGTAGACGGTCGCGCCAGTGCTTCGATCGACGCCTCTTGGTCCGAGTCGGACGGCTACCGGTTGGTCGGCGAAGCGCGTTTGCGTGACGGTGCCGTTTTTGGCGATGGGCCGGGGTTCCAGATCGGTGGTCTCAGCGTCGATCTTCCTTTGCGCCTCGGTACTGCAGCGCTGCCGAAGGATCGCCGTGCGGGATCGATTCGGTTTGATGGCTGTTCGGTACAGGGAGTCGATATCGCCGGCACGGCTCTCAAGGTAGGGGTCGGCCCCAATACTCTGCGGATAGAACCAGTCGTTCTGTCCCTGCTCGGCGGGACGGCGACTGTGAAACAATTCGAGGCCACTGAGCTGGTTTCCGGGCATCCCCAGATTCGCATGGGGATCGACGTGTCCTCGTGGGATCTAGCGCGACTGGCGCGCAGCACTGGACTGCCACCTCTTGCGGGTACGATCTCGGGTTCGATTCCGCAGATCGAGATCGGCAACGGCGTGATGCGCTCGGTTGGTGAGATTGTGGCCGAGGTCTTCGGCGGTGTCGTGCGGGCGCGGAATCTCCGTGGGGCGGATTTGCGATCGTCCGTCCCGAGCTTTGGGTTTGATCTTGACTTCGACAAGATCTCGCTGGCGGATCTGACACGCGTGCTTTCGTTTGGCCACATCTCGGGTGTCGCCAGCGGTGATGTTCGCAATCTGGAGTTCGTATCGTGGGGACCGGTGGCTTTCGACGCCCAGCTGCAGAGCACGCCGGCCGATGGCGTCCGACAGATACTGAGCGTGGAGGCGGTTCGTCAGTTGTCAGTTGTTGGCGGCGGCCCCAGCGACCCACTGTCGAGGCAAGTGCTGAAGTTGTTCGACGAGTACGGCTACAAGAAGCTCGGCTTTCGCTGCAGCCTTCGCAAGGATGTCTTCGAGTTGGACGGCTTCGAGGTGCGGGACGATCGGCATTATCTGGTCGTGGGGTCGACGCTGCCGCCGCGGGTCGACGTGGTTACGCACAACCGAACAATCTCGTTCTCGGAGATGGTTTCATATTTGACGTGGGCGACGCAGTGATCAAGGCGCTCATTGAACTGTGTGTGGTGTTCGACTGGCATTTTGCGCGTGCCGTCGGCAGACTCGGCGCTAGGACCTAAACTGGAGCTCTATAATGATGCGGACCCTTGGACGAAGTGTTGCGATGATTCTGTTTATTTTGGCCGGCTGTTTGACGGTCAATGTCTACTTTCCGGCGCCGGAGGTTCGTAACGCTGCCGAGAAGATTGTCGAGGAAACTTGGGGCGATGGGTCGCCGGAAGATACCGACAAGGGTCGGACCGGTTGGATTGATTTCCTTTTGCCCGCGGCAGCATACGCAGCGGAGCCGGGGGTCAATATCGACGTATCGTCGGCGGCGATCCGCAAACTGAAAGCGGCGATGAGCGAGCGGGCAGCGCAATTGAAGCCGTATCTTCGCTCGGGAGGTCTGGGTATCACCAACGCTGGTTTGCTCGTGGTGCGGGAGCTCAAGGACATCAGCTTGCGAGACCGGGCCCAAGTGAGTCGGTGGGTGGATGCCGAGAATCGCGACCGATTGAGTCTGTACAGCGAGATCGCAAGAGCGAACGACCTCGGCGACGGCGATGTGCCGCGCATTCAGAAGATTTTCGCTGAAACATGGGCGAGTAAGGCCGAGTCGGGTTGGTGGATTCAGTCTCCGTCGGGAGACTGGACGCAGCGCTGATTCGACGCTCTCGGCAGCGGCCAATTGTAAGCTGGCGGCTTGGCTTGACCGGCTGGCTGCTGCCCGCCTAGCGTGCGGTCAAACCATCCTTGGAGGGTTTATGGCCCGTGCTCATTTTATTGTCGCTGCGTTGTTGATCACGATTGTTGGGGTTGGGGCTGCGACGGCAGCGTCGCGGACAGTGCGTGAACCAGCCTTCGGCTTACCGCATTTTTATGGCGATACCGACGTCGAGTTGGCGCGTGAGAACGGCCGTGAGATCGCCAAGGATCGACTTGGCCAGTTGATTCTGCTCGCTCGGGTGGGGCGCGGCACTCTGTATCAGGTCTTTGGGTTGCTGGATCCTACGACTCTGGACGACGATATCGAGGCGCGTTCGACGGCGTACACTTCTTCCGAACTCAATCGAATGTTCGAACGGCTACCGCAGGCGTCGCGCGATGTCCTCATGGCTTACTGTGACGGTGTCAACGATACGATCGAGGCGATCTATGCAGGAACTTTCCCAGAGCCTTTGGAAGTATCGGCGCTGCGCGAACTGGGTTTCACGAACGATCTCTTCGGTAATGCGACGATCATTTCGGATCAGATCGATCCCTTCTATCGGGCACCTGGGGATGATGCACAGCGGCCCAACGGCGGATTTCAGTTTACCCCGGAGATGGCGATAGCGATTGGTGTTTTGGAAATTCGTAACTTCGGGGTTGAAACCTTTGATGAACCACGTCGTTTGAACGAGCTCCAGGCTCTCGTCCGTGCACACGGCGAGGCGACGGGGATGCAAATCTGGGACGACATCAACTTTCTCAACGATCCGCTTGCTCCCGTCACGGTGCCCGACCCGGCGACGCCCGGATATGGCGGGTCGCTGTCTTCTCGGCGGGTAGAAAACCGGGCGCTTATCCGACGTGACAGCTTCCCGCAGCGCGACTACGCCGCGTTGTCAGATCGGAGGGCTGCTGCGGCTGCCGCGCGCGAGGAATTTGCAGCGCGCTGGGGTGCTTGGCCTAAGCTTGGGAGTTATGCGTGGGCCATAGCCGGTAACCGAAGCGAGAGTGGAAACCCTTGGCTCGGAGGTTTCCCGCAGACAGGAATTCAGACTCCGTCGCTGATGCACTTTGCTGACAATCGATCTGCCGAGGGGATTCAGGGTGTTGGGATGGAATTTGCGGGTGGCCCGTTTGTTTTAATCGGGCACTCGGATTCGGTGGCATGGACGTCGACGACGGCGCAGTTGCGCACTGGGGAGACGTATATCGAGGAGATCGTTCTAGAGAACGCCGATCGGCTGCGCCACATCGATGAAGGGTCGCCGTCGCCATTGAGCGCGAGGGTCGAGACCTTTCGTGGCAACGAAGAGACGAGCCGAACCTTCTGGCGCAGCCGGGTGCGCGACGGCAATGGCGGCACGCGCTCGGTGATAGAATTCATGGGCGATGTTGACGGGATGTCTGACGGTTCTACCGGCGGGTCGTTCCTGGCCGTCGATGGTAGTTTTGACCAACGATACGTCGATGGCTACCTCGCGATCCTCAGTGGGAGGGGCGCTGGTCAGATTCGCCGCATTGCCGAGGTCGAAAGTAGTAGCTCAGTTCGGATCGATTCTGGCGCGCCGTGGGCTGAGTTGCCCGATCGGACATCGAGTTACGTTGCGGTTCGCGCCGAGAGCCCGTTGATTGCCGTGGCGCTCGAGTCGCCAATTTTTCTCGAAGAGTCCACGTCGATTCTGGGATTCTCACTGATGCAGCGAGCGACGACGATCTCGGACATTGAGAGTGCGGCCCGGTTGATGCCGAGCACTCACAATTTTTTGGCTGCGGACAATCGTCCGTTTGCGGGCATTGGCACGGAATCGGGCAACGGCAATATCGGCTACTGGTCGAGCGGATTCTCGCGTGTCCGGCAGGACGCTACGGACCCGCGGCTGCCGATCGACGGGGCGGGACCGAACCCATTCGTGATCGTTGCGGGGACTGTTGAGACGGCGACCTCGACATCGTTACAGTTGACCGATGCGTTTGCCGGGCGCGACTTCTCTCCGCCACCGCCGAACTTTCGCTACCTGGATCCGATGCAGGTCGGTTCCGAATACGTAGTTGCCATTCTGAGTGGGGCTGGTGGCAAACAGACACGTCGGATTGCTTCGAATACTGGATCGATCCTCGAGGTCGAGTATCCGTGGGGAGTGGTGCCAGAGGCTGGAGATGCGTTCGAAGTGTACGAGATCGTCGCGATGCCCGAGGCAATCAATCCGGCCGAGGGATACTTGGCAAACTGGAACAACAAGGCCGCGACGGCGGACGAGGGGCTCACGTTTGGTAGGCAGTTTCGACACATTTTCATTTTGGAGCGTCTAGCCGCGACGGCTGGTTGGAATCGCGCCGAGCAGCGACAACTCAACCGGGATGTCGCTGGTTTGGAAGGAAAAGGAGCCCTCGGCCGCTTTCTCGTGCCGCGCTTGCAGCAGGCTGTTCAGGCGGCGGGGGCGGCAGCGGCGGATGTTGAAGCGATCGTAGATCGCTTGGTTGCACACAATCGCGCACCGTCGCTTGGCAGACTGTTTGTCGATCCGGTTCTCGACACCACAGTGTTCGGCGAAGTTGCCTTCCTCAACACGCTGAGCGATCGGTTGGCACGCAACATTTATGGCGACGAGCTGTCCGCGGCGTTCGCGGTACCGCGCGGCGCATTGGGGCTAAATATCGTTCAGCATGCGATTGACACTGCGGCAGGGGATTTGCCGGGTGGCTATCCGCAGTCGTATGCCGGGGACTACTTAAACGGCCGAGACTGGCGGGAACTGGCTGTCGACACCCTGCGCGAGCTGGCGAGCGAAGGGGGCATTCCCTCTGACACGGAGCGGCCACTGCGGCGGTATAGGCACCCGTTAGCTGCCGTCCGGCCCGAGCTGGAGTTTGAGCCAACTTTGGCCGGAAATCGCGGTACCTGGGAGCAGATCGTCGAGGTTGGTCCGGAAGTCCGCGGTGAGTTCATCTTCCCCCTCGGCCAGAGTGGCATGCTCGAGGGATCACTGGCGGCGGTTGATCGAATTGATCCCAATTTTGATTCACTGCAGCCGATATGGCGCGATTGGCGTTTCGTGCCGATGCTAAATGTCTCGCGCGAGATGGTCGGCGGCGGTGACGAGGATTCGGACGGGGACGGAGTCCCCGACGCCTACGAACGCTGGTACTTCGGCGATCTCGATCGTGACGCCAACGATGATCGTGACGGCGACGGACTAGGGCTGCGAGGTGAGTACGTAATGGGCGCTGCCCCAACAGTCGCGGACACCGACGGCGACGGTACGCGCGACGGATTCGACTTGAGCTTGCAGGACCGGTTGACCGCCCAATGTGTTGCCGACTGCAACGACGATGGCAGCGTCGGAATCAATGAGTTGATTCGCGGCGTCAACATCGCGCTCGGCAACGACGATATCGAATCGTGCGCGGTGTTTGACTTGGATGGCAACGGAAGGGTCGCGGTTTCGGAGCTGATTCGCGGCGTCAGGGCTGCGCTCGGTGGATGTCGCGTTCTCTCGGTTTAGTTTGCAGCGCTTGTCCTGGTTGCTAAGCCGCGATCTGGTTTGCTCGCGCAGGTAGGCGGACTTCAAAACGTGCGCCGCCCTGCGGGCTGTTGGTGACTTCGAGGCTACCGCTGTGGCTGGTGACGATCTGGCGCGAGACGGCGAGTCCGAGCCCAGTGCCGTTGTGGTTCGTTGTGTAGAAGGGCTCGAAGATCTTATCGCGCATGTTCTCCGGGATGCCGCGGCCGGAATCTGAGATCCCGATGACGATCCTGTCCGTGCCGCTGACATCGATACGGATGTCCCCGTTGGGCGGGGAAGCTTCGAGCGCGTTTGCTATCAGGTCGAGCAATACCTGTGTGACCAAGTCCCGGTCGACTTCGACCAGAGGGTCTTCACCTTGATCGATGGAGAAGCGGCAATCGCGGCTGCGCGGGTGTTCGGTAGCCAGCTGTCTCGCTTGTTCGACGAGTTCGCTGACGTGGACACTCGTGAGGTTGGGTTGGATGGGCCGTGCGAAGCCGAGGATCGACTCGATGACGTGATTGAGGCGATCGATCTCGTTGATGATGAACGAGCTGGCCTTGGCTGCGTCTGTCTTGTGGGCAACAGCATCGTCGATCTCTTGTGCCGACGAGCGCATTACGCCGAGAGGGTTGCGCACCTCGTGTGCGATCATCGTGGCGAGTTGGCCGAGTGCGGCGAGTTTCTCGGTTTGTGCAAGGCGCGCCCGGGTCTGACGAATCACTTCTTGCTGTTCGCGTAACATGGAGAGTTGCTCGGCGTCTCTCTTGCGAGACTCGTAGGCCGCGGTCAGTAGGTATCCGAGAAGAGCGAACGTAGCCCCGAAGTAGACAGCGATCAGCCAAGAGCCGTCGACCCCGTTGATTTCGAACGAAAGTCCGAGCGCTTGGAGGATCACGGTGTCGAGCGGTCCGAAGGCGGCGCCGATGAGGGTTCCCCAGAATTCGCGCTTAGTTAGAAATTTGCGGCCGGTCATGGCGAACCAATGTAGCAGGATTGGTACCGGAGGCGCTAAGACTGGTGTTTGTTAGGAGTGAACTTCGCCAGTGTTGATCCCTGGCAACGATGATGTTGCGTGACAGCAACATCGACCGAATCCCGGGTCTCGATGGGGTGTTCGTACTGTTCCGGCACGGTCCTTGAAGAGTCAGTGGCAGGACGTAACGAATCTCAACGGAATGGGGCGATGCCTCGAGAGGAGTAACCATGAGCTGGAAGAAGATCGTATTGGCAATGGTATTGGCGGATTTCGCAGCCCTGACCGGTTATGCCGTGTATGTCAGTGGTCTCCAGGGATTTTTCGATTTGGTTCTCGCCAACTGGGCGACGACGACGGTCTTTGCCGACCTCGTGATTGCGTTGTCCTTGGTCGCCACCTGGATGTGGAGTGATGCGCGAAGCCGTGGTGTCTCGCCCGTGCCGTATATCGCTCTGACGGCGATGTTGGGGAGTGTCGGTCCGCTGGTTTATCTCATTCGTCGAGGAGACGAAGCTTAGAAACAGGATTGAGTCATGACAGAACTTGTTGATGCGACTTTTGTCGATGCGAGTTGGCGGGTCTATCCGGCGACGATGATCATCGTCGCGGGGACCGTCTTCGCGGTTCGTAGTGTCGCGCGCTGTCGGTCGCGGGCCATCGGCTTGCGCGATCCGTGGCGAGCGCTCGAACTGATGCGGGGATTCCGCCTTTCCGTGATCGGGCTGTCGATTGCGAGTTTCGGCGCTGCGTGGCTTTGGTCGATAGGATGGTTAGCGGTACTGGCCGCGATCATCGGCGGCGAAGAATTGCTCGAGTCGAGTGTTGCGATCGCGGCTATCCGCAACGGACCCGAGGGCGCGCGATAAAGGCTAGGGCCGTGGTCCTACACCGAAATCGCGCACGGCGCGATCGATATCCATCCCTGCGGGCGACTGGTAGATGCGCAGATCAAACTCGGAGAGCAGCGCCAACACATGGTCGAAAATGTCGCCTTGTATGGCCTCATATTCGGCCCACTTGGTGGTGCGCGTGAAGCAGTAGATCTCGATTGGCAGGCCCTCGGCGGTCGGTGCGAGTTGGCGTACGATGCGGGTCATGCTGCCGTGAATCTTCGGGTGACTCGCCAGATATCTCTCCAAGTAGGCGCGGAAGGTCCCGAGATTGGTCAGGTTGCGAGCGTTGGCGGGAATCGTCGAGTCGATCCCCTCGCGACTGTTGTAGTTGGCGAGCTCTTCCTTCTTGGCGGCTATGTATTCGCCCAAGAGGTCGAAGGTGGCGAAGCGTCCGATTTCTTCGTCGGTGAGAAACCGGACCGAGCCGATGTCGATCTGAATCGATCGCTTGATGCGACGGCCACCTGACTGGGACATGCCGCGCCAGTTCTTAAACGAAGAATTCAGTAGCTGGTATGTTGGGATGGTCGTGATTGTCTTGTCAAAGTTCTGAATCTTCACCGTATGCAAAGCGATGTCGATGACGTCACCGTCGGCTTGGTATTGCGGCATTTCGATCCAATCGCCCACATGGATCATGTCGTTACCAGTCAGCGATATGCTTGCCACGAGAGAGAGCAAGGTGTCGCGAAATACCAACAACAGGACCGCTGTCAATGCGCCGATTCCGCTGAGGAAGAGCCACGGCGATCGATCCATCATGACCGACAGAATCAGGATCGCGGCGATGAGGTGTGTGATGATGGTTGCGACTTGCAGGTAGCCCTTGATCGGGCGATCTCGATTCGCGGGATTGCGCGAGTAGATTGCGTTGGCCGCGGTCAAAAACGCCGCTAAGGAGCGCACGCCGACGAAGATCATGAGTGCCAGGGCGCAACGTCGCAGGACGATCTCGACGTTCTCGTGCGGATGCGGGATCAGGGGCGCGCCGTACCAAGCGATGAGGGCGGGTAGGAGCGGAGCGAGGCGAGAGAAGACGCCCTCCCTGTGCAGCGCGTCGTCCCACACGGTGTCGCTGAGCTGGATGAGCTTTCCCAACCAACCATGAATCGCGCGTTTGGCTAGAGCGAGTGCGAACCAGCACGTGACGAGCAGCCCGATGACACTGCCGACCTCCCACAGGGTTTGGCTCTGCAGGAAGGTTTCAGGGCTGATGTCGGTAAAGAACTCTTTGATCGAATCCATGGGTACGGCCGCTGACCGTCGACGGTTCGCGCATATCAGTCAAGGGGCGTAGTAGCTCAGGCCGCTAGGCTGCGCGCCCCCCGGTTACGTCCTGTGACCGGTGCGGGGTGAGGGCGTGAGACAAGCGGGCCCGGGGGTGTCGCTGCGCTCGCCCGGCCCAGAACCCGCATAGCGAGAGCCCGGTTGCGTTCTGTTCGGGTGTTCTCCCGGCGCGCAGGGGGCAGTGGCGGGCCCCGTACTGATCGGGTAGTTTCTAGGTCGAGTCATGAGGGATCGCTTGAGGCAGGTGCGCGGTGTGATGTGTGTGGCGAGGTGGGTATTGCCCCTGCGCTTGGTGGGGGCTATCGCCTGGGTTGTTGCGGTCTCGGCAACATCTGCTTCGGCTGTTTGTCCCGGGGACTGCAACGGGGATCGGGTCGTAGGCATCAGTGAGCTTGTTCTTTCGGTGAATATTGCCCTTGGTCGCGCCGACATCGTCGATTGCGCGGCGGCGGATGCCAATGCGGATGGCAGAGTTCGCATCTCCGACTTGATCGCGGCGGTCAACGCGGCGCTCGCTGCTTGTCCGCCGGAAGACACGCCGACGCCGACTCCTGTTGCGACTGCAACCGCGACGGTCGTCAATTTGCCGCCGTCGATCGCGACCACGGGCGTCTACCGCAGCCACCCGGGCTTGGCAATCGAGTATCCGATCGAAGCGGTTGATCCAGAGGGCGGTGCCTTGGTTTTTTCGGCTAGCGACCTGCCGCCGGGGTCGAGTCTCGATGCGGGCACCGGCGTTTTCTCGTGGACGCCGACCGAGGCTCAGGCCGGTGCGTATGAGATTCCGATTCGTTGCACCGACGACCGAGGACAAGCGGTCGATGGAATGTTGGCGGTGCGAATTACGCCTGCCGATCCCTGTACTGTAGCCACGTGTGGCGCTGCGACTGGATGTAGCGAGGAGCCGATGCCGATTGGCTCTGGCTGCTGCGTCGGCGAACCCGCGGTGCGGGTTCCGGAGCCTAGTGCCGAATGTATGCCCGGCCTGGTCATGTACGCGGGACGCAATGAGCGCGGGTTTGGCAGGATGCAGAATTGCGATCTTTTGCAGGTCCGCCCCTTTGGTCAGGGCTCGGCGAACGTTCGGTTTCATATTGAAGCACGCTGCATCAGTGCCGAGGGTCTAGCCAGATTGAATGCCCGGCTCGAAATCGACGAAGCCGTCATCTTCGATCGGGACTCGTTCATCCAACTCGACGAAAGGGAAGACGGGTTCGCCCAGGAGCTGGCGCTGATCTACGAGCTTTCGGGTGCGGCGCCATCTGAGCTGGACGGCAGAGAGGCCCAGCTCAGCTTGAGCCTGACCGATTCCGAAGGTGTAGAGGTGGAGCGAGTCGTGCGAGTGACTCTCACGACGAGCTCTCTCGGCGACTTACCAGAACCCGACCGTGAAGACATTCCCGCCGGAGAAGCTGGCTGTGTCGGGTGTCACCGCCCGCTGTCCAACGACGGTAGCCGCTTTGGGATCGAGGACGCACATCCTTGGGCCGAGCTCACATGCACCGATTGTCACGGCGGCAACCCGGCAGCGTCGACGCGCGGAACCGCTCATGTGCCGCCGGGCGATGGCCCGAGCTATGTGAAGAATCTCGCGTCGGATCAGCTTGATGCGCTTTCATTGGACTATTTGCGCTTTGTGAACCCGGGGGATCTGCGGGTCGCTGACCAAACCTGTGGCGCTGCTGGTTGTCATCCCGAGCACGTAGCCAACGTCCCCAAGTCGGTGATGTCGACGTACGCGGCCCACTACACCCTGCCGCGCTATCTCGCTGGAGCACAGGATCGGGACCCGATCTTGGCCGCGGTTGATATCGTCGACCTGGACTTCGACGCGGAAACCGCTCCGGTCGGGGCGATTCCGGAGCTTCGGGCGCTGCGCGGCGCCTCCGGTGACAGATCGTCGATCGTGGGTGTGCTCGATGAGTACTTGCCGAAGGCTTGCCCTACCTGTCACTTGCAAACCTTCGGGACGAACGATTCAGCTGGATCGTACCGCTCATCGGGCTGTACGGCGTGCCACATGGTGTACGCCGACGATGGACTGTCGGAGTCGCGAGACCCGATGATCGCCAAGAGCTTCCCTTCGCATCCGGTCACGCATCAGCTCACGACTGCGATCCCGGTCGAACAATGCGCGCACTGCCATTTTCAGGGAGGCCGCATTGGTCTCGCCTTTCGCGGCATTCGCGAAGGTGGCTTTCCACCGGAACAGACGCCTCCGTTGGGACAAACTCTTGGTACGCCCTTGTACGGACACGATGAGAATTTTTACTTCTCTGACGAGGATGTCCTCAATAACTTTGACGAGACGCCTCCCGACCTGCACTTTAGCGCCGGCATGGTTTGCATGGATTGTCATGTCGGTGCGGATGTTCACGGCGACGGGAATCTCTATCGTTCCGAGCGCTACCAGACCGGGATTCGATGCGAAGACTGTCACGGCACGGTGCGAGCTGCGATCGTGGAAGATGAAGAGGGCGTGTTTCGGAACTCGGCTGGTTTCGCGCTGAAGCGCCTCGAACGCGACGAACTGGGGACGATTCGGTTGCGGTTGGCAATGACAGGCGCCGAGCGACCGGTAACGCAAGTGCACGAGCGGCTCAACGCCGATGTCCCGAATCCGCGCATGGTCGAAGCGATGGGGGTCAACGAGGGGGGATTCTCTCACACCGACTCGATGGAGTGTTACACCTGCCACACGTCTTGGCGACAGACCTGTTTCGGGTGCCACGTGACGATCGACGATCGGCGAAGTGCTCGCAACAATACAACTGGCGAGTCGACGGTCGGTGCGATTTCTGCGCATCGTGACGACTACGCTCTCGATTTCTATGCACTCGGGCTGAACGAGCGAGGCAAGATTTCGCCCTTGTGCAGCTCGATGAGCATGTTCTTTTCTTATATCGACCCCCTCGGAAGTACGCTTCTAGACGACGAGGTTCGCACCAGTAGCGATGGCAAACTGGGATTTGGCTGGAATCCGTTCCACCACCACACCGTGACGCGCATCCCGCAGAACTGCGATCGCTGCCACGCGGTCGGTGACTCTGAATCCCCCGAAAACGACCACTTGCTCCGGGAAACTTACGGTTTTGGGCGCGGAGATGTCGTAGTCGAGGACGGGCGTGGCGATTTATACGACGCCACGGCCTTCCTGGACGAAGACGGAGATCTGCGGTCTGATTTCGCCCATCCGAATACTGGGCCGGTGCCCCGCGATGTCCGGGAGCGGGCTAGCGAGCTGGTGGTGGTGCCTCATCCGAGGTGAAGCCGTAAACTGTACTTGACCGAGTGCCGTTTCACCCTTAAGACAACGGAATGTTCGCAGGTGCTTCACCGGCTTTTGCCTTGATTCGGATCAAACGCGGCGATCCCATGCCGTCGAACGAAGCGTTCCTCAATGCGCTCAACCAGGATCGTGCGCTCCTGAGCATGCCTGCAGTAAACGGTCGGACCGAACTCGAGACAGCCGGGCCTTACGCCATCATGGTGGATGGTGCCGATCTCGACGAATACGTCGTCTGGGAACGCTAAAAATCTACCCCATCCACGACGCGTCATCTTCGTCGTCGTAGGGTAGGCTTCAGCCTACCGGGAGCTGCACTTGGTGGCCTGAATTCCACCCCACGAGCACCAAATCAACGGGCTGCTACGGGGTGAGGCGTTCGAGCATGCGCGGAAAAGGGATTGTTTCGCGCACGTGATGGAGGCCGCAGATCCATGCGACTGCGCGCTCGATGCCCATGCCGAAGCCGGCATGGGGGACGGAGCCGTAGCGCCGCAAATCGAGGTACCAGGAGAAGGCTTCGTGCGGGAGACCGTGCTCGGTGATCTTACCCTCGAGTGTTTGTAAGTCGTCTTCGCGCTGGCCGCCGCCGATGATCTCGCCGTAGCCCTCGGGCGCGAGCATGTCTACGCAAAGTGCGAGCTTCGCGTTCTCGGGATCGGCCTTCATGTAAAATGCCTTGCAGGCGGCGGGGTAGCGGTGCACCAGAACCGGTCGATCGTAGGCCTCGGACAGTACGGTCTCCTCTTCAGCGCCGAAGTCCTCACCCCATTCGATCGAGAAACCTTTGTCGCGGAGCGTAGTAACCGCCTCGTCGTAGGTAATCCTTGGAAACGGCTTGCGTACCGATTCGAGCTTGCCGACGTCGCGCTCGAGCACGTCGAGCTCACGGCGGCGGTTTTGAACGACTCGCTGAACGACGTACTCGACGAAGTCTTCTGCGAGATCCATGTCGCCGGCGAGATCCATGTACGCGACCTCGGGCTCGACCATCCAGAACTCCATCAGGTGTCGGCGAGTCTTGGACTTTTCGGCTCTAAAGGTCGGTCCGAAGCAATAGGCCTTACCAAAGGCCATAGCGCCGGCCTCAAGGTACAACTGCCCGGATTGGGTCAGATAGGCCGTCTCGTCGAAGTAGGGTGTTTCGAAGAGAGTCGTCGTTCCCTCGCAAGCCGCGGGAGTCAGGATCGGCGAATCGAAGAGGACAAACCCTCGATCATCGAAATACTGCCGGCAGGCGTGAGCAATCTCGGAGCGAATCCGCAGGACCGCGTGTTGCCTCGCGGAACGAACCCACAAGTGACGATTGTCGAGGAGAAATGCTACGCCGTGGTCTTTCGGGGTGATCGGATAGTCGGACGCTTCGCCGACGAGCTCGAGGTCGCTGACTCCTACTTCGAATCCGATTGGCGACCGCTCGTCGGCCCGCACAGTTCCGTGGACGATGATCGCGGACTCTTGGGCCAGGTGCGCCGCCTGCTCGAAGGCTTGCTCGGGCACGTCTTTCTTGAAGATGACGCATTGGATTGTCCCGGTTCCATCCCGAACCTGAAGGAAGTGCAGCTTGCCACTCGAGCGCTTGTTGTATAGCCACCCCTTGAGCGTGACTTCTTGCCCCTCGTGATCAGCAATGTTTTCGATGTACACTTGGTCCACTGTGTCCACTCCGATCTCGACTAACCGCTACTCGAATGTTGGACCTTCGCCAAGTCCCGAGGTCCAGCCCCTGACCCGCTCCGGGATTCTCCGAATGCTTTCTGAACGATTAGGCAAAGTGAAGCCCTCGCGCCTTGCTCTGGCGATTCTGCTGTTGATGGGGGCCGCCTGCCACTCCACAGAATCCGACGAATCCAGCCGATTGGTGCCGATTCAACGGGTCGGCGAGGAGCGCGGTGAAATCACGGCGACCCTGGGCGATGAGACGCGTTATCTGTTGGACGACATTCCTCACGGGTCGATCGCCATTGGGAATCGGTTCGATGTTCCGACCGAAGGCCCGATTCAACTGCTGAGGCCTCTACCTGCTCGATTTGCGAAGTTCCGTGAAATGGTGACAGCGGTCAAAGTTTCCCTGGACGGTACTCGCTGGATCGATTTGGCCCCGCGGGTTGTGTCCGTCCATGGAGCGCAGAAGGTCAGGGGCATCACCGTGCCTCTCGACGTTGCCGAGGAATGGCGTGGGCGCGAGATTCGCATTCACGGGACCGCATGGGCGGCTCGCCCCGGGGCTCAAATGGTTGCTGGCGATCCGTTCGAGGTACCCAAAGGGTCTGTGTTGGAAATGGGTGGGGGCGTCTTGCCTCCCGGCCGCGATGGCGGACAAGTCGAATACGAAGTGTCGGCCTGTCGTGGTGAGGCATGTGAGAAGATATTCTCAGCTACGGTTGAGACAGCGACCGACCGGTGGACCGATTGGCGGGTTCCGCTCGACGACTACGTCGGCGAAGAAATCTCGCTTCACTTTCATACGTCCGCGGCGACCCAGGGGCCGTCTTTCGCGGTGTGGTCGCGGCCGACCGTGTACGCGCCGTCTTCTGGTCCACAACGACGCAATGTCGTGTTGTTGTCGATCGACACGCTGCGTGCCGATCACTTGACGACCTACGGACACAGCAGAGACACGGCACCGAAAATTCGACGATGGTTCGAACAGGAAGGCATGGTGTTCGATAATGTGATCGCGGCGGCGACTACGACTGGACCGTCACACATGACGATGTTCACATCACTGCAGCCATCCGTGCACGGGATTACCAACCGTCCCGCAGTCAAGAGGCCGCCACCTTTGACTCTGGCGGAGATTCTGCGGGCCAATGGTTATGCCACCGGCGCGGTTACCGAAAACGGTCCGCTTCACGCCGGGTGGGGCTTTAGCCGAGGCTTTGACAGCTACGCCGAGAACAAGAGTGCGGACGTCATGCTGCCGGAAGGGCACGTCGTGTCGACGTTTGGCAAGGCGGAAGCGTGGCTGCGCACTAACGCTGACAAGCCGTTCTTTCTGTTCTTGCATACATTCGAGGTTCACTATCCGTACACTCCTCCAGCCCGTTACGCGGCCTACTTTTCGGGGGCCGAGCGCCAACCAGGACTGCCTGCGGAGTATGCCTCGGTCCTCTATGACCGCGAGATTCGCTATGTCGACGACCAGCTGAGCGAGTTGCTTCGCAAGCTCGATGCGGCGGGTGTGCTCGAGCACACGATCTTCATGGTGACTTCAGATCACGGTGAAGAATTCTTGGAGCACGGGTTCATTGGCCATGGTGCGAACCTGCACCGCGAGGCGCTTCATGTTCCTCTGATGATCCGTGGGCCTGGGGTCGCGAAGGCGACGCGTATTCAGGATGTGGTGGGACACGTCGACTTGATGCCGACCATTCTCGACTTGCTCGGTCTTCCGCCGCCAGAAGTGGCGATGGGGCGTTCGCTAGCGGCGATGGTACGGGGCGAGAAACGATCGTTGGCCGAAGCTCCATTGTACAGCGAAGCCTGGTACGAAACCGCGATGCTCACCGGTGGCCAAACCAAGAAGGTCGAGATCCCGCTGGTATCGGTGCAGTCGGGACGACGAAAACTGATCCGATCAAATGTCGACGGGGGTTTTGCGTACGCGTACTTTGATGCCGAGGCGGATCCGGGCGAGCGCCAAGACCTGTACGGCTCGCGGAGTTCTGAGGTTGCGGATCTCAAGGAACTGTTGACGAGTTACGAGCCGGTGATGGCCGGGTTGCACCGTCGCGCGAGAGAGGCGCGAGTCCGTTTCGCCCTGGGTCGGGATGAATCGCCCAACCAGGTCGAGATCGATCCCGCGGTGAAAGAGAAGCTGCGGGCGTTGGGGTACGTCGAATAGCAGTGCCCAATCGCTTGAAAGAAAGCCCCCAGCCTGCGGTCGCATCGGAGCCGCACTTGATATCAGGGGGCTAGGGTCGAGTTGCCGCAGCCGCGACCCTCGGGGGGACATCGTGTCGCCCACCCGCTCATGCTCGCTCGATCAGTGCGGACGCCGCGCCCGCATTCGGGTCAGGCTGAGTCCGGCGATCATGAGAAGGAGTGCGATCCCGAAGATCAAGCCTCTCGTCGAGGCGGCCGGTGCGGGGGCTGGAACTTCGATGCACAGACCTTCCTGACCGGATAGGTTGCAGACTGCGCTGGCCCCACTACAGGCGTTTTCGCAGCATACCGCATCGACGCAGAATCCTGAGGCGCATTCTGATGGCGATACGCAGTCAACTCCGTCCGGAATCAGGGTGTTGGTCGGAGTTGCGGTCGGCGTCGAAGTCGGCGTCGTCGTTGGCGTTGCGGTGGGCGTTGCGGTTGGCGTGCAAATCGAAATGGGGTCGATGTCACCGCGCGCCACTTCGTCGTCGGTGTCGTTGAGCCAGTCTTCTTCGGTAACCACGTCGTTGGCCGTGAACTGATTGCATTGAGCCGCAACGTCTTCCGGGCCGACGTTGTTGATATCGCAGAAGCCGCCGTTGGCGCATGTTCCACCGGCGCCGCTCGCGGTGTTTCCCTGGATGATGTTGAGGCCGTCCCCACCCATGAAACCGCCGCCGAGGTCGACTTCGTATTGCGGCCGGGCGCCGCGGATGCCTGGGTTGAAGACTCCTTGAAGAGCGGCCGGAGCAGTTGCCGAGGTGCCGTTGGATGTGCCGGAAATCTTGATCGCGTCCCCGGAGTTGCCGGTAATCGTGTTGCCGCGCAACGCGATATTGACCGGGAGACTATCCTGGCCCTCCGCTCCGCCAAAGAGCAGAAGGACCCCAGTGCCGTCGTTTCCGGTGATGGTGTTGCCGCTCAGTAGCGCCGTACCGTCTGCGCCACTGTCGCTGTAGTGAATTCTGATTCCAGTGCTCGTCCCCGTGTTGCCGGTCACGGTGTTGTTGGCGATCGTCGGGGAGAAGTTGAATCCCGCGGCCGAGGTGTTGATGTCGATCGCCGATACGGCAATACCAGCCCCGCCGTTTCCGCTGACGGTGTTGCCGTTGATTTCGAAGGCGCCGAGGTTGACGGTGTGAACATCGGACCAATCGTCCAGCAGAACGAGGATTCCGTCTCCACCATTTCCTGAGATCATCGGGTTGTCGGAGATCTTCCCCGTGAGGCTGAAGTTGAAAGTGCCGGAGTCGAAAGCGTCGAGGTTGGTCACATCGAATTCGATGCCGGGGCCGCCCATGCCGGAAACGCTGTTGCCGGTAATGGTGATGTCGGCCGTGACCGAAACGCCAGTGACGAAGGTACTGAGGTCCGTGATCTGCACACAGATGCCTGCGTCGCCGGAGCCGTTGCCGGTGATGGTGTTTCCCGTGATCGTCGGCTCGTAGCGGATGAACACGTTACTGGCGAAGAAGTCGGACTGTAGGCCGAGCTCGACATCGATGCTGTCCTCACCAGGGTTGGTAATGGTGTTTTGGTCGATGGTCGGCTGCAAGGTGATCGAGTTGCTAGTGTTGTTGAGATTGAGGATCGTGACTTCGATCGCGTTCTGAACGGCATCGTTGATGGTGTTCATCCTGATGGTCGGCGCGATCAAGCCGTCCATCTGCTCGGATCCTTCGACCAGAATCCCCTCCTGGGCGCTGTCGATGGTGTTGCTGGAAATCATACCCTGCAGCTTCTGAGCGGTGCCGGATTCGTCGGCCGAGAGGTGGACTCCGGCAAAGGTTTGGCCGGAGAAGAAGTTGTCGCGAATCGTCGGTGCGATGTCTACGGAGTTGGCAGTACTGGTGTTGTGAATATCGACTCCGGTGCCGCCACCGATGAAGCGGTTGTTTTCGATGACCGGCTTGACCTCGTCGGAGCCGCTCAGGCTGTACACACCGATTGCGGTACTACTGCTGGCCGTGGGAGAGGTACCGGGCACGATGGTCAGGCCGGAAATGACAGTGGATGCACTCAGCGGGCCGAACCTTTCGAAGATGTTGTTGGGTCCGCGCAGGATGACGTTTGCCGGCATCGCGACGTTGCCGGTGACCGAAACGCCGTTTTTTAGCAAAACCGGAAACGATTCACCGTTGTTGCCGCTACTGTAGGTTCCGTCCATGACGAGAACGTTGTCGGGAGCAGCGGTGGCGCGGGTTCCGATCGCGAAGCCGATGGTCTTACAATTCGGATTCGGATCGACGCCGCACGACACCGTGTCGCTGCCTGCAGTGGAAACGTCGAAATCCACGGCACCGGCAGGTAAAGCGAGGGTCCCCAACAATAGAGCGACTGCACGTGAGTGTAACTTGCCGTTCTATTTGCCTAGTTTGGCGTCCCAGGTCAAGGACAAAACATCTGCTTGGGATGATGCCTGGGTCTTTGTAAGGCAGCGTTGCTCTAGGAGTGACCTCGTCCAATGTCTGCTATCCGAGGTTGAGCGAAGCGATACAACCGAAGTGCCGATCTAAAAGCTTTCGTCCCCTGGCCGTGCCGGATCAGCGCCTTGCCGTCGCGGCTCGGGCTCAGCTTTTCGCCGCCGAGATCCGGGCGGCAACCGTCACCAGTAGCACCGTAACGACGACCTCCACCGCGATGAACGCCGCTGCGAAGTCGGCGCCATGCATGAGCCAGGCGAGGGTTCGAACGAAAGCAGCGCAGCCGACCAGCAGCGCCGCTGCGCGGAGCCAGTGGGCGTTGGCCGTTACAGCTCCCCAGAGGATCATTGTCGAACCGGCCAAGAAGAAAGCGCCCAGGTCGCCGATCTCGGTGCTGCGCGCGAGGCCGTCGAGGAGGGGTAGCCCTAACGACTCGGCCGCTGCCTTCGGGTCGAAGATCCATTGCAGCGCGGTGCCGAAGAACAGTAGGCCGGGTAGTCCGGCGATGATGCGGTCGGCTTTATTCACTTGTGTCGATTGAGTCAGGTTTCCGGGCCCTGCGGGCAGCAGCACGCAGGGTTACGATCTGTGACTCGACTGCCGACAGCGCGAATCCGCAGTCAGCATGTGCGGCGCGCAACTCTTCCAGAGCTCGGTCCGTCTGCCCGTGAGCTTCGCGTTCACGGGCGAGTGACGCCAGAGATTCAGTTAGTTCTTGCTGAGCCGTGACAGCGCGAGATTGTGCCTCGGCCAGCTGTTCCTTTGCTTTCGCGACGTCGGCGCGCAGTGCGCGGACTTCATCCTGGTTTCTGTTCTGAACCCGCGGAGTCCGTTCCGGTGAGGCAGTCTGCACCGCGCGCGGTCCTTTGGTCTGGATTCCAACGCGCCTGCGTTGATTCCCGGTCTGTGCGTTTGCGCGTAGTACGGCGATCTCGTCGCGCAGCCGATCGCCAGCCTGTCTCAACGCGTTTACCTCTTCGTCGCGGTCGAGCAGCTGGCCTCGAACCCGCGCCAAATCACGCATCAACTGCAGCGCGGCCGGCTTTGGTGGTGCATCTCTTTGGCGGGAATCGGGTTCGTCGTGTTGCTTGCGGACAACGCGCAGAGTTTCGTTTCGCAGTGTCTCGGCGGGCCGCCGTAACGGCTCGGTCCGCGGCGTCGGCTCGGTCCGCGGCGGCGTGTCCGCGCTGGGTTTGGGAAGTTGAGCTAGGTCGAGGCGATCCTGTGCGGCCGTCTCTTTGCGTGGAGATGCGAACTTCAACATCTGCGCGATAAAGCCTGCCATTACCGGGCGTTCCTCTCACCGGTGAGTGTGCCCGGCCGGATGAGGGCAGCGCTCGACGTCGTCGCCCTTGACGAGTCGCCGGTCTGGATGCGCGGTGGGAAGGTGGATCGAAGCGAAAGATGTTTCGTGAACTTCACGTTGTGCCCCATTTTAGTCTTCTGAGTCTTTCGAGGTTGAAAAGAGGAGTTGCTTGTTTGCCCCCGTACAGTTCCGTTCGCAATTCGACGGTCAAGCCTCGCCATAGAAAGTCTGCGGCGCCGTCTGGCCCCCACGCCGAGCAGGCGGGCTTCCAAGAAGATCGCGGCCCAGTTGCGAACGAATCCTGCCACATATTCCATATAAACTTTGCGTATCGCAAGAACAATTATGCAGCGACTTGCACATCACAGTAGGAATATATGCGAGATGAGTACTCATGTGTCGTATAGCTTGCAACCCAGCGGTCGGGGCACTCCAGGTCGCCGGCTGTCCGCTGATGACGCTGATGGGCGCAGATTTTGGACTACCGGCTAAAGCCTGAAGGGTTTTTTGCGGTAGCGGGTCTGGGTTGACTCTTTTTCTCGAGGAGCATACTAAACGTTTAGTATGGCCGATGGGACGCGGCCTGCACGCTTAGAGAATGGGCGGCGGGACCTAACTGACATCGCGATTGATTGCTTTGCCCGCTACGGGTACCGCGCCACTTCGATCTCTCGGATCGCTGAATCTGCAGGGCTGACCAAGGGCGCGATCTACTACCACTTCAAGGACAAGGAAGAATTGCTCTTTGAGGCGGTGGCGAACCGGTTGTCACAGTTTGAGCGCAGCGTGACGGCCGAGATCTTGCCACTTCGCGACGCGGTCGATGCGCTGCGCGAAACGACCCGGGTCTGTTTGGATCACGCGACCAAGAGTAACCACCGCCGATTTATCGTCACTTTAATGGTCGAAGCGATGGGGACGAACGCGCAATTGTCCGACCAGTTTCTCGCGATGATGCATCGGTTTCGCGGCTTTCTACGTGAGATCATTGAGTTCGGGCAGGACCAAGGCACGTTTCGACGCGATGTCGATGCGACCGCTTTGGCACGTGTCTATGCCGGCGCCGTCATGGGTGCCGAGATTCAATACTACCAGGACCCGGACGGGTTCGATCTGGAGGCGACCCTCGCAGTGTTTCTCGAGCAGTATCTCGGGTCGTTGCGAGTCGCCGCTTAACACAACTCAGAGGGAGAGTTCGGATGATCAGTTTTGAGCCGACAGAAGATCAACAACTCGTGCGCGATACGGTGGCGTCCTTTGCCAGCAATCAGATTCGCCCGATCGCTCGTGATGCCGACGAGTCGGGTCAGATCCCGGACTCTGTTGTACAGCAGGCCTGGGAGCTTGGGTTGATTCAAAGTGCGATCCCGGAGGAACACGGTGGATATGGCGGTGACCGGTCCGCTGTAACCAGCGCGCTGGTTTGCGAAGAGCTCGGCTACGGCGATCTGTCGATCGCAATGCACGTTCTGGCGCCGCGCCTGGTGACCTACCCGGTGTTGGAACTCGGCAGCGACGAGCTCAGGAAGGAAGTGCTGCCGGATTACTGCGGCGAGAAGTTCGTTCCCGGTACGGCGGCGGTGATGGAGCCTTCGATGGGCTTCGACCTCAACGACCTCCAGGCGACGGCGACGCGTTCGAACGGCAGCTACAAGTTGAGCGGAGCGAAGTGCTATGTCCCACTAGGCTCTGAGGCGCGCCATGCGGTCGTGTACGCGCGCGAGGGCGACGGCACGGCGGCTTTTGTGGTCAAGACCGACAGCCCGGGATTCGAAGTGGCCGAGCGCGAGAAGATCATGGGGCTCAAGGGCTTGGCGACTTATGAGGTGATGCTCAATGACTGCACAGTGCCGGCTTCAGCGCGTCTCGACGGTGACTTGAAGCCGATCTTCAACCGGTCGCGTATCGCCCTTGCGTCGCTCGCGGTTGGGGTGGCTCGGGCTGCGTTTGAGTACGCTCGTGACTACGCGAAGGACCGCAAGGCGTTTGGCGTTCCCATCGCCCAGAAGCAGGCGATTGCGTTTATGCTGGCCGAGATGGCGATCGAGATCGACTCGACGCGGCTGCTTACCTGGGAAGCGGCGTGGAAGCTCGATCGCGGCGAGGATGCGACACGCGAAGCTTGTCTGGCGAAGAACTACGCTGCGGAGATGGTGCTCAAGGTTACCGACAATGCCGTACAGGTGCTCGGTGGCCACGGTTACATCCGCGATCACATGGTCGAGCTTTGGCTGCGCAATGGACGCGGCTTTGCGATGTTCGAAGGACTGGCACTCGCCTAGCGGGGCCGTTGGCTTTGTTGCGAAAGCATAGTGGGAGATACCGATGATTGATTTCGAGCTTTCTGAAGATATGCGCGGTATGCGCGACATGATCAACCAGGTTGCCGACCAGACGATGCGACCGATCTCACGCCAGTTCGACGAGGAAGAACACACCGACCCGACCGAGTGGCAACAGATGATGTGGGACGTATCGAAGGGGGCCTCTATTTTTGGCGGCGGTCCCGAGAAGTCGGACAAGAAAAGCAGCAAGGAAAAGAAGAGTCTGGGCACCAGCAAGCCGTCGGAGCGAAATGTTGGCGCGACGGTTACGATCGAAGAGCTGTCCTGGGGCGATGCCGGGCTCTACCTGAGCATCCCAAATGCTGGACTGGGCGGCGCCGCGGTGATGGCGGCGGGCACGCCGGATCAGAAGAAGCGATTCATGGCTCGCTTCGGCGAAGGTGATCCGAAGTGGGCGGCGATGGCAATCACCGAGCCGGGTTTCGGGTCGGACTCGGCGGCGGTCGCTACGACTGCGGTGCGCGACGGCGACCAGTGGGTTCTCAACGGAACCAAGATCTTCTGCACTTCCGGGCAGCGTGCTCTCGACAAGTCGGAAGGGTTCGTCGTCGTGTGGGCTACGGTCGACAAAGCCGCGGGGCGCGCCGGGATCAAGGCGTTCGTCGTCGAACACGATACGCCGGGCGTGACGGTGACGAAGGTCGAGGACAAACTCGGCATTCGCTGCTCGGACACCGCGGCGATCGTGCTCGAGGATGCGCGCATTCCGCTCGACAATGTACTCGGCGATCCAGAAGTGCTGACTGCATCGAAGAAGGGCTTCAAGGGGGCGATGGCAACGTTCGATGCGACGCGACCGGCGGTGGCAGCGAGCGCGATCGGCATCGGTCGAGCTGCGGTCGACTTCGTCCGCGATGAGCTGGTGAAAGCCGGCGTCGAGATTCGCTACGAGACCCCGGTGATGAAGCAGACGGCGATCGAGCGGGACTTCATGGACATGGAGGCGAATCTCCAAGCGGCTCGGCTGCTCACGTGGCGGGCGGCGTGGATGATGGATCGCGGCATGCAGAACAATCTCGAGGCTTCGATGTGCAAGTCGAAGGCCGGGTTGGCGGTGACCGAAGTGACCCAGAAGGCTGTTGAGATCCTCGGTCCGCTCGGTTACTCGCGTAAGCTGCTGCTCGAGAAGTGGATGCGGGACGCGAAGATCAACGACATCTTCGAAGGTACGCAGCAGATCAATCTGATGATCGTCGCGCGCCGGATCCTTGATTACTCGAGTTCTGAGCTGAACTAGGAGGGGCTTCTTTTTTGTTCGCAATCTATGAAGGGCGAGGCTCCTGCCGAGCCGCGCAACATATGGGCTAAACGGCTCGGCAGGAGCCTCTCCCTCTCTGTAGTTTCGCGAATGTGATGCAAGGGAGAGATGGATGAAGATCCTTCGAACACCGGACGAACGCTTTGACAACTTGCCCGGGTACGACTTCGCTCCGCACTATACCGAGGTTGCTGATGGCGACGGCGGTACTCTACGCATCCACCATGTTGACCAAGGGCCGAAGGGCGGTCCGATGGTCATCTGCATGCATGGTCAGCCGACTTGGAGCTATTTGTACCGCCATATGATCCCGGTCTTGACCGGCGCCGGGTTGCGAGTCGTCGCGCCGGATCTGGTCGGCTTTGGGCGGTCCGACAAGCCGGCGGCGCGCGAAGATTACACCTACGAGCGCCAGGTTGGGTGGCTGAACGAGTGGCTGCGCAGCAACGATCTGACCGGAGCGACGTTGGTCTGTCAGGATTGGGGTGGCTTGATCGGCCTGCGAATGGTGGCTGAGAATCCCGACAGGTTCGCGCGGGTCGTGGCTGCGAACACCGGCTTGCCCGCGCCTCAAAATACTCCCGCGGAGCGCGGCGCCAAAGTGCGCGAGTTTCGTCGCACAATGAAGACCCCGACGATGGAAGAGATGGCGATGGCGCTCGGCGATCCGGACCCTGAGATGCCCGAAAAGTCTTTCGCGTATTGGCAGCGGTTCACTTGGGACAACGAGGATCTGCCGATCGGGAAGTTGGTTTCGGGAATTGTCGACGGTCGCAGCATGAGTCCTGAGGAGATCGCGGCGTATGACGCCCCGTTTCCCGATCCGTCGTTCAAGATGGGGCCGCGGGCGATGCCGAGTCAGGTGCCGACACTGTCCGATGATCTTTCGGTCAAAGAGAATCTGCGCGCTTGGGGTGTTCTCTCGAAATGGGAGAAGCCGTTCCTCTGCGCCTTCACGAACAACGATCCGGTGACGAAGGGTGGAGATCGGGTGATGCGAGAACGCATCCCCGGTGCCGCGAACCAACCGCATACGACGATCGAGGGTGGGGGACATTTTCTGCAGGAGGGTCGCGGCGTTGAGTTGGCTAGAGTCGTTATCGACCTGATCGCGAACACCTAATCTAGGGAGGCAGAGGCTCCTGCCGAGCCGTGTTGGCCATGTGCTGCGCGGCACGGCAAGAGCTTCACCCTTGATTGGTGGGTCAGTCGCCCCAAGAGTCGAAGTAGGTGATCGATTCGGGGGGTGGCCGGTGCGCGACCTTGAAGTCAGTGCCGAGAGTGTATGCGACAGGGATCAGGCCCACCTGTAAAACGTCCTTGGGGATCGCCAGCAATTCGGCGACTTCGCCTTCCCAGATGAGGTGCATCGTGGTCAGGACCGAACCGAGTCCGCGCGCGCGCAGGGCGAGTTGGAAATTCCACACAGCGGGGAAGATCGAGCCGTAGGCGCTGGCGTGCATGACCGGCGAGAACTTCTCTGGTGGCCTGCCGACGAGGCAGGGAATGACGTGGACTGGCACATCGGCCAGTCGTTCGGCGAACCAGGCCGCCGATTCGTAGACTCGCTTCGTTTGCCCCAGCTTGTCCTTGCCGAGGGCGACGATCGTTTCGTGACCGCGTGCGTAGATGGCACCGAGCTCGGCGCGCTTCGCTGGGTCTGTGACGACCACCCAGCGCCAGTTCTGTTCGTTTGATCCGGTAGGCGCCTGTTGCGCGATGCGGATACAGTCGAGAATCGTTTCCCGTGCCACCGGTCGATCGCAGTCCAGCCGACGTCGCACGGCGCGCGTCGTGGTCAGCAGTCGATCCGTCGTTTCGAGGTCGAAGGGCATAGGTACGGGGTACAGGGTACGGGGTACGGGGTACAGGGCGGGGTTTCGGCCGATTGCTCTTCCGTACCCCGTAGGCTGTACCCCGTACCCCGCACGTGTGTACCCCGCACGTGTGTACCCCGCGTCTATGCGAATTGTGGACGTTGCTCTAGCGGCAGAAGTGGATCTTGTAACCGCGGCCGTGTGCTGATCGTGTGTGGGACAAAGGGAGGTTGCGAATGGCTCAGTCGGATTCAGCGGGGGCGACGCCGGGTTTTAGCCCGGTGGTGTTGATCATCGGGTTGTTGGCGCTCGGAAATTTGCTCAACGGAGCGTGGATGCTTGCGGATCCGGCCCATTGGTATGTCACGCTGCCGGCTGGGATTCCCGACTTTGGTCCGCTCAACGAGCACTTCGTTCGCGACCTCGGGGCGCTGTTCGTCTTGATGGGGGGTGCTCTAGGGTGGTCCGTGTTTTACCCCGAATGGCGCCTGGCGGCGGTTGCGGGAGTTACGGGATTTCAGATTCTCCATGCAGTCGTGCACGTAATCGATACCTTGCGCGGTCTGGTTGGGCCCGAGCACTGGGCGATCGATTTCCCGGCCATCTATTTGCCGATCGTCTTGCTGGTTTGGCTCTTTTTGAAGGTGCGAAGCCAGGTCCGATGAGCTCGCTGCGATGGTTGGCCGCGTTGGCAGTGGGCGGGTTTCTCTTCGCGAGCCCGTTTCTTCGCTACTCGGGGGCAGGGCACGCAGGCGAGTCGCACATGAATCACGAAGCGCGCCATGGTGGGCAACTCGGAATGATTGGTGATCACCACATTGAAGCGGTCTTGCGAGACCGGACGCTTGAGGCGTTCGTGAGCGACGCGAAGCGAGTTCCGATCGAGCCGCGTTCCGGTAGCATCAAAGTTGACGGTCGCGAACAGTCTTTGCGTTGGGTCGGATATCGCCTGCTTGCGCACTCGGTCGTCGTCGAAGGAGATGTCGAGATCCGAGTTGTACTCGACGACGGCACGCGATTGGCGACGACGTTCGACTTTTCTGACGGCGACACGTAGTTCACCATGTGCTCTCTTCGCTAGATTCCCTGGCTGCAGTTGTTCCACCGATCGGCGGGTACGAGATTGCCGCGATTTGGGCCTTTGCCTTCGTCGGTGCCGCGGTGCAATCGGCAGTCGGAATCGGATTCGCACTGATCGCTGCTGCGCCGCTGGTTTTGCTGTACCCGGCCCTCGTGCCGGGCCCGATGTTGGCGGCGACGATTGCTCTTACCGTACTGATGGCACACAGAGACCGAGCCGAGATCGATTTCGGCGGCATGGGCTTTGCCATCCTTGGCCGCGCTCTGGGGAGCGCTGCTGCGGCGGTACTGCTCAGTGTCGCGACGCAACGCGTGTTTGATCTGATGTTCGCCACCATGGTGCTGCTCGCGGTCGGTCTGAGCGTCGCCGGCTTGCGGGTCAGTGCAACACCCGGTTGGGCGGCGGCCGCGGGTGCATTGTCCGGGCTCATGGCGACGATCTCGTCGATCGGAGGCCCGCCGATGGCGTTGCTCTACCAAAGTGCGGGAGCGGCGCGCCTGCGCGGAACGCTGGCGGGATTCTTCTCGGTCGGGACGGTGATATCGGTTGTGGCGCTGTTCTTTGCGGGACGCTTTGGGCGCGAGGAGATGGCGTTGTCGCTGTTTCTTTCTCCGCCGACGATTTTGGGTTTCTATGCGTCGGCGCCGTTGCGTCGAGTGCTGGACGATTCGTGGGTGCGCCCGCTGGTACTGTCGCTGTGTTTTGTCAGCGGTGTCGGGGTCTTGTGGCGCGCTTTGTCTTGAGAATCTGCGGCGCAGGCGCTTGGCCTCGACAATAGCTGCCACCATCTTTGGTGCAGATCCCTAAATCTCGAGGTCTCCCGCCTCGTCCATCATCCCGAGCGACGCGTGCTCCGAAGCCGGTGCTGTAACTTCCCCGATCAGTACACCGGAACGACAAACTCCCCACCACCGCTACAGTAGTGGTACGAGGTCAGACAGAGGCCCGCGTAGGCCTCGGCAGCAGAAATGAAGTCATCGGCATCGGTCGAAGGCCACTCGTCCGGAATGATCAAGTCACCACCGCCCGGGATCTCAAAACCGGCGCTGATAGCGACGAGGTACGGGCTCAAGTTGTCGACCGACGTTCCGGCCGGCGCTGTAATATACTGTTGCTCGTAACCAACCACGACGATCTGCTGAATTGTTGCGCCCGGCGCTGCCGTCACTATCCAGTTTGTCTCGTCATAGGCGGACAACACCAAGACGACGTTCTCCTCCTTGGCGATGTGCACCGTATTTGCCGACGTTCCGCCCGGGACCGCCGCCGACCCGTAAGAGCCGAAAATCCGCAATGTCGGCGCGCCGATATCGACGGAGTTGCGGATCGTACCGGACTCCGGTCCGCCGCCGCTGAGGCAGGTGGGAACAAACTCAGACGGGGTTGGTAGATCGTCGCTCAACGAACACATCGGGAGTACCGAACCCCCCGTCCCGGGGGGGCCGGGGACGGCCGGTACGCACAGAGTTCGTGCGCGACCGCGCTTGACGACTCGGTTGCCGAATACATCCGAGACTTCCTGAGTGCCGCCGGCAGGCGCTTTGCACTTGATCCGATAACACACCTGGTCACCAGCCTGCGGGCCGGTGATGCCGAGAAACGACAGCGGACTGCCGTTCGCAGTCGCCGACTGGATGTCGCGTGTAGCCGGCACGCAGTACTGCTTCGCGCGCCCTAAGCGACATCCTGGGGAGAGCCCGTAGAGCGGCGAGTCGAGATCGACGACGCCGGCGATTTTCAGCGGGTCCTTGATCTTGAAGCACTGGAGCGCGGCACTCGGCTGTGCCGATGCCGGAGTTCCATGGCCGAACAATAGAGCTAGAGCCAAGACCCAGGACGCCGCGAAAACGACGCGCTGCAGGTGTAGCCGCAAAATCAGGCGCATGCGAAACCCCCTTATTTCCAACCGCCAGACCGAGAATCTCAAGATCGGCAGAGGGCAGCATAGGCCCAGAAGGCCTCCCTGCGCAAGAAAAAGGATTGTTCCCGAAAACGCGTCGCTCCGACGATCGGGCGCCCTGCGGCTTAGCGGCGCAGGTGAGGTTGCGCGGTCCTGTCGCTGTGTTTTGTCAGCGGTGTCGGGGTTTTGCGGCGCGCTTCGGCTTGCGTGGTGGCCGCTGTCTGGCTCTTGGGGGCTCGAGAATTGCGAACGCCCACCCAATGTACGTCGACGGGCGCAGTGCTTCGATCACAGTGCCGAGCACCCCGCCTGGCTGCTTGCTCGTTTCGAGCTTGCGGGACATGACGAAGGCGCGGTAATTCGCCGGTTCGCCCGCGAGCCAGACGCGCGCCTTTTCTGCGCTGGCGAGATTGCGAAGCCACTGCGAACGGTCGCCGCGAAAGGTCGCGACGATCAGAGTATCGCCCCACTGCCATGCGACGAGTGGAACCGTACGTTTCTTGCCGCTGACTCGCCCGCGCACTTCGAGCGCGATCGCAGTAGTCGGTAAATTCGCGGGACTCAGCCAGCCGGATTTGACGCCTGGTAGAATGACCCGGTTGAGATTCTGGAACAGGAGTTTTTCGATTGATTCGATAGATGTTGAGGCGCCCATCTCTCAAATCCTATAGAGCGATGCGGCTTCCGCCACCCCTTGCGGCCGAAGTCTCGGATTGAGTGACGCCGGAGAGGGACTCTACCTCCACCGTTCGAGGGACTCGACCGCCGGATGGGCGATCCTCTATGCTCCGGCGTATGGGGCGGGGACGAGACGTAGAAGATGCGTAGGTTGTGGACCGGAGTGAGCGTGCTTCTGTTTTTGGCGGGATCGGCGGGGCTCGGACTGACCTACTACGCGTGGTTTGGTGATTGGCCGCAGCGAACCAAGGAAGTCGTCGATCACTATCGGTCAGTGGCTGCAAATTCCGGTCGCGCGCCGGACCCTTTGATTACCAACATTTTCGATCGGGAATCGACCGACCTCGGAGGGGTGTGGAGCGCGGTCATTGATCCGTACGACCGGGGTGATCTCGGTGGCGTTGCGGGGCGCGCGCAAGAACCGGGGTCGGCGAGCGACTTGGGTGAATTCTCTTTTGAGAACGGCCTCAAGCTCAAAGTCCCCGGGGACTGGAATACCCAGGATCCTCGCCTTGTCTTTTACCAGGGATCGGTTTGGTACAAGCGCGAGTTCGAGCTGGCTCTTCCGATCGACGGACGGTCGTTCTTATACTTCGGCGCTGCCAATTACCGGGCGCGGGTATACCTGAACGGCAAGCTCTTGGGCGAGCATCGCGGAGGATTTACACCGTTCAATTTCGAAGTGACGGATGGCCTGCGTAATGGAACCAACTTGTTGGTCGTGCATGTCGACAATCGACGCACCGCGGAAGATGTTCCCACGCCGACGACGGATTGGCACAACTACGGCGGCCTGACGCGCGAAGTCCTGCTGGTTCGGGTTCCGGAGACCTTCGTGCGCAGCTCGCGGATCGAGCTCGACCCAGAGAATCCCGCCCGCATTCGCGCTTCGATCGTTGTAGACGGGAGGATGGCTGCGTCTTCGGTTCGCATGCGCATCGGCGAGCTGTCGATCGATACCTTGATCGAGGCTGGTCGCGATGGGCTTGCGCGGGTGAGTGTAGAGGCGACACCCGCGCGTTGGTCGCCGCAATCCCCGAAGCTTTACGAAGTCGAGCTCGGTGTTGGCTCCGACCGACTCATCGATCGGATTGGCTTCCGCACGGTCGCGACCCGGGGGGCGGATATTCTGCTGAACGATCAACCGGTGTTTTTGCGCGGTGTCTCGATTCACGAGGAGGCTCTCGGGGAGAACGGCCGTGCTTGGAGTCCGGAGCACGCGGTCGCGTTGCTCGATGTCGTTGAGGAGCTCGGCTGTAACTTTGTTCGGCTAGCGCACTACACCCACAACGAGCACATCGTGCGGGAGGCGGATCGCCGCGGCATTCTGGTGTGGGCTGAGATTCCCGTTTACTGGAACATTGACTTCGAGAACGAGAAGACTCTCCAACTCGCCAAAACGCAGCTCGATGAGATGATCGAGCGCGATCGCAATCGCGCATCTGTCGTCCTTTGGAGCGTTGGCAACGAAACTCCGGAGACCGATGCGCGCAACCGATTCATGGCGGCGCTGGCAGGGCACGTGCGGGAACTCGACGATACGCGACTCGTGACGGCGGCCTTGGTGACCGGCGAGGCGCTCGGAGGGTTCTTTGCTCGCGGCTATATTCCAGCGCTCGTCCTCGGAATAGCCCCCAAGGAGTGGGTCTACCGTGTCGACGACCAACTGGCCGATGTTGTCGACGTGGCGGCGGTGAACGAATATTTCGGTTGGTACTACTCCGGCGCAATGGCGGCGATGGGGCCGTTCTCGAGCCACTATGCCCGCCGCGTCATGCTCGATCATATGGATCGAATCCGCTTTGAAACACCATCCGAGAAGCCGATCATTATCAGCGAGTTCGGCGCCGGTGCGCGCTTCGGCATGCACGCGCCGGTTGAAGATCTCGCCGTCTATTCCGAAGAGTACCAGGCCCTGGTCTATAGCCGCCAGGTTGCGATGCTGGAAGACGAGCCGCAAGTGCGCGGCTGGAGCCCCTGGGTGCTGAAGGACTTCCGGTCGCCCATGCGCCTCTACCAGGGAGTGCAGGATTACTGGAATCGCAAGGGGTTGGTCGACAACGAAGGCAATCGTAAGCAAGCGTTCGAGGTCCTCAAGCAATACTACGCGAAGCGTGCACGTGAGAGTTGATCGACGTCTGCAGGGAAGGTATTGAAATTTTCCGAGTCGTTGCCGATTTTGGTGCCGAGACTAGTAAAGGAAGAGAAATGGCTGGAATCGATTGGTATTACCACCGCAAGGGTTGAACATCTTGCACCCGAGCGTCCAAGTTTCTGGACGCCAATAGTATTGAACCAAAAGAGGTCGTGCCGGCGAGCCGCAAGCTGGGCCGCAAAGATGCTGCAGATCTCGCCAAGGCAGCGTCGATCGTCGTTGTGGCCAAGGGCAAGAAGGTTAGTGAGTTCAAGCCGGGCGGCAAGGCGCCGAAAGAAGTTGTCGATGCAATGTTGGGCCCGACAGGAAACCTTCGCGCTCCGACGATTCGTCGCGGCAAGAAGATCATCGTCGGTTTCAACGACGAAGTTTTTGAGCAACACCTCTTGTAGTCGGCGGCCGACTAGGCCAGGGAGGGCGAAGCTCCTGCTGAGCCGTGTTGGCGATAGAAGCGCGGCTCTCAGTCGTGCGGAATTGGTAGGCTGAAGCCTACCCCACGAGACCACGAGTTTGTCGTTTCGTAGGGTGGACTTCAGTCCACCAGATTTTTACAACGGGTTGCTAGGCCGCGAAGTCCGCGATCAGCGCGGCGAGCTTTTCCGGTTGGTCTTCTGGTACGAACGAGTACGAGTCGTCGATGACTTCGACGCGCGCGTTGGCGAGAATCGACGCCATGCGGTGCGCGTGATCGAGTGGGAACACTCGGTCCTCGCTTGCCCACGCGAGTAGTGTCGGTCGATCGAAACCCTTGAGTCCCTCAGCCGCCTTCATGGTGTGTTCGGACGAGATGCCGCGCAGGATCTTGTTGGTATCGTGGCGAATCCTGGCTGACTTCAGCGTCGGCTGCAGGTAGCGGTCCGCTACGCTTTTCTCGATCCCGTGTTTGGCGAGAAACCCGAAGGCGAGAGGGAGGCCGCGCAACGCATTGATGCGCATGAGTTGCGCAAGGACGGCCAGTCCGAATGGCGAGCCTCCGACGGCCTGCAGCGGTTGGAAGAGGGTGGGCAGGAAGTTGTCGAACATGTCACACGGCGTGAGCACCATTCGTCCGATCCGCTCGGGCTTGGTCGCCGCCAATATTTGCGTCAGGGCACCGCCGGTATCGTTGGCCACGAGTGTTGCGTTCTCGATCTCAAGCTTATCGAGGAAATCTCCGATGATCTTAGCGAGCCCGGGCGGCGAGAGGTCGGCGTCCGGTGACATCGGCGTGCGGTGCGAGCCGAGGGGCAGATCGGGCACGATGCAGCGAAAAGTTGGCGCGAGGGCCGGGACGACTTTTCGCCAAAGGAGTCCGTTGACCAGCAATCCGTGAATGAAGACCAGAGGCTTGCCGCTGCCGACTTCGCGGTAGTGGATCGGGCCGGGTTCGAGGTCGATGGTTTTTTCGGTGGCTGAGTCGATGGTTAGGTTCTCGGTCATTGGGTTCGTCTCCTCCGTGGGCTCGTAACATCAACTTTGATGCCAGTGGGCAAAAGCGGGGGATGAGCTTAGGTTTTAGTCGCGGCGTTGCTGTATCTCAACGGCCCTGTTGCTCGCGTGCAACGAATCCGCGACGCTGGTTCGATGGCTAGCAAAAAGCGAGAGTTTGACGTTGTCGTCTGGGGTGCGACCGGTTTCACCGGGCGATTGGTTGCTGAGTATCTGTGCAAGCACTACGGCGTCGGCAAGGACCTGCGCTGGGCGATCGGCGGTCGCAACCAAGGCAAGCTCGAGGGGCTGCGCGAAGGGTTGGGCACCGTGGCTGCTGAGCTGCCGATCCTATTGGGTGACAGTGCGGATGCCCCGTTCCTGCGGTCTCTGGCGGAGCGGACGTCTGTCGTCTGCTCGACCGTAGGGCCGTATGCGAAGTACGGCTCGGATCTCGTCGAAGCCTGCGTCACGACCGGCACGAGCTACTGCGATCTCACCGGCGAGCTGCAATGGATCCGGCGAATGATGGATCGCCATCAGGCGGCGGCTGCGGAGAGTGGCGCTCGAATTGTCCACTCTTGCGGCTTTGATTGTATTCCGTCGGATATCGGCGTGTTTTTTCTGCAAAGCGAGATGCACGCACGACACGGTGTGCCGTGCTCCAGGATCAAGTATCGAGTCAAGGCCTTCAGTGGCGGGTTTAGCGGCGGTACCGCTGCGAGCATGCTGGAGATGATGTCAGAGCTCCAATCTGACGCGGCGGTGCGAAAGCTCATGGCCGACCCGTACGCGCTCAACCCTGAAGGAAAACGCCAGGGACCAGATGGAGCCGATCAGGTTGGGCCGGTGTTCGATGACGATTTCAATTCGTGGACCGGGCCGTTCGTCATGGCGGCGTTGAATACCAGGGTCGTGCGTCGAAGTGCGGCGTTGCTCGAAGAATTGTACGGCAGTGATTTTCGTTACGATGAGGCGGTTCTGATGGGACCGGGCCCGCTGGCGGCCGTCAAAGCCGCGGGGATGGCTGCTGGCCTCGGCGGTGTGCTCGTCGCCGGAGCGATTGGACCGCTACGGAGATTGCTGGCGCGAGCGCTACCGAAGCCGGGTGAAGGCCCGAGTGCGAAACAACGCGAGGAAGGGTACTTCGATATTCAGCTTCTCGGCGAACACCCGAGAGACAAAGAGAAGAACCTGCGCGCCAAGGTCTATGGCGACCGCGACCCCGGGTACGGGTCGACCGCCAAGATGCTCGGCGAGAGCGCAGTCTGTTTGGCGCTCGACAGCCTTGAAGTCGAAGGTGGCTTTTGGACCACAGCTGCCGCAATGGGCGAGCCGTTGTTGGCGCGATTGAACGAGAGAGCCGGAGTGACGTTTACCCTCGATGGGTGAGGATCTTCGGGCGAGTGCCCGATCCTGTGATAATTTTCCTCGAGTTGGATGAAGTCCGCTGTGTCTCGATGTTCGGGACTTTCCGATCGGGGACTCTGTGCTAGTTCCTTAGGTGGATGCGCAAATCAACAGTCCCGTACTTGCTTGGGTTGCGGGTGAACCCGGAATTAGTGGATGGCCACGAGTATCCACTGAATCTGCCTGCCGTTCGGTCTCTCGACATTTCCTTTCGAACGCCTGTAACTTTTTTTGTTGGGGAGAACGGCGCTGGCAAGTCGACGGTCATCGAGGCTCTCGCCGAACTCTGCGGCTTTCCTGCTTCTGGTGGTGGTCGTAACGAAGTTGGTGCGAACCACGGTCCCGAACCGGAGGCGGCCCTGACCAACCAGCTGCGGCCCTCCTTTCGAAAGCGGCCACGCGACGGCTACTTCTTTCGCGCTGAGTTGCAGGCGCATTTTGCGTCACTACTTGATGATCGTCGGCAGGACCCGGATTTCAGGGGGGATCCGTATGGCCGGTATGGGGGCCGGTCGCTCTACGAACGATCGCACGGAGAAGCCTTCCTTGCCGTATTGCATGAACGCATCGGCCCGGGCCTCTATCTTTTCGACGAACCAGAGTCAGCCCTGTCTCCACAACGGCAGCTGACGCTGCTGGCACACATGGCTCAGTTGGCGGAGAATGGTAACAGTCAGTTCGTTGTTGCGACCCACTCGCCGATCTTGCTCACGTACCCGGGTGCGGAGATTCTGAGCTTTGATGGGGATCGGGTCGAATCGATCGCACTCGAGGATACTCAGCACTACCAGATCACGCGCGGTATACTTGAAGCCCCTGAGCGCTACTGGAAACACCTTAGGGGTGGTGGCGAAACGTAGGCCTGGTTGTTTTGATCGCCGCTTGGTCAGGTGCCTTTGACCTCGCTTTCAAGGCGGGGATTTCTACCCAACTCTTGTCAGGTCCTTCGTGTTGTCAGATCCTTCGTGCGGCGGATCACGACCCTGCGAGGAGGCTCTCCAGTTTCGCGATTGCGCCAGACGGGTCTGGCTCGACAAGAATGCCGTGCATTCCGACGCGCTCGGCGGCGGCTACGTTTCCGGCGAAGTCGTCGAGAAAGACCGCGTTCTGCGGCGCGATGTTGCCGACGCACTCGAGGGCGTGGTGAAAAATTTTTGGATTGGGCTTGCGCATGCCGACCTGGCTCGAGTCGATGATGGTATCGAAGAGTTCGTCCAGGGGGAGGGATGCGCGCCAATGCTCGGCGAACTCAGCGACGTTGTTGGTCACGATCGCGGTGCGGTATCCGGCAATCTTGATGTTTCGGGCACAGTCGATCATCGGCTCGACCATGCCTTGGGTAATACTGGCAATCGCCGCGAAGTATACGAAGATATCAACCTCGCGGTCGTGTGCACGGCCTGCCTCCAGGATCGCTTTTCGCGCCTGATCGAGTGAGACTTCGCCGCGCTCGAGTTGGTGCCATGGGTGGTCTGTGTCACGGTCGTACGGGCCAAAGACGAGATCCAGGAGTGTCGCGCGGGGCAGGCCGAGCTTGTCGGCGACTCCCTCGGCGGCGCCAAATGGGGACGCAGTAAAAACACCACCGTAGTCGAAGAGTACCGCCTCGATTTCGTTCGTGGACATCGAATGAGCTATAACGTGCCTGGGGAAGTGATGCGATCCCGGAGCCGAAAGCGTAGGGACTCGATACGATGACCATCAAAATCAAGAGAATTTATGAGCCGGTGACGGACGAGGACGGTGTGCGTATTCTCGTCGACCGCCTTTGGCCAAGGGGCATCAGCAAGGAAAAGGCGGCGATCGAGTTCTGGTTTCGAGAAATCGCTCCGTCCGACGGGCTCCGCAAGTGGTATTCTCACGACCCTGCGAAGTGGCTCGAATTCCGGCGCCGCTATTTTCGCGAACTCAAGAGTGCCGATCGTGTGGCCGAGTTGGCGCAGATCGTCGAGAGATCGCACGTGACTTTCTTGTTCAGCTCAAAAGAGCCTGACCTCAACAACGCACGCGCCCTCAAGGAATATCTCGAAGGTAAGGTGAAAAAGAAATGACCTGGCGCGGTGTTGGCGGCGTGTTTGTTGTGGGTCTCAGTGTGTTGCTCGCTGCTTGCGAGGTGGGACCCGGCGTCGCGGCCACTTGCAGCAAGATTGCTGAGAAGTGTCAGCTTCCAGATGGGCCCCTGGGGGTCTGTCTGCAACGAGAGTGCAAGCCGGGTGAGGTCACACCGTGCTTTGCGTGCACGCCGCAACACTAACGGCCCGTCGAACAAGTAGGCCGGACAGCTAAGCTACTTGCACGCCGATCTTTACTTCGAATCCGCCGCCGTCGATATTGTTTGCCTCGATCGATGCGCCCATTTGCGTAGCTAGATCGCGGACCAGGGCTAGACCAAGGCCGGTTCCTTTGGCGCGCCGGGTGAGCTCGTCCTCACCGCGATAAAACGGTTCGAAAATGTTCTTCTCATGGCGCGGGGCGACGCCGGGCCCGTGATCGGTGACCGAGATGCAGATCTTGGAATCGTCGCCAACCGCTCGCAGGTGGACTCGTTTGTCCGATGCGGACGAAGCGTACTTGATGGCGTTGTCGAGAAGATTCCAGAGAATTTGTGAGAGCGCATCGGCGTCGACCATGGCGGCCGGCAAGTTCGCATCGCACTCGACCTCGATCGCGAAGCCGTGGTCCGTCGCATGGGGGCGGACCATACTGGCTACCTCTTCGAGAATGGGCTGGACCGACACCCGTGTTGGATTCAGGTTGCGTGTCCCTTTTTCCAGATGCGAGTAGTCCAGCACGTTGTTGATCAGCCTACTCAGTCGTTCCGACTCGCTGGTGATGTGGCGGTAGTACTCTTGCCGCTTCGCGTCGGAAGAAACGACGCCGTCGCGCAGCATTTCCCCGTACATCCGGATAGCAGTGAGTGGCGTTTTTAGCTCGTGTGAAACCGCCGCTACGAAGTTCGAGCGACGTTCGGCGAATCGGACCGTCACGGCGACACTGCGATAGAGTAACCCGATGCCAATGATGCTCGCCGCGACGAGGAGTGCGGACAGCGTGTAGACGTAGGTGGCGCTGTCGGTCGGAGATAGCGGGCTCAGTCGCAGGTGGGCGTTGAGATCGGAAAACGGTTCGGCGAACCGGTGGCTGAATAGCGTCCCTCCGTCCGGAACGCCGCTGATGGCGGAGGGTTGCCGTGTAAACAGTGCGAATGTTGCGTAGTCTGCCGTGTCGCCGAGAACTTTCGACTGTAGCCAGTCCTCGAGCAGTCCTATGTCGAGGAGAACACCCTGTTGGTAGACGGCTGCGCCGCGGGCGACTGTGCGGTGTAGCATGATTCTGTCGGGGCCGACGGCGCGGCCGGAAAGGCGTGCCGCTCCAAACGCGGTGTCGCGCAAATCGAGAAAATCGAGCCGCCCGGAAGCGGCTGCGGCCATGCGTTGCTCTTCCTTGCCATCCGAGTCCTCGACGCTGGGTGGCGCAGCGTACCCGTATCCCAGGGCTCGCAGGCGATCCTTGGCGAAGTGAGACGCGGAGGCCCCCTTCTGCGCGATCAGGTCATCTGACTCCGCTGCTTCGCGGGCGGACTCTCTTGGCGCTGCTACTACGGGAGGTGCGCCGGCCCGGGATGCGAGGAGGTCGGTCACCTTTCTCTTGGTCACCTTTCTCTTGGGGGCCCGCTCTTTCGAGCGGCTCGTGGCAGCGTTGTTGAGCGACCGGAGAACCTCGTACTCCGATACGCGCTTGCTGACGCTCTGCGCGACGTCCGCACCGACGTCGCTGGCCTTCCGGCCACTCTTGCCTAGCCGCACGGTGGTACCCGGCATCTGGACTTCGGGCTCGGCTTTGCCCCCCGCTAGTTTCTTGTTCTCGCGTCGACCGACCTGATTTTTATCGAGTTTCACGAGGTTTCCGACACCCTCGGCTTCGTCTCTGTCTGGGGCGCCGGTGGGTGTGTCCTCGACCTGGCTCCCCTCGATCTCGAAGCGGCTCAGTACGAAGCTGTCGTCTGCTGCGCCGCCGCGGAACTGGTAGTCGAGTACGGGACGCGCCTCTTCGGCGGCGAGCATCGCCGACAGGGACCCTTCCATTTCGTCGAAAATTCGCTCCGCGATAGTCTGCTCGCGGATCTGGCTTTCCAGCTTGATACTGTCCAGAGACCGCAAGACCAGGAGTCCGACGGGTGCGATCATCGCCAGTGTGAAGGCTGCAAACAATAAGCGAAGTCGTCGCATTGAATTACCCGCGGTAGCGATACCCCTCTCCTCGGACGGTATCGATTCCGAGGGCGGTCTCGCCGAGCTTCTTTCGCAGCTTCGCGATATGCATGTCGACTGTCCTCGTCTGCACGTCGGCGCCGGGCTGCATGCCCCAGACTTCGATGAGCAGTCGGCGGCGGCTTAGAATCCGACCTGCTTCGGCGTGGAACAACGCCAAGAGATCGACCTCGCGTTGGGTCAGCTCGACTTGATTCTGTCCATTGATCGCTTCCCGGTTGAGTGGATCGACATGCCAGGGACCCGCTTCGAACGGCTCGATGTGTGAATTGTGTCGCGGTGTCGATCGCCGTAGAAGGGCGTCGACCCGGGCTACGAGTTGCGCAACAGAGAACGGCTTGGTGACGTAGTCGTCTGCGCCGCATCGAAACCCTTCGAGGATGTCGTCCTCGCTGCCCTTGGCGGTCAGCATCAATACTGGCTGCGATGGATGAATTTCGCGTACTTTGCGGCATACGTCGAAGCCGCTCAGGCCGGGCAACATCACGTCGAGCAAGATCAACGAGTATTGGCCAGTGAGAGCCAGCCGGAGGCCTTCCTCGCCAGTTTCTACGCCGGTCGCTTCATGTTCGTGAAAGTCGAGCAAGTCGCACAATCCGTTGCGAATGGCTCGCTCGTCTTCGACGACGAGAATCGAGGTGCGGGACTCCATGCTCGTCAGTCTAAGGGTTCGGCGCAGCGAGTAAACTGCCAGAGCGGCTATGTAGGGCGATTTACACTTCTTTTACAGACTATCTCGGACAGTCGGCCGTCAGTTGTTTCTAGATGACGTGGCGCGCGTGGCGCGCGTCCCACAGACGGAGGAGATAACATGAGAACCAAGCGTATACAGTTTGTGATTGCTGGAGGACTGTTGCTGGCGACGGCCGCGGTAGGGGTGTTGGCCACTGGCGGAACCGTCGGGGGCCCGGTGACAGGTCTCTCGGCAACACAGGTCTCCGGGCCGATTACGTTCACGGCGACTCTCGACCGCGGCGCCGTCCACCAAGGCGGCGACGCCACCGCGCGGGTCGAGCTCGTCATGAAAGTTGGGGACGTGGCTGCGGGGCTCTCGCGACAGCCTCGCCGGGCGACGGACCTGGTGATCGTCTTGGATCGATCCGGTTCGATGTCGGGAGAGAAGATGCAACAGGCCAAGGCGTCGGTGCGCGAGTTGGTGGCGCAGTTGGACGCCCGTGACCGCTTCTCGTTGGTGAGCTATTCGAGTGATGCGCGCGTCGACTTCCCTTTGGGTACTGTGGACGGGGTGGGGCGGCGCCGGTTCTCTGACCGACTCGCGTCGGTAGCTACTGGTGGTGGCACCAACATGTCGAGTGGTCTCGATCAGGCGTTTGCCCTCATCGGAGGTGATCGAAACGCCGAGCGTGTTCCGCACCTGATTCTGATCTCCGACGGACTGGCAAACGAGGGAGACGCGACTCCCGAAGGGCTCAAGGCTCGTGCACGCCGGGCGGCACAGGGCGAGTTCATGATGTCGACTGTCGGTGTAGGGAACGACTTCAACGAGTATCTGATGACGGCTTTGGCGGACGAAGGTACGGGCAACTACTACTATGTGAAGCGCGCTAACGAGCTGGGCGAGGTGTTCGCCCGCGAATTCGACGCAGCGCGTACGACCATCGCGACGGGTCTGGCGGTGCGAGTCGATCCGTCTTCAGGGGTGCAGGTTGTTGATGCTGCCGGATACCCTCTCGAGCGCAGTGGGGACTCCGTCTTGTTTCGACCGGGGTCGCTGTTTGCTGGGCAGGAACGCCGAGTTTGGCTGACGTTGCGGGTGCCGAACCGTGAGCTGGGTCAATACGATATCGGGCGATTCGAACTGTCGTACAGCGACGCGGCAGGGCGTCAGGCTGTACGCATCAATGACGCCCCGAAGATTGCATGTGTTGGGGGAAAGAAAGAATACCTATCGAGCTTTGACGTGGACGCGTGGAGCCGTTCTGTCGTTGTCGATCGCTACAACAAGATGCAGGAAGAAGTTGCGCGCGAGGTCAAATCCGGCAATCGCAAGGAGGCATTGCAGGTTCTTCGCACATACCGGGACGACGTCTCGGATCGCAATGCTGTTCTCCAATCGGCACCAGTCGCTCAGAAACTCGACGAGATGGACTCGCTAGAAGCCGAGGTGCGTTCGGCGTTCGAAGGAGAGGGTCAGGCGCAAAAGCAGAGTACACTTTCGAAGGTGAAGAGCGCGGTTGCCAAAGACGGTCGCCGGGTTGGGGCCAAAAAGGCGGTGAAGTGATGAGGCTCTTTGATCGACTGAGTGTGCTGCTGAGGGCCGATGCCCACGGTGTTGTCGAGTCGTTGGAGGAGCGGACGCTATTGCTGAAGCAGTATCTGCGCGAAGGGGAACTCGAGGTCGACAGGACTCGAGCCCGTCTTGGAGTCCTTCGGGATCAGCACAAGACTCTTAGCGCCAACCTCACCCTCGAGCAGGAGGCCGAGACGAGACTCGACGAGGATGTAACACTGGCTCTCGATGCGGGGAAGGACGACTTGGCGAGGTTTGCGATCAAGCAACTCCTACCTCGGCGTCGGGCGCTTGCAACGCTGGCCGCCAAGGTCGAAGAGTGCTGCACGCAGATCGGCCTGGTCGAAACCCGTTTGCAAGATCAGGAGCGACGGTTCGTGGAGCTGAAGTCGCGGGTTCAGCTGGAAACGGCGCATCGGGATGATCCCCAGGGTTTTTCTTTCCAGGATGTCTCTGCCGTTGCCGACGAGGAAGTCGAGATCGAGCTGATGCGGCGGCGATCGGGGGAGGAGGTGTCGTGATGAGACTCAACTCATTCGCGCGCGCTTTGGCCTTCGCGGCGCTTGCGGCGATCGCTTGGATTCCATGGGTGATTCTTGCGGCGCCTTTCCTTGGAGTTTGGAACGCCCGAGCTGTCTACTTGGTCGGAACCGCGATCGTGTACATCGCGGCGCTGACGCCTTCTCCGAAGTTCCGTAGCTCAGCTCTCTTTGCGGTGCTGGCGATTGCAGCTTTGGTCGCGAGTCACACAATGACGGAGCTGGTACTTCTGCTGGCCGGGGCTGGCGCGGCTTTTCGCAGTGGTGTGGTGCAGAGTGGCCGTTCTGCGATGGTCGCTGTGGTCACGGAAGTCGCGCTGCTCGGTGCCGGACTGTCGTTTGCTCGCTTGGTTCCTTCGACTGCCTTGGCAGTCTGGGCTTTCTTCCTGGTGCAGGCGTTGTACTTCCTACGCGGTGAGGAGCGGCGGCCGGTCGGTGGGGATGATGAGGGAGCAGCATTCGACACTGCGCACCGGAGGGCGATGGATTTGTTGGGTTGAGTTGGCAGCGGCAGCCCCGGCGAAAGACCCCGGACGAGTGTTCCTCGTCCGGGGTCTTTCCCGTGGACCGATCACGGGCTGAATTCTTGCTGTTACAACGCGGTGGGTCGCGTGTCTGATATTTCACCCGGAACGACTCGGGTGCGATGAAGAGAGCCCCCGGCGACGCGGTCGTTTCTAATCATTGGCGGGCTCTACCAAGCGGAGATGGCTGCTGTCGGTGTGTCGGCGCTGAAGCAGGAACGCCGCTGATTATCTCGAAATCCGTTCGTACCCGAGCAGCGCGGAGATCGCGTGTTGTACGTAGTCGATGCGGATCTCGTAGCTTGTGAAGCCGCGGCGAAATCCTCCGAGCGCGCGTTGCGGATTCGGTAGAAAGAGAACGCTTGCGGGACGGAACTGATGGTGAAGTACGTGCCGGACTCCGAGATCGATAGCGCGTTTGAACATCGCGGCGTCTTCAGCACTTCCGAAGTCGCGGGCTAGCTCGAACGCAGCAACCAGTCCTTCGACTCGCGTCGAAGAGGGAGTGGACCGCGGAGGCTTGTAGAAGCTGCCCAGCCAGTCGGGAAACTCCGGAGTTGAGTTCTGGCCGTTCGCAATCGCGCGAGCGATTTCCATTGCGTGGTTGAATACGATGTCAGAGGGCTGTGCTCTGTGCAGCTCGTTGAGCGCGTACAGAAGCCAATGGTCGTGCGGAAGGTCGGCGCGCGGGAGGTCGATGTCGCGCTCTTGGATCAGATAGCGTGCACCGCGAGCCGCGGCGTCGAGCCAGGGGCCGTCGGGATCGATGTGGTGTAAGCGGAGCAGGGCCAGAAGAGCCTCGCCCGGGTAGTAGATGGAGACTTGGTTCATTGGCGCTCCATCCCTGGCGCGCTGCATGTGCGGGTGAAACTCGCCGTTGGGTTGCTGCACAGCCAAGATGTATCGCGCCAGGGAGCGCATCAAGTCGAGGTGTGTCGGCTCGCCGGTTGTTTCAAAATGCTTACTGAGGGCTAAGATCGCCAGGGCGTTGCCGCCGAGCTTGATTGTACCGCCGTCGACCACGCATTGCTCGCCTTTCGCCGGAGCCGGACAGGGGTGAATGAAATCGCGCAATTTGGCGAGGGCCCGCCTGGCGGCGATTTCGATACCGTCGTGAGGGGTACGACCGACGAACTCGAACATAGAGTACGTCGTCCCGGCGTGCCGCAGTACATTGTAGTCGCGCCGTTCCTGATCCGTCTTGGGCCAGTAGGCGTAGACGAAGCTACCGTCGGACTTGAGTGCGCGCCGAAGGTAAAGGGCGCCAGCCAGTGCGGAAGCGATGAGGTCTTTCGGTTCAATCTCTCCGAGCTGAGGCTGGCCGCGATACAGGAGTCGTGGACCACGGTCGTCGGCGAAGGCGCTCGTGGTGGTAAACCGTTGCGTATTTGGGATGGGCAAACCTTCTAGGCGTCGGCGAAGTGCACTTGCTGGAGCGCGTAGCAGGTACCCGTGATTGAGGTTTCGCTTTCGGTCGAGAAGGTTCCCGGCAACGATCTCGCCCGGCAGAATTGCGGTGTTGGTCGGGGCGATGATCAGCCCGAATAGTCCGGCCGTGAAGCTTGCGTCTTTGATCGGAAACGAAGCTGGCTCGACTGACTCAACGACGTCGAGCTGCACGGCGGTGACGGCAGTCGATTCCTCTGCCAACTTTGACAGAGCATTGTCGATCGCTGCCTCGATCCCGATGGCTTGGCCGACATAAACCTCACCCCGACTGGCAAGGTCGCTGGCGGTGACGAAGACGAGCCGCTCTGCCTGATCTCGTCGTCGGCTGGCTGGGAGCTCTGCGGCGCTGTTGCTGCCGCGCGCACGCTCCAACACGTAATTGGTTAGATCGAGAATCTCACTGTTCGTCAGTTGAAGAGGCGGGGCTGATAGGAGATCTGGTGGTTGGTGAAGAACGCCGCAGCTGGCGATCAGCACTAGCGAGAGTGCCCAGCTGGACGCATCTCCGAATGGATGGTTAGAGTGACCCGATGAATGTGATGCGCATTGTAGTTGTCGGAACCGCCTTCGCACTTTCTCTCTCCGCTGTCCCTTCTTTAGCGCAAGATTGTGAAGGGGGGAACTTTGATAGCACCTTCGCGTTGATCCAGAAGGTCGTCTTCGAGAACCGAGGATGTACTGTATCGGCTTGCCACGGTGCGGCCGCTTCAGGCGGTCTCGATTTGCGAGCCGATGTCGCCCATGACAACTTGATCGAGCAGCCGGCCACGACGGTACCTGCGGGCACCATTGCCGGACTGAAGAGAGTCGTTCCGGGGCAGAAGGATCAGAGCCTCCTCTACATCAACTTGGCTGCGGCGACCTTGTCCGGTCAGTGGGAAGCGCCTCTTCGCGCGATGCCGATCGGCTTCGAACCCTTGAGCTTGGATGAGCTCGAAGCCGTACGCGAGTGGATCGAGCAGGGAGCGCCGCGCGAGGGTACGGTGCCGGGCACCGGAGAGTTGCTCGACGCCTGCTTGCCGCCGGCGAAGCCGATCGAGATCGCACCGCTACCGGTACCGGAGGCGGGCGTTGGTGTTCAGATTCGCATGCCACGGTGGACACTTCCTGCGGGTCGTGAGGATGAGGTGTGTTTTGCCAGCTACTACGACGTGACGGATCAAGTGCCGGCTCAGTTCGTCGAAGGCGACTCCTTTGTCTACAAGAGCTACCAGATTCGGCAGGACCCGCTTAGCCACCATCTGATCACTCGAGTCTACGATGGGGATACCGCTTACGACGATCCGATCTGGGGCGAATACAAGTGCCGGGGTGGTGAGAAGGACGGTCAGGCTTGCGCACCGACAGATCTTGGCTTTTGTGGGCCGGAGGTTTTTTGCGCTAGTGAGCCGCAAACATCGTTAGCTTGTGTCGGCTTTGGTCCGGATGATGCGCGGACCGCCACAAGGGGAGGAATTCCGGGTACGCAGGAGGCGTCGTTCAGTCGGCATTTTCCAGAAGGCGTATTCAGAAGTGCGCCGCTCAAGGGGTTGATCGTATGGAATTCCCACGCTTTCAATCTGACGGACGAAGACGGCAAGCTCGAAGGCTGGATCAACTTCGAGTTCGCGCAAGTAGACGAACGGGTGACACCGGCGCTGGGTATCTTCAATACCTCTTCGATCTTTGGCATGAACGTGCCGCCGTTCGAAGCTCAAGAGATTTGTAAACACCACGTGTTTCCTCCGGACACGCGGTTGTACGAGCTCAATTCGCACACTCATAAACGCGGCAAAAGGTTTCGAGTATTTGACGGACGTTTTGTCTGCGATGGTGGACCGAATGACGGCGCTGCTTGTCCGCCGGAGGGTGACGAAGTGTCTGCTTCCGTCTGCGCCGGTTCTTCGTGCGTAGCGCTGGTCCCGCCCGAATCGGGTGATTGCAATGGTGACGGTGAGGTGGGTGTTTCCGACCTGATCGGCTGCGTCAATATTGCTCTCGACGTGGCGGAGTACGAGGAGTGTGTGCCTTGTGATGGCGACTACGACGGTCGCGTTAGTATTGGCGAGTTGGTGCGTGTGGTAGGCTATGCGCTGGCGCAGCCTGAACATGTGGATGCCAGCGACCGACTGCTATACACGAGTCTGGTCTACAATGACCCGACGATTCGGCTCTTCGAGCCGGCGCGTGAGTACCCGGATCGCAAGGCCAGCGCGGCGGCGCGCACACTCACTTACTGCTCGTTTTATGACAACGGCTGGAGTGATCCGTCCGAGGTCAAAAAGCAGTCGACTTCACCGCCGCCGCCGAACAATACGATTGGCGGACCATGCGCAAAGGCCAGCGGCTGCACGGAGGGATTGGTCGGCGAGTCTTGTGCTGGTGAGACGGAAGCAGAGCTCGACGCTTCGTGTGACTCTAGCCCAGGCGCTGGAGATGGCGTGTGCGACGCCTGTCAGCTGCGCGGCGGTGTCACCACTGAGGATGAGATGTTCATCTTGATGGGGGGCTTTTTCATCGAGCGATGATGCTGCTGGCGCCTTGCATTTCTGTCTCACCAATCGACGGGATGCTCACCCTTGCGATGAGTGGATTGGGCGGGGCGGCAAGCGTTGGGGTGTTCACTGGATGGATCATCGCGTGCGTATTCTTGGTGCTCTCTTCAGCTTTGTTGGCGAGAATGGTTCGGCGATGGATCCCTTTTTTCGTTGGCGTGGCGGGTTCAGTGGTGTCGTTTGTTTTGTTCGATGAGATCAACCGTGTGGTGGGCCTGGGGCCCTTTTTCTTCGTGTCTCTTATGTTGATCTTAGTGTCAGCAATGTTCGTCGAACTTGGGCAATCGGCCGAAGTTCCGGCCTCGAACCTCGAGAATACGCAAGGAGAAAGAGCGAAGATCTCGCCAGATAACTGAGGTGTGCCGTCGTTCGGGAACTCCAGTCTTGAACTTTGGGACGCGTCTCCGCGACGGCTACCGCCTTAAGTTTCGGTGAGCGCGGCGAGTTGCTCGGCGACTTTTCGCACGGGCTCGCCGGATTGTGCGACTCTGGCCAGGAGAAGCGAGCCTTCGATGGCCGAGATGCCGAGAAGCGCCAGTTCGCGAGCTCGGTCGTGCCCGACTCCTTTGCCGACCAAGGCCTGTTCCACCTCGGTTGTCCAGCTGTTGAACGCTTTGTCTGACGCCTTCGCGAGCTCGGGCAGCGATGCGGCGGTCTCCAGGGCGACGGTCGCGACCGGGCACCCTTCGCGAAACTCCGATTCCTCGAGGGCGCGGCTGTAGGCCTCCCCGAGTCGGCGGAAGAGATCCGAGGCGGTGTCCGATGCCTTGTCCGCTTCGCGGATCCAGGCCCTTACGAAAGTTCCGGCAAGGGTGACTGCCTCTTCTCCCATCTGCTGCTTACCGCCCGGGAAGTAGTGATAGAGTGAACCGCGCGGAGCGCCACTCTCGCGCACGACGTCGAGCATTGAAGTACCCGAGTAACCGCGCTCGCGAAACAGGCGGATCGCCGTGAACAGCATTGCGTCACGGATCTTAGTCGTTGAGGCCATGGTAGACGTGTGTCGTGCGCGCTCGCTTTCTCATCGGGGTCGCGAGGCAACCAGTTTCAGGTCGAAATCGAGCAGAGCTCGATCGAGGTCGTTCCAAGCGACGCTTTGCACAGGGACTTGCGATGGGTCGATTGTTCCCGATGCGACCATCGCAAATACGGTTGGAAGACTCGTGCGCGACGCGACGCGCCCGGTCCGTAGCGTGACCCCTTTCATGTACATTTCTGTCATTGGCACTCCGACCAGCGCTTCGAAGTACATGCTCGTGCTGGTGCAGGTGCCGCCAGGTGCGGTCGACCGGAGCGCACATGCGAGGCCCTTCGGTGCTTGCGTCGCGTCGATGGTCACGGGGTAGTTGCCAAGCCGATTTGGCCATTCGGTGGTTTCGTATGGCTTCGCTCCAAGGCGCTCTGCGGCTTGCAAGCGACTCTTGTCGGCATCGTAGAAATCGACGGACTCCGCGCCAAGAGCGATCGCTGCCAGTGCGGCATAGAGGGGGACGCTTCCCTTGAGTCCTCCGCTGAGGACAAGGACCGGACCTGGAGTCTCTTGGAGTGGGAGTGCCGCGCGTAGCCCATCGGCGAGATTGTCGCCCAAGCATGCAGCGACTTCCGGTGCGATAGACTCGTCTAGCGGGATGAGCATGTGGGGTGCGTACGGTACGCGTACGGAGTCGGAGAAGGCGCCTCCCCAACCGCCACCAGTTGCTCCGAGGCCGAACATGGAAGTTCGCGGTACTTCGGTACAGTTCTGCGTCAGTCCGCGTTGGCAGAAAGCGCAGCGACCACACGAGATCTGAAATGGAAGTGCGACCCGATCGCCGATCGCAACACCAGCCGCTTCGCCAGCGTCGATGATCTCGCCGACGAACTCGTGTCCAATCGCGAAGGGTGGCTCGTACGGAGTCAGTCCGGCGATGATGGCCGCATCGAGGTCGCATGCGGCGGCGGCAAGCGGGCGAATCAATACGTCTGTGTCGGACTGGAGCTTCGGCTCCGGATCATCATGCCACTCGAGATGATTCGCTTTGGTGAATGTTAGTGCGCGCATTAACGCCTCTCTCCTCTCGAGTGGGACTTTCAAGAGACTATATATGTCTCCCTACATAGTCCGTAAAGGAGCATTCCGGACTTTTTAGGTGTGTGCAAACGAATTCGAAAGATATTGATTGAATACATTTGTATTCAGATGTATGTTCTCCAGAACACAAACGATCTGGAGATCTGGAGATGTCAAAAACTGTCCCTTTGAGTGTTCGGCTGTCGGCCGGGGACGCCGAGTTTCTCGCGCGCGTCAAAATTGATGATGCGACGACGCCGAGCGAGAAGCTTCGAGCGCTCTTGAAGGATGAACGTCGGCGTCGTGAGGGACGCCACGAGTATGACCGTGTGCTGGCTTTGGCGCGCGAGGATAGTTGTCCAGCGCTGCAGCGTATTCAGGAGGCAGAGAATCGCTTCGGCGTGAACTCGGAGGTGATTCATTTGGTTGCCGATAGACTGCCGGCTCTGTCGGCGACCCTAGAGACCGCGCTGGCCAACGAAGATGGTGATCAAACCGAGAAGCTGCGCGAACTGGAGGGGCGGTTGGTCGACCTCATCTTCGGATTGGCCGAAGCCATGCTCCGCCTTGGCGTCACGAAGGCGGTGCGTGGGTTCGATCCGGATGTCGTGAGCGATCGCATCGAACCGCTCTTGGAGATCGTTGATATTGTTCGCGTCGTTAAATCACAGAGGAAGGAGTCTTAAGATGTCGATGTTCACGCTTTTGAGTGCGCCGGAGTGTTTTCCGTTCTCTGTAGCTCTCGTAGTGATGGTGGGGATGGCTCTCCTCGAGGGAGTCTCGAGCCTCCTCGGCTTTACGGCTTCTTCGGTCTTGGACGGACTGGTCCCCGAAATCGACTTTGACATCGACGCGGACATCGACGTGGATGTGGACGCAGATGCCGATATCGATGCAATCGCCGGGCCTGGGATGTTCACCCAGACACTGTCGTGGTTGCGGGTCGGACGCGTACCGATGTTGGTTCTGTTGGTGGTCTTCCTGGCTGCGTTCGGTTTGATCGGTCTGGCTCTTCAGAGCGTCATGCTGAGCAGCGTGGGGGCGATGCTTCCGGCGTTTGTGATGGTGATTCCGGCCTTCATTTTGTCTTTACCGGTCGTCCGAATTTTCGGCGGCGCGTTGGCAAGCGTACTGCCGAAGGAGGAGACCAGTGCAGTGTCCGAGAAGTCCTTTGTCGGTCGCATTGGTCGCATCGTCCTCGGCACGGCACGGCTTTCGGAGCCGGCACAAGCTCGGCTCCACGATGAGCATGGTCGCCCGCACTACGTCATGGTGGAGCCCGAAGAAGAGGGCGAAGAATTTCAAACAGGTGAAGCGGTTTTGTTGGTCCGAGTCGAAGGATCGCGCTTTCGTATCACTCGACCATCCAGCGAAGCCTTGATTGAGCATGGCAATAACTAACTACGAAAGCCTGGAGGGTTAACTATGTTTGGGAACGTACTGTTTACTGGGGCCGTTGTCCTCGGCGCTCTCTTGGTCGTCGGCGCGATCCTGGCCCGATTGTACAAACGGGCGAGCAAGGAACTGGCCTTTGTCCGGACCGGTTTCGGCGGCCAACGCGTGATTATGGATGGCGGATCGCTGGTCTTTCCGGTGTTGCACGAAGTGATCCCGGTCAATATGAACACTCTTCGCCTGGAGGTACGCCGCGCCCAAAGCGGGGCGTTGATTACGCAGGACCGTATGCGTGTCGATGTCGCTGCCGAGTTCTATGTACGGGTCAAGCCGACGGAAGAAGCGATTGCCGATTCGGCGCAGACGCTGGGGCGTCGCACGCTCGACCCGCGCGCCCTGAAGGAACTTGTCGAGGGGAAATTCGTCGATTCTCTGCGCGCGGTTGCCGCTGAGATGGCCATGGAAGAGTTGCACGAGCAGCGCGTTCAGTTCGTGCAAAAGGTGCAGGCCGCGGTGTCCGAGGACTTGCTGAAGAACGGTCTTGAGCTCGAGTCTGTGTCGCTGACTTCGCTCGACCAGACGGATCGCGAGTTCTTCAATCCCAACAACGCCTTTGATGCGCAGGGTCTGACCAAGTTGACCGAAGAGATCGAGGCGCGGCGCAAACAACGCAATGACATCGAGCGAGATACGGCGGTCGAGATCCAGAGCAAGAACCTTCATACCGAGCGACAGAGCTTGGAGATCAAGCGCGACGAGGAGTATGCGCGGCTCGAACAAGAGCGTGAGGTGGAGTTGAGGCGCGCCGCGCAGACCGCGGAGATCGCCCGAGAGCAGGCTGACCAGCAGAGGAATGCCGAAGAGGCACGTATCGTGGCCGACCGCGAGGTCGAGGCGGCACGGATCGACAAGGAACGCACGGTCAAGGAGAAGGACATCCAACGACACCAGCTTGTAGAGACGGCGGAAGTCGAACGGAAGAAGGCCATCGAGCTGGCCGATCAAGACCGCGCGATCGCGATCGCCAACAAGTCGCGCGAGCAGTCTTTGGCGGAGGCCGAAGCGGACCAGGCCCGCGCTACTGCTGTCGAAGCGCAAGAGGGGGTCGTTACGGTTCGCGAAAATGCGAAGGCGGAACGCCAGAAGCTGATCGAGCTCGTCGAGGCCCGAAAGAAGGCGGAACAGGAAGCCATCAAACTAACGGTCGCGGCTGAAGCGGAGAAGAAGGCCGCAATGGACCAGGCCGAAGCGGTTCGTACGCTTGCTGATGGTAAGGCCAGTGAAACGCGCATTGAGGCGCAGGGAGACTCCGACGCCGAGAAGCTTCGGGCCGAGGCGTCACGCGTACGCTACGAAGTTGATGCTAAGGGAAAGCGCGATTTGAACGAAGCCGAGAACCTACTTGCCGCTGAGGTGATTGCCATGCGGGTCAAGTTGGCGTTGATCGAAAAAATGGATGAGATCATTCGAGAGAGCGTCAAGCCGATGGAGGCAATCGAGGGCATCAAGATCATCCAGGTCGATGGTTTGACTGGGAATAGTGGTGGAAATGGAACGGGTTCGGACGGAACTCAGGTCGGTGACGGTAGTCTCGCCGATAGTGCCGTCAACGCAGCGCTCCGCTATCGAGCGCAGGCCCCGTTGTTGGACTCGCTGATGAAGGAAGTTGGCATCGACGGCGGTGATCTGAACGGTTTGACATCGTCGCTGGCGACCTCGCCTGCGCCGCAGGACTAGTAGCATTGGGGTTCGGCTCGCATCGCCGATTCGAGCAAGGCGATGCGAGCCGCTTCCCCGGTCCTTCATAGGATCCTTCGGAACGGCGTTGGGACGACTCGAACCGACCTGATCGGCCGGCTCGAGTCTCGATTCACTGCGAGTTGCGTGCGAGGAAGTCTGCGAGTGGTCCGAGTACGTTGTTGTCGGCGTCGTCTTCCGCCGTCAGGACGTCGAGGTGAGCGATTCCTTCGGTGATGTAAACTTCGAAACCGCCTGCGACTCCGCCGAAGGTCGGAAAGGCTTCGTTGGGGACAGACTCGTCGATGACGCGTGCGGCACCTGTGCAGCTGCTTGCCGAGCAGTTTGCCAAGGTCTGTGCGTAGCGCACGAAGTTGCCGGGTACGGGAGTTAGTCCGTTGCTGCCGCCGAAGGCGATCACGGGAATGTCGACGTTGGAGGCTTGTGTCATGTTGTCGATGTCGCGACGGCCACGGCCCACCGATAGATCGGTAGAATCAAGGCCCAGCGATTGGGAACACTGGTTGTTTGCGCTGCACGCGGCCCCGACATTTCCGACCGTGCAGGTGTCGGAACCGCCGATGTCGCAACGCCCGCTGACGCTGGTCAGCCCCAGTCCGCTGGACGGATAATACCAGTCGGTGAAGTTCGACTCGCCAACGTAGAATGTGCTGATCATTCGCGAGAAATCGGTCACCTCTTTTTCTTGTCCCCACTTGCCGGCCGGCAGCGACGTCGGAGGCGGACCGTTGTTCGGGACTGCCCCGGCGGGTTGGGGCTCTGTGCTGTCGAGCCATGTCGTCAGGCCGCCGACGACCGGGCCGAGGGCGCCGACGGATGTTGCCACGAAGGATGCGAAACTGGCGATCGTCCCGTCGTCGTCGATAAACGAGCCGAGAGAACCGAGTGCGGTTCCGTTGGGCAGGAAGGCGTTGAGGATGTTCAGCTCCGGTACGACAGCGAGTGCGTTGTTGCCGGGAGCGCCTTGGTCGACGCGGAGAATTGCCTGGCCAGTGTCGGGGTCGTTGACGGCCTGGATCGCGATGACATCTCCGGCCGCGAGAATGTGGGGGTTCAGCAGCCCCGGTACGATCGAATATGCAAAGGTCGATTCTGTGCACTTCGCGTTGCCGATACCGGCGCAGTCGACTGTTTCATTTGCGATGGTGCAGGGGGTGGTGCCGTCGGCGCAACGTGGAGCTTGGTCGCGCACTGAGCCGAAGAGGCCTCCGTCGAACTTGTCCTCTATGCGATCGAGGGTGTCGGTGCTGGGCGGGTCGGATAGTGATCCGCCGCCACCTTCGAGGAGCACCAAACCCTTGAGCTTGGTATACCCGGGCTCGGCCGGCCCGGCCCCGCTTAGCTCGAAGTCTGTCGCTGCGTAGCGCGCGGTAAAGCCCGTCCCGGCGGAGTGCCCACCGAGAAATACGTTCGTCGTGATCGCGCCGGCCGCGGCGACGATCACATCGATATCGCGCGAGAAGACCAAAGGAGTCCAATTGGCGAGAAACGGGATATCGCTCGACTCGTTGTGGAAGATCGCGCGCCGATTCGGGCCGGCGGCCAGCTCCGGGCCGAGTGTCAGCCCGAGGGCGTCGCCGTAGAGCCAGTCGAGTGCGATCTGTGGATCGAGAAACGCTTCGGCGATCTCAGAACCTTCGACATCCTCGAGCTGGTTGGACCGGCGGTCGTAGGCCCAGACCTCGACCACGAGTCCGTAGGCGGCAGCGGCGCGGGGGATGAGGTTCTCGGCGAGCAGTTTGAAGTTGTTGCCGCCACCCTCGAAGCCGGGGACGAGGACCAGAATGGCGTCGGCAGTCGAGCTGGCCGACCCATCGTGGAAGCGAGTGTAACGTGCATTGTTGAGAGAGAACGAGGCGCCACCAAACTGCGTGATCAAGTTCGGGTTGGTCACGGATACGCCCGAGGTTCCCGGGGTGTCTGCGGGCTCGGCCGGGCTCGGAACGTTGATGGTTTCGAATGCAATGGTGACGCCGCAGCTTCCATTGGCACTGCCGTCGTCGAAGAGATCACAATCGACCGCCAGGTCGTCCATCGTCGCGATCGTAAGGCAGACCCGACACTCGACTCGCCGGTCGACGCAGTCGCGGAGGTCGTCGCCAATCAGCCCTTGGCAAAGCCCGGGGAAGGCAGCGGCGGTGTCGACAGCCGAGCACTTCTTGGCGATGTCTTTGCCCAGTTTGTCAATCTTCTTCTGAATCTTGTCCTTGCCGTCACCGGCGATCGATCCGGGTGTCCCAGCGTCGTCGACACACTGCGCTATGTCGGATGCAGACATCGCGCCGGCCGGCGCCGGAGTGGCGCCTTCTTTGAGCGCGTCCTTCTTACACTTGACGAACTGCTTTACCTTGGTCGCGGCGAGCTTCTCGTAGCTCTTGCTCACGGCCTGTTGGCACTTGCAGGCATCTTTGTCGGTGTCGCACGGGATGATCGCTGCAGACAGCGAGCCGCCGAAGATGTCGGTGACGAGAGCTCGCGATTGGTCTGTCGCGGCGTCGTTGATCGCAGCGGCTGCCGCCGTGGCGGCCGGTAGCCCGAAAGCCGGGGGATCCGCGGCGCAACGTGCCGTGAAATCTTCTTCGGTCTTGACCGAAGCCTTGCTGACCTTCAACTTCGCATCGGCGACCAGGCATTGGTCGGCATTCTGCATCACCGGTAGCTTGCCTTTGCCGGCGTTCTTGATGCAGCCCGAATTCTCCTTGCCCTGCTTGAGCGCGACTTTGGAGCCGTCCTTGTTGAGTTTATTGATGCAATTCTGCTGGTCTTTTGAGATCGCGGCGGTCATCGGTGTAGCGACCGACAGGGCGACCGCTGTGGCGGCGATGCAATAGGCTAGCTGGTGGCGCGTCATGGTGTTCCCCCTTATATGGATCGCGTTGTTCCTCGGAAGTGCGAGGTTACACAGATAGGGCTACGAATTCATCTCGTACGCACCGGAAAGCGGATGCACCTGTTCGCTCCAGACTTTCTGGTAGCGCGCGTCGTCGACGATCGGCTTCCTGATCAGGCGCGTGCAGAACTCCATTTGTTTCTCCGTGCTGCCCGTCTTCGAGTAGAGCTGCAGGGCAAACTTCGAAAAGTCACGCACCATGAAGTCGAAGATCTGATCAATCACTTCGTCTCCGACGTCGTAGTGCTCTGTATTCTCGAGGATCAGTTGCGCGTAAACCACCAGCGCGAACAACTCACCAAAGCCGAGGAGGAGGTCGATGTCCTGCGCCTGCTCCTTGCTGGGTGCTGCTTGCTCGAGCATTTCGCGGAACACTGCGACCTGCTCGGCGAAGACCTTCACGTTGGCGAGGTCGCTGGCGTCGAGGACGGCGCGGTAGTCGTGGAAGCGGATCTTGCTCAAGCCCCGGGTTGTGCCTTGATCGAAGAGGAAATCGTCGTTGGCGGCGTCGTCGCGTTTGGGGACTTCGGGGTATTCCTGCGGCGCGAAGAAGTAGTTGGGCATGAACTTGACGATGAGGGCGATGTTGACGTGCACAGTGCCTTCGAGTTTCGGCAGTGCGCGGATGTCGATCGCAGCCTGCCCGAAGTAGGTGCTCTTCTCGAAACCTTTGGCGGCGATGGCATCCCACATCAGGTTGATGACGTCCTCGCCCTGGGTGGTTACCTTCATCTTGACCATTGGATTGTAGAGCAGGTAGCGCCGATCCTCCGGTGAAGCCGAGCGCATGTAGTCGGCAGCACGCAGGGCAAAGAGTTTCATCGCCACGAGACGACTGTAGGCATCGACGAACATCTGCTTCACGTGTGGGAAATCCGTGACGTACATGTTGTAGAGGCGCCGATTGGCGGCATGCGTGATGGCCTCGTACAGTGCGTGGGTGCAGATACCGATCGTGGCCCAACCGAGGTTGAACTTGCCGACGTTGACGGTGTTGAGAGCGGCGTTCCACGCGTCTTGGCCTTTCGCGAGTATGTCGGCCTCGGTCAGCGGGTAGTCGTTGAGGCGAAACTCGGAGACGTAGTTCTGGCTGGCGACGACGTTCTGCACGAGTTCGTAGTTCTCGTGCTTCGGTTTGCTGACGAAGAAAACGTAGTCGTCGGTGCCGTCCATCTTGCCGAAGGTGGAGACCATGGCGGCTTCGTTGCCGTTGCCGATGTAGTATTTGGACCCGCTCGCACTGTAGACGCCTTCATCGCGGATAGTGACGATCATGTCGGTCGAGTAGATGTCGGCGCCGTGCTCCTTCTCGCTGAGGCCGAAGCCAAAGATGCCGCCGGCTTCGAGCTCCTTTGCGGCTTCCTGCTTGAGGTCCTCGTTTGCGCTCATCCAGATCGGCCCAAGACCGAGCACCGACACCTGCCAGGTGTACCAGTACTGAAGTCCGTAGAAGCCGAGGATCTCCGCGAACTCGACGATTCGCGATGTGTCCCAGCGCGCGTCGGCCGCACCGTTGCCGGCGGGCGTGAGCATGGTCGCAAAGATTTTCTCCTTCGCGACGAAGTCGAGGAAGTCGGCGTACCACTCCTGCCCGTAGTAGTCGGAGAGCAAGCGCTGCTTGCCCTTGGTTTCGAAGAATTCGACGGTTTTGAGCATCACCTGGCGTGTCGCTTCGTCGGGATACTCACGGTCAAGTTTACGAGGATTCAGTAGCATCGGTTCGTCGCCTCCCACGTTCTGGGCCTGTTTACGTCTGTCGGGCTCATCGAGCCTGCTCTTGAGGAGTGCAGACCTGATCAGAGCATCCACTGCGAATCAATGATCAGCGTCGCGTCGTACCGGCTCTTTGAGATGCCGGTACGGGCGAAGGTGGGTCGGGGTTTGGAAGTGATCAAGCCTGATCGGTCACGGTCCGAGGCCGCGACCTTTTCCTGCGTGCGCGACGAGCCTCCTGGAGCGTCGCCAAGATCGCGCCGCCGATAACACCGCCGGCTACGTAGATCCCTCCGTTCGCGAAGATCGATGGGTGGGCTTGCCGCAAGGCGAAGGCAGCCAGTAGGCCGAGGCCGATGACCACGGGCCGAAGCTCAGACAGGACGAGTTGGTTGCGGCCCGTGAGGATGGCCACGAACGGGAGTAGGGAGCTCTTGTTCAAAAATTCCTGATGGCTCACGGGGTTGGCGGTACGGAGCTTGTTGTCTTGATGGATGCTGCCGAGCAAGCCGAACAGCGCCAGCGCGGAGAAGAACACGGTGCCGGTGAGGCGCGTTGCCAGGAGTGCGTGGGCAACACCGACGAGGGCCAAGCCGACGGCGAAGCCGTGGCGGGTGATGCGTTCGAAGCCCCAGGGCTGAGTTTTCTTTCCGGCCTTGCTCAGCGCATACGCAGATCCTGGGTAGTCAAAGAGCGAGCACACCACACAGACGATGCCGACGACACTGACGGTCATCAGGAGCCAGCGCAGCGCTGGGCTCGAGCCGAGTGCGAGACCTGTGGGTCCGGAGGAACGGTGGATGGAGTAAACGTAGCTCAGGATTGAGAAGGTGACGGCCGCTACAACGGAAAAGAGACCTTGGAAGGTTCGCGTGCCGAAGCGAATTACGAGCACGGTGCGGATCGGGTGTGCTGCCATTCCGATGTGCGTGGCCGCGAACAGTGCCCAAGCGGCGAGCACACTAGCTACGGGATCCATTACACTACCTCCTGGATTTCTTGTTGCCGCCCGCTGCAGGAGTTGTCCCTTGCCCGGGGGGGAAGGGTTTGCCGGGTGATAGCATCTCCGCAGTGGTGTCGAGCACGTGAAAGAATGCGTCGATTGCTTCGAGGCGTTCCTTGACGAACTTCTGTTCGGCCTTGGGGAGCTCTGCCGTGACGCGGCCGGCATCCTCAGCGGCTGCCAGCACCTGACGGATATTCCAGCGGAATCGTCGCTCGATGATCTCTTGCATGACACGAACCAGATCCGTTGCTGCCTCGTAGTGGTCACGACGCGAACCTGGGACATGGACGCGCTGCACGAGGTGCCAGTCGCCGAGTCCGCGTATCTGGATCGAGACGTTGCTCTTGCTCTGCCCGAGCTCGTTCGCGATGTCGTCGAGCGAAAGCGGCTCGGGGCGCAGATAGAGAAGACCAAAAATGCGCCCCTGAAGGCCGCTCAATATTCCGGAGATCGCAGCAGCAGCCGCGATGCCATCGACGAAGATTCCAGTAGGCCGATCCACGCTAGTACCTCTCGCTGTATGTTTCGAACGTTTAGGGAATTCGAAATGTTCTGTCAAGAGGGATTGGTTCTCAATTCGGAACCGGAGTGTTCTTCTTGCGGAAGTGGCTTCTGGAAGCTACCTTGTCTGAAATGCTGGCAGTGGGTCTGAAGGTACTGAAGAATAGGCTCAGCGAGTACGTCAGGATGGCGGCTCGCGGCGAGGTTATCCTGGTAACTGATCGCGATCGGGTAGTGGCCGAGTTGTCGCCGCCGCGACTGCAGCGGGCGGATATGGTTGCCGACGCCCAGCTGGCTGAGATCGTGCGGCAAGGTTGGTTATCGCCACCGATTCTGCCGCGCGGCGGCGTCCCGGACCGGGCGCCGGTTACGAAGCTCGACGATCTGCTGGAGGATCTGAGCACGGATCGCGCCGAGCGATGATTTATCTAGACACGTCGGTGGCTCTGGCCCATTTGCTTGTCGAAGACACGTCGCCACCGGACGAAATCTGGGACCAGCAGCTGGTTGCGAGTCGCTTGCTGGAATACGAAGCTTGGACCCGGATCAATTCCGCCGGACTCAAGAAGAGCCATGGTGAACTCGTGCGGGGGGTCCTGTCGCGTTTGGCGTTCCTCGAGATGTTGCCGCGCGTTTTGGTTCGCGCACTCGACCCGTTTCCCGTCCCGGTTCGGACGCTCGACGCAGTGCACCTCGCGTCGGCGGACTTCCTGCGCGAACAAGGCCAGAAGATCGTAGTGGCGACGTACGACAAGCGAATGCGCGAGGCGGCGCGAAAGATGCGTTTCGAAGTTTATCCGTTGTGAGTCGTCTGTGACCGGGCGCGGGTTGAGCCCGGTCACAGGCGCAAGCATCGCTCACTCGATCTTGAAGCCTTAGGTCACAATGTCGGAGTTCCAGTTCTGGGTGACCACTGTTCGCATTACGACGGCGAACTTACCCTTGGCGTCGCTTGGACGGCTCTGTCTACGTCGCGGAAGAAGGCGTCCGAAGAAGGCGTCCGAAGAAGGCGTCCGAGGATGGCGCGAGGTTGTTCGGAAGCCACAGCAAGCGGTGGCTTCGCTTCGTGTCTTTCGAAGTGTCGAGCCAGCATGTCTCAACGAGTATCTCGATCGCGAACCGCTCGCGGCTAACGACGACGCAGCGTCCACATGCCGCCGAGCGCTGCCAACAGACCGAGCGCGGACAAGCCAAAAGGCGACAGCAATGGGGCCATTGCACTTGCTCCACCGACACGTACTAGCGCCGCGAAGACGCCTCTCCCATCGCCGTCGCCCGCTCCGCTGGGAAGACCCTGAGTTTCGGCGCCGGCCGCGGTCGCATCCTCCTCGTCTTTCTCGGCGACCAGTGTCGTCACGAGGACTCCATCATCTCCTAGCGCCAGCTCGGGATCGCTCCGGCTAATATTGTTCCCGGATCCGCCGACCGTCACGTCACTGCTGCTCGGCGCTCCATTCGCGCCGAAGGCTCGACACGAGACCGACGTGGTTACGTCGCCGCGGTCCCACGCGACGGCAAACGCACCGAATGAGTCGCACGCGACATCCGGATCGTCTTGATCGCCTTCGGTCTCTTGGTTGGCGACGAACTCCTCGCCCTCCGGATCGCCGTCGCTGTTGTAGCGCTGCGCCCGGATGTCGTCGTCGTTGGTGTTGTCCACCCATGCCACGACGAAGTTACCGTCCTCGGCGCAACAAATGGCGGGGTCGTCCTGCGAGTATTCGGTCAGGGTATTGACCTGGAACTCGCCGCCTACCTTCGCGCCGTCGCTGTTATAGCGCTGCCCGAAGACACCCTCGTCGTCGCCGTCTTGGCCTTCGCTTTCCCAGACGATCACAAAGCGGCCGTCGCCAGCGCAGCAAATGTCGGGAGTGTCCTGGTCGTTGGTTGTGAAGGTGTTGACCAGCATTTCGCTGCCGATTTTTTCACCTAGCGAGTCGAATCGCTGCTGTGCAATGCCGTCGTCGTCGTTGTCGACGTCGTCGGATTCCCAAGCGACCACGAAGCTGCCGTCGTCCGAGCAACAGATTTTCTCGTCTTCTTGGTCGCCATCGGTGTAGGTGTTGACCATGAATTCGTCGCCAACCTTCATTCCATTCGAAGTGAAGCGCTGGCCGAACACGCCAAACTGATCTCCGTCTTGATCGCGGCTTTCCCAAACCACGACGAAGTCTCCGCTCGGGTTGCAGCAAACCGCGGGGTCTTTCTGGTCACTAATTGTGTATGCGTTGACCAAGAATTCGTCGCCGACTTCGTCGCCGTCGCTGTCGAAGCGCTGGCCAAAGATGCCGTCTTGGTCGCCGTCGGCGCCGCCCTCATCTTCCCAGATGATCACGAAGCTGCCGTTGTCGGCGCGACATACGGCCGGATCTTCTTGGTCAGCGGCGGTGGTCGAATTCACCTGGAACGATTCCGGCACGACCTTCTGCGCGAACCCCGGTTGAACCATCAGCAATGTAATAGAGATCGCAATCCCGATCCTCGTCATCGTGAATCCTCCCTAACCGGAATCCGACCCTGGCTAGATGCGGGTGTAGGCCAAATATCAACGGCTAAACAAGGCCCGAGTAGCGGAGAGATGTCAAACCGTCCCCGAGGCAAGCTGGCAGAATTTGACTCGTTCGTTTTGGGTGTTCGACCACCGTGCAGGCGCTCGTGTGCGCTGCCAGCATCTTGCCAGGCCAGGAAACTGTCCCCTGAGGCTCCGATGGGAAGTGCCGAGCTGGCCCAATGCCGCCATCCCCGGGCAGGCCTTTGGCGGAGGCGGGCGGTGCTGCTACTAGAGGGTGTTGCGGTTAACCGCACGGAGAAGGATGGGGCCCGGTGGTCCTCCCGGTCTTCAAAACCGCTGGTCCGGCGCAAGTCGGACGGAGGGTTCGACTCCCTCCCTTCTCCGCCATCTCCTCTGCCTCTGCCTCTGCCTCTGCCCGTGCCTATGCCTATGCCTCGATGTAGCTTCCGCGATGTTGGAGCTTCCGGAGCTGATTCAACCTTGCAGAGGAAGGCATAGGCAGGGGCATAGGCATAGGCATAGGGCGGTGGTCGCGCTTTGCGCGACGGCATTCATTTACTTCGCGGCGCAGCGTCCTCGGCCCACTTGCCGAGTCCGATGAGCATCGAGACGCCAGGGCTGAGTTGTCAGGCAGAGTTACGGACCACTGAGCCCTGAATACCGAGAACTGACGCGCGGTTCGATTGGAGGCTCCTGATTTGGCGGCTATACCACTCCGATGGACCGAACCGGGAGTGAAACATGAGCGAGACCTTGATCCTTCATCACTACGAGGCGTCGCCGTACGCCGAGAAGATTCGCTTGATGCTCGGTTACAAGCGGCTGCGGTGGCACTCGGTGTTGTCTCCGCCCCAGCCGCCGAGGCCCAACGTGGACCCGCTTTCCGGCGGTTACCGCCGCATCCCGATTGGCCAGATCGGGGCCGATGTTTTCTGTGACACATTTGTGATCGCACAGGAGGTGGCGCGGCTGGCCGGCGCGCCGACGCTCGACCCGGAGCAGGCGGCCGGTGAAGCGGCGGAGATCGTCGCGCGTGCCGAGGGGGAAGTCTTCTTTGCTGCGATCGGCAGCGTCTCGCCGCTGACTCTTCTCGGAACCCTGTTACGGACAGTGGGCCCCTTTGGCATGATGCGGTTCGCGCGGGACCGGGCGGGGATGATGCAGGGGGCGACGGTGAAACCCCCGCAGGGCGAAGCGGCGCGGTCCATCATGCAGTCCTATCTCGAGGACCTCGACCGGCGACTCGACGGACGCGACTTCCTGATTGAGGCCGAGCCCTCGATCGCTGACTTTTCCGCGTTCCATCCTCTCTGGCTCCACGTCGCCAGTCGCCGCCATCCAATCGACCCCAGCTACGGGCATCTCGTGCGGTGGTACGAGCGGATGGAGACGCTCGGGCACGGTGCACGCGAGGAGCTCGACCCCAAGCAGGCCTTCGAGGCCGCTCGGCAGGAGCCGCGGCCGCTTCCAGACGCGACGGGCGACGCCGACTCCCGGATCGGGCGGCGCGTCTCGGTTGCGCCCGCCGACTACGGGACGGTACCCGTCACAGGCACTCTGGTGGCCACCACCTCCTCGCGTTGCCTCGTGGCACGAGAGACGGAGGACTTTGGAACGGTACACGTCCACTTCCCGCGCCGGGGCTACTCGATCGACGACGCGTGAGTGCGCTTGGTTAGGTTGGACAAGATAGCCGACAAGAGTCGGGAGAGGGGTGGCGACCGCCCGAACGCTTTGTTGGCGAACACCAAATCAGCTCGCATGATCGGGCGGCGAAATCGTGCTGGACGATGATGCGGGGTTGCGTTAAGTTCTGCGCACTACCTCGACCGTTCGTCGCATCATGGGGCACGCGGAGCTTTCGTCGCTGTGATGCGATTCGACCTTACTGGTGACATCATGCTGAACGGAAAAATCCTCACTGCATCGCGTTCCTCTCTCGTCGTGACCCTCATAACGGTCACGGCGCTACTTGGTATCGCAACGTCCAAGGCGTTCGCCCAACCCGACGGCGTCAAGGCGCTCTTCATCGGGCACAGCTTCTTCCGTCCGTTCGCACAGGAGATGCCGTTCCATGCGACCCAGGCGGGAATCGTAGGGCATACCCAGAACGTGGTGTTCCGGGGCGGCGCCAATGGCGCACCCGAAGCGCTGTGGAACGATCCCGTCGCCCGTGCAGAGATCCAAGGCTACCTGGATGCGGGCGATGTCGAGCTCTTCGGGATGACCATCCACGGGGACTACCCCGGACTGACGGGCTACATCAATTGGTTCGACTACGCGCTGGCGCAGAACCCGGACACGCGGTTCATGCTCGCGCTCCCGTGGCTGCCACAGCCCGCGAGTTACACCGCCCCGGCCTACGCGAGCGCCTGGCACGCGACCCATGCCGGACCCTGGCACGACTTCGTCGACGCCATGCGGGCACTCTACCCGAACGTCGAGATCTTCTGTAACCCCTATGGCCAGAGCGCCTTGGAGCTCCGACTGCTCCTCGACGTAGGCAACCTGCCCGGCGTTACGGCCGTCCAGGGGCCGGCGGCCACCTCCATCCACACCGACACGCTCGGACACGCGGGCGACATCCTGGAGGCTCTCGGTGAACTGGTGTGGCTGAACGTCATCTACGGCGTCGACCTGCTCACCTACAGCTATTCGCCGCCCTGGGCCACGGACTTGAACGCCGTCGCGCAGACGATCATGGATGCCCACAACGCGGAGTACGGCGCCCCCGATCCAGGCTGCGGTGCGAGCCCGCGTGTGGGCTGTCGCACTGCCGCCAAGTCGATTCTGTTGTACAAGGACAACGCGGACGACGACAAAGATCGACTTGTTTTTAAGTGGATCAAGGGGCAGGCGACTTCGCAGGCGGAGTTCGGCGTGCCCGCTGGCACCGCGCAGTACGATCTCTGCCTCTACGCCGGCACGAGCGCCGCCGTCGCCGGCACGAGCGCCGCGCTGATCGCCGAGCTTAACGTTCCGCCGGACGCCGAAAAATGGGATCCGATCGGGACCAAGGGCTACAAATACAAGGACAAGCTCCTCAGCCAAGACGGAACCCAGCGGATCGTCCTCAAGGGAAGCGACGCCGAGAAGGCCAAGATCATCTGGAAGGGCAAGGGAACCGCGCTGCCCGATCTTCCGACGGCAATACTACCGTTGGCACCGAACGCGTTCCCGCTCGTAGTACAGATCTCGAACAGCGAAACTCAGACCTGCTTCGAAACCAGCTTCCAACAGGCGGACCTGATCAAGAATCTCGCCGACAAGCTCAAACTGAAACAGAAGTAGGCAGAGTTCGAGATGGGAGGCGAGCTTCACTCCGCCAGTTCCTCGGCTTATGCCTATGCCCATGCCTATGCCTCGCTGGTGGGCCGGGTCGAGCGGTGAGTTCGCAGACAATCCCGTGATTCGGCTGAGGAAGGCAACGGCGGAGGCAAGGGTCGGTGGTCGCGCTGCGCGCCTCCGCAATTTCAAAATCTGAGGATTCGCTCAACGGCGGCGGTGCTGGGGGTAGCGGCGAGTGCTCCCGCAATGATTTGACCCAAGGGCGACTAAAGATGCGGCCGAAACCGATCAGCGTGCGGTGACCGATGCCGCCGCGAGGCGCAGGCTGCGACTCTCATCGAAGGTCACCCTTCCCTCAGCTGTGACCTCTGCCGCTACGTGGATTGGTCGCGAGCGGCGCTGGTCGCGTCAGCGGCTTGTTGGTGCGAGCTTGGCTTTGCGGGCTGCAAGGGAGAGTCTGTCGTCGAAGCAGCCAAAGCGGACTTCGTTTTGATCCCCGCGTAGCTCGAGTGCTGATGCTAGATGGATGGCGTCGAAACCGCGCAGGGCGTGGCGGTCGGCGAGCTGCCCGGCGCTACGGACGACTCCATCGGTTACTTCGACGATCGCGTAACGACTCCAGTCGTCATCGAGGATGGCGACGGCCTTTCGCCAGAGACCCGGAGTGAAGCCGCCCTCTCTCCGGTGCCGGGCGAAAGCAGCTCGGGCCTCAGCAAAGGCGACGCGACTGGTCGCAACGACGGTTGCCGCATCAACCCAGCTGACCACCTCTGCGGTTCCCGTTTCCTCGACATAGAGCTTCACCAACGCACTGGTGTCGAGGTAGAGAATCAACGGCGATCCTCGCTCACGATGTCGGCAACCGTTCGCCGACTGCGCCGCGATTTCACTGGCTGGTGCGCCCCTGGCTTGCCGGTTCCGAGATGAACGACGCCCGTTTCCGCTAGCTCGGCAAGCTTCTCCAGATCCGGGTCGATGTGGACGGGTACCAAGCGGGCAATTGGCTGACGGCCGCGACTGCCGATGGTGATGCTTTCGCCTGCCGCAACGTCGCGCAGGTAGGCGCTGAGGTGGGCGCGTAAATCACGTATGTTGACGATTTTGTCCTGCTTCATGTGGTCACATTAGGGTGCAGTCGGTGACTATGTCAATTCGGTTCCCTGATTCCTACCGGGCTGGCAAGGCGGGTGCGGCGTTCTTTGCAGGCCTGTCGTGTTGTGCTGGCGGTGAATAAGGATTGGCACAGCCTGCGCAACGTATCGACTCAGGGCTGCCGGAGTTTTGTCAAATGGAATTGTAAATGGTGAGCCTGGGACTGGTTGGGATTCGATTTGAAAGGATGGGGTGACGCTGCGGGAAACACCCAACGGAATGGGACCAAACAGGGATGCCTGGTACTCGCCGGTTGAACTCCCTCCGAACTTCAAAACCGCTGGTCCGGCGCAAGTCGGACGGACACGTCCTGCGAAGCCTTGGCGAAGGAGGAGGGTTCGAATCCCTCCCTTCTCCGCCAATCTCCTCTGCCTGTGCCAATGCCCCTGCGCCTGCCTAGCTGGTGGGCCGGGTCGAGCGGTTGGTCGGAGCGGGAGGCTTGACCCTGTTTCGCGGACCTGACCGGAAGGGGTGATCGCGCACTTCTTGGCCGAGTCGAAATCGCGGCGAGTCGAAAGGTGTGTCAGGAGTCCAACCACATTGCAGTCTGCACGTCAGTGGATGCTATCGTGCCGACTGCTCCACGCTCTGAAATTCTCGGTTGAGCCAGCGTACCTTCGGAACGATCCATGCGGTCCAGGTTGCCAGGGCGAGTGCGACGGGCAGTGTCGGCAGGGTTGCGAATGCCAGGAGCCAGAGCGCGACGAAGCCGATGGCACGCGCGAATGCGATGCCGATTCGTTGTCGAACGCTGAGGCCGGTCGGACGCTGTGGAAAGGCGCGCGGCGTGATGAACCAGCCGTTGGCAATCAGCAAGGAGGCGAACAGAAGCCAGGGAATGTTTGGTCCATCGAGTGGCGGATCGGCATCGAGCGCCACGTCGTTTGCACCCGGCGCCTCGTCCAGTGCGCGCTGGATCGAAGAACACACGTGTTCCGCGGTTGGTCGCGCCACGGCGCCGCCGACGTTTTTTCGAGAGGGAACGGAGCGCCAGCGGTAGAGCACGCGACCTTCGCGCGAGAGTGCGAGCACTCCCGGCTGAAAGTAGCCTTTGGGATGCTGGGGGTCGAAGTGCGTGCTCGACGCCTGGAGAAATTCGAGGCTTGGGTTGACGAACAGCTCGAGCCAGCCGCGCTCCCGACACGTGTCGGCGATCTCGTGATGTGGATCGCCGATGCATGCGAAGTCGAGCTTCCATTCTTGCGGCGCCCGCTCGGCAAGGCTCTGTGGCTCGCTCGTCACACCGTAGACCGCACCGCCCGCGGCGCGGATCTTGTCGGCTACCCCGCTGTTCACGTAGCTCCGCAACTCGGAGCGGCGAGGTGGTCACCAAAAGCCGCGATAGAAGAGGATGAGAGTGAATGCATGACAACTGAGAGTCGCGTCGAGCCAGCCGCGTCGAGCGCCTGGAGGAGGATCGAGCTCGGCCTGGCGGTCGGACTGTGCCCCCGTTGCCGGGGCATCTTCCAGCAGGTCGACCGCGAACCCACCCGTCTCCTCCGCGACGCGAAATGATCGCTGCTCGCAACGGTCGCCGCCGCACAACACCAATCGCAGCTCGCGCGGGCTGGAGCTCGCGAGTGTTTGCTCGGGATCAAGGATCCCCGTCACCTCGAATGCGGTCGCTTGCTTGCGATTCCACCAGACAAGGGCTGCCTCGACCTCCGGTTGTAGCTCGGCGGGGATCGTTTCGCTGACGGTCGTCACGCCTTTGATCTTCTCATGGAAGCGAAAGAACTCAAAATCAAACACGAGCAGGCGCCAAGCGGGGTTGCGGAAGCATCAGCGGGACTCAGTTGCACGACGATGGTACCGTGCGCGTTCCGGGCACGGTCCCGTATCAGCACAATCATGCTGACGGATGAAAGTGGCGAGCGAAACGAAATCCACGGTTTGGTTATCTCCGAACCGTGGGCACGCGGATCCGTGCGCGGCAAGTGACGATTGTCGAAGTATACTTCGAGTGACGGTGTGTTCCTCCCTCCAGCCCCGCAGGTCTGAGGCCCTTCGGATGGGTGTTCTGCTCTGATTCTCAGAGTCCCGCTGGACCGCACGCGACGTCTACCGTTACACTCCGGGCATGCGGGAGAACGTAGAATGGCTGGTGGCGCGGACTGCGTTTCCTCTGTCGATGGTCGCGGCACTCTGGAGTACGATGGTCCTCATCGATCGCGGCGGTTCGCCCGACGCGGTCGCCGGGCAGGTTATCTTTCTGTCGTACGTCTTCATCGCCGTGCTCGAACGCCTGGTGCCGCTTCACGAAGAATGGCGGCGTGACAAGGGAGACCTGAAGGCCGATATCGGTCTCGGCGTGACGAACGCGATCGTGAATGGCGTCGCCCAGCCACTTACGTTTGTTGCGTCGGTTGCAGTCGCCGGGTGGATCTCGACCCAGTACGGCGCAAACCTGTGGCCGGTGGAGTGGCCGATGGTCCTGCAACTCGTACTGGCCCTGATCCTCGCTGAGTTCGTCGAGTATACCTGGCACCGGTGCATGCACGAGATTCCATGGATGTGGCGCCTGCATGCGCCGCATCACAGCGCGAATCGTTTGTACTGGTTCAACGCGCTGCGTTTCCATCCGATCGACCTTCTCGTCGCAGGTCCGGGCAAGCTGATCCCGCTCGGGGTGCTTGGCGCAAGTGCCCCGGTCCTCGCACTGGTCGGGGTGTTCTCCGCGGTCCACGGGGTCTACCAGCACGCGAACATCCCTTGTCGCCTCGGGCCGCTCAACTGGGTTTTCAGTATGGCAGAGCTGCATCGCTGGCATCATTCGCCGGACGTCGAAGAGGCGAACCACAACTACGGCGGCAACCTGATCTTCTGGGACATTGTGTTCGGTACGCGCTTCCTACCGTCAGACCGCGAGCCTCCGGTGGAAATCGGCATCGGCGACCTGCCGAGTTTTCCTCAAGGCTTCGGAGCGCTGATGATGTCTCCGTTTCGCTGGAACAAGGTTGTGGCGGAATCCAAACGCTGACCGTTCCAATGCTGAGCGAATGGCGAGCCGACGCACAGCGCTGATGTCTGGTGACGGCGCTGAAGGCGACGTTGACTCCGATCTCAACTCCAACTGGGACCTACGCCGACAGCTACTCCGTCCTCGACCGGCACGCCAGCACCGAACGGAGCGCTTTGCGATGATTCTGGGTGCGGCCGTCGAACACGAGATCAGTCGAATGCGAACTTCATCGAGGTGACGTTATCGCCGATCAAGAGTGCGTCGATGACTGGGGATGACAGTACCAAAGTGCCTCCCTGCAACCCGACGGAAGAACTGTTGAGCAACTCGACGCAGTCGAAGGGGGTGCCCTGTTGCCTTGTTTGGCAATGGCTGCCTCCGCAGCGAGGGGCGCAGAACCCACCCCCCGCAGGCGGGTTTCCAGGAAAGCAGGCTTCTGGAGTCCCGCACAGCGCGGGGCAGTCGTTGTCATTCCGGCAGGGAGTTTGCGTTCCGTGAGTGATTACCTCGCCAGCGATGTTGCGCGCATTGTAGACAATCCCCTGTGCCGTTCCGGTCGTTAGCGCGTAGATTAGTGGTACGCCGAGGTCCAAATCGTCGTCCGTGCAAGGAATACAATCAGGCCCGTACGACGGTTCGGGGCAGGGGGACTGTCCAGCGATGGACATGTCGCACGTGCCGGCATCTGAAAGAAGCCCGATCGCAGTGTTGGTGAACATAAGGGCGGAGCCTCGAGGTCCAGAGCCAGAGAATTCGAGTTGCTGGGGGCTGTTACAGACGCCTTCGTGTGCTGAGTCAGGGATTGGTCGTTCGCGGAATGCGCTCGAGTGGACACCGAACACAGTCTCGCGCACATCATCGCACTCGGGATCAGCTGCGAGGGAGCATTCTGGAACGATCTCGAAGCCGGAGAGCGGATCGGTGTGATGGTCTTGGATGGTGGTGATGTCCGTATTGTTGCGAGTGTTGCCGCAGCTGATGACGCCAGCGCCAGCGATGCTTGCACCAAACGCCGGAACCTCGATGCCACGAACACAGGCGCAGACCAGTGAGGGGATGATGCTGGGTTCGATGTTGATGTCGTCGGGCCGCGAGACCACCGGGACGTCGTCGGGTCCAAAGGTAACCTCACCGTTGATGTCGATCGTGGCATCGGGGCGCGGGGCGCCGATTCGGAAGGTTTGGCTTCCCTTGATCTCGAAGGGCACAGCGAATCCGACGGTCTGAATCAGGGCCTCGCTCTCCGATCCAAAGGCGGCGGTACGAACGTTCGCGATTGTGCAATTTGCAGAGCATGTGTCGTCACCGACGGCGCGTCGTCCGGTAACAACTGTGCATTTGCCGCCGGGGCAGTCGGATGGGGAGGTGCAGGGCGCTAGGTCGTTCGATCCGCCGACGCAGATGCCGCCGATGTCGCATTGCTCGGGCAAGTGACACACCCCGTCACCGCATATCGGTGACGCTCCGGACGGGGGATCGGCACAAGTGGAAACGATCTCGGTCGGTGTCCTAGTCGGAGTGCGGGTTGGGCTATGCGTCGGTGTATTGGTCGGATTGGGAGTTGGTGGGGAGGCTGGGCAACTTGCGAGCCCGAGGACGACGTTTACACCTCGGACCAGCTGGGCGATGCCGATCGTCCCGCGCTCGTCGCAAAAACACTCGCCGGCTGTTTCGCACTGCCCGCCTGCGACAGTTGCCCATACGGGCAAAGCGATGGCCAGGATGGCAGCTACACGTACAAGTGATGTCATAACCCAATCCCCCGATCGACTTCTTTGATGCCTACGTTTGTATTCCAAGGGAGACTAGATGTGATCTCGTGATAGTTGCAAGGCTGCGCGTTTCGGATCCATGGACATTGAGGAGTGAAACTTTCAATGACGCCACGGCCGATCGATGTTGTGGGGAGATTGAATGTACACGGCCAGCCCTTCGCCGTTGCCCACTGCCACATGTGCTTCGGTCACAAGCCAGAGCTTGGTTCGAAGGCTGCGGATTAGCGTTCGACACAGCCGATGCCGACGCGATGGCGGATCACCTGTCATGCACGATCACCGGGAGCGACGATCGTCGTGGCGTTCAGCACGTGACCCCAGGTCGTCGAAAACTTCGAGACCGCACTCGACGTTCGTCGTAGCCTGGGTTACCACCACCCCGAATTCGAAGAGTGTGAGGTGGAGCCGCTGAGCGACGGACAGATTGTCGAAGCGCGGACGACTTGGGCGTGCTTTAAGAGCGATTCCTCACGGATTCGCTGAGCCCCGAAAACCTTGACAGTTTGAAGGTCAAAGAGTTACCACGGCTATATGTCTAACGGTAATGTGGTTGCCCGCCTGTGCTGGATTTTAGCGGTTTGTTCGGCTTCACCCGCCCTTGCCGGCATCGGAGCGGTCGGAAGCGAGTTTATCGTCAATGTGTACACGACGGGCTATCAGGTAGACGCCGTGATTGCGGCTGTTCCAGGTGGTGGGTTTGTGGTCACCTGGCACGGCGATGCAGAATATGGCGGCACCAACACAAATGTGTTCACCCGCGCGTTGGACTCGCTTGGCGTGCCGGTAGGCTCGGAGTTTCAGGTCAATACGACGGCCGGAGACCAAGGCAATACGACGATCGCACCGGAGGTCGGTGGAGGCTTCGCCGTGGTTTGGCAGGGCACCAATTCGTCCAACGATGACAACGGCGTCTTCGCCCGCAAGGTCGATTCGGCTGGAGTGCCGCAGGGCTCGGAGTTTCAGGTCAGTGCGGACACGAGTGACGAAGGTGATGCGGTGGTCGTGTCGGATCCGAACGGCGGGTTTCTGGTTGTTTGGGAGCGTCTGGGCATCGACGGTGACGAGGATGGGGTGGTCGCGCGGCGCCTCGACTCGTCGGCGATGCCGGTAGGCTCGGAGTTCGTAGTCAATTCGTACACACTAGGCGATCAGGGGGACCCGGGTGTCGCGGCAGATCCCGGAGGTGCCGGGTTCTTGGTTGTTTGGGAAAGTGAGGGAGTCGACGGCGAAGGCGATGGAATAGCGGCGCGACGGCTCGACTCGATTGGACAACCGATCGGCTCAGAGTTCTTGGTGAACTCGTACACGACGGGCAATCAGGCGATCCCAGCCGATAGTGATTTCTTCATCGCCGCCGATTCGAGTGGTGATTTCGTCGTGGTTTGGGGCAGCCAGGGCCAGGACGGCTCGGATTGGGGCGTATTTCTGCGGCGGGTCGATTCCTCGGGAGCGCCGGTCGGAAGTGAATTTCAGGTCAACACCTATACGACCGACGGGCAAAACAACCCTGCGATCTTGGCACTTCCCGGTGGGGAATTCGTCGTGCTTTGGGAGGGCAACAGCCAAGATGGCGATGGTTACGGTATCTTCGGGCGCTCGTTGGACAGCTCTGGATTGCCGACCGGCCCGGAGTTTCAGGTCAATGCCCACACCACGGGCGACCAATCGAATCCGGAGCTGGTGGTCGGCAGCCAGATCGTAGTTTGGGAGAGCCAGGACCAGGACGGTGATGGCACTGCCATTGTCACGCGCACCCTGGCCGAGTCGAAGTTCAATGCGGTCGGGAGCGAGTTCATCGTCAATGTATACACGCCGGGCGGTCAGGTAGACGGAGTGATCGCGGCTGTCCCGGGCGGCGGGTTTGTGGTCACCTGGCACGGCGACGCAGACAATGGCGGCATCAATACAAATGTGTTCACCCGCGCGTTGGATTCGCTTGGGGTGCCGGTAGGCTCGGAGTTTCAGGTCAATACGACGGCCGGAGACCAAGGCAATACGACGATCGCACCGGAGATCGGTGGAGGCTTCGCGGTGGTTTGGCAGGGCACCAACTCGTCCAACGATGACAACGGCGTCTTCGCCCGCAAGGTCGATTCGGCTGGAGTGCCGCAGGGCTCGGAGTTCCAGGTCAGTACGGACACGATCGACGAAGGTGATGCAGTGGTCGTGTCGGATCCGAACGGCGGGTTTCTGGTTGTTTGGGAGCGTTCGGACATCGACGGTGACCAAGATGGGGTGGTAGCGCGGCGCCTCGATTCGTCGGCGATGCCGGTGGGTTCGGAGTTCGTGGTCAATGCGTACACAATAGGTGATCAGTCTGACCCAGGGGTTGCTGCAGATTCAGGAGGCACTGGTTTTCTGGTCGTTTGGGAAAGTGAAGACGTCGACGGCGACGGCGATGGAATCGTGGCGCGGCGACTCGACTCGATTGGACAACCGACCGGCTCGGAGTTCGTGGTGAACTCGTACACGACGGGCAATCAGGGGATCCAAGCCGATAGTGATTTCTTCATCGCCGCCGATTCGAGTGGGGGTTTCGTCGTGGTCTGGGACAGCCGTTACCGAGACGGCTCGGATTGGGGCGTTTTTGTGCGCCGTGTCGATTCCTCGGGAGCGCCGGTCGGAAGTGAGTTTCAGGTCAACACCTACACGATGGATGTGCAGAAGAACGCGGCGATCGCGGCGGTTCCTGGTGGGGAGTTCGTCGTGTTGTGGGAGAGCTATGGCCAAGATGGCGATGAGTACGGGATCTTTGGACGCTCGTTGGACAGCTCTGGTGTGCCGACCGGACCGGAGTTTCAGGTCAATGCCCACACGACGGGCAACCAAGCAAATCCGGAGCTTGCTGTCGGTAGCCTGGTCGTAGTGTGGGAAAGTCCGCAGGACGGCGACAGGTCCGCGATCATCGCAAGATCTCTCGCTTCGGCGCCGGTAGCGACTGCGTCACCGACATCAACTCCAACGGACACGCCGACGTTGACTCCGACCACGACTCCAACGGACACGCCGACGTTGACCCCGACCATAACTCCAACGGATACGCCGACGTTGACCCCGACGGTTACTCCGACTTCGACCGCGACCAATACACCGGCACCGGACGGGGCGCTTTGCGGTGATTCTTCGCAGTGCACCTCGGGCAACTGCGCCGACGGCGTATGTTGTAATGAGGCTTGTACCGGCGTGAATGTCAGTTGCAATTTGCCGGGTTCGGCCGGCACTTGTGCCGAGCTACCTGCGGCCGTCGCTCCGACGGTCTCATGGTACGGAATGTGGGCGGTGCTTGCGGTTCTTTTGGGATGCGGTTTTGTCGGATTCAGCCGACTTCAACGGCGTTCGCGCCGAGTCGTATGACGTGTTGAAGCTGGGGCGGGAATGTTGTTGCCTCCCATCTCTGCAACCCGCGTACTCCTGGTCCTTGGTTGTGGGCACGGGTCTAGAGGACGGCGCTGGTGACGGTGTTGTTGACATGTGGGCGGCACCTGGAGAAATGACACACGACCGGACCTTCAGGGCGGCTCACCGCAAGACATGACTCGATTCGAAGCCGAGACCTGGTTTCGTGGCTACGGTCTAGCGTTCGACTCTTTTGACGCGGACGAAATCGCAGACCACCTGTACCTGCCCTGCACAATCATCGGGAGCGACTATGTCGTCGTGTTGAACACCCGGCCGGAGGTCGTCGCGAACTTCGAGGCCGTACTCGGTGTTCATCGTAGCCTGGGATACCACCACGCCGATCTCGAAGAGTGTGAGGTCGAGCCGCTAAGCGGTGGGCTGCTCGTCGAGGCGCGGACGACGTGGGCGTTTTTCAAGAGCGAGGCCTCTCTGATTGATCGGTTTCAGATGATCTATTTCCTGACCAAGATCGACGGCGGTTGGAAGATTGCTGTGGCGGTAAACGCCGGAGGCTCGAACCGGGCCGCGGGCTAGCCGCGACAGCGGCGTCCGTGCTACGAGCAGTTCTTTTTACTAGAGGAGGTAGAGAACATGTCATCAGCACTTGAGATCGGGACCAAATTTGTGGCGCTCGCCAAGGAGGACAAGGACTCCGCGATACTCGACCAGCTCTACGCCGACAACATCGTGAGCATCGAGGGGCAAGGCAGCGACGAGATGCCGGCTCGAATGGAAGGCATGGAAGCCATTCGCGGCAAACATGCGTGGTGGTTCGGCAACCATGAGATCCACTCGACGACCGCGGTCGGCCCGTTCGTCGGCAACCGAGACGATCAGTTCATCGTGCAATTCAGCATGGACGTCACGCCCAAGGGCGGGGAGCGCATGCAGATGACCGAGGTGGGTGTCTTCACCGTGAAGAACGGCAAGGTCGTGCAGGAGGAGTTTCTGTATCTGATGGGGTAGTGAAATTTTCCCGGAAGTCGATGCCGGGAACGCGGGTTGTTGCGATCGCGACCAGACGACTCGTAGGGTCCGGGCGTGAAGCTGCGCGAACTAGTTTCCGTGCTCAACGGCTCGAACCTCGACGGGATGTGCGTCCTTCCTGGTGGCAGCCCTCATGCGCTCCAGAGTCTTCTTGTGTCGGTAGCCGATCAGAACTTCGATTACGCTATAGATACCGACGAGCGACAACACGAGCGCGCGCAGGAACGTGAGGTCACTGATTCGATTCGGGGCGAACCTCGGGGCCAGCTCCCACACCACGAAGAGAATCGCGATCACCGCTACCGCTACCCGTAGGGCGAGCAGATCCCATCTGTATGGCCGCCCGATTGCATCGATGAGTCGATCGACGTCGGGTTCCCAGGCCTCGTCGCGGATGGTGATTGCTTGGCACATCGCGAGCGCGGCCAGGTCCTCGGGTAACTCTTCCGCTGAGGGGAGATTTGCGCCGTTGATCAAAACGGGGATCACCCGTTTTCCGGCGCCGAGAACCGCCGCCAGCTCGAGCCGGAGGTAGTCGGTCTCGTTGGAGGCCAGTCGTTCCTTGAGTTCATCCAACCATCTGGGTCCAATGAGAGCCAACGCAAGGATTGCCTTGCCTAAGCGCTTCTTCAGGACCACGTCGAATTGGTCACCGGGTGAGATGCTCACTACGTCTCTGAAGACGAATCGTCGCCCGAGTCGTTCTTGCAGATCGTCGGCCAATCGACCCGCTTCTCCTCTCGTATCGTTCCGCCGATAGCTGATGAAAACCGTTGCCATTCAATAACCACTACCGGCTCAGTGGATTTTGGATGCCGGCTTTGTCCAGGTGATCGTCCGCAGAGGTCGGGCTGGGATCGACGAGGACAGCGTCGGCATCTTTGGAGACCTTCTTAAACTCGTACACGAGGGCCGTCGTCTTGTAGTGAGCAGTGTAGCGGATGTCGCCAATTGATTTGGGGAGCCTGTTGTATCCTTGAGCGAGCCAGCGCTCTGCCGCGTCGCCGGTCGGCCGAGCGCCTGTACGTGACCATGGCTGATCCGTCACGATGAAGACGATCGCTCGATAGTGGGCGGGTGGCGCCTTGGCCAATGCTCGAACGAACTCGAAGAAGGTCATGTGTGCGATGGAGGGCAGATCGGCACTCCATCGCGCGGGCTCTGGGCTGGAGGTTCCGTCGGAGCTTATTTGCTCCATGCGGCTAACCAGCGCGAACCCGTTCGGGACAAAAGAGTATGACCACTTGGGGTATCTTGCAGCCTTTAGTGCACCCTCGAGTCTGTTCGCAACATCCGCCAACGTTGTTTCTTGTCCCCTGACCAGCCAGTGGTGCGGGAGCGTTGTCTCTGCCGAAGCTGGGTGAGGCGGCCATGGGAAAGCAGGCAGCAGAATCTTCTTCGTCGGCGCAGGTATTTCCGGCTCTTCCAAAATGATTGGCGTCGGAGGAGGAGGTGGTGGTGGTGGTGGCAACGGAGCGGCGGCAAGACATCCAGAGAAGATCATAGCTGTGGCAAGAGATCGTACGAGTGTCCGAAAGATCGGTCGTAGAGTCGGGGTCCTTGGAGTTGCTCGAAACCGCGCCGAGGGCGAGATCGAGTGAGTTTGGCGGCGACGTCTCATTTTTTGAAGTGCCTTTGTTTCGCGATCGAGCTAGGCCCCGAGTCACCCTAGCTATCGATCCGCAACTGCGTCAATTGAATGCTGAGAGAGTAGTTCCTGATCGCTGCACTTTGATACCCGCTGGCGAATTTCTGATTGTCGTCGCCGCTGGCGAGACCGCGTTGGTGGGTGAAAGCAAGGCCTCGATGACTTTCGACCTTCGCCTTTTTCCGTGGCAACGCTCAGGTGAGGAGTTTGTCGAGGTAGGTGCGGGCTCGTTCGTTGTACTCGCCCTCGTCGATGTCGCCGTCTTCGAGGGCTTGCTTGAGACGCTGCAGCTTGGCGTCGACTTCCGCTCGTTCGGCCTCGCTCGATTGTCTCCACTTTTCGAAGGCTCTCGTCGCGACCTCATAGGAAAAGGTGCCTCCCGTGACGATGTAGACGATGATCCACCCGGCGGCACTGACGGTCCCGATGGCGCCGAAAGCTGGTGCGCTGAGGATAATGCCGACGGCGGTCGCCCCGGCCAGGAGCGACTTGATGAACACGTTCTCCTGGATGGACTCCGGGACGAACTTTGTCACCAGATCCCGGATCTGATCGGGGCTCAGCGTTGGCACGGGCTGCTCGCGAAGCTTGTGTCTTTCAAAAGGCGAAGCATCTCACTTTTCGTCGGAGTGTAGGGGTTTTCCCGAATTGACAATGGTCTTCCTGATGATCGAAGTCTTAGGAGACGAAGCTTAGCACAATGTTGGTGTGCGGCCATCGTCGCGCAAGTGATCGGATAGCCAATCACTCGAAAAGAATGGGCGCCATGCCACACGTTACTTTCATCCACGGAATCTCCAACCAACCAGATGCAGATACGCTCCTTCGGAGCTGGGTGGACCGTCTGGCCGACAGTGGCTTGAACCTGGGTGAATTGGGGACGACTTACTCGATGGTCTATTGGGCTGATGTGATGTACGGCGAGCCGCAATCGGTTGATGCGCAGAATGAAAGTGTCGATGGTGGTCTCGGTTTGAGCGAAGAGGATGAAGATTTGAGCTGGCGGCAGAACTTGCCAGACAACGAACGTGAGTTCGTCGAAAGGTTGGAGCGGCGACTCGATAGGGATGTTCCGCCGCCCGCAGACGATCGCTCTGGTGCCCCCGCAGTGCGAGAAAGTGAGCAAGAATGGCTTTCGTCGCACAGCGAGTTGGAAGCGGTCCCGCTGCCGTGGTTCATCAAGCGCCGTGTCATGAAAGTGTTCCTGCGGGACGTGCATCATTATCTGTTCAACGCCACATCCGAGCCGCGCCCAGGAGAATCCTATGAAGTGCGGACGTACATTCGAGATCGATTTGTAAATCAGCTGCTCGCCGATCGGGTAACGAATATCGCCAACGGCGGCGGCAAGCATGTCGTCGTCGGCCACAGTATGGGCACGGTTATATCGTATGACTGTTTAAAAAACGTTTCTGAGACAGTTCTGGTCGATGGTTGCATGACCCTTGGAAGTCCGCTTGGGCTCAGCGAAGTGACGGACAATCTTACCCCAGGCTATTCCCGTGGCGACGGCTATCCCTCCGAGAAGGTGAGCGACGCGTGGATCAACGTGTTCGATCGGCTCGACCCGGTCGCTTTGGATAGCCATCTTGCCAACGACTATCGGGCGGGCGGTCGAAAAATCATTGAGGACGTCAGGGTGCGAAACAGCGGGGCGTGGCGCCATAGCAGCTGGAAGTATCTTGGACAGGCAAAGCTATGTGACGGCCTCAGAAGGCTTCTCGACCTCTAGTCCGTCGACAATAAGGCGCGCAGGTTGAAAACATTCGCAAGGCCTTCTCCAGCGCCTGAAGTTCGGCCGGCCGAGATCACGGATAGATTTTCCCCAAAGCGAGCTGTCTTAGACAGTATAGACCAGGACTCCGCCGTCGTCGCGGTGGGACTCTGCGTCTCCGGCTATTCGTAGATGTTCGAGGTGCGCATAGGTCTCGGACTCGGCCATTCCGCCCCAACTTCTCTTCTTGAAAAGCCGCTCGGTAAAGGCGCGGACGTTGGCCGGTCCGGTGTCCTTTGCGATGCCGCGAATCTTGTCGAGGCGTTCGAAGTGATGTTGACGGATTGCCTCGCAACGTTCGGCGAGGTTGTCGAAGGGATGACCGTGTGCGGGCAGGACTTTGCTGACGTGCGGTGTCTCGGCGGCCTTCTGTAGGGATTCGAAGAAGTCTTTGAGCGGGTCGGGGTGCGAGGACATTCCTGAGATGTGCGGGGTGATCGTGGGCAGAACATGATCACCGGCGAGAAAAATCTCGTCGGCCGGATCGTGCAGACAGAAGTGATCTTCGGTGTGTCCTGGTGTGTGTACGACGAACCACTCGCGCCCGGCCAGTCGCAGTACACTACCTTGTTCGACCGGGTCTGTGACCGGTGGAAACTGCATCGAGCGACCGATGAGGCGGCCAAAGATCCACATCGCGCGCATTTTTAGGGGCGGCTTGGCGCGCTCGCCGCCCCAAGGCGTGCTTCCGTTCCACGGTACGGCCGGTTGCTCTGCTTGATGTCCCGTCGCCGGAGTTTCTTGCTCGTGCGCATGCAGATCATCGACCGACACTTCCGGCTTTGGGGGCTGTGCGAATCCAAGGTGAAATGACTTGTGCGCTACGAGCTTGCAGCCCGCTTCCTTCACCAGTCGCCTCGCTCCGCCGAAATGATCGGGGTGTGAGTGCGTCACAAGTACGGTGTGGACATCCTTAATCTTGAAGCCGGCAGTCTTCAGGCGAGAGCGCAGGGCTCGAAACGAGCCAGGAGTCGGTAGGCCGGGATCGACCAGCGCGACTCCTTCGTTGTCGACCAGCGCATAGCAGTTGACGTGACCGAGGCCTGGCAGGCTGATCGGCAGCTCTAGCCGGAGGACACCGTCGCCGAGCTCGGTGATTTCTTCGCGCGCAGATTCCTGTTCTTGTCTTCTGGCCATCTCCTTACCATACACGACAGGGCCGAATTGACATGGCCCCGCCGAGTGCGCCGCGCTTGGCGAGTGCGAAAGAACCACCGGCGCGAGCCGCCCGCGCCGAAGCGCGAGCGTCGTGAGTGAAGGGACGATTTGGTGCAACTAAGGGCCTTCGATACTCCGATACCGAGGCGACCGGGGACGTTCGCGCCGAAAAGACCGTTTGCCGTGTGTCTGTATTCAGCGGGTTGCTAATCCCCCGCAGCCTTTTTACCGGCACCGAGATAGCCGAGGAGCGCAAGGAACAAGATGATCGCGACCAGGCCCATTTGGGCAACTACAGGGGCCATGGTTTGGCGGCGGATCTCCCCCCGGATGCCCAGGGGGAAGGGTGGTCGCAAGGCGACGGTATTGAACAAGTCGAGGCCCTCAAACCGTACCGCGTAAGTGCCCGCAGGAATTGTGGGTAGCTGTGAGTCTGCGATCGCTGGATCGCCGGTAGCGGACGACAAGACGAAGCGCTCCCATTCACGGTTCCCCGAGGGGTTTGAGTTCTCGTACTCCTCGCCGTCGGGGGCGACGATTGTGTATGTGACCGCGCTTTCGAATCTTGCCAGTGGCTGAGATGAATCGTCGAATGGCCTTGGCGGATTCGCCCCCTCCGGTAGGACATCGCTGCCAGGTGGTGCGAAAGCTGGCACGACGTTGGGCGTATTGGGATCGTCAGTGTCGGAGTCGGTGCCGTCAAAGTTGCCGTGGTCGCCGTCGCCGTCCCAGATCTCGAGCTGATTGGTATTTCCAGGGTGCTCGAAAAAGAAAGTGAAGGTACCATTGTAGTTCGCCCCGATCTTGTCCGCGGCGTCGATTCCGTCGGTGTCGTCGAAATTGGGGAAGACGATTTGGCGGTCGACAGTGGTCGACAAGGTCGCGATGAAGGCGAAGACCTCATCGATCTCGACGATTCCGTTCCGGGACCTCACCTTGAATGAATTCGCTGAGAGACGGTCCTCGAGTAGTTCGACTTTCAAGGTGTAGACAAATGAGCCGTCCGCACTCCGAGCGGCCGCGTTGGGATTCAAGTCAAAGTCGGCCCACTCGTTGTCGGGCAAATCTGCGGCCATGACCTCGAAGATGGTCACCCCAATGTTGTCCCGGTCCGGGTCAGCTAGCAGAGTGTAGCGATGCAATGCGGAGCCGGCTCCAGTGTCCCAGTGGAAAGCCCCATTCTGGGATCCAAGGTGGTCCCCGTCAAAAATCCCGACGGAAAACCGGACAGTACCTGCGGGTACCACCACGCGCAGGTTCAGGCTGTTCGGAGTGAGTGTCTCGAAACCTGGGCCATTGAAGATTGCAATGAAGCGCCCGTCAGTCTCGCTGCATGTTGGCATGCAGGATGTTAGCGCGTGTGTCGGTGCCGAAGTCGCCAAGATCGATAGGAATATCGCCGCGACCATCAGGAGAAATCGACAGTCTTTTCTCGGTCCGATTGTTGGAGAGAATGGGTTCACGTTGGCTCCGCTTGAAAGTCATGCTGATGGAAGTATGGCCTGCCGAAGCGGGCTGTTTCGGGGTGAATATCAACAGTGCAGGGACGGGTCCAATCGATGGGAGAATGTATTGTGCCCGGGATCGTTTGGAAAATTCCCGAGATTTGCTTTGGACTCGCAGTGAAGGCAGCGATACAAGGGTGCGATGCGTCCAGCTAGTATTGCTTGTTCGATTTACATCCTCGCTTCGTTGTGTGCTCCGGGTTGCACTCGCCTCTACAGCATGGGATCGGGGACGGCTGGCGGGGCGGCTTTGGTTCACGTGGGCAATGCTTCGATTCGCACCATCGATGGTCGATCTGCCTTCGCTACGGCCCTAGTGAAGGTATTCGAGGTGTCGCCGGGACCACATCGGATCGTGCTTCGTTTCGAGCGACCGGCGCGCACCATCGGACTTCGCGATGTGCCAGCCCGCAAAGGCGTTGGTCTTTGCGCCATCGACTTTGTCGCCGAGGCGGGCGGCGAATACTGGTTGGGCGCGCAGCCGGTCGGCGACGACTGGACGATGCATCGCTGGGACGGCAAGTGGGAAGGCTGGATGAGTTCGAGTGACTCGGACGCAGGCAACGTTGCGCGTTGCGCTTCGGGCCCGGTCGATGGTGAACTCCACCCGACCGTGGCAGCGGCCACAGCGAGACAGCAGTGGAATCCGCAGCCCGTCGCGCCTGTTGCGCCCGCGCCGGAGGCGGAGGGTGCACGACCGAAGGCGGCCACTGCTCCCATCGCAGCGCCGGTGCCGCCGGCAGTGCCGGTGCCTGTTGCTGCTCCGGTTCCGTCGGCAGTGCCGGTTCCGTCGGCCGCGCCGAAGCTGGCCGTTCGCCCGAGTCGCAACCAGAATGAGTGGATCCGACTTGGGACTTGGAATCTGAATGGTTTGGGTAGCGACGAAGGGCGTCGGTACGACGCAATCGCTGACGTAGTCGCGCGCAATTTTGATGTTCTTACTTTGACCGAGATCACGCATGTCGCCGGTGGAAGTCCTGGCTTTGATCAGCTCTTGGTTGCGTTGGGCCCGAAGTGGGGCGGATTGATCACGGATACACCGCGGCCACAGCGAAGTTCTGGGAGCGCAGAGCATTACGCGGTCGTCTATCGTCGCAGTCGCATTCACCCGTGTCCGGGTTGGCAGGCCCTGCGCTATGTCTCGGATATCGGTGAAGGTTTCGCCGCGGCGGGTTCCCGCTTTCTGCGCGAACCCGCCTTTGCGTGCTTTGAAGCGGATCGAGGCGCAGGGGGACAGGGCGCTGACTTTGTTCTTGCGGTTTACAGAGCAACGTTGGCCGACGGCGATGCCGACGCGATTCTCGCCGAAGTTGGACATGTCGATGCAGTCTTGGACGCGATGTTACGCGCTGCCCCGGGCGAGGCCGACCTGATTCTTGCCGGACACATCAACCTCCAGTCGGCTGAGCTGGCGTTGGCGACGAAAGCTGTCGATCGGGCGCGCGGAATCGGTTCGTCTCTCAATTTGCTCGGGGAGGTCGCGCCAGGCCTGCGCGACCACATTTTGGTACACGATGCGAGTTCGACGAACGAATTGATGGGGTTTGGCGCGGTGCTCGACGTACGGGACGTTGTCGGATCGCCGCGCGAGTATCGCCGCACGGTGTCCGATCATCTCCCGGTGATGATTCAATTCCGGACTGCTGTCGACGACGATTAGGAATCTTGTTTCCGCTCTCCGATGTCTTTGCTAGGACGGAGAGTGATGAACATGGGACGAAAGTCTGGCGCGTTCGTTGTGGCGACGATGGTCGTGGCAGCGTTGGTGGGTCCTTTGGAGGCCGCTGCCCTGTGCTTTGGTGACCTAGACGCCGACGCGCGCGTCAGCATCGGCGAACTGATGGTTTTGGTCGGGCGTCGATTGGATCCTGCGAAGAATCCGACCTTTCCGCCGACGCCGCGGCCGACCAGGACTCGGAATCTCACCCCGAATACTCCTCGTCCGACGCGTACGCCATTGTTTGTGGAGGTCACTCCCAATGACAACAGCGTTCAATGGGTGACACAGGGACAGGGCGACATCCCTGAAGGCAGGACCCGCAAGCCGACTCGAACCCCAGGTCCCCCTCCGATTCCAGAGCCGGTTGGTGCAGGGCAGGTTCGCGACATAGGCGACATCATTCGCGCTGTTCGGCACTCTCTCTTTGGTTGTCCTCCGCGGGAGTGCGAGGCGCGTGGTCCTCTGGGTAGAGGGCCCAACACAGACGTTCAGGAAACAGTCATCGGCATCAACGGTGTCTTCACCGATGACTGTGGCATTGATGGGACTCTCATCGAGTGGCGGTGTCAGAAGGGCCTCGAGTGTGGACGGTGGGGGCCGGGACCTAACATGGTCTGCGAAATCTATGACATGGGAATCGCCGAGCCGGTGTTTCGCGAATGTTCCGGAGGCTGTGTGGCCGGAACCTGCCTGGGGCGCTGTCCGACTATCGGAGACGAGCTGGTTTACCTGGAATTGGGGCAGTCTTCAGCGTCCTTCCGCAACGAAGTGGACCATCGCGTCTACGATTGCACCTTGACGAGCTGCGGTTGGCAGCGACCGGCCGTTGGCGACCGTGTTGGCGTGACCAGCTCGGGTCCTTTCGGGGAGCCGTGTACCGCGCGCAGCTTCGGCAGAGTGAGGCTCGACAATCTTTGTCGCTATGAGTGCGGAATCAGGGAAGGTAGCGACCTGCCGCGTTAGTTGAGGCTCGTGTTCTTCATGAGCCTGTCGTCTCACCATCCCGCAGGGAGGCGTTTGCCTCTTCGAAGAGCTTGATGTTCTTGTCGACGTCGTAGGGCTGCTCGATCAGCGAAAGCGGATCCCACTCGCTGCGTTCCTTGGCGAAGAAGTCGCCGCCGTAGACGTGAATCGCGCCGGTGAATCCGGAGGTCGGATTTGTTACTGAGTGGATGACGTTGGCGCCGAGGGGCGCGACGTTGCCCGCGCCGAGGGATTGTGCACCGGCTGCCTCGATCTTTGTTGTGTCGCCCTTTCGACGCTTCCAAAAGATGTTGTCCTCGCGGCCTGCGTAGACGCCGATGACGGCCCACATGTTGTGGTTGTGTGGCATCAACGTCATGCGCGGCGCCCAGACTACGTTGAGAATTGTCAGGGTGCCCGAGACGTGTAGTGCTTCCACACCACCGCGGGCCGGGACGCCAAGGTTGGCAATGACGCTGTCTGCGTCACCGACGGCGTGTGCGAGGAGCTCTCGTGCAGCTTGTTCAGGAGTGGGCCCGTTTGTCGCGTCGACGCAGTCGGAGACAAAATGGTCGCGGTCGAATGTCATTGTGATCCTGTCTGTTCTCGGATGATTGCAACTTGGACTGTGTTGCAGGGAGCCCCGTCGGTATTCAGGGTTGTTCGGCATACCAGGTGGTTGCCTCAGCGGTGGTCCACTGGGCCCGTCGTCTTGCGCCTGAGCCGCAAGACGCGGTCATCGATGCGGCAGCTAGCAAAGCGATCAGTCCGGGGCTGTTCATGCCCAGCAAGTATCACGCTGCTTAGGGTGAACGAAATAGCCGTTTCAAGACACTAGACTAGGGGCACATTCGCCCTGAGTCGCTGGATGCTGGATCTGACGATGACGCTGGTTCTATAGTCTGCCTCCATGAACTTTCCAGTGCCGGGTGATCTCGACGAGCTACTCCGCCGTGCCGACGACTTTGTTCTCTACCGCTGTGTCGCGGGTAGCCGGGCCTACGGTTTGGATACGGCTGAGAGCGATGTGGATATCCGCGGTGTGTTCGGTGTCCCGGCCAACGCGTACCTTGGCCTTGGTACGCCGCCGAATCAGATCTCGGACGAGCGCGGTGACACGGTGTACTTTTCCTTGCGCCGGTTTATCGAGCTTGCCGCTCACGCCAATCCGAATGTTGTCGAACTCCTGTTCCCACCCTCTGACTGCGTCCTCGCGTGTTCCGATGAGATGCAACTCATTCTCGACTCGCGTGAGTTGTTCGTGACCAAAGTGGCATACGAGTCGCATGTTGAGTACGCGAAGGTCCAGATCAAGCGTGCGCGTGGTCAGAACAAATGGGTGAACAATCCTCAATCGGGGGATGCGCCTACCCGAGAAGAATTTTGTTGGTTCGTCCCGGTCTCGCTTTCTCCCGGAGGTCCACCGCTGCGCCCCGTTCCCCTGTCGAGGTCGGGAGTTCGAATCGACCAGTGTCACGCGTCCTCGTTAGAGCACTGCGGCAACGTTTATCGGCTCTACTACTACGGCGACGCCGCGAAAGGCGTGTTTCGCGATGGGTCCATCGTCTGTGAATCAATTCCGAAATCGGAAGAGTTCGCACGGTGCATCGGGTTGTTGATCTACAACCACCCGGAATACGAGAGAGCGCAGCGGGACCACCAGCATTATTGGGAGTGGCGGCAGGCGAGAAATTCAAGTCGTTGGAAATCTCAGGAATCAGGCGAGATGGACTACGACGCGAAGAATATGATGCACACCTTCCGCCTGTTATTGTCGGCTGAGACGTTGTTGGAGCGAGGGCAGCCGCTGGTGCGATTGACGGGTCCGCATCTCGAATTGTTGAGAGCGATCAAGCAAGGCTCTTTTTCCTACGATGAACTGCTGGGGATGGCAGAGGAGCGCAATCAACGTCTCGACAGCGCTCTGCCCCATTCCTCGTTGCCAGAACGGCCGGACGCGACGCAAGTTCAGGAATTGCTCTTCGAGGTGACGCGGCGGTGGGAAAGGCGCGGTGCTTGACTCGACCGAGCGTGCGTTGGGCACCTTGGAGGATCAGAACTCAGCGCGAGTCCTCTATGCCGGTGAATCCGGTAGCCGGGCTTGAGGCTCCCCTCGATGAGCTGGCGGCGAACTGCATCCTCCGAGGAAGGCCAAAAAAGGGTTGATCGGAAGTACCCAGCAGAGCCGAACCTGCGAACGCGGAAACACCAATCACGAGTCACCAATCATTTCCCGTGCCTAGTGGAGTCTAGTTTCCTCGAGCTGGAAATAGCGCGACCTTCGGACTCCGCATCTCGTGCAGGATACTGACGCCACGCGCAGGCGGGTACCGTCGATTTCCTCTGCGGTGTGGTCTTCCAACTTCATAGAGCCCTCGCAAAGTGGGCAGGGTTTCGCCACGGCGCGAATGTCGATGACAGCCGGCGAGTCGACCACAACAGGTCTCTCTGGGGCGCCGCCTGGTTCTAGGCTCGCTAAGTGTTCGAGATCGCGCACCGCTTTCTCGTGCGCACGGCCGTGTTCGCGGCGCGATCTTCTCCAGCGGGACATGTCTATGAAGATGCGGTAACGGATGCGATCGGGCAATAGCCGCGAGTTTGCGGCGGGCGAGGTCTTCAAGGTAAGGGCTTGGCCAGGGAGGAGTACTGTTATGGCTGACTATCCAGAGGCTCTCGATCATATGCTGGCGGCTTGGAACGAGCGCGACTTGGACAAAGTGCGCGCGCATTTGGAGAAGGCGCTGGCAGCCGACGTCATCTTTTGCGATCCGAGCAACTTGGTTCACGGCTTGGATGAATTCGAGGCGATGGTACGTGAATTCCGGACCTCGATTCCCGAAGCGGTGTGCGCTCGTACCACTGAGCTAGACACCCATCACAATCGCTACCGTTACGAATGGACCGTTTCGTCCAAAGGCGAAGTTTTGGTGCCCGGCTTTGACGTGGCCTTTGTCAACGACAGCGGTTTGGTCGAGCGGGTCGAAGGATTCTTCGGGCCGCTCCTCCCGCTCGATGGATAGGAAACTTTGTCCGCAGATGACGCCAATGGACCCGGCCCGAGGATAGGCGGAACCGCTGATAAACGCCGGTGAACGCTGGGGCTACGCACGACCCGACCACTGCCTCAGCAATCACCAAGTCCACGGATGAACACGGATCTTCGGTGCCGCATGAAATCTTCGCGCGCTGCGCAGAAACGAGATGTGTGTTACACGGATCCGAAAAAATCGGGAGGGTGAGGCTCCGCCCGAGCCGCGTAGCGGACCTGGTTTTCTCTGATCGTATCTGCCCCTTCTCGGTACTGCTCACGTGCGCGGTCCGCTGACCTCGCTCCGCTCCATCGCCCGTCGTCCGTCGGAGCTCCCAACCTACGTTGCCGATGAAAATCTTCACGCGTCCCCCATCAGCGGGGCTACTTCTGCGTGAGGGTAGAGCGGACGATCGTGACCAAGGCGACGATGACAGCGGCAGCGGCTACCATCGCTGGTATGTAGGCGAGCGCACCTGCGAGGTTCGCTTCGCCCAGCCGGTTGGTCCCGAGCGATAGGCCGTGATTGGGGGCGAAGATGGCGAAGCCGTAGAAGCAGGCGTTGCCCCAAACGGTCACGACCAAGGCCCGCGTGACGAGCCGTTCGCGTTCGGCTGTGAGCGCGAGTCGCGGGAGTGCTGATGACAGGGCCACGATCATCACTCCGTTCAGGATGTTGCCTACATGTGCGGCGCGCCAGCCCTCGGTTCGGCCTGGGAAGCCGTCGGCCAGGACTCCGGGGAACGGAGATAGGGTAAATCCGCCGACGAGGCCGAATGCATAGGCAATTCCTGAAAACATTCCGAGCAGCATGACCATGCTGCCGTGTCGGATCAGCGTTCGTTGGTTCGTCGTCTGTTGGTCGCTCATCGGCAACTCCTTTTTGCGCTCTGTGTAGACCACCGTCGATTGGGGTTGTCGAACTGTCCCACATGCGGACGCGCCCCTCCGTCCGCGCCGTTTGACCAAAGTCGGCGTCCGCGCCAAGTTCCTTTCGTGGAGGTCCGGTATGGCGAAGGAAAAATCCAGCTTCGACGGTTTCCCGGCAGCAACGCTGAAGTTCTTGAAAGATCTCAAAGCCAACAACAGCCGAACGTGGTTCGATTCGAATCGCGCGACTTACGACTCCGCTCTCAAGCGACCGACGAAAATCTTTTGTGAAGAGATGACGGTACGCTTGGAAGCGCTAACCGGGCATCCGCACGACGCGAAGTTGTACCGAATCAACCGTGATCTGCGCTTCTCCAAGGATAAGACGCCGTACAACGCGCACTTGCATATTTCGTTCGTCCCGCAGGCGGAAGTGCCTTCGCCGCCAGCCTGGAGTTTCGGTTTCGACCCGCAGCTACTGACGATCGGTGTTGGTCTCTTCGCTTTCGACAAGGCTCAGCTCGAGCTGTTTCGCGAGCAGGTCGCGGGTCGATCGGGTGCCGCATTGGAGAAGAAGCTCGCTGGGATCACGAGTCGAGGCGGACGGATCGGGGGCGAGCCGGAGCTCAAGCGAGTACCGTCGGGCTTTGAGCCCGATCACCCGCGCGAAAACCTGCTGCGACGCAAGGGGCTGAACGTATGGCTCGACTTCGATTCGCCACGCCGCGCCACAGACGCCGACCTCGTCGATCGATGTATCGCTCAATGTAAGGTAGCGAAGCCGTTGTTCGATTGGTTGTGGGCACTGCCCTGACGAGGCGGGGTCTTTTCGGGTTTTGTCACGCTGGCAGGACGACGTAGTGCTCGCGCGGGAAGTGCACGACGATCTCGCCGACACGGTCGTCGTGCCGGCCAATTGCAATCTCCGTAGCTGACGAGGATACCAGCTTCCCAACACTCGGGTCGCGCCCGAAACTGTCGTGGACGATTGAAACCTGATCGCCGGGCACGCGTCCGTTGGGGTCGCCGTCGTCCGCCGTAGGCGAGGTCGCCGGGGTTGAGTTGCGAGCGATCTCGATCGCGTCCTGAGCTTCTATTTTGGTGATGTTCCCGTGACCGAAGGCATCGATACGTTGCATCCACGCTTTGGTTCGAGGGAACGGGTCGAAAGCGCTTGATAACTCTTTTGCCGACATCAGTGCGAAGAGAGGGTGGTACACGCTGAAGTCGGCGAGCGAGACCGCGTCCGCGATGAGAAAATCACCGTGCTTGAGTTGCGCCTCAATCAAGGAAATCTTTGCTCGTAACTGATCGCGCTTGGCGGGTAGCTCGCGAATGATCCGTTCGACGTCTAGGCCGGCGTCGAACATACCCATGCGGTCCTCGATAAACCCGTCGGGGATCGTTCCGGGAATCGAGGTCGCCAGATGTACGGCAAGCGTGAAGAGCTCTTGCTGCCACTCGCCGATCATGTAGCTGAACGACTCGGTCCCGGGCGGAAACAGTGTCGGCTCGGGCGCGAGCTGTTCCAGCCGGCGTGCGATGCAGTCGCTGTCGCAGAAGATGTCGGCGCCAACCTGCAGCACGGGCGTCTTGCGGTAGCCCCCGGTCAGCACTGTCAGGTCGGGCTTCGGGGCAACGACTGGAATCTCGACCGACTTCCAATGGAGTCCCTTGTATCCCAAGATCTTGCGGACTTTCTCTGCGTACGGGGACATCCAGTAGTGATGTAAGATGATTTCTTCGCTCATGATGCGACCAGAGCGGGTTCGATATCGACGCGCAAGGGGCAGGCGGAATCAGTGTCCGAATGTGGGTGTTGGATCTGAACGCCTTTCGTGGGACACAGTCGCTCATCTTCTCTCGATAGGAGTCACTGTTGATGGCTGAGTTGGCAAAGCTGACGCGCCCGCGCGAGGGCGTGGCGCTGGTCGCGCTGAACCTTTCCAAGACCGGGGGGTTCGTTTCGTGGGAGGCGGTTGCGGCGTTAGCGGATGCGCTGGTTGAGGCACGCGAAGGGGGGGCGCGGATCTCGGTGCTTGCCGCGGAGCTGTGCGGGCATTGGTATGAGCACGCCTGGCTACCGGACATCATCGGACTAGTGACGGGAGAGAAGCGCGGAGAGGACTCCGAAGGTTGGTTCCGTGCGTTGCATGAGCTCGCTGGAACATCGGTCGTGACGATTGCCGCTGTTTCCGGTGACTGCTCCGGCGGTGGTGCCGAACTTGGGTGGGCATGCGATCTGAGGATCGCGGAAGAGCAGGCGACATTCGGTCAGCCGGAGGTGATGCTGGGGTTGGCAACCGGTGTGGGAGGAACCTCGCGACTGGCGCGACTGATCGGTCGGACTGCGACGGCGGAGATGGTTCTAGATGGGGCGCCGATGACCGCGCAGCGGATCTACGAACTCGGTGGGGTAAACCGCGTCGTTTCCAAAGGCCAGTCGGTGGAAGTCGCCGTTGCTTGGGCCTCGCGCCTCGCCGATCGAGCTCCGAAGGCGCTGGCGGCACTCAAGCAGATGTTGATCGACAATGATGACCTCCACCTCACAGAGGCTCTCGCGAACGAGCAGCGTCTGTTCCAAGGTACAGCCGGCAGCGAGGCTGGTTTAGAGGGGATGCGCAGCGCTCAGGCGAGATTCGACGCGGGCGAATCGATTCGCAAGGTCTACGGGCCACCGCGTTCGTAAGCGTATCGCTTTGAGCTGGCGCACTCCGTGCTGCCCGACCATGCTGACGGCGGGCTTGGGCCCCTCCCGATTCGAGTCCGGTTCGTGTAGGGTGATTCGCTTGCCCTGCATTCGGTATCAGTGATGAGACGTTCTCAAAGACAGCCGCGCTTTAATGCCGGTGGCCGCCAGCGTGGCAGCGCGAAGCCCTCGGGCATTGCCTTTGCGCGTGCGCTGGAGCAGGTAGCTCCGCCAGCGGACACCAAACACCGCGGAAGATCGGCCGAACACGAACCTGTCGCCCACTTGAGCTACGGCGATGAGATCGCCGCGAAAGAGGCGGCGCTGCAGAGTTTCTGGCGCGAGCACCGCCTCGCTGGGGAGCCGCAGGCTCTTGTGCGTTCTCCGAAGCCGCGTGGATATCGAACGTCGTCAAAGCGTCGTGTGGCGGTTCGCCGTGGCCGCATGTCTTTTTTCCTCGGTGACCGTCCCGACGAACGGCAGAGGTCGGTCTTTGTCCCATCGGCTCTGGAGCCCCGCGAGCACGCTGCAGTCTATCGCGGCCTAAGCAAGAAGCTGATCGAGCCTGGGTTCCGTTCTTTGGCGACTCACCTCAACTACCTCATTGTGAGAGGTAACTACGAAGAGCGGGCACTGATCCTCAACGTCGATGAACTCAACGCTGCGATTGTTCGCAAGGTCAAGCTGCTCGCCGGCGCCGCCGAGCAGCTATCGGTGTCGTCGTGCTTCGTGTACCTCGATCCCAGTCGGTCGAGTTATCACTTCGAGAGTCGGCGACCGGAAGCGGCGGTTACCTTCAAGAAGATTGCAGGGCCCGAGTTGCTGTCGGTGAACCATTGTGGATGTCGCTATCGATACCATCCGACGTCGTTTTCCCAGATCAACCAATCGATCGTTCCAGGTCTGCTGGAGTCTGCCAAGGAGCTGCTTGCGCCAACCGGCGACCAAGGGCTGCTCGATCTCTACTGCGGATACGGGCTGTTCAGCCACTACCTCGCCCCTTCCTACCGTCAAGTGGTTGGGGTCGATGCCGAGGGGCCATCGATTCGCTCTGCGACTGCCAACACTCGGTTGAACCCAGATGGTGGGAATCGGCGCTTCATCGCAGCCTCGATCGACAAAGACTTCGTCGATCGCTCTCTGCCACGAGCGCGAGGTGGCGAGGTTGTCTTACTCGACCCACCGCGCAACGGACCGCAGCAGGGTGTGATCGCATCGATCGGTCGCCGCGCACCGGAGAAGGTGTTGCACGTATTTTGCGATGTCGACCAGATCCCGCCATCGCTCGAAAGCTGGCGATCTGCCGGCTACGAGCCCGGGCGGGTGGTCCCGCTCGATATGTTTCCTGGCTCGGCGAATCTCGAGGTGCTCGTCCTTCTCAACCGAGAGCAGAGCAAAGCGAGCCGTTGAGCGCGCGCTTGTTGTGAGATCCTCCGCTGCGGCGATTGGTCACGATGATGCCTGAGCCGATCTTTCGGCACGACTCTTCATGTCCCTCAGTCCGGATTCGAAGTCACCTCCGATCGCCGCATCCATGTCAACGATGAGGTCGAAGGCTTTGCCCATGAAATCGTTCTCACCTTGCATGGCCCACGTGACCTTCGTGCCGGTCGGTATGGGCTCAAACGAGAATGAGACTGCGTGAGTCGCGGCAAAGGGCTTGATGAACTCGATCTCGATGTCGATGCGCTCTGATGGTCTGCTCTGCACAATGGTCATACTCCCCTCGCCGACATCGTCGTTGCCAGTCCAGTGATACTTTGCGCCGTCGCCGGAATCCGCGCCGGTATATTCTCGACTCATTGCAGGATCTCGATTTTCCCAGGGTGACCACTTCGGCCATTCGCGGAAGTCGTTGACTAGTGCGAATACGACTCCTGCCGGTGCTGCGATCTGAACGGATCGCTCGATCTGGAACGCCGCCGGTCGCGTAGCGACGACCGCGATCAGGATCATGAAGATGACGGCGAGTGCACCGAGAATCTTTTTGACCATGGATTCGTCCTTTCGTTTCGTGGCTGCTGAATTGCGAGCGGCCCCCGGCTGCGCCATGTCTTGGCGGTGAGTCGAACTCCGGTACCAACTACTCGAAACGGAACAGAGTCTGCAACTCATGCGTTTTTTGGAGCTTGATTCGTCAGAACGCGATGCACCTCCAGGCGGATGACGCCGTGGAGGTGAATCGAAGGGGTGGGGAAAGCGGTTCGTTCACTGGCACAAGTTCGTGCCGCAGAGATTGGGGCCGATCTGGACACCGTTGTTGTTCACGTGGTTCGTGCCGCCGCTGATGGAGTTGCCGCCGTAACCGACGCTAGATGACATCGCGAGGCCGATATCCCAGTCGCCGTTGACTGTGTTGTTGATGACGACCGTGGGTCTTCCTTCGGCCTGAATTCCGATGTTGCCGTCTCCCTGGACCGTGTTGTCGCGGATCACGCCGCCGTCGGCGCGAATGCCGATGAAGCTATCTTGGGAGATGTTCCCAGACACGACGGCGTTGTTGCCTGCTCCGATGCCGCGGAGACCGTGGCGGACGGCTTGGCAGTTTGTGACGCGACTGTTGTTGCCGACCGAGATGCCATGGGAGTTCGAATCGGTGACGCGCACGTTCTCGACGACGGCGTCGTCGTCTAGATGGATGCCACCGGAGTTGAAGGATTGGACGACCCCGTCTCTTACTCTGCTGCCGACAAAGGTCGAGTTGATACCTTTTGAACCGTCGACCGCTGTACCGCTGAGTTTGAATCCGTTTAGGTCGACGGTCACGTCTGGGGCGGTGATCTCGATACCACTTTCCGCGCCGGCGTCGAGGTTGCTGGTCAGGAGGTAGCTGCCCTTTGCGCTCAGTGTTACCGGGAACCCGGGAGAGTCGCCGACGGTGACGTTGCCGGCCTCGGCGCGGGCTTGGTTGATTTCGATGACACCATCACTGGCGAGGGCGGAGGTGGAAGCTGCAACGGCAATTGCGATGGCAGCGAGGCTGGAGTTGATTGTCTGATTCATCTTTTTCATCTTGCGCTCCTTTGCTTGCTTGTGGTTTCGTGTTTGGTTTTCGAGAGGCTACGGGCATCCGTTGAGAGCGGCATTGACGGCCCGGACGAGTTCGGCGATCGAGACGCGGCCGTTCCTGTCGGTATCGAAACTCGGGCATGCGGCGACAGTGCTGTTTCCAAGGGCAATGTTGACACCGCGAATGAGCTCGGAAACCGAGACGGCGCCGTTGCCGTCGCAGTCTCCGGGACAGGCGTTCGCCGGCGTTGCGGTGGGTGTTGCTGTTGGGGTGGCGGTTGCGGTGTTCTGATCCGGCGTAGACGTTGGAGTCGCAGTCGGGGTATCGCCCGCTCGCGTACTCGTCGATGTTGGGGTTGCTGTCGGATCTCCAGCGGTGGCCGTCGGTGTCGCGGTTGGGGTTGCTGTGAATGTTGCAGGTGGAGTTGCGGTTGCTGTCGGCGTCGATGTTGGCGTGGCTGTGAGCGTCGCGGTGGGCGTTGCCGTGAATGTAGGCAGTGGCGTCAGTGACAGCTCGAGCGGAAATCCGTGGAACGCGTCGAGGTCTGCGGCCGTCCATGCTTGCGGCAGCTGTTGTGAACCGTCGTAGAGCAACAGCCACTGGCCGGTGATGACGTTGTCGGCGCGGGCAAAGAATAGAACGTCTTCATCGTCGAAGGCGATGCCGGCGACGGTGCCGCTGCCATCGAACGATACTAGGTAGGAGTTTGGGTCGGCGAGAAACTGTGGCGGAAAGACATGTAGGGCGTCGAGGTCGAGTGCGGGATCGATTCCTTCGCTCGACATATCGACGACGAAGGCGAAGGAGTTCTCGACCGGGTCGTACGCGACGATGTCTTCGTCATCGACAGTGATCGGTTGCTGATCGCCGAGCGAGACGGTGGTGTCGAACGATAGATAGAGAGTGGCGCCGATCTCGCTAACGGCATCGACGGATACTCCATCGGGGACGCCGACGAACGAGCCGACGAAGATCCCGATGTACGATGGGCTGCCGTTGAACCCGAGACCGAAACTGAGGACGTCGTTGGGCTGCGCTGTGAGATCCCCGAGGATGCTGGGAAGCACGACCGTAGTGTCGAAGGATAGAAGGAAGGCTCCGGGTGCGCGCTGGTGCAGCGCGGTGATGTCAACTGAGCTCGGCAGTGCGACGGGAAGTTGGGTGGTGGGGTTTTGTCCGAAGAAGTGCGTTACAACGACTCCGTCATCGGCGACGCCGTTCGGCAACGTGGATGTCGTATCGGACGAGAACACGACACCTTCGAGTAGGAACGGTTGTGCTCCTACTGGACTTGGTAGGGCATTTGTAAGGACGATCAGCGTGATTGCGACGATGATTCTCAGTGATCGGGTCATGATTGGATCTCCTGGGTGGTTGTCCGTTGGTGGGGATTGGCCCCCGTTGCCATGAGGGTGTTCATTCGGGTTGAACGATGTTCACTGCCTGTAAGTGATTGAGATCGTTGCAGAAGAGCTGATCTTCGCTTCGGCGACGGGGGCTGGGGGGTGGGGTGTTGTTCGCGATCTTCACGGCGGGCGAGTCCTTCCGAGCGGCGTCCGAGGCCGGTGGGCTGACCGCTTGACCGTGGCTGTGGAAGCATCGACGATGCGTCGATGTCTGATCGAGTTTCAGTGAAGATCGAGGGGGGCGTGGCGGATGTTCGCCTGAATCGCCCCGAAAAGATGAACGCCCTGGACCAGGCGATGTTCGTGGGCCTCTCCGAAAAGGGCGCGGCGTTGGCGGCTGATTCGTCGGTGCGCGCGGTGGTGTTGTCGGGAGAGGGGCGGGCGTTTTGTGCCGGCCTGGACTTCGGCAGTTTCGCCGCGATGGCTGGGCAGAAGTCCGGCGATGGCGACGGCGCGAAGAAGTCGGCTGGTGGGCTGCTCGGAAAAGTGAACGGTGGGCCGGCGACGCTGGCGCAGCAGGCGGCGTACGTGTGGATGAGTTTGCCGGTACCCGTGATAGCAGCGGTGCACGGCGTTGCCTTCGGCGGCGGTCTGCAGATCGCGCTCGGTGCGGACATTCGTATCGCAACGGCCGACGCCCGCTTCTCGGTGATGGAGATCAAATGGGGACTGATTCCCGACATGACGGGCACGCAGACACTGCGACACCTGGTGCGTCTCGATGTGGCCAAGGAGCTGACTTATACCGGTCGCATTGTTGCTGCCGCGGAGGCAGCGGAGATCGGGCTGGTGACGCGCATTTCTGAAGATCCGCTCGCGGCAGCGCGCGAGATGGCCGCTGAGATTGCCAGGAAGTCGCCGCAGGCAATCCGCGCCGCGAAGTCCTTGCTCGACAGCGCGATGTACAGCGACTTGGAGGATGGTCTGCGTACCGAAGCGCGCCTCCAGGGATCCTTGATCGGCAAGCCCAATCAGTTGGAAGCGGTCATGGCCAACCTGGAGCAGCGCGCACCGTCGTTTGTCGATCCAGAAGGATAGGGGCGGGGTGCGGGGTACAGGGTAAGGGGGTCTCGGACCTTGTACCCTAGTACCTGCGCTCAGAGGGCGGCGATCTGCTGTTCGGCGCGCAACTTGATATTGCGTAGGACTCGATTGTGAATCGTGTGGACGAGGGCGTCGGAGTAGCCGCCCCAGTAGGGCTGCGGAAACATCTCGATTTCGTACCAGGTGCTGCCCTCCAGTCGCGTACGTCCTTCGCCGATTGGGATGAGGCGGAACTCGCCGCGCTGGCTGCGCATCGTGTTCAGCAGATGCGGCGCATCGATGTTTTTGTAGGGACTCCATTCGTGCATTGGCTCGGGCTGCTGCAGGACATCGAACGCAAGTCGGTACGGCTCTTCCCAATGGGTGATTGGCTCGACAAACGGGCCCGTCGAGAATTCGCAGTAGCGCACCGCGCCGACGCCGTGCCCTTCGATACGTGCGCGGATTGGGTGTGCGATGCCGAGGCGAAACTCCCATTCCGAGATTGGAGGCAGTTCGGTGAAGCCAACCACCAGTGGCCATACCACTTCTGGCGGCGCGTCGATTTCGACAACGGAAATGACCTCGCGCTGCGGTGGATCGGTGCGATGAGTCTCCGCTCCGAGGAGCGCGGGAAGAGTCAATAGAATCGCGGCCTTCTCCAATGATCCGACTTGCCCTCCGCGACCGATCGAATAGCCCGCGAGTGAGCCGAGAACTGCACAGCCGCCCCAGATCGGATAGGCCATGAGCAGGCACACGAGGCCTTCGAGCGCGAAGCTCAGCATCATCGCTCCGGTCATGAGGACTGCGAGGTGAGTGAGAACGACGGCGCGTCCGAGGGAATCATCGTCGCCGCGGGTGGTGGCGTAACCGACAAAGAGGCCCTGTAGGAATGGCGTGCCGAGGAAGAGGGCACTACCGTACGAACCGAAGTGGAAAACGCTGACGACCATTGCCCCGACGCCGAGAAAGGCCGCCAGTAGGGTTGCGGCGAGACTGAGCGGCCAGCCGACCGGTGAAGTGTCAGTCGGGCGGCTGGTGTTGTTCTCAACGCCTTCGAGTGTTGCGAGCGTTGCGAACACGAACCAATTCAGAATCGGTACGAGGATCATCAGGCCGAGAAAGGCTGAGCGACCGGCGTCGATACAGCGCCGGATGCTCAGAGATGTGGCGATCCAGAGGAACGGAATGCTGGTGATGATCAGCGGACCAAATGTTTCTTTCGCGCCGCTCTCCGAGAAGCGGTAACCGACGAACGGGCTCATGTAGTCGAGGAGGCTCCACAAGTGGCCACCTGAGAAAACATAGAAGACGGCCGAATCGACGAGAAATCTGATCGGGATCAGGACCAGCGCTGAAAGCAGGTAGGTTCGGCGGTCAACGGGAGCGGTCGAGGTGACCCACAGCCGCAGTAGATCCTTAATGTTGGTCGGAAGCGAGTTGAAGCGGTAATTGTTTTGGTTTTCCATGGCGTGTCTCCTTTTCTCGGTGGGCGATACAGAGAAATCGGGAGAGCGTTACGAACTTTCAGTGCGACCAGTTGGTCACGTAGGTGAAAAACTCGACGCACGGCGGCAAAACGGCCAGGCCCACTCCGAGCCACAATGTCGTTTCCTTGCCGATCGGGCGCGATGTTCGGATACATTCGAGGGCGTGATCCCAGAAGAGGAAAACCACTCCGAACTCGAGGATTCCGGCGATGACTGGGATGTAGGTGGAGACGCGGTATCCGAAGGGTTCGATGAGCCTTCCGCCGAAGTAGAGCAGCATCAGACCAGCACCGATGCCGACCAAGTATCGCGCGTCGAGGGACGATGTGGAGTTCGGGCGATCGAGTCCGTTCCTGCGCCAGTGCTGGCGGAGTAGGCCGTATCCCGCGAGGCCAATGGCGATCATCGCAGCCGCGCCGAGGATGGGCAGTGTTTCGAATCGGGCCATCGAGACGAAGCGGCCGTCTGGTAGTTGCCGCGGTGGGAACATCGTCAGAGGCGAGATCTCGGCTACGGCGAGGATGCGAGGCGTGAGCGAGACCATCACTGCCCAGATGGCGGCAGCTGTCGCGAGTGCCAACAATACGGCTACGCTGCGCAGCCAAACTCGCTCGTCTGGCGGCAGGCCTGGATTCGCATTGTCGGTCGCGTTCTTACGCAGATCACGTTCCATTTCACGAATTGAAGAATAGCGCTGCTCGGCCTCAGGCTGCATCGCGGTGTTGAGGATCGGTTCGAGGGGCCAAGGTGCTGGAGCGGACCGCCCGATTGGTAACTTTCCCTCGCTGGCCTCGTACAGGACGACGCCGACCGAATAGATATCGGATCTCGGGTCGATGGAACTACCTTCGAGCGCTTCTGGTGCCATATAGTGCGGGGTTCCGGAAGTTTGATCCGCGGACGTAACCGTCCATCCGGTCTCGTTCGTCTCGATGAGGCGCGCGATTCCGAAGTCGGCGATCTTCACCTGGCCGGCACTGTCGATCAGAATGTTGGCCGGCTTGAGGTCGCGATGGACGATGTCCCGTCCATGCGCGTAAGCGAGCGCGCTACAGATCTGTATGCCGATGTCGAGGACCGAGTCGATCGAGAGCGGCATCGATGCCGAGAGGGGAGCACCGTCGACCAACTCCATGACGAGATACGGTACGTCCTGCCAGACTCCGTGGTCGTAGATCGCGATGATGTGCGGATTGTCGAGCCGCTCGAGAGCGGCCGCTTCGCGCCGGAATCTCTGTCGAGAGGCGTCGTCGTCAATCAGATCGTCGGCGAGGATTTTCACCGCGACCTGGCGGTCGTTCGTCGTATCGATGGCCCGGTAGACGGTCCCGGTCGCGCCGCGCCCGATCTCTTCGTGCAGCCTCCATCGGTCTGCCAGAAGAAGATCGGCTTCTTCGGTCCACAGACAACCAGGGCAAGGGCCGGCAGCGTCGATGATTTGTGTCCCGCAGCGGCTGCACAGCTGCGTCATTGTTGCAGGCTCCGCAGGAGTTCACCGACCTCATCCTCAGCGCTCGTCGAAGTTTCGACGGTGTCTGCGGCTTCTTCGAGCAGCAACGTTCGAAATCGGGCTCGGGCTCTGTGCAACGCGACCCGCAGCTGACCACCCGAGATGGACAGACTGGTAGCGGTTTCACTGATGCTCGGTGGCTCCTGCGCAGGGTCGAAGAACCGCGCGACGACTTCGAACGGCGTCTTCTGCCGGCTACTGCGATATTCCGCCTCGAGGCGATCGAGAGCTTTTCGAAACGCGGTGAGGGCCCAAGCCCGGTCATAGGCAGCCTCTGGCGTCGATCCGGAGGTCGTCAGGATCGACTTGTCAGTATCCTCGTCGATCGAAAACACCAGCGCCCCGCCGCCGCGCTTCGCGGCGTGCGCCCGTTCGTGTTCGTTGTGCAGATAATTGCGCATGGCGGTCCGAAGGTAGGAGCGCAAGCGACCGCGTTCCGGGTCGAGGTCACGGAGAAACTCGCGCTCGAGCAGACGGGTACAGAGGCCCTGGACTGCGTCTTGCGCGTCCGTGTCAGAAAATCCGCAGTGGCGAGCGTATACGTAGAGTGGCTTCCAGTAGGTCGCGAGCAGTTCCTCGAGCGCGGAGCGGCGTTCGGCGCTCGAGTTTCGCGAAGCGAGGATGAGCGTCCATCGCGTCGCGGGAAACAGCTGCGGTTGCGGCATGATGCGCCACTATAGCGTTCGTGACAGATATCCGAAGCGGGACTAGTGGCGGCCCCCCCCCTCAACCTTACCGAGATCGCCAGTAAAGTCGCCGAAACCGAGCACCCGTACCCCGTACCCCGCACCCCGTACCCCGCACCCCGTACCCCGTACCCTGTACCCCGTACCCCGCACCTATACCCCGCACCTAGCCACGATGATCCGGACGATACGCCAGTCCCAGTTTCAAAATCTTCTGGAGCAATTCGTCGTAGGAAAATCCTTCGTGCTCAGCCGATTCGGCGAAGTCTTCTCCGAAGGCGAGCTGGGGGTTTGGATTGGCTTCAAGAATGTAGAATTTCCCTTCCGGCGTTAGGCGGACGTCGATGCGGGCGTAGCCACTGAGGTCGAGGGCTCGGTAGGCTTCTAGGCAAGCGCGTTTGATCTTACGTGCGAGGGGCGGTGGGATTTCCGGGGCTCTGCAGGTCTTGATGCCTCGCTTCTTTTGGTAAGTGGAGTTGAACTTCACCTGGCCGGTAGCAATTTTCGGTGTGTCGTCGGGCCATTTAGTGAACTGCATTTCCCAAATCGGGAAGGCGCGCAGGGCGCGGTTTCCAATGACGCCGATGTAGAGCTCACGGCCGGGGATGAATTGCTCGGCGACCGCGTGGCCTCCTATCTGTTCGTGCATGAAGGTGACGCGCTCAATCAGCTTCTCGTCGCTGTCGACGATCGATGCTTGCGAGATGCCAGCCGACGCCTCTTTGACTTGCGCTTTGACGATGACCGGATACTCGATGTCGCTTGGCACGCGCACTTTGTGATGGTCCGGGAAAACGTGGAAGCGTGGTACGGGGACGCCGTGGTAGGCCATCACCTTCTTCGAGAGAGCCTTGTCGCGGCCGAGATGGAGGCCGCGCGGATTGCACCCTGTGTACGGGATGCGGAGGAGTTCGAGATAGCTGACGAAGTTCACGTCGAATGTCGGTATATTGAGAAAGTCCTCGACCATGTTGAGAACAATGTCCGGCTTCCACGAGTCGACCAGTTCCTTGATCAGGTCGAGCTTGTTGTCGACGCCGATGCTCATGACCTCGTGTCCCATGTCCTTGAGAGTGATGGTGACGTCGAACTCCATCTTCCAGTCGACGGTCGCAAGGTTGTGTCCGGAGATGTCGTCCGGTGGCACAAGTACGTCGTGCATGACGGCAAGAATGCGGAGCTTTTTCACAGCCACTCTCGGTTTCTTCCCTTGAGGACGTATTTCAGTGTCTCGGCGGTTAGAAAAATGGTGAAGTCCTCCTTGGTTTCGGTGCGGTCCGGTTCGATACCGAGTCTGAGCTCGAGACAACGTTTTTCGACTTCAGACAGGACGCGCTCGACGAGATACTTGGGTTCGCCGGACCAGCGCGTAACTTTAGCCATGGCTTCGCTGCGAATCTTCTTGATAAAGACCCTTGCGGAATTTGGCGAGTTGGTGTCTTCGAGCCGCTGTGGAAACAACTTTCTGAGCGATCGATCGTAGACATTGGGCTCCATTCCGCCGAGTTGCAGACGTCGAGCCTCGTAGTGTTCCCCAAGAGTGAGTTTGTTCCCTTTCAGAGGTTCGATTTGCTTGCGTCGCGTTGTGATCGGCGGCTTGCCGATCAGCTCGGCCATCAACTCGTCCATGTACTCGAGCTTCTTCAAGGCTGGCCAGTTGGCGTAGCGTTGACGCCACGTGGAGTGCGGCGTCATCCAAACGGCGAACGTTTCGGCGAAATCCTCGTCGGGATGGCTGAGGCCGTAGGCCGGCTCGAGGTGACGCACGATGCTGCGGGTGTAGGGACGAGGTTCGTAGAACTCAGGGTAGGGCGTCTTCGATGAACCGAATATCTTCTGACGGCGTTTGCGGCGCCGCAGTTGGAACGCGTTGTCGATCGCGTGTCCCGTTTCGTGCCTGAGGATACGCATGCACCACTCGGCGGTGCCGCCTTCGACTTCGCCGATCTGGCTCAGTTCGAGCTCGGCGAGTCTCGGGTGGATCAGATAAAACGGTGCCGCGCAGCCGGGGACACCGTCCGGAGTGAACCATTCGGTGGAGAGCCAGAAGAACGGTTTGAACTTGAATCCGATCTGACGTAGCTCGCGAAGTAGTTGGTCGATGCGTGTCTCGAGAGCGCTGTCCTTGATACGCAATCGGAGGTCGCAGAATCGCAACTCGAGTAGCTTCTTGTCTGGCCAGCTTGCCCATTCGGGTTCGTTGTTGGGCGCCGGGGTTGTCTGAACCTTTGTGTTCCCGGCCTTGGTGCTTCCGGCTTCCATGCTCGACTTGATGCCGTTCCCTGGCGACTTCGTCAAGCAGAGGTCCTTCGCACTTTCTGGGCCGATACGATATTTCGGAGAACGCCGTGAATACTCCTAGTCACTTGGTCTTGAGCCTCGCTGGACTGCAGAACGGCGCCTGGCGCGGTTGCGGATGGCAGATCGCGATTGGGGCGGTGTTCGCGGACCTGCCAATGTTCGGCTTCTACCTCTACCAGCGCTTGGTGGTGGGTGCTTCAGAGAGGCAGCTTTGGACGGATCTGTATTTCCGAGCGGAGTGGCAGTTGTTCTTTGACGCGTTCAACTCGATACCCATCGCGCTGCTGATGGGTGCGCTGGCGGTTTGGCGCGCGTGGCAGGGGGCGGCAGCATTCGCCGCGAGTTGGATTATCCACCTCCTCGTCGACCTGCCGCTGCACAACGACGATGCGCATCGCCACTTTTTGCCGATGTCATCGTTTCGCTTCGAGAGCCCGGTGTCGTACTGGGACCCGGCGCACTACGGTGCCGTCGGGGCTGGGATTGAAGTGATTGCCGTACTCGTGGCAGCGGTATTCTTGGTGCGACGATCGAAGTCGATCCCGGTTCGGGCGGCGTTGGCGTTGCTGGTGGGTTTGCAGACTGCGGGTTACGTCGCGTTTTATATTCTGGGGCGGACGCCAATGCCGTAGGTGACATCAACGTTGGACTACCTGGTCACATGACCTGGCAACTCTCACATCACCCACGAGTCAACTAAAGCACTTGACGAAGCCGACAGTGCCTCGATAGGCTTTGCCTTCGAGATTGCCCTTTGCTTTGCGTTTTTACAAAGGGGGCGCACGATGTACGAGCCGCCCCGGACGGGAGAATCGTGAGATTATGAGGCTTCTACACTTCACCTGGGCGGTCTTGCCGAGCTTGTTGTGCCTAGTCTCACTTGTCGGTGCGGCCGCCGCCCAAGTTGCGTTCCCCGGAGTGGGGTCACCTTTACCGGCCGGGCTCACGCCAAGTACGGATGCCCCGAAGTATGTGCCCGGAGAAGTCGTTGTGATGCTAAAGCCCGGGGTCCTTCCAACCGACCTGGCGACGACGGTTGGTCGCGCAGTTTCATCAAGTGTGGCCGATCAAAGCGCACTAGAATCTGAGTCCGCACGCGCTGGTCTCCGATCTCTCCTCGAGAGATATCGGCCAGAGGTGGAGCCGATTGGACGTTGGAAGAATACAAACCGTGCTGGAGCGCGATCCCTTTCGATGCAGCCGACGGATCGATGGAACGCGCACGTAAACGAAATGCGATCCAAGTTTGCAGCTCGGGCACAAAGGGCACCGCGAAGTGCGGTCGTGCCGGATTTATCGCAGCTTTATTTGTTCAAGGTCGCCGAGGAAGACACCCTCGCTGCCGCTCGAGACCTTGCGGCGGATCCCCATGTCGAGTTTGCCCATCCGAACTACGTCGGTGCGGTCAAATATGCGGCGCTGCCCGCGGTGTCTTACGTGCCCGACGATGAGTTTGTCACGGTAGACGATATCAACTGGAGTGAAGGGGCTTGGGGCCAGACCTTCCCGGACCTCTGGGGTTTGCGGCAGATTCAGGCATTGGAGGCATGGGATCTTTTTCCGGATGCAGAAGCAGACCCGGGATCAGGCATCGTGGTAGCAGTCTTGGACACGGGGGTCGATTACACGCACCCGGATTTGGCGGCGAATATTTGGATCAATGCCGGCGAAGACCTCAACTCGAACGGTGTGGTCGATGCTACAGACTTCAACGGAATCGACGACGACGCGAACGGCTACGTCGACGACTTGCGCGGTTGGGACTTTGCCTCTGATGACAACGACCCAAAGGACGACGATTCTCACGGTACGCATGTGGCGGGCACGATCGCGGCCGTCGCGAATAACTCGATGGGAATCGCAGGCGTCTCCCCGAATGCTCAGATCATGCCGCTCAAGGGCCTTTCTTCGCTGACCTCGTGCGCGGACATCACGGACGCGTTGTTGTACCAGACGGATATGGGAGCAGACGTAAGCAACAACAGTTGGGGGTATATCCACGTCGTCGACTTTTGCCCGAGCCTCGCGCTTGCCGTGCAATATAGCTACGCCAATGGAGTAGTCTTCGTGGTCGCGGCGGGAAATCTCTCGACGAACTTCGCCGCCCAGCCACCTCAGAATCTTGCCCAGAGCATTGTTGTGGCTGCTTCCACCGAGACCGATGCGGTGGCAGACTTTTCAAGCTTTGGCTCAGGCGTAGACGTGGCAGCGCCCGGTGGTAGCCTTCCTCCTGACCGTAGTACGATTCTTTCCGCCCTGTTCTCCCTCGAGTGCGTTGACCACGCCTCTGTTCCTTGTCGTGTCAATGAGGATTGTCCTTCCGGGCAATGTCTCAATGGCATTTCTGAAGCGCACCCTTCGGTCGTGGGGGGCGAGTATCTGAGGATCGAGGGAACGTCGATGGCCGCGCCTCATGTTGCGGGCACTGTGGCGCTCCTGCTCTCCCAATATCCTTCGCTGACGGTCGAGCAGGTGAGGACGGCTCTCAGGATGGGGGCGGACGACGCGGGGGTGACGGGTTGGGATGAGCACTTCGGCTTTGGCCGATTGAATGCTTTAGCATCGCTTCAGCTACCGCCGATGCCAGGGGCTCACCTGACAGGAATCGATCACGAAGGATCTGTGTTTTGCGACGAGGTGGTGGGCATTGACGCGATCGCAGGGGTGGGGTCCATTGAGGGCTGGAGCCTTCGATACCGCAAGGAGGGCACAACCTCGTGGACGGGTTTGGGAAGTACGTTTGGAGATCCTCCCGCAACTGTGGATTGGAACGTGTTCGAGCTCCCGGAAGACTCCTATACCCTCGAGCTGCAAGTCGCGGACTCGGGTGGGGGACTTGCGATTGATCGACGTCGCGTACACCGCCGACCGTACGACGCGATACCGGGGGCATTTGTAAACAGTAACCCGCTTGAACAACCTGTATCTCTTGCGGCGATCGACTTTGACCGAGATGGGGACAACGACTTGGTCGTGTGCGGCATACCTTTTACGAGACTTTGGAAGAATGACGGCTCGGGGAAGTTCACGGTCGATGAGACTTCTCTTCCGCTGAGATCGGAGGGGTGTACGTTCGTCGGGGCGGCGGATCTGAATGGTGATGGCAGACAGGATCTAGTCCTGAGCCCAAATTTTTCGTATACGGTGATCAGCGATTCGACGGGTGGTTACACAGACCACACGATCCCGGCCACGCCTGACGCCAATAACAAAATTGCTATCGGCGATATCGATGGGGATTCGGATCTCGACCTACTCGTGCCAGTGGGGCAGGTCTTGGTGAACTCAGGCGACGGAATCAACTTCGTCGACACTGGCCCTACTAGCGCACCTTGGTGGAACTCCGGCCCTTGCCCACTGTTGTGTACGACAGACCTCGCTGATCTTGATCTGGACGGAGACCTGGATCTCATCGTCGACGCCGGAATCGGTATGAACGACGGAACGGGAAACTTTTCCAATACTGCTGCCGTCGACGCGGCTGATTATCGAGCCGTCGGTGATGTCAACGGCGATGGCTACGCCGATATGGTTTTCTTGGATCTTGAAACTGGGATGACAGTCCGGATCAACGACGGAACGGGATCGTTCACCGCGCCAGCCGTCTCGATCCCAGGCACTGCTACTCCCTTACTCCCAGGCCACACTATTGGTACGTTGCGTTCCTTCGATCTCATCGATGTGGACTTGGATGGAGATCGCGACATCGTCCGTCTTGAGTTTGAGTCACGCCAAGTTGTTCATGCAGTCTTTCTCAACGACGGGACAGGTTCCTTCGTGCGGAGCCCGCCCCACAACTTCTACGGGCCGCAGGGAGCTTTGGCGATTCGTCAATTGAACGTGGATGCCGACGGGGGGCTCGACTTGGTGATAGCTGGTAGCTACCTCCAGGCCTTCCGGATGCGATACGGCGACTTCGATTGCACTGGTGACTGCAACAACGATGGGGCGGTACACATCAGCGAACTGATTAGCGGTGTCAATATTGCGAATGGGGATTCCGACTTGAGCGCCTGTCCGGGGTTTGATCCGAACCGGAGCGGCGATGTCTCCGTGCCGGAACTCATTGTCGGACTCAATAATGCAGGAGTAGGAGGCTGCAGGTGCACGACGATCAGCCAAGACCCTCCAGTTATGATTGATGCGGCAGACATCCAAGGCATCAAGGGCGGATCGCCATCGCTCGCGATTTCGACGTCCGGAGGCCAAGGGAATGTCGCTGCGATCCAGGCCGACTTGTTGCTGGAGGATTCGGTGATCAGTATCGCGGACCCAGATCAGGACTGTTCTCTTGCGCCAGGCCTTTCTGGCCTGCAATTGGGGGCCTTCGAACCGGCAGAGCCGGCTCCGACAGGCTTTACCCGGGTTAGGTTGTTGGTCTTTGATGAGGACCTGGCGCTACCCGTAGCGAGTGTACCGGACGGGCCTGTCGTTTCGTGTGTTACGAAGATTGGACCATCGGCCCAGCCCAACGTGTACCGAATTCCTGTTGAGCGACCACGTGTGTCTGACCTGGACGGTCGAGCCATGGGCGCCTACGTCAACGAGGGGGCCGTCACCGTGTGCCCAGGCTGCGGATGCCCATGATGAATGATGGATGCGACAGAGTGTTAGCCGCGAGTGGGGTCTCGTATTTGGGATCTGAGGTGCCTCGCACGCGGGCAACTAGATTTCGAACAATCGATTTGGAAACGCCCGCGACTAACGCCCACCTATCCGCACTAGTGCGGCGCCAGCTCTGAAAAATTGGCGGAGCCTGCGGGCTGCTAAATGCCCGGGACGGGATACTTGCCGCAGAACTCTTCCACCTCGGCTTTCCGCTTGGCGAGGAAGGCTTCGTCGTCTTTGTTGCGTAGGGTTTCCATGATCCACCCGCCGAGCTGCTCCATTTCCTTTTCGCCCATGCCACGTGTCGTTGCTGCCGGAGTCCCGATGCGGATGCCGCTTGGGCGTAGTGGTGGGTTGGGATCGTCGGGGATGATCTGTTTGTTCGTCGTGATCGACACCTCGTCGAGCAGTTTCTCCGCCACCTTGCCGTCAATGCCGACACTCTCGACGGTGTTGAGGACCATCATGTGATTGTCGGTGCCGCCGGTGACCAGCTTGCCGCCTTCGTCCATCAACTTGCCAGCTAGGGTCTTGGCGTTGGTCAGAACGTTTTTTGCGTACTCCTTGAATCCGTCTCCTGCTGCTTCCTTTAGGGTGTAGGCGACAGCCGCGACAGTGTTCATGTGCGGTCCACCTTGCAGTCCCGGGAATACTGACTTGTCGATCTTCGCCGCATGCTCCTTCTTGCACAGGATCATGCCACCGCGTGGACCGCGCAAGCTCTTGTGCGTGGTCGTCGTCATCATGTCGAATCCGTAGTCCATCGGATTGCGCATGGCGTCCCCGGCGATCAGTCCGCCGATGTGCGACACGTCCGCCATGGTCAACGCGCCGACTTCGTCTGCGATCTTCTTGAACTCGTCGTAGTCGTAGTCGCGTGGGTACGAAGTGTATCCGCAGAGGACGATCTTCGGCTTCGCCTCGAGCGCCATCTTGCGCACTTCGGCGAAGTCGATGCGTCCCTCGTCGTCCGGATTGGTTTTGTATCGGACGAAGTTGAAGATGCGACCCATGTGCGACACCGGCGCCCCGTGGGTGAGGTGACCGCCGTGCGAGAGGTCCATCGCCAACACCGTGTCGCCTGGTTCGAGAAACGCGAGGTAGGCGGCTTGGTTCATCGGCGAGCCCGAAAGCGGCTGCACGTTGGCGTGCTCTGCGCGGAAGACTTCACAGGCGCGCTTGCGGGCGAGATTCTCGATGACATCGGTGTATTCTTGTCCACCGTAGTAACGCCGGCCCGGGTAGCCTTCGGCGTACTTATTGGTGAATACCGAACCGAGCGCGGCTAGCACTTCCGGGTAGGTGTAGTTTTCCGACGGGATGAGCTCGACCCCGCGGCGCTGTCGCGATTCTTCGCCGATGAGTGCGGCAAACAGATCAGGGTCGTTTTTAGCTAGAAGCTCGCGATGTTCATCCATCCTGTCGAATCCTCCTGCGGGCGCTGTCGTCCGCCAGGGCGTGGTGTCGAGCCCTTTTTCTGGCGGCTGGGTTTTTTGGGAAGTCAGCAGATTGCAACAGAATCATTGATAAGTAAAGTTAAGTGATTTAGTACTTTGATTAAGTGAAACTTAACGATGTGGATCTCAATAAGTTGCGCGCATTTCTCGAGGTTGCGGAGAACGGCAGTGTGACGGCGGCAGCGGTGGCGCTCGATCGCACTCCTTCAGCGGTTAGCCAGGGGCTGGCTTCTTTGGAGCGTGCCTTGGGTACGCGGTTGTTTCGCCGGGTTGGGAAACGCATGGTCCCGACCAGTGCGGGAGAGCGTTTGTGGCAGGCAACGCGGGAGCATCACGCTGCTCTTCGAGCGGCGATGCAAGAAGTGCTTTCGCGCGACGAGTCTCCGCGAGGCGTCGTACGAATCGGGCTGTTCCTCGGTTTTCCGCGCGCCCGCTTGTCGGCGTTGATGGCGGGGTTCGCGCAGCGCTATCCGGAAGTCTCATCGCGCTTGGTGTTTGCTCCGGAGGCCGACCTCGATCGGCGGTTGCAGCGCAATCGGCTGGACTTTACGATCTCTTTTCGTCCGCCGGTCGAACTGATGCCAAGGGTCACGTCGACGGAGTTGTTCGAAGAAGAGCTGGTGTTGGTATCTGGGAAGAAGTTTTTCCGCGACGGGTTCGACGTTGCGGCGCTAGCGGAGGTGCCAATCATCGATTACTACCAGAGCGCACCGCTGATCGAGCGTTGGCTGCGGCATCACGCGCCGAAGCAGCGGCCCGACTATCGTGTCGCGGTTTGGGCGGCGACGACCGACTTGGTGGTGGATCTGGTGTTGAAGAACGCTGGGGTTGGTGTCGTGCCGCGCTACTTGGTCGATGCCCATTTGACGCGTCGACGTCTCAAGGTTCTGCGTGCTGGCCGACGCGAGATGACGGATGTGATCTGGCTCAACGAACTTGCTGACACCTATGTCGACGCCGCCTGCCGTGCATTCCGACAAGCGGCGATCGAAGAGTTGGCGACGCGTGATCTGGCAACCAAAAGCTCGGGGGCCAGCTGATGGGCCTGGGTGGTCGCCGGAGTGAAATCCTCGGGGCTTTGTTGATCGTTGGCTTTGCGATCATGGCGACTGTCAGTGCGCGACACATGTCGATCACCGGCGACGAGGTGACCCATCTGCCGGCGGGGTATTCCTACGTGGCGACGGGCGACTATCGGATGAACCCGCAGCACCCGCCGCTGATGAAGTATCTCGCTGGTGTGCCGTTGTCGTGGATGCAGCTAGACTCTCCGCGCTCTCACCCTGGCTGGCGAGAGACACGCGAATGGGCCTTTGGCAAAGCTGTTTTGGCGCGCAGCGGCGAGCGGCTAGCCGATGTCGTCTTTTGTGGGCGGCTACCGATGGTCGCGGTGGCGACGTTGTTGGCCCTGGTGCTGCTCGTTTGGGCCACGGAACTTTGGGGAGCGAACGCCGCGCTCTTTGTCGGACTCGTTTATGCGACGAGCCCGAATTTTCTCGCCCATGGTGCGATCGTACATACCGACGCTGGGCTCGCGGCGTTTGGCACCCTGACCATCTACTGGCTGTGGAAGTTCGGTCGATCGGGGAGTCTTGCGTACACCGTTGGGGCAGGTGTCGCGCTCGGGCTCTGTTTGCTCGCAAAATACTCCGGCTTGGTTTTCGCCGGTCTTGTTCCGATGATTCTGTGTGGCTTCGTGTGGAACGGAAGTGTGAGTCGCCGCCGTGCGATGGTTGCTGGAGTATTGATCCTTCTCATTGGGGGCACTTTGGTGCAGGTACTATTTGAGTATCCTCACGGTTTGGGTTCGTACTGGCACGGTGTGGGTCTGATCCACGCCGACGCGAACTCACACTGGCGTGGCTTTCTTTGGGGCGACTACTCGGCCGACGGTTTCTATTCGTACTACCTGCTGGCGCAGCTTTGGAAGACACCTCTCCCGGTGCTGATCGCAGCGATGGCTGCCACCGTCGCCTGTTTGCGCCGGCCTTCTAACGGTTCGCATTGGTGGATCTTGTTGCTTCCGATCTTTGCCTTCCATGCCGCAGGCGCCTGGCAGCGTGCGAGTATTGGAGTGCGTCACATCTTGCCGGCGTTCCCATTTCTGTTCCTGTTGTCCGGGGGGTTCGCCCGTTGGTGTTTGGACGGCAGCCTGATGAGGCGTGGCGTGTTGATCGCGCTGTGTGTTTGGCAGGTAGCGGGCACGGTGCGTATGGCACCCCACTTTCTGCCGTTCTTCAATGAGTTGGCCGGAGGTCCAAACGACGGAATCGCGTACCTCGACGATTCCAATATCGAATGGGGGCAAGCGTACTACGATGTCGTGAGTTACTTGGAGCGCGAGCAACCGGACAAGGTCAAGATGTTCGCCTTTGAGCCGATCGACCGTAGCCACTACGGAATCGATGCGCCGACGGCGCGACTCGAAGATGCTGTGCTACCCGAGCCGGGCACGACGTACCTGATCGGAGCGAGTTACTTGCAACGCAGCTCGCTGTTCCCGCGTCGTGAAGGTGTACGGTTCGAATGGCTCGAGCGTTATGAGCCGATCGAGCGAATCGGTTGGTCGATCTATTCGTACCGCTTTTCGACGGACCCGGCGGATCAGGGCGATCGCGAGGTCGTGTACGTGCGTCGCGATCAGTGGTATTCGGACGCGATCGAGCAGCTCGAGCGCATGTTGGCGAGGCATCCGGACTTTGAGTACGCGGAGAAAGTCCTGGAAGATGTCCGCGCTCGTAGGCGAGCCGAGTTCGGATCGAAGTAAGTCTTTGCGGAACTACGGCTCGTTTTCGTCCGGCTTGGCCACGAAGGACTTGTAGGGTTTGGTGAGTAGCGCCGTCAAGTTGTGGCGGTACAAGGTATTGTCGGGTTCGATACGCAGAGCCTCCTTTTGGGCTCCGATAGCGATGAACGGATCGTGGGACAGGATCGCGACGTTTGCGATGTACTGAAACACAACGGCCGATTGCAGAGTCCTGTTGAGTTGGGAGGCTTGCGCCAGGAGTTTCTTGGCGAGCGGAATCTTCTCGCTCTCGGCGGCTCGGCGTGCTTCGTCGCAAAGCGCGTCCACTCGAGCGCGCAAAACGGGATCGCCGTCGGTGGGGCGAAGCGGTTCGCGCCAAGTTCGCAAGGCGATGTCGATGAGCCGCTGTGGACGCTGGCTGTTTGCGGCGAGTTCATCGGCAACTTTGATGAGTTTACGATCACGTTCGAAGGTGTGCACGATCAGGGGAGTCTCGACTACCGTCGTGTACGGGATGATCTGACCGTCGACCTCGGCTCGGAACCCGAGCTCCGGTGAGATGGTCGAACGGCTCGAAGACGAATCGAAGGGAGCGCCGAAAAAGTAGGTGAGGGGCTGGTCCGGGGTCTGCACTGGATCCAGAGCTTGGCTACGAAGATCGTATTGTAAACGGAAGAGTGCACTGTCTGCGAGCTCGTGGTCACCGAGGTAAAACGGTTCGCGCGCACCGGCGGTGTTGTACCACATGATGATCTCCGGCCGCCGCCGCAGAACATAGTCACCCCAACCTTTGCGGTGCCCAGCCCAACCGGTCGAGACGATGTAAGTTGGCCTTCGGGCGATCGCAGCGTCGGTCAAGCCGAGCATGTCGATGCTCGGCAGACCCGAAAAGAAAGGCACCACACCGGCGGTGTTGACGGCGATGAGCGTGTCGGGCGGGCTGCGTGCAGCGAGAGCTTTGCCGACACGGATGCCGTTGGTGGTTGTGCGGTGGGATACAAACGCGGAGACGCGTTGGGTCGATGCGAGACTTGTCGCGATGGTTATGGCGATGACCACCGCCGCGGTTGCTGAGGTCCGCAGGGAGACGGAAGTTGGCTCGGCCCCATGGCGGGCGATCGTTGCGATGGTCCAAGAGAGGAGCAGGCAGCTGAGTGGAACGACGTGCTGGAAAAAGCGGAAGTAGGGCATGAAGTCGCCACCGATGAGGGTCACATACGCTGTGTCGGCCGCGGCGATGAGTGCGATGGCCAGTGTATAGGGATGTTCGCGGACCATTCGTCGGCCGATCGGAGTGAGGACAGCGGCGAGGCAAAGGCTGGCGAGAGCGTGGAACGGGTATGCGGCGGCCCATTGGCCCAGGCCTCTGATACCGGTCCATAGCTGCTCATAGCCGCCAGTAACCTTGGCGTAGTAAGTGTTCGGAGCCCAACTTCCGTAGTACCAGTAGCGCCAGAGGAAGTGGGGCGCGATAGCGCCGGCAACGATCAGGCCGTTGGTAGCGTGACGCCGAATCGTCGTCGCTAGCTGGCGGCGGCTGATGTAGTCGGAGATCGCGAAGGCCGCCGAAGTGACGGTGAAGAGGTAGAGCCCTTCGGGGCGGGTCAGAGCGAGTGCGATCCAGACCAGGGATGACCGATGGCCTGCGTCGCGCTGGCCCTCGCGCCAAATTTGCAAGAGAGCCGTCGTGAAGAGACCGACGAAGAGCATGGTCTCGAAAACTGCGACTGACCAATAGGCGAAGGCTGGTCCGGCGACCAAGAGGTACGGTGCCATGGTAGCCGCCTTTGGGCCGGCGCTTTCGAGACGTTGGACGCACCGTACGACGACTAGCGCGCTAGCCAGCGAGAGCAGGCGTAGGGCCGATACCGGATCGACGCCGAGTCGATAACAGAGTGCCGACAACAGTACGAACGAAAGATTTGTGTAGCCCTCGACGTACTCGCCGGGATTGAACACAAGCCCATGTCCGTCGGCGAGATTGCGTGCGTAGCGCAAGCTGATGAAGGTGTCGTCGATCAAGTAGCTCCGGAAGTGCCATACGGCGAAAAGGAACGAAGCGACGGCCAGAAATGAGCCAGATCCGGCCAGCGCGCGTGCCCAGAACCGAGAAGATCTATCCGGCATGGGCGGGGCGTACTTCGGTTGCGTTCTGCATCGTGTTGCTCGTGCGAGTGCCCTTCAGCTCGATCTGCGCGCCGATTAGTAGGAGCAGGACGACGACGTTCCGATAAAAGAAGATCACGCTATCTTGGTCTTCGAACAACCGCATCGAATACGAGATCGCCTCTGCGCCAAAGAGTAGAGCGAGGGCTGTCGGTCTTGCGCGCAGCACAAGCACCAGCAAGAGCAGGGCGACGTAGTAGTAGCACGCGAGGTCGATGCCGGCGAAAACTGGCAGGAAGCCGAGTGCCATCGCCTCCAGGTCTGTTGCGTGACGTGCGCGGCGATATAGCCAAAGCAGCGTGAGGGGGAAGAGAGTGATTAGCTGGAGCCGATACACCAGTTGGGTGTCTAAGGTGAAGGTCTCGCGTTCGGGCTGAGGGTCGCCGACGATCGGTTGGGCGAGTCGTGTGAAGCCGATGGTGTTGAAGGCTGTGTTTTGCACGTGCCGTTGCATATTGGTGCGGAAGTGCGACCAACTGTCGAGACCACGCGGTGTCGCGGTTGTGGCCGCGAATAGCAGACAACCGGCGACAGCTAGAGCGACGAGACATCGAGCTGCAACACCGATCTTGCCAGCTCTCCACTCATGGAAAGCTTTCGCGACCAGTCCCGCAGCGAAGAAGGACGGGAAGACCCGCAGCAAGATCGACAGGGCGAGCAAGCCGCCAGCGAGGACCCCTTGGCGGCGATGCAAGAGGCAGGCCGAACCGATGAAGGCGGCGAACCATAGGTGTCGCAGAACCGCGCCGCCGAGCCAGCCAAAGCTGGCGCCGAACAAGACGCACAGATAGATTGCGGCGATAAGCGCTGTCTCGATGCCGAACGCCCACGCGATAGCGCCAAGGATAGCCAGGCTTAGGATGGGATCGATGAGCGTGAGAGCGCGGATGCCAGTGTTGCTACCGGCGGGGACGAGGTTTGCGAGGGCGCCACCGACGACAGTCCACATCGGTGTTGCGTTGTAGCCGTGGTCGTGAAGCAGCTTGCGATACTGACCCCGCAAGGTGTCGTGGAAGAACCCGACGTCGTCTTGGAAGTCGTGCCATCGAGTCGGCGTAAAGGATGCTTTGACGGGATTGCTGTCGCGCAGGAGGTCGCGTGCTTCTACCAATTGGTTGGTACGAAGGTCGCGTGCGCGGCCGATGACAGTGTGCGCGCCGTAGCGATCTGCTTCGGCGCGTAGCATGGCGATATAGAGGTCGGCGTGAGCGATCTCGCCGAAGTATTTGGCGCCCAAGTAGTAATGCGCGACGTCGTGGAGATGGACGAACTCGCGTACACCTCGGGCTCCGTGAAAGGCGAGGAAGTTCGAGTAAACCAACGCTGCGGCTGCGGCGATAGAGCCGAGGATGAATCGGTACGATCGATTGGCCTGAAGTCTGCCCCGGGCGTGGGCGAATAGGGCTGCGGCGGTACCGGCTGCGATGAGCATCTTGACGCTCTTGAGGTGCGAGTAATCCATACCTCCGGCGGCGATCGACCAACCCGCGACGACCAGGGCCAGTCCGATCAGTGCGGCTCGGATGCGTCGGTCGGAGAGTCGCCCGTAGTGCGCAGCGACGGCGGCGGCCGGTAGAACTAGGAGGCAGACCGCCGGGACGAAAGGGTGATGCATGGAGCGTGATGTAGAAGGCGAGGCTTTGGCTGTCCAGTAGGGCGGCATCTATGGTACTGGATTCCGCGTCATGGCCACCTACCGCGTCGGCACTTCGGGATACAGCTACAAGCAGTGGAAGGGGGGCTTCTACCCCGCCGATCTCTCGGACAAGAAAATGCTCGAGTACTATTCGGGGGAGCTCGATTCGGTGGAGATCAATTACACCTTCTACCGTTTTGCGACGGTGCGGCTCCTGGAGGGATGGGCGGCGAGGGTTGGGGACGACTTTACATTTACCTTGAAGGCGCCGCGCCGTGTGACTCACGACAAGAGGCTGGCCGGTGATGCTATTCAGCTGGCGAAGGACTTCTGTGCGAACGCGTTACATCTTGGCGACAAGTTGGGCGCGGTGTTGGTTCAACTACCGCCGTTTCTGAAGGTTGATCTGCCCCGCCTCGAAGAGTTTTTGAGTGAAGTGGCGACGGGTCCGCGCATCGTTCTCGAGTTTCGCCACGATAGCTGGCTTTGCGACGAAGTCTTCGCCTGTCTCGAGCGATTCCATGTAGCGCTGTGCGTCGCAGACAAGGACGACGACTCGGAACTCTTGATTCCGACGACTGCGAAGTTCGGCTACTTTCGGTTGCGCCGGCCGAGCTACGATGCAGACGGGTTGGCGAAGGTTGCCGACCGTATCGCAGCGGCCGCCTCCGATTGGGACGAAGTCTTCGTTTACTTCAAGCATGAGGACGAAGGCCCTTCGTACGCGCTCGATCTCCGAGAGCGGTTGGTTCGATGAAACGGTTGGAACGCCGGTTTCCAGACGGGCGGGACAGCAGCGTAGGTGGATCGATCCTTCTTCCCGACGGTCATCGTCCAGGGGAGACTCCGGTTCTGGTCCTCGCTCACGGGGCCGGTGCGGGGATGGACCATCCTTTTATGGTGACGATGCAACGATCGTTGGCTGAACGAGGCGTTGCGGTAGTGCTGTTCAACTTTGGTTACAAGGATCGCGGCAATCGTGCACCCGATCGCGGACCGGTGCTCGAGGAGTGTTACCGCGCCGTCGCCGGTCGTGTGCGCGAGGACGATGCCCTGTCACCGACTTGCTTGGTGCTGGGAGGCAAGTCGATGGGTGGCCGTATTGGTTCACAGATCGTCGCTGCCGGGTTCTCGGCGGAAGGATTGCTGTTTTTGGGTTATCCCCTGCATCCGGCTGGCAAACCGGAACGGCTCAGACGCGAGCATCTCGGCAGAATCAATGTGCCCACACTGTTCGTCCAAGGGACTCGTGACGCGCTTTGTGACCTCGAGTTGCTGCGTGGCGTGCTGCCCGATCTGCCCGGACCGGTCACACTTCATGAGATCGAAGGCGGCGACCACTCCTTCAAGGTGTTGAAGAGGTCGGGCCGCGTTGAGGCGGAAGTATTCGCCGAGTTGGCCGACGTTTGTACCAGCTGGTTGCGAGATCTCGAAGAGCGCACTCAATAAACCCCAAAAGGATCGATTTTGGGCAATTTTGCCCCGGAAGGGCGGGGTATCAGCGATTCGCTTCGCCGTAATCCTTAGCGTGTCGCAATTTTCTTGACTCTGGGGGTCGGGATGGGGGTAGGTTCGTTAGACCGCATCGTGACGGTATAGAAGGTTGGGGGAAATGGCGGTTCGCCGCTTATTGAACGTGGGTTAGCGGGTTTGAGGGGGCTGTTTGGCCGCTTCGGTAGTCCCGTCGGGACAGGAGGATACATGAGCGAGCAGAAGAAGAACGGACTTCCGACTTTGAGGAAGAAACCGTTGGACTTCCTGAGCCCGGCGGAAGCGCGGCAGGCAGTTAAACCGGCGGCTACGCTCGATACCTCAGAGGCAGCGCAAGCGCTGCGCTCGGAACCCAACAGCGAAAAGATGTTGATGGCTCAGCATATGTCTCACGCTTCGCACGGCTCGCACGGAAGCCATGGCTCGCACGGTAGCCACGGCTCGCATGGAAGTCACGGTTCACACGGTAGTCATGGTTCACATGGCAGTCACGGAAGCCACGGCTCGCACGGTAGCCACGGCTCGCACGGATCCTGGTAGGGGGCGGCCATAATGATCATTAAAATCCTGAAGAAGATATCGGTCCTGGCCAGCGTGATGTTGGTTGCGTTGGCGGGAAACGCGTCGGCGCTCACGATCAGCAGCGGACCTGTGTATACGCTTCCCGGCGGTGGGACGTGTACGGTCTCTGGGTCTCCAGCGACCGCGGGCGTGGCGACCGTTAGCTGCACAGGTGTGGATCTGGTCGATCATACGCGCGTGTACTTCGGGATTCGCAACACCACCAATCGCAACGGTAACGCGATGGATGGCAATCACGGAGCCGGCGCCGAAACATCGAATTTCTCGACTTCCACGGCAACGTCGATTACCTACACGAGCTCGACGACGATCAACAACGTTCTCGGCAGTTCGACGCAAGCGGTGTCCGACACCTTGGTGATCACGAAGACGGGTGGCGGCGCGACGACGGTCGTCGCGACCGGCGGTACGCCGGCCAATACGGCTCTCGGCGACATCGAGCGCTTGTTTCGACTCGACAGCGGTAGTTCATTCACCTTTACGGTCGGCATGACATCGGCGACAACGCCGGGTGGGCCGGGAGCTCCGCGGCCTGTTTACGACGCGGTGCATACCCCTGCCGGGTCTTCAAACAGTCGCACCGGCGTCGACCTTGCCTTCTACACTTCTGATTGTGGTGACGGTGTGACCGACGGTCCGGAGCAATGTGACCAAGGGGCCGCCAACGGCACCTCCGGCTCCTGTTGCTCGAGCACCTGCACCTTCGTGTCGAGCGGCACGACCTGTCGCGCTTCGGGTGGTAGTTGCGATATCGCCGAGGTTTGCTCGGGTTCTGCCGCCACATGTCCGGGAGACTCGGTCCAACCCAACGGAACGACTTGCCGTGGATCCGCCGGTCTTTGCGACGTGGCCGAAACCTGTAATGGCGTTGCGAAGTCTTGCCCAGCGGATGGATTCCTTTCCTCGGGTACGACATGTCGCACCGGCTCGGGTGATTCCTGCGACGTCTCTGAGACTTGTTCCGGATCGTCAGCGGCTTGTCCGGCCGACGATGCTCCGGGAAATTCCGGCAACACCTGTCGAGCCGGTTCTGGCGATTCGTGTGACCCAACGGAAGTCTGCACTGGGACGCCGGGCGCGACGTGTCCAGCCGACGTTGTCACAGGAGCCGGCACCACTTGCCGCGCCGGTTCGGGTGACGCTTGTGATGTGACGGAGACCTGCACGGGCGTCGCGCTCGCGGCTTGTCCGGCTGATGACGCGCCCGGCAATTCCGGCAACGTTTGTCGCGCGGGCTCAGGTGACTCCTGCGATGCCGACGAAACTTGCACGGGTACTCCGGGAGCTACGTGTCCGGCCGATGATGCACCGGGCAACTCGGGGAGCGTCTGCCGTGCGGGTTCCGGCGACTCCTGCGATGTAGATGAAACTTGTAGTGGAACGCCGGGCGCGGCTTGCCCGGCCGATGATGCACCTGGCAATTCTGGGAACGTTTGCAACGCTGGTACCGGGGATGTCTGTGACCCGGACGAAACCTGCACCGGGACACCGGGCGCCGCTTGTCCGTCTGACAACGTGGCTTCGGCGGGTACGACCTGTCGCGCTGGCTCCGGTGACAGTTGTGATGTCACGGAAACTTGTTCTGGCAACGCCGACGAGGCTTGCCCGGCCGATGACGCACCGGGCAATTCGGGGAATGTTTGTCGAGCGGGTTCGGGCGACTCTTGCGATGCCGACGAGACCTGCACCGGTACGCCGGGGGCGGCCTGTCCGGCCGACGATGCTCCTGGCAACTCGGGGAACGTCTGTCGCGCGGGATCCGGCGACTCTTGTGACGTAGATGAGACTTGTAGCGGTACGCCGGGTGCAGCTTGTCCGGCCGATGATGCGCCGGGCAATTCGGGCAACGTTTGTAACGCTGGTACCGGGGATGTTTGCGACCCGGACGAAACGTGTAGCGGGACACCGGGCGCGGCCTGTCCGTCTGACAACGTGGCTTCGGCGGGTACGACATGTCGTGCCGGTTCGGGTGACAGCTGCGACGCGACTGAGACGTGCTCGGGGAATGCGGACGAGGCCTGCCCGGCCGACGACGCGCCGGGCAATTCGGGCAACGTCTGCCGCGCCGGTTCGGGTGACTCCTGTGACGCGGACGAGACGTGCACCGGGACTCCGGGCGCTGCGTGTCCGGCCGATGACGCTCCTGGCAACTCGGGGAGCGTCTGCCGTGCGGGTTCCGGCGACTCCTGCGATGTAGATGAAACTTGTAGGGGAACGCCGGGCGCGGCTTGCCCGGCCGATGATGCACCTGGCAATTCTGGGAACGTTTGTAACCCTGGTACCGGGGATGTCTGTGACCCGGACGAAACCTGCACCGGGACACCGGGCGCGGCCTGTCCGTCTGACAACGTGGCTTCGGCGGGTACGACCTGTCGCGCCGGCTCCGGAGACAGTTGTGATGTCACGGAAACTTGTTCTGGCAACGCCGACGAGGCTTGCCCGGCCGATGACGCGCCCGGCAATTCCGGCAACGTTTGTCGCGCGGGCTCCGGTGACTCCTGCGATGCCGACGAAACTTGCACGGGTACTCCGGGAGCTACGTGTCCGGCCGATGATGCACCGGGCAACTCGGGGAGCGTCTGCCGTGCGGGTTCCGGCGACTCCTGCGATGTAGATGAAACTTGTAGTGG
>JAJCZJ010000030.1 GCA_029262455.1 Deltaproteobacteria bacterium | reverse complement strand
CCCCCACATGAGGTTGTGCACACCGATCTCATTGCGCAGCTCGGCTTCACGGCGCGGCATGCACGATGCGCCGACCATCACGTTGCGCGCAAAGTACTCGCTCGGCTTCATCGACAGGTGACTCGTGAAGTCTCCGAGCTTAGCGCTGTACGGCGTCACGCTATAGCGCTGGTCGAGCAGCTCGAGATACTCCGGCACCCAGATCGACGTCCCCTCGGTGATCGCGACCTTGATCTTCGGGAAACGCTCGAAGATGCCGCCCCAGATAAGGAAGGTCAGCGGGCGAACATTCCACCAAGCCACTTCCGAAATGTAGATGCCGACAGCACCGGGCAGCTCCGGGCCGGGGTTCTCCCCTCCGAGCTGATGACCGAAATACTCGTGCGTCGGCGACGCTCCGGAGTGAAAGTGGATGACGATGCCGAGATCTTGGCACGCCGCCCACAGCGGGTCGTACTTGGGATGATGATACGGCGCTAGCTTGCCCCACAGGTTCGGCAGCAGGATCCCGCGCAGACCGTTGTCGCGCACCCACTGCACCTCGCGAACCGCCTCATCGACGTCCCACAGCGCCGGCACGATCGCGACTCCCGCACGCCGCTCAGGCGCCATCTGACAAAGCTCGGCGAGCCACCGGTTGTGCGCACGCGCGCCGGCCCACTGCAGCTCGGGAACGATGTCATCGGTCGGCAACGACAGTCCGGCACCGAACGGCGGCGTGTTGCTCTCGGTAATGCCGTCCGGGAAAACGATCTCTGCAGCGATACCGTCCGTGTCGAGCACCTTGATTCGCTCGTCGTGGTCCCACGCACCGCTCAGAGCGTCCTCGCGACCACGGCGCCACTCGCGGTTGATGTCGGCGACGAGAAACTTCCGCGACGCCTTCTCGAGCATCTCCATCTGGATGGGCAGCGCCGCATCGAACGTGGCACGGTGCTCCGGATCGACATACTCGCGATACTGCGCTCCCGGCAGTCCGGCGTGGCAATCGGAAGACACGACGAGCAATTTGGGCATTATGGCCTTGCCTCCGTGCGCGCTACGCGCTCCGCTGGGCTCGTCGCGAGCGACTTCAATACAACCATCATGACACCTCCCGACTGGCTTGGCCCTTGGTCGGCAGTGCGGTCACCCGGCCCTTCGACGGGTAGAACTGACGGACCCATTTGCGGAAGAACGCGAGCTCCGTGTCGGCTTCGCACAGTACCGGTGCCGGACGGTGGATCTTGTTCTGCCAAATCCTCATGTCTTGCTGCACGCCCGCAGAAAAACTGGCGATAAAATCTTCTCCGGCGAGGTCGGCCATGTCTTCGGTGACGGTAAACAACCAGCGCGAGTGGGTGTTGTTGTGATCGACCGGCGTCGTCGCCGCCAGCATGAGCAGCCCCGCCTCGCCGATTCCCTTGACGCCGACCGCGACCAGACCGAGACCCCAGGTCCGACGCTCGAGCTCGGTGTCGAAGCTGCCGAGTGGCGTCTCCTGCGTGCTCGTGCTCACGGCGCGAAAGTAGTGACTCGAATCGCCCCGCTCGTCACCGTTTTCGCCGTCAAAAACCTCCGAGTTGCCGGGATTGAAATTGCCGTGCACGAAGTGAAAGTGAATCGGATCGCAGTTGTTCTCCGCCATGTCCTGAATGTGTACCGGCACCTTCAGCTCGTGATAGCGCGGTTCTGTCCATCCGGCGCTCGAGAACTCATCGAGTTGCGGAAGCTCCCAGGTCGGCTCGCCGTCCTCGCTGTCGTGCCAAACGAAAACGAAGCCGTTGCGCTCGGACACCGGCCAGCTCTTCACCCGCGCCTTCTTTGGCGGGTCCTTCTTCGAATACGGAATCTTCACGCACGCCCCATCACCGCCGTACTGCCAGCCGTGAAAAGGACACCGGATGGTCTCGCCGAGAACACGGCCGCCTTCGCCAAGGTGTGCGCCGAGATGCGGGCAGTACGCGTCGAGCACACGCACGTCGCCGTTGCGAGTTCGAAACACCACCAGCTCGCGATCGAAATAGTGAGCTCGCAACACAGTGCCCTTGACCAACTCGTTGCTCATCGCCACCGCGAACCAACCGTTCGGAATCGGCACCTGTGTGTGCTCTTGCGGCGCACTCATGTCACAACCTCCTGAAAAATCACCAAACCGAAGATCAAACCGACCGGGGCTAAACTTACAGTCAGCTGTACCTATTACACAAGTGCCCGGTAGATCCAAGACCAATCGTGATGTAGCGACTCGGGAGATGGGCACCGAACAATGAGCAGCGATCTTGAGCCTTTGGCAGCTTTTCGACTCGACGGACGGGTGGCCATCGTCACCGGCGCCTCGAGTGGATTGGGCACGCGCTTCGCGCAGATTTTGGCGGCGGTCGGGGCAAAAGTCGTCTTGGCCGCGCGACGGGCCGACCGATTGGCTGCCTTGGCCAAGGAGATCCCCGACGCCGTGCCCGTGACCTGCGACGTCGCCAATCCCACCGACAATGAGCGTTTGATTGCCACGACCCTGGAACACTTCGGCCAGATCGACATCTTGATCAACAACGCCGGCGCCACCGATGGCGGCATCGCCGCCGAAGAAGAGACCCTCGAAGAGTTCAACCGGGTCGTAGCGGTGAATCAAACCGCGTCGTTTCACCTCGCCACTCTCGTCGCGCCGAAGATGCTCGCGCGTGGCTCCGGCAGCATCGTCAATATCGCATCGATCCACGGACTGTGCGCCGGAGCGCCAAACAACCAAGCGGCATACGTCGCGTCGAAATCGGCCGTGATCGGAATGACGCGCGAGCTCGCCGTACAGTGGGCGAGCAGAGGTGTCCGCGTCAACGCCATCGCGCCCGCCTATTTCGAAACCGAGCTAACGACCGAGATGTTTGCCAACGAGCGCTCCGCCGCCTGGATCCAGCGCAACACTCCGATGCGGCGCCCGGGGCGCGCCGAAGAGCTCGACGGCGCCCTGCTCTACCTCGCCAGCGACGCCAGCAGTTACGTAACCGGCACGACCCTGGTCGTCGACGGCGGCTGGACCGCCCGCTGATGCGTCATCGCATCCTCGCACTGGCCCTCGGGCTGGGCTTCTGCGGATGCGCAGCACATTCGGAACGCAGCGCGATCAGCGTCCCCGCCCACCCGATCGCCCGAGCACTAACCAGCCAACGTATCGCCGACGGACTGAACAACCCACGCGGAATGCTTGCGAGCCCAGACGGTAGGCTGCTGGTTGCACTGGCCGGCACCGGACGCGGCAACTCGGGTTCGATCGTCGAGGCCTACGATGCAAATGGTGACGGTCGATTCTCGGCCAATGAACGAAAAGTGATTCTCGCGGATCAACCATCGGCCAACGCACTCGAGATCGTGCGCCGCGACGAGGTCTTCGGCCCCGCCGCGATCGCAGCCGGAGCCGGCCAACAGCTGGCGACCATCGCCTTCTTCGGTGGCCCCTCGCATGTTGTAGAGCTCAACAAGCAGCCGATCGCCGAGTGGTCTCGTGCACACGGCAACCTCAACTCGATCGCGTACGATCCGACACGGCGGGCGTGGTTCGCCGTCTCCAGTACCAGCGACGAAGTCGTTCGGCTGCGGCCCGGTCTAGGTCCCGACCGACTGATCAAGATCCCACCCCTTGCCAACGGGCAGGATCCGGTTCCGGGTTACATCCGCTTCGACCCCAACTCCGAGCTGCTGCTCGTGTCGCTCTTCAGCGGCTCCGTCGTAGGAGAAGAAGGCGGGATCGGTACCGAGCTGGTGGCCGGGTCAGGAGCGGTCATCGCACTCGATCCCGATACCCAGGAGACGACGACCGTCATCGCGGGCCTCACCGCACCAACCGACATCGAGATCGACGACTGCGGTGGCATTTTCGTGCTCGAGCTATGCAGCGACTTCGTCGATCCGGTCGCGACCAGCCGCGAGCTCGAACAGCTCAGCCACGGCGGCTTCCGACGCTTCAGCGGACGTCTTCTCCACGCGACGTCCTCAGCGGTCAGTGTCGTCGCGTCCGGTCTGGATGCACCGACGAATCTCGCTCGCAGCGGGAACTCCCTATTCGTCGCGGGAGGAATGGGCACACCGGGGCGCATGATTCCGGGACCGAACGGTCCGCAAGCCCTGCAGGGCTACATCGACAGAATCGACATCCCGAAGGACTGGTGCGAACCGACTCGGTAGCCGAGATCAGCTCGAGCACCCAGCATCGCTCTCGACACGTCGCCCGTGTCTCCACAATACCAACATGGCCGCGGCGCAGACCGCGAGACCGACACACTCGCGCGCGATTTCGTCATTGGTCGATCGCATTTTGAACGAAGTGTACGCACCGACATCGGAATCCAGCACGGCCGGCGCGGTATACAATACACCGGCGGAATACAGCACCAGCAAGCCAAGCGTTACCGTCGGAAAGTAGCGGCCGGAAAACGCCGCAGCTGAAACAGCCGCGGCCGCCCCGTAGAGCACCATCCACATCCCCGGGTCCGGATCGTTCCACTGCACCGCAACCGCCAGCCCGAAGACCGCCGTCATCGCAAGCGATAGCCACTTCATACAATCCCTCGCTATCACGGCGACAGCACCGGGCAAACGCGCCGCCTTGCTCGAAGGTGGCCGTCATGAAAGGTCACACGGATGCACAAACGAAGCCTACGGCTCCGATGGCTCGTATGCAGCCTGATCCTCGCCCTAATCACGACTGACCGCGTCGGAGCTGATCCCAACAACCTCGAAAACATCGTCGTCACAGCATCGCGAGAGCCACACGCTGCAACTCAGCTGCCGGCCGCCATCAACATCATTTCCGCCGACGATATCAGGATCCAACGAGCCAACACCCTCACCGACGTTCTGCGCCAAGTACCGGGTCTGCACATCGATCAGCCGGGACCACGCGGTGGTCGCGCATCGGTCTACACGCGCGGGCTCGACCCCAACCACACCATCATCATGATCGACGGCATCCCCCTCAACGACGAAACCAATGCCCGCGGCGGTTCATTCGATTTCAGCACCCTGACCGGGCTCGACCTCGAACGCGTCGAGATCATCCGCGGCCCGATCTCGGCCGTCCACGGCTCGGCTGCGATGGCCGGAGCAATCAACCTGATCCCGCGCCGCGGCACTGAGACCACGACCGCATCCGTATCCGGCACAGGCGGGGGCTCTGGATACCGGCGAGGAAGGGCTTCGCTGAGCGGTAGCAACGGCCCGATCGATCTGTCGATTGCCGGCACCTATACCGATGAGAGCGACCCAACACCGTTTGGCTCCTTCCGTGGCGGCAGCCTCTTCTCGCAGCTCGGGTTACAGCTTTCCGACGACGCCGAACTCCGCGGCACCGTGCGTTTCGCGGACTCGCGCTCGTCCGGCTTTCCCGACTTCAGCGGTGGCGACCAACTCTCGGTCAATCGCGAGCTCGAAGCGCGCGACACCGAAGAGCTCAGCGGCGCACTCGTCCTCGCCCACGATCTCAGTGAGCGGCTGCGTTACTCAGCTCGTTTCAACGTCCACCGACGGCGTGAAATCCGCAACACCCCCGCAGTATTCGCGTCGCCCGATGAAGGATTTGCCGCCGTCCCCGGTGAGCCCGAGACGAGGCAGCGCTACTTGCGCTACTCGTTAGCGCTGAATGGAACCGCGGAGCTCACCGACGACATCGATCTAACCATCGGCGGTGACGCCTACCGGGAGGACGGACGCAGCCGTGGCGAGGTAGACTTCGGCATCCCGATCCCTGGCATTGACGCCAACTTCGACATCGACCGAATCGTCGTCGCGCCGTTCACGGAAATATTCTGGGCAACGCCAATCGGGATCAATCTACTAGCCGGCCTCCGCGTCGACTTGCCGGAGAGCCGGTCCGAGGAATTCCTACCCCGCGTCGGCGCGTCGTACACCGTCCCGCACGCAGACACGACGTTGCGCGCGAGCTGGGGACGCGGCTTCAAGCTGCCCAGCTTCTTCGCCCTGGCTAGCCCACTCGCCGGCAATAGAAATCTGCGTCCAGAACGAAGCAAGGGATTCGACCTCACCGTCGAGCAACCGCTTTTCGACAATCGCGTCGATGTTCGCCTGTCGTATTTCAATATTGATGTCGCCGGACTCATCGACTTCAATCCTGAAACCTTGCGTCTAGAAAATCTGGCCAGCGTCGACAGTCGCGGCGGCGAGCTAGAGCTAGCCGCGCACCCGCACCCGGCCCTCGGGCTGCGCGCCCACGCCACCTATACCGATGTCACCGGAGTTTCCATCGACGCACCCGGCCGCCGGCGTTTGAGAAATCGGCCGCGTTGGCGCGGCGGATTCACCGCGACGTGGTCACCACTGCCCGTGATCGATGCGAGCCTTCGAGCTCTGTTCGTCGGCGACACGGCCGACGCCTCTGCACCAACTGGCGAGGAACAGATACGGCTCTCGGGTTACCACCGACTCGACCTCGCCCTGTCGTGGCAACCGATCGAAAAACTTTCCATCTTTCTCGCCGTCGACAACCTCACCGACTCGGAATACGAGGAGCTCATCGGCTTCACCGCGGTCGGCATCCGGCCCCGGGCGGGAATTGAGATTCAGTTGTAGAAGACCGCGACCATGGCGATCAGCCGTAGCTTACACTCGGGTACAGGATGTTGATCGCAACCAGGAAGACCGGCGAGAACACCATGTCGAAGATCTGCCACGCGATGATGATGCCGAAGATTCCGAGCGGCGAACCCATCAACATCGCCTGGTAGCGGGCGGCGGCCGATTCACTGAGTAGCAAAGGCAGCGCGCCGCTGCCGTCCAGTGGCGGCACTGGGATCATGTTCAGTACGAAGAGCAACAAGTTCATGGTGAAGAACATTCCGACGAATAGCGCCACGGACTCCGGCAATCCGACCTGAGTCGACGCCACGACACTCGTGAATCCCACCGACTGCGGGTACTCGAAGTAACCGAAGGCCATGCCGATGTGGATCACCAGCGCGGCCGCGACAACCAGAGACAGATTCGCCGCCGGTCCGGCGAGAGACATCCAAGCGGCGCGACGAGGATACGCGAGCGCCCATTCGGGGTTGTAGGGAGCGCTAGCATAACCAAAGGGCCAACCCGAAATCAGAACCGAGATGATCGGCAGCACCACCATCCCGAACGGCTCACGCTGAATGTGCGGCAACGGGTCAATCGAAACCTGCCCGCCCTCATAGGCCGTCAGGTCGCCGCCCCGCATCGCCGCCCACGCGTGCCCTGCCTCGTGCAAAGTCACCGAGAACAGAAAGACGAAGTACCAGGCAAACCCCTCGATCAAGTTGACATCGCCCATCGCGCCGTCGTTAGCAGTTCAACCATCAACTTTCGACCTTCGACTATTCGACTCTTCTTCGACCCTTCGACTATTCGACCCTTCGACCCTTCGACTATTCGACCCTTCGACCCTTCGACTATTCGACCCTTCGACTATTCGACCCTTCGACTATTCGACCCTTCGACCCTTCCCGTCGCCCCGTCGCCCCTTCAACCCTTGGACCCGCGCCGCGCATTGCCTTTTCAGCCCCGACTGTGGTTGAAGCTCCGCAACCCAGGAGGTGCCAATGTCCGACCAAGACCGCCGCGCCCGCGGTATCGACAAGTTCAACGAAGTGTACTGCGGAGACCTGCCGGTCCCCGACGAAGGGCAAGTCCCCTTCTTCGACGATATGATCGCGCACCTTTTCGGCGAAGTATGGACCCGCGAGGCGCTGTCCGTCCGTGACCGGCGCCTGGTCACGATGGGCATCATCGCGGCGCTTGGGGAGTCGAGTACGTTTTGCATTCAGGTTCAAAGCGCCGTGAAGAACGGCGAGCTGACGGCAGAGCAAGTGCGCGAGATGATCATTCACGTCGCGCACTACGCTGGCTACCCACGAGCCGCCGGACTCCTGATGCCGGTCGAGGAGACCCTGGCAAAGCTCGACAAGAAGTAGGTCCCAATCAAAATTTCGTCGGACTCGCTTTTTACCCTGGTGTTTGTAATTGTGCCGTGGTATTAACCTGCAGATGACCACATCAGAAGATCAGGGCCTTAGCTACACAGCGTTCAAACAACACACCCGGGTCGCAAGCGGTGAGCTTCAGGAGGTCGCCCTTACTCTACGCGGCATGGTCGATTCCGGAGACACAGCCCTAGTCCTGATCTTCGACGATCGCGATGGGAAACAACTCGATATCGACTTAGGCGGCAGTATCGACGACCTGGCCGCGCGTTTTGCCTCGGATCCGCCGGACAACCCTAAAACGGACCAACCGCCGAAAAAACGAGGGCGCCCCAAGCTCGGGGTCGTTGGTCGCGAAGTGACCCTGCTGCCACGACATTGGGAATGGCTCCAATCTCAGCGCGGCGGGCCGTCAGCCACGATTCGCCGTCTCGTCGATGAGGCGCGCGCCAGCAATCGCAGCTTAGACCGAGCGCGCCACGCCCAGGACTCGATCAATCGTTTCATCTCGGCAATCGCCGGGGACCTAGCCGGATTCGAAGAGGCTACGCGCGCATTGTACCGCGGCGAGCGAGCACGCTTCGAAGGAGAGATCCGCAGCTGGCCAGCGGACATCCGCTCACAGGTAGAACGTTGGGCTAGCGACGCCTTCGAAAAAACCGACGCCAACTAGGTTGCACGAAGACCGATCACCGCAGCCTACGCAGTCACTCACCAAGACATGGAGGGAGAGGCTCCTGCCGAGCCGTATTGGCGTTTGTAGCGCGCTCGGCAGGAGCCTCTCCCTCCCTCTATTTTCCGCCAGTCGCCCAGCGACCACCATCCTCAGCCTAAGCCTCTGCCCGAGCCTCAGCCTACCAGCGAAGCGAGTCCAAGACTCAATCTCCCATCAACCCCTCGAGACCTTTCGGCAGATTGTGCCCCCAGCTCTTCTCTTCGACCCGCTCACTGATCCGCCAGCCCTTGTCGGTTCGCCGGTACTTATCGACGTACCACAGCCCCAAAATAAAGACGTGGCGCTTGCCCTCACCCATGTCCATCACTTGCGGGTTGTGGCACATGATGCGCCCAGTACCTTCGTCACCTTTGAGGCGGATCTGCATGTTGGCGACCAAATGCTGTGTGTGCGGAAAGATGGTCATCGCTTCGGCGAGAAACTTCTTGATCTCCCCTAAGCTCCCCTTGGCGCCGCCCATCACCGAGTAATCGATGAAGGCATCCTCCGTAAAAATGTCGTCGAGCGCGGCCCAGTCTTTTTGATCGATCGCGTGCGCGTAGTCGGCGATGAGATCCTGAACTTCAAACCGATCCGAGATTTCCTGCAGGGACATCGTCATCGTTGATCCTTCTTTCAGCTTCCAGCTCAATCTTCGGGATCGGCGATGGTCTCGTACCAGTCGAACTTGTCGCGCTTCACCCATCCCGGCATACGCGAGCCGCTCTTCAACCGCTTCTGCATCACGTCGCTCAAGTCGCCATTGTTCATCATGCGTATGAAGATGGCGCCCGCATTACCGTGATCAAAGAAGTCGCGCTGCCACTCCCACTTGTAATCACCCGCATAGCGAAACCAAGAGCCACCGGTCCCGGCGATCTCGTACACTTTGCCATCGGGATCCAGTCCGGGCGCAACCTGCCGCCACAGCCCCAGGACTTCCCCCTTCTTCTCGTCGATGAGAGTTCGCACGTAGGGATAAGTCCACTTCTCGAGTCCGTCCATCTCGGTGCCGTAGGCCCACTCGCGAATTTCCTTCAACCCGCGAGCGACGAACTCATACTTGTCGCCATTGTTCCAAGAGTAGACCGCGGCATCCGTATAGAACTCCGGCATATGGCTCCAATCGCCGGTCTCGCCGGCCTTATTGTTGGCCTCGACGAAACGGCGGATCATTTCTTCTAATTCTTCACGCGGGTATGCCGGCATGCGCTCGTTCTCCTCCTCGGGTACTCAAGATCTTGCACAGATCCAAAAAGACGTAAAACACCCTTCTCCTAAGCCTACGCCTTTGGCCGAACCTATGCCTAACCCGAATGAGCTTGCCGGCATTTTTCCTTCAAAGAAGGCTGAGGCTGAGGCGGGGGCAAGGGCCGCGGCTTCGGACGGCTTCGGCACATCTTGGGCTTCGACTCCGCGCATAGTATACGGGCGCAATGCCGATCATGAATCTCGACGACCCTTCCGACCGGATCCTGGGCAAGATCCTGCTCGCAAACGCCGAGCGCAACCCGGACGCCATCTACCTCATGAACGGCGACGACCGCTACACCTACGGCCAGGTCAACGAGATCGTCAACTCCTACGCACGCGGATTCGCCGACCTCGGCGTGGGTCCCGGGGACACCGTCGCGTTCCTGATGAAGACCAGTCTCGAGTTCGTCTTCGCGACGTACGCCGTCATGAAACTCGGCGCCATCTGGGTTCCCACCAACACCGACTACAAAGGCCAGTGGCTCAAAGACGCTCTTTCCGACAGCTGCGCCAAAGTTCTCGTAGCCGACGCCACTTTGCTGCCGCGCTTTGCCGAGCTCGCCGGCAACTTCCCCTTCAAACACATCGTCATCCGTGGCGAGTCCGACGGTTTTAGAACCAGCACGCCGACGCACACGATGGACGCGATCGCGTCGCAGGTCGGCGCGGAGCCGGACCAAAGCGAAATTTCCTACGGCGATACTTCAGCCGTGTTGTGGACCTCGGGAACGACGGGAAAGTCAAAAGGTGTGATGCAGAGTCATAACGCGTGGGTGCGCGCGGCCATCTCCGGGGCGGTCACGACCGACACACAAGACGATGATGTCATGTACTGCTGCCTGCCGATGTACAACTCGGCGGCGTGGGTCGCCAACGTCTACCGCGCCCTCGTTTGCGCTCTGCCGGTCGGCATCGATCAAGAGTTCTCGGCTTCGAGCTTCTGGCAACGCTGCAACCACTACAAGGCCACGCAAACCTTCACGCTCGGTGCCATGCACATGTTTCTATGGAACGCTCCACCCAGCTCCGACGACACCAACAACACGGTGCGCCACGCCTCCATGGTCCCATTGCCAGACAACCTCATCCAGCCGATGAAAGACCGCTTCGGTATCTCGACGATCGACCAAGGCTACGGTCAGAGTGAGGCGATGGGCATCATCCACCGCTCCGACGACGGCACCGAATGGGCCCCAGGCTGCCTCGGCCGCGTGTTGCCCGGGCTCGAGGTCGCGATCCTGGACGGCGACGACCGCCCCGTGCAGCAAGGAGAAGTCGGAGAGATCTGCGCCCGACCGACCGAGCCCTACGCCCTCTTCAACGGCTACTTCAACAACCCCGAGGCGACAGTCAAGGCGTACAGCAACCTCTGGTACCACACCGGCGACTTGGGCAAGCAAACCGAATCGGGCGACTACTACTTCGTCGACCGAAAGGCCGACTTCATCCGCTACAAGGGCCGAAACATCTCATCCTTCGCCGTAGAGGCGGCGCTCAACGCCCATCCCGCAGTCGCGCAGTCGGCAGCGCACGGAGTTACCTCGGAAGAGCTCGACAGCGAAGCCGAAGTCAAAGTGTGCGTCGTACGCAAGCCCGGAGAGATCGCCACGCCGGAAGAGCTCGCCCGCTTCATCAACGACAACGCCCCCTACTTCTTCGTGCCGCGCTACATCGAGTTCGTCGACGCCCTACCCAGCACACCGACGGGAAGGGTTCAGAAGTTCAAGCTGCGCGAACGCGGCGTGACACCTGAAACCTGGGATGGAAAGAAGGCAGGGTTTGAGGTGCGGCGGTGATGACGTTCCGTATCCCGAGCATCTTAGCTAAGCCCGATCTGGCGCAAAAACCACTTGACGGCGGTGCGGATCAACTTATCTTTGAGTCTATGACTCGGATAGTTGAGCGAACGAGAGCGCGAGCCTTGGCCACACTCATCCTCATAATTGCGCTCGCCGCCGTCACGGGCGTCGCCCAGGCCCAGCAAGACCCTGGGTCTGAAGCTCAGCCCGAGATGACCGAAGAGGAGTACCAGCGACAGTTCGAAGCGGCCATCAATCAGCTCGAGTGGCAGCGCGAAGGCGTCGGAAGGATCGGCGAACAAGCGACGGTAGACATCCCAGCTGGACACCGCTTCACCCGAAAAGACGGAACCGCACAGGTTCTCGAGTTGATGGGCAATCCCCCATCGGACACACGGTTGGGTCTCCTCGCGCCGGAAGATCTAAACTGGTTCGTGGTGTTTGATTACGACGACATCGGCTACGTCAAAGACGATGAAAAGGATGAGCTCGACCCCACTCAGATTCTTGCCGACCTCAAAGAACAATCGAAGATCACGAACGAGCAACGCCGCGATGCGGGCTATGGTGGATTAGAAGTTGTCGGTTGGGCGCACCCTCCCAAATACAACGATCGAACGAACAACCTAGAGTGGGCTCTACAATTGAAAGCCGACAGCGGTGAAGAAGTCGTGAACTACCGGACCAAGATTCTGGGCCGCGAGGGAGTGATGAACGCGGTCTTGGTCTGCAACCCGGATCAGTTGGATGCGTTGCTGCCGGACTTCCAAAAGCGGCTTGCCAGTTTCCAGTACCTTGGAGGCAAAAAGTACGCCGAGTTCATCAGCGGTGACCGGATGGCGCAGGTCGGCCTTGTCGGGCTCATTGCGGGAGGGACCGTCTTCGCCGCCGCCAAGACCGGGTTGTTGGCGAAGCTCCTCCTCAGTCTGAAGAAACTCTGGGTGATCATCATCGCCGCCGTCGTCGGCGGATTCCAATGGCTCAAAAGAATGCTCACCGGACGGTCGTCCGAGAGTGGTGACGCGAACGCGTGACGAATTGGGTGGATCGACTCCTCGATCCGCCGCTGCTTGAGAAAGGACCAGAGCAACCACCCGTGCGAGGGGTAAATTCATTGCTGCGCCGGTGGCAGACATGAGCGACGAGGAATGGCTGTATCTCCTGCTGCTGTTTTTCCTGGTGCTCGACGGCGTGACGCAACTTCCCCGCGCCGCACGGTATCTGTACCGCACATGGTGGCAACAACACTGGCAGATCGCGCAACTCTCCGACGCCAACTCGCTGATGGGGAAAGGATTGGCTCTGCTACCCACACTCGGAACACTCCTACCTGTCGACGATGGTTTTTGGTTCGAGTCCTCTGCCCCTGGCGCAGATACGCGCCAGCTATCCTGGCGTGCCGGACCCGACCGCGGCGAGATCACAGTCACGCGGTCCAATGATGTTGCGCTTTGGACAGAAGGAAACCGAATCGTCGGCAATGGGCTGGTGGGCAACTGCGTACTCTCGAGTCACGCGGCTGCCGAAGACACCCTGGCCTGGCTCAAACCCACCCTCGCTGCTCCGGGAGCCATCACAGCCGCAATCCTGGAACGGACAAGCTCCGCACTCAGTCTTCCCCGCGCACGGGCGGCAGTGCGCAAGTCGCGTATCCTAGCGAGCATCTTTCGCACGCCAGAAGCACTATTGGTCGTGTACCTCTACCTGATCGTCCCGGTCCTCTACTACTACCTCCAAACCAGCTGGTGGGGGCTGGCGGCCGTGCTGGTGATCTTCATTCTCACCGCGACAATCGCAGTCGCTTGGTGGCGGGTTGCTGGCCGCATCTTTCCACCCCTGGCGCGGTGGAGATCGTTGCGCGTGATACCCGTGCTGCTGCTGCCATACCATGCGATCCGGGCATCGAGTCACCTGTGTTTGCAGCTGAGTGCAGGCGTTCACTCTCTTGCCCTGGCCAAGGTCCTGCTTCCGAAGCCTGCCTTCGACTCCTTTACGGCGGAGTACATGCGCCGTCTCCACTACGAGGTCAGTCAAGACGACAGGGAAATGAACGCACGGCAAGACTTCTATCGACGGGCGACCACCTTTCTGGAGGAAAAGTGCGGGCTATCGGCAAACCATTGGGAGGAGGCAGCCCCGGTCCGGGAAGCGGACTCCCACTCCTACTGTCCACGCTGCTTCGCCCAGTACCGACAACAGACTGATACTTGCGAGGATTGCGGTGGCCTTCGCACGGTTGAATTTCGCCGTCAGTCGGACGGGCGAAAGCCGTAGGGAGAGCGGCCGGCTTCTGCAAGCAACCAGTCTGGCAACCTCTGCGCCAACCCCGACCTGCGCCCGCAACGTTTGATTTGACACTCCCGCAAACCACGGGAATGGTCCACTTCACGCGATGCCCACCAAACCAACAGAGAACATCAGCAGAGGGGACATCGACCACCGCGACGGTCGGGTACGGCGCGGTGCCCGCAATCGAGAGAAAATACTCGACGCGGTCTACGACATCGTGAGATCCGGCGAGTCTCTGCCGACAGCGGAATTGGTTGCACAGCGCGCCGGGGTGGGCGAACGCACTGTCTTTCGCCATTTCGAAGATATGGAGCAGCTCCATATCGATATGTCGAAGCGTGTCGGGGACGAGGTCATTCCGCTCGTCGTGAAACCCATCGCGGCCGGCGGCTCGATCGCGGACCGTCTACACGAGCTGGTAGCTCGGCGCGTCAAGATCTACGAGCACCTGGCCCCGTTTCGCCGCGCCGCGCGACCGGCGCGTGCCTCTTCGCCGATCATTCGCGAGGGACATGCTCAGCTCGACGTGGCGATGCGCCGCAGTTTGCGCAAGGCGCTATCCCCAGAGCTTGTCGGGCTTACCGCGGATTCGGTCGAAGCATTGGATGCGATTCTGTCGTTCGAAACCTGGGATCGGCTGCGCTCCAATCAGAGGCTCGGTCCGATTCAATCGGCGCGCGTCATCGAGAAAACGGCGTTGGTGTTGCTGCAGCCCTAGGGGACGGATCCGCCTCCCTGCCACGTCCCAAGTCCCACGTCCCACGTCCCACGGGCTCGGCGGGAGCCTCCCCCTCCATGGGCTTGGGTTCCCGTGCGGAGCTGTCTCAGGCGACGCGGTCGTCGCCGCTTGCTTTGCCGTGCCAGCGCAGTGGGAGATCGGACACATTCGACGCGCGTGGCGGGGCCCGCAACTCGCGTGGTTGCCATCCCACCAATGTCGCGAGCCCTGATCCCGCGACGTGGACTGCTGGGATCAGAAACAGCGTGATCACCGTTGCAAATAACACACCCGACGCGAGCGAAACTGCCATCGGTACCAGGAACTGCCCCTGTGAGCTGGTCTGGAGTGTGATCGGCAACAGCCCGATAAACGTCGTCAGTGAAGTCAACACGATCGGGCGCAGACGAAGCCGGCCCGCCTCAACGAGTGCTTCTCGAAGCGGCAGGCCGTCGTCGCGGAAGCGGTTCGCCGCGTCCAAGTAGACCAACGCGTCGTTCACCACGACGCCGGCCGCAGCAACGATCCCAAACACCGAAAGCATCGTGACGTCGATCCCGCGAACTCCGTGCCCGGCAATCGAACCGACGACTCCAAACGGCACCGCCAGGAGAATGATCAGCGGCTGGCTATAAGACCGCAGGGTCATGGCCAACAAGATGTAAATCGCGAGCACGGACAAAAACATCGAACGCTTCGAGTACGCCAACGTCTCCGTGCGCCTCTCGAGCGCGCCGTCTTCGAATACGCCCAATCCCGGGAACTGTTCGCGTAAGGCCGGCAAGAACTCTCCGTAGAGATGCTCCAGGATGTCGCCGAGAGGACGGACCTCGGAGTCTACCGCGGCCTCGACGTTGAAGGTTCGCTGCCGGTTCGTCCGCTGAATCATCGGCGGCGCCTCGTGCATCTCGACCCGCGCAACGCGACCGAAAGGCACTTCCGCTCCGGTCGTTGTCCGAATCCGCATCTTCTCCAGGTCCGACAAGGATTGCCGCTGATCCTCGGGATATCGCACCATCACACGAATGTCGTCGCGGCCGCGTTGGATCCGCTGCGCCTCGGCTCCGTAGAAACCTTGGCGCACCTGCCGAGCGAGATCGACACGCGTCACACCGATCGCCTCAGCGCCCTTGAGCAACTCGAGCCGCAGCTCGGGCTCGCCCGAACGATCCGGGCTCGTAATGTCGTGAACTCCCTCGATGCGCGACAAATGTTCCTTGAAAGCCGAAGTAGCCGCGCGCAGCTGCGCCGAATCGCGATGTGTCAGCAACATGTCGATCTTATCGGAATCGTCGCCAAACGAGTGGTCGAACTCGAGCACCGTCGCGTCGGGGACCGCCCCGACCAGTTCCCGCCAACGGCGTGTCACGTCTTCTGCCGCCACCGCCCGCGTCTCCGACGATGACAATTCGAGATACAGAAAGCCGGTGTGGTCGCCAGAGGTTCCGCGCCGCATGGTATTGCCCAATACCGAAACCATGTGCCCAAACGAATCCTCGCCGAGCTCGGTGCGCATCTGATCGGCGGCAGCTTCGATTCGCCGCATCACCTGATCGGTGCGCTCCAACCTCGTCCCCGGGGTCAGCTCCATCTCGACCCGCACCGAGTCCATCTCCATCGGTGCGAAGAACACCATCTTGATCCATCCCGACTGCAATACGCCATAAGTCAAAATCGGCATCGCCAGAAACACCGCAAGAATGATCTCCGGCCGCCGCAGTCCGCGCTCTAGCGTCGGTATATAGATACGCTCAGTCAACGTCTGCATCGCCGCATCTGCCCGACGCTGCAGACGACCCCACAAGCCGATATGCGAAACATCGGCTGGGTCCTTGATCGGTGGCTCTGAACCACCCCCGTGTTCGGCCAGATGGGCCGGCAACAAGAACAGCGCCTCGCCTAGGGACAACAGCAACGTACCGATCACGACGATGCCAATCGACGCCCAAATCGCACCCTCGGAACCAGGAATGAAAAGAATCGGACAAAAGGCGACCACCGTCGTCATCGCGGCCATGATCACCGGCCGCGACACCGATGCAGTTCCCTCAATCGCCGCGTCCGCCGGATTGAGGCCCGCTTCTTCAAAACGACTCACACTTTCGCCAATGATGATGGCGTCGTCGACCAACAGCCCCAACACTAGAATGAATCCAAACAGCGAGATCATGTTGAGCGAGAGGTCCAGAGTCGGCGCGATCGCGAGCATGCCGAGAAAGGCGACCAGCAAACCGGCCGAGACCCAAACCGCGGTGCGCAGGCGAAGGAACAGGGCAAGGACCAACACGACCAACAACAAGCCCCCGAGACCGCTCGCGACCATCAGGCGGATCCGCGCGCGAAAGGACAACGAGGTGTCACCCCAGGTGCTGATCTCGAGACCTGGCGGCATCAGCGGACGCACCTCGTCGACGTAGTCCTTGACCCGCTTGGCAATCTGCAGCGCGTCCTGGTCACCGGTGCGCATCACCTGGATCATCGCCCCAGGACGCCCGTCTAACCGAACCAGCCATCCTTCGTTGGCGACCGTTTCCACGACCGTCGCTACATCGCCGACTGTCACACGCGTTCCATCCGGGCGCGCCGTGATGGGGAGCGCGGCGAACTCTTCCGCCCGAAAGGCCTGCCCCCGGATGCGCAAACGACCGCCTTGCGGCCCGTCGATCGTTCCCGCCGGCAGATCGAGCGACGACATCCGGATCGCCGTCACCACAGCATCGAAGGTCAACTGATGTCGGCGCAAAGACTGTTCCGCAACCTCGACGACGATTTGAAGATCTCGCTGTGGGTGGAGTTGGACCGTCGACACCCCTTCCAGCTCAGATACCCGATCGCGCATCATCGCCGCCCAGTGCGCAATCGTCGGCTCATCGACATCACCACTGAGCCCGACAGAAAGAACACCCCACTGTGCCGTCGGTCGAAATACCAAGGGCCGCTCGGCGTCGACCGGGAAGGTCTGGACCGCATCGATCCGGGCCTTCACGACGGCCATCACCTCGCTCAGGTCCGCTCCCTGCTCGATCTCGGCGCGCACCACCGCCAACCCTTCGTAGGCACTCGAGCGCAACTTGTCGATCTCGGGGATGTCGAAGATCGCCTGCTCAATCCGCGTCACAACCGACTGCTCGACATCCGCCGGCCCCGCTCCGGGATAGATTACGTGTATGCGGACCTCATGCAGCGGCACCGCCGGATAAACCTCGCGGCGCATCCGAAGAACGCCAAGAACACCCGCCACCAAAACAAACGCGGTGATCAAATTCACCGCGACCGGGTTGTGCACCGACCATGCGATTAGTCGCTTCACGAGTCGGCCCCACGCGCGCCGCGGGCGAACCCCTTGCGCGCCTTCGTCTCAATCTCCGATACACGCATCCGCATGCCGGCAATCGGCGACTCGAGGGCACTGACCACGACGCGCTCTCCGGCCTCAATTCCTTCGCTGACAAACACCCGAGTGCCGTCTCGTCGCAGCACCCGGACAGCGCGGATCTGCAGCCGTTCGTCGTCGTCCACGACGAAAAGTCCGACACCCGGTCGGTACGCACTCGCCGGTAGAACGAACACATCGTCGACGAGACGTCCGACGATCTCGGCGTCGACAAACAGCCCGGGAGCGAGCGGCACTCCGGCGCCAAACGGATCGTCCACAGCGGCGACAGCCAGCACATTGCGCGTCATCGGGTCGAGAGCCCCTTCGGTTCGCACAATCTTGCCCGACCACTCGACGATTTTTCCGGCGACATCCGATGTGATCCGAACCTCGGGCGCGATCGTCTCTGACGATGCGGAAGAGTATGCCAGCGGCAAATCCAAGAACGCCAAGTCATCGACGCTCAGCGGAAGTCGAATCTCCGCGACATCCGTGGCGTAGATCGCAGCCAGACGTGCCCCCGGCATGACGAACTGCCCCGCACCGACCAGACGCTTGCGCACGCGTCCAGCGAACGGCGCGCGGATGGTGACGCGCTCGAGATCGAGTTCAGCTTTACTCAGCGCCGCCGCGGCTTCGGCCGCACTCGCTCGGGCGATGCGCTCACTGTTGATCGCGTCATCCAGCGTCGAATCGCTCGCCAAACCCTCCCGGGCCAGCTCTTCGATTCGCGCCCTGCCTTTCGTGCGAACGTCCACTTCGCTGCGCGCACGGTCCCGCACGGCGCGCGCCCGCGCCAGAGCATTGCGATAATCGCGGTCATCGATCCGCGCCAGAACATCGCCGGCCGAGAAAGAGCCGCCAGCTTCCAGATGCGGCGAAACTTCCACCAATCGCCCGCCCACTTCCGCGACCAGCTCCGCTTCCATGCGCGGCTCCGCCGTGCCCTGCGCCTGCACCGAGAGACGCACCGATTCCGGCACCGCTCTCACGACCTCGGCCCACGTACGCAGGTCCACCTGAGCGCCCGCGTTCGGAGGCTCGTGGCTTAGAATCATCGCCCAGGCCGCGGCCAGACTGACCAAGACGATGAGGATCGGAGGAAGGGCTCGACGCATCGCGGATATTCTCGGTTCAGCGGCGACCCTCGAAGTCACCGGATACCGCCGTCGACCTTACCTACTATAGAGACGAGTGCAAAACGGACCTCAGGATTCCAAGACCACCGTCAGCGAGCGCGGACCGTGCGCTCCAATGACCAGCGCCTGTTCGATATCCGCAGTTTTCGAAGGCCCCGAAATGAATACGCCGTAGCCGAAGTCGGCGGACTGCAGACGCTCGTACGCCTGGTGCATGTCATTCACGACGTCTTCCAAGCGAACCACCAGAACGAGGTGCTGCGCCAAAAACAGCCCTGCTCGCTCGGTCAAACAGCCGTCGTCCACCCAAACCGCACCATTCTCCGCGACGGCAAACCGCCCCCCTGCAACCAGCAAGTCCACTCCAGCCAAGGATTGAGGACTCTCAACCGCCCCCAAGGTGCCCCCCGTGTCACCGGGCAGCTGCTCCCATCGGACTTGGCGCGCCGCCGTCGACTCAATGACCTGACCGATCAATGCCACCCGTTCCTCGCGGCTTCCACGCAGGCACCGGCCGCCAACTGATTCCACGGCGATGGAAAAATGCGCCACCGGATCTGCGTAAACCTCTGGACGAATCCGCACTTGCGGCAGATCTCCCGATGCGGCGGCCTGAGAGTCCCGTAAAGATTGCAGGATCGTGTCGCGGTCACTCGCCACCCAGATCCTCCATCTGTTGACGGAAACTTCGCTTTGGCATTTCGGGCAAATCGCGCGAGGCAAACCAAGCCGGCAGTGCGAACCGTGCAAGCCAGGGCAATCGCAATGAAATGAAGCGCGCCGCACTGCCCAGCGCCTCGTACGCCCTCGGGTTCTGTAGGACCCACGAAACCACACGCGAAGCAGATCGCTTGCCGGAGGTCATCGCACCCGATGAAACTAGATCCCGGCGCAGACCAAAGAGCTGCGCATGCAAATCGATCTTGACCGGGCACACGTCCGTGCAAGAACCGCACATCGTGCAGGCATACGGTAGTGACTGGTGGCGCGCCGGATCGCGCGCCGCTCCGAGGACCGAACCGATCGGCCCAGGGATCACCGACTCGTAGCTGTACCCACCGCTGCGGCGATAGACCGGGCAAGTATTGAGGCAAGCTCCACACCGAATGCAGCCAAGCGCCTGCCGGTAGTCTTTCTTCGCCAACAGCTCGGAGCGCCCATTGTCGACAATGACAATGTGCAGCTCCGCACCGTCTCGCGGCCCGTTCATGTGCGAGGTGTAGGCGGTGATCGGTTGGCCCGTCGCCGAGCGCGCCAAGAGCCTGGTAAAGACCGCCAGATCGGAGAGCCGCGGCACCAACTTCTCTATCCCCATGCAGGCGATGTGGACTGGCGGCAACGAAGTGCCGAGGTCGGCGTTGCCTTCGTTGGTACAAACCACGATGCCGCCGCTTTCGGCAATCGCGAAATTCACACCGGTAATCCCGGCTTCGGCGCCCAGGAACTTGTCGCGCAGATGACGGCGCGCTGCCTCGGTGAGGCGGGTCGGGTCGGTTAGCCCCGGCTCCGTGCCAAGCTCGCGCGCAAACAACTCGCCCACCTCCTGCCGGCGCAAGTGAATCGCCGGCATCACGATATGACTCGGCGGTTCGTTGCGAAGCTGAACGATCCGTTCACCCAGATCGGTGTCCACGACCTCGACACCACGACACTCCAGGTAGGGGTTCAACCCACACTCTTCGGTCAGCATCGACTTGCTCTTGACGACCCGGCTCACACCCCGCGCTTCGAGAATCGACGCGACGATCCGATTGTGCGCCGCCGCGTCCGCCGCCCAATGAACGACCGCACCGCGCTGTCTGGCATTTGTTTCAAAACGCTCCAAGAGATCGGGCAAATTGGCAACGGTGTATTCTTTGATCGCAGCCGCCGCGGTGCGCAGCTCCTCCCACTCCGGCACCGTCCGCGCCACGCTGTCGCGCTTCGTCCGAATCAACCACAGCGACTCGTCGTGCCATTTCGCCCGGCCTTCGTCCCGCACAAAGACATTGGCATTGTCGCCATGCGAGGCCATCAGACCAAAGCCTCGGCGAGGATCTCGGCAACGTGCATGACGCGCATGGCAGAGTGCTGGCGGCGCATCAATCCATCCAAGTGCAGCAGGCAAGACATGTCGCCCGAGGCGATGATCTCGGCCCCCGCCTGACCGTGATCGGCAATGCGATCGCGCCCCATCATGGCGGAAACACCCGGCTCGTCGAGGCTGAACGTGCCGCCAAAGCCGCAACACTCATCGGTCCGTGACAGCTCGACCAACTCGAGACCTGCCACGTTCGAGAGCAGACCCGCAACCGGATCTCCTGCGGCGCCGATCCGTTCCGACGAGGTTCCAATGCGCAGGTCCCGCAGGCCGTGACATCCTTTGTGGAGACCAACACGGTGCTCGAAGGATCCCGGCCAGGAACCGACCCCGACAACACCGTCGAGGAATTCGCAGAGCTCAAACGTTCGTTCACAAACAGACCGATCGGAGGCATCGAAGGTCAGCTCCGGATAGTGTCGGCGCACCATGGCCGTGCAACTTCCAGACGGGCAAACGACGTAGTCGTAGTCAGCAAAGACTCGTACGAATCTCTCGGCGAGCGGTACCGCATCATCGTGGCACCCCATGTTCGCCATCGGCTGACCGCAGCAGGTCTGCTCGACCGGAAACTCGGCCGCGACGCCCACACGAGCAAGGACCGCACGCGCCGCCATCGCAACCCGCGGCGCAAATTGATCGACGTAACACGGCACGAAGAGAGCAATTCGTTTTCCGCTCAGGTCACGCATCGGTGCCGCCACCGTTCGCAGAACAACCGCCGAACCTCAACAGCTGGAAAAGGATCCTCTTCGGCGCTGCCTTTTTTGGCCAGGGCAAGGCGCCCGGACTTGTTCCTTCGCGACACTTGTCCCGAATGGTCTACGAAGCAGGACGCAAGACCTTGACGCGCAGATTCGGCGACGATCCGTCCAATCGATGCGGAATGCACGTCGTCCTGTCCTTGACCTCGCCGTGCGCAAAGGCTGGCAAAACATCCTGTCTGATCAGCTCGACCAGGCGACAGTCGCCGCGGCTGATGTACCGCGGCCGATTGTTGGCTAGCTGCACATCCTCCCAGATTCCATCGACCGCGAAAGAACCCGCTTGTGGCGCCGCCAGCTGCAACGTGGAGAACCGCAACTTCAGATTGACAAACGGGGTCGGCTCGAAAATCGATGCCGCACATCCGTAAGTCCTCACCGATACATCCTCGCGCGCTCCCAGCTCGACCAAAATCTTCTTCACTTTCGACTTCAGACCAAGGCAGGAGAACATTGTGGTGAAGTCTTGATATTGAAAGAGCATCTCATGCTCCTGCCAAACAGCCGCGACCGGCTCAGGGACAACCGGTGGCTGCTCGTTCGCCTGAACCGGTAGCAGCGCCAGCAAGATCAACGAGCCTGAGAGAATCATCTTCGTCATTGCCATCACCTCAACCCATACTACGACTCGATCGGCACAGCAGATGCAAACCTTTTAATACCCACCTTGGATTCCACAGGGTTCTTGCCTACAAAGGTTCGATTGATGTCTGTTCGGGCAACAAAGTGGGTGCTCTGGGTGCTCCTCTATTGCATCGCGCCAGTTCCCTACACGCTCGGCGCCAACGAAACAGCGCCACCACTGCGACTTTTTCTCATTTCGACCCTCACCGGGCTTCTGCAGGTAACCGAAGGTGCAGGCGGTTGGGTCTGGCGCACATTTATCTTGCTCGGCGTCGGGCAATGCCTGTTGTATGCCCTCGGCCTGTACTTCGTCGCGGCGTTTATTTGCCGTGCAACGACCCGGCTCGAGGACTCTTCGCGACGCTCACTCACTCTGGCAATCGTCGCCGTTTCCTTGGCGGTGGCATGCATCGTTCCGATCTACGAAACCCCGCTCTCGAGTCGAAGTCTGTATTCGACTCTGCTTCAGATTCTCTATTGATGCGGTACTGCGAGAATCGAAAGACGGAGGCTTCAACACCGTTGCGGCGCCGGCGACAACCGGCTGCCGGCGTGGCTTTCGTTGTCACCGTCGCGACGGTTTCGGTTTGCCTGACGACCGCTGCTTTCGGATTCGCGCGAATCGAAACGCGCGCACCATGCCAAGACCAGGCGCCACTGCGAAGACCCTTTTTCGGAGATCTCCACGTACACACCCGCTACTCTCTCGATGCCAGCACCCAAGGAACCCGCACCACACCGGCCCAGGCCTACGACTTCGCACGCGGCAAAACGATCGGCATTCAACCGTGGGATGCGAACGAGGCTCCAGGACGAGAAGTGCAGCTCCTACGCCCGCTGGACTTCGCCGCAGTGACCGATCACGCCGAGCTCTTCGGCGAAACCGAGATCTGCCGCACCCCGGGGCTGGAAGGCTACGACTCGTTGATGTGCCGCGTTTACCGCCGCTGGCCCAAGCTCGCTTTTTTCTTGATGAACGGGCGCGCGACCCCCTTCGGATTCTGTGGAGAAGACCAATCGAGGTGCGCGACCGCCGACACCCTCCCCTGGCGGGACATGCGCGAGGCCGCCGAAGCTGCATACGACCGCAGCGCGGCGTGTTCGTTCACCACCTTCATCGCCTACGAATGGACCGGCTATACACACCGCAACGTCATCTTTCGTGGAACCGAAGTTCCCGACATTGCCCCTAGCAGCGTCGAGTTCCCCCACGAAACCGATCTCTGGGATACGCTGGAAGAACGGTGCCGAGATCAGCGTCAACCTTGCGACTTCGTCGTCATCCCGCACAACTCGAATGTGTCCGCCAGCACCACTTTCCAGACCACTCTCCCGAGTGGCAACGAGCTCGATGCGGCGGAAGCAAAACGCAAGGCGCGCAACGAACCACTGGTCGAGATCATGCAGCACAAGGGAAGCAGCGAGTGTTATGCGGGCGTCGGCACCAACGACGAGCTTTGCGGCTTCGAGAACGTCCCTTACGATTATCTCGGTGCTCGCTTCGTCACGGCCATGCGAAAAATCCCGGCCGCAAACAATTTCGTCCGCGAAGGCCTGGCCATCGGCATGCGGGTCCAACGAAAAGTCGGTGTCAATCCGTTTCGCTTCGGATTCATCGGCTCTACCGACACCCACCTGGGAACGCCCGGATTGAGCGCGGAGCGAAACTACCCAGGTCACGGTGGCGCCGGAGTGCCGATTCGCGACATCCTACCCGACAGCCTACTCGACCCGATCGAGTACAATCCCGGCGGACTCGCCGTCCTGTGGGCAGAAGAAAACTCGCGCGATGCGTTGTTTGCCGCCATGCAGCGCCGTGAAACCTACGCAACCAGCGGACCGCGCATCAACTTCCGCTTCTTCGGGGGTTGGGACCTTCCGGCAGACGTATGTACACGGCCCGATCTCGCAGACATCGGCTACGCAAGAGGGGTTCCGATGGGCGGGGAGCTGCCGCGAAACGCGTCAGCCGCCCCGGTTTTCGTCAGCCGCGCACTCAAAGATCCGGGGGCACAGGGGCACCCTGGGGTGGCGCTCCAGCGCCTACAAATCATCAAGCTCTGGATCGAAGACGGCTCGACCCGCGAACGCGTCATCGAAATCGACGGCTCCGCCGACAACCGAGTCAGCATCAACCCCACGACGTGTTCGGTGCAATCGAGCGGCACCGATTCACTCTGCGCTCGTTGGCGCGACGACGACTTCGACTCGACGCAAGCAGCAGTGTACTATAGCCGCGTCGTCCAAGACCCTACCTGCCGCTGGAGCACCTTGGCTTGCAACCAAGCCGGCGTGCGATGCGACAAACCGTCAACGATCCGGCGCGGGTGGGAAGATTGTTGCAATGACGATTATCCGAAAGTCGTTCAAGAACGCGCTTGGACTTCGCCGATCTGGTATAACCCCTAAGAAGCCACTGGAGGTCCGCACGATGCCCGCCACTCACTACACTCGAGCCCCACACTTGTTGATCGTCGCAGCCCTCGCCGCGCTGTCGTGCAGCAGCGAGCCGGCAGTCGAATCGCAAGACTCTGCAGGCCACGAACAAGTAGCGACCGCTGGTGCCCCAACGGACAACCTGGCAGACGCCAAAGAAAAGTCCGGCCCAAAAGGCGATCCGAACTCGATGATCGAAAAGGGCTCACGGGTCAAAATGACCTACCAGGCCAAGGACGAGAAGGGAGAGGTGGTCGACTCGAGCCCGGAAAAGGGCCCGATCCAGTTCGTAGTCGGCAAGGGCCAACTGCAACCGTCCGTCGAAGCGATGCTCATGGGAATGAAGATCGGCCAGAACAAGACCTTCTCGGTAGAGAACGCTTACGGCGAACACGACCCGACGAAAACCGGAAAGATGGACAAGAAAGTACTGCCGGAAGGCACCGGCGTCGGCAACAATGTCAAGCTGGTGCAGGGCTACTATGTCCCGGTGATAGGGGTCGACGAACACCACGTCATCATCGACATCAACCATCCTCTGGCCGGCCAAACCATCACGTTTGAGGTCACGATCGAGGACGTCATCAATCCGACAAAGTCCGGATAGATTGCCCTACAGGGCGAGAGCGAACGGGTGACCCGCCTTGGTCACGGGGCGGCCCCCTCCATCTTGGCAAAGTCCGGGTAGAGTTGGCGCACAGCCAAGTAGGCCTTTTGGTACAACTCGCGCGACACCGCGTAGCGATCCACCCACTCCGCGACCGGGGTGACGACGGAATCGACCTCGGGCGGAACGCACACGGCTCCCGGATCCTCGCCGGTCGCTGCCAATCGAGCAAGCCTTGCCGCGCCAAAGGCCGCACCGCGCTCTCCCCCAACGTGATAGTCCAACGGTTGGTCGAGAACACTCGCCAGAATGCGACCCCATAGTTGGCTCCGGGCGCCGCCGCCGATCACCGAGATGTTTTCGAGCACCGTCCCACAATCAGTCAGCACGTCTCTGCCATCGGCGAAAGCAAAAGCCACTCCCTCGAGCACCGATCGCCCTAGAGCGGCCCGCGTCGTGTCGTGCGTCAGGCCGAAAAACATTCCGCGCGCAGAGGCGTCGTTGTGCGGCGTTCGTTCGCCAGACAGATACGGAAGGAAGATGACGTTCGAGCCTTCGCCAGACGCCTCGACCTCTTGCAGCAATGAGGCCTCGTCGATCCCACCGAGCACAGAACACACCCACGACAGGCAGCTCGCCGCACTCAGGATCACGGACATCTGGTGCCAGCGTCCAGGCAAGGCGTGACAAAACGCATGCGCGGCTCTCGCCGGGTTCGGCGCAAAAGAATCGCCGGCTGCGAACAACACGCCGGAGGTACCCAGCGAAAGAAACGCGCTGCCCGGCTGCACGACACCGACACCAACCGCTCCAGCAGCGTTGTCACCGCCGCCACCGGCGATGACAACTTCACTCCCCATCCCCCATCGCTTCGCATGCTCCGCGCGCACGACGCCGCTGACTTCACTACCTTCGACTAATCGCGGCATGGCTTGCTCGTCCAGATGCGTGGCGTCGAGCATCTCAGCCGACCACTGCCTCCTTCCGACATCCAACCACAGCGTGCCGGCAGCATCGGACATGTCCGACACGTAGTCACCGCAAAGCCGCCAACGCAGATAGTCTTTGGGGAGCAGCACCTTTTTCGCCGCTCGAAAGAGCTCGGGTTCGTGCTCTTCCAACCACACCAACTTCGGTGCCGTGAATCCCGGCATTGCGAGATTGCCGGTAATTTCACGGCTACGTGGTTCGCGCCGCTCGAGTTCCTTACATGCAGCGGCGCTGCGACCGTCGTTCCACAGGATCGCCGGTCGCAAGACCTCACCACGACCATCGACTAGGGTTGCCCCGTGCATTTGACCCGAAAGGCCCAGGCCACGTACAGCCGCCATTTCTTTCGGCCGGCGCCGCGCCAGATTCTGCATCGCCTCGTCCGTCGCTCGCCACCACGCGGCAGGATCCTGCTCCGACCAAAGCGGGTGCGGCCGATCGACCGTGAGATCTGAGCTTGCCTCGCTCAAAACTTGCTGTGCCTCGTCAACCAGAACCGCTTTGACAGCCGACGTACCAAGATCAATTCCTATGAACATCAACCCCCAGTACCAAGCCCGGTCCCATCCCGACAAGGTTCGCGCCTCGCAACCAAGCGTTCGTCACGCAAGAAGGCCAACGACAGCAACGCAATTCCACAGAGAATCGCGAACACCAAAAAGGCAGGCCGATACTCGCCCCACCGATCGTACACTTGCGCGGCAAACACCGGCCCCAATGCACCACCTGGCAACAGCGCCAACATCAAGACGCCGTAAATGCGCGCCAAATACTTCGGACCAAAGCAATCCGCGATCGCTAGTGGGTAGACCACGTCTCGTGCCGCGACGGAAAATCCGTACGACAGGAGGAACACATTCAACAATCCTCCGCCGCCGACGAACGATATCGCCACAGCGCTGATCGAGAGCAATGCGTAATCGACGGCCATCGCCAGTCGGCCCGACATTCGGTCGGCGATCGCGCCGGCCACGACCTTGCTCCAGACCCCAAGACCAATGGCATAACCAAACGCAGCCGCGGCATCGGTCTTCGACATTCCACCGTCAGTCAAGAACGAAACCGTGTGTTCGATCATTGCGATGAAGTAGAAGAAGAAGGCGAACAGAGTGAACGCGAGAATCCAGAACGACCGAGTCCGCCAAGCCTCCGCGAGATCGAGATCCTCACTCGACCCGAGCGACTCGCCGGCGTCGCCGGCCTTGTCGGCAGCGACTTCACCCGGTCTCGGGTCGCGCACGGCAAACGCAGCAAAGGGCAGGATCACTGCGGTCGCGATCCCAGCAAGCGCGAGCACGGCGTAGCGCCACCCCCCGGACGCTGCCAACGTCGCGACGAGCGGCAGGGCAACGAAGCCGCTCAGGTTCGTACCGGCATACACAATCCCCAACGCCAGCCCGCGCGCCGCACTCACCCAGCGGGCGACGACCGATCCGACGACGACATCACCGAGCCCCGCCACGACCACGCCAATCAAGAGATTGGCCACGTAGAAGTGCCAGAGCATGGTCATCTGCGAGACGATGACGTAGGCCGAGCCCAGGATGAGAGTCGATCCGACGAGGACGACGCGCGGCCCCAGCGTCACAGTCAGAGTACCGACGATCGGACTCGCCAGCGCGATCACCAAGAAGACCGGCGCACGCGCCGCAGCGAACATCGTCCTGCTCCACCCCAAATCGGCGACGATGTCTTTCTGCAACACACTAAAAACATAGGTGAGCCCAGCACCCAGCTGACACACCAGCGCTCCGAGCACGACGAGCCAAGCCCGACCGCGCAGATCTCCGACTCCCCAAGACATCGGCGGCCACCATTGAGATCGTCCGAGCTTTTGGCAAACGGAACTTGATCTAGAGGTAGAGGAAAAGGCAGTGTTCAACCCAATGAACGAGATTCGCTACGATCCGTACGACTACGCCAGATGGGGCACAGCAGCACAGTACACAGCTACGCGGAATAGCCCATTCGTCTGGCTGAGAGCGACGAGGAGACCAACATGGCCCTAAAGCACCTATCGGCCGACGCAAGCTCCGAACAAGCGACTGCTGCGCTGCGCGAAGACGGCGCCGTCATAATCGACGAACTCGCTTCGGCGGCTACGATGGATGCCGCAAGAAGCGAGCTGCAACCGTACCTCGACGCAACTCCCATCGGAGCTGACGAATTCTCCGGCTTCAATACTCGCAGAACCGGCGCGCTGATCGCTCGTTCCGATACTTGCCGAGGCCTGGTCATGCACCCCACGATCCTCGGCACGACTGGCGGCTTGCTAGCCGATGCAACCAGTTTTCAGCTGCACCTGACACAAATCATCGCAATCGGCCCCGGTGCCGAAGCCCAGCAGATCCATCGCGATCAGTGGGCTTTCGACTTTTTCTCATTTCCCAAGGGATACGAAGTCCAGTGCAATACGATCTGGGCCATGACCGACTTCACCGAGCAAAACGGTGCAACCCGCGTCGTGCCCGGCAGTAACCATTTTGAGGACAAGCTTCAATTCAAACTCGAAGACACTGAAGCGGCCGAAATGAAGAAGGGCTCGGTCCTGCTCTACACCGGTGCTGTCTACCACGGCGGTGGCCCGAATCGATCAGAGGACACTCGTTACGCAGTGAACATCACGTACAATCGATCATGGTTGCGACAAGAGGAGAACCAGTACCTATCCGTGCCGCACGATATTGCCGCAACCCTACCCAAGGACCTCCTGCGCGTGATGGGCTACTCCCTCGGCGCCTACGCACTCGGATACATCGACGACGTTCGCGATCCCATTGCCGCGGTGCGACCCGAACTCGCAAAAGAAGGCTTCGGCAACATCGACGCCGCGGCCGCACAGGCCAAGCTCAACTCTTAGGTTGCGGACCCGCTCTCCTGCCTTCGCCTTCGCCTTCCGTAAGTCAGTGAGCCCAAAAATCGGGCCGGCTTAACCAGACTTCGGACTTTGCCCGGGAATGATCAACGGGTCCCCGGCGCGTTCGATGATCTCGAGACGGATCCCGTCGGGGTCCGTCGCAAAGATCGCCCGGCTTTGCATCTCGAGACGTGTCTCTTCGACGACGGCTCCGCCATGCGCGGCGATCGCCGCGCATGTCTCGTCGAGATCTTCGACGACGAACGACAGGTGCGTAAGTCCGATTTGATTCATCGGCCGGCGCTCCGGAGTTCCGATATGCCCGGGCTGCGCGTAGTACAGAAGCTCGATACGCCAGCCGTCGCGCTCGAGGTAGACGGCTGTCATGCGAGCCTCCGGCAGCTCGAGCAACTTGCCGCCATAGCCTTGGTCATCCACGAAGCGACCGACCTCAGCAAACCCGAGCACACGCGTATAGAACGCCAGCGAGCGTTCCAGGTCGGATACACATAAACCGAGGTGAGTCAGCCGGCGGACTGCCATCTCAATCAGCCCGCGCTACTTCAGATGGTCGCGAATCCATCCGATCATCATGTCATAGAGCCCGCGCACAGTCTGTTCCGCTTCGGCCTCGGACGTCCCATCGGGATTGCAGGTGCACTTCCAAGTGAGCCGACTCCCGGCACCGGCTGCATCCACCTTCATGGTTGCTCGATAGTCACTTACGGGAAAGGGAATATTCTTCGGGATCGTGTACTCAATTTGGTGCTGAGACTCGTCCAAGCTTTCCAGCTTCTCGTGCACCTCCTTCTCTCCCATCGGGATGAATCGGACCATTCCCGGACCACTACCTTCGACACGCACATTTTGAGCCATCCCAGGAATCCAATCGACGTTGCCGAAATCCGCAACAAGCTCCCACAGACGCTGTTCGGGTACATCAAAATCCGCACTCACAGATACTTCAACCATTTCCATCCCCTCAAATTCATTCAGCTTCCGCTACGGGCCCGAGCCGACGTCTCGCGGCGGCTTCTCGCGATCCCCTGGAATTCGCAGAGACGCAGATCCTTTGCAACATTTGCTTCTCCCGAAACGGCTTGCCATGGTCAAGCGCCCACTTTACAACTGTCGACCCACTCCATTGATACATTGTTCGCCGACATCGGCGAACCGAGCCAGTTGCCCGAACCCGGTTGTCACGAGGTAGAAGAGATGAAGGAATTCGCCCCGCAGCACATGCGATTGGGAATCTTGACCGCCGCGCTGCAGGAACTCACCCCGCGCGAGGTCCGCGATCCCGACCCCGACCGCGCCATTGAAGATTGGCTCGAGTTCGCCAAGGAGCTCGGCGCCGACGAGATTCAGCTGTCGGCCGCCCTGCACCCGGACGAATCCGACATCCCAGCCGAGGCGATGCTCGACCCTGTCGCCAACACGCTCGATCTACGGCAGCCCTTCGACGCGGCTCGTGCCAAACGCGTGCAGGCTGCGATCAAATCCAGCGGGGTGGAAATCGCGGACATCGGCTACTTCGACAACATGCTTCACCATGACGCCGCGATCCGGGAAAAGAAACGGGACTTCATGCTGCGTGTTTTCGACGCTGCGCAGACCCTCGGCGTTCGCGCCGTGTGCGGCTTTGTCGGCAAGAATCCACGCCATACGATCCAGGAGAATCTGGCCGACTTCGAAGACAGCTTCGTCCCCCTCCTGAAGGAAGCCAAGGCACGCGGACTCGAATACCGTGTTGAACAGTGCCCGATGCCCGGTTGGACTCTCGACGACAGCTTTTACAACAACATCGGATACACCCCCGGCACGTGGATTGCCCTGCACCGAATCTGCGACAAGCACGGCGTCGGCGATCAGTTTCGCATTCACTACGACCCGTCGCATGCGATCCTGATGGGTCAGGATACGCGTTCGATCTTCCAATATCTCAAAGACGAGGGGTACGCCTTCCTGATCGCCGGTTTTCACGTCAAGGGTCAGGTCATCGATGCGAAAGGAGTCTCCGCGTGGGGCTACGGTGGGCAGACCGTCGAGCGCGGCGACTACGTCGACAGCAAACCGTCGGAGAATCCCGCCGACCAGGCAAATGCGTGGAAGAAGCAGCTCTCACTGTGCGAGCACGAGCTGCCGGGCACCGCGAAGCACGACCCGCTCGCGTACCTGCAGAACCGAACCGTAGATTGGCTCGATCACCAACTCGCCGCTCGCGAGCTTTTGGAGCTGGATATTCCATCGACAGCACTCATCGTGGAACACGAATACCCTGCCGCCAGAATTCAAGACAAAGCTCTTCTGAAACCAATCTTACAAGGATCTCTGGCCTTCACCCGCGCCATCGACGAAGCCGCAGCTGCGATGTACGCCCTACACACGGAAGTGTTGGCGGCACAGGATATCCCCGTACAAGGTCGCGGCCGGCAAGCATATCGAAGCTGACCGAAGGGCCCGCCACTCATGACAAAGAAGACACTCAACGTCGCGATGATCGGCTACCAATTCATGGGCCGTGCCCACAGCAACGCGTGGCGCCAGGTAGGACGGTTTTTCGACGCCCCGTACGATGTCTCGATGAAGGTCGTGTGCGGACGCAACCGACACGCGGTGGCCGCTGCAGCCCCCGCGCTCGGCTGGGAGCAACACGCCACGACCTGGCAGGAGGTCGTCGAAAGAGACGATATCGACATCGTCGATATTTGCACGCCCGGGGATTCGCACCGCGATATCGCCGTTGCGGCCGCCCGCGCCGGCAAGACGATCCTGTGCGAGAAGCCACTCGCCAATACCGTCGCCGAAGCCGTCGATATGCTCGACGCGGTCAAGGCTGCCGGTGTCGTGCACATGCTCTGCCACAACTACCGCCGCGCCCCCGCCGTAGCGCTGGCAAAGCGGATCATCGACGAAGGCCGGCTCGGCAAAATTCACCACTACCGCGGCACGTACTTACAGGACTGGATCGTCGACCCGTCTTTTCCGCGCGTTTGGCGCCTCGAAAAGTCGAAAGCCGGCAGTGGGTCCCTTGGAGACATCGGCTCGCACTCCATGGACCTCGCCCGCTATCTGGTGGGCGAGATCACCGAAGTTTCCGGTCTCCTGGAAACCTTCGTAAAGGAACGCCCGCTCCCCGACGACGAAACGAAAACCGGTGTCGTCGACGTCGATGACGCGGCCCTAGCGCTCGTGCGCTTCGACAACGGGGCCATCGGCACAATCGAAGGCACCCGCTTCGCCACCGGCCGCAAGAACTACAATCGATTCGAGATCAACGGCAGCAAAGGCAGTGTCGTTTTCAACCTCGAGCGGATGAACGAACTACAGGTGTACGAAGAGGACGGCCCGGACAGCGGCTTTCGGACGGTGTTGGCCACAGATGCGACGCACCCATACGTCGAAGCCTGGTGGCCACCGGGCCACATCATTGGATACGAGCACACGTTTACACACACCGTGCTCGATCTACTTCGCGCCATCGATGCCGGCCAATCACCGGCGCCGAACTTCGAAGATGGCGTCACGAATCAGCGTGTCCTCGCTGCGATTGAGCAATCGAGTGCAGAGCGAAGCTGGGTGTCGATCCCGTGACCCCACCTCCTTCCGTCAAGCGCTGGGGCGCAATCGGACTATCGCTCAGTATGATTGCGAGCGGCTGCGCGACAGCGGAAAAGTACAACATGACCGTGCCCGAGCTCTTGTTTGCGGCCGCACGGTTCTACATTGCCCCAAAAATCGCCCGCGTTCGCTGCATCATTCCGGGCGTCTGCGACCCGGTATTACCCGAAGGCACGGAGCTCACCACCGAGGTCGAGCTCGACTACGCCGCCGTCGCAATCGACGTAGACCCACTGGGGCGCGTCTACGTCGCCGGCAGCGACAGGATCCTGCAGGGGGTCAACGACAATCGCTGGATGGCAGACGAGTGGTTGCTGGACGATCTCTCCTCACGATCCACCGACGACCGTCTCGCCTACTTCGAACGCGAAGCGGCCCGAGGCGGCCCGCCTCTCTCGTTCTACAGCGAACACGCTGACCGCGTCGTCCTGGTCGAAGACCAGGACGGTGACGGTCGACTGGATACACAGCGAGACCTGGCGCTGTTTCAAGATCCGCTCGATGGCATTGGGTCCGGCGTTTTGGTCGACGGCGACCAAATCTACTACACCAACATCCCGAATGTATGGCTGTTGCGCGATAGCGACCACGACGGAACCGCAGAGGAACGAACCTCCCTCAGTAGCGGCTACGGCGTGCGCACTTCTCTCCACGGGCACGACATGCACGGCCTGGCCTGGGGCCCGGACGGCAAGATCTATTACTCGATCGGCGACCGCGGCTACAACGTCACGACGTCCGATGGTCGCAACCTGGTGCCACCCATGGATTCAGGCCGCGGCGCGGTATTTCGTATGAACCCGGACGGTTCGGAACTCGAAGTGTTCGCCGAGGGCCTGCGCAATCCGCAGGAGCTCGCCTTCGATGACTACGGCAATTTGTTTACCGGTGACAACAACGGTGATTTCGGTGATGGCGCCCGCATCGTCTACGTCGTCGAGGGCGGAGACACCGGGTGGGCCAGCCCGTTTCAAACCGCCAAGGGCGACAATCGCGGAGCGGCGTGGATGGCAGAACATTTATGGAAGCCGGCGCACCCGAACCAGCCCGCCTGGATCGTTCCACCCATCGCCAATCTGACCGACGGCCCTTCAGGGATGGCCGCATATCCCGGCATCGGTCTGTCCGACCGCTACGACAATCATCTCTTCCTCTGCGACTACCGTTACGTCCTTGAGCGGACCGGCATCTGGTCCTTTGAGCCACAGCCGCTCGGGGCCGGTTTTGAGATCAAAGATCCTCATAAGTTTCTCTGGCAAGTCCTCGCGACCGATCTGGTCTTCGACTACGACGGCGGCATTCTCGTTTCCGAGTTCGACCAGATGTCCAAGAAAGCCTCGTTGGCTCGACTATCTCCAGCCACACCAGACCCGAGAGTTCTCCTGACCAAGCGCGTCGTATCCGAAGGGTTGGCCGACAAGGCGACCGACGAAGTCGTTGCGCTGCTGGGGAACGAAGACCGACGCGTCCGCCGGGTCGCGCAGCTCGAGCTAGTGTCGAGGGCAGCGGCACCGGAGCTGGCAATGACCGCCCGCGACCCGGAGGCCCCCGAGCTGGCGAGGATCCACGCGATCTGGGGTCTGACCCAACTCGGTGCCGTCGAAGACCTCGGCCCAGACCTCGATTGGCTGACTGGCGAAGAAAGCGAGATTCGCGCCCAGGTCGCGCGGGCGATTGGCGAGGCGCGGGCGATTGGCGAGGCGCGGGCGGTTGGCGAGGCGCACGCGGTTGGCGACGGCCACGCCACGAGCATGTCCCCTTTATTGGTGTCGTTGCTGAAAGACAGCGAAGATCGAGTGAGGTTCTTCGCCGCGCAATCTCTTGGCAAGCTTCAGGTCCGCGACGCGGTCGCACCGCTTACCGGTGTTCTTCGCGACAACGACGACCGCGACCCGTACCTGCGGCATGCCGCCGTTTTCGCCCTCTACAGCATCGGAGCTGCAGACGAGATGTACAGCCGGCGCGACGATCCCTCTGCGGCAGTCCGCATGGGAGCGTTACTGGTTCTCCGGCGCCACCGCGACGCGCGCGTATCCCACTTCCTGAAAGACCCAGACCCAGCACTCGTCGTCGAGGCGGCGCGCGCCATCTACGACGTTCCAATCGAAGAGGCCATGGAAGACCTCGGAGCGCTCGCCGGACAACGATTGCCCTACTTGGACGACGACACGCAGACGAGCTACGCGCTACACCGACGCGTCATCAACGCGAACATCCGCGTCGGCACCAGCGCGGCGGCCGAGCGCGTCGCGCTCCACGCCGCCGATCCAGCTAACCCAGAAGCGATGCGACGCGAGGCTCTCATCGTGCTTCGAGACTTTGCGAACCCGCCTCCACGCGAGCGAGTACTCACCTTCGTCCGACCACTCGAAGCGCGCGACCCGTCGTTGGTCTACGCTGCTATCGATCACCACTTCCCCGCCCTGCTCGAGAGCGACCTGGAAGATCAAGCGCTCGAGACCGCCCTGGCCTACAATCGTGTGCCTCTCAATGACGACGACCTGATCGAAAGAATCAGTGACGACGCGGCCACGCCAACCGTAAGAGTCGCCAGCATCCAGGCGCTGGCCGCTCGCAAGGATGCCGTCGACCCGATCATCGACACACCCATCAAGACAGCTTTGGCCAGCAATGCGCCGGAACTGCGCGCCGAGGCGCGAGACGTCCTCGTAACCGTCGATCCGCAAGCCGCCCTCGCATCGATCGACGATCTCGGCCCAGGCGCGACGCTGATCGAGCGACAGCGCAGCTACCGGACTCTCGCTCGACTGGGCACACCTGAAGCAGACGCGCGCCTGGCTGACGCGATGCGAGAAATCGCCTCCGGGGCCGGAGATCCAGCCGTGCAGGTCGACATTGAGGAAGCAGTTGAAAAGAGGGCGACCGACAGTCTTTTGGCGAGCCTGGAGAGCCTGCGCGCGAACCGTGCCAACGACCCAGTATCGCGCAACACCGCGGCCCTGCAGGGCGGCAACGCCGAACAGGGCAGAGTTGTTTTCTACGATCTCGGCGATTGCCAGAAGTGCCATGCAATCGACGAGAATGGCGGGGACACCGGACCCGACTTGAGCAAGATCGGAGAACGCGCGACACGTCGTCAAATCCTCGAGTCGATTGTCGCACCCGGCGCTAGCATCGTACCGGGCTACGGCAGCGTGGAAGTAGTTCTGGCCGATGGTACGACAGTCGCCGGCGCGCTGCGCGATGAATCTGCCGACTATCTGGAGATTCTCCCCGAGGTCGACCACGGAACCGCAGAACCCCTCGCCGTTCCGCGCAACCAGATCGCCCAGCAGCGTGATCTCGGCAGCGCCATGCCGTCGTTTGACGACGTTTTCGAAGCCCGTCAGTTACGGGACTTGGTGGAGTTCTTGGCATCTCTCGACTGACCCATGCGAACAGAAAACCTCGGGCCAACAACAGGAGCAAATCATGAAGAGTAAGCCACAGCGCCAAACGATCGTCGTGCCGCTCCTCGCAGCCATGCTGCTGTCGGGCTGCGCTGGAATGCGCGCCATCTGGCCTTCCAGTCACCACCACACGACGCCACCGGCAATGGAGTCAGAAATGCAGCGCCCTGCGATTCTCATCTACTCGAAGACCAACGGCTTTCGGCACGAAGAGGCCATTCCAGCCGGCATCACGGCCCTGGAAGAGATCGCCAAGGCCAACGGTTGGTCGACCTTTGCCACTGAGAACGGCGCCGTACACAACACCGAGCAGCTCAGCAGCTTCGACGCGGTGGTTTGGCACCAGGTCAGCGGCGACACTCTCGACGAAGAGCAGAAGGCGGCATTTCGCAGCTACCTGAAGAACGGTGGTGGCTTCGTCGGCATCCACGGCGCCGGCGGCGATTTCAAATACGCGTGGGATTGGTACGTCGAGACACTCATCGGGGCACAGTTCAACGGGCACCCGATGGGACCGCAGTTCCAGGAGGCGACGATGAGAATCGAGGATCGCAATCATCCAGCGACCGAACATCTGGGCGAGACTTGGGTGCGCACCGATGAGTGGTATTCATTCGAGGCGAGCCCCCGCGGCAAGGTCAACGTCCTCGCGACGCTCGACGAAACAACGTACAGCCCGCGCATGAAAATGGGCTGGTTGGTCGACCGCGACATCGGCATGGGCGAGGACCACCCGGTCATGTGGTACCAGTGCATCGGCAAAGGCCGCGCCTTCTACTCCGCTCTTGGCCACCAAGCCAGCGCCTACAGCGAACCCGCGTACCGCAAGGTCCTCGAAGGTGCGATCCGCTGGGCTGCGGGATCCGTGGAACCGGGCTGCTCGCAGGCGTCGGGAAAGGCCAACCGCTGATGAACACTGATAAACGCAGATGTTGGGCGCGGATAGCCGTTATCGCAGCCGGCTTCGTCGCTAACTCGATCACAACGCTTCTGGCGCAGGACGACGGAGCACCAGGAAGCGAGACAAAGGCCGAAGCGCCACGTCCCGTTCGAATTGAGGAGATCGTCACTCGAGCGCGCCGCCGCGACGAGTTCATTCAGGACACGCCGCTGTCAGTGACGGCGATTACAGCCAACACCCTGCGTGAGTCGAACGTCCAACGCCTCGACGATATTCAGAACCTGGTGCCGAACTTGCGCATCGAAGGCGGCGCCCAGGGCATTCAGTCGACCGTGATCATCCGCGGTATCGGCGCCGGTTCCCCTGACGTCACTTTCGAGCAAGGTGTCGGTACTTACGTTGACGGCGTTTTCCTGCCGCGCACCTTCGGCCTCCTGACCGACGTCCTCGACATCGAGCAGATCGAGGTCCTGCGCGGCCCACAAGGCACCCTCTTCGGCAAGAACACGACCGGCGGCGCGATCTTGGTCCATACGAAAAAACCGGACGACGAACTCGCCGGATCAGTTTTGATTCGCGCCGGCCGCTTCGATTCGGTTCGCACCGAATCCAAGATCAACATCCCGTTGATCGACGATCTGTTGTTCTCACGCTTCGCCTTCGCTTCCGACAACACCGGTGGCTACTTCACCGACCTTCAGCAAGACACCCGTCACCCCGAGAGCAGCCGTCTCTCCTTTCTCGGCTCGCTGCGCTTGCTGCCACACGACGACGTGACCGTCGATCTGAGCGGGTCGTGGACCCGGAGCCACGCCACCATCGGAGGTGCCGACTGCGAGTATCAAGGCGGCGGCTCGCTCGAGGCTCTGTTCTCTCCCGATCCGACCTTCGATCTTCGCAATGCCTGCCAAGACTTCGGACGGCCCTTCAGCGGTCGAACGAACGTCCCCGGTTTGGTCGACCTGGAGAGCTACGGCATCTGGTCCAACACCAGCTGGAATGTCGGGGAGGTACTCTTCCTCGACGACCTCGACATCAAATTCATCGGGTCGTGGCGCAGCCAACTCCCGCGGCTGCGGCAGGACTTCGACGGCACGCCGCTCACAGTCGTCAAAGTTTCAGACTACGGCGGCGATTCGCTCGAAGACGGTGTCCCCGGATTTCAGGATCAGTACCAAGCCGAGTTTCAGTTCAACAGTGCGGCGTGGGAAGAGCGAATCAATACCGTGATCGGTGTTTTCTCCTTCTGGGAGAAAGCTCGCCGATCCGCCACGACGACTTCGGGGCCACTGCCGGGCGGCGTCCAGCCGATCCGACAAGATCTCACCAACAACAGAGTGGACACCTCGAGCTGGGCCCTCTTCGGACAATCCACGATCGACTTTACCGAATGGCTGCACCTGACCGGAGGCGTCCGCTACACCGAAGAAAGAAAGGAAATCAGCCTCGAGGTTACAGGCATTCTCGCCGACCCCATCGTCACTCCGCCGGCCACCAACGGGCGTCTCGTCTTCGACGACACTTCCTGGATGGGAAGCCTCCAGCTGACACTGCCGGACGACTGGAAAGGCGATCAGGTCGACGACTTGATGACCTACTTTACATACTCGCAAGGATTCCGTGGGGGCGGATTCAACAGCTTCGTCTCTAATCTCGGATCCCTCGATGCATTCGGTCCGGAGCACATTGAGAACTTCGAAGTCGGCTTCAAAGGCAACCTATTGGATCGGCGGCTGGCGTTCAGTCTGTCCGGGTTCATCATGCCGTTCAAAGACATTCAGGTCGTCACGACCGGGTCGATTCCAGACCCAGACGCGCCGGGCGGATTCCGCGTCGAACGATTCACGCAGAACGCAGCGAAGGCGACCAGCCAGGGCATCGAGCTGGATCTCGAGGCCGCTCCGATCGAGGGCCTCAGTCTCGCCGCAAATGTCGGGCACCTGCAGGCCAAGTACGACAAGTTCTTTGACGGGTTCACGGACCCAACGGTCCCGCCAGTCGACAGGTCTGGGGAGACCATCCAGTCGATCCCGGAATGGCGAACCTACCTCCGCGCCCAGTACAGCCTACCCATCGAAACCCAGCATGCAGAACTCGACGGCTACCTCGTGCCTCGACTCGAATGGACCTACACCGACACCATCACCTACAACGGAAATCAGATTCAGTCGCCCACGCATCTCCTTCACGCGCGCCTGGCCTACCAATTTTGGGACGACCAGCTCGAGATCGCCGCCTGGGGTCGCAACCTCACGGACGAGACATACTTCAATCAGTCGACTGTCCTGTTCTCGGTCTTCGGCACCGGGACGAGATTTTTTCAGTCGCCGAGAACCTACGGCGGTGAGGTTTCGTTCCGCTTCTGATACAGCTTTCGCATGACACCGCACCAACGAAAAGCCGCCAGCGGTGGGTACCAACTCACTAACGACGAGATCGCAGCCTATAAGCGCGACGGATACCTGATCTTGCCCGAAGTCGTCAGCGAGAAAGAGATCTTACCCATCGAGGCGATCTACCAACGCTTCATGAACCGCGAAGTGGAGGGAATGGGCCGTGACTTCTGCGACATGAGTGGCCCCTACTCCCGCCCCTTCGAAGAGTTCAACATCATCAACGCCGTCCTGCCGCGCAACTACGCCCCGGAGCTTCGCAACAACCTCTACGAGCAGCGAGCCGAGAGCATCGCGCGACAGTTGATCGGCGACGACTCGACCCTCGATTACGACCAGCTCCTCAGCAAGAGACCGGGACGCGACGGAGCTGTGTTCGCTTGGCATCAGGACCTCGGTTACTGGCCAACCGGCACGCCCGACACCCGCACGGTCACGTGCTCCCTGGCGCTCGATCATGCAACCCTCGCCAACGGTTGCCTACAAGTCGTGCCCGGCTCACACCGAGAGGATCAGCTTCGTCCGCACCGGCCGATCCTCACCAGCAACGAGGGCGCCCGGGAAGAGACACACACCCTGACCATCGATCTACGCAGCGAGGACAAGCTGGTCCCGCTCGAGGTCAAGCGCGGCGACATCACGGTACACAACGAGCGCATCATCCACGGTTCGGGGGGTAACCCGACAAACGGCTGGCGCCGCACGTATGTAATTGCACACCGCTCGGAGGCAACGGTCGCCTACGAACGCTCGATCGGTTTCACGCACTCGCACAACGACACTATCCAATGGGTCACTCACCTCGAGGCACTAGAAGCCGGTAATTAGCAGTCAAACGCCGCTTAGCATCGGATGCGACGGCCCAACTCCGACCGGGACTGACTCGACATCACGAATCCGACACCGGATCACCTTCGTTGCGACGCCCTTATCGCCCCACCTCCGGCGACATCTCCCAGGCTGCTTCCAAAGACTCGATGGGCTGTAGTTCAATCCTGCGAAAAAAGACCTCGGCTCCTTCTGACTGAAGCTGAATCGCCCCCTTGGTGAGGGGCACCATCTCACCGTCAACCTCGTGCCGCAGCCCATCGATCGCGAACACCACGGTACCATTCACCACGTGCACAGCCGAATCCCCGAAGACGAACAGGTCGATGCGATTCCACTGCCCAACGGGCTTCTCGAAGTCGTCGCGGGCCGCGACTCGAAACGCCATTCCTCCCACGCCGGTCTCCGAACCCGATCGGGAATAGCGCAACCACGGGTAGCCCGCCGCAAGGTCCCAATCCGACGTGGTCACCCCTTCGATTCCGTCCACGGAAGTGAAATCCCCGGTGCGCCCTTCCATGATCTCGAACTCGGCCGACCTCATCCAGTAGCTCCAGAATGCGCCATCCGGGCCGACAGAATGATAGAGGACGCCGGTATTACGGGGGGCATCGGCGCGCGGCGCGAATTTTTGCCGGCCCCACTTGTAGTCGACTCGCAGGTGATAGTTCTCGTACACCGCGCGGCTGATCAGCGCGCCCCATATGCTGCCTGAGATGCGGATCACCGGAACACCGTCTTCTCGCACGACCGAGTAGACGCCGGAAGAGTCGTGCTCGCGCCCGATCGGCGCCGGCCACCTACCGAAGAGATTGAACGGCAGTGTCGGAACCTCCTCGACACCGAGATAGCGATCCCAGCCGGATAGATCGCGACCATTGAACAGAGAACGCACTTCCCCACGTGGGCCGACTTGTGCCATCACATCGAGAACGCGATCAGAAGGTCCAGATCGAGTGTCGGCTTCGGCAAAAGCCAAGGCCGTCAGCAAAACAGCGATCCACGTTGCGACGAGGCGTTTCAAAGCACTTCTATAATCCAAGACCGGAGCAACTTGTTCGCGTTCGTGTACCCGTCGGAGGATAGCCCTGTCGAATCGGTGATCCGGCGCGTCGCAACTCGGCCGGGAGAAGCACATTCTCAGCGACGTGGATCGAGCAAAATTTTCACCACCCCATCGCGGCGGCTATCAAAGAGCTCGTAGGCCGCCGCCCCTTCGGAGAGCGCCATCCGATGGGTGAAGACAAACTCCGGTCGAAGCTTGCCCGCGAGGACCAGCGGGATCAACGTCGGCCACGTCTGCGGGACCGGACAAATTCCGATCCGGAACGTGAGACTGCGCGCCATCGCGATTCCCATCGGGAACGGGAACTCCATGTTGAGATTCGCTCCGACCACACTCACCGCACCGCCCTGGCGCACCAACCAAAGGGCTGTCTGAATCGTGGCGTCTGCTCCCACCGCTTCGATCACCGAATGCGGTCCGAGCCCATCCGTGGCAGCACGAATTTGCTCCGGAGCGTCCTCCTCGACATTGCACGGAATCGCACCGAGGCGCTCCGCCATCGCAAGGCGCTCCGGCACCGAATCGATGACGAAGACTCGAGCTGGGCCGAAGAGCTGGGCCGAGAGAATCGCCATCATCCCAACTGGCCCCGCCCCGATCACAACGACGTCATCACCAGGCGAAATTTCCGCGCCGAGGGCGCCGTAGTAGCCGGTCGGCAAAATGTCGGTGAGCGTCACAGCCTGCTCGGCGCTGATGCCGTCAGGAATGCGCCGCAGCGCAAAGTCGGCTCGCGGCACCGCAACCGCCTCGGCTTGCGCGCCGCCCAAGCCCATGTTGTTACCGTACACCGGACTATTGCCGAGCTCACAAGCGTTGACCGCACCGACTCGGCACGGGTCACAAGCACCGCATCCGACCAATCCCGGCACCAGGACGCGATCACCGGTGCCAAAGCGGTGAACCTCGCTACCCTTCTCGACGACTGTGCCGATACACTCGTGACCAATGCCATATCCCGTGTCGGGACCCATGTGACCGTGGTAGTTGTGCAGATCGGAGCCGCAGATGGCAGTGGTCTCGACTTCGACGACCAATCCACTCGCATCGGGCGGAGTCGGGTCAGCAAGATCGTCGCATCGAATATCATTCGGGCCGTGGTAGACGAGACCTCTCATGCCCGTACGTCTACCCGAACCCGACTGAGTGTATCAAGAACGCAGACAAGCTAGGTTCCTGACAATGCCCCTTCCAATAAACATGAGGAGCACAACATGACCAAGCCATACTTCGAAGACGTCGAAAAGATCCCGTTTCTCGGCCCCGATACAGACAACCCCCTCGCCTTTCGCTGGTACGATGCGGAGCGCGAGGTACTCGGCAAGCCGATGGCCGAAATCCTGCGCTTCGCGGCCTGCTACTGGCATACGTTCTGCTGGCCGGGAGACGATGTCTTCGGCGCCGGCCCCTTCGACCGACCTTGGATAACTGCAGATGGTGACGCCATGGAAATGGCGCGTCATAAACTCGCGGTCGCGTTCGAGTTCTTCGAAAAGCTCGGCACCCCCTTCTTCTGTTTCCACGATCGCGACATCGCTCCCGAGGCAGAGACCTTTGCCGGCAGCTGCGATCGACTCGACGCAATCCTCGAAGAGGCTCAGGCCCAGATGGAGCGCACGGGGGTTCGACTCCTGTGGGGAACAGCCAATCTCTTCGGGCATCCCCGCTACGCGGCAGGCGCCGCGACCAACCCGGATCCGCAGGTATTCGCCTACGCCGCAGCGCAAGTGAAGCACTGCCTGGAAGCGACACACCGATTGGGCGGCGAAAACTACGTCATGTGGGGAGGTCGCGAAGGCTACGACACCTTGCACAACACCGACCTCAAACGCGAGTTGGATCAATTCGGACGGTTCATGCAACTGGTCGTCGAGCACAAACACAAGATCGGATTCAAGGGAACACTCCTTATCGAACCGAAGCCACACGAGCCCACAAAGCACCAATACGACAGGGACTGCGCTACCGTCTTCGCCTTCCTGCAGAAGTACGGCCTCGAGAAAGAGATCAAGCTCAATATCGAGGTAAACCACGCCACGCTGGCAGGCCACAGCTTTCACCACGAAGTCGCGTACGCAATCGCCAACGGCATCTTCGGCAGCGTCGACGCCAATCGCGGCGATCCCCAGAACGGCTGGGACACCGACCAGTTTCCCAACAGCGTCGAGGAGATGACCCTGCCAATCTACGAAATCATAAAGCATGGCGGGATCGGCAGCGGCGGCTTCAATTTCGACGCCAAGCTGCGCCGTCAGAGCATCGACCCGACAGATCTCTTCTACGCCCACATCGGAGGGATGGACACGATCGCCCGCGCCCTGCTCTGCGCCGAGACACTCATCGCCGACAAGCCCCTGAGCGACAACGTCGCTCAACGCTACGGCCAATGGGACAACGGGCTCGGCGCCGACATTCTGTCGGGCAAGCAAGACCTCGATGGACTGTACGAGCAGGTGCGAAACGAGAACCTCGACCCGAAGCCGGTCTCGGGCCGTCAGGAGCTCCTGGAGAACGAAGTCTCCCGCCGTCTTTACTCGAGATGATTCGGCGGCAGCCCCGCAACTCTCTTCGCCAGAGAAAGATTCATCGCTTCGAACGCTCGGCGCGTATCCTCGCGGCGATCGTCGCTCAAGTAGCGAGGTATCCAACCACGAAACTCCTCGAACTGGCGCACTCGAACTTGCCGCGGCGCGACGGACTCGATGACAAAGCGATGATCGGTCTCGATCAACCCTTTGGTCAGCGGACTGCCGTGCCAGTGCAGCTCGGTGGGGGCGTCAAAGCGAACGACAATCGGCGTGACCGTCCGCGGATTCTTCCACCCGTCTTGCTTGATGGTCACGGAGACTGCCCTTCCGGGAGACAGGTCACCCTCGAGCGACAGAATGTACGGGTTCCATTCCGGATACGCAGCGAAGTCGGTCAGTACACGCCAAACTTGCTCCGGAGTCGCGGCGATCTCGACCGAGTGCTCGACTGTAAAAACCGGCGAAGCGTTATTGGCCAGTGTGCGTAGGTAGATAAGGAAGGCGACGAAGCCGACCCCGGCGCTCGCCAGGGATATGAGGAGGGCTTGTTTCACCGGAGATCGTTCTGTCTACTTCCCGACCCAGCCGCGCGGATTTCGGTCCATCTCCAGCAGCTTCCGAGTCATGCGCTCTTCCATCGCCGCCATCACCTCCGGCTCGAGCTCAGAGATATCGTACGACTCGTCCGGGTCTCTGCTTAGATCGAACAACCAGGGCCCCTTCGGCCACGCGAACGAATACACCCCATACGGAGCGCCAATCGGTACATGGAACGGTTGGCGATACTTGTATCGCCGCGTCCGCACGGCCATCAGGTCTGCTGCGGCAAAGTAGAACAATTCCTCGTGTCCCGATTTCTCGCCACCTACCAGCAATCCAAGGGCGCTCTTGCCGTCGATGTATCGATCGGGTGGTGGTGGCACGTTCAAGAGATCGAACACCGTCGGCAGCAGATCGATCCCCATCATCATCTCGTCAATCTCCGAGGCGGCTTCGACCTTGCCACTCCAACGCGCAATCGCCGGGACACGCATGCCGCCTTCAAAGATGTGATTTTTGCGCCCTCGGACTCTGCCCGCGCTGCCTTGGTACCACGGACCGTTGTCACTGGTGACGAAGATCAGGGTGTCGTCCCCAAGACCTAGGCGATCGATCGCAGCGACGATCTCGCCGACACTATGATCGAGATCTTCGACGACATCACCATAACGCCCACCTTTCGAACGGCCGGCCTGCTCAGGCGATGGATGGAGCGGAATGTGCGGAAAGGAGTGCGCGACGTAGAGAAAGAACGGTTTCGCTCGATTGCGCTGGATGAAATCGACGCCGAAGGAAGTGTAGTGGTGCGTCAGCGCCCCCTGGTCGACCGGATCCGGGGCCACCTCCTCGCCGTTCTTGTAGAGAGCGAGCGGCTCCATGTCGTTCGAATACAGCACCCCAAGATACTCATCGAACCCCATGTCGTTCGGCAGCGACGGTGAATGATTGCCGAGATGCCACTTGCCCGCCATTCCGGTCGCGTAGCCGCTCGCGCCCAAGACATCGGCAATCGTAATCTCCTCCGCCGGCAAGCGAATGTTCTGCCCGCCGAGCTTGACCGCCACCGTTAGTGGGGAGCGGTTGGGAAAGACAATCATCGTCAATCCCGTTCGCGGCGCGTAACGACCCGTCAGCATCGCTGCGCGCGACGGTGTGCAGTTCGGCGCCGGCGAGTAGTACGAAGTCAGTCGCGCGCCTTGCTGCGCCAGCCGATCGATGTGTGGCGTCGCGATCGCCTCGCTACCAAACGACCCCAGGTCGCCGTAACCGAGATCGTCAAACAGGATGAGGACGATATTCGGCGGTCGGCGCGAAGTCAGATCCGGCAGCGCCTTCAAATACTCGCGCTTTGCCGCCAAGTGAGTCTCGTCGTCGAGCTGCTCGTAGTGAAACAACGTCACGGCGGCCCATCCGGCGCCTGCCAGAGCAGCGAGAACCAGCAGAACCAGCAGCCACCATAGGATCGTTTGGATTAGGCGCTTCATGATCTCAACCGCAGATGAACACAGATAAACGCGGATGATAAGGACCGGCGCCGCAATGTTGAAATGAACGCGGAATACCCAAAACAGCGCAGAGGAAATCCGAGAAAACCAGATCCGCTACGCGGCTCGGACGGAGCCTCGCCCTCCATTTATCTCGATGTACCTCCACCGTCGTCAATAGCAAGCGTAACGAGCCCAAGCCTTAGCCGTTCTTCTCCGATCAGCGTTCATCCGCGTTCATCTGCGGTTTCCTTTCGTTGCAACGTAAACCGTCGATCCCGCGCAGCACGCTCAGTGCCGGCGCCTCAATGTTGAAATGAACACTGGTTTCGTCGAGATTGCCGACGATGCCGACAATCGAAGACCGAGCTGAGTCACTGCGTCAGCAGCTGCAGCGATCGAGTGGACAGTCCCAGATACGCGTCGTCGTCTCGGCAACATCGAGAGCTACCAGAACGCCGAAGCTCGGCTCGCCAAGGGTTAAATGAGCGAAGTGGGATACGGTACGGTTCTGGCCGAGCTCGCCGACCAGGAACCCGACTCCACCGCGCTAGTCTGTGGAGCCCAGCAAGTGACGCGTCGGCAGCTGGACAGGCAAACGAATCGCATCGCGCATGCGTACGCCGCACTCGGAATCGGGTCTGGCGATTTGATATCAATCGCACTCCCCAACGGATTCGACCTCGTTCGCCACGCCATCGCCGCTTGGAAGATCGGCGCGGTACCGAACCCCCTCTCCCACCGCGTCCCGAGGCCCGAGCTCGACGCGATTCTCAAAAGAGCTCATCCCGAGCTCTTGGTCGCCGACATGGAAACATCCGCCGACTATCGTCGGATCAGTGCCGCTTGGCAGCCTGACGCGTCAGTCAGCGACAGTCCACTACCCGACATCGTATCGCCAAACGAACGAGCGCTCGCCACAGGCGGAAGTACGGGTACGCCGAAGCTCATCGTCATTCAAAGCCCCGCGGCGCACGATCCGAGCCGCCCCAAATCGGTCATAGCACCCAAAGGGACGGTGTTGGTTCCCGGCCCCCTCTATCACGCCGCGCCGTTCGGCTCGTTGACGCAAGCGTTACTCGCCGGCGTCGAGGTCGTGATCATGGAGCGCTTCGACGCGGCAGAGTGCTTGTCCCTGATCGAACGTCACAAGGTTGAGCAAATCCTCTTCGTCCCCACCATGATGCACCGGATTTGGCGCCTCCCAGAGACGCAGCGCCTACAGCATGACACATCGTCGCTGCGTCTCGTGTTTACTGGCGGAGCCCCCTGCCCCGAATGGCTGATGCGGCGCTGGATCGAATGGCTCGGCCCCGACGTCATGCACGAGTTGTACGGGCCTAGCGAGCGCATCGGCGGTACCCACATCACGGGACACGAGTGGCTCCAGCACCCCGGCTCTGTCGGCAAAGCGACCGCCGGGGCGGCGATCAAGATCCTCGACCCGCAAACGCAGTCAGAGATGGCCGCAGGCGAGATTGGAGAGGTCTTCATGATGCCAAGCGGCGGCCGCGGCTCGACCTACCGCTACGTCGGCGCCGAAAGCCGGACCACTAGGGACGGTTTCGAGTCCGTCGGAGACATGGGTCACCTCGACGCCGACGGCTATCTCTATCTAGCCGATCGTCGATCCGACATGATCCTCTGCGGCGGTCGCAACATCTACCCCGCTCAAATCGAAGCAGCCCTCGACGAGCACCCACAGGTCAAGTCGAGTGCGGTGATCGGACTACCGGACGACGACCTGGGACAACGTATCCACGCGATTATCGAATGCGACGAGCCGATTGAAGGCGACGGATTGCGCGAACATCTCGAGGCCCGCATCGCACGTTACAGCATCCCGCGAACCTTTGAGTACGTTGGCGAACCCTTGCGCGACGAAGCCGGCAAAGTCCGGCGATACAAACTCAGACAAGAACGACTCCATGCGAGTAGTTAGGGCAGACGACCCTTGCCGGACCGATCGTCCCAAATGGAGGGCGGGACTCCTGCCGAGCCGCGCTTCGATACGGAACAGAGTGCTAGATCGGTCCCATCGAAGTCTGCATTGGCGGGATCACGGAGCGACTCGCCCGCACGGTTGGAATAGAGTAAACCTCGACACAATGAGGCACGAATGACCTACGATAACATTCTCTTCGAAAACCGAGACGGTGTCGCAACCATCACGCTCAATCGCCCAGACAAACTGAACGCCTACATCCCGCAGATGGGCGCCGAGATTGTCGGCGCCTTCGAGGAAGCCCGCAACGACGACTCGGTTCGCGCCGTGATTCTCACCGGCACCGGCAAAGCATTCTGCGCCGGCGTAGACCTCGACTACATCAAGGGCGTCACTTCGGGTGAGATCGTCCCCGAAGGTCCGCGACTCGGCGAGGAAAGCTTTGTCCGGCAGTGGCCGCTCGATGCGCTCGAGTTTCCCAAGCCGATCATCGCCGCGGTCAACGGAGCTGCCGTAGGCGTCGGCATTACCATGATACTCCCCTGCGACATCCGAATTGCAGCTGTGGGGGCGAAACTGAAACTCAATTTCACCCGCCTCGGAATGCTACCCGGCCTCGGTAGCACCGGGCTCCTACCGCAGTTGGTCGGCGTCGGCCGCGCACTCGACCTGGTCCTGACCGGAGAAACCGTGCTCGCCGAGTCGGCAGCGGAGGTCGGCTTGGTTCAACAGGTCGTGCCCGCGGACCAACTGATCGCCACCGCGCGCCAGCGCGCCGAGGCAATCGCCAAGAGCCGGCCGGAAGTCATCACCGCGGCAAAGCGCCTCCTACGAACGGGTGCGCGAGACCTCGCCGCCGCCGCGATGAAACGGGAACAATCAGAAAGCGCCGGCCTCCGCAAAGGGCGCTGAGAAACCGCTGAGGGCCGTTCCGCCACCACGACTCGTCATTGCGAGGGCATCGGTCCGTGCTACGATTCGCCGCATGAGCTACGAAACCTACGCGAAACGCAACCTGACCGTAGAGATCGAAGACGAGGTCGCACTCGTCACACTGAATCGGCCCGACAAACGCAACGCAATCGACCACCCGCTACATTCGGCACTCGAGGAGGCTGTGACCGAACTGTCTGTCGATCCCGACGTCGCCGCGGTCATCTTGACGGGTGCGGGGACAACGTTTTCCGCCGGAGGCGACGTCAAAGGCTTCTATCCCGACGAAGTCGGTCCAATGACGACGATCCGAACCCGATCACTGGTGCAATCAATGATCAATTGCGAAGCTCCGCTGATCGCGGCCATCAACGGCGTGGCAGCCGGCCTAGGAGCAACCATCGCACTGATGTGCGACGTCATCTACATGGCCGATAGCGCCCGCATCGGCGACACCCACGTCAACATGGGACTCGTCGCCGGCGACGGCGGCGCGGTCATCTGGCCGCTGCTCATCGGCCCACACCGCGCCAAGGAGTTACTCATGGCCGGCCAATTGGTTTCAGCCCACGAAGCCGACAAGATGGGCCTCGTCAATCGAGTCTTCGCGGACGCCGACTTGTTGGACGGTGCCCGCGCCTACGCGCGGACGCTGGCCAACAAGCCGCGTCCCGCGGTTCGGTGGACGAAAATGCTGATCAATCAGGCGATCCAACAGGGCCTCAACCAAACGCTAGCCCTCGGCCTGGCGACCGAACAGCTATCAAGCCACACCGAAGATCAAAAGGAAGCGATGGCCGCCTTCTTCGAGAAGCGCAAACCGAAATACACCGGCAAATAGGCGCTCATTCGCAACTTTCTTGCGGCCTGCCGGCACTCAACACTCAGGTCCACAAACATCACCAGAATTGCGCCGCATACGCCACCAAACTGGAATCGCGAAGAGGAAACTCCCGGCTCCGATGACCAGGGGGTTGTCCAGTTTAGCCATCGGCGCAACCAACGCCGCACCACCTAGGCCTGCGATCGCGAGTGGCAACAAACAACACAGCGCCAGCGATATCCCCAGCCCGATACCTCCCGCCTTCGCAACAGTAGCCGCCGTCACCGGCACATGCGTCGGGACAGAATCCCCCGACTGGTCGGCGCTGAAGATTTCCGCACCCGCGCCACTTACCGTCAGGATCAGCTCGCTTGCATCGCTCTGTCCGTCGATATGGAAGTCGAGACCGCTACAGCATTCGCGCTCAAAGGCGACGAACTCCTCCAGTTTGGAACGAATCTCGTCGGAACCTTCGAGCCGCCAGATCACTTTGTCGGCCGAAGTCTCGTGGCCCAGTACGTACGGGAGGAAGTCAACTCTCACCTTCTCCTTCCGCGGGCCGATCGCGTCCGCGGGCAATGCACACACGCTTTCGCACCCGCAGCTTCCCTCGTTCGCCGTTGCGGTTGACTCACTCATAGCCTCTCCTTTTCCGATCATCTGGCGTCAGCCTACGACTTCAAGTGCACTTGAAGTCAAGCGCGATCGTCAACAGGGCCCGCAGGGCGGCGACATGCCACGTGCACAATCGTCGAGGGTTGGGCACTGACACCCCATGACTGTCTCGAGCACTCGCTTCATGCGCTGCGCCTCTTGAATCCGCTCTTCGATCTCTCTGAGCTTGGCCGAAGCCAACTGCCGCCAACGCTCTCCGGGCGGCGTTTTTGAAGAAAACCCCCGCAGCAGCTTCTTGATCTCGGCGACCGTAAAACCCGCCTTCTTGGCCAGATCGATGAGCGCCAACCGCTGCACAATCGATTCGTCGTACACCCGGCGCCCACTACGTCGAAGGGTTCGCGGAATCAGACCTACGCTCTCATAGTAGCGAATCGCCGACGTTGCGATTCCCGCGTCGCGGGCGACTTCTCCGATACTCAGCTCTGCCATCGCTCCATTGTGACAGATCCGTCCGGTCGTAAACTACCCATACACTTGATCCCAACCCTCCGCTGCGTCATTGAGATCGGATGGACGGCAAGCCACGGCGCACACGTATATCGAGAACGAAGCTACTGACCCTAGTAAAAGCCTTTTCTGCAAAAGAGATCGAAGCCGGTCTCGCGGCGACGCCAGAGCTCCTCGACTTCACAGACACCCGGGGGCGCAATTGGCTTCACCTCTGCGCCGCTGTCGACGTTTCACGAAAGAACGCTCCTGACGCGAAGAACAGCATTCGACTCGCCAAGTTGCTTCTAAAGCTCGGCCTCGACATCAACAAGCCGGCGTTCGTCGAAGGGAAGTGGTGCGCCACACCGCTTTGGTTTGCCGTCGCGCAAGGAAGAAACCTGCCACTCGCGAGATATCTATTGTCTTCCGGCTCGACCCCAGAACATTGCCTTTGGGCCGCCGCCTATTTCGAAGACCTGAAGATGTTGAGCCTGCTGATCAATGCCAGAGCACCGTTGGAGGCTGTCGCCGAATCAGAGACTCCTCTCCTTCACGCCGTAAAAAATGGCAAATTTAAGGCGGCGAAATTTCTCTTGGACAACGGCGCCGACCCTGACTACCAGGACGCCAGCGGAATGACTGCGCTGCACTACATGCTCAAGAAAGGCACCGACAAAATCCACTTCGAGATGTTTGTTCGGCACCGCGCCCACGGACACATCCGCGACCAACAAGGGCGCAGCGCCGCTGAGATCATGCTGCGCAAGCGAGACCCTTACTTCCAAAAGGCGGCGAAGTCCTTGCGCACGAGGTAGTTGGGGCCTTATCCGGCAGTCGCTCTCGTGGTTGCAAGTGAATCGGGAAACGCGCCGATCTCAACGGCGCAAGCAGACCACCGTTGCGTCAGCACTCGACCACAGCCTCGTCGGCAACTAGACACCAACCATGCGAAGAGTTGTTTCAGCTAGCTTGATCATTACGGGAATCATTCAGTTATTGGCGTTGAGTGGAGTCGTCGGCCCCAATCGGCTTTCCGCGCTCTACGATATTCCGTTCACCGACCCCAATTTGATCATCCTGATGCGCCATAGGGCGGTTCTGTTCGGCATCTTGGGCTGCGCGATCATCGCTGGGGCGTTTTGGGAACGACACCAAACCACGGCGTTCGTAGTGGGCTTTGTCAGTGTCATCTCATTTCTCTTGCTCGCGGCCGCCGTCGGTGGCTATAACGAACAGCTCGCGCGAGTTTTTGCCGCTGACTGTGTCGCCTTGGTGAGCCTGATCGTCGGGGCGGCGGTGAAGACCTACCTCGATTTGGGGGCGCACGTGAATGGCCAACCCGATCGGTAGAACAACATCCCAGCCGCTGATCGCCGTAGCCGACGTCAAAGCGAGCAGCCGTTGGTATCAGGAGCTCCTCGACGCCACCGGACTCCCTCCGGGAAGCGACCACGACCACGTCTACGACCGCATCTACCGAGACGGGAATCTGCTTCTACAGCTCCATGCGTGGGACGAAGATGGGCATCCGAATCTCGTAGACCGAGAAGCCGCCCGCAACGGTCACGGCGTGCTGATCTGGTTCGAGGTTTCAGACTTCGACGACACCGTGGGCCGCATCGTCAAGCTCAGGGCGGAAGTTCTCGAAGATCCACACGTAAACCCCGGGCCAAGGCATCGGGAGATCTGGTTCCGCGACCCCGATGGCTACGTCGTCGTAGTTGCCAGCCCGGACGGCGAGGCCTCAGAGTGATGGCGACGTCGGAATGTCGTCGATAAGACGCGCGCGGGCAGACGAGGCAGGGCTGATCTCGGAACTCGCTCTGCGCTCAAAGGCCCACTGGAAATACAGTCCGGAACAAATGGCCGTGTTTCGAGACGAGCTCACCATCGCTGCTTCAGAAGTCGTATCGAATCGCACCCACGTGATTGAAGACGCCGGCCGGGTCGTGGGCTTCTACACTCTGGCGGAAAACGCAGGAGGAGAACTCGAGCTGGAGCACCTCTTCATCGAGCCCGCACACCTGTCGCACGGATTCGGAACGGCGCTATTCGCTCACGCCTGCAATCTCGCACGCGAGGCAGGTTGCGACTCACTTGTGATACAGAGTGACCCGAATGCAGCGGGCTTTTACCAAACGGTCGGCGCCAAACTCGAGCAACAGATTCCGTCGAGTATTCCAGGGCGAACAATCCCGTTCTTTCGATTCGTCCTCTGAGGAGCGAGACGGCAATTTCCCGCACTACTCGCGCAGAAACCGTCGAGAGAAGCGCCCTGTCCTACCCCACGAGTTGCTGAAATCGCTCGACAGCTTGTTCGACGTTGGCACGACTGTTGAAGGCACTGAGTCGGAAATAACCTTCGCCGCTCGCGCCGAAGCCGCTGCCCGGAGTGCCGACCAGATGAGCCTTGTCGAGCAACCTGTCGAAGAAGTCCCAACTACTCGCGCCGCCCGGAGTCTTCAGCCAGACGTACGGCGCGTTGACACCTCCGTAGACCGAGATCCCGACCTTCTCCAAGCCCTCGCGTAGAAGTTTCGCGTTGGTCAAGTAGAAATCGACCAGCGCACCGATCTGCTGCTTGCCCTCGGGCGAGTACGCCGCTTCGGCACCCCGTTGAATGATGTACGACACGCCGTTGAACTTCGTGGACTGACGTCGATTCCACAGCGGGTGCACCGCCTGCCGCTCACCGCTCGCGGTTCGGCCCTGCAGGTCCTTCGGCACGACGGTGAACGCACAGCGGGTACCGGTAAACCCGGCGTTCTTCGAAAACGAGCGAAACTCGATCGCAACCTCGCGCGCTCCCTCGATCTCGAAGATCGAGTGCGGAATCGACGAGTCGGTGATGTACGCTTCGTAGGCGGCGTCAAACAGGATGATCGAATCGTTTTTGCGGGCGTAGTCCACCCACTGCTTCAGCGTCGCAGCACTCGCGACTGTGCCCGTCGGGTTATTCGGGTAACAAAGATAGATGAGGTCGACCTTGCCGTCCGGTAGCGACGGTGTGAATTCGTTCTCCGCGGTTACGGGTATGTAGATCAAGCCGCCATAGCGGCCGGCGTCGTCCGCGTCGCCGGTGTTGCCAGCCATGACGTTGGTATCCACGTAGACCGGATACACCGGGTCGGTCACGGCGATCTTGTTACCAGTACCAAAGATATCCAAGATGTTGCCCGAGTCGCACTTAGATCCGTCAGAGACAAAGATCTCGTCGGCGCTGACGTCGGCGCCGCGCGCCTGGTAGTCGTTTTGGGCAATCGCCTCGCGCAAGAACTCGTAGCCCTGCTCCGGACCGTAACCACGGAAGGTATCTCGCGCCGACATCTCATCGACGGCACCGTGCAAAGCCTTGGCGATCGCGGGCGGTAGCGGTTCTGTTACGTCACCGATACCGAGACGAATGACATCGGCCTGCGGGTTGGCATCGCAGAACGCGCTCACCCGTCGACCGATCTCAGGAAAAAGGTACCCCGCCGCAAGCTTCGAATAATTGTCGTTGATCTGAGCCATCGTCGTTCATCGCCTCCGCATTCTAGTGCCCGAGAAGGCGCTTGTAGAGGCCGGTCGGGTCGAATGCAACAGAGGTCCACAAAGGTTCAAAATCGCCCCTGAAGCCAACGCCCAACGAACCGAGATCGGGACCTCCGCAAACGTTTATCGAGACCGCCGTTTCGCCACGAGGTCGGCGAGGCGATCCAACTCTAGAGTCTCCAGCGTCGCCGGCACCATGAAGCACTCGTCACAGCCTTCGGCCTCAATCCCGTCGAGCGCCGCAGCGACCGCCTCGGCATTGTGACAGGTCATCGTGTCTGCCACGGCCCGCGCGATTTCGTCGTCGATGATCTTGAGATAGTCGTAGACATAGGACTTGAGTCCACTTTCGGCATCGTCGACCAGCGAAAACCAAAAACCCGTAGCAACGTAGGGCTTTTCCTTGCGGCCAGATTCCTTCCAGGCCGACCGCGCGCGTTCACTCTGCTCACGTACGGTCTTGACCCCACCGTCCATCGAGAAACCGTAAACGCCGTCCGCCCACTTGCTGGCTCGCTGCATCGCCTTTGGATTCATTGCGCCCGCCCAAATCGGTGGACCGCCCTTTTGCACAGGCGCCGGCCCCACTGGATCGGCTCCCTCGAACGGAGGCTCACCACTCCAGATCCGGCGCATCTCCGCGACTCCGTCGTCGAGCCGCTGCAAGCGTTTGGTGAACGGCGAACCAAGCGCTCGGTAGTCGTGCTCACGGCCACCGACGCCGACGGTCACGGTGACCCGTCCACCCGACAGAACATCCAGCGTGGCCATTTCTTTCGCCACCCGAACCGCGGAGTGCATCGGCAAGACGTAGAGCGAGGGAATGATACGCACGCGCTCGGTCAGCGCTGCAGCAGCGCTCAAGACGACGCGCATATCCTGCGTATAGGATGTAATCCGTTCGCCGCAGGATAAGCTTTCGAACGGACCCGCGTCGGCGAGCCGGCACCAATCGAGCGTCGTCGAGCGGTCGTAATCCCGCTCCATGTACGGCAGACAGAGGCTGATCTTCATCCGACCGGATCTATCAACGGCTACCGATTGACACAAACATGTAAGTCGCCGGCCGACACCCGCGTTGTCGTCAGGGCACTATATTGTCTCCAACTCCCCTGCTTCGAAGAGCGGCGTGATTTCCAATCGAGAGACATCCTGCTCCATCACCTGCGCTTCGGGTTCCTCGACGGCCGATGCCGCGGCTTCAAGGATCTCGCGCAACAACGTCGCATCCGATGAGGTGTTGAGAAAAATGCCAGGTCGCGACAGAGCCCAGTGTACGCCCCTGCGCAGCGCCTCGGAATCGCGAATCGGTTCGTACCAACTAAAGCGTCGGCCTTCGTCGCCCTGCCAACGTCTGCGGGCGATTGATTTGATCGTCTGAACAGCAATGTCCCTCTCTGCCGCGACGGCACAGACCTGCTCGAAATCTGCCGCATAGGTCGGATTCGCCATCATCGTGAAGTTGTAGGGCAGCAAGATCGAATCAAACGCAAATCGCTCGAGGCTACGCAAATGCACGGCAGCGATGCGCGTCCCGTGGCCGGTGACGCCAATAAACCGAACCAAACCCGCTTCTCGTGCTTCGACAACAGCCTCCACGGCTCCGCCGGCTGACAACGCTTGCTCCCACTCGTCCGGCTCGACGAGGTTGTGCAGTTGCAATAGGTCCAGCCGGTCTGTCTGCAGGCGGTCGAGCGAGCGATGAATGCTATCGCGGGCCCCAGCGTAGTCACGCGCGTGCGTCTTCGTCGCGAGAAAGAAGTCCCCTCGATGTCGCTTCATCCACGGCCCGACACGACTCTCGGACTCACCATAGTCTGCTGCGGTATCGATGTGATTGACGCCAAACTCGAGGAGCATGTCGAGCACAGCATCGGCTCGCTCCTGACGCATCGCCCCAAGGGCTGCGGCTCCGAAGAGTGCGCGTGAGGATTGATGACCAGTCCTGCCAAACGGAAGTCTTGGAATCATCCAAGGCAATTAGTTCAGACGCCGGAAAAAGCCAAGTCAAGGACTTGCTCGGCACAAGACGTGACAGCTCCGGCAATCCTGCGTAAATAGGTCGAACAACCATGACGGAGCCCGCAGCCAAGAAGCCAGAATCACGCCCAAAACTCATCGACTGGGTCTTCACCGTCCCGTTCCTGATTCTCTTTGGTGGCCTACTGCTGGTATTCGATCCGATTCAAAGGCTGGCGCGATTGTTTGGCCAGCGCCCGCAGGAGATCGCCGTCGGCATTCTGCAGCGGTTGCTCCTGTACGCATTTCGAGTCGGCGGCATGCGACTACACGTCGAACGGTCCGAGGCGATCAAACCTCGAACGGGATACATCATCGTCGCCAACCATCAGAGCATGCTCGACGTGCCTATCTTCGGCGGACTCCTGTTCTCCAACTACCCAAAGTACGTCGCGAAGAAATCCTTGGCAAAAGGGATTCCAAGCATCTCCTACAACTTGCGAGCTGGCGGCAATGCCCTGATCGACCGCGACCATCGCGAACAAGCGCAAGACGAGATTCGCGCTATGGGCGAACGCGCCCAACAGCGCGGTGTTTCAGCCGTGATCTACCCGGAAGGAACGCGTTCGCGAGACGGTAGCCTCAGCCAATTCAAGCCGGCCGGCACGATGACTCTTCTCGAAGCCGCACCGGATCTAGCCGTCGTTCCAACCACCATCGACGGATCGTGGCAGCTTCTCAGATACAACCTATTGCCGCTGCCGTTTGGCGTACGTGTCCGAGTTCGGTTCGGAGACCCGATCGCCCGCTCGCCGGGGCTGTCGAATAGCGAAATCCTCGAACGTTGCCACACCCAGATCACCGCCGATCTCGAACGCTGGCGCGGCTAGGACCCGCCTCTTTCAACAGCTCGGGACATCGCGACTTGACGCAGCTCGCCCGAAAGCTCTATAACATACCAACCGGTTGGTTATTATGAGTCCACGCCCAGCAAATCCCGAGGTACGGCAGAATCTACTCGATGCCGCGCGACGCTTGGTCCTACGCCAAGGGTACGCCGGCACCGGGATCGACCAGATTTGCAGCGAGGCGGGCGTGACCAAGGGAAGTTTTTTTCACTATTTCCCGACAAAAAAGGCGCTTGGGATCGCCATCCTCGAACTTTACGGCGCCGAGCGATTCGAATTCATGACGAGCGGTCCTCACAGCGAGATCGAAGACCCCAAAGCCCGTTTCCTCGCCTATCTCGATCTAATGCTCGTGGCGGCGCAGGACCCGATGATTCTCGAAGGTTGCCTGATGGGCAATCTCGGTCAGGAGATATCGCACGTCTGTCCCGAAATGCGCGAGGTCATCGCGGCGGGCTTGACCACCTGGACCCGGTTTGTCGAAGAAGATTTGCGCGCGGCGAAGCGGCTATACACACCGCGAGCTCGTTGGAAACCGAGTGAAGTTGCCCGGCACCTGATCGCAGTGTTCCAGGGCGGGCTCCTACTGGTGCGCATTACCGGCGACCAAAAGGCGCTGCGCCAGAGTCTCCAGCACTACAAGTCCTACGTCGAAAAACTATTGAATTGATACGTCATAATTGTGCAGCTGCCTTGCGCCATTGCGACGACAGGATAACTGCGACCGGCGCAACCGGTCCTAAACACAGGGAGAAAACAAATGGCTAAGATGAAGTTGCACGTCTTCCCGCCCTCGCCGAATGCGCGACAGGTCTTGATTGCCGCAAACGAACTCAACTCCGACGTCGAGATCTGTATGGTCGATCTCCTGAAACAGCAACAGAAGACACCCGAGTTTCTTGCGCTCAATCCAAACGGACTCATGCCCGTCCTCGAAGACGGTGACTTCGTGCTCTGGGAGTCCACCGCGATCATGCAGTACTTGGGCACCAAGGAAACGCCCCGCACCTTGTGGCCAGCTGACGCCCAGGCTCAGGCCGACGTCAGCCGCTGGCAGTCTTGGCGTCTCGCTCACTGGGGCTCGGCCTGTGGTGCCTTCACTTTCGAAAACATGGTCAAGCAGCTCGTGGGCGGTGGCGACCCCGACCCGGCCGAGCTCGCGAAAGGTCAGGTCGGGATCGAGAAGTACGGCAGCATCCTCAACAACCACCTGCAAGGTCGAAAGTTTCTCGTCGGTGACACGATGACCCTGGCCGACATCTCCGTCGGGTCATGGCTAACCTTCTACAAAGAAGCAAAGATTCCGGTCGAGGGTTTCGCTGAGATCATACGCTGGCGCGAGTCACTGGAAGCAATGGACTCGTGGAAGACGGCCGCACCGAGCTTCGGATAGCGCTAAAGTCGAACAACGCCGAAGAGGGGCGGTCCACGCGCCGGTCCGCCTCTCTTCGAGCAGGAACGATCGACGAACGCTCGGCGCTACCTCTCGCGCACCCGATTCGCGGTACCCGGAACATCGGCAAGCTTGGCATAGCCCGGGTCGGTTGCTAGCGTCTCCATCGACATGCAAGACCGCACCAACCATGCCCTCTGGGCCGGACCGTTACTCGCACTCTTCGGGTTCCTCTCGTACTACACGATTTTCTACCAATGGCCGGCATTGCGGGACATCCCCTGGCTCAACCTCCTCCTGCTGATCGCTTCCGTGGCGATTTGTTGGAAGGGCTTCTCGCAGGCCAAACAGCACGGCGGCTGGAGACGCATTGCCGGTGGCGCGGGACTGACCTTGTCGACCGCGCTGACCGCATTGCTGACATACTATTGTTTCAGTCTGTCGTACGGGCTGCCCAACGCTACAACCGCCATCCAGGTCGGCGACTATGTGCCCGAAATCACCCTGCAAAGCCATTTGGGCGCCGACACACTTCTCAGCGGTAGCGAGCGAACGCTCCTGGTGTTTTATCGCGGCCACTGGTGACCGTTCTGCATGTCAGAACTGCAAGGTTTGCAGTCACGGATTTCTGATTTCGAAGCGCAAGGGATTCAACTGATCGCCATCTCGCCGGACTCAGTTGAGCAGAATCGACAAGTCGCGGAGTGGCTAGACCTCGACTTTCCGATCTTGTCGGATAGCATGCTCACCGCAACCGACGCCTTCCGCCTGCGGCACGCGGACGCGGCACCAGGCGGCGGCGATTTGCCGCGGCCGGCGACCTACATCATCGAAAGTGGACGCATTGTTTGGCGAGACCTGACCGACAACTGGCGCGTGCGGCCGCGTCCAGATCAATTGCTCGCCGCAATCGCCCAACTCGAGTCGTAGCATTCATCGCGAGTCGCACGACTGCCGGTGATTCCATGTCCGGCCAGATTACGGCCCGTTGCTCGCGAACGAAAAGATCTTGCCGCTACCGGCTAAGGACTGTGCGACGATCGAGAAACTGGGATCGTTGCCGGACACCGCGGTCGCACTCAGCGTCACGCTATCCGAGATCGTGAAGCCCGGAATCGCGCCGACACAGGCAGCGTCCGCACAGGCCGCGTACTCTTGGGTTGAGGCGTAGAGAGCTTCCTCGCCGATGCGCAGGTTGGCCAGGTCGTTCTGGGCCAAGGCGTCATAGGAATTCTTCCGGTACAACGTGAACTGCGCGATGGCGATCGCGCTCAGCACACCGACGATCGAAACCACGATGATCAGCTCGATCAAAGTGAAGCCACCTTCGGACTTCCGAACCTTAGCGATTTGCCCCATGACCCAGGAATCATGCCAGAATCAGTTGCCATCGTATCTCACACAAAGGGACTAATTTCCGCCGATACGAGCACTAGAAGTACGACTGTCGTAATACGCACACAATAAAAAACGCCTCCTCCCAGCTTGGAAAGAGGCGTTTTGAAATGG
>JAJCZJ010000029.1 GCA_029262455.1 Deltaproteobacteria bacterium | reverse complement strand
TGCGAGAAGCTCGGGATGGGTCTGTACCTGGCGGTTGCGCAAGGTGCCTCGCGCGAGCCGCGCTTCATTCACATGCACTACGAGCCAGCCGGAGGCCGGGTGCTGCGAACGGTCGGCTTGGTCGGAAAAGGCGTCACCTTTGATTCGGGTGGTCTGTCTCTGAAACCGCCGAAGGCGATGGAAGAAATGAAGTGCGACATGGCCGGCGGTGCGGCGGTGATCTCTGCGATGGCGGCGATCGCGCAAGCGAAGCCTCCGGTGCGTGTGCACGCAGTCTGTGCGGCGACCGAAAACATGCCCTCGGGTGATGCGTACCGCCCGGGTGATGTCTTCAAGGGGATGAGCGGCCGCTCGGTGGAGATTCTCAACACCGACGCTGAAGGGCGCCTGACGTTGGCTGACGCCATCCACTTTATCGGCCAACAAGACGTCGATGAGATCATTGAGCTCTCGACGTTGACTGGCGCCTGCATCGTCGCGCTCGGCAAGTATACGGTGGGCGCGATGTCGCACCAGGACGACTTGGTCAAGCGGGTCATTGCTGCGGCCGATGCTGCTGGTGAAGACGTTTGGCGGCTCCCGCTAGTGCCGCGCATCGCCCAGGAGCTGAAGAGCCCGATCGCCGACTGCAAGAACATCGGCGGCGGCTACGGCGGCGCGATCAGTGCCGGACACTTCCTGGTGCCGTTTGCTGGCGACATTCCTTTCCTCCATCTCGATATTGCCGGGCCCGCATTTTCGGACAGCGCGTGGGGAGTCAACCCAAAGGGCGGCACGGGAGTGGGCGTACAAACCCTCGTCGAGTACGTCACGCAGACCGTGCCGAAAGTGTTCGGCAAGAAGAAGAGGTAGTTCGTCCGGTGGGCGGGAGGTCGGAGCGCGCGAGGCGACGACCTTCCGCGCTGTTGTCGTGATGGGATTTGTTGCTGCTGCGATTTTGGTGGCCACTATCGGGCTTGCGCTAACGCAGCCGAACGTCGGTGGCTTTCGCATTTCACACGCGTGGGCGGCTGTGGCCGGCGGCGTTCTGACTGTCGCCTGTGGGTTGGTCACCCCGGGGGGGGCGGTGCAGACGCTCGAAGAGCTAGGACTGCCGCTCGTCACGATCGTCAGCCTCATGGTGATTACGATCATCTCCGAGCGGGCAGGCCTGCTTGAACGCCTGGCTGCGGAGATGGCTCGTGCTGCGCGAGGTAGCGGGTTCCGCTTGCTCGTTCTCGTCTTTGCGTGCGGAACCGCAACCGGAGCGGTGTTCACCAACGACGCAGCTGTGCTGATTTTCACGCCACTGGTATTGGCCCTGGTGGAAGACGTCAGGGAGGACGACTGGACGCTGGAGAACCAGGTTCCGTTCTACTTCGCCGTTCTCTACGTCGGTAACTTGGTTGGCCCGCTGGTGATCAGTAATCCGATCAACATTATTGTCGCAGGAATCTTCGAGATCAGTTTTCTCGAATACGCGGTTTGGATGATGCTGCCGGCGCTGGTCAGCATGGCGGTTACTTTGGCCGGCTTATGGTGGTTCTTCCGCGATGTCATACCGGTGAAGTGTCGGATCCCGGATATTGAAGTCGAGTCGGACGCGCGACTGACGTTGCCGTGCATCGCGGTATTGGCAGCGACCTTGTTGGGATTCTTCAGCGAGGCGTGGACGGGGGTTCCAGTATGGCTGGTCGCCGTGACCGGGGCTATCGTCCTCACCGTCATTGCGGTTGCGCAGCAGCACTCGATCGGAAGCATCATCGGCTCGGTGGGGTGGGATGTCCTGGTCTTCGTGTCGGGCATTTTCGTCGTCGTGCGTGGGCTGCGCAATGTAGGCTTCAGTGAAGTACTCGGCGATCTGATCGTCGGCCTCGCCGGGACGGGGCTCGCGGCGATGAGTATGGCGACCGCGCTGGTGGCTGGGTTGTGTTCGTCGTTGATGAACAACCATCCGACGGCGGGCCTGATGACGTGGGTCATCCGCGATTTTGGTCGACCGGTGATGGAAACTAATGTCTTGGTCTACTCGGCTCTGATCGGCGGCGACCTCGGGCCGAAGATGTTGCCGATCGGGTCTTTGGCCGCTCTGCTGTGGTTCGGCATCCTGCGCCGCCACGGTGTCGAGGTGCCTTACAGCTTGTACATCAAGATCGGAATTCCGGTGACACTCGCGGCGATCGTGGCTTCCGTTCTGACGCTCAGCCTAGAGGTGCACGTGTTTGGCTGAACCGGCGTTCGCCCCTGCGGTGGACTCGTCTCGACCGCCCTTGCGGCCCAAGCGGGCTATTCATTGGCCGGGTCTGTCTACCGCGGCCCCAAGCGTCCGTGATTGGATGGTCGAAAAGGGAGGCGTCCGTGCGAAACGTCTGTAACCAACTGCTCATCGGATTGTTCGGGTTGTGCTTGTCGCTCTCAGTGGGGGCGATCGCCGCTGCCCAACAGGGCGAGACGTCGTGCGAGAGGTCGTTCGATAGTACCTACGAACTGATTCAGGAAGCCATCTTCGAGAATCACGGATGTACGAACCTGAACTGCCACGGTGCGGCGGCCTTGGGTGGCCTCGATCTCAGAGACGGGGTTTCGTACGACAATCTGTTGGAACAACCGTCCGCGACAATCGCGGACGGCACGATTGTTGGGCTCAAACGCTTGGTGCCTGGCCAAAAGGACCAGAGCCTGCTGTGGATCAATCTCGCCGCCGCGACCTTACCCGACCAATGGGACGCTCCCTTGCGTGCGATGCCATTGGCGCTGCCCAGCCTTTCGATCGACGAGCTGGAGGCGCTGCGCATTTGGATTGAGCAAGGTGCACCTGGAACCGGCACAGTTCCTGGGACCGGTGAGCTGCTCGATGCGTGCTTGCCACCTCCCGAGCCGATCGAGATCGAGCCCTTAGCGCCGCCGGACCCTGCTGTCGGTCGGCAGCTGAAGATGCCGAAATGGGTTTTGCCGGCTGGTGGCGAGCAGGAGGTTTGCTTCGTCAGTTACTACGACGTGTCCGAAGGTATCCCGGCGAGATACCTATCCGCCGACGGCAAGCGATTTCGTTACAATCGACTCCAGACGCGACAGGACCCGCTCAGCCACCATTTGAACTTGATCAAGTACGAAGGAACCGAGCCCTTCGATCATCCTGGTTGGGGTGAGTTCCGATGCACGGGCGGATTCAGGGAGGGGGAGCGGTGCGTCGCCACCGATCGCGACTTCTGCGGTGAGGGGGCCTGCGCGAGTGAGATCCGTAGCTCGGTCAATTGTATCGCCTTCGGACCGAGCAATGCGGCCCTCGAGAGTGTAACCGTTGCGCGATTGGAAGAGGCTTCATTCGAGCGCCCGTTTCCGCCGGGTGTTTATGGCGAACTACCGACCAAGGGGCTGATGCTGTGGAACTCGCACGCCTTCAATCTCACCGTCGAAGACGCCAAGCTCGAGGCCTGGCTCAACTTCGATTTTGCGGAGCCGGAAGATCAGGTCGGGTTGGTGCAAGAGATCTTCGACCAACACGCGATCTTCGTGATGAACACCCCGGTCTTCGCCGCCGAGGAAATCTGCGCCTACCACGTACTGCCAGCCGACGGCCGACTGGTTGATCTGGTCGCACACACGCACAAGCGCGGCAAGCGATTCACCGTCTACCAGGGACGCTATCGCTGCGACGGCGGTCCGCGCAGTGGAGCTGCATGTACGCCGGACCCAGCTGTCGCCCTGGACGCCCCAGATATTTGCGGCGGTGCGCCGTGCGTTACGGATGTTCCCCCACGCCTAGGCGACTGCAATGGCAATGGTCGTGTCGACATCAGCGACCTGACGGTATGTGTCAATATCGCGTTGGGAACCCAACCGGTCGACGAGTGTCGGACCGGCGACGCCAACGACGATCAGCGCGTGACTGTCGACGAACTCGTCTCCGCCGTGAAAGTCAGTTTGGCGGGACCTGAGATCGACGAGAGTGATCCAGAATTGTTGTACACAAACTTTGTCTACGATGACCCGGTGCTCGTGACTTTCGAGCCGCCGCGGGCTTATCCGTCTGCTCTAGCGAGCGCTGCGGCGCGAACTCTCACGTACTGCGCGGTTTACGACAACGGCGCCTCGGATCCGTCCGAGGTCAAGGAGAGGTCCACGTCGCCGAGTCCGTCGCAGTCCTTCGCCCCGGGCGGTCCGTGTGACGAGCCCGCAGGCTGCACACAAGGATCCGTCGGCGCCCTATGCACTGGTGCGGGGGCCGAAGAGCGCGACGCCTCCTGCGATTCTTCCCCCGGGGCAGGTGACGGGTTCTGCGACGCCTGCCCCCTGAAGGGCGGAGTCACCACTGAGGACGAGATGTTCATCCTCATCGGCTCGTTCTTCGTGTCTAGCCAATAGTCTCGTTGCAACCTCAGTCGATCGATTGCGAAAACTGACGTCACGGTCCCTTCTCCCTCCGGAGACTGTCTATCTTTCCCCCAATGACGGGCAAGGCCTAACAAATCTCGTCTCCCGCATGGCGCGCGGGAGAGGATGAAAGGTGAGGGTTCGTTCTTGAACGAGTGCGCGAAAGCACTGCGGCACAAGGGCAAGAAGGAAGTTGGCATTTCGATCCCCGTGTATAGGCTTTTGGGTTTCCCGCAATTACTAGTGTCGTTGCGTTAATCGACAGGCTCCGGCGGGAGAGGGGAAGGCTGTCGGGTTTCCTGCGCCAGGCCTCTACCCCTCGGCTGAATGCTTGGTTAGACTGGCGGACTCCCCAACTCGAATCTGAAAGGAATGCCCAATGACCGACACGTCTTCGTATACGCCGCCAGCCGTCTGGGAATGGGATACCGAAAGTGGCGGTCGCTTCGCCAGCATCAATCGGCCGATTGCAGGTCCGACGCACGACAAGGATCTGCCGGTGGGGAAGCATCCGCTTCAGCTCTACTCACTGGCCACGCCCAACGGTGTGAAGGTTACGATCATGCTCGAGGAGTTGCTGGCACTGGGCAAGGAGGGCGCCGAGTACGACGCCTACTTCATCAACATCCTGGAGGGAGATCAGTTTAGCAGCGGCTTCACGGCGGCCAATCCGAACTCGAAGATCCCGGCCATGGTCGATCACAGTACGGCGCCTCCGACGCGTGTCTTCGAGTCCGGGTCGATCCTGTTCTACCTGGCTGAGAAGTTCGACGCGTTCCTGCCCAAAGAGCCCGCGGCGCGGGCGGAGTGCATGTCGTGGTTGTTTTGGCAGATGGGCAGTACGCCCTTCCTGGGTGGCGGTTTCGGACACTTCTACGCCTACGCGCCGGAGAAGTTCGAGTACCCGATCAATCGCTTTGCCATGGAGGTGAAACGTCAGCTCGACGTGTTGGATCGAAACCTCGCCGAACGCAAATACCTGGCCGGCGACGAATACACCATCGCCGATATGGCGACCTACCCGTGGTATGGCGGTGGGCTGGTGTTGGGCGACCTGTACGAGGGCCAGGTTTTTCTCGACGTGAAGTCCTACACAAACGTCGCGCGGTGGGCTTCCGAGATCGCCGACCGGCCGGCCGTGCAGCGCGGACAACGCGTCAACAAGGCCTGGGGCCCGGAAGAAGAGCAGGTGATGGAGCGCCACTCGGCGAGCGACATCAAGTAGCCCGCGTCTGCGCAGCACTACGATTGGTTCAACGTTGCGGCCCGTTGCCGGGCTAGTCACGAAGCCGGCGGTGCCGGATCATTCGAGGTGCCGCAAGTGGCGGAGTGCGTAGCCTCAGCGTTCATCAGCGGTTTCTTTTTTTAGCGAGGGGGAGAACATCATGTGGATCAATGTCGCGGCAATCTCGGGAACACTGGCAGTCGTCGCCGGGGCCTTCGGTGCCCACGGGCTCAAGGATCGACTGAGTCCTGAGCAACTGTTGTCGTGGGGAACCGCGGCGCACTATCATCTGCTCCACAGCGTCGTCTTGTTGGCGCTCGGATTGTTCGCGGCGTACAGCGGTCGTTCGATCAAGCTCCCGGCGTCACTATTCAGCGCCGGGATCGTGCTGTTTTCCGGA
>JAJCZJ010000028.1 GCA_029262455.1 Deltaproteobacteria bacterium | reverse complement strand
CATGAGCACGACCTGGCAGACCGACCCCGCCGACCGCTGCCCCGAGTGCGACAGCAACAGCATCGTGAGGGAGTTCACGACGGGCCTCGTGCCCGCCACGTCGTCGCAGCAGTGCGGCGCGTGCCACTGGGGGACCTTCGCGATCGACGTCGAGCGGGCCTCACAGGGGCCTCCGTGGCAACTCAGGGTGAAGACCCCACCCGGGGTCGAAATTGATCGAGCTGCCGAGCGCCCAAAGTAGTTCGTGGCCGGCGCAAAATATTGGATGGGGGCCCCAATTTTTTCCTCCGGGCCCCGTTTCGGCACGACCTTTGAGAAGGGAACAGCATGGCGGCGATCGGACGAGTCAGCTTGAACGGCGTTCGAGCCCTGGCGAAGGCGCTGGGGCTCAGAATCGAGCCCTGTGAGGCTTGCGGCGGTGACGGGCGCAAGTCTGACGCCTTCGGGCTCGTCCGCGACTCCGGGGGCGACGTGACGCCCTGCTCGGAGTGCGGTGGCGAGGGGTTCGAGGCTGAGCACGTCGACCCGGACGCGACGCGCGCGTTCCTCGCGAACGCGAACGACTGAAACCTGCCCAGGTTGGCCCCTGGGCCGAGGGTGGCGCCCCTCGGGACGCAGAGCGCGCCGTCGACGGCTGGGGCTAGCCACCCCGGCGCGTCGGCCTTCCATGGCGGCGAAACGAAGGGATCAGGTGATGGCGAAGCAGAAGCAGACCGCGCGGATGTGGGTGATCGTGCGGCCGAACGGGACGATCATGGCGCACACGGTTGCGAGGACCCAGGACGAGTGCAAGGCGCTCTTCACGCCCTGCTCAGGCGCGGGCGCGTCGATGTGGCGAAGCATGCAGTGGGCCAGCTCGGTGAGGCGCGGGTTCCGCTTTGAGCGCTGCCGGATCGTGCTCGAAGGGGGCCGGTGATGGAGAAGGAAACGAAGCACACGATCGAGTTGACGCCGGAGGAAGCCCGAAAGGCAATCCGGAAGTTCTTCGCGGCTCCCGACCATGCCGTCGTCGACTTCATGGACGAAGACGGGGATGACGCGGTCAGGCAGATTCAGGTGACCTGGGTCGAGAAGAAGGAGACCGAGGTCTGATGGTCAACGACATCCGCCCAGGCGAGGGGATCCAGGGGCCGAAGCTCCCGGACGAGTACCGGCCACCGCTCAGCGTCAACGAGGCGGGCGCGGGCGTGACGACGCTCACCGTCGTCGGCCTCGTCGAGCAGCTCGTGAAGTTCCCGCCCAACACGCCCGTCATGATCGCCGGAGCGTCGGGCGCGCTCGACGGGCGCGAGGTGGGCGTGAAGAACGCGGGCGCCGCCGGGCCTGGACCGCAGATTGCGCTACCGGGACAGCCGGAGCCGGCGGCGCAGCCGACGGTCTGTTACATCTGGCCGATGCCGGATCACAACGCAGAGGAAGAGCGAAAGGGGACGCGTGATGCCAACGAGTGAGCACGATCCGCACGACGGGCTCGTCGATCCAGGGGAGCGGCGCAAGCTGCGCGAGGCGTTTGCGGCGCACGGATTCGGTGAGCCGCAGAGCATCGAAGATGTGAAGGAGGCGCGCCGGAAGGCGCTGGAGCGCGATGCGATGGCGCGCGATGCCGATCCGAACGTTGGTGACTGCCAGAGCCCGCCCGCGGCGAGCCTCATGCCGGAGTACGACCGCCGGGATTGCGCGCGGCCGACGGAGAGCGACGCGCTCGAGCAGCTCCCGGCCGCTGCGGAGCGCATCCTGGAGGACGTGACGCCGGAGATGCGCGCCGAGCTGGACCCGCCGGGCGGCGACAACGTCGGCCACGGCGTCCTGACGCGGCTTGAAATCGATGACTCGGGAGCGTTCGACGACACGCCTTCCGAGGCGGAGATGCCGCCGCCCATCACGCCCCCCTGGCGACCGAAGTCCCCACCGAGCGCTCCGGGACCGGTCGGGACCGGTCGCTATGGCGCCGGCGAGGGGGACGACCTGCTGCTGCACCTTTTCGACGTCCATCAGATGACGCCGGAGGACGTGGAGCGCTCGCGCAAGATCCGCGACGCGGGGCACGACCTGGCCGCGGTGATTGCGGCGAACTCGCCGCCGTCGGCCGACCAGACGACGGCGATTCGTCAGATCCGGCTGGGCGTGATGTGGGCGGTCGCCGCGATCGCGCTCGGGGGTCGGTCGTGAAGTCGCACGAGACGCCCATCGCTCGCGTGGCGGCGATGTTCCTGATCTCGTGCCGACGCCTGCGGTACATCGAGCGCGGGTGGTGGCAGTACGAGTACCCGAAGAGCCCAGCGAGTCCCGTCCGAGCGACGGAGGCGCTGGAGCGGATCATGATGGCGCTCGCGTTCGCGAGGCTGTCTCCGTGAGCGCGAGGAAGCACCGGTGGCGGTGGTGGCGCTTCATCGGCGCCTTCTTCTGCTCCCGGTGCTTCCGGCGCTCTCCGAACCCAGACGAAGGGAGATGTGACGGTGACTGACGCAACACCAAGCATGGCCGGGGACGAGCCGGTCCGAGATGTGACAGGGGAGCTGGCGGAGCCGGTGGCGACGCCGCCGATCACCGACGCGGAGGTCCAGGCGCGGCTTCGGGCGGACGCTGATCGGCGCCGACGAGAGCGGGCGGCGGCTTTGCCGCCATCGGAGAGTCCCGAAGACCTGCACGCCGCCGCCGACCTCGCGGCGAAGCGCCGGGCGGCGGCCGACCTCGACGCGGCGGACGAGAAGCGCAAGCGCGCGCCGTCGGTCGCCGCCGCGCGTCGCGTGGCGGCGATGGCGACGGTCGTCAACGCGCTCGACAAGCTGGAGACGGATGACGAGCGCGAGCGGGTGCTGCTCGCGTCGAGTATCGTCCTGGGGCTCGGCAAGGTCGACGTCGGCGTCGTGAGGGGCCCGGGATCTTGAACGGGCTCCACACCGTCATCATGCCCGAGCTCGTGACGCAAAAGGAGCTGTGTCGTCGGCTCGGGATCGGCGTTCAGACGCTTCGGGACTGGCGCGCGGCCGGTCTCTTCCCCGAGCCGGCGGTTAAGGGGAAGTGGTCGTGGAGCGCCGTGCTGGAGTGGCTGATGGAGATGCACCGGCTCGAATGCGAACAACGCCACGGTCCGCGAGCGCAAGTAACGAAGGCGTTCCGAAGAATTGTCACACGACGTTTCACGGTGGCGACACGGAAACGCCCGAGGTAGCACGGAGCCCCCTGGGGCGTCGTAATTTCGGTGTATTCTCGCGCGCATGGGGTTCAAGCGCGGGAACAAGCTCGGCGGACGACGCAAGGCGAGCGCGCGCGCTCCTGCTGCTCGAAAGGCGGCGGGAGCGGCGCCCGCGGCGTCTGATGCTCCGCCGGTAGCGTCGGCGGCGCCCGCCGCCGCTCCGGCTCCCGCGCCGAAGGCGAAGGCGCTCACCGCGGCCGAGCGGAAGACGCTCGCCGAGGCGCGGCACGACAGCGTCGACCGGACCGAGCTGATCGAGCTGATCACGAGCGCCAACAGTCACCGCGAGCTGCGCGCTTGCACGACAGCCATCGAGGTCGCGCTCCTGAAGCGCGAGATGACCGCCGATCTCGCCAAGGTGCTCCTCGCGTGCGAGGGTCGCCGGCGGCAGGCGCTCGATAAGGAGCTGGCGCGCCCGCAGGAAGCCGGATCGGAGGCGCGCCGCCTGATCACGCCGACGGAGTGGGCGCTCGTGCTCGACCACCGTCGCGCTAACGCTGCTCGAGCGTCGTCGGCGCCGCCTGAGCCGATTGACGCGCCCGACGCGGAGGAAGCGGCTTGAACGCGGCGACCGGCAACGTGTCGGCCGCCGAGCAGCTCCGCGCGCTCGACGACGCAACGCTCCTGCCCGACCTCGACGGAGAAGGGCTGGAGTGTGAGGTCCTCATCGCTGACTTCGACACGCTCGACCCCGAGAGCGAGGCCGGAGCGGGCCAGGCGGCGGCGCTCGGCGAGGACGCGGGCGTTGATGTGCTCGTCACCGGCATCGGCGGCGGCAAGTCGCACGTGGCCGGCTTCAAGGTCGTCCGCTGGGCGATCGACCACCCGCGCCGGCGGGACGGCACCGCGACGGAGTGGCTAGTACTCGGCGAGGACGTTCGCAATGTCTACCACGCGCAGCTCCTCGCCAAGGTCGTCCCGATCCTCGAAGCGCTAGAGAAGCGCTGGGGCGTGAAGCTGATCAAGAAGAAGGTGGGCAAGCCCGAGCCGCACATCGAGCTGACGACCGGCGTCAAGATCTGGGGCTTCAGCGGGAACGATCCGGACTCGCTTCGCAACTTCGAGTTCGACGGGATGTGGATGGACGAGGCGGCCGTGCAGGCGGAGGAAGCCTTCGCGGTCGGTCTGTCGCGGCAGCGCTCGGCCGACAAGCTGCGCGCGATCGTCACGAGCTCGCCGAAGCCGGGCTGGCTCTGGCGGATCGTGAAGGCGGTCACGCAGCCCGAGGCGACCGACGAGCCCGTCGGGTACGCGAAGCTCCTCGAAGCCTCGCGCGTCACCGTGCATCGCTGGAGTTCGCGCGAGAACCCGTACAACAAGTCCGAGGTCCTCGACGGCATCGACGGCGCGCTCGAAGCGGTCGGCGCCGAGTTCGCGCAGCAGGAGACCGGCGGTCTCTTCGTTGGCGTCGAGACTGACCGAGAGATCTTCCCGGGCTATCACGAGCAGCTCGGAAGCCTCGACGTCGACCTGACCGCGGCCCAGTGCTCGCCGCTGACGATGGGCGTCGACCTCGGCCAGAACGTCGATTACACGTGGCTGACGGTGATGGGCCGGACGGGCGTCGTGCTTCACATGGAGCGCTTCAACGGCTCGACGCCGGGATGGACGCGAAAGCGGTTCTACGTCCAGGTGAAGGAGCGCGTCGTCGAGCTGGCGCGCGAGTGGGGCATCACCGACATCCGGCTCGACACCGCGATGCACGGGAAGAGCTTCGGGCAGGAACTCGACGATTACCGTCCTGCTCGAGCGATCGGCCTGAAGGTCAACGGGGAGCGCACGAACGCGCCGCTTCGCCGGGACCAGATGATCGAGGCGCTCTCGCAGGCGTGCGCGCACCGCCGCTTCCGGGTGCCCGAGACCTGGGTCGGTCCGGACGGGCGCACGCATCGCGTGAAGCACGTCGCGCAGCTCCGGAAGGAAATCGAAGAGATCGAGGCGCCGACCGTGAACGGGAAGCGCCGGTGGAAGCACCCGCCGGGCGGGCACGACGACGGCATCGTCTCGTGCGCGCTCGCGCTGATCGGAGTCGACGAGGCGCCGACGCCGATGCCGAATCCCGCAACGACGCTGGCCGCGTTCGCCGCGGCGCAGCCGACGAACATCCCGCGCTACGGGTAGGAGAAGATCGTGACGAACGAAACCCGCCGGAAGCTGCTACATGACTGGGTTCCGATCGCCTTGCTGGCGGTCCTGATCGTTGGCGTCGCTGGCTTCGTGACTTCACTCACGATCGCTCGAGCTGGCGCTGGCGGCGACGCGTCGAAGCTGATCCGCGTCCACGACGACTTCTTCGTCGATGACGATGGCGACCTGCTGCCGATCCTGAAGACGAGCGCCGACGACACGACGAGCGGCGAAAACCTGCTCGTTGCTGCGTCGGCCGGCGACAAGATCGTGGTGGTCGGCTGGGTCCTGTCGACCGACACCGCGACCAACGTTCACTTCAGCAGCGACCCGCTCGGGACGCCGACGGCGATCAGCCAGAGCATCTACCTGGCTGCCAGCGGAGGCTTCACCAGCTCGCACCGTGAGCGGTGGTACGAGACGGTGAGCGGCGAGGCGCTCGGGATCGACATCAACGACACGGCGAACACGGGTCACACGATTCTCTACGTTCTGGATGACGACTAATGCGACGCTTCTCGCTAGCTGAATGGGCTGCGATCGCAGGAGTCTTCGCGATCGTTGGCCTGATTGCGCTCGACCTTGTGCTAGTGGAGGACTGATCGATGCGGAACCTGATCGTCATCCTTCTCGTCTTCGCGTTCGCAGGCGTCGCGCTCGCGGGCATCAACGACATGGGCGCCGGCGACGGCATCAGCGCGGGCAGCGTCGGCGGCGGTCTCGCCAGCTCGAGCGGATCGGGCGGCGGTGAGCCCGCGGCGTTCATCGAGCTGGGCGAAGATGAGCTGGACTCGGACTTCTCGACCAGCTCGACGACGCTCGTCAACGTGACGGGTCTCACGACGACGATCACCGCGGAGGAAGGCGAGCGCGTCCTCGTGACGGGCTCCATCATCCACTTCGCGAACTTCGAGGATGTGAGCTTCTCGGTCACAATCGATGGTGTCGATCCCGGGCTCGGCGGCACCGAGCGCCACAACGTCGACCAGACCAGCAACAACTTCTGCGTCCTGTCTCAGGCGCTCACTGCGGGCTCGCGCGTCATCAACGTCCAGGTCGCGAGCGATGCCCAGTCGATCACGATCGACGCCGACGCGGGCGACAACGCCCTAAGCTGGGTCCAGGCGATCGCCGTCCGCGGGACGGGCGGCGCGCTGACGCAGCTCGGGAAGGACACGCTCACGCCGGCGCAGACGATCACGTCGGGCACGTACGTTGACGTCACGAACCTCTCGCTCACCGTCACCGCGGAAGAAGACGAGCGGCTGCTCGTGATCTATCAGCCCCTCACCGCGTTCGAGAACACGACGACGGTCGAATGGGCCCTCGACTTCAAGGTTGCGGGATCGACGGTCAATCGCGCGATGGTGTACGAGCCGAACGATGCGGGCGGCAACTCGCTCACGTCGATGTGCTGCGTCTACCTCACCGAGCCGCAAGCCGCCGGATCGGTGACGATCCAAGCGCAGGCGCTCATCAACGTCGGGACGTCGTTTCAGGTCTTCCCGAGCGCGACGGGCGATCGCGCGTCGATCACCGTCTATGGGATCCGGTCAGGCGGGACGGGCTCCGGGTGGTCCCTGCTCGCTGAGGATGATCTGGTCGGTGATGGTGACTTCTCGACCAGCTCAACGGGCGCTGTCGTCGTCACTGGGCTGTCCGATTCGTTCACGGCGAACGCCGATGAAGAGGTCCTGATCCTGGGGAACTGGATCCACCGCGGGACGCTCGGATCGGGAACGAACCGAGTCGACCCGAGAATCGCGACGGTTCAGACCCAGGACGGGGCCGGGCAGAACGTGAAGCAGTCGAACGTTGATGAGCACGATCTAAGCATCGGCGTTCCGGCTGCCCTGACTTCCGGGTCGAAGACGGTTGACGTCGTCATCTACGTCGCGGGCGCCAACACGATGACGCTTGAGAGCGACGAGGGCAATTCGGCGAAGAGCGGATTTCAGGTGGTGGGCGTCCGATGAAGAACGCGGCGATGGTCCTCATTCTCGGCTGCCTGATCGTTCTCGGCGTTGCTCTCAGCGCGCCAGAAGCCCCGGCGCAGGATGCTCAGCCCGCGCCGGCTCGCAAGCCCTCGAAGCCGAGGCGAGCCGACGGAGTGCCGGTTACGTTGCCTGACGGGCCCGATCACGATCCGTCGATGAAGTGCAAGCACATCCGCTGGCGGTCGAACGTCGGTGAGAAGGTCCAGGCGAGCGGCGATGACTTCAAGTCGCTGGTTCGAGAGATCGAGGCGGCCCTCGGTCTCAAGCTGATGCAGACCAAGAAGGGCGACACGGTCGACGGACACGTCACGTCGGCGTACGGCGGCGCGGTCGTCTGGGTCTGCGTCTACACGGAGACGGTGGCCCCGACGGCAGATCGCCTGAGCACGCTTCGGGCTGCTCCGGCGGCTGCTCGAGCGGCGGCGACCAAGGCCAAGCTTGATGCCGTGTGCAACGCGCGCAGGGTGTCGAGATGACGGCGAAGCGAAAGGACAGAACCATGGCGAAGAAGACGGGACAGACCGGGAAGCTCAACCTTCAGATCCAGACGATCGACACGATCGCCGACGGGATCGCCGAGAAGATCGTCGCCTCGAAGCGCTACAAGGCGGCGAAGTGGGGTCTCGGCGGGAAGCGGCGCGTGTTGGTCGTGAAGGATGGTCGCGACCTGGGGTACGTCGAGCTGAACCCGATCCCCGACACCGACGGCGAAGTCGTCACGTCCATCGAGATGCGCGACGAGGCGCACCGACACGCGATCAGTCGAATGATCTTCACCCCCGACCGACCGGCCGCCCCGAAGGCGCCGCCGGCGAACACCGGCGAGGCCGGAAAGGAGTAGCAGATGGCGAAGAACGACCTGGAGAAGCTCTGCGACGGCTACATGGCGGGCGAGGTGACGAGCCTCTCCGCCGAGCAGTGCGCCGAGATCGCTCCGCTCATCAAGGCTCGCAAGAAGGCGGGCAAGTGGAAGCCGAAGAAGCCGAAGGCCGAGAAGTAGCCGGCCCTCGCTCGAGGAGAACGTGAGATGACCCAAGCCACGAAGTCCCGACCGGACCTGTCGCGTTTCAGTCAGGGGGTGCCGCATTCCCTGCTGGGCTCAGCGTGGCATCGATGGGAAGAGCTGTCGTGGCTTGGGCCATACACGCCTGACTGGATCCCGGATTACATCCGCAAGCGGATGCGCCGCGATCCCCAGATTCAGCTCGGCCTGACCGCGCTCAAGTCGCCCTTCTACGGGACGACTTACTGGGCGTCCGGCGGCAACGCGCGAACGCGCGCCTTCGTTCAGAAGACCCTGATTGAGGCGCCTTGGTTCAAGTCGCTCATCGGATCGATCCTGAACGCGCTGGACTTCGGCCGACAGACGCACGAGCTGATGTGGAACATTAGCGACGTCACCATCGACACTGACGGCGAGGGGCCCATCCCGCCGATCGAACTCCCGCGCGCGTACGTGCTCGGCAAGCCCATCGATCAGGATCCCGAGCTCGCTACGATTTGGGTTGACGGAGACACCGGTGACTTCTGCGGGTTCTCGTCGCCGCGCACGCTCGGCCGCGTCGTCCCCGCCTCGAAGGCGATACACGCCGCGTACCGTCCCGAATGGCAGAACTGGCTGGGCACGGCGATCATCGACGCCTCGTACAACGCCTGGTATTGGGCGAACCAGGTTTACGTCTTCGTCAAGCGCCACCTGGAGCTGAAGGGCGACCCGCCGCTCAAGGGACGCGCGCCGTCGCAGGCGCCGCACAAGAGCGACAAGACGCTCGACGGCCAGAACCCGTCCGACCCGGTGCGCGAGCTGGGGCTCATCGCCGCGGCGCTTCGAGGCTCGGGGGTCTGCGTCCTGCCGAGCGATCGCGACCCGCAGACGAAGGAGCTTCTGTACGACCTCGAAGAGATGGTGTACGACACGCGCGACGAGCAGTTCCTCCGGATGCTTCAGCATTACAACGACCTGAAGCTGCGCGCGCTCCTCGTCCCCGAGCGGATCGTGACGCAGGAAAGCACGGTCGGCAGCTTCGCGATGCAGCAGGGCATGCTGGATGTGTTCTTCAGCAACCTTCAGGTGATCCTGGAAGATCTCATCCTCTCGACGCTGAACGAGCAGGTCGTCCGGCCGCTCGTCGAGCTGAACTTCGGGAAGAGCGCGCCGATGCCGTGCATCACCGCGTCCCCGATCTCGAAGCAGAACAACAAGCTCCTCGCCGAGCTGATCAAGGCGAGCCTGACGGTTCCGCGCCACACGAAGGATGGCCGCGAGTTCCTCGGCGCCGAGCTGATCGACCTGGCGACGTCGCTCAAGACGCTCGGCGTGCCGAGCAACCGGGCGGACGACATCGCGCGCGACGGAGACGGCAGCTCGAGCGCGTCGCTCGCTGAGCGCGCGGCGAAGGCGGCGATGGCTCAGGCGCAGACTATCGCACCGACGCCGGAGGAGATCGCCGTCCATCAGGACAGCGCTTCGTCGATTTCGAGTCTCTACGGAGTGGGGCCGGGCATGATCCGCGGCTGGGTTGGCATGGGCTGTCCGTCGATTCGCGTCGGCAACATGCTGCGCTTCAACCGCGCGAAGGTCGAGGAGTGGCGAGCGGCTCAGGAAGCCGCTCGGCTCCAGAGAAAGCAGGTGGTGTGATGGACTTCAACCTCGGTCAGTTCGACACGTTCGAGCCCGGCGGCGGGACGGACCTGATCGATCGCGGATTCATTCTGCTCGACTCGTCCGGTCGCTTCCCTCGCTTCGCGAAGGACGTCATCCGGGTCGGCGAGTGGATCCACCCGACGACGGGGCAAAAGCTCGACTTCACGGCGGAGCGCCTCGCCGCGCTCGTGCTCGCCACGAATCGATGGCTCGCGATCGGGAACAAGGTCTGGTTCCCCGCGGGCGATCGCGCTCACAACTCGGACTCGATGAAGAATCTCGGGTTCTGGACCGGCTTCACGTTCGACGGCGAGAACGTCGTCGGCATCGTCGAGGTCCGCGATCAGGACGCCATCGACAAGAAGAAGATCGGGACGACGATCACGGATGTCTCGATCGGTGTTTCTGGGAAGCAGCTCGCCTCGACGGGCGAGCGCTTCGAGGAAGTCATCCTGCACGTGGCTGCGACGCCGCAGCCGGTAATCAACGGGCAGGGCAATTTCATTCATCTCGCAAGGGAGGCTGCGGCCATGAAGCCGAAGACCCTCGCCGAGATCCTGCAGGCGAACCTCTCCGAGCAGGATCAGGCACGCATCAACAAGAAGATCGCCGAGCACAAGAGCGGCGGGGGAGAGGGTGGCGTCGGTGCTGCTCTCGCCGTCGCTCTATCGGCCGTTCTTCTCCAGGGCGACGAGCCCATCCCGGCGCCGGCGCCCATGCCGACGCCCCTTCCCGAGCCCGCCCCGGCGGTGCCCCCGCTGGCGAGCCTCATGCAGATGCTCGGCCTTCCGGCGGACGCCGACGAGGCTTCCGCGATCGACGCGCTCCGCGCGCAGTTCGCGGTCTCCGCACCGGCCCCGGCCGCGGCTTCGGCCACGCCCGCGGCGCCGGCGGTCCCGATCGGTCCGGCGCTCTCGCTGTCGGCCGCGCAGGAGCGCATCAAGGTGCTCGAGAAGCGCGAGGCCGAGTCGCGGATGGAGCAGGCGAAGGCCGAGGTCGACGCGGTCGATCAGGCTCGCGTGGACGCGGGGCAGGAGCCCCTCGGCCAGGACAAGCGTACCATCGCGTTGACGATGTTCGCGAACGGGCAGAAGACGGAAGCCCGCGCGTTCCTCGATCTCGCGCGCACCGCGGGCGCCGCTCCGACGAAGCCGGTCGAGGCGAGCATCTTCGGCTCGGTCCCGATCAGCCAGGTTCGCGACGAAGCGGAGGAGAAGAAGCACCGAGATCTCCACGCGGAGACGCTCACCGGGCTCGGGTACGAGCTGACCCGGGACGCGAGCGGAGTGATCACCAAGATGGTGCCGCCGCATCTCGCTCACGCGGCCGGCAACGGCAACTAGGTAGGCGGTCATTCTTCCGCCTCAATTTCTGAGGACAGGAACCCAAGAAGGAGACTGAAAGATGTCGCAGAAGGTTCCGGGGGTGATCGCCTCGACGCTGTCGACCCCCAACATCTTCATCCAGAAGGAGCCGTTCATCCAGGGTAGCGATGTCCTGGTCGACTCGGCGCTGACGGATGCGGGGAGCACGCCGACGAGCCGGATTCGTCCGGGTCAGGTGCTGGTCCTCGATACCGCAACGGGCCGGTACTTCCCGGCCAACGGCGCGACCGGCGATCGTAACGCCGGGGCCAGCGTTTCTGCGCTGGAGACCGCCGATACCGACTGGCAGAGCAGCGTCATCACCATCACATTCGATGGCGCTCTCGGGATCGCGGTCACGCTCGGCGCGGCCGACGACACCGATGCCGAGGTGGTCGTCGCGCTGAACGCCAACGCGATCTTCGCCGCGAACGCCATCGCCGACGTTTCTGGCGGCGTCGTTCGCATCCGCACGCTCGAGGCTGGACGCCACAAGCATCTCACCGTGGTTTCCGACCTTGCGACGGCGTACGGCGCGACGGCGATCGAGGACAGCGGTAGCGATGCTGACTACCGCGTGGCGACCGATTACGTGTCGCTCGTGGACGACAACAACACCGCAGTCAGCGCGCCGTGCGCGACCGCGCTCGTCGGCTTCTTCGACGAGTCCAACCTCCGGAACCTGACGAGCGAAGCGCGCGCGACCCTGAGTCGTTCGGGCTCGTTCTTCGGCTAGCCGCCCGCCAGGGCTGAAAGGAAAGACCCATGCCTGGCGCAACCATGGAGCAGCTTCTCGGCGTGCGGCATCTGACGGATCTCGTTCAGACGTTCTGGAACGAGCCGCATCAGAATGTCTGCCTCTCGAAGTTCGAGGCGAGCTCGCGCAAGATCCTGCCCGAGGGTGATACCGCCGAGTGGGATGAGGTGCAGGCTCACCGCCACCTTGCCCCGTTCACGGGTCACAAGTCCCCCTTCGTCCACGTCCAGGAGACCGACCTGATCAACCGTCAGTCGACGCTCGCGCACGTGAAGCTGTACAAGGACCTCGACGCGCATCGCATGCTCAACATGCGCATGCCCGGGCAGCTCGGCGCGGACGCTCGCGCTTACGTCGCTCAGGAGTTGAAGGATCTCGTGCAGCTCTCGCGTCGGACGATGGAGTTCGCCTGCTCGCGCGTGCTCCACAACAACCTGAACGTGACGGCGGCAACGGTGCCGGGCTCCACCATCAGCTTCAGCTACGTCCCGGGGATTCAGACGCAGAACCGGGTGGCGAACTGGAGCACCGCCGCGACCGCGATCAGCTCGAGCGAGATCCCGATTTTCCAGGACTCGTACATGCAGAACGCGGGGATGGAAGCTCAGCAGGTCATTTACAACGGAACGACCGAGCGCGACATCCGAGCCAACACGGAGGTTCAGAGCTTCGTGCGCGAGGACTCGCCGGGCGAGTTCCTCTCGACCGGCTTCGTCACCAACGAGCTGTTCCGGAAGGTCCGCCTCGGCGGCATGTCCTGGAACAAGCACGTTGGCGGCTACGTCCCGCAGGGCGGAGCGTTCACGCGCTACGTCGATGACGACCGGCTGATCGTGATGCCGGGCGACGACATGCTGCAGGACGTCCTCGGCTGGGCGCTCGGCTGGGGCCTTGTCCCGACCGGTCCGTTCGCTCGCTCCGGCGAGGGTGCGGCCGGCTTGGTCGCTCGCGCTCCGTCGCGTGGCGTTTACAGCTACGCCGAGGTGAAGACGAACCCCGTCGGCGTCCGGATCTACGTCGGCGTGCCGTTCCTGCCGGTCGTGATCTTCCCGGCGGGCATCATGCTGTTCACGACGGACATCTAGCAGCTTTCGCCGCCATGGTCTGCGGGGGGCTGGGGCTTCGGCCTCGGCCCCCCGCTCGGCCACGGTGGATCAGGAGACGCACCCGATGCCATTCGTCAAGAACGTTGCGATTATCGCTCAGGCGGACGTCGAGGCGATCACGCACGAGGACAGCCTCCTCGAACTCGACGCCGACGGCGCGACCTTCGCCGAGACGATCAAGCGCGCGACGAACTACATCATCAAGCAGTGCCGGTTCCGGAGCTGGAACCCCACCAAGATCTCGAACACCGATGACTTCGAGGCGATCGCCGCGTACTGGACCGTGATCGCGACCCTCGGAGCGCAGCCCCGCACGCCCGATATCGTCGACAAGCTGGAGTATTACGAGGGCAAGCTCAAGGAAGAGTGGGCGACGATCGTCGTCGAGTACGACGGCACCCAGGATCAAGTCATCTCGCCGCGTCGAGGGGGCCCGGTCGTGATCAACCGCGACCGTCGCTTCCGCCTGGCCGGCCCCGTCGATAACGACGTCGGCCCGCAGGACGACTCGTTCACGGAGACACGATGAAGCCGCTGAGACGACACGGAGCCGGCCAGGTCCGCGCTCGAGCGCCGAGCTGCTCGTGTGACGAGCCCGCATTCAAGACGACGGGGCAGCGCCCGCACCCGCTCTTCCCGTCCTGCGATCAGGTTCGCATGGAGTGCGTCTGCGGTCGCGTCCACGTCGTGACCGCCCGCCCGACGAAGAAGAAGCGCAAGCACGGCGCGCACGCGAGAACGAAGCTCCGCCGATGACGATCGAGAACCCCTATCCGTCGATCTCCGCCGTCCTCGTCAGCGATGCAGACGCCGACGGGATCCGTTCGGTCATCAACGCGGCGAGTCCCGCGCTGATCGTGGCGGGCGCGGTGGACATCTCGCGGGAGCGGTTCACGGCGACCGACCGAGGCGGCAAGACGCGGGCGGGCGCGAGCGTCGCGGTGATCCCGCGCGCGGGGACGCCGCCCATCCAGGTCGGCTCCGGCTGGGATCAGCACGAGGAAGTCTTCGAGCTGGAGTTGACGGTCAACAAGAAGGGGCTGGGCCGCGGCACGAGTCGAGAGACGACGCTGAAGCTGATGGAGACGGCGGTGCTCGAGCACTATGGCGGCCATAGCGTCTTCACGAACATAACGGGCTTCACGATGCGGCGGGCAACCGCGGTGACGCTCGAAATCGATCCCGAGCCGGACTCGGCGGCGACCATCCGGACGATCGTGCAGCTCACGTTCGTCTACATACAGGAAAGGCCGGAGAACTCGTGAGCAAGAAGAAGAAGGCGCCCAAGAAGCCGACCGTCAAGGTCGTGCAGCGCGAAGGCAAGACGTTCTGGGCTCCGACGTGCCGCGCCTGTAAGGCGGGAGATATTCGCGTCGGCTTCGAGTACGACGTCGAAGCGAACGCGAAGCGCGCGGCGGCGGCCCACATTCGAGACCATCACGGAGAAGCCTGATGACCGACCTTGCGAAGAGTGTCGCCGATTCCGATGCGTTTGCGCAGGAGCTTGGCGAGTGGTTTGTCCCCATCAAGTACTTCGAGGACTCGCAGCGTCGCTTCGACCCCGAGCGCAAGCAACGCTTTCAGTTCGTCGAGAAGGACTTTGTGCCGACGGGGATCCTCTCCAGCTTCCGCGTCAAGGAAGACGGGACCAGCAAGATCAAGCTGGGCGAGAACACCGACAAGAACGGCAATCTCTACGTTCGCATCACCGACGGCGCGCCGAACACCATCAGCATCTACAAGGCGACCGGCGGCGGCGCGGGCGATCTCGTCTGTCAGGGAACCGGGAACGACTCGACGAATGACGTCGAGCTCGCCGAGCAGAACAACTCCGGGCTTGTGCTCCTCGTCAACATCGGTGTGATCGGCGCGAACGAGACGGACGACGTCCGCCGGCTCCAGTGCCTCCCTGACTTCCCGACGCGCACGCACATCTGGGAGTCGACTCAGAAGCATCACCCGTTCCTGAAGGGCCGGTACCTGGATGCGTGCGTGATCGGCCGCGACTCCGCGATCGCCGCGCGTGACGAGTTCCTCGCCGGCCTGCGTGACTTCCTCTCGACGCGCTGGGCTGACTTCTGGTCGGCCGCGTCGGTCAACGCGACGACGCCGATTCTTCAGGAGCCCGACATCGACAACGGCCAGGTCGACGTGCGGACGGCCGGCCTGCTCGAGCTGGGCCGGAAGAACATGAAGGACAACACGGCGGAGATCACGGTCGAGCAGAACACGCCGACCGCCGGGGCCGCCGCCTTCGACTCCGACAATCAGGGCATCGGCGCGCTCGCGGTCCCGACGGTGAAGGAGTGGGCTCCGCCGGCGGTCGTCAGCTTCATCTGCGCCGACCGAACGGTCGGCTCCGAGAAGTTCGACGTGTCGGCGATCCGCACCGACACCGGGGAGATCATTCAGGCGCTCACGCAGCTCCAGGTGAAGAAGACCTGGAGCGATCCGGTCATCGGGCTCGAAGATGTGCTCCTGACGCGGACGCTCGAGCTGGAAGCGGGCGTCGCGGCCGACTTCACCATCGCCGGGTTCTCGATCGACGGTGAGACGCCGAGCAACACCGAGTCGGGCAAGATCTACTTGCAGATCGAGGAGAACCCGACGCCGGGCACGTTCCGCATCGTCGGCTATCGCGCGTCGACCCTGCTCGCGGCCGATGAGGTCCTCCGGACGGCGTACGGCGCCGCCAACGCGAGCGTCCTGATCACTTCGTCGAGCAGCTTCAGCGGAACGCTCCAGCTCGGCTCCGCCCCGACGGACCTGAACACCGGGACGCTCGACTTGCAGACCTTCCAGGTCGAGAACACGGCGGCGGGCGTCGCGGACCGGATCAACGTCACCATCACCGTCGCCTCGCGCGGCGCCTTCCAGGCGGTGCTCGCCGACTTCTTCCAGTTCGCGCTGAACAGCGCAGCCGCGGGCGCGGAGACCTGGGATGAGGGCTACGCGGTCGCCGGCGGGATCCCGCCCCACTCGGTGGAGGACGTCTTCTAGTGGCTCGACGCAACCGGATCTCCGTCAAGCGAGCGTTGCAGAAGATCGGGACGCGCCTGCAAGAAGCTCAGGCGCGTCGGCTTCTGTCGGGGCGGTCCGCGTCGGGTGGCGCGGTCGCCCCGCTCGACCCCGACACAGTGCGGGTCACAGGGGCCGCCGGCGGCGTCGACACGGGCGCCATGGCGCGCGAGTTGCGCAACCCGGCCAACCTGAAGATCGAGCGCGAGACGGTCTCGATCCGGCTTCCTGCGACCGTTCGGGACCGCTGGACGATCTACAATCGCGGCAGCCCGACGCAGCCCGCGCGTCCTGTTGGGGGGATCGCGGTCCAGGACATGGAGCGCGCCCGCCGCGAGCTCGCGCGCCAATCACGCGATGAGATCCTTCGCCTTCTGACTCCCGCCGCTCGTCGTCGACGCTAGAAGGAGCCTGCGATGTCGTACGCCGTCGTCCTACGCCGAGGTGCCGCGGACATCCTCACCTTCAACACGCCGACGCCGCTCCCGAGCCCGCGGACGACGTACGAGAAGGATGACGACGACCCGCCGCGCCTCGCGTCGATCTCGAAGACCTGGGAGGTCGAGATCCTGCTGCTCGGGTCCGAGTCGTCGGTCGAAACGCAGCTCAACGCGATCAAGGCGGTCATCGAGGACCCGACGAACTACCCCGATGGCGCGCGGCTGATCCGCGACGCCGGCGGAGCCGATTCGATCTTGGAGCGGATCGATGCGGAGGGCGGATACGACGAGTTCTTCGTCGACGCGATGGTCCTCCCGATCTCGGACGGCTACCCCAGCAGCGAGATCAAGGTCCAGCTCACGATTTCGGGCAAGCGGAAGTTCCCCGACGCGAACGGGATTACGAAGTTCACGCAGAGCGAGTCTTACGCGTACGACGACTGCGGGCTGCTCACGCGGACGCTCGTGACCGAGGTCGAGACCGACGCCAGCGAGTCGGCGGAGGCGAAGGCGCGTCTGTTCTTCCTCACGCTGCCTGGCGCGTCCTTCGGGTACCTCACGAAGGGGCCCGAAGGCGCGAACATCGACGTCCTGAACAAGGGAGACACGAAGGCGCGATCGATCTCGATCATTCAGGAGAACGGCGTCGCGCTCCCCGCGGATGTCTCGCCGATCTTCTCGAAGTCGATCACGACGCAGACGCAGGAAGGCGAGACGTTCACGATCACGACGATCTCAACTCGAGGCACGGGCGCGGAGGCGGCGGTGCGAGCCGCGGAGCCCGGGACGAAGCTCCAGAGCAGCGTGATCACCGTCAACGACGCCCAGTGTACGGCTACGGGCGTCTTCGTTCAGCGCGACACGACGCAAGCCGCGTCGAAGGTGATCCGGTTCCACTCGTTCGACTCGCGCGGCGGCGGCAAGCCTCTCGTGAGCACGCCTCGGAGCGGGAACCGAGTCGCGAGCGTCCACGTCCTCGCCCGGACGCTCGTCGAGCTGATCGAGACGATCACGCTCGAAGTGACGCAGTCGACCACGCCCATTTTCAAGTTCCCGCCGCCGCTGAGCGGCGTCATCGAGGATACCGACGCGCTCGCGATCAGCCATCCCCGGATCGTGTCGTTCGGCTCGAAGAAGAGCGGGGACAGATGGCAGGCAGGGACGCGGCGTACCTACCGACCCCAGATGATCGGCAGTGCGCTCGTCTCCAGGATAGAAGCGGCAGTCGCCGCGCAGAAGATGACGACGACGCTCGAGCAGGAAGTGGGCCGGAAGAACGTCGGACTCGGCGGAGCTGCTGCGGCTTCGCCCCAGGTGAATAGGACTCCCTGATGGCGGTCTCGTTGCAGAAGCTCGGAAGCGCCGACGGCCCGGTCGTCATCTACCAGGGTTACCTGTGCTCGCCGATCTACTCGTACACGCGGACGCTCGGCTTGGAGCCTGACTTCGGGTACGTCTTCATCGACCCACCGACGTTCGGCCCCTACAAGTTCGACGTCTCGAACGGCCCCAGCGGGCTCGGTCGGGTCGGCGGGACGGTCGAGCGCGGGCCGCCAGGTCGAGGCGGATCAGCCAACCGCTCGCCCGAGGGGTTCAGCCCGATCGGGGATCTCGTGCTCCGCGAGGTGATCGGCGGGAAGAGCTTCGAGACGCTCTTCCGCAACGTGCTCGTCGCGCCTAGCCCGGTCGTCGCCGCGTTCCCGACCGACGCGAGCAACACGCCGCAGGATACGGCGGACGCGCGCGTTCCGATCACCGACATCCGGCTGCTCTGGCGCACGCAGGGCGAGGTGTCGGGCCTGTTCAACGTGCTGAAGGCCGGGACGGGCATCCAGCTCAGCGGCGCGACGGTCACCGTCGGGGACGTCGCCGCGATCCCGCTCAGCAACTTCATCAAGGGCTCGCTTCGCAACGGGACGGAGAAGTGGACCCTGGAACGAATCCTCGAGGAAAAGATCGTTCCCAACCTGCCGGGCGTGCTCGGGCTGAAGCGCATGCCGGAGGACCTGAAGGCGGCCATCCCGTCGAAGGAGTGGCCGCCGGGGACGCTCGCGAAGCAAGCCCTGGCCGAGCTGCTCTTCGAGTTCGGCATGCTCCTCGCGCTCAACCCCGATAGCACCATCGGGCTCTGGAAGCCGATGGAGGGCGACCCGCAGCTCCAGAACGGGTCCGACTTCTTCGCCACGAACCCCGAGGAAGTCGCGTACGTCCTCCCGAGCGCGACGATCCATCACATCCCCGACCTGATTCAGGTTACGGGCGGCCCGATCCTCGGCACCGTTCGCCTGAAGTGCATTCCGGTCTCCGAGGTCGCCGGCGTGCTCCGTCCGATCAGGGATGGGCTCAGCCTCATCGGCCTGTCGCCAGCTCAGGCGGATGCGTTCGCTGTCCTGCCCGCGGATCAGCGCATCGCCAAGAACTTCGACCCGAAGGGGAAGGCGGCGGGCGAGTTCGACCGCTGGTACGGGAAGTACTGGCGCATCATCGACGCGGAGACCGCGAACGCGGACAAGCTGCCGATGCAGGGGCGCCCCGTGGACGGCACGAGCGCCAAGCCATCGCTCGGCGCCACGCTCGGGCAGCTCGCTCCCATCGGCGTCTTCACCGAGCGCACGGGGCAGGCGAACCTGGCTCAAATGGCGCTCGAGGGTACGTTGAATCCGACCGCGGCGGGCAACTCGTCCTCCCAGAAGTACCGACTGATTGCCGCGGCGGCGGCGAGCCGGATCGGGACGAAGAACGCGACCGTCGTTCTCAACCTGGGCTTCGGTGAGGTCACGAGCGGCTTCAGGATCGACCGAGAGCGCGGGCTCGTGATCTTCGACCAGATCCAGGGCCACGTGCTGAAGGAAGGCGTGCCCGGCTCGTCTCCGTTCAACCTCTCGAAGGCGCGCATCGAGGTCGAGTTCGGGTATTACCTCAGCCCGGGCGAGTGCGGCGACAAGGCGACGCGCTACGTCTCGTTCTGGTCGCGCCAGGCTGACGGGAGCGCGCGACAGCTCCGGAACAAGCCGGCCGGAGCGATCCCGCACCTGATCGACGCGCCCGAGCTCGCGCAGCGCATCGACATCTCGGGGCGAACGAACGTCTCCATCTTGAACGCGATCGCGCAGAAGAAGGCGGAGGAAGAGTTCAAGCGGCCGACGACGACGTCGGCGTACGAGCTGCACGTGACGCGCCCGCTTCCGCTGATCTGCACGGGCGCCGTCCAACAGGTGAGCTGGTCGGCGGGCCCGACGAGCGGCCCCCAGGTGATCGCGAGCATCGGCGGGACGCACGACACGAAGACGCCGGCCGACAGGTACGCAACGCGGACGCGCGACCCGAGCGAGCGGACGCCGCCCGCCGGCGAGGACATCCAGAGCCCGCGGAGAAGACGATGAAGCCGGCGAAGAAGTCGAAGGCGAAGCGTCGATCGACCCGTCCCCTGAAGCTGACGGACGCGCTCCAGTTCGTCGAAGTCCTCGCGGCGTGCCAGAACGCCATCAACGCGCGCGAGGCGGCCGACATGGAGGCGGAGGAGCTGAAGGGCAGGCTGTCGCGGCTCGCGCGTAGGATCCTCGGTGGGTCTCCTGACGACGACGCCATCGTGATCACGCAGGCGGGCGAGCTGGCGCTGGAGCTTGTGGGCCGAGCGGATGCGGAAGGGGTTCAGGCATGCCGGGCATCTCTGTAGAACAGGCGGTCGTGAATCTCGTTCTTCAGGGCGCTACGCAGGCGTCGGCGAAGGCGAATCAGGTCGAGCGCGACCTGACCGCCGTCGAGCGCGCCGCGAAGAAGGCGGGAGCGGCAACGACGGCGCTCGAGCGTCAGGCTCAGCAGGCGGAGCAGCGGCTGCAGCTTCTCCAGCAGCGCACCGCGGCGGCGGTCGGCGCGCTCGGGCAGGCGGCGGCGGCGGCATCCTTCATCGCGCGCCTCGCGCAGAACCTCGGCGCGGATCCGAACGGTCCCGCGGGTCGCATCGCGGCGGTCGGCGGCGAGGCAGCCGGAGGCGCGGCGATCGGCGCGGGAATCGGCTCGCTCATCGCGCCCGGCGTCGGAACGGCGGTCGGAGCTGGTATCGGTGCGGGGCTCGGGCTCGTGTCTGGGATCGCGGCCGACCAGCAAAAGCAAGACGAGCTCGCGAAGAAGGTCGCCGAGGAAACGGCGAAGAAGGTCGTTGATTTACAGGCGCAGCGCGACACCGCGCGCGCGATGGAGCTGCAGGCGCGCTTCGAGCGCGCGCAGCTTTCGGGAGGCGGCGAGTAGATGCTGGGCAACGGCAACTTCGCATTCGACATCCCGCCGCTCGTCGCAGACTGGACCGAGGACGGGACCGGCCTGAAGGAGCTGGGCCGCGGTCGGCACACGCGCTACGGCATCGTTCGCGAGCACTTCGCCGACGGTTCGTACGACTACATCGACGCGTATCGCCAGCCGCGCAACTTCCACATCAGCGAAGGCGACCCCTACCCGGGCGCGCCCAATACGATGGTCGAGCGGCGGATGTCGCACGCCATCATCGCCGAGGACCAGAACGCGTTCCGCGGCTTCGTCCAGGGGCCCAAGGTCGGAGGCTCGAGGACGGGCGTTCCGTTCCTGAATGACTGGACGCACCTTCAGCGCTCGACGCGCGTCGTCGACTACGAAGACCCGAAGGGGCGGACGGCGCTCACCGCGCAGGGCTGGAAGGTGATCGACGATCACCGCGGCGAGTACTCGCTCGCGATCCCGCTCGGGCCCGTGATCGTCGGCGGCGGGACGTTCCTCGGGTCGCAGCAGGCGCCCGACGAGCCGAGCGGCACGACGACGAACTCGCAGCAGTTCGACCCCAACCCGGGCGGCTCAGGCTTCGCCGGCGCCGGGCTGATCTGGGATGGGCTCCGCAACGGACTCACGTCGACCTTCTTCGCGACGGTCAATCCCAACAACGTGTACGCGGCCGGGCGCGAAGGCACCGAATACGGCGTGCTATCGGCGCGTCGCGATGCTCAGCTCATCGACTGGGCGGCGATCGATCAGTATGGGTCGCTTCACTCGCGCGATCACGACCTCACGAACATCCCGGACGTCGAGGGCTTCCTGCTGAAGGGCTGGCTTGGGTTCGACCCGACGGTGCGAGGCTACGCCGACGCGCTCGGGAAGGAGAACTGCCAGTGGCGTCCGATCTGCCCCGATCCGTTCCACCCGCCGCCCGATGAGACCGTCGAGAACGGGACGCCCGGAACGCCGGTCACGCCGGGGACGCCCCTGATCCCGAACCCGGGCGGCGATCGCCCGACGCCGCACGGAGGCGGCCCGAGCGGCAACGGCAAGCTCGGAGGCGGTCCGACGACGGGCGGCGGCGGGACTCAGGCGCCGCCGGGCCCGACGCCGGTCGGGTTCGATATCTTCTACGACGGGATGAAGGGCTGGCGGCTGGCGCCGGTCGACGACGTGGCGAACTCGTACGAGTACAACATCGCGACGCGGATGGGCGTCGGCTCGCTGCCCGACGTGACGGTCGATCCGCAGTACAGCGGCGGCCGGATTGGCGATGCGGTCGTGCTCCTCGGCCAGGGGCCGAACGCGGACCGAAGCGTCTGGTACGTCACGCAGGGCGACGGCACCGTCGATGCGACCTGGGGGATGGTGCTCCCGAGCGCGACGCAGATCGGCGTGAATGGCGCGAACTCGCCATACCTCGTGATCGGCGAGGCGAGCCAGAGCCCGCATTACCGGCTCGGCGTGAACAGCGTTGACGGCAACTTCGAGATCGGCTCGTATGACGGAGCTGGCGCGAAGACGACGGGGCAGCAGGTCGAGTTCTTCACCGACGGCATCCACCACAACGGAGCCGCGACGGGCGCGAACTCGCATAGCTGGAACTCGGCCGACGGGGCCGCCGGCGGCTTCAGCCAGATCCCCGTCCACGTGATCACGACGACGCCGGGCGACGCAGAGCCGGGCGGGACGTTCGGACGGAAGCGCTGGACGGAAGAGATCGACGTGCTCGCGATCGCCGTCGGCCCGATGTACGACTGGCTGTACACGAGCGACAGCTTCGGTCCCTACGGCAACCGTTACCACGCCAACCCAAACGCTCCGATTTTTGACACGCGCGTCGACGTCCCCGAGGTTCGCGGCCCGCTCGCGAACGATCTCACCCTCGTTACCCAGTACGACGAGGGAGGCGGGACGCCCAACGATCTCGTCATCGACCTGGCCGACGCTCCGCTCGCGAGCGGCGGTGACGGTGGATCGATGATCGTGAACCTCGGCAGCGAGGACGGCGCCGGGAACGCGGGCATCCTGTCGGTGATTGGCGACGCGGACATCAGCGGCAAGCTCACGGTCGACTTTATCGATCCGCGGGGCATGATCCTGGACAAGCTCGTGGCTCGGCCGGCCGAGTTCATAGCGAGCAACGCGGGCATCTGGATCGACGCGACCGGGACGCCCGTCCTGAAGTTCTGGGATGGGACTGCCGACACGACGCTCGGCGCTGGCGGCGGCGGCGGGTACGACACGATTCAGGAGGAAGGCGTCAACCTCACGCAGCGGACGACGCTCGACTTCGTCGGCGGCGGCTTCACGGCTAGCGACACCGGCGCGAAGACGCAGGTTGCGCTCGACACCGACTTGAACGCGATCGCCGCTTTCGCGCACGTGAAGGGGAACCTGATCGCCGACACGGGCGCGGTGTGGACGACGGTCGGCAGCGTCACGAACGGCCAGCACCTTGTCGTTGACACTGCTCAAAGCACGGGGCTGGACTTCATCGATCCGGCCTGGGAGCTGCTCGAGCGAAAGGAAGTCAGCGGCTCGGCGGTCCAGTCGCTCACGTTCTCGGGCCTGAACGGAAACACCGATGGCTTCTACATGATCATCGGGCACGTCATCAACGACGACGCCAGCACGACCATCGTCACCCTGGAGCCCAACGGTCTCGCAACGAATCAGGATTATGAGCGGGCGATCCTCAATGCGGGCGTCTGGAGCCTCGGCACGGGCACGACGATGGAGATCGCCCGGTGCGCGACCGGGCAGCACAACATCTTCCAGTGCCGCTTCTATCCGGCCACCGGTCAAAGCCGGCCTTACTTCGTGCAGGGAGTTCGACGCCAGGCGTCGGGCGACCACCGAGCAATCAACTATTGGGGCGGCTGGGAAGAGACGTCGACGAACGTCACGAGCATCGACATCCAGTCAGACGTCGCGAGCGGAATTGGAATCGGGACCGTGATTTGCCTCTATCGGCTGAAGGCGATGGCGTGAGTCGATCTTTCTCCTATACCGGCCCGTGTGATTGCGCTCGCGGCTTCCCCGTCCTCTCAACACGATGGGGGCCGCTCGTCGATTCCGGCGTGCTCGAGCAAGTCCATCTCGTCGACGGCCACGGGAGCACGTGGCACGGATACCGCCAAGCGGTCACGAAGTCGGAAACTGGCCTATCGACGAGGAAGGGCACCCTGATTCCAGAGTCCATCATCGAGCCGGGCCCGGCCGAGATTGCTCAGCGGCAGAAGGTAGCGTCTGAGGAAGTGGCAGCGGAGCGGACGGCCAAAATGAAGATGGCGATTCAGAAGAAGGCGGAAGCGAACGCGGCTCGCGATCTCGGGATGATCCCGGAGGCGGACCAGCTCGACGCCGAGGCAATCAGTCTGAGAGACCAGAGCGAGAATTGAGAAAGGAAGCGACCATGGCGACGAAGAAGAAGACGACGACGAAGAAGGCAGGGAGCAGTGGCGGACCGCGAGCTGCTCGAGGACGAGCGCTCAGAAAGAAGGCGGAGCACGAGAAGACGAGGCAGGCGAAGATCGACCCGAAGCCGGAGAAGCCGCCGACGTACGTCCCGGTTCCGATGAACGCGATCCAGATGCGGATGGTCCTCACGCTGCTGGACAACATCCCGTCGCGCGGGATCCGGGGCATCATCGCCGCGGCCGAGCTCGCGCAGAAGATCGAGGCGGCCGAACGCAAGATCCCGAAGAAGGAGCGCGAGGTTCCTGCGTCTGAGATCGTTCCCGCGGAGGGTGGCCCTCCGCAACAGCGGATCCCGCAGGTCCCGCCGCGCGCGGTCGGATTCGCGAAGTCCTAGCCAGAAGCGAGAGGTGAAGCATGGAAGCACCCGACCCGATTTCCGAAGCGGCGCGGCAGATGGCCGCGGAGGCTGGGCTGCCCTGGTATGCCCAGCTCGCGATCGCCGTCGCCGCGCCCGCCCTGGCCGCGCTCGTCCGGGAGATCCTGTTACGCCGGCGTGACTCGAAGGTCGTCCAGGCGGTCATCGAAGGCGTCGAGCAAGGCGCCAACAGCTTGCCGAAGTCGCAGCGCGAGGCGTTGAAGAAGGCGATTCGCGGGCAGGCGACGAAGGATCACGTTCAGCCGTACCTGGAGAAGCAGGTCGAGCGGCACACGGCGAAGTACAAGCGGCTGAAGTCGCCGGAACCCGAAGGCGATCCGGAGCAGCTCGAGCAGGGCGAGGGCGGCGAGGGCGCGACCGCCGGAAAGGCGAACCGATGACGATACCAGTCGAGCTGATCTTCGAGGCGCTCATCGGCGTGGCGGTCGTCGTCGGCACGTTCTTCTTCCGTCGACTCGACTCGACGATGAAGGATCTGCAGACTGCTGTCGTCGATTTGCGGGTCGAGGTCTCGAAGACCCATGCTGATCACGGGGCGCGTCTTACGACCGTCGAGCGTGAGGTAGGGGAGCTGAAGGATCGAATGAAGGACTTGACGGGGCCACGCGAGGCCAGCTAGGATCAAGGCGCTAAGGGGTTAGCTCGTCCGTCAAGGCACGGAGCCGACACCAACGATGTGAGGAAGGCCCGAGTTGCTGCTCGGGCCTTCCGTTTGTACGGGGCTGCGACCGGGGGCGCGAGTGCGACGAACCGCTGCCGTTCGTGCTCGCGCCCCCGGTCTGGTTACGGGTCTCGGATCAGCGTCGCGACGAGACCCGGATACGACTCGTGCTGTACGCACGTGTGTTCGCCCCACGTGATCCGCACGCGCGGAATGCTGCCCTCGTATCCGTAGCAGGGACCGTCTTCGATCTTCTCGACCTTGGCGGTCACCGCGACGAGCGCGAGGGTCCAAGCGGGGAAGCGGTAAAGCAGGATCTTCTCGGGCTTCTTATCGCTCACCGCGTCCCCCTCGGCACGATCGCCCCGACGCGACGAGCCAGGCGCGCCGCGATCTTGCGCAAGTCGCGAGCGCGAGCCTCGGAGAAGAAGCGGTGGTGCTCGTTGTCCGTCTCCTCGGCGTGATCTTCGGAGATGCGGCACGCGGTCGCCGCCATCCTCGCCTGCTTCGCGAGGGAGCGGAGATGGTCCGAGCCCATGCCGAGTGACGTCGCCCGCAGGCACGAGCACGCCGCTATCAGCGCTGAGGTCCGCGCTCGGTGCGCGTGTCGCCTTCGGTACCCCGTGTTGCTCACTTGCGCTTCCTCCGGATTGGCTTCGGCACGAGCGCCCAGATCAATCCCAGGGCGCCGGCCATGGTTTCGAGGTCCTCGGCGCGCGGCGGTCGCTTGCCGGTCAGGTAGTGGCTCACGCGCTGAGACGACCAGCCGCAGAGCTTCGCCAGCTCGCTCTGCGTCATGCCTCGTTGCGCGAGCGCGTCACCGATGAGGGTGACGATCGGTCTGCTCACTTTCGATACCTCCCGCCGCGTCCGCGGCGCATCTGTCTCTGTAAACCTTCATCCGACCTCCGGACCTTCGTCGTTGGGGCCGAAGCAAGTCACGCAGATTCGTCTGGGGAGACGGACCGACGTTCCGCATCCGTACTCGCACGGAACGCGGAGAACAGGCCCGACGTCATCGTCTCGCTCCAGGACGTGCCGGATGATGAATTCGCGCGCCCGATCGGCGCGCTCTTCGATATCGCGCGTTGCCTTGCCGTCGGAGATGATTCCGACTAGACCGCTCACGATCTCTTCGGCTTCCAGCTCCAGTTCCAGCTCGTCGTTCCGGGCGCGCTGAAGCTCCTTGTGTAGATCTTCGTGGAGCTGGTCAACGACCTCCCAGAACGTCGGGAGCTTCCGCGCCTTGATTGGCATGTTCCCTAGCAAAAATCGACCGGTCCTCAGCCGACCGATGATCCTTGAGATCGCGCTCATCGTCCCTCCCCCTTCTCGAACCCGCTCCACTCGCTCCGGCCGTCGGCGTCGAACGAGAAGCGCGCCCCGCCGCCGTCGGTCCCGTCGGGCTTGACGATCATGATGACCGCGCTCTCGGCGCCGGGCGTGCGCGCCGCGAGCTGGTCGAGCTGACGCTGGTCGGCGCGCCCCCGGACCGAGGAGCGCTGAGCGCGGCTCCTCGTCTCTTCCTCCGCGAGCAACGTGCCCGCGAGGTCGAAGATCCTGATGACTTGCTTCACGTGTGGCAGATCCATTCTCGGTTCCTCCGTTCGTTGGTTTCGCGTGAGCTACTCGGCCGCCCAGCCGCCGATGAGCCAGCCAACCTTCTGCGACGACTTCGGGGTCTTCGCGTCGCGCAGTTCCTTCTCGGCCGCGTGGACCTTCGCGAGCATGGCGGCGACGCGCGTCGCGACGGTCAGACTGAACAGATCGGCGGCGCACACGGGGCAGGGCAGCGTGATCTTGGCGCCGTCGTTCGTCGTCATGCCGACGTACTTCCGCGCGACCTTGCTTCCACACTTCTTGCAGCCGATCGTCGCGCTCTTCGCGTTCACGACGGCAACGCGCGCCTTGGTGCGAGCCTCGCGCAGCTTCGAGCGGATCGTCTCGACCTTCCGGAAGAGCTTCTCGATGCGCTTCTTCTTCGCGTCGGTCAGCTTGACGGGGAGGTAGAAGCGGACGCCGATGGCATCGTCGTACTTCTCGTGCTTGTCGAGGATGTGCTCCGCGGCGGCGTCGGAGTTCTCGAACGGGCTCGTCCACGTGTCGAGCTGGCAGCCCTCGAACTCGGCGATGGTTCCCGAGTAGCCTTCGTGATCCTCGGGGCGCGCGCGGCGACAGGCGGCGTTGAACTCGCTCGCGGCGCGCTTGGGGTCTTCGAACTCGAACGAGCGAAAGGCGTCAGTGGCTCCCATGGTTTCCTCCTGAAGGGCTGGGGTGGATTAGAGGCCGAACGTGCGGCGCGACCGGCCGCGCGCGCTCTGCGCGTCGTCGCGCAGCTCGGCAAGGGTCTTCTGCGGCGGGTGCCAACACCAGCGGTCGCACGTGGCGCAGATGCCGGAGCTGTCTTCGTCGCGGTCGGTCGAGAGGCAGACGCAGCCGTAGCCATCATCTTCGGCGTCTCCGAAGTCGGGCTCGGTCTGGCCGGTGCGCGCGGCGAGGCGGCGCGCTTCGAGTTGCTCGCGCTGGGCGTCGGGCAGGCTGGCTTCGGCGTCGGCGGCTTCGCGTTCGGCGTTCAAAGTTACGTCCTTTCTCGGTGCGTTGCTCATGACATACAGTATACACACCGTTGATCCCTTGTCAACGGTGCGTATAGCCTTTTCTTCGATTTTTCTTCGCGGCCCGCGCGTCTTGCGGACTGGGGCGAAACGCGCCACTGAACGAAAGGCGCCGCCAGGGCTTGTATGTTGGGGCGGGGGGGATACTAGCAGGGGTGGGGGTCGCGCCAAAATGCTTGCCGCGCTGGGGGTTGGGATCTATAAGGGGAGGGCGCCGCGAGCTGGAGACTCGCGGCACCCCCCGGCCGGAGCGCTGATGAACCCAGCCCCCCGACGCTCAGACGATAGCACGCCTCATGCCGTTTGCCGATGCGGCCATGACCGCGTTGATCACGTCGAGCGCGGCGGGCTCGGCGGCGGCGAGCGCCCCGGCGCCTGCGCGCTCTGCGAATGCGCCGCCTTCCGCGCGCCGCGAGGGCGCCGCCCGCCGCGCGCGCGCGCCGCTCGAGCACCGAGCGGCGCGCCAGTTGCGCCCGCGCCGCGCATGGATGCACGCAAGCTGATGGAGCTGATCGGCGTCGTTGCGGAGGACCGGCGCGTGGTCGAGGCGTACGCGCGCATCGCCGCGTTCGGTCCGTCGCCGCGCCCGATCGTTCTCCTCGCTCCCACCGGCTGCGGGAAGGAGATGGCCGCGCGCGCGCTCGCGATCGCCAGCGGGCGGGAGCGCTTCATCGTCACGAATTGCGCCGCGATCCCGGACGCGCTCATCGAGTCGGAGCTGTTCGGCCACGTCCGCGGCGCCTTCACCGGCGCAACGCGCGATCGAGCCGGCGCCTTCGAGGCGGCCGACGGGGGGACGCTCTTCCTCGACGAGATCGGCGAGCTACCCGTCGGGCTTCAGCCGAAGCTGCTCCGCGCGCTCCAGGAGGGGGAGGTCCAGCGCGTCGGGAGTGACGAGCCCATCAAGGTGAACGTGCGCGTCGTCGCCGCGACGAACCGCGACCTGCGCGCCGAGGTGAAGGCCGGCCGCTTCCGGGCGGACCTGCTGTACCGCTTCCCCCTCGTCGTCGAGCTGCCCGCGCTCCGAGAGCGGACCGACCTGGCGCTCGTCGCCGCGGATCGACTCGCGCGGATCTGGGCTGACGACCGCTGCGACGGTTCTCCGCCCGCGCTCGACGCCGCGGTTTTGGCCGAGCTCGCGGCGCGCGAGTGGCCGGGAAACGTGCGCGAGCTGGAGGGAGTCCTCGCCGAAGCGGTCGCGATGAGGGACGGGCGACCGATCCGACCGGAGGACGTTTCCGGGGTGCTCACAAAAGCGGAGCAAACTGCTCACAAAAGCGGAGCAGAACTGCTCACAAAAGCGGAGCAGCCCCGAGGGGCTTCGATCCTTGAGGTCGCACGACTTGCGGTGAGGACGGCCGGCGTTTCGGAGCGCGAACTCGCGCGCCGCTGCGGGTGGCGATCGCCGACGAAGGCACACCGGTTTATGACGTCCTCTCGCGCCAGCTCGGCCGATGTTGAGCGGGTCTTGTCGGCGATGGGGTACAGGATCTCCGTGCGAAAGCCCCGTGGCCGATAGGCTTCGGTTGGCACGGAACTAGCTAGGACCGGAAACGCTGCTAGGGGGCGTCGGTGAAGTGTCGATCATGCAGTAGGCCAATCCCGAACGGAGCGCGTCGATGCGGTAAGACGCATCGATGCTGGTCGTGCGTCATGGTCATCGCCGCTGCCACTCGGGAGCGTCGGAGGCGCGACGGCAGGCGCGCTTCGCAAGGGAATGACTCCGCCGCGGCGGCCCCTGCTGGTGACGATTTCCTCCCGTCGCCAGCGGGGGCCGCGGATCCGCCCGGCCCTTTCGGCTCGGCGTGCTCGACAGGGATGCCATCGAGCGCGTCTTCGGCCCAACAGGCGCCCAGCTCGTTCGCCTCGTCTCGTATCAGCAACGGCGGATCTCGCTGCTCGAGCAGGAGCGCGAGCGGCTCCTCGACGCGGACGCGAAAGAGACGCGCGAGATCGCGAACCGCATGGGGCTCCGCATCGCCGCGCGTCTCTGCCTCGAACACGGTGAGGCGATCACCCCAGGGCAATTCGGAGCAGCATACCGACGCGCGTTCGGGACGAAGCCGCACGCGAAGCTCTACGGGCGACTCGAACACGACGACCTCCGTCGGCGCATGCCGATCCGAGGCGTCGGCGAACGGAAGCGCGGGCGACCGCCTGCGACTGGCTTCATCTGGATCCGCGCCGAAGCGTGCGCGCTGATCCTTCAAGGCGAAAGCGAATTCAGCGAGGAGCGATGACATGGGAGCAGTGGGGCCAGATCACGAGCACGCCGATTACTTCGAGCCGGAGGATTCGAGCGAGCGGATCATGAGAATGAGCAGGCACCGGACGGAGCCGCCGGTCGTCGAGGATGGCGCGATCACCAAGGCGGGCGCCGTAGTCTTCTGTACGTTGCTTGGGATCCTGCTCCTCGTCTTCGCGTTCGCCTTGTCGGGCATCATTCGATGACCGACACGCAGACGACGACCCGTGTCGACGCGACGCCTGCGCCGACCGAGGAGCCGCAGAAGCCGCACCTGAGCGCGTCGCAGATCGAGACGTGGCTGCTGTGCGCTCGACGCTGGGCGTACGGGAAGGTCCTGAAGATCCGCAAGCCGTCGGGCGGCGCGGCGACGCAGGGCAAGGCATTCCACTCCGCGCTCGAGTGGGCGTACAACCTCATCAAGGCCGGCCAGAAGATGCCGACCATCACCGAGCTGCAGGAGCGCTTCGTCTGGGAGCTGGACAAGCTGTTGAACGAGGGGCTCGAGCTGCCCGAGAACGAGAAGGAAGCCGTTCGGCTCAGCCACTACGAATCGAGAGACGGGCTCATTAACCAAGGGCTCGGGCTCGTCGAGTCGTACCGGCTGGAGATCATGCCGCGCGTCGGGACTCCGCTCCACATCGAGCGCGAGTTCCGCGTCTCGCTCGGTGATCACTTTCCGTTCGATCTGCTGGGTTACATCGACCTGATCGCCGAGAACGAGGAAGGCGTCTGGGTCCGCGACCACAAGCTGCGAAGCAAGTCGCGCGGCTTCCCGAAGCAGCCGGATCTCGATCACAACATCCAGGTGACGATGTACTCGCTCATGTATCGAGCCGAGTTCATGCAGATCGAGGACGGGCTCGCGCTCGACTGTGTCGTGAAGACGGACCCGCCGAAGGCGAAGCAGTGCGGGACGTGGCGCGCGCAGAAGGATCTGATCTGGCTGCTCGAGCTGATCACTGGCATGGCGCGTGCGATATGGTCGGAGACGTACCCGCCGTGCCTGCCGACGACGGAGGTCGACGACGGCGGGAGAGTGAAGCAGTTCCTTTGCTCGCCGCGGTGGTGTGACTTTCACGACCTTTGCATGGGCGACAAGCCGAGATGGCCGGTCGGCGGAGAACGGCACCCGGGCTTGCCCCCGATTCAGGAGGAAAGATGACCGACGCGAATCAAGAAGTCGCCTCGACGCCAGTCGCGCCGACGGAGATGCAGCCATGGGTGAGGCTGCCGGAAGACCCCGGCCACGTCGCGCCCGAGGATGACCCGGAGACGATTGCGGTCACGCCGACGACGCGGGCGACGAACCCGGCGAAGGCGCCGGTAGTTCAGACCGATCTGATCCTCGACATCGACGAACCGGAGCCGCCGCAGGCGCCGGCGAGCTCGCCGGCTTCCGTCGAAGCTCAGGGGCCGGGGCCGGTCGCGCCCGAGCTGGCTGACCGGGTCCAAAACCTCATCGATGAAGGCGTGATTGGCGTTGTCTCCGAGACAGAGACGAAGGCGGCGCCCCCCGCCGTCGAGCCGCTAGAACTCGAAATCGACGTCAACATCCCGAAGCCGTCGAGCGCGAAGGACGAGCCGACCTCGCCGCCTGTCGTTGCGATGCCGGGCGGCGGTCTGCCGTTCCGCGGTTCGAGGAAGCGGACGGGCGCGCCCCCGTCGGTCAACCTCAAGGCGTTCTTCTTCGGCGACACGGGCACCGGGAAGACGCTCACCGGTCTCGGCCTTCCCGACGTCCTGGCCGACGATCTCGAAGGCGGGATGGAACTCTACGAGGATGACTTCGAGTTCGAGACGATCGAGCAAGACGCGTTCGGTGGCCGGAAGGCGAACGACTGGGATCGGCTGAACGGGATCGTCGATTTCCTCATTGCCCACCCCGACGTCGCGAAGAACTACCGGACGCTTCTCATCGATCCGTTCACGGTCGCATGGGAGGCGTGCTGCGATCGCTGGGGGCAGCGGTTCCTCGCGAAGCAGCAGAAGAGCGCCGGCCACAAGGGGGACTTCTACAATCTCCAGCCGGCCGACTGGCGCCATCTGAAGGGCGACCTCAAGAAGTTTTTTCGGAAGCTCGGCCGCCTGAATATGCACATCGCGGCGACCGCGCGCGAGAAGCCCAAGTACGCCCAGGGCACCGGCGAGATGATGAAGGTGATCGGCGAGACGTTCGACGCCGAGAAGAACCTGCCGTATTACTTCGATCTCGTCGTGAAGTTCCGCAAGCACCCGACGGCCCCCGAGGTCTTCGAGGCGCTCGTCATGAAGTCGCGGAACTTCTGGCTCCCGCGCGCCTCGTACGTCTATCGCGGCGCGACCGGCTTCGCGGACCTGATCCGTCGTCGACTCGAAGGCGAGATGGATCCGCAGCCGCGGGGCGAGCACAAGGTCGGATCGCTCGAGGACCGAGCGAGCAAGCCGACCGCACCGGACAACGCCGTCGGATCAGTGGGGTTCGACGGCGAACTCGTGATGGAGATGGACTAAGCAAGCAAGAGCGAAAGCGAGAATGCAATGACTTACCCGCACGACGGGCACGACGAGTACGACGAGACCATCGAGGAAGACCTGACCCAAACCGACGAAGCGCAGGGCTTCGGCCCCGCGCCGGCGGCTCAGTACTTCTGCCGTTGCATCGACGTGAAGACGAAGGACGAGGACGGCGAACCGAGGACGACGAAGAACGGCGACAAGAGCTGGGGTCTCCGGTTCGAGCCCGTCGCGGTCGTCACCCCCGACGGCAAGCTCAGCACGAAGGACCCGGAGAAGCTCTGGACCGGTCGCAGCGTGTGGGACAACGTCACCCACTCGAAGAAGGCTGCGGGTCGCCGCAAGCTCGTGCTCGGTCGGATGGGTGTCGACGTCAACCGCCCGTTCAAGCTGTCGCCGCGCCTGCTGCTCGGTCGCTGGGTCGTGCTGACTGTCGAGATCGAGGAAGTGTGGAGCAACAAGAAGCAGAAGAAGGTCCGCAAGAACTCGGTGCCGTTCGACGGCTACCAGCTCGCCGACCCGAAGTACATCAAGGCGCTGGTTGACGCTGGCCGCGAGCCGCAGCTCGCGTGTGAGCGCGAAGAGAAGGGCGACGCGCACGAGGAGCAGAGCGCATTCCCCTACGGAGCGAACGCCCAGTGACGACTCTCGTCGGGAACCTGACGCGGCTGCACTTCCACCGCGACAACTTCGTGATCGCCCGCCTCCGCGTTGATGCGGAGGCGGGCGGTCAGCCCGACGATGGCGACGAGGATGTCGTCGTCTCGGATGGCGATGTCGCCATCAAGGGCACCATGATCTCGCCGCAGATCTCAGCGCGTTACACGCTGAAGGGGAAGTGGGAGACCCACCCGAAGTTCGGGGCGCAATTCTCGTTCACGAGCTACGAAGTCAGCTACCCGACACACGAGGAGGGCGTCGTCTCGTACCTGAAGGAGCTGCCGGGCCTCGGCTCGGCGTCCGCCCGCAACATCGTCCGGAAGTTCGGAGCGAAGGAGAACCCCGCCGCGGCGATCGAGGCGCTCCGCTCCGATCCCGGCAAGGTCTCCGCTGCGGTCGCGCGGCTCACGCTGCCGAACGCGCAGAAGGCGTCGGCCCAGCTCCGCGAGCAGGAAGAGACCGAGGGCGCGGTGCTGGAGATCAAGCACCTGTTAGGCGGGACTCAGATCGGTAAGCCGGCCATCAAGAGGATCCTGTCCGAGTGGGGGAAGAACGCGCCCGACCAGATCCGCAAGGATCCGTACAGCCTGACCGACATTCACGGGATCGGCTTTCACTCCGCCGATCAGGTCGCGCGCCGACTGCCCGAGCCGCACAAGGTTGGGCTCGAGGACGCAGCGCGAGTCACCGCGGGCATGGCTCACGTCCTCGGCGAGGCGGCTGCCGACGGCGGCCATACCTGCGTGCCGGTGCGCGCGTTCGCGGCCATGGCGGCCGAGCTGCTCGGCGTGCCCGACGAGACCATCCTCGGCTTCATGGCGCTCGCTCACACGCTCGGGAAGATCTGCGTGATCGTCGAGGGTCACGAGCCCGACCCGCCCGACGGCGGTCACGTCTACCATCCTCGGCTCATGAAGGCCGAGTTCGACGTGGCGCGCCATCTCGTCGCGATGATGGAGTTCCCGATGAAGGGGACGCCCGAGCCGGTCATCGACGGGCTCGCGGCCGACCAGCGTCACGCCGTCCACCTGGCCGCGGAGAAGCCGGTCATCCTTCTCACCGGCGCGCCGGGCACCGGCAAGACGCACGCGCTGAAGGCGATCATCGAGACCTTCCGCGGGCGGCGCGTCGAGCTGTGTGCGCCGACGGGGAAGGCGGCGAAGCGGATGACGGAGGCCACCGGGTCGCCGGCGCACACGATCCACGCGATGCTGAAGCCGGCCGGTCGGCCGAAGAGCGCGACCGGAGCCTGGGGCTTTAAGCACAACGAGGACGCTCCGCTCGATGCCGACGTCGTCATCTGCGACGAGACGAGCATGGTCGACGCCTCGCTCATGCGCTCGCTCGTCGTCGCGCTGAAGCCGTCGACGCGGCTGATCCTCGTCGGCGATTCTAACCAGCTCCCGAGCGTCGGCGCCGGCAACATCTTGGCCGAGCTCGTGGCGTCTGGAGTCGTGCCGCACGTCGAGCTGAAGACGATCAAGCGGCAGGACCCGGGCCTGATCGTCACGAACTGCCACCGCATCAAGGACGGCCAGCAGCCGATCTGGTCGAAGCCGGGCGAGGTGAAGGCGTCGGACGACTTCTTCTTCCTCGCGCACAACGACACGGGCGAAATCCGGTCGAGGATCATCGAGCTAGTCGCGGACGAGCTGCCGTACATGCTCGACATCCACAAGGGCCACAACGAGGCCGAGCCGGCGAAGCGCCTCGAAGCGCTACGAGCGATCCAAGTCATCAGCCCGCTCCGCAGCAAGACGGAGCTGGGCTGCGACTCGCTCAGCCCGCTTCTCCAGGATGCGCTGAATCCGACGACGCCCGACAACGCGGCGCCAGCCGGCGTGAGCTGGGGAAGGTCGGGCGCGTTTCGCGTCGGCGACAAGCTCATTCAGGTCCGCAACGACTATCAGCTCGGCGCGATCAACGGTGACATCGGGTACCTCCGCGAGTTCCTCCCTCGGGGCGAGGACGGAGGCGACGGCCAGCCGGCGATCCTCGTGAGCTTCGAGGCGCCGGACCGGACGCTCGCCGTGCCCGCGAGGAAGAACGACCTTCAGCTCGCGTACGCGCTCACTTGCCACAAGTACCAGGGCTCCGAGGCGCCGGCGATCGTGATCCCGATGCACCGCTGCTTCGGCGGGCTGATCGTGCAGCGGAACTGGGTTTACACGGCGCTCTCTCGCGCCCAGCGTTTCTGTCTGCTGGTCGGCCAGCCGGAGGCGCTCCGCCGTGGCGTCCGTCGGACCGGCCAGGCTAAGCGCTGCTCGAGGCTCGCCGCTCACCTTCGCCGCGGCGTCTTGCCGACGCCGATCCTCTCAGCTGGAGGCGTGTCGTGATCGAAGTCGGGGACGGTCTCATCATCGTCGGTGACTGCATCGATGCGCTCGCCGCCATGCCGTCGAACAGCCTGGACTCGTTCGTTCTCGACCCGCCGTACGGGCTGGAGTTCATGGGCGAGCAGTGGGATGCTCCGTCGTGGAAGGGCGAGGCGATCGTCGAAGACCCGGCCAGCCAGGGCGGCGCGCAGGACGGAGCAGGCGGCAACGCCTACAGTCGATCGCGCGTTCGGTACCAGGGCACGACGAAGGCGCGGGGGAAGCGACAGGCGGAGCGAGACGCGGACGCGGTGAAGGCGAAGTACCTCGACCACGGCGTCGAATACGACCGCGACCCGCAGCGGCTTCAGGCTTGGCATGCTGCCTGGCTGAAGGAAGCGCTCAGGGTCGCGAAGCCGGGCGCGTGGCTGATCGCGATGAGCGGCACGCGCACGTATCACCGTCTCGCCTGCGCGGCCGAGGATGTCGGCTGGGAAGTGCGGGACATGCTCGACTGGCTGTACGGCTCGGGCTTCCCGAAGTCTCACAACCTCGGCCGCGCCTTCGACGCTCGCCGGGTCGACGACGTACGCCCGGTCTGCCGGTACCTCCGCGCCGCCATGGAAGCGCGCGAGGTGACCGCCGGCGATATCGCGGAGGCTTTCGGCTTCCACCCGCGGATGGTGGATCACTGGGCAGCCCGAGACACGGACTCGCAGCCGACCATCCCGACGCTCGAGCAGTGGGCGAGCCTGAAGGATCTCCTCGGCCTGGGCGACGAGATGGACGCCGAGGTCTGGCGGCTGAACGGACGCAAGGGGACGCCCGGCGAAGACTGGGCGAAGCGCGAGAAGGTCGGCGAGGCCGAGGTGGTCGACACGGGCATCGCGCGGCTCGGCATGCCCGGGCAGACGAGCGCGAAGAAGACCATCGACGTCACCGAGCCGAGCAGCGAACTCGCGAAGAAGTGGCAGGGCTGGGGGACCGCGCTCAAGCCGGCTCACGAGCCCGCGCTCCTCGCTCGCAAGCCCTTCCGCGGATCGGTCGCCGCGAACGTGGAGAAGTGGGGGACGGGCGCGCTGAACATCGCGGGCTGTCGCGTCGGCGAGGATGGCGGAACGCGCTCGGGTCGAGTGCGGGGAGCGAGCGCCGGAGTCCTGGGCGATGGCCTGAACGGAGGCGGCGCCGAGAAGATCGACGCGGGTCGCTGGCCGGCCAACGTTGTGCTCGACGAAGAAGCGGCCGAGCTGCTCGACATTCAGGCGGCGCCCGAAGCTCCGTCGCGCTTCTTCTACTGCGCCAAGCCGAGCCAGGCCGAGCGCCGCGCGGGGCTCGAGCAGGAGCGGAACGCGCACCCGACGGTGAAGCCCGTCGCGCTCATGCGCTACTTCATCAGGCTCGTCACTCCGCCGGGCGGCGTCGTCTGCGACCCGTTCCTCGGATCCGGGTCCACCGTTTGCGGTGCGATCGCCGAAGGCTTCCCGTTCGTTGGGATCGAGCGCGACCCGAAGTACGCGGCGATCGCGCAGGCGAGGGCCCAGCGCTGGCGGGAAGCATGGGAGCACGGCGAGCGGCCCGAGGAAGCGACGGAGCCTGATCAGATGAGAATGTTCACGTGACCGGCGTTCAGTACTACATCGAGAAGCGTGAGCCCGATGGGCTCTGGCTGAAGGACGGGCTGTTCCACTTCACCAGCATCGTGAAGGCGAGGAAGGAGTACCGGATGCGGGTGTCATGCTCGCGCTTGGCCGTCCTTCGGTTGGTGAAGGAGTCGCGCGACGGGGCGCGCGAGGTCCTCGAAACCTCGCCCGAGCCCTGGAAGCCGAAGGAAGCGGGCGCGTGACTTGGGTCTACCTACCGAACTCAGCCTCTTCAGCGGAGCCGGCGGCGGGCTCCTCGCCACCCGCTGGCTCCTCGGGTGGCAAACGCTCTGCTACGTCGAGGCGGACGCGCACTGCCAGCGAGTCCTCCGCGCCCGGATCCGAGAGGGCTACCTCGACGACGCCCCCATCTGGAGCGACGCGCGAACGTTCGACGGCCGGCCTTTTCGACACCGCATACGAGTCCTGTCTTCGGGATTTCCTTGTCAGCCATTCTCGTCTGCCGGGGCACGGCGAGGCGCCGACGACCCGCGCAACCTCTGGCCGCACACGGCGCGGATCATCTCGGAAGTCGAGCCGGCGTTCGTCTTCCTCGAAAACGTCCCCGGTCTCCTGTCTCCCTCCGCCCGGGGCTACTTCGGCAACGTCCTCGCCGACCTGGCCGCGCTCGGGTTCGATGCGGAATGGGAGTGTATCAGCGCGGCGGAGTGTGGAGCGCCCCACGGTCGCGACCGCCTCTGGATCTTGGGCCACGCCCCAGGCAGGATTCGCGACGAGCGGTTACACGGTCGACCCCGCGAAGCGATCCTCGAGAGTCGGCTCAAACAACCGGCGCGGTCACGACGGCAACGAGCTGCTTCGGCAAGCGCACGAGGCGGAGTCATTCCCGACTCCGTGCGCGACGGATCACAAGGGGTCGAGCAAGCCGGGGCAGCGACGCCGCCAGCTATCGGAGCGGATCGAGCAGCCGAGCCCCTACAAGCACCCGTTTCCGACGCCGGCCGCGACGAGCTACGGCAGCAGCGGCAACGGCACGGGAAACAACAAGGCGAGCCGCGGCCGGCCGTCGCTCGCGCGGATGGCTCAGATCCCGACGCCGTGCGCGACGCGCGGGGGCAAGATCTCACTAGCCGCGCAGGGCAAGTTCCCGACGCCGACGGTGGGCGACAGCCGGAGCGCGGGGAGCCGCTCGCTCCCCAGCTCGGAGGCTCACTCGGGGACGAGCCTGTCGGACTTCGTCCTTCAAGCCGAAGGTATCAAGCGCGGGTCTCGCTCCCGCCGTGGCCGACTGAACCCGAGGTGGGTCGAGTGGCTTATGGGGTGGCCGATCGGGTGGACAGCCTTAGAGCCCTTGGGAACGGACAGGTTCCGAGAGTGGCAGCGGCAGCACGCTTGCTTCTCGGCGGAGCTGACTGAGCGATGAATGGGCACGGGCGAAAGGGAGCCAGGCGCGCGACGCTCCACCTGCTACGCAGCCGGGTCCGCGCTCAGATCGGCCGGATCACACATCTCCGGAAGAGCCGCGAGCGCCTCGCCGCGTCGGTCCTCTCGTTCTTCCGCGACGTCTCACCGAACGACTTCGACGAACCAGAACGCAGCGAGCTCGCCGAACTTCTGAAGCTCGCGAAGGAGAAGAGCTGATGGGCCTGTATTACGAGAAGGCGGACGAGGGCGTCGAGCGCCTCGTGCTCCACGCGCTCGAGCAGTATCACCGCGAACTGCTCGCGTGCGACGTGCGCGTCGACTTGCTCATGGTGTCGAAGGTAGACAAGGAAGGCGAGTCCAAGGGTCACGCGCTTAAGCACGGCGGGTACCCCGCGGCGGCGACCGTCAAGATCGTCCCCTTGAAGCAGCGCGCGTTGGGCAACGGGGACGCGCTCATCACGATCGACTCGGAGAGCTGGGAGTTCCTCGACCCCGAGCAGCAGGAGGCTCTGGTCGATCACGAGCTGGAGCACATCCAGGTCGTCAGCGCGAACGGCCCGAAGTTCTGCCACATGAACGACGCGGGCGAGCTGGTTGGCGAGGCCAAGCGCGACGACCACGGCCGGCCCAAGCTGAAGCTGCGGAAGCACGACTGGCAGCTCGGAGGGTTCACGTCCATCGCCAAGCGCCACGGCGCGAACGCGGTCGAGGTGATGGCGATCGAACGCTGCCGCAACGAGCAGGGTCAGTACTTCTGGGATTGGTCGGCGCTCGTGCTCGCGCACGCGGGGGCGTAGCGTGCGAACCATCCTGATCGACGACCGAGAAAAAACCCCCTTCGGTTTCCCCTCGCACGACGGAAGCAAGCAGGTGATTCATAAGCTCCGGCATCGCCTGCTCACCGGCGACTACTCGCTGCTTGGGCTCGAAGACTTCGTCGCGATCGAGCGCAAGAAGGCGAGCGAGCTGTTCCACACCGTCGGCGCCGGCCGCAAGAACTTCATCGCCGAGCTTCGGCGGATGGAGGTGATCATCAACCGGGGCGGGTACGCGGCGATCGTCGTCGAGGGCTCGCTGCGCCAGGTGATCGGGCTCGGCGAGGCGAGCGACATCGCCATGACCGCGCGCGGCGTGGCGACGGCAGGCGTCGGGAGGCGCGTCACCGCCGAGCAGGTCATCGGGACGCTGACGACGTGGAGCGTCATGTTCCGCGTGCCCGTCTGGTTCGCCGGCGGGCTCGCGCACGCCGAGGCGCTCACGTTCGGCCTGCTCTGCTCGTCTGAGCAGCGCGCTCGAATGCGGCCGGCGAGCATGCGCCCGGAGCTGAACGCGCCGGAGTGCGGAGCGGTCGACCCGAAGACGGGGACCGAGTGCAGGCGCGCGAAGGGACATGTTGAGATCGAAGGTCTCGACCACGAAGGACGGAAGCCGGGAACCCCGAGGAGCATCACGTGGAACGTCTGACCATTCTCAGAAGCGCCGGCCGAGTCCTCGCGACGAAGCGCCACACGCGCGAGCCGCGGGGCTGGGCCACCGAAGGCTACGGAAGCGCCAAGAACTTCCGCGTCGGCTTCTCGCGTCCGCTCGAATCGCTCGACGACCTGGCCGCGACGCTCGAGCAGCTCGCGGGCGATCGCCACGCGTTCGTCGTCCGCGGCGAGCTGACCGATCACGCTCGCGAGGAGCTGCGCGAGTGCGGGCCCGACGCGAGGCTGCAGCGGCTGCTCCACGATCGGCCGGGTAACGCGGCGACGATCCAGCCCACCCGACCGGGGCGGCGCTGGCTCATGCTCGACCTGGACGGCTGGCCGACCCCTGATCACATCTCGCCCGAGGACCTCGCGCGCTCTGCGGATTCACGTCGCGCTGCGGTCGAGTGGGTCCGGGAGCAGCTCGCCGCGGTCGCGCCCGAGTTCGCCGGCGTCGGCTGCGTCGCTCAGTGGTCGGCGTCCGCGGGCGTGAAGCCCTGGGATCAGCTCCGCCTTCACCTGTGGTACTGGCTCGATCGACCGGCGTTCGACGCGAGCGCTCGGGAGTACATGAAGCGGATCACCGAGGCGCTCCCCGAGGGGCTGAAGATCGATGACCGCCTGGGCGGATCGATCCAAGCCCACTACACCGGAACGCCAGTGTTCGTCGGCGCCCCGGATCCGCTCGGGGTCGATCGACTCTTCCGCCTGAGCGGAGCGCCGACGCTAACGCTCCCTCGGGACGTGCTCGACTGGCACGGCTGGACGCTCCGCGAGTCGCTCGCCGCGCTCGAAGTCGATCTGGTCGCCGACGCTCGCCGCCGGCGGGCCAAGGTGATCGATGAGCAGCTCGGCGGGATCCACCCGCTCGGCCATGGCGCGCTGCTGCACGAGTCAGGCGCTCACCCGTACGCGGTCGCCGCGCTCGAGCGTGCCGCGGCCGAGCTGTCCGAGGCTGGCGAGGGGACGCGTCACCAGACCGCCGAGAAGGTCGCGTTCTCCATCGGCGGGCTCTGCTACCCGGACTCCAACGGCGTCATGATCCTCGACCCGGCGCACGCGCTCGCCGAGCTGACTGAGGCAGCCGAGAGGTCCGGGCTCCCCCGTGCGGAAGCCGCCCAGGTGATCGGCGAATGCTTCGCGGCCGGACAGGCGAAGCCGCGCACAATCCCAGAGCGCGCCGCGCGATCGCGGCCGATCGAGATCCGGGAGGTCCAGATTGAGCCGCTCGACGAGGCTTCTTCGCGCCATGGATGTCCGGCGATCCCGTTAGGAACATCATCAGAGAGAGACTTAAGGGATTCGCGGACCAGTCGGCCCCCGGCGCCATGCAAGCCGGCCGACGATCCGGCCTACCTCGAACTCGAACGCGCGCACCGAAACGCCGCGAGCTCGCGCATCACTTACGAGCAGATTGCCGAGATCCGAAGCGAGTTCTTCGCGTCGCAGGCGCAGGAATGCCCGACCCCGTACCAAGGCGTCTTTCAGTCGACGCGGCAGCGCGCGCGCTTCGTGCGCAAGCCGATGCCGTGCCGGAAGTGGGACTGCCCTTACTGCGCCGGCATGCTCCGCGCGTCCTGGTACCTCGGTGGCATCGAGGGCTGGGAGGAAGCGGACGCGACGTACGTGAGCGAATTCAAGACGACGGACGAGGGCTTCAAGACGGAGTGGGAGCGCGTCTCCAAGAGAATCCGCCGGAAGAAGGGCGGCGCCATTCGGATCTTCGTCGACGACGACCGCGTCGTCCTGCTCTCGACCGTGCAGACCGCGGCGAAGGGCGAGCAGATAGTCGACGAGCACAACCGCGAAGCCGTGCTCGTGCAGGAGCTAAAGCGGCTGATCAACCCGTTCGGCAAGTCGCACCCGGTCACCGGCGTCGGCTGGTGGAAGAAGGCGAAGGTGACTCCGAGCGGGGAGCTGGAGTTCGTGGGCCCTGGCTGCCGAGACCAGAGCGAGGCGGACGCGACCCAGGCGGTCGAGCTGGAAGGCGAGGCGCGCGAGGTCCCCGTCCTCGTGACCGACGAGCACGGCGAGGGGCTCACGGTCTACATCAATGCCAGCCCGCAGGAGCGGCTGAACGTGCTTTCTGTGGCGATATCGCTTCGCCCGACAGCGTCTTACCTCAGTCGGCACGGATTGGTGCCACCGGACGAGGCGCCCGATCCCGTCGTGGAGGTGATCGACGACTATGATGCCTGGGAGGCGGCAGGCGCCCCCTACGGCACGGTGTATGCTTAGCTTCAGAGCAGAAAGGCGGCATGATGCGCAAGCGTGATCTACTCACTCAGACGATCTGGGCCCTGTTCCTGATCTGCATGATCGGTGCGATGGCAACCGGCTTGACCGGCTGCGCGGCGTACGACACCGAGGAAGTCGACGCGTTCAAGGCCGAAGTGAGCCGCTCGAGCGCCGAGCTGATGAAGTGGAACGCCGAGTCCCTCTCGGATGCGAAGCTGTTCATTCAGCTCAGCGCGGGCCCCGACCTCGAAGACGTTCCCGCGGATCAGCACGAGGCGACGACGAAGGCGTGGCACGCAGCGGCGACGGCGTGGATCAAGTCAGCGACCGCGAGCAGGGAAGCGGCGGCGCGGCTCGTCGTCGTGAAGGAGCCGAACGGTGAGTAAGACGAGAGCAGGGCCAGCCGAGAAGCTCGCGCAGCTTGGCAAGATTGCCGAGCGCCAGGACGCGAACACCGAAGACGCCGACGAAGCCGCCGCCCGCGAACTCAGCGTCCCCGAGGTGAAGGCGAGCGCCGCCGGCGCCGCGCTCCTCCGCGCAGGCAAGTACGTAGTGGCTGAGGGCGCACCGGTCGCAGCGAATCTCCTCGTCGGGTTCCTGAAGGGACTCGGCGGTGTCGAGGACGTCCAGGGCATCGGCGCGAGCCTCGGGAAGCGAGCCCGCGCGAAGGCTGGCCTGTGAGGCTTCGCGGCCACACGACTGAGATGCACGCGTTGCGGTTGGTCATGCCCCAACGCGTGTACCGTGTCCCCCTTCTGCGACCTGGAAGGCATCGTGGAGACACGGCATCGAGACGCGTCCGCGCGCGCGGGCGAGAAGGGAGGCGCGTCGACCGCGGTCCCGTTGTAGCAGGGCAAGCCCGATGGCTGGCAACCTTGCACTGAGCACTATGCGTTCGAGGACCCAGCAGCCCTGCGGAGGCGCGAGGACGATGAAATAGGAGACTGACGCACCCGACCCGCGGCGGCGGCCCGTCTGAAGGCGACGGCAGGCAACGCCCCATGAGATCCGTCGAGGACATAGCGAAGAGACGGGCCGCGCCGCAGCCTTACCAGCACACGCGAAGCAACGAACGAAGGAGGAAGAGATGGACGCAGTGACCGTGGGATACGTCGTTCTGGCTCTGCTCGTGATCGCCGGCATGGCGCGCGCGATCCACTACGCGTTCGCGCAGGGGAGGGGCGGCAGCCGTCCCTTTCGGCAGAACACGCTCGCGATGCGAGCGCTCGCGGACAAGGCCGATCGCGCCGAGACGAAGGCCGGGCGGATCGACGCGGAGGTGAAGAAGCTCGCGCGCAGGGTCGAGGTGAATAAGACGTGTGTCGAAGGTGACCCTTCAGCACGAGGCCGCGCGTCAGCGATGCCGACGCGGATCCCAAAGCTCGAGGAGCTAGCGGATCAGCTCCGCACGCTTCAGAACGCGCACAACAGCCTGATGGCCGACCACCTGGCGGCGAAGGAAGATCTGAACAAGCGCGAGGTGGTGTGGGCGACGATGTGGTCGAAGCTGTCGCAGGAGCGCGAGGAGATGCGGCGCGATCTCGTCAGCCGCATCGACCGCGCCAACTTCCACGCGCGGCGCCTCGTCGAGGACCGAGCCGACAACACGTGTGTCGCGTGCGGTCGCAACCCGCACAAGCACCCGCCGGGCGGCGCGATCTACGCGCAGGTGCCGGAGAGCGTGAACCCGCTTCGAGCTGGCTTCACGAAGACCTACTGCGGCGAGTGCGCCGAGAAGCAGGTCCACCTGAACGGCGTCCAGGCGACGCCCGACGTCAAGGCGCTCATCAACAGCCTCGACCTTCAGAACCTCCGCACGGGCGACGCGGTCGTCATGCCGGCCGACCAGCCGGTCGATCCGGTCATCGGCAAGCTGAACCTAAGCAGGGGCGACATCGTCTGTCTGTTCTTGCCGCCCGAGCAGCTCACCTTCGATGCCAACATGCCGACCTGGGATCCCGTCAAGGCTTACATCCAGGAGATCGAGCCGCTCCTACCCGAAGGCGTGCATCTCGTGATCTTCCCCGACGACGTGCGGCTGAACGTCATGAAGGCGGGCGTCGACATGGCGCGCGGCGACGACGTCAGCGTTACGACTCGTTGGGATCCGAACCATCGCGAGCTCGTGACGGAAACGCGCCAGCGTGTGCCGCATCCGAGCGACGCCCGCAAGGGCCGAAAGGGCTAGCCGTGAAGTGCGACCGATGCCACGTCGAGGCGTACCGACTCGTCTTCAGCGAGGGCCGATGGTGGCTCTGCGAAGAGTGCAAGAACCCGCCGAACGTCCTCGACGTGATCGGTCCGCCTCGTGCGCTTAGCGAACGGGAAGACCCGTTCCCCTTATTCGGGGAGTTCCCCTTCGGGGATCCCGCGGCTTTCGCCGCGTGGAATCAGGATTACTGGTCTCGTGAGCCGTCGTCTCTCGCGAGCGTTCTGGGGGGCTCCCTGGGCGTCGTTCCTCTACGCGCCGATCAGTCACCTTCAGAACGGGGCGCCGCTGCTCTCGCCGCGCTCGAGCACGCCTCGCGTGTCGAGAAAGAGGCAGGACGCGTGCCCGGCGCAATCCTCGTGGAGACTGACGCAGCCGGTCGGGAGCGGCTTACTGAGCTTCGCCTCGATCCAGACGTTGAAGACGATGAAGGCGATGAGGATCAGCCAGCAGCCGGCGGCGAGACTGTACGGCAGGACCCATCCCCAGTCGCGCGTGCTCTCGTCTCGGGCAGTGAACATCAGGAAGCCTCCGCTTCGCCGGGCGCTCGGGCGGGGGGTGGGGAACCGCAAGGCGGGTCGGAGCCCCCGGCTGCTGGACCCCGGCGAGAGGCGGGCAGCCCGGCGCCCGTGGGGAGCGCCGCTGACGTTCTACCCGCTGAGGGGCGCACCTTCAAGGCTGCGGAG
>JAJCZJ010000027.1 GCA_029262455.1 Deltaproteobacteria bacterium | reverse complement strand
GACCGAGTTCCCATCGATCCGTCCAGGCAAGACGCGCTCGCAGCACCGCCTGTACCGGCGGCGCGACGTTGAGACCCTGATCGAGATTCGCCGTCTGCTACACGATGAGCGCTACACCATTGAAGGCGCAAAGCGTCGGCTCCGGTCGGTGCGGGGTGGTGATGAGGGTGTCTCGGAAGAAAGCCGCGGCGTGGAAAGCGGAGTTGAAGAGGCGGCGGAAGAGGCATCGGAAGAAGCTCTCGACGCGGACGTTGCCGCTGATGGCGACGAGCAGATGGACTTACCGCTAGGGGCTGGTCGCTACCGCGAGGCGATCGATCAAGTGCGCCGCGAGCTCCAGGCAATTCGCCAACTGCTCGGGGAGTGAAGCAGAGGTCTTCTCGCTGGATTGCAGCGGGTGGGAGTGGCGGTTGACGATTGCTGCTTTATCGGCGCCGATAATGCACAGGCTTAGTGGCATACGCTGTGGCGTTTCGCCTGGGGAGGTCGATTCGTGGTTGTACGGGACCTGGCATGAGCGTTGCTCTGTCTCCATACAATGCAACGAAGTGAAGCTTGGCAAGAAGACACCACGAACCAACGGCTTGGAGAAGTAACGTTTCGCATATGCCGTCTCATGCTGGCACGGCGTGTATTGTGGGATGAGGACCTCGGCCTCGGGGCCGACTCGATAGCCGCAGCCGTGCATGCGAGCCCGGATGCAGTTCGCGCTGCCCTGACCGAACTCGAAGGCGAGGGCTGGGTCGAAGTGGACTACCAGACATGGACACCGGCCCTCACCGCGGCTGGAATGTCGGCGCTACTGGGCCGCCAGAGACCTTAGCGGGCGGGGGCCGTCAGGCCGAGCCGACAGCTCCGGACAAGACCTCCTGCCGGACGACGCAGGTGGGGCACTCGGTTTTGCCGCAGAGCAGTAGGCGAGGCTCGAGGGCGATGGCCGCGATGCAGGCCCTCACCAGGGGGCGCAGCTCGAATAGCCGTATCGATTGTCGTTCGATGACTACGGATGTCAGGGTCGCGTCGCCGACCACCGACTCCAGTCGATCGTACCCGATTGTGCAGCTCGGTAGCCGTTCGACGACCACACGCTCTTCGTAGCCTGCCAGATTGATTCTTTTCGCAGTCGAGCGAAAACGAATCTCCGGAAGGGCAAGAGCCTCGGCGAGGTGGATTGCGGTACACCGGCTGAGCGGAAGGCCCGCCAGCAAACTGGCACCGTTCATCACATTGAGTTTCTTCACTGGCCCGAGTGGGTTGTTGTCGCGGTTTGTGGAAAGCACATCGTGGGCGCGATGCCCGAGTGCCGTGAAGGAATGGGAGGGGTGTCCGCTGCGCAGTGCCCCTGGTTGCTTGCGAAACGCCTCAGCGACCATTCCGACCGGAGAGCTGAGAGGTAAATCCTGATGGTAGGGGACAGGTGACGGCGCTTCATCGAGTAGTGTCCAGGTGTTGGTGAACGCGGGCATCACGATTGTGCCGGTACTGCCTACGGCGGCTCGCACGAGATTGTTGAACATCTCCGCATCTTTGCGCTGCTCGAACGCAGCATCGACGAGGACATTCTTGCCAGCGATCGGCAGTTGCTGCAGCTGGGTTGCCGCCTTTTCGGTCAGTTTCATCTATTCTGATAGGTACAAACGATTAATTGGTTTGCTGCATCCGACGATACTTGCGGACACACTTAGATAACGAAAGATTGCGAGGGGGGCAAAAGCGATCCGCCCATGCCCGTGCTTTCCCGAGATCGTCAAGAAAGTTGTCGCCGGTAGGCTCGGCGCACGCCCGGCCGGGGTCCGAGAACCATCACGGGTTTGCGAGCACTTCGGAACGCACGGCGGCCAATCGGCGTAACTTTGCGTCCACCACTGCCGTATCGAGAGTATCGAGGCTGCAGGCAGGCTGCAGATATAGGATCTCGTGTTGGTAGCGTCGGGTTGCGACTTTGACGTCTCGGGCCAGCGATGCGATGTCTCCATCCTCGCCAAGGCCGATCAGTCCGAGCGCGAGCGGTTTACCCGAGCCGGTCGCAGCCAGATCGGCGATGATCTCGGGGCTCGATGTACAATCGAGCCCGACCGCAGCTCCTGGCAACGAGTTTAGGTGTGCAAACATGTCGCCAACAGCGGCTCCGTAGGTGGCGACAATCAGTGTTCCCTCAGGTTCGACCGCGTCTTGTAGGGGCTCTAGAAGCTCACGCACCAAGCGGATGTCTTCCGGCGCCTGGAGGATCCATGGTTCATCGACCTGAATGAGGCGGGCGCCGAGACGTACACAATGGCGAACCTCGTCGGCCAGATGATTCGATAGATCGTGGGCCAAATGAACGTAGTCGCTATACGCTGTGGTTTCGATGAACGAGAGACGGGACAAAGTGTATGGACCGCAGAGCGACAACTTGAGTCGCGCTCCATCAGCTGCCGTCGATGTCTTGTATGGCTCCGACAGGTTGGTGCCGCGGTTTCGGAGCCGCGCCTGAATCCGCACTTGTCGCACCGGGTTCGGTCGGAAGGCGACCGAAATTGGTTCACCCGGGCACGTTCCCGAGAGTTGGTTTGCGATTCCCGTGACTGGGTCGATCGAGGCCCCGAGCTCCGGTGTCGGATAGTCGACCCCAGCCATCCGTTGCGATGCGGGAATTCCGCTCGGCGCTGCCACCGGTCCAAAGTTGCAAACCTCAATCCTCATACCCGGCAACCATAGCGATTGCTCCTCCCGGAGCAACCGGAGGAGGCGAGCGCGTTGACCGACCTTCGTTGGGAAGTTACGCTGAGCGGAGTGGACTGGCTGAGCACCACGATGGCGATTTACGTTCGCTGCATACGCCAAGCGGGCGGACTCGCCGTGAGAAACTGGTTGATGTTCGCGGCGTTACTTGCGTACGTCTTCATCTTTCGTTTTGGATTGGTCGTGGCATCGTTCTTCGGCCCACTGGCCGGGTTTGCTATGGCGGCGCTCTGCGCCTTCTGCTGCGGGGCGTTCCTGGCGTCTGTCGAGGTCATCGTTCGCACGGGCAAGGTGACTCTCGAAGACTTCCGGGGGAGTTTCGGTACCTACTTCGGTGACGTGCTGGGTGTGATGTTCGCGCTGTGGATCATCGCGATGGTGGGGGGCATGGTGGCGGCGACCCCGGGCGGCACGGCCATCGCCACGTTCTCCGCATTGCTCGTCGGAGTCCTATTCAACGCCGTTCCCGAGTTGATCTATTTGGGCCACAACTCGACCATGGAACTGATGAGCGAGAGCTACGACTTTGTTTCGCAGAATTGGATCGAATGGTTCCCGATCAACATTCTGTTGGCGCTCGCCGGCGGCGGAATCTGGTTCGTGCAAGTGGGCGGCGGCTTCGGGTACGCGTTGGAAGTGGTTGCGGGCGGAATCTTCATCTATTTCGCCATGATACTGCGCGGCTTACTGTTCCTCGAGTTGTCGTCGTCGTCGAGGCGTGGGCGCGTCTTCCGCCACCGCGCTGGCGAGTGACGGAAGACGCGCTGATTCTATTCGCCAGAGACAGCCGGAGCGGCCGCTTTCGGCGCCGCTTTCTTGGTCGTCTTCTTGGCTGTAGTTTTCTTCGCAGCCGTCTTCCTGGCTGTCGTTTTCTTCGCAGTCGTCTTCTTGGCGGCCGCTTTCTTGGTCGTCGTCTTCTTGGCTGTCGTTTTCTTCGCCGCAGCCTTCCTCGGAGTGGCCTTCTTGGCCGTTGTCTTCTTGGCCGCCGGTTTCCTCGTAGCTGGCGCCTTCGTGGCTTTTACCGGCTCTCTGGCAATCGCGGTTTCGGTACGAACGGGCCGAGCTGAAGGCTTAGTTGCAGCGACCGTTGGGGCGGGCTTTGTCGCAGCGACCGGTGGGGCCGCCGCCTGTGTTTCACTTGGGTTGGATTTCGCAGCGTCTCCTGCCGTCTTCTGCGCTCGGGTCCGTTCGACGGCCTCAGTTCGGCGAGGGCGTTCCTCCGCAGATTGGCGCGCCGATGACTCGGGGCTTGCGGTCTCGTTCGCTTGGCTCGAGTTGCCCTCTTGTTGGGCGCCGCTTCTGCCAGAGCGGTGCCGGCGACCGCCGCGTCTGCCGCGCGATCGGGAACGTCCTCGACGACCACTCTCCGCGCTCGAGGACTCCGGTTTTTCCCCGTTGCCACTGTCCCCGGCGGCCTGGGTGGTCGCCTCGGACGCGGATGACACTGACGCGGGCGTCTCGGTTGACGCCGTCTCGGTTGACGCCGTCTCGCGCGCCGCCGTCTCGGTCGACGCCGTCTCGGTCGACTTCTTGGAAGACTCCTCACTTGCGCCGCTGCGGCTGCGGCCGCGATCCACCGTCGAGGCTGACGACTCGCTGGATGCCGCCTCAGCGGAATTCGTCTGTGAGGAATCCGCATCACCGGAAGAACCATTGCCGCCACGTCGGCGTCGGCGTCGGCGTCGGCGTTTGCCATCGCCGTCCGCGTCGGCGGATTTTGAGGTCTCCCTCGCGTCGGCGGGTTTCGAGGTCTCTCTCGCTTCGGCTACCGAGCCGGGTTCGACGGCCTTGCGTCGGGTTTGGGTGCGCGAGCGCTCTTTGACCTCGGTCTCGATCTCGTGCGGTAGAAACGTGTCGCAGAGTTCGATCTCGACGGTGCTCTGATAACGGCTCTCGAGGCCCGCGACGTCTTCTCGCATGTGGTTGAGTAGATGCAGCCCGACATCCTTCGGAAGTCGGATTCGCATCGTCTCGACATCGCCGAGCGACATCCGATTGTGGATGCTGCGCAGGGCACCGAGTGCCGCCGATGCTGAAGTACGAACCGACCCAAAGCCTTGGCAGTGGGTGCAGGTGGCGTGACTGCTGGCGGTCGCTGCGGGTCGCATGCGCTGCCTTGAAATCTGCATCAGCCCGAGACTCGATAGGCGGCTTGTCTCGTGTCGCGCCTTGTCGAGGCGCATCTCGTGTTTCATGAGCTGCTCGATCTCGCGGATGTTCTTGGACTCGCGCATGTCGATGAAGTCGACAACAATGATCCCTCCAATGTCGCGCAGTCTCAGTTGGCGGGCGACCTCGACCGCAGCCTCACGGTTGGTCCGAAATGCGGTCTCCTCGGGATTGGCCCCGCGAACCGCCCCACCCGAGTTGACGTCGATGGCGGTCAACGCCTCGGTGCCGTCGATGACGATCGAGCCACCCGATCTCAAACGCACGCGTCGGGCGAATACCGACTCGATCTGTTCTTCGACCTTGAATGCCGAGAACATCGGCTGCTCGCCGCGATAGTGCCGCAGCACCGCCTCGCTGCCAGGCATGAACGTTCCCAAAAAACCGCGGGCGCGATCGTAAGCGTCCTCGTCGTCGATGTGGATTTCGCTGATATCCGGGGTGTAAAAATCGCGGATGGCGCGCTGTACGATGTCGTGCTCGCGGTAGACGAGTGAGGGGCCGCGCTGCCCGTTGGCGGCGTTGCGGACGTTGTTCCAGAGGCGTCGCAAGTACTCGAGGTCGCGCGGTAAATCGTTGCCATTGTCCTCGAGTCCGGCGACCGTGCGAACGATCAATCCGAACCCTTCATCGGGTTTCAGCCCATCGACGATCTTCCTCAGGCGGTCCCGTTCTTCACCTTCGATACGCCGCGAGATTCCTGTGTCCTCAGAGCCCGGAAGAAGAACGAGATAACGCCCCGGCAATGAGTAGAAGGTCGTCACCGTGGGCGGCTTGTTCGCAAACTGTTCCTTTGTAATTTGGACCAGGAGTTCTTGGCCCGGTCGAAGGACGTCGCGAATGCGCAGCGAGCGCCGTCCGCCGCTATTGCCGTTCGACCCATTGGCTTTCGGTACCGAGTCGAGATTGTTGAAGCAGATTTCGTCGAGTGGGAGAAAGGCATCCTTGTCGGCGCCAATATCGACGAAAGCCGCTTCTAGGGCCGGGTGGATCCGATGTACGACACCCTTGTAAAGGTTGCCTTTGAGATGTGATCTGCTGACGGACTCGATCTCAAACGATTCGAGGACTCCGTCGTTCATGATGCCAACCCGACTTTCTTCTGAGTGGGTGACATTGATTAACATTACCTTGGGCATTCATCCTCCTTCGAACCATCCACCAACACCTCTGCTCAAGACAAAAAATTCGGCGTGCTCTTGGCAACGTGCACGTTACCCGGCAACCGGCGAAAGCTCGGCGGCCACTCGTTCGGGCTGGTACAGCCCATCATGGTCGCGCGCCTACGCTGTCGCCGTTGAAATTGTCGGTGTCCAGGCTCAATACCGGTGCGTGCGCGTCGAGTAGCGGTAGGACGTCGCGCGCCAGTGGACGGAAGTAGTCTTCCATTTCGGTGATGGTCTGCACGACATCGAGTCCCATAAACGATGGGAATGTGTCGGAGACCTGCGATAATTTCTCGATCCCGGCGACGGAAAGCTTGCGCGAGCCGCGCGTGGATCGGAGGTGAACTTTCAAAAGCGCCGCACTCACCTGAATCAGTCCCTGGAGGAATAGTGAAGGTGATGTTGCGCGCGGGGATACGGTCCACAACTCTTCCCAAGCCTCGTGCGCCTCCCAGAAGTAGAAGCGGTTGAAGAGGTCCACGCCCCAGAGCCAGTTGTCCAAATTTCGCCACTCGCTAGGATCCCAGGAGTGCATCCCCGTTGATGCTCGGGCGTATGAGTGCCCGGCGGGATCGCGACGCGGGTGCGGGTTGAACCCGGGTACGAAGCGGTAGGCTGGAAGCGGCTGCTCTCGGCAGTAGCGAGGAATGTCACGTTGTGGTGCTCGAATCTCAGATATCGCCAGCATCGTTTAGACAGCTCGACCTGACTGGACATACAGTAGGGAAACCTGTCTTCCAGCACAAGGGCACTTTCTGTTGCCCCGGTGCGGTGGCAGCGCCGCCAACTGGCCGCCATCAACCTCCGGGACGAGTGGCATAAACGCAATAAACACAAGTAGTTATGGGCTATTCGATCATTCCAAAAAGATCCCCGAATAGGGCCGTTGCCGCGCGTTCGCCGCTGGCGATGCAATCCGGGATCCCAACACCTCGAAATCCGTTACCGGCGATTTCCAGATGTTTGTGCGAATCGATACGATTTTCGATCCGCTGCACGCGCTCGAGATGGCCGAGTTCGTATTGAGGCATCGAAGCCGGGTAGCGTTGGATCGTCGTGATGCTGGGCTCTTGTCGAATCCCGAGCAGCTCTCGCAACTCCTTGCGAACCGCCGCAGAGATCTTATCGTCGCTGAGCTCGGCGACCTCCGCCCGCAGCGCGCCGCCGACGAAGACGCGCAGCAGCGCGAAGCCGGCAGGAGCGCGGCCAGCATACTTCATACTGCTATAGCTACAGGCAATGATGTTTCGTTTCTCAACGTGGGGAACGACAAAACCAAATCCATCGAGTGGGTTGGGGATCGCCTCGCGTGGATACGCCAGGTTGACCACCGCTGAGGAAGCGTAGCGAATTGATTCGAGGTCCGACGCCAGGGCGGAGTCGACTCCTCGCAGGACCTTCCCCGACCGTTGTGCCGGCAGCGCGACAATCACTCCGTCATAGCGATCGGTCTTGTCGATTTCCCACGACCCGCCTTTTGGGAGGATCGATTCGATTGCGTGTTCGAGCTGAATTCGTTGGCGGCCGAGTCGGTCGCCGAGGGCGTCGACCAGCGACTGCATCCCATCGCCGAAGCTCAGAAACAGGCTCCAGCGTGCGCCGCTAGCTTCGCGGGTCGCGGTGGAGTTTCGCGCTTGGGCGCGCAGGGCACGAATGACGCTGCCGTAATTTCTCTCCATCTCCATGAACCGCGGCATCGTCGCCGCCAGACTGAGAGTCGAGGGATCCGCGGTGTAGATGCCCCCCACCAGGGGTTGCGCCACACGTTCGAGCGCCTGCCTGCCCAGCCGTCTCTTGACGAAAGACTCGAGGCTTTCGTCCTTTCTAGGTCTGGACGGCAAGACCAGATCAAGAGCCATGCGCAGCTTGCCGAGCGGTGAAAACAGTTTGGTTGCAGCGAGCGGCCACAGATGGGTTGGTGCCATCAGCGAAAAGCCATTGGGCAACGGGTGGAGACGGCCATTGAAGGCGACATAGGTCCGGCGGAACTGCTCCTGCGTCCCGACCAGGCGACTGGTGATGCCGAGTCGCTCACAGAGTGCCAAGGCCGCCGGCTTTTCGGACAAAAATGAGTCGGGCCCGTGGTCGATGACAAAGTCGGAGCGCTGCTCAGTTTTGATGACGCCGCCGATCCGATCGCTCGCTTCGAGGACTTGAATGTCGACCGGCTCGCCGTGATCACGGCTCAGCTCGAATAGTCGGTGCGCCGCGGCAAGGCCGGTGATGCCGGCGCCGATGACGGCGACGCGTGGGTTCGATTTTCGTCGATCGGTGGAGGCCAAGGTGTCTCTAGCGCTGGCTCAGCTCGTGTACGGTATCGACCAGAAATCGAACGTGATCCACAGGCGTTTCGGGTACGATACCGTGGCCAAGGTTGAAGATATGACCTGGTCGCCCGCCGACCTGTTCGAGAATCGCCTTTGCAGCATTGCGCAGCTTATCTTTGGGCGCGAAGAGAGTTAAAGGATCCAGGTTGCCCTGGACGGCGTGGTTCGGCCCGATAATCTGGCAGGCCTGATCCATGCGGATGCGCCAGTCTACCCCGATGACGTCACCGCCGGCATCGCGAATCTGCGGCAACATTCCCGAGGTCGCCGTCCCGAAGTGGATGACGGGGACTCGCTGCGAAAGTCCGGCGAGGGCGGTGGCCGTGTGTTTCGCTACATAAGTTTGATAATCGGCGGGAGACAGGCATCCCACCCAGCTATCGAAGAGCTGCAGCGCATGGGCTCCGGCATCGACCTGATGGCCGAGGTAGGAATTGACCAGTCGAGCCAGTAAGTCGAGCAACTGATGCCAAGACGCTTCGTGTTCGTACATGAACCGCTTCGTCGCGAGATAGTTTCGTGACCCACCGCCTTCGATGAGGTAGGAAGCGAGGGTAAACGGTGCGCCGGCAAAGCCGATCAGCGGAACGTCAGCAAGTTCGGCCGTGGTCCGGCGAATCGCCTCGTACACGAACGACAGCCGATCACCTGTGTCGTAGTCGGCCAGCTCAGAAATCCGTTCGGTCGACCGCACCGGCTGCCGTATCCTCGGCCCGTCTCCTTTGACAAACTCGAGGCCGACATCGAGTGGCTCGAGTATGAGGAGGATATCGGCGAAAATGATCGCCGCATCGACGCCGAGAATTCGAGCGGCGGTGACAGTCACCTCCGTGGCGGCCTCGGGTTCGTGACAAAGGTCGAGGAATGAGAATCGCTCACGGACGGCCCGATATTCCGCCATGTAGCGTCCCGCCTGGCGCATGAGCCAAATCGGCGTGTGTGGGGTTTCCTGGCGCCGGCAAGCGCGGATGAATGGGGAAGAATCCAAGATTTAACCTCGATCGTTCTGACGCAAGCGTTTGGTTGCAAGGATGGTCGGCGCCGCCTCCGCGATCTCGCGAATCAACGGCCCCATCTTCGGCTTCTTTGGCTCGATGTCGACGGTGAAACCGTATCCCGCCAGGGCTTCACTGCAAACAGGCCCGATTGAGGCGACGACTGTTGTTTCAGATGCTTGCAACACCTGTGGCTCGAGTCCGAGTTGGCGGGCGATCTCGAAAACATGTGCGCATTGCTGGGCACTCGTGAACACGGCGACGTCGGATCCGCCGCTGGCCATCGTACGAACGCCGTGGCGCAGCGGGTCCAAATCCTCGGGCAACGCCCACCGATAAACCGGGACGTTCAGCACGGTCGCCCCGCGGTTGGTCAGCGCCGAGGTCAGCTCGTCGTTGCTCCTGCCATACTCCTGGATCGCGATTCGTTTCCCGGACAGTGGACCGGTGCCGGCTACGAGGTCGACGATCTCGCGCCAGGTGTTCGGCTCCGGAACGGTGAGATCCGGCTGCATGCCATGGGTCCGAAGTACGGCGCGTGGCTTTGGGCCGCGGGCGACGACGATCGGGCGGTCGAGCAGCGCTCGCAACCGCTCTGTTGGGCACTGTGGCGTCAAAATGTCGATGAGTGCCGTCGTGCCGACCCCGGTGAGGAGGATGACGATATCGATCGCACCCGACTCCAGCTCGGCGAGGAACGCCTGGGTGAACTCATTGTCGGAGAGAGGGATCTCTCTCATGGATGGGGCGGAAATGGGCTGGCCACCGTAGCCGCTGATCAATCTTGCAATCTCAGTGGCTCGACGGCTCTCGAAGCTGAGTACGGACATGTCGGTCAGCGGTAGCGCCCTCATTGCTCTCCAACCATGTCGGGCCAGCCTTCGACGGTCAATCGTCGAAGGCGGCCGGCCGCCGGTTGCGGCCGGTTGCCTCCCGATGGTCCTTGCCCGTGAACGCCAGCAGAGGGAAGCTGTCGGGGATGTTGGCGAAATTAGAAAACGGCGCGGACGTGGTCGTGGTCATGGCAAAGTACCCAACTCCCGGAACCGTCAAAACTCGCTTGGCGGCCGCAGTCGGTGACTTGCATGCCTGCACACTTTACCGCGCATTCCTGGTCGACCTCGACCGGACGCTGCGCAGCGAGCAGTGGGGGCTGGTCTGGGCGATGGCACCAGCAGGGTCACGCCTCAACGATGTGATCGGTCGAGAGGCGCTTGGCTACCTCGATCAACGCGGTGCGGGGCTCGCGAGTAGGATGTTGCATTGTTTCTCGGATCTTTTCGCCGCGGGGGCTGGCCGCGTCGTGATGGTCGGGGCCGACGTGCCACACCTCGGAGCGGATACGGTCAAGCGTTCGTTGGCAGCATTGCAGCACAGCGATGTGGTCGTCGTTCCGAGTCGTGACGGCGGCTATTGCTTAGTCGCGATGCGGGCACTGCACGACGTCTTCTCAGAGGTCGAGATGAGCACCGAAAAAGTCTTGGACGAAACGCGCGCCGCCTGCCAGTTGCAAGGCCTGTCGCTACACGAGCTGGCGACGAGCTTTGACATCGACGACCTGAATGATGTTCGCCTATTGGCGCGACATATCTCGCGTGATTGCGCGATGCCGGCGACAGCCGAAGTACTGACCGACTGGCGGCGCCGCGGACTGCTCGACCTCAATCCTTAGACGGGCTGCTGCGGTTCTGCTGGCGCGCGACAACGGCCCGCAGGTCCTCCAGGTCGTTGGCGAGTTCTCGATTGCGGCGCGCCAAAGTGAGGACGTAGAGCAACACCCCAACCCAAACCACCGCGAAGGCGGCAAACAGGAATGATAAGTTCATGGGCTCTTTTCGTGTCTAGTTTAAGCGGCTGCAAGGACATCGTGACGCAGATCGTCGATGTCGGTCTCGAGTTTTGCCGTATGGACGCGCAGCCGGAGAAGCCAAAGAAACAACAGGAAGAATGCCAGCATGCAGAGGATCAGCGTGATCCGCATCATCGGGTCGGTCAGGCCGCTGTCGCCTTCCTTGGTCACCACGACGGCGGGGTGAATCCCGCGCCACCAGTAGACGGCCCGATTGACGAGATACAGGTCGACGACTCCGGAGACACCCAGAATCGCGGCTAAAACCGAGCCTTGGCTCGGGTCAGTCGCCAGCGACCTGAGCAGCAGGTAGGCGGCGTAGATCATCCACAGAACCAAGGTCAGGGTGAGACGGGGATCCCACGTCCACCAGGTATTCCAGATCGGCTTCGCCCAAATGCAGCCGGTAGCGAGGCCCAGCGTACAAAAAAGTAGCCCGAGCTCAGCCGAAGCCGTCGCGATGCGATCCCATCGCAAGTCCTTCTTCCAAAGAAAAAGCAGGCTGGTCACGCCGACAATGCCGAAGGCCACGAATGTCGGCAGCCACATCGATAGGTGAACATAAAAAATGCGTTGCACCGGGCCCTGGAACGAGTCGTTCGGTACGGCGATGAACACAAAGTACAGCGCCACCAGCATCGAAAGAATGACCGAAGCAGGGACGATGTAATCTGTGTTGGGTTTTGCCGAAGTCATCAGGTTACTCGACGACAGCATATTCGAAGGCCAACCAGCCGACAACCAGGAAGATCACATCAAATGCGGCCGTGAGTCTGAACCAGTGGGCGACACTACTCACCGGCGCACCGCCCATCAAAGCGGCCGTAGTCTCGACCGCAGCCAGAAAGAGCGGTGTGGCTAATGGCAACATGAGCAAAGGCAGGATAATCTCACGGGCGCGGGTCTGCAGGGCGACCGCGGAGAAGAGGGTCCCAATGGCCGCGAATCCGAGAGTCGTGAGCGGAAGCACTAGCGCGACGCGTGACAGGGTCGACGCGAACGGAAGATTGAAGAAGAAGATGAACAGCGGCAGAAGAAACAGCTCGGCCACGATCAGAAGAGAGAAGTTGACGGTGACCTTGGCCAAGAAGATCGACCCGCGGTCGATCGGTGCGAGCAATAGGGCGGAGAAGCAATCGTTCTCGCGTTCTCGAAGAAGAGTACGATTGATCGCGGTCGTGCCGGCAAAGATGATGGCGACCCAAAGCACACCTGGCGCGGACTGTTCCCGCAGGGGATGGGTCGGATCGAAGGCAAAACTAAGGACCAGCAACAACAGCACACCGAGGAGAAACAGCGACGCAATGGTCTCTCCCGTGCGCAGCTCGACCAGAAGGTCCTTCCAGATCAGGGCAATCATCGCTCAGGGTTGGCCGCCGCGGCTTGCGGGCAATGCCGCCAACTGTTCGGCCAGCTGACTTTCGTTCTCGATTCGGCCGTGCCAATGAACTCGCCCTCTGGACAGAACGGCAGCGGCTTCGCACAGGCGAACGGCCTCGGCGCTATCGTGGGTTGTCAGGACCACGGTGGTCTTCGCCCTGCGCAGCTCAGTGACGATCTCATGCAATGTAGCCTTGGCCTCTGAGTCCAGGCCAGTCGAAGGTTCATCGAGCAGCAGGAGTCGGGGCCGCAGTAAGAGGACCCGGGCCAAGGCGCAGCGCTGTTGCATGCCGCGCGAGTAGGTTCGCACGGGTCGGCGAGATGCCCCGACGAGGCCGCATCGCTCCAACGCGACCGCAATCGCGGCTTCGGCGTTCTCGACTCTGTGTAGCCGGGCGGTGAAGTTCAGATTCTCGATTGCGTTGAGATCGCCATAGAGCTGGGACTCGTGACCAAGGTACGCAATCGTCGCCCGGACCGCTGGGCCGTCGGACGCCGGGTCGATCCCGAAGACTCGCAAATCACCGGCGGATGGTGCCACCAACGTCGCACACAGCCGCAACAGCGTCGTCTTGCCGGCTCCGTTGGGTCCCATCAGGGCCGTGGAAGATCCGGAGGCCAGGTCCAGGCGAATTCGATCGAGGGCGCGCACGCGTCCGAAGGATCGCGTGACATCATTCAGTTTGAGGGCTGACTGGTCGATCGTTTCCCCTTCGCAGTCTCACGGCTGTTTTTCAACGACCGGAGGCCCGTGCTGGCCTTTCCTTTTCAAGGCGCCTGCTCTATTCACGGATCCCGTGAGCAGCCTGAAATCGACATTCGGGCCGAGTCTGTCGATTTTGCTGTTGGCGGCCTCGGTTTCTTGCTCGGCGACTAGAACGATCGACCTTGCGGACGGCTCAGAGGCAGCGGCTTCTGTCGTCAACGCCGTCGAAGTAGGCCTCTCCGCTTCGTCCTTCCTCGTGGTTTCCCGCGTCGATGGTGTGTCCGTACACCGAAAATTCGATCGCGATCGAGGGGTGCGGCTGGGCCCCGGGCAGCATCGCGTGGCCGTCCGATTCTATCGCGAAACCCTGTCCGGTAGGATCGAATCGCGGCGCGACTGTGTCATCGACTTCCGCTTTGAAGCGCGCACCCAGTACTTTCTGTCAGCCGAGTTCTCCGCGAACACCTGGCGCGGGTGGCTTAACGATGACGGCGGCGTACCCGTCGCTGAGTGCCGGTTCGAGGCATCGACGATTGGCCACCTCGACGGCAAGTGGACGGGAGCGATGAGTGCACTGCAACCCGAGCCTGTGGTCTTGGATGGTCGGACGGCGACCGGGGATGGCGAGGGATTGCCGGAGGCATTGGGCACGGCGGCCGTTGGCGCAAATTCCGCACAGGTTCACGTGCCGAGGCAGCGGGCCGGCGCGCCGCAGCTGGAGGACCAGCGACGAGGTGTCCTGGCAAGAGCCACCGATGTCATGGCCGGAAGTGGGCATCGCGGGTGCCGCGACGGCAGATTCCGGGTTCGCAAGGCGAGCGACGGTATCCTGGCACTATCGGGCAACGAAACGGTTCGTTTGATCGGCGTCGACCTCGAGCGCTCGAGTGGAGTCGATCGTATCTTGAGCCAGGTCGTCGGCGCGTGCGTAGCGATTGAGCTCGATGATGTGTTCATCCCGCAGGGACACCGAGATCGCGCCGGAAATCTTTTGGCTTACGTTGAAACCGAGGCCAGCCAAGTTCTGAACCTCGAGATCATTCGAGGTGGCAACGCTCGCGTCGATCCCAAGGTGAGAGTGCGTCATTTGGGGCGCTTGCTCGCAGCGCAGGCTGACGCGCGTGCCGCCGGAATCGGAGTTTGGTCGGCGAACTAGTGTCCTGCGTGACCTGAACCACTAATTCGTCACAATATTCGACGCCCGCGACGCCCAGTTTTCGACCAAAGGCTGGGCCACAAGAACGCGAGCCGCTAGGACGCAGGGGTCACCGTCCCCTGAAGGTCGCGAGCTTTCTCAGCGTCAGGGGTCAAGTCGCTGTGGCAGGAGTGCTGATCCTCGACGGTCGGCAACTCTGCTCGTCTTTCCAAGAGTTCTTGTCCTGATGTCGTAACCCCGGGACTCGCCGCAGCCTTCTTTTCCGGTTGGAAGTTCGGGTCTTTGCCACTGGCGAACTCGACGATCTCCTTTGAGATGCGCATGCTGCACCAGTCGTGGCCGCACATCGCACAGAAGTCGGTGTCGACGTCGAGATCCTCATCGTGCAGGGCACGCGCAGTTTCCCCGTCAAATGCGATCTCGAACTGGCGCGGCCAGTTCAGGGCGGCGCGGGCGCGCGACATGTCGTCGTCCCATTGGCGAGCTCCATCAATCCCGCGCGCTACATCGCCGGCGTGCGCAGCGATCTTGTAGGCGATACAGCCGGCTTTGACATCTTCCGCTTTGGGCAGGCCAACGTGCTCTTTCGGTGTGACGTAACAGAGCATAGCAGCGCCGGCCCGAGCGGCTTCGGTCGCGCCGATGGCGCTGGTGATGTGGTCGTAGGCAGGGAACGCGTCGGTGACGAGTGGCCCGAGTACGTAAAAGGGGGCATCGTCGCAGACTTTCTGTTGGAGCTGCATATTGAATGCGATCTGGTCCATTGGCACATGGCCGGGGCCCTCGACCATTGTTTGGACACCTGCGTCACGAGCCCGATCGACGAGTTCTCCGAGTGTTCTGAGTTCAGCCAACTGGGCTGCATCGGAGGCGTCGGCCAGGCAGCCTGGTCGGAGGCCGTCTCCGAGTGAGTAGGTGACATCGTACTCGCGCATGATCGCGCTGATCTCGTCGAAGATCTCGAACATTGGATTCTGCTTGTTCTTGTGAATCATCCACTTTGCGAGCAGAGAACCGCCGCGGGAAACGATGCCGGTGAGTCGGCTCCCGATCAGGGGAAGGTGCTCGCGCAGCACGCCAGCGTGAATCGTGAAGTAGTCGACGCCTTGTTTCGCCTGGCGCTCGACCTCGGCCAAAATTTTATCGTAGGTCAGCTCTTCGATGCTACTGCCAACGATCATGCTGTAGATCGGCACCGTGCCAATGGGGATCGTACTGTGGTCGATGATCGCCTGACGACACGCGAAGAGGTCGCCGCCCGTCGAAAGATCCATGAGGGTATCGGCACCGTAGCGCTGCGCCCAACGCAGCTTCTCAACCTCTTCGTCGGTCGAGCTGCTGACCGGGGAGGCGCCGATATTGGCGTTGACCTTGGTCGTCAGCGCCCGGCCAATCGCCATCGGATCGAGCCGCTTGGCGGCTTTCTCTCCGCGGCAGAACTCTGAGTCTTCGATTTCCAGCTGTCGCTGCTCGACTGTTTGGTTGACCCACAGTGGCGTGTCGCGATGGCCGGGGTGGCCCGCGGGTCGTGCGTCGTAGACGATCTGCTCGAGAGGTTGTCCCGGGGAAGCTCCGGCAGATCCGGCGAGGTGACGGACGTTGGCCGGGATGACGATTCGGCCGCGCGCTACGCCATCACGGATCGCTTCGGCGGCCGTGTTTTCCCGTTCTGCGACACGACGCATTTGCGGCGTAACGATTCCGCGGCGGGCTGATTCGAGCTGGGTCATCTAAACTCCTGAGGTTCGTGAGGTAACCGTATGTCGGGGGTGGGTTGGGTTCAACCAGCCGCCGAACCGACCGCATCGGCGATCGACCCAAAGCCCTCTCGCTCGAGGCGCTGGCCCAATCCTTCGACAATCGCGCGCGGCTGTCCCGGGCCACCGTAGACAAAACCTGTATAGACTTGGACGAGATTGGCCCCGGCGCGAATCTTTTCGAAGGCGTCATCAGCGTTGAACACACCGCCGGCACCCACGATGGGCAAGTTTCCGCTGCTCAGACGCCACACTTCGCCGATCACCTTCGTGGCGCGTGCGGTCAGCGGCCGTCCACTGAGCCCGCCGCTTTCGGAGCCATTCCTTGCTTCTGCCGAAATACCGTCGCGACTTAGCGTCGTGTTCGTGGCAATGATGCCTGCGACCTCGTTGTCGAGGCAGAACGTCACGATGTCGCGTAGCTGCGACGGCTCGAGGTCGGGTGAAATCTTGATCAGAAGTGGCGGCCGGCGTGGTAGGGGATCCGCGCGAATGGCTTGGAGTATCCGGAGTAGGGCGTCGCTGGTCTGCAGATCGCGGAGTCCTTTGGTGTTCGGAGAGCTCACGTTGATCGCGATGTAGTCTGCCAATGGCGCCAGCAAGCGGTAGCTGCTGCGGTAGTCTTCCTCGGCCCCGGTAAGCGGGGCGATTGCCGACTTACCGATGTTGAGTCCCAGCGGAATCGCCGCCGGCGCCGCCTGGAGTTGCGGGCCAAGGCGGCGCGAAACCGCTTCGGCGCCGTCGTTGTTGAAGCCGAGGCGATTAATCAGGGCTTCGACCTCGGGCAATCGGAAGATCCGCGGCTTGGGGTTTCCGGGCTGTGGGCGAGCGGTGATGGTTCCGAGTTCGGCGAAACCGAACCCGAAACGCGACCAGGCATGTGGCAATTTGGCACTCTTGTCGAAGCCGGCGGCGAGGCCGATGGGGTTGGGGAACTCAAGTCCCCAAAGATCTTGTCGCAGCCCCGCATCGGTCGAAGCCACCGGGATTGGTAGGTGCTCAACCAAGCGGAGAAGGCTCATCGCAAGCTCGTGGGCAGTTTCCGGCGAGAGGCGGAACAGCGCCGGTCGGATGAGATTGTAAAGGAGCGATGAAGGTTTTTGCATTAGCGCGGGCAGTGGTGGCCCCCCACCTTTGTTGAAACGAATTTATTGGAACGCGAGTACAGACAGGAGTATATCTAGAGGCATGGCATTTTCGGTCCGGGTTTCACAGACCCCACCAGGCTACGGAGACGGCAAAGGGCCGGCTTCCAGTGGGCCGATCGAGGGACGCGGTAGTCGGCGACCGCTCCCCCGGAAGCAACGATGGGACGTTGCAAATGTTTGGCGGCGCCGAGAAGGGAGGTGATCCAGTGGCGAGTATTTATTTGGTGATTTGTGAGGTGGTGGCCCTTTAGGCCGACTCCGATTGATTCGCACTCGTATCGCCGTTGAGAAGCTGACGCCGTCGCATTGGGCGACGTGGTCTAGGTGCAGCGAAACAACGGACGGCGGGTGTACGTGCCGCAAGGCACATTGTCATGAGGTGATCCAGCCTGGAGACCCAGGCACCACGAACCCGGTAGCTCTCGCGTTAATCACCCGCGAGGCAGAAGTCATCTGCAGCAGCTACCGGGGCTCATTCCCGCAAGGCGCTTGCGTGCAAAGTTCTTGCCCGCGAGTTTTTTGCGGCCCCGCATCCCGGCCATTCACCGTAGCAGTTCGTTGTGCGGAATTATTCGATTCGTCGCTCGATGTACACGTACTCGGGCGTGTCGCGATCGCCTAAGAGGGACGTCAGGATCAGGTTCACCACACTCAAGATGACGGCCCCGAACAACGCTGTGAAGAATCCCTTCACCTGAAAGCCGATGACTAAGGCTGCAGCCAATTTCAGAACGATGGCGTTCACGACGAACACAAATAGTCCGAGGCTTACGACAGTGAGCGGCAGCGTAACCAATAGGAGCAACGGTCGTACGACGGTGTTCAACGCCGCCAACGCGAGCGCTGCAAACAAGAGCGAAAAAACGCCACCGATTTGAATACCGTCGAAGAAAAGGCTGGTGATCCACAAAGCCGCTGCGCTCGTGAGCCAACGTAACATTAGTCCAGTCATAGTGATTCAGAATACCAGGATGCGGCGAGAGTCCAAGGCGGCGGAAATATAGGAGGGCACCGATCTGTTCGGCTCGTAGGTTCCGGCCTGCTAGGCTCGTAGGACCCGGCCTGATACGCTCGTAGGTTCATGACGCGTCGGCAGATCATTCTTATTGCGATTGTCGGGCTCGTGCTATTCGAGACTTTCGGGCGCGATCGGTACGAGCGTGTCATGGAAGTGCACCTAGATGTGATCGGCGGGCTTTTGGCGAAGGCAAGCTCAGTCGCTGCATCAGGCGGGCACCTCGCGCCGAACGATTTGACCGAGCTCCTGTATCCGCTGGGTCGGGCGCGAGGTTTTTTGGTGACGTACGACGATCACGCGGATCGCCTGTCGTATGAACAATTCGCGGGGCTCGTCGAGGCATACGCAGGGCTGATTCAGTCCATCGACGCGGCACGTGGAGATTCGTCGCGATGGCACGATTTTCAGCCGACCCTAGCAAGCGCTGCTGCCGACATTCAGCAACAAATCGACGAGACACGTCGAACGGTCGTCGGTGGCGAGTGACGGTCACAACCGCCAATCGAAGTGCGATCCCCGATGCCTTGAGCGCTTCGCGTATCGTGCTGGCGCTCCCGTTTGCCTGGGCCATGGTCTATGGGGCCACCGATCTCGCGTTGGTTTGTATATCCCTAGCGGCGGTCTCGGACTTTGTTGATGGGCGGGTCGCCCGGGCGTTGGGTGCTGCGAGTGAACGCGGACGCTGGGTCGACCATGTCGCCGACATCGTTTTCTTACTCGTAGGTTATGCGTCTGCTTGCGTCATCGGTCGTGTCGCCTGGTACGTCCCGTTCGCGATTGGCGCGGCGTTTTCCTTCTACGTGGCCGACTCGCTCCGGCAGACGTCCGGTAGCACGCTGGTGGGGAGCCGCTTGGGCCACCTCTCGGGCGTTCTCAACTATTTGATTCTATGGGGCCTGGTCATCAACGCCTCGTCGTTGCCTTTTGGCATCCCGACCCCGGTCATCGACCTGGCCGTTGCGGCGATCCCGATCTACAGCGCGGCGTCGATCCTCAGCCGCACGTGGCGCTGAAGAGCCGGTGTTGATGTTCTTACGAGCGGTCCTTAGCCGAACGAACCTGGGCGATCATCTCACGGAAGAAGATGACACTGACGATCAACGGGGCGATATAGTAGACAATCCGAAACAGCAGTACCGACGCTACGGCGGTCTCAAAAGGAACCCCCATGCCAGAGAAGATTGCCGACATGGATCCTTCCATCACGCCGAGACCGCCAGGCACGAGGGATACGAAGGAAAGGACGATCCCGACGGAGAAGCCGACTACGGTTTCTCCGAAAGGGAGGGTGTAGCGTAGGGCCAGGAACGACGTGTGAAGAATCATGATGGTCAGAACCCAGTCGATCGTGATGAAGACCAAAGGCATGATCATCGATCGTTTGTCGCGTAGAAGGAACGCAATACCACGGTCGAGAGTTGCTTCGTAGCGCCGGACGCCGACCCGCGAGAGCTCCGAGTTTGGAACAAACCGTCGGGTCGCACGGAGGACGAGTTGCCCGCCGATCGCCAAGGTTTTGCGGCGCAATGTCGGATGCAATAGCAATGCAGTGGCGAGTGCAGCGATAGACAGGAATAGGAAGAGCATGACCGCCGTGCTAGTCAGCGCGGCGCCGTCGAGCTCCTGAGATGAAAAAACGTAGGCGAATCCAATGAGGACGAAGGCCAAGAGCGTCAGGTTCGTAAGGAAAGTCTGGGCCAACGAGATGACGATGGCTGTGCTCGCTGGGATCGAGCGACGGGTGAAGTAGTACATGCGCGCCGCGAAACCAGACAGGCCGCCAGTGGCGAGTATGTAGTTGAGTGAATTGGCTACCAAGGTGATTTTGAGCATGTCGAAGAAGTCGATTTGCCCCCCAGCCGCCTTCGCTATTCCATGGTACGACAACGCCATCGTGAAGTAGCTGCCGACGACACAGAGCAATGGTAGAATGAGTAGGTGCCACTCGGCGTTAGCCAACACGCGGATCAGTTCGCTGATGTCGGTGAAGGCGAATAGAATCGCGAACGCCACCAGGCCGAGGACGACGGCACCGCCAATCCAGCCTGGCTTTGCCTCTTCGAGAGGTTGCGGCACTGTTGCTTGCTCTGATTGGTTTTCGGAGTTTCCTGGTTTCACGCACCCGCCTCGCGTTCTCGCGACTTATGAGGTGGGCGAGCGAGGGTCAACCCCGCTCCAGGTGAGGTGCCGGCGATGAGAGCGCTGCGATGGATTGTTTCGCTGGTCTTTTTGGCCGCCTGCCTCGCGATTGTGCTTGCAATAGCCTCGCCGGTTCTGTTGAGCGCCTTCCACGAGAGAATCCTAGTTCTCGTATCAGACTCTTTGGGATACAGGGTTAGGGCCGGGTCCGTCGCCGGCGCCCCCTTTGTCCAAGGCCTTCGAGTGACCCGCATCGAGGTTGGCGACCCGATCTTCGCCGTCGCGGCTGAGATGCAAATCGACGTGCGGCTTGTAGAGAGTTTACGGCGGCGGCGCCCCGTCGTGCGAGTCAACTTTCGCCGTTTGGGTTTCGACGAAACGCAGCTTCCAGCCGAGCAGAGTGCTGCCCAGAGCGGGGATGCAGGATGGGCCTTTCCATTAGACTTGCGAGTGACCCTAGCCGAGTCGGAAGCGATTCTTGCAGGCGACCGATCGGTCGGGGTTCGGTCGCTTTCGATCGGGCTAGAAGTCGATCATGGCGAGTCGGGTCGCACGCGGGTCGAAGCTGAGGGACTCCGAATTAGAGAAGGTGGCCGCGTCGTGCACGTACCGTCAGCCAACGCGGCGGTAGATTGGCGGCAGGGCGTCATCCGCCTGAGTGCGCTATCGATCGAGGGTGCCGGGGTCCGGGTCAGCGGCGCATCGTCCACGGATGACATCGCCTCGTCCGACGGCACGATCGTGGCCCCGACAGACCTAGAGATCACCGCAGACCTCTCGGATATCGATGGTCTATTTTGGTCTCCAATCGGAATCGACGGCGACGCGACGGTGCATCTGGCGGTCGGCGGCAACCTGTGGGACTTAGAGCTTCGCGCGGCGGCGAGCGTAGATCATCCGCGCTGGGGTGATCTCGATTTCGATCGCTTTAAAGGTGTGGTGAGCCGCGATCGTGCAAGTTGGACGGTATCGGATCTGGTCCTCGAGAGTGCCGACGGCCGCGCCGAGGCTGAGTTAGCCTTCGATGAGGTGGAGCGGAAGTGGCGGGGCACGGTCGGTTGGCGCCGAGTTGGCTTGAGCCGGTTCACTGGAATTGTGCCGCAGCAGTGGAAGCTCATGAGCTCGGGCGATGCCACGATAGAAGGTGATCTGGGGCAGGAGACGATCGGCGTCTCGGGCTCCGGTCGGGTTGGAGGGCAGGGGCGCGAAGACGTCCCGTTCAATGTCGAATTCCTTCAGAGCCGCGGGAGGCGAACCGCCCAGGTTTCGGGTCAGATCGGTCGCGCGGGTCCGTTTGAGATCCTCTTGGATCGTCTCGATTGGGACGATTTGAGCGGGCGCGCTTCGGTCGACGTCAGGTCATTAAAAGCCTTGAGCAAGGCCCTCGATCTAAAGCCTTCGATCGACCTAGACGGTGCGGTTCGACTCACGGCTGAATTGTCGGGCTCCGGGATGCAGCCGAAAGTTGCCGTTCAAGTGGCGAGTCCCGACGTCGCGTTGGCTGATGGTCGGGGCGCCTCGGTCGCGGGCCGGGGAGTGTGGAACGGTTCGGCTGTCGATGTCGAACGCCTGGCAGTCGTCGGGAGTTGGGGGACGTTGACCGGGCGTGGGAAATTGGCCCTTTCAAGCAGTGCGAAGCATGATTGGCAGTTGTCGGGGAAGGCTCTCGACCTCGGTGCGGTCGACGAGCTCTTGCGACGTGTAACCTCGGCCGGTGGTCCGGCCTTACGTGGTCGATGTGATCTGGAATTGTTCGTCCGAGGATCGCAGGGGTCGCCCCAATTTGGCCTGGAAGTGTCGGGCTCCAATGTTTCATTGGGGGACCTGGGGTTCGGAACAGTTCAAAGCAATGTCAGTGGTGACGGATCTGCATGGACGGCCACGACGGTAGCGACGCCGCCGGATGGCCGAGCCGAATTTTCCTTGTCGGGGCGAGGCACCCAGGTCGAGGCACTACGGGGCGAGGTCGACGGCTGGCCGATCGCGAACCTTGGGTATGACATCGGCGCGGCAGCCAAGGGCAAACTCGAGGCGACGTTAAACTTCACCGTCGCCGACGGCCGCACTACCGGTCGGAGCGACGTGAAGTTGGTGGCCGTTCACACTGGGGATCGGGCGCTCGAGGGTTCAACGCTACAAGTTACCGCCGATGGGCGTGAGTGGAAGGTCGTCGGCGATCTCCTCGGAGGCGCCGCGCTCGTCGAAGGGCAAGCCGGCCAAGGCAGTGATTCCGGCTACGCGCTTCAAATGTCGTGGAACGAGTTGGCGGTGCCGCAGTGGCTCCTCGATGAGCATGGAGAGTTCCAGATTGAGACGACGGGACTCGTATCGGTCAGGGCTGATCGGCGCGGCGCCGAGCCCTTGGGAAGTGCTGAGATCTCCCATTTTCGACTCGTATCGGGACAGGGAACGCTTCAGAACGATGGGGCCATATCGCTGCGCTTTGGGAGCGACGGCGCCCAGCTATCGCCGTTTTCGCTACGCGGTGGCGACACCAACCTGCAGGTCCTTGGGCAAATTCAACGGAATAGTGCGTTTCGCCTGGAGGTAGAGGGTCCACTTGGCTTGGCGTGGGTCGACCGTTGGGTCGCTCCTTTTGAGATCGTCAAAGGCTTCGCGCAGGTTCGAGCCGAGATCGAAGGGCGGGGAGGAAATATCGAGTCTCTCCGGGGCCATGGGGAAGTGAAAAACGCGGCCTTCGAGTTTCCCGGCGGCCTGCCGGTGACCGGCGTCGACGCAACGATCGATTTCGACATGGATGGTGCGGACTTCAAGCATCTGAGCGGCGACATCGGTGGCGGCAAGGCGTCCGTGGTTGGGCGAGTCAGCGACGCCGAAGGGGTCAGCCTCGGATGGCAGGCGCGCAATGTATCAGTTGAACCTGCTGACCACCTCGAAGTTGTCGTCGGAGGTGAAGGGCGTTTGGACGGCCCTTGGGGCGCGGTGGTCCTGAGCGGAGCCCTTCGGCTTGCAGACCTCCTCTACGATCGAAACCTAAGTCTTCAAGATGTGATTCCATCGTTCAACCGAGTCGTCGATCCGGCGCCTACGGCGCGTCCGGCGACCTCGCCGCTGATTCTCGACCTGCGCGTGAAAGCCGCCGATGGCCTCTATGTCGAGAACAATGTCGCCGTTTTAGAAGCGCGTACGGATCTACATATTACCGGAGACTTGTCGCGACCGGTTCTCGACGGATCGATTGAGGTGATCGACGGACAGGTGAAGGTGCGCGACCGAACCTTCGAAATCGTCAATGGAAGAATGGCTTTCTCACCTGAGCGCCGTGGCGCCGCTGGCCTCGACTTTCTGGCCGAGAGCGTCATCGACACCAGTGATACGAGCTATGGGGTTCAGGTCCGAGTTTCCGGAACCACCGAACGCTATCGGGTGGCGCTCGAATCTGATGAGGGGCTCGGCCAGACTGATATTGCGAGTCTGATAGCGTTCGGCAAGACCGTTGCGCAGTTGCAAGATGGCGGTGCCGGTGACGCGGGCTTGTCGGTCGAAAGTCTGTTTGACGTTGCCGGCGGGCAGCTTGGAAACCTGGTGTCGGGAGAGCTCGTCGCAACCCTGCCGTTCGACGAAGTCGAGCTGCGCCCCGGCTTTTCGACGTTGACAGGGGAGTTCGAACCACAGATTCGGGTTGGTAAGCGGCTCAGCGAAAACTTTAGTGCTTGGGTCGCTCAAACCTTCGGTGTCCAATCGCAAACGTCGATCGAAGCGAACTACCAACTAGGCCATCAGTTGGCCACGATCCTCCGTTGGGAGAGTCAGACTGCCTCGCAAGAGGGCGCTTTCGGAGGCGAACTCAGCCAGCGAGTTGAGTTCTGGGGTCTGCCCCGGTGGTTGACGTGGGGCACGGGCGATTGAGGCGACCGCACTCAATGCGTTGGTCCGTGTTGCTGTTGTTGCAAGTCGTTGCGACCTCCTTTGGCGCGCGGGCAGACACTAGCTGTTTTGCCCCTGAAGTTACGGTTGATGAGATCGAGTTCGAGGCAAACGGCTGGGTCGACGAAGTAGGCCTCTTGGAGTTGGCCAGCTGGTCCGAGGGGATGTTGTGGAACGAGCAGCAGCGTGTCGCGGCCGACGACAAGTTTACGGCGACCAAGCTTTTTCGCAAGGTGTCGTTTGCGACAAGGCCATCCGCTCGCGGTTGTAGATTGACCGTCACCCTGGACAGAAAGCCCATGGTGCGCTCCGTCGACTTGCGCGGTACGGAGGTCGAACGACTCGGCGTCGCGCGCGGTTTTTGGTTCTGGATCACAGGGCAGGACGAACCCGTACGACCGCCTAGTGACCGGGAGACTCGCAGGCTCTTGGGGGTGCGTGTCGGCTCGATGCTCGACGACGCTGCACTGCGGCACGGGACTGAAAGGATTCTCGAACGCTACGCCGCCGCCGGCTTTCCGAGAGCGCAAGTTGCCACCAGGGTCCTGGAGTCGGCTGGCGCGGCGGACCTCTCGATGCGCGTGCGAGCGCGTCAGCCAGTCGTCATCCGGCAACTTGGAGCGGTCTGTGACGATGAAGAGGCCGCCGCGCTGGTCTTGGAAGAGCTGACGCCGCTGATCGGGAAACCTCGAACGCGTTCTGTCGAGCGAAAAATGCGCCGTCAGGTCCTCAGTCGCCTGCGCCGGGCGGGATTCTTTAGTGCGCGAGTTCGTCTCGATTGGGTAGGGTTTGCCAGCGAGGCTGGGGAGCTTCGCGCAACGGTTGACCCGGGGGCGAAGAGCGCGATCGAGATCGTTGGGAACCGGTCGATCAGCAAGGACGAGCTGCTATCGCATAGCCAGGTCTTCGATCGCCTGGTGTTCTCGGCAAACAGTTGGGCGCGGGCTGCGAAACGTATGCGCCAGCGGTACCAAGTCGAAGGTTTCTACAAAGCCAGCGTCGAGGTCGACACGTCCAATCAGGACACGGTCAGGCTCGTCGTAACGGAGGGGCCGCGGCTTCGGCTCGGGGATGTTGAATTCGTCGGGAACCGCTCCGTCGACAGCGCGTCGATCGAGGTGGTGGTGGCGACGGGTCGCTCGCGATGGCTGTCGTGGGTTAAGCCGCCGCGCGCAGACGACGAGACGATTGGTGCGGACATCGAGCGGATAAGCCGTTTGTACCTGACCCGTGGGTTCGAGTCGGCGCAGATTTCCGCGGACGTTTCGATAGACGACGCACGCGAGAAGGTCAACGTAGTTTACTCGATCGAGGAAGGGCCGCGCAGCATGATCCGGTCGGCTCGGGGTATGGACACTGCCCGCAAACTTGGCGTCGCAGTCCCGTGGAACGCCAGCGAGGGCGACCCGTTTGACTCCGTGGCTCTGGAAGCGAATCGCGATCGAACGGAGTCTCTGTTGCAACAACGTGGCTATCGCGATGCCTCCGTCGAAACCGAGGTCGCACGAAGCCACGTTGGGGAGGTGGTCGATGTCGACATCACTTGGACGACTCGAGAGGGTCCTCTTTACCAAGTCGGTAAAGTCGTGGTCCAAGGCAATGCCGACGTCCGTGACATTGTCGTAAGGAGGGAGCTCAAACTCGAGCCTGGTCGCCGCCTCGATAGCGAGGAGCTGCTCGACGCCCAGCAGGAGATCTATAACAGCGGCGTGTTTCGCAATGTCTCGATCACGACGCGGCCGCTAGGTGAAAGCGACGCGAGTGCGGCTACCAGGAAGACGGATATCGAAGTCACAGTCGTTCCGCGGGCTCCTGGCCGTTTTGGTTACGGCGTCGGCTACGACACGCGTCGTGGCTTGACCGCCTTTGCTGAGACTTCGTACGCCAACTTGAATCACCGAGCGCAAACCATCCGTTTGCGCGGCACGATCGGTGTGGACTCGACCCAAGTCGCCGAGCCCACGCAGTATCTTCTCAACCTGGGATTCGACGAGCCAAGCGTTGCCGACGGTAGTTGGGAGCTACATCTTAACGCTTTGGCGGAGCGCAATACTCGATCGATCGATCAGTACAGTATCGAGCGATTCAGCCTTGCACTCGGCGCGAGCCGACGACTCGATTTCGCCGACGGCGTTCAAGTGGGAGCCGATGTCCAAACGGAAAGAGCCAATGTCTTCGACGTGCTTCCCGTGCCGTTTCGCGAGCGAGACCAGCGTGATTCTTGGAACACCTCGGTGTCACCGTTCTTGGTTTACGACGGCCGAGACAGTGCCTTCAATCCACGCTCCGGGTTCTTTGAGAGCCTCCGCCTTCGCTACGCGATACCGGGTATATCCAACACACCACTGTTCGAGCTCGGTGCGCAGCATACCCAGTTGATCCCGCTCTGGTGGGATTGGGTGTTTGTCTACTCGTTGCGCGCGGGGTGGGTGCGTAGTCTCGATCGCAATCCGTTAGTTCCCATCCGGCAGCGCTTCTTCGTTGGCGGCGGAGAGTCGGTTCGCGGCTTTGCCGTCAACAGTATTGGTCCGTATGACGGGAACGGCAATGAGATCGGGGGGGACTTGGCGATTGTGGTGAAGTCCGAGGTCAGGATCCCTCTCTTTTGGGGGCTCGGCCTCGTGGTTTTCTTGGACGGTGGCGGCAACTATTTGCTGCGGTGCGACGGGATCTGCCGTGACGCCGACGGGAGTGACTCAGCGAACTCGATCCATGACGCAGCCCTGTCATTCGACAATTTTAGACGCAGCGCTGGCCTTGGGCTTCGCTATGTAACACCGGTCGGCCCGATTAGTGTCGACTACGGCGTCAAACTCGACCGCCGCGTCCGGGATCTCGCCGGAGATGCAACGGAGCGCGAGTCTCTCGGGGCGTTCTCGGTTAGCGTGGGCGCGCGGTTCTAAGATCTGATCCAAAAGCAATCGCGCAAGAATAATGAGGACTGGACCAAAAGGCAGGTCGCCTGTTGCGGGCGCCCATGCGCTCGTACGGGCTCTCGCCGACACATCAATGGCAAGTCGCGGGCCGGCCTGGTCACCAAAGCCTTTGCGCGGCACACTGGATTTTCCAGGCTAGGCCACTGCGGCGCTTTGGAAAGCAGTAGCGGATGAGGCGTTTCTGGGAGACAATGCGTTGCCTTGCCGATGCAGACAGACGACTTAGACCGACGCCATGCCGCCCGCTCCCCTTGGCGCGTGTTGTACTTACTCCCGCCCGGGCAGGGTGAGGAAGCTGTCAAGGAGGCGGCTGCGGCAACGGGAATGAAGGCAGTCGCTTGTTCATCGAACCAGAGTTTAGCCGCATCCTCGGCCGAGCCGGGTTGCGCGGCGGTGGTCGTGCACGAGCAATGCGACGCGTTGAGCTTGTTCGCATCGCGGCCTATCTGGCCGGTTTCGTTCATTGTTTTGTGCGACACCTATCAGCCACTCGACGTTAGGCGCGGAGCGACAATGGGAGTCGATGATTGGCTGGTGCTTGGCGACCGCGATCTATTGGCCCGCACTTTGCGGTGTGCCGTAGAATCGCGCCTCCGGGACCATAGCAAGGCTAAGATTGCCGAAGCTCTCTTTTCGGAGTTCTCCGGCTCAGGTGGGCTCGACGATTTCTGCGACGCGCTCGCTGAGGGGTTCGGCGCAGACCAGGCGATGATTCTGGACACTGGCCGAGGTGGAGAGTTGGTTCTGGCGGGCGCATTTCCGAGGGCCCAGACGAGTGTACTACCGGAGCTCGGGCCTGGGGTCTCCCTGGATGCGATCGGTAGCGACGCGTGGGAGGCTTGGGTCAACAGACTGACTCCTGCGTTGGAGCGCGACTGCGTCGAGCTGGTTGCAGATGACCGCAGCGTCGGGGCACAGATTGTGGCCCGTCGCGGTATAGCCTTCAGCGCGAGCGAGCGCGGCTTGCTGGCGAGCTTCGCGAATCTTGCTGGGCTCGCACTGGCTCGGCGCCAGACGCTAGCGCAACTGGCGCGGGCGAACAGTATCAAGACCGAGTTCGTGCGGACGGTGTCACACGAGCTTCGTACTCCACTCACTACGGTCATCGGCTATTCCGAGCTGTTGACCGAGGAAGCGTTCGGACCGCTCGACGACGAGCAGAAGCGGATCTTGCGTCGGGTGGGTGATCGAGCCCGGGGATTGCTCGAGGTGGTGGCTGCTACGCTCGATCTTCCGGGTGTAGCCGGTGGGCAAGTCGCGTTGACGACGCGTGAAGTCTCGGTCGTGGATCTGTTGCGGGAACTCGAGGCGGACACCCGAGAATGGCAATCTCGGCGTGATCTCGAGTACATTTGGGACGTTCCCGCCGATCTCCCGATCCTTGTTTCAGATCCGGGCAAGGTCCGAGTCATCTTAAAAAACCTGATCGCAAACGCGGCGAAGTTTACCGATCACGGCAGTATCACGCTGCGAGCGGCCGGCCGACAGGATGGCGTCGAATTCACGGTCGAAGACACAGGAATTGGCATCGACGCCGCAGCCGTCCACTACGTCTTCGATGCTTTCCGACAGGTCGGGGAAACCCCGGCAGCAGCTTTCGACGGGGTCGGTCTCGGTCTTTATATCGTGCGTCGGCTAGTCGCGATGTTGGGTGGCAGACTCCGCGTCGAGAGTGAGATCGATGTCGGCTCGAAATTCTATGTATGGTTACCTCTGGAGGTGAATCACACCGTGCCCGCCGTGCGTGGGTAGGGCCGCGCTGCGGCAGCCGTCCGAAATTTCCAGCCTAGCACTGTGCTCTAGGGCTTGACGCTTCTGCCCAGTCTCTGTAGCGAAAGTGCAGAGTGCACTGATGCCAAGAGGGCCGTATCAAAAAAGTGACGTGACCCGAGAGAAGATTCTCGGCGCGGCAACCGAGCTCTTTGCTCAGCGTGGTTATGCTGGGACGGGAGTTGACCGCCTGGCTGAGAGATCCGGAATCGCCAAGACCGCGATTTACTACCACTTCGGCAACAAAGAGGGACTGCTAGCGGCAGTCTTGGATCGAGCGGCGACGGCGTGGATGGAGAGTATTCGCGAGTCGGCCGACAGGGCGACCACTCCGGAGGACGCACTCGACACCGCATTGAGTCGAATGCGGTCCATGATCGAAGAGAAGCCGTGGATTCTAAAGCTTCTCACATTGCTTACTCTCGAAGTTGCTGACGACAAGCCCGAAGTCCGCAAGGCAATGTCGGAAATCTTCCTGCGGGCGCGAAGGACGATCACCGGAAGTCTCAACGAGGCGGTAGGCGCCGAGGTCCCGGGTGCCGACGGTGTGGGGAACGTGTTTCTCGGGCTGCTGCAGGCAGTCGTGATCGGACGCGAGCGCGATCCGAGCATTTCCCTCGACGCCGCCTTCGCGGACATGCGCCAAATCATCGTTTCGTTGGTCGCAGCGCGGCTCGATCCTGGGTTGGCTCAGGAAGATCGGTCCGAGGGTGTCGAAAGTGTGGTTGCCGCAGACATTCCGCCGCGCACGTCCTGACGGTCCCCAACTGTCTGTCTAGTTCCGGGGTGGCATCGCCTCATGCGGTGCTCCCGGTCCGCGAAAGAACTCGCGCATACGTTGAAAAACGACGTGAGTCTTGCCGATGTGTTGCTGCGCTGGTGGCAGCGACTTCAGGAATGTCGCTCCGTACGATCGTGTTGCGAGTCGGCTGTCGAGGATCAAGACACAGCCGCGATCGGTTTGTGTGCGGATCAACCTGCCGAAGCCCTGCTTCAATTTGAGGACGGCCTGCGGAATCGAGTGTTCTTGAAACGGCTGGCCGCCGCGTAGCTCGATCGCCTCGACACGTGCTTGCTCGATCGGTTCGGACGGTACCCGAAAGGGCAGGCGGGCGATGATGACGCAGCGCAGACTGTCGCCGCGCACGTCGACTCCCTCCCAGAAGCTGTCGGTGGCGAAGAGTACGCCTTTCTCCGCATGGCGGAAGCGGTCGAGCAGCACCGGCCGCGACATCTCCCCCTGGCGCAGCACGGTCCACCCGTCGCGTACCAGCGACGGGCCCAAAGCCTCGGCCGCCCTGTTGAGAGCACCGTAGGATGTGAGCAGGACAAACGTCCCCCCACCTGCCAAGCGCAGGCCGAGCTGCATCGCCTCGTGTGAGGCTTGTTCGTAGCCGCCGCTGCCGGGTGCGGGGATGTTGACCGGGCAGATCAGCGCAACCTGCCGCTGGTAATCGAACGGCGAGTCGATCAGGCTTTCGCGGGCGCGTTCGGGCGGATCGATGCGGTTGATTCCGAGCCGCGTGCGCGGGTAATCGAAGCGCCGGTCTACGGCCAGCGTGGCGGATGTCATGACGATCGTATGGAACGGTTCCAGGAGTCCGTCGTGTAGCCCGCTGGCGACGTCGATGGGAGCCGTGTGCAGCTCGAGGCTCGGCGGACGCTTCGGCCTTCTGCGCAGCTCTAGCCAGCGGCAGACACCGATCTCATCGACGAGGAAGGCCTCGATCGCGGTTGCGAATCCCTGGAGACGTCCTCGGTGGGCGTTGAGTTCCGTCGTGAGGAAATCGATCTGTTGCGGCCGTTTCTCTGGAAATGCCGTGTCGATCAACTCCATCAGCGCCGCGGATTCGCGGGCAAACACGTCGACAGCGGCGGCGAGTCGTCCGAGGCGCTCGCGGAAGTTGCGCCACATCGGAGTGTCTGCGATTTGTTCGGTGATGCGGACTTTGGGCGGTGCCGTCGTCGATCCGTCGTTTTCGAACATGGCGATGTACGCCTCGGTCATCTCCCCGAAGCATTGCTCGGCGTCGAGTTGGACGCTGTGACGTCGCGGCGTGAGCCGCTCGTCGATCCAGCGGCTGGCGCTGGTGTCGATGTTCGGCGTCGAGTCGAGCGCCATCGAGAGGGAAGGCAGGACTCCGCGCGACGGATCGCGGCGGCCCTGCAAGCGCGACAGAGTGCGTTCGAGTGCTAGCAGGCTGGTGCGGAATCCGAAGTGCGCGGTGGCGACATCCTCGAGGTGGTGCGCTTCGTCAATGATGACGTGTTGCGCCGGTGGCAGGACGGCATTCTGGGTGCGGTTCTGGGTTTCGCTGCGCAGCGCGAGGTCGGCGAGTAGCAAGTGGTGGTTGACGACCAGAATGTCAGCGGCGGCGGCTCGACGACGCGCGCTGTAGAAGAAGCACTTCGAGTAGAATGGGCACCGAGCGCGCAGGCAATTGTCGCTCTCGGATATGACTTGCTCCCAGACGGCGGGGTGTGGGCGGTTCGGAAGGTCGGCCAAACTCCCGTCAGTCGTCTTGTGCGACCAGGCGAGGATGTCGCTCATCTCGCGCGATAAGTCGTCCTCGATCAACAATCCGGGCTGCGCTTCCACCTGTGCTGCTTTGCGCTGGCACAGATAGTTGCCGCGTCCTTTGACCAGGGCAAAGGAGAACTCTAGACCGAATTGTTTGGCGGGCTCGGCAAGCTCGGCAAGCTCAGGAAGATCCTTGCTGACGAGTTGTTCTTGCAGGTTGATGGTGTGCGTCGAAACAATGATTCTTTGACGATTTGCCCGGGCCCAGAGAATCGCCGGGACCAAGTACGCGAGCGACTTGCCCGTACCCGTGCCGGCTTCGACCAGCAGGACCTCGCGATCGTTGAAAGCCTGCACCACGGAGTTCATCATTTCCAGCTGCTGTGGACGGTGCTCGTAGTCGTCGAGCTTACTGGCAAGCAACCCCGCCGGTCCGAGGATCTGCATGGCTGCTTCCGGATCGATGAGCTTGTCGCGCTCTTCTTGGTGTGGCTCGACGACCGCGTAGACGCGGCCTACGACGTTGTCGACAATGTAGAATCCGACTCCGTCATTACCGAGAGCCGAGGCAATCTGCAGGTCGGCCTCCGACGGCTCTAGATTGCCGGATGGATGGTTGTGGACTACGACTTCGCCTGGGCGCGGAATCTGCATCAACGCCGGTACGGCGCTTCGGTTCCCCCGAGCCAGCACGCGTACATCGGAAATGCGACCATCGAGTACCGAGCCGAGCGCGAATACCTCATTGCCGCCAGCGTCGCGGACGGCGAGCTGCAGTGCCTGCTTGGCTTCTTCGGAGAATCGGCGCTCGATGTCTTCCATGCGAAGTGACGCTATCGCGCGGAGACAGTCGACACCATGCCCACACTTCAATCGACGACGCGAAGTGCAGAGTGTAGTGTCGTGGCCATGAGTGGGTCTTCGGTTGGTTTGGGCTTGGTCCAGATGCGCAGCAGCGGCAACGCCTCGGAAAATCTGAGCAAGGCGCTCGACGGGATAGCTGAGGCGGCGTCGCGTGGCGCCAAGATCGTCGGTCTTCAGGAACTTTTCCTCTCCGACTACTTTTGCCAGGTCGAGGATCCCGGTCGATTCGACATGGCGGAGCCGATCCCGGGGCCGACGACGCAGGCGCTGGGCGAGGCCGCGGCGCGGCACGGAGTCGTGGTGATCGGCTCGATCTTCGAGAAGCGCGCCGAGGGAGTCTTTCACAACTCCGCCACAGTGAACGACGCCGATGGCCGGTTGCTCGGGGTCTATCGCAAGATGCACATCCCGGATGACCCACTGTATTACGAGAAGTTCTACTTCGCGCCGGGGGATCGAGGCTTCCTCTCGTTCCCGACGCAGCACATGAAGGTCGGAACCCTGATCTGCTGGGATCAATGGTTTCCCGAGGCGGCACGGCTGACCGCGCTGCGCGGTGCGGAGTTGCTGTTCTACCCGACAGCGATCGGCTGGCATCACGCGGAGAAGAAAGAGTTTGGCGCCCAGCAGCACTCGGCCTGGGAGACGGTGCAGCGCGGACACGCGATCGCCAACGGTGTTTTCGTGGCCGCTGCGAATCGGATCGGCACCGAGGAGGGGCTGGAGTTCTGGGGCGGCTCCTTCGTCTGCGACCCCTTCGGCAATATCCTCGCCCGCGCTAGCGAAGACCGCGAAGAGGTGCTGGTCGTCGAGTGCGATCTCGGTTTGATCTCGGAGACGCGGCGCAACTGGCCGTTTCTGCGCGATCGACGCATCGACGCCTACGGCGGCATCGAGCGGCGTTATCTCGACGAATGATGGGCGATAGACCCCCCGCTTCTGCCGGCTTCAGAATGCCGGCGGAGTGGGAGCCGCACGCTGCAACTTGGCTGTCCTGGCCACACAACCCCGAAACCTGGCCGGGCAAAATGGAGGCCGTTCCTCGGATATGGGCGAAGCTGGCGGCGGAGCTGAGTTCTGTCGAGAGCGTCCACATCCTCGTCGATCCGCGGTCGTCGACGGATCGTGTCCGGGACTTGCTGACAAGCGAGGGCGCCGGGCTCGATCGAGTCGCCCTATACGAGGTCGCGACCAACGACGCGTGGATGCGCGACCACGGGCCGACCTTCGTCGTGCGGGATCGCGACGGTGAGCGCGAGACTATGTTGATCGACTGGTCCTACAACGCCTGGGGCGGCAAGTATCCGCCTTGGGATGCCGACGACCTGGTACCGTCGCGCTTGCAGGAAATCCTCGGGATGCCGCTGTACTCGCCGGGCGTCGTTCTCGAAGGCGGATCGATCGACGTCAACGGCAGCGGGACAGTGCTGACGACGGAGTCGTGTTTGCTCAATCCGAATCGCAACCCGACGTACGCGCGCGAGCAGATCGAGGAAGTGCTGCGCGCGACGCTCGGACTCAGCCACTGTATTTGGTTGGGCGACGGAATCGTCGGCGACGATACCGACGGTCATATCGATGACGTCACTCGTTTCGTCGGCCCGCGCAGCGTGGTGACGGCGATCGAGCACGATCGGGGCGATGCCAACTTCGAGCCATTGCGCGCCAATGTGCAGCGATTGGAACGCGCGGTCGACGAAGAGGGGCGATCTCTGGAGATTCACACTCTGCCGATGCCACCGGCGTTGTACGACGACGGTCATCGCCTGCCGGCGAGCTACGCGAACTTCTATATTGCCAATTCGCTGGTGGTGGTGCCGGTCTTCGGATGCGACCGGGACGACGCGGCGCTGCAGTGTCTAGCGGCGTTGTTTCCCGGCCGTCGGATCGTCGGAATCGAGGCGGTCGACCTGGTGGCGGGGTTGGGGGCGTTTCACTGTATTACGCAGCAGCAACCTGCGTGAAGCCAGAGTCATTTCGAACCGATGGTCTGATAATAGAGGGCGAGGCCGACGCATGCGGCTAGCGAAAGTAGCGCGGCAACGAGTGCTTGGGTGTCACCGCTGGCGCTGTAGGACCGCGCCTGGTGGACGGTAAAGAAGAGGAAGAAAGCGACCGCGCTGGCGATGAGAATCTTGTGAGCGGTGGTGAGAGTCATGCTCGGAGAATAGGTGCTGTGGCGCTGCTGGCAATGCTTGCAGCGCCTTTTTTCGGCCCAAGGCTTGACCCTGACGTGTTTGTGTACATAATACACAAACGGAGGAACCGCTATGACAACCGAAACTGCCGTGACCGGACAGGATCTCAATACCAAGTTTCAGGCACTCGACATGCCGACGATCTACTCGGCCGAAGAGTGCGATCGGATGGCGGGAGTCATTGCGGAAATCGAGGCGCTCAAGAAAGAGCGCAACGCGGCAATCTTGGCGCACAATTACCAGCGGCCGGAGATCTATCAGGTTGCGGATTTCGTGGGCGATTCGCTCGAGCTGGCGCGCCGTGGGACCGAGCTCGAAGAGGACGTCATCGTCTTTTGTGGTGTTCACTTCATGGCCGAGTCCGCGAAGATTCTGGCGCCTTCGAAGACCGTGCTGTTGCCCGACATGCGGGCCGGCTGTTCGCTTGCCGACAGCGTCGATCCCGACGAGTTGGTCGAGCGCCGCGATGAGTTGCGCAAGCTCTATCCCGATCTGATGGTCGTCGCTTACGTCAACACTACGGCAGCGGTGAAGGCTGTGGTCGATGTGTGCGTTACTTCGTCAAACGCCGTGAAGGTCGTCGAACAACTCGATTCGGAACACATCCTTTTCGTGCCGGATGAGCACCTGGCCAACTACGTGCAGAAGGAGACCTCGAAGACGGTGATCTCCTGGGATGGCAATTGTTATGTGCACCATCAGATTACGCCGGAGAACATTCTGTCGGTGAAGAAGGGGATTCCGAACTTGAAAGTTCTCGTGCACCCGGAGTGTCGGTCGGACGTGCTCGAACTCGCCGACGCCGTCTTGTCGACCAGCGGTATGGTGCGCTATGCCAAGGAAAGTCCCGCCGACGAGTTTCTCATCGTCACCGAGTGTGGCTTGTCCGACAAGCTGATCCTCGAAGTGCCGGAGAAGAAATTCTACAAAGCCTGCAAGCTCTGTCAGTTCATGAAGATGATCACCCTCGACGCGACTCTCGAGTCGTTGCGCCAAATGCGTCATGAGATCCACCTCGAGGAGGGGCTGAGAGCCGACGCCGAGAAGTCGCTGCGTCGAATGTTTGAGCTGAGCTGACGGCGGCGGAGTCTCATGCCGGCCCTGGTCGCGGTGGACGTCGTCGTGCTCGCCTTGGGCGAGCGGAATCTCTTGGCGCGTCTGGTCGAAATCCGCGACGGGCCGTTTGCGGGTCACTGGGCTTTTCCCGGTAGTCTGGTCGGAGATGACGAGTCGCTCGAAGAAGTGGCGCGCCGCGAGCTCGACCTCGAGCGACCGGAGAATGTCTACCTCGAGCAGTTGCGGACCTTCGGCGATCCCAACCGTGATCCGGGTGCCCGCGTCGTATCGACTGCCTACCTGGCGCTGGTGCCCTCAGTCGATGCGGTCAGGGTTTCGCAACGCTATGCAGACACCCAGTGGGCCGATGTGGGGGCGCTGCCGCCACTCGCCTACGACCATTCGCTCGTCGCAGGCGAGGCGGTCGAGCGCCTGCGCGCGAAACTGGGCTACACCAATATCGTCCGCGCCTTGCTCGCACCCGACTTCACTCTCAGCGAGCTGCAGATCGCCTATGAAGTAATCTTGGGGCGCCAGCTCGATCGACGCAATTTCCAGAAAAAGTTACGCGCCACCAATCTTCTCGAGGCGGTCGGCCGCAAGCGTGGCGGCGCCCACCGGCCGGCCGAGCTCTACCGATTTCGCAATGTCGAATTGGTGACCGTCGACATCTTGTAGTGGGCGTCGGCGTCGGGGTGGGCTCGACTCGACGCGGACGCGTCGTTCACTATCGTAGAAACAAGGCCAATTGACTTCGCTGGTACCTTCCGGTGGCGTAAGGGGATGGGGGCGGGTGAGGCGATCGGGGACCAAGAGTCGCAGAGCCTCATGCGAAAAGTCTGGCTGCTGGCCTGGCCGGCAATCCTCACCTTTGGGCTCGAGTCCTTGGTCGGGCTGGTAGACACTCTGATGGTCGGGCGGCTCGGTGCGCAGCCGCTCGCAGGTGTGGGAGTTGGAGCGCAGGTCCTACATGCGGCGCACGTTGTAATGGTCGCGGTCGGTACCGGGACCATCGCGACGGTTGCTCGCTTCGTCGGAGCGGGTCGAATGCTCGACGCCGAGAAGGTTCTGGCGCAATCGATCTACACAGCCGCTTTGTTCGGAGTGGGTGTGGCTCTGCCGATCTTCCTGTTTTCGTACGAGTTGGTGGCGGCGTTCGGGGTCGAGCCGGAAGTGGTCGAGCAGGGCGCCGGGTATCTGCGCTTGTTGGCGCTCGGCATCCCAATGGCGGCTTGTTTCGAGATATTCGCCGCCGCGTATCGAGGTGCGGGAGACATGCGCACGCCTCTGGTCATTGGAGCGACGGTCAACGTGTTCAACATCGCAGCGAACTATGTGTTGATCTTCGGCGCGCTCGGATTTCCGGCGCTCGGTGCGCGCGGGTCCGGATTGGCAAGTTCATTGGCCTTCACCTTGGGGGCTGTGTTGGCGTTCTTCGTGGTGCGGCGACCGGGTTCAGTGCTGCGTTTGCGCCGCGAGGGCCTCAAACTCGATCTCGGTCTGACACGGCGTATTCTCCGCATCGGCTTTCCGGCAGCCGTCGAGCAGTGTTTCTTGCAGATCGGATTTTTCCTTTATCTCATCGTCGCATCGAATTACGGCACGGAAGCGATCGCAGCATATTTCATCGGAGTTCGGATCTTGGCCCTGTCGTTCTTGCCCGGGCTGGGCTTCAGCGCAGCTGCCTCTACGATCGTCGGACAAAAGCTCGGCGCAGGCGACGTCGAAGAAGCGCAGCGAGCGGGTTGGGAGGCGGCGCGACTCTCGGTCTATTTGATGTCGGCGGCTGGCGTCATCATTTTTTTCGGCGCTGAAACGATCGCGCGTGCTTTCGTTTCGGATCCCAAAGTCATTGCCGACGCAGTGCCGTTCATCCGCACCTTGGCCGTCGCTCAGCCCTTGATGGCGCTCGATTTCACTCTCGGCGGAGCGCTGCGCGGTGCGGGCGATACGCGCTTCCCCTTGTACTGTCTAATTCTTGGTTTTTACGGTGCCCGGCTCGGATTCGCTTCGGTCGTTACCTACGCCTTCGATTTGGGACTGACCTGGGTTTGGGTAGCTCTATTGGGTGATTACGCAGTGCGGTCGCTCCTCAAGACGACTCGATTTCGCGGCGACCGCTGGAAGCGAGTTGCGGTTTGATCAGCCCTGTCTTTGATCGGCTTCCGATCAAAGACAGGCTGCAAAGACAGGCTGCAAAAACAGGCTGCATCAAAGACAGGCTGCAATGGTATGTTGCCTTTCGAGCGGGGATTTGATCATGATTCGGGTTATTTTTGACCTGGTGTCATCGGTATTTTGGGGAAGGGGTCCGAATGCAGCAAGAAGGACGCGGGATCAGTAGCTACGGTCTTGATCACCACGGAATCGTCAACGCGGGCACGGTTTACTGGAATCTTCCTGCACCGAGTCTTTACGAACAGGCGATTCGACGTGGCGAAGGCCAGATTGCTATGCAAGGTCCGCTGGTCACCCGCACCGGCAAGCACACCGGACGTGCCCCCCATGACCGCTTTATCGTGCGCGAACCGTCGAGCGAGGACAAAATCGCTTGGGGGGCGGTGAACAAGCCGTTCGAGCCTGAAGACTTCGACCGCATGCACCGTCGGGTGCTGGCCTATTTGCAGAACCGCGACCTCTTTGTCCAGGACTGTTTCGTCGGCGCGTCAAAGGGGTACCGGCGCAGTGTCCGTGTGGTCAGCGAACGGGCGTGGCACAGTCTCTTCGCGCAGAACATGTTCATCCGGCCCGAGCTCGATGAGCTGCCGGGCATGCAGCCCGAGTTCACGATCATTCAGGTGCCGGAAATGCGCGCCGAGCCCGAGTTCGATGGAACTCATTCGGACGCTTTCATCCTGGTGAACTTCGAAAAGCGCCTGGTTCTGGTTGGCGGCACTGCCTACGCCGGCGAAGTGAAGAAGTCGGTATTCGGGTTCATGAACTACATCTTGCCGCAGGACGGGGTGCTGTCCATGCACAGCTCGGCCAACGTCGGCCCGGGCGGCGACTCGGCGGTCTACTTCGGTCTGTCCGGCACAGGCAAGACGACATTGTCGGCCGATCCAGCACGCACTCTGATCGGCGACGACGAGCACGGTTGGAGTGACGACGGTATCTTCAATTTTGAGGGCGGCTGTTACGCCAAGGTGATTCGCCTGTCGCCGGAGACGGAACCGGAAATCTACGCGACGACGCGGAGATTCGGCACGATCATCGAGAATGTGGTCATGGATGACACCACGCGTATTCTCGATCTCGACGACGCGTCCTTCACGGAGAATACGCGTGCGGCTTACCCGATCACGCACATTCCCAACGCATCGCTGAGCGGCACGGCTGGACACCCCAGCGACATCATCATGTTGACCTGCGACGCGTTTGGCGTTTTACCGCCGATCTCCAAACTCAACTCGGCGCAGGCGATGTACCACTTCTTGTCCGGGTACACCGCCAAGGTCGCGGGCACCGAGCAGGGAGTAACCGAACCCGAAGCGACGTTCAGTACGTGTTTCGGGGCGCCGTTCATGCCGCTGCACCCGACAGTCTACGCCAAGCTCTTGGGTGAGAAGATCGCCAAGCACGAGGTCCGTGTATGGCTGGTCAATACCGGTTGGAGCGGTGGTCCGTATGGTGTTGGTGCGCGGATGAAGCTTCCGTACACGCGGAGCATGTTGCACGCGGCGCTGGACGGGCGCTTGGATACGGTCAGCTACGGGCGCGACTCAGTGTTTGGTGTCGATGTACCTAGCGAGTGTCCGGACGTACCGTCCGAAGTGCTGACGCCGCGTTCGACTTGGAAGGATTCGTCGGCATACGAGGTAAAGGCGCGCGAGTTGGCGGGCCGTTTCAACGCCAACTTCAAGAACTACGAGCAGCACGTCTCGGCGGACGTCAGGGCGACGGCACCCGACGCCGCTTGACATTTGTTGGCGGCGGAGCTTTTACGCTCCTATGGCCAACGAACGTGGGGTTCGATCCCGCAAGGGGAATGCGGCTGCGGAACGTTCATTCGCATCCGAGTCCGCGTCGTCGGGGCGGTCGAGTGTCCGTGCCCGAGCGACTCTCCTGGTTGGCGAGCTGCGCGGTCTCTCCGCGTTTGCTAAACGCGTCGAACCCGAATCCTCCGTCGCATTATTGCAGGACTTCTATTCGTCCCTCGCCGACATCGCCGTTGGTTACAGTGCCGCCGTCGATCGAGTCGTTGGCGATGTCTTCGTGGTGGTGTTCCAGACTACGGGGTCCCGCCAGGATGACAGCGCTCGAGCGGTCCACGCGTCGATTGATTTGCAGCGAGCTTATCTTGGTCTGCGCAATCGCTGGCAAGCCGACGACTCTGTCGGCGACATCCCGGTAATACTGGCCCTCGGCGTTGCTACCGGTCCTCTGATTCTCGCGCAGATCGACGGAGTCCCTGGGGTTCATTCCATTCCCTTTGGGGAACCCTTGAACCGTGCCCAGGAGCTCTGCTCTAGAGCAGGGGGCGCGGACACTCTGATTGATGAGATGACCTACGCGACGGCGCACCGTTGTCTCGAGGACGCGGTGACTTTCACGTCGTGCGAAGTCGCTGGAGGTGGTCGCGACAGGGATGTCGTGTCAGGGTACCGCGTACAGGAGCAACGCGCCGGGCTTCGCGTCGTGTCGCGACGCTCGGAGACCGACCCCGTTTGTGGCTCGTCGGTTCGTTGCCGGGCCGGTACGCCGACTCATACGTATGGCGAGTCGACTTTTTTCTTCTGCTCGCCCGCGTGTGCGCAACGCTTCGCCGCCGATCCGGAATCTTGGCTCCCGGGTCTACCGCGCGGCAAAGCGTGAGATTGGATCTGGCTCGATCAATCTGAGGCGGCCGCCAGTCGCTCGATGAGTCCGATGGCGGTACGAACACCGTACCCGCTGGGGCCGGCAGGGTGGCAGGCATAGCCGTCCGACATGACGGTGCTCGAGAAGTCGACGTGGGCCCAAGGGGTGTCGCCGACAAACTCGCGCAAGAATAACCCGGCGATAATCGTGCCGGCCCCACCGGCGCCAGTGTTTTTGATGTCGGCGATCCGGCTCTCGATGTCGGCGCGGTAGCTCTCGACCAGCGGCAACTGCCAGAGTCCTTCCCCGTTGTCGGCAGCTGACGCCAGCGCGGCATCCACCAACGTTTGATCGTTGCCCATGACGGCGGCGTAGCGCTTCCCTAGAGCGTGTCGCACAGCCCCGGTGAGAGTGGCGAAGTTGACCAGGGCCCGTGGTTTTTCAGTACAGGCGTGGGATAGGGCGTCGGCCAGGACGAGACGGCCCTCGGCGTCGGTGTTGAGAATCTCGATCGTCTTGCCGTTGCAAGCCTTGACGACATCTCCGGGCCGGATCGCGTTTCCGTCGGGCATGTTTTCGGCGGCCGGTACGTAAGTGCGTACGCGAATCGGCAGCTGCATCTCGGCGATGGCAGCGATCGCGGCGATGACTGTGGCTCCGCCGGCCATGTCGCGCTTCATCAATTCCATTGAGGCCGATGTCTTGAGCGACAGGCCACCGGAATCGAAGGTGATTCCTTTGCCGACGAGTGTGTAGTGGCCGACCGGAGCCGATTTCGGTTCGTAAACCATCTCGATCAGCCGAGGCGTCTGCCGGCTCCCTTGCCCAACCGCGAGCAGGGCTCCCATCGCGAGCTTCTCGAGCTTGCGGGGTCCGTGGCAACGCACGACGAGGTCGCCGCCGGCCAGGGAGGCAGCCCGGTCGGCTAGTGCTGCGGGTCCGAGGTCTGCGGCTGGTGTGTTGGCAAGGTCGCGCGCTAGACAAACCGCAGCGGCGCGTGCCTGGGCTTGGAGCAGAGCTTCGGCGATCGCAGGTACTGCGCGGTCGATGGCAAAGACCACTCGAAGATCGGGGCTTTTGCTGGGTTCCGAGCGGTAGTCTTCGAAGGTATAGCGCGCCATTGCCACTCCTTCGGCGACTACGCGGTAGTCGCCGAAGGAGCTGCCTTCCGGGAGTCGAACGGCGACGCGAGCCGCGTTCTGTTGCGCTGCGATGTCGCTGACGTTCTGCGCCAGGCCGGCCAACCCAGGGGCTCCCGGATCGGCGCTGAGCGGCACCAACGCGATGATCGGTGCGCCTACCGCCCCGTGCGTTTGGATGACGGCGGATGTGTCGGGTTCGGCGCGGAACTTTTGGCGACGCGCTTCGCGGACCAAGCTTCCCTTGCAACGCTGGTCGAGTTCGCGAACCAAGGGGTCTGCGGCCCATCGTTGGCCGACGACCACGACTAGTGGGGCTTTGCCGGCGATCGCCTTCGCGATGCTACACGTACTTGCCTTCATCTTTGGGTCCCCTATTCGAGATCGAGTCTACTTGTTTTCTGGTTGAGCTCCGAGAGCGTGTCGATGTAGGTACGCGGTCACTTCGGTACTTTCCTCGTCGGTCAGAGGAGGGAAACCGCGCCGCCGCATCTCGCCTTGCATTCGTTTAAGCATCGCATCCCAAGTTGCTGCCGTCATCACGTTCGGCGGGTAAAGTCGATGGCAGGTGCCGCAGCGGTTTGTGTAGAGGCGTGCAGCGTTGGATTGGGGTTCTGGCAGATCGGGCGTGCAGCCGGGGAGGCCGCACAGCAAGGTTGCCAGCAGAGCGGCTGCTGGGACGGACGCTTTTATTGGGAGCATGGGAGCTAGTTGCGTTCGCGCCGGTACACAGCGGCTTGGCCAAAACTCTCCTCGACTCCGATTTCGATCCAATGCAGTGAGTCGATTCCCTCGGCTTCGAGCTCGGTTTCGAGTTCGGCAGCCAAATACTGGGCGAGCTCTTCCGCCGAGGAGTGGATGATTGGGAGAAGGATGGCGTCAGCCGACGGAAAGAGGAACTCGTCGCCCTCGTAGTTCAACACGATGTTCGTTCCGCGTTCTTCGATCGTCATACAATCGCTGCGCGCCGGGACCAGGACCCGTTCGTCCAGTCGATCGCAAAGCTTGCGAGCAATTTTTTTAACCACGCCGAAATCGACGACGTACCCCTGTGCGCCCAGTGCGCCACCGGCGGCTACGGAGACGCGGTAGTTGTGACCGTGCAAGCGCTCGCGGAATCCGGGGTAGGCGATGAAGTGTGCCGCCGAAAACTTGAGATAGTCCTTGGTGACTTGAACGCGAAATGATTCTTCGAAATTTGCCATTGCGATTGAAGTATCGGGGATTGGCGAAGGTTCCAAGGTAGTGACTCAATGATCCTCAGTGTAGGCCAGCTGGCGGAGTCGCTGCTTCTCGTTGGCGAGGTGCGTCTCGTAGGACGCCAGCCCTTGGAGAACCTCCGATGGGATGTCTGAGCCCAAATCGCCGATGTCGATGTCGTGGGCAGTCGCCAGCCAGCACATGGCGATGTAGTCGAGTTGGGCCGGGGTCGGCTTCCTCTGCCAGACTTGGCTGATCGACATGAGATCACAGACGCCGGTCGTTATCCGCACCGAGGTGACGTCGGTAGCCCCGGTGCCCTCGGCTCCCGGAGAGAGAAAGATCACGGCGTCTTCGCCGTCGACGTCGATCGGATGGGGGATGTAGTGGCTCGATGTGTAGCCCAACAGCGCGTAAAGGGCGCGCCGGTAGCCGACGAGATCTCCATTCGCTTCGTCCATCAAGACGGCAAGGTAGCGTGACACCGATCGGTCGGCTTCGGTGGCGAAGCGCTCGAGAGAGGCCCACGCCGAGGGGCTGTAGCCCTCCCTCTGGCAGATCGCCGGCATGACGGCGTCAGTGGCGTCGAAAGCCAACGCCTCGATGCTGCCTGAGTAGCGCCGCGAGATGGCCCCGGATATCCGCCGGGCTGTCTCGATGGGCTCCAGAACCATGGCAAATCGGTCGCCGTGGAGTGAGGCCTTGCCGAAGCCGCGTCGAGCGTTGTTGACGGCGATTCGGCGGGTCCGGGCTATCCGGATAGGCCCCTGGTGGCTAATGCCGTAGGCGCTCATGAGAGAGCCGTAGCCGACGATCGTCGTAAAGCGCTGCACGGTTGAACCTACGGTCTCATCGCGGGCCGACTTGAGCAAGACGCACTTCTTGCGCAAATTCTACTGTCGGGTAGAAAAGACAGATGCGATACGACTTCACGCCGGAGCAAGAGGAATGGCGGAGCGAGGTACACCGTTTCATCAAGGCCAACCTGACGCCCGATCTGCTCAATGAACTCCGCGCCGCCGGCAATGAAGGGCGTGGGCCGCTGGCGAAGAACTTCATCTTGGCCATGCGTGATTCGGGCTACTGGGGACTGGCGTGGCCGGAGGAGTACGGCGGACTCGGGCGGACGGCGATCGATCAATGGATCTTTGTCGACGAGCTCGAGAGCGCAGGTGCTCCGATGTTGCCGCTGACGGTCACATCGGTGGCGCCGACGATCATGCGCATCGGCAGCGAGGAGCAACGCAAGGAGTGGTTGCCGCGCATCACGGCAGCCGAGGTCGACTTCGCCGTCGCCTATTCGGAGCCGGACGCCGGCACCGACATGGCCGCGCTGCGCACCAAGGCCGTGCTCGACGGTGACGAATGGGTCATCAACGGGCAAAAGATGTGGAATACGATGGCGCATCAGTCCTCGCACAACTGGATTGCCATCCGCACCGAGCCCGATGCCCCGAAGCACAAGGGCATCTCGATGATGATCGTCCCGATGGACGCGCCGGGAGTCACGGTACAGCCGATCTATGTTTGGCCGGGACTGCGCACGAACGCGCTTTTCTTGGACAACGTGCGGGTCCCTCGCAACTATTTGGTTGGAGAGCGCGGCATGGGTTTCTACTACGCCGCGATGGCTTTGAACTTTGAGCGCCTCTCGATCGGATCGGTCGGAATGGTGCGACGCTACTTTCGCGAGTTGACCGCGCTGGTGCGTGACACCGAGATGGACGGTGCGCCGTTGCGCACGGTGCCGTGGGTGCGCGAGCGAATGGCCCGTATCGCGGTCGATATCGAAGCGGCGCGCATGCTCGGATTGGAGACGGCGTGGGTGCTCAGCAAAGGAGAAGTGCCGTCGGCGCAATCCTCGATGGCCAAGATCTTCGTCAGTGAGCTTGCCCACCGAGTCGCTGATGCCGGTACGTCGATCCTCGGATTGGCCGGGCAGCTCCATCCGCAAGAACCGGAGTCGGCGATGCACGGCAGGATGCAGTGGCTTTATCGCACAGCCCCGCTGCTCGCGTTTGGCGGCGGTACGAACGAAGTGCAGCGCACCATTATCGCCACAATGGGTTGTGGTTTGCCGCGCAAGTAGGAGAGCGTATGCGTCCCGAAGCCACAGAAGAACAAGTCGAGCTCAAGGCCTCGGTCGAGCGTTTCTGGCGCGACGAGATCTCCCCGGAGCGACTGGCGGCCTGGGCGGATATCCCGGCTGGAATCGACGGCGGCGCTTGGGATGCGATCCGCGCGTTGGGCTGGATTGGCATCGGTATACCGACTGAGCGCGGCGGCAGCGGGCTCACGTTGATCGAAGTCGCCTGCGTTGTCGAAGAGTGCGCACGAGGATTGGTGCCGTTGCGCGTCATTCGAGCGATTCGGGGGGCGTCGATCCTGGCGGCAATCGATCCCAGTGCACCGGAGCTGACGGATCTCGCCGATGGCAGCAAGACGGTGACACTTGCCATCGACGAGCGGCAGGCGAGACGCCCCGAGAATTTCACGACCGTGATCGATGCGGCGGGAACAATCAGTGGTGAGAAGTGGTGTGTTCCGGATCCAACCGCCGACTGGCATCTCGTTGCGGGGGCAGGCGCATCCGGTGTGGGCCTTGCGTTGGTCGAGGGCGCCGCCGCCGCGGTCGATCCGTTGCGGGCCTTTGATGGTGCCGAGCAGGGAACCGTGCGTTACGACAACGTGCGCAGCTCCCGAATCGTTGCCGAAGCGAGTCGTGGAGCAGAGGTGCTGACGAAAATACGGCGGATCGAAACGGCTCTCGCCTTGGCGGAAATGTTGGGTGGCATGACGGCCGCGCTGGACGCGACGGTGGCTTACGTCCAAGAGCGCGAGCAGTTCGGCCAGAAGATCGGGGTGTTCCAGGCGGTGCAGCACCAAGTCGCAGACATGGCGCTGGCGAAAACTGCATCGCGGCACCTTGCCTGGCAAGCGATATCGCGCCTCGCCAACGGCACTGAGCAGGGAGTCGAGCTAGAAACCGCAGCCGCTTACGTGGCGCGTTCGTTCAAAGACATCACCATGACCGCGCACCATCTCCACGGCGGCGCAGGCTACGTCGTCGAGCACACCCTGCACTTCCACTCAGAACGAGCCCAATCGCTGTCGATTCGCTACGCCCCGGAGGCTGAGGCTCTAGCTGCAGTCGCCGCTGCCCTGTTGGACGAATAACCCCGTTCAGGGCGCACCCCAACAAACCCGTGGAGGGCTAGGCTTCCGCCGCGCCTCGGCCCATCCAACCAGCGGGCGTTCAATCCCTCCCGGTCGGGCCGTGTGTCGGCTAAACGTCCTCCAGCTCTTGATCGAGGGGCAGGTCGAGACTCGGCTTGAGCACTGTGTCGATCAGCGCGAGTCCAAGGCTGACGACCAGCAGGAATACCAGTCCTGGCCAAGAGTAGTCAGCGATGTAGGTCGTACCCGTGATCAGAGGCAAGGCTGTCAGAACGACACTGACGACGATCGCCCCTAGCGCCAGAGAGTTCGCTCCGGAGCCGGCTCGGGTCACGCGACTGACAATGGAGAAGACCAGAAAAAGCGTCAGAGCGGTGAAAAAATAGTACGGGAATAGAATTAGCCAATGTAGCGCGCCCACAATGTCCTCCGAGTTATCCTACGACAGGTACGGCGCCGGGTTGGGGATGTCAACGTATTTCCGCGTTGCTGGGCAACCTGGGACCGTGGGTGTCAGGCCTGGATGCCTACTCTTCGACGAGCTGCATCGGCTGCAAGGTGGCCTCTGGGATTCCATCTAGGAATCGCGACGGTTTGGAGAGTACCATCCCTGCGGCTCGGTCGTACATATTGATCGGATAGCAGATATGGAGGTTTTGCTTGGCCCGCGTCGCGGCGACATACAGCAAGCGGCGCTCTTCTTCCAGTTCTACGTCGTCGTGCATGCTCTGCATCGACGGGAATCGACCGTCCACCGCCCAAAGAATGAAGACACTATGCCACTCCAGCCCCTTGGAAGAGTGAATCGTGGACAATGTTAGAAGGCCCTCCGGCTCGTCGATGGCAACGACGTCGCCGACGCTGTTGTTCGGTGGCTCGAGGGCCATGTCGGCCAGCAGCGTATCGAGTGTTTTGTAGCGCGCTGCAATGCTCACCATATGTTCGAGGTCCTTGGAGCGCTTCGGGTAATCGTCTCGGTGCAGGCGCTTGAGGTGCGGGTCGTAGTACTTCAACACTTGATTGAGTTGCTCTTCGGGATGCTGCCGCGAGCCGCCGAGCTTGCGAAGCAGCCCGGCCAGGGCGCGCAGGGACGTCGAATAGGCCTTACCCGACGATGCATCGAGGACCGCTGTAGGGTCGGCGCTGGTGGTGATCTCGGCGGTTAGCGCCTGGGCGGTGCGCGGTCCGATCCCTTCGAGCAGCAGCAAGGCCCGGTGCCACGAGACGGTGTCGCGCGGATTCGCGATAATGCGTAGATGGGCCAAGGCGTCTTTGACGTGGGCCGTTTCGATGAACTTAAAGCCGCCGCGTTTGACGAACGGGATGTCGTGGCGCGTCAGTTCGAGCTCGAGATCGAAGGAGTGAAAACTCGACCGAAACAAGACTGCGAGTTCCGGTAGGGGAACTCCCTCCTCGCGCAACTCGAGGATGCGCTGGCACACGAAGCGAGACTGATAATTCTCGCCCTCGGCCGCGATCAACAGGGGAATGTCGCCATCGCCGTTGTTCGTGAAGAGTGTTTTGGAATAGCGCTCGCGCGCCTGAGCGATGACGTGATTGGTCACGTCGAGAATTTGCTGTGTGCTGCGGTAGTTCTCCTCGAGGGTGATCATGTGGGTGCCAGGAAAAAGGTCCGGGAAGTCCATGATGTTGCGAAAGCTGGCGCCGCGAAATGCGTAAATACTCTGCGCGTCGTCGCCGACCGCCATGACGTTGTCGTGCTCGGAGGCGAGCAGGCGCACAATGGCGGCCTGCAGCGGATTGGTGTCCTGGTACTCGTCGACCATGATGTACTTGTAGCGCCGGGAAAGCTCGCTGCGGACCTTGTCGTTGGTCTCGAGGAGGCGGTGCAGGGTCAGGAGCAGGTCGTCGTAGTCGAGTAGCTGGCGCTCCGTTTTGTACTCCACGTATGTCGCGTGCAACGCCTGTAAGTCGTCGGTGTGGTCGATTAGATGGCTGTAGGAGTCTTCGATGAGATCCGGCAGGGGACGCGACTTGTTGACCGCCATACTGAAGATCGAGCCGATCGTCTGCTTGCGAGGGAACCGCTTCTCTTTCTTGTCGAAGCCGAGCCGCGCGCGCACCAGACTGATGACGTCTTCATTGTCGCCGCGGTCGAGGATCGTAAAGCCGCTGTCCATGCCGAGCGCTTTGGCGTTGCGGCGAAGAACGATATTGGCGAACGAGTGAAACGTCCCCCCTGATACATCGTCGCAACGCCCGTCGAGGAGCGAGCTGGCTCGTTGGAGCATTTCCGAAGAAGCTTTGCGGGTGAACGTCAGCAGCAGAAGGGAGCTCGGCTCGATCCCCATCTCGACCAGGCGCGCGACGCGAAAGACCAGCGTGCGCGTCTTGCCGCTGCCAGCTCCGGCAATGACGAGAACCGGCCCTTCCGTCGTCGTCGCGGCTTCGAGCTGGGCCGCGTTGAGCAAGTTGTCATAGTCGATGCGAAATTCGGGTTCGCGTGTCGGCTTCGGCCGCAGTACGTAGGTATTGGAAGTTGCCATTGGCGGTCCCGTACGACACTGTCTGGCGTTGGCGGGGGGGTCAACTCGCAGGTCCCATGATTTGGTACCGGAATCGGACCTTGGCGTGCCGGATGCTCATTCGTCATTCGACGTGCTAGCGTCGCAACGGTGAGCCCTACGCCAGAGTTAGATCTACGCGGAGTTCGCTGCCCAATGAGTTGGGCGAGGGCACGAGTGCGGCTCGACGAAATGGACGTCGGTGAGAAGCTCGTTTTGCTGCTGGACGAACCGCGGGCGCTGCGCGACATCCCGATCGCGGCCGAAGCCGCAGGCTATGTCGCAAACGAAGCGACAGCGGTCGGCGACAGCTGGCGGCTTCTGATCGAAGTTTAGGGCTCTACAGCGGGATCGACACACCCATTGCGAGTAGCAGGGCGAGTAACGACATGGTGGTCCAGATCTGCAAGGTCTCTGTCATGGCACTGGTTAGTTGCGAACGGCGTGCCTACGCGAGACGGGTCAGATTCGACGGGAGGTTCCTGTCGGTCAGCCGCTGGAAAGTGGCGGATAGTCGTCGACCGGTGACATGCCCCCGGGGCTGAACTAGAACATCATGTGGATCTGTTTGTTGTCCTTTACCGTCGCCAGCATCTGGGAAATGGTCAGATTGAGCGACGGATGTACCAGCTGTGGTGCGAGCTCGGCGAGTGGCGCCAGGACGAACTTGCGTTCTGCTAATCTTGGGTGGGGAAGCTTTAGATTTCGCTTATTTAGGATCTCGTTGTTGAACAATAGGATATCGAGATCAATGACCCGCGAGCCCCACTTCTTACCCTTGACCCGGCGGCGTCCCATCGCTTCTTCGATGGCCTTGGTCTGCTTGAGGAGGTCGGGAGGCGAGAACTCGGTTTCGATCTCGATCACCGAGTTGACGAACCAAGTCTTGGCGTTTCCGTGCGGCTCGCTCTCGTAGTAGGAGGACGCTGCAACCACGCGGGTATCGGGCAATTCGCTGATCTTCTGCCTAGCTTCGCGGCAGTTGTCCTTGCGTTCGCCTAAGTTTGATCCGATTCCTATAAAAACTCGGTGGGGCATGCCTACCGACCTCCCCGCAACACCATCCGCAACACACCTCCAAGCGGAGGTCGTCTAACTCCTTGGACACCTGGCTCGGCGATCTCATCGCCGTCCGTGAGCAATCGCAAGCAGATATACCGATCAGACGGAATTAGCGCAAATGGTCGATTTTGATGGGGCTAGGGGCGGAGGGGAGGTTGCCGTACCTCAGAGGCCCAGGACGTCGGCCATGCCGTATGCGCCCGGACTGCGGTCGGCGAGCCAAATGGCGGCTCGAACCGCCCCACGCGCCAGGCAATCGCGACTCTGTGCTCGATGCGTTAGCTCGATCCGCTCTCCCAGGCCGGCGAATATTACGCTGTGATCGCCGATCACGTCACCGCCGCGTAAGGTCATGATGCCGATTTCCTGGTCGGTTCGAGCTCCGACTTGCCCCTCGCGCGCCATGACAGCGGTCTTCTCAAAGTCTCGACCGGTTGCCTCGGCGACAGCGCGTCCGAGAGCGAGGCCGGTGCCGCTGGGGGCATCGACCTTGTTGCGATGGTGCATCTCGACGATCTCAGGGTCGAATCCGTCTCCTAGGGCCTTCGCTGCCGATCGCACGAGGGTCAGCAATACGTTGACGCCAACGCTCATGTTCGGAGCGATTACCGTGCGTGTCTTGCCCGCTAGCTCGTCGATCTGGGCCTGCTGCTCGTTGTCGAAGCCGGTTGTGCCGATCGCGATCCCGGCTCCTTTAGCGACAGCGATGCCGAGGTGATCCATCGACGCCTGTGGCACCGTAAAATCGAGGGCGACGCTCTCGGGCGTGGCAATTTCCGCGTAGCTGTTCGCAACCGGCACGCCGAGCGCTTCGACACCAGCCAGTGTGCCGGCGTCGATGCCGAGAGCGCTGTTTCCAGGACTCTCGATCGCCCCGTGGAGGTGGGACGCGGGGTTCTCGTGAACGAGGCGGATCAGGGCGCGGCCCATCCGACCAGCGGCGCCGCATACGATGATTGGAACAGTCATTGAATCGTCACCCTCGAGGCATCCTTTGGCGAGCTTCTCAGGTGAGAAGTCCTGCGTCCACTAGAGCGGAACGCAGAGCCGTTTGGTTGGATTCAGTCATAGGCAGCAGCGGTAGTCGCAACTCGTTTCTACAGTAGCCCAGCATCGCCAAGGCTGCTTTCACGGGGATCGGATTCGTCTCGATGAATAGCTTTCTCATCAATGGCAGCATCTTGAAGTGTTCAACGCGTGCCTGAGCGAAATCCCCGCGCGCGGCTGCGGCAACAGAGGCTGCACTCTGCTGCGGCCACACATTCGCGATGACAGAAATCACCCCGACCGCGCCGACGGCCATGAGCGGTAGCGTTAGCGAGTCATCCCCGGAGTAAATCTCGAGAGCGTCGCCGCACAGCCGCGCTACCTCCTGGGCTTCGTCGAGAGAGCCCGTGGCTTCCTTCAGTCCGACGATTCCGTCGACTTCGGCGAGTCGCGCCAACGTTTCGGCCTCGATCTTCGAACCGGTACGGCCCGGGATGTTGTACACGATGAGCGGCGTTTGGCTGCGCTCGGCGATCTCCTTGTAGTGATGGTAGATCCCGTCTTGCGTTGGCTTGTTGTAGTAGGGCGAAATGAGCAGCGCAGCGCTGGCCCCGGCCTTCTTGGCGGCAGTGGTCAGCGCGATCGCCTCACTGGTCGAGTTCGAGCCGGTGCCGGCGATGATCGGTACGCGCCCGTTGGTGATCGCCACGACGCGCTCGACGACCTCGATGTGCTCGGCGTGCGACAGGGTTGCAGACTCGCCAGTGCTGCCGCACGGGACTAGCGCGGATGTGCCGCTCTCGAGCTGGAACAAGACCAGCTTTTCGAGCGCCTCGTTGTCGATCTTGCCGTCTCGAAAGGGGGTGATCAGTGCCGTCATCGACCCCGAGAAGCGCGGACTCATGATGCCACCTCGCGTGCTGTGATCTCGCGCGATGCGATCTCTAAGGTTCCTTGGAAGACTTCCTCGGCTGCCCCGGTCATGAGTACGTGGTCGTCGGACTCTCTCCACTCGATCTTCAAGTCTCCTCCGTTGAGATGGACCGTTGCCGATCGTTCGCAGTGGCCGTTGAGCACCGCCGCGACCAGGACGGCGCAGGCGCCGGTGCCGCAAGCTGCGGTTTCGCCGGAGCCGCGCTCCCAAACGCGCATCGTCAGCGACGTCGGGCTATCGACCCGCACGAACTCAGTGTTGACACCGTTTGGAAAGAACGGGTGCTTTTCGAAGTTCGGTCCAATCTCCTCGAGATCCATTCCAACGACCTCGTCCACGAAGACCACGCAGTGAGGATTGCCCATGGAGACGCAGGTAACCTTGTAGTCCTGGCCGGCCACTTCCAGAGCGCCATCGACGACGCGTCCCTCGGCGTTCACCGGGATCGCCGCTCCGTCGAGAATCGGGGCGTCCATGTCGACCGTCACCTGGTTGACTCGATCGCCATCGAGGTTGAGCACGATCGACTTGACGCCGGCATCGGTTTCGACCCGCATCGGGTTCGTACGAGAGCGTCCGTGCTCGTACGCGTACTTCGCTACGCAGCGTATTCCGTTGCCACACATTTCGCCGCGCCCGCCGTCGGCGTTGTACATTTCCATGCGGCAATCAGCCTGCTCGGAAGGGCAGATCAGGATGAGCCCGTCGGAGCCGATACCGGTATTGCGCGGGCTCACCCGACGCGCCAACGCCGCGGGGTCGGCTACTTGATGCTCAAAGCAGTCGACGTAGACGTAGTCGTTGCCGATGCCATGCATTTTGGTGAATGGAAGAAGCATAATGAGGCGTGGATAGCATGCAGGGCGGCTGCGGTGAAGGCGGGCCGTTGCCACAGGCGTGTGAAGCGGCGTGCTCAGGGCTGTGGTGTGACCAGAGCCCGTTGGATGCGAACCAGCTCGGATGGCTGGCTGCTGTATTCATCGACGGTCAGGGCGTAGATGCGGTAGGAATAGCTCTGGCCGGGCTCCACGGCGGTATCGAGATAGCGAAAGGTCTTGGCGCGGCGAAACCGGTGACGATCCTCGATCTCGACGGTGGCGAGGTTGCGCAGCCCGCAGCAGGGCCGGCCGCGCTCGATCCGGAATGCTGCAAGGTCGAGCATATGGGAGCCGTCGACGTAGCGCGTTGGGCGACCCCAGCTTACCTCGATACCATCGGCCGTGTTCGTCGCCACCACGTCGGTGACGACTCTCGGCGCCACCAGGTCGGGCGGTCGCACTGGAGTCTTTCGTCCGCACGCGCTCGCACAAGCGGCGGTCAGTGCTAGCGCGACGACCAGCCTGGTGGTAGCCGATGCGGATCTCATTGGGTTTCGCGGAGCTTTTTCGATCGCAGGCGTCGCTGCACGTTGCGCGCCGCGGTTCCGCCGGTAGCGCTACGACGCTTGACCGCAGCCTCGGCGGTCAACCACTCGAGGACGTCTGCGCGAAATGCTTTCGAGTGTTGGCGCAGCTCGTCGACTGTCAGGGACGACAGCGAACGTTTCTCGGCTATCGCCTTGCGAACGATCGCTCCGACGATTCCGTGCGCCTCGCGAAAGGGGACGTCGCGCGTTGCCAAGTAGTCCGCGAGCTCGGTCGCCAGTGTATATCCGGCGTCAGCTGCCTCGCGCATTCGATCGGCCCGAACGCGTAACCGCGGCATCATCTCGGTCATGACCGCGAGCGATGCCGTCAGGGTATCCACTGCATCGAAGAGCGGGGCTTTGTCTTCCTGCATGTCGCGATTGTAGGCTAGCGGCAATCCCTTCATTGTCGTCAGAAGGGCCATCAGGTCACCGTAAACCCGGCCGGTCTTTCCGCGCACTAGCTCGGCGACGTCGGGGTTCTTTTTCTGTGGCATCATCGAAGAGCCGGTAGCAAAGGCGTCGGGTAACTCGATAAAGGCGAAGTGTGGCGACGCCCAGAGTACGACCTCGTCGGCGAGGCGGCTGAGATGCATGGCGAGGATGGAACCGGCGGCGAGAAACTCCAGCGCGAAGTCGCGGTCACTCACGGTGTCGAGACTGTTCTGCGTAACCGCATCGAAGTCGAGCAGGTCGGCGACGTATTCGCGATCGATCGGAAAGGTCGTTCCGGCGAGCGCGCCTGCTCCCAGGGGCATGACGTTGATCCGCGTGCGGCAGTCTCTGAGACGGCCTTCATCGCGCTCCAGCATGTCGCAATAGGCGAGGAGGTGGTGACCAAAGAGCACCGGCTGGGCCGGCTGCAGGTGCGTGTACCCGGGCATGATGACCCCGGCATTGGCACGCGCCAGCGTCGCCAATGCACGCTGTAAGTTGGTTATCTGGTCGACCATCTGATCGACGACGTCGCGCATGTAGAGGCGCAGGTCGAGCGCGACCTGGTCGTTGCGTGAGCGCGCCGTGTGCAACTTACCGCCAACGGCACCGATCTTCTCGATCAGGCGCCGCTCGATCGCCATATGAACATCTTCATCGCTCGGGAGAGACTCGAAGCGTCCGCTGGAAAACTCCTTTTCGATCGCGCCTAGCGCCCTGATGATGCGTTTTGCCTCGGTGTCGCGGATGATCTTCTGGCGCCCCAACATGCGGCAGTGGGCGATACTCCCGGCGATGTCCTGGGCGTACATCCGCCGATCGATCGGAAAGGATGTCGTGAAGGCTTCGACGAGCGGGTGGGTCGCCTCTTCCATGCGCCCAGCCCAGGCCTTTTGCCCCGCCTTTGTTTTTCGACTCTTCGCCATGGACTGTCTTACGAACCTTGCCCGGCAACCGTGGCGCGGATGCGCAGACGCAGGGCGTTGAGACGGATGAAGCCCTCGGCGTCGGACTGCCGGTACACTTCGTCCTCCTCGAACGTCGCGACTTCGGGATTGTACAGGGACTGATCAGATTTGCGCCCGACGACGCTCGCGCTGCCTTTGTAGAGCTTCATGCGCACGGTGCCGTTGACGACTTTTTGGCTCTCGTCGATGGCCGCCTGCAGCATCTCTCGCTCGGGAGCGAACCAGTAGCCGTAGTACACCATCTCGGCGTAGCGTGGCATCATCGAATCGCGTAGGTGCATGACCTCGCGGTCCAACGTCAGCGACTCGAGGCCGCGGTGGGCGGCGTGCCATATCGTTCCACCAGGCGTTTCGTACACGCCGCGCGATTTCATGCCCACGAAACGGTTCTCTACCAAGTCGACGCGGCCGATGCCGTGTTTGCCGCCGACTTCGTTGAGACGAGCCAACAGGTTCGCCGGAGACAGCTCCTCACCGTCGATCCGTACCGGGTCGCCGCCCTGAAAGTCGATCTCGATGTACTCGGGTTTGTCCGGCGCCTTTTCCGGAGATACCGAAAGCATGAACATGTCCTCGTACGGCTCCTGCCAGGGATCTTCGAGGATTCCGCCCTCGAAAGAGATGTGCAGGAGATTGCGGTCCATGCTGTAGGGCTTCTCTCGAGTCACCGGTACGGGGATTCCCTTGCTCTCGGCGTACTCGATCAGCTTGGTGCGCGAGTTGAGGTCCCAAGTGCGCCACGGCGCGATCACTTGGACGTCTGGCTGTAGAGCATAGAAGGCAAGCTCGAAGCGGACCTGGTCGTTGCCTTTTCCGGTCGCACCGTGCGAGACGGCGTCGGCTCCTTCTTTGCGGGCGATCTCGATCTGTCGCTTGGCGATCAGCGGTCGCGCAATCGAAGTCCCGAGCAAGTAGGTGTGCTCGTAAACCGCGCTGGCTCGAAATACCGGAAACACGAAGTCGCGCACGAACTCTTCTCGCAGGTCATCGATATACACCGCGCAAGCGCCACCGGCGCGGGCTTTGCCGTCGACCGGGTCCAACTCCTCGCCCTGGCCCAAGTCGGCGCAAAACGCCACCACCGGTGCTTCGTAGGTCTCGATCAACCACGCGAGGATGACGGACGTGTCGAGTCCGCCGGAGTAAGCTAAGACAATCTTGTTGGGTTTGTTCATTGTGGGTTAATCCCTCGTGTGCGCTGCGCGCGCCGCTGGTCTCGCTTCGCTCTAGCCTCGCGTCATTTGGTTGTTGAGCCAGACGAGAACGGCTTTTTGTACGTGCAACCGGTTCTCAGCTTGATCAAATACGATCGATGCCGGTCCCTCGATGATTTCGTCGGTCACTTCTTCGCCGCGGTGTGCAGGGAGGCAGTGCATGACCAGTGCGTCTTTCTTGGCCTTCTTCATGGCCGCGGTGTTGAGCTGGAACGGCGCGAAAATTTCTTTGCGTTCTTCAGCTTCGTCCTCTTGTCCCATGCTAGCCCAGACGTCGGTGTAGGCGATGTCGGCCTCAGCAAGGGCCTCGGCTGGATCGTGCGTAACCGTGACTTGTGCCCCATCGGCCCGCGCCGCAGCGAGGATCGCGGCGTTGGGTTCGTACCCCTTGGGGCAGGCGAGAGCGAAATGGAAGCCGAAACGCGCCGCGGCACTGATCCAAGAGTTGGCCATATTGTTGCCGTCGCCGAGGAAGGCGACCTTCTGGTTGTCGAGCGCACCGCGGCGTTCGCGCACCGTGAAGCAATCGCTCAGCACCTGGCAGGGGTGCAGCAGGTCGGAGAGTCCATTGATGACCGGTGCGCTCGCGTAGCGAGCCAGCTCGAGTTGCGACTCGTGGCGCATCGTTCTGGCCATGATGAAATCCACGAGGCGGTCCAGGTTGCGTGCAATGTCGGCAACCGACTCGCGTTCGCCAAGGCGAATGTCAGCCGGAGTCAGATAGACCGCGTAGCCGCCAAGCTGGGTCATGCCGACTTGGAAGGTGACCCGCGTGCGCAGGCTTGGCTTCTCGAAGATCATCGCCAGCGTCTTGCCGGCTAGCAGCGTAGTGCGCTGACCCGACTTCAGCTCGCGTTTGAGCTGCGCGCCGAGATCGAGAATCTCGATGAGCTCCGCTGTCGCGAAGTCTGCCAGGGCCAAAAAGTCACGCTTCATTGCAATACCTCACCGAGAATCTCGAGTCCGCTGTCGACTTCGTCAGCGGTGATCGTAAGAGGCGGTGCCAACCGCATCACGTTGCCGCCAGTGCTGTTGACGATCAATCCGAGCTCGCGACAGGCATCGACGTAGGGCGCACTGGGAGCATCGAGAACAGCAGCGATCAACAGCCCTTTGCCGCGGGTCGATTCGACCTTCGATCCGGGCAGGGCGTCGATGCCGTCGCGCAGGCGTTGCCCCATCGCGCGGCAATTTTCGAGTAGTTCTTCGCTGTCGATGGTGTCCAAAACAGCGAGCCCGACGGCGGACGCAAGAGCGTTGCCGCCGAACGTCGAACCGTGCGAACCGGCGTCGAAGCTGCCGGCAATCGGGTTGCGCGCCAACATCGCGCCGATCGGGAAGCCGCCGCCGAGGCCCTTTGCCAAACTAATGATGTCCGGTTCGATTGCCTCGTGCTCGTAGGCGAACATCGCTCCAGTTCGGCCAACTCCAGTCTGAACTTCGTCTAGGATGAGCAACAGATCGAGTCGGTCACACAGCGCTCTGAGTTCGCGCAAGTATCCATCCGGAGGAACGACGACACCGCTCTCGCCGAGGATCGGCTCAAGCATGATCGCGATCGTGCGATCGTTCACCGCGGCCTCGATCGCCCCGATATCGCCGTACTCGACGTAGCGGAATCCATCTTGCGTCGGCTCGAAGCCGACGCGAACTTTCTCTTGGCCGGTCGCCGCGATCGTCGCCAGAGTACGGCCGTGAAAGGAACCGAGCGCGGTGATGATCTCGTAGCGCCCTCCGCCGGTGCTGTGGCCGTATTTGCGAGCCAACTTGATGGCCGCCTCGTTCGCTTCGGCGCCGCTGTTGCACAAGAAGACGCGATCAGCGAACGACGCCTCGACGAGTCGCTGAGCCAGTAATGCCTGGGGCTCGCAGTAGTGCAGATTTGAAACGTGAAAGAGTTTGCGTGCTTGCTCCTCCACGGCGGCGACCAGAGCCGGGTGGCAATGGCCCACTACGGTCACCACGGTGCTCGAAAAGAAATCGAGATACTCGCGGCCGTCAGCATCCCAGACCTTTGTTCCTTCGCCACGCACCAGCGCCAATGGAGCGCGGGTGTAGGTCGGGAACAGGTACTGATCGCTGATCGATTTGATTTCGGCTGTGTTCACGTTGGAAACCTCTATCGGGACTCGTCTGTGGCCGCGTCCGATACGACCTGCGTACCGACGCCCTGTGAAGTGAAGATCTCGAGCAGGAGTGCGTGCTCGACACGGCCGTCGATGATGTGGGTCTTTGCAACGCCGCCGGCCAGTGCTTCGAGGCAGCACTCGACTTTTGGAATCATTCCGCCGGCGATAATTCCTTCCTCGATGAAGTGCTTGGCTTTGGCGCTGTCTACGGTTGGGTGGATCACCTTGTCACCGCCGAGGATCCCGGCAACATCGGTGAGCAGAATCAACTTTTCAGCTCCGAGCGCCGCTGCGACATGTGCTGCTACCAAGTCGGCGTTGATGTTGTAGGTCGCACCGCTACCGTCGGTTCCGATCGGCGCGATCACAGGAATGTAACCACTGCGATCGAGGGTTTCGATGACGTCAGCATCGATGGCGGCGACCTCACCGACCATCCCCAAATCTTCTGACTCTGCCGGCTCGGGCGCTCGCTTGCCTGAGCCGCCGAGCTTTCTCACTTTGATCAGATTCCCATCCTTGCCCGACAGTCCGACGGCGCGGCCGCCGTGCTGGTTGATCAGATTGACGATCGACTTGTTGACCTTGCCCGCGAGAACCATCTCGACGACCTCCATCGTCGCCGCGTCGGTTACCCGCATGCCACGGACGAAACGCGACTCGATCCCGAGCTTGCCGAGCATAGTCCCGATCTGCGGGCCGCCGCCGTGCACGATGACTGGATTCATGCCGGTGTACTTCAAGAGGACGATGTCGCGGGCGAAGCTCTCCTTGAGGGCCTCGTCGACCATCGCATTGCCACCGTACTTGATGACGATGGTTTTGCCCTGAAACCGCTGAATGTAGGGCAGGGCATCTAAAAGAACCTTGGCAGTCTCGGCGGAGCTCATGTGGATGCCTTCTTACAGGATGTATCGGGAAAGGTCTTCATCACTTACGACAGCCTCGAGTCGGTTGCGCACTTCATCTGCGTCGATGGTCACGGAAGTAGGAGGCATCTCTGGCGCGTCGAAGGAGATTTGGTCAAGTAGTCGTTCCATGACCGTGTGAAGACGGCGGGCTCCGATGTTCTCGGTTCGCTCATTGACTCGCGCTGCAACGTCGGCGATTTCGGCAATCGAGTCCTCGGTGAAGTGCAGGGTGATGCCCTCGGTGGCGAGCAATGCCTGGTACTGTTTCAGTAGCGCGTTGTCGGGCTCGGTGAGGATTCGAACGAAGTCCTCCCGGGTCAGAGGCTCTAGCTCGACGCGGGTTGGAAAACGGCCTTGGAACTCCGGCGCCAGATCGGACGGCTTGCTGGTGTGAAAGGCGCCCGAGGCGATGAACAAGATATGATCGGTTTGCACGGCGCCGTGCTTGGTGCTGACCGTGCAGCCCTCGACGATTGGCAGTAGGTCACGCTGCACGCCCTCGCGTGACACGTCGGCGCCGCCGGCGGACTGGCGCGCGGTGATCTTGTCGACCTCGTCGATGAAGATGATGCCGTTCTGCTCGACCCGGCGCACCGCTTCGCGGGTCACGGCGTCCTGATCGAGAAGATTGGAGGCTTCTTCTTGGCTGAGAGCTTCGAGCGCGTCCTTGACCGGCAGAGACTGTTTGACGGTATGCTTGGGCATCATGTTCGAGAACATGTCCTTGAGGTTGAACTCCATCTCTTCGAGGCCCTGCGGTGTGATGACCTCGACCATCGGCATCGCCGACTTCGTCGTCTCGAGGTCGACTTCCCGTTCATCGAGCTGGCCATCGCGCAGCATGCGCCGCAACTTCTCACGGGTGCTGTCGGAGTCGCTCGTCTCGGCACGGACCTCCGTTGCTTCTGCGGCAGTCGATGGCGGCGGAAGCAGAAGGTCGAGGATGCGCTCTTCGGCCCGTTGGCGGGCTTGGATCTCGACTTTGGCCCGTTCTTCTTCACGCACGATCGTGATGCCCTGCTCGATCAGGTCGCGAATCATCGATTCGACGTCGCGCCCGACGTAGCCGACCTCGGTGAACTTGGTCGCTTCGACCTTGACGAAAGGGGCCTGTGCGAGCTTGGCCAGGCGCCGAGCGATCTCGGTTTTGCCGACTCCGGTCGGGCCGATCATAATAATGTTCTTGGGTGCGATCTCGTCGCGCAGGCCTTCGTCTACCTGCTGGCGGCGCCAGCGATTGCGCAGGGCGATGGCGACGGCGCGTTTGGCGTTGCGCTGGCCGACGATGAAACGATCGAGCTCGGAGACGATCTCGCGGGGCGTCATCTGAGACATCTGATCAAAGCTCTTCGATGACCAGCTGGTCGTTTGTATAGACACAGAGAGAGGCGGCGATCTTCATGGACTCCTCGGCGATTTCGCGGGCGCTCATGTCGGTGTGAGCGATCAGAGCGCGGGCCGAGGCGAGGGCGAAGTTGCCGCCCGAGCCGATGGCGATCGCGTCCTGATCCGGCTCGATGACATCGCCGCTCCCGCTCAGCACGAGGATGGTGTCTTGGCTCGCCGTCACCAGCAGGGCCTCGAGGCGGCGCAGGACCCGATCGGTGCGCCAGTCCTTGCTCAGTTCGACAGCCGCCCGCAGGAGATTTCCGTTATGTTCCTGCAACTTACCCTCAAATTTGTCGAAAAGGGTGAAGGCATCGGCTGTAGCTCCCGCAAATCCTGCGAGTATCTTGTCACCGTGTATGCGGCGTACCTTGCGGGCGCCGTGCTTCATGACGGTGCTCCCCATCGAAACCTGGCCGTCGCCGGCCATGACGACTTTGCCTTTGTGCCGTAGCGCCAAGACGGTGGTGCTGCGTACCTTGATCTGTGTTTCGCGTCGTTTCATCTCAAAGTTGGCTACCATGCGCCTGGGGTCCAGCATAGGCAAGCGGGCCTCCAAGGGGACGGCCCCGGTGGCCCATGGCCCGGCGCTTCGATCGCAGTGGCTGCAATTGTTATGGTGCGCTGAGTCTACCGGGGGAGTTGTGTGACTGGACCAAATGGTGAGGGGCAAGGCGTCGAGTACGAACGCGTCGGCGATGAGTATTTCGAGTCCCGCACGCTGCGCCGCTATGCCGGGGTAGGTTCGCTGTGGGCGCTGGGGGTTGGGGCGGTCATTTCCGGGGATTTCTTTGGCTGGAATTTCGGCCTCGCCGCCGGCGGTTTTGGCGGATTATTCATTGCCACGGTCATCATCACGGTAATGTACGCCGGGCTGTGCTTTTCGATCGCAGAGATGTCGGCGGCCCTGCCGCATACCGGCGGCGCCTATTCGTTTGCGCGTTCGGCGATGGGACCGTGGGGTGCTTACATTACCGGCCTTGCCGAGAACATGGAGTACGTCCTGACGCCCGCCGTCATTGTCGTGGGCATCGGCGGATATCTCGGCGCCATTTTCGGAACGCCGGATTCGTGGGCGCCGCTTTGGTGGCTCGCGGCTTATGTGATGTTCGTCGGACTCAACATCATCGGCGTCGAGGCCAGCTTTCGCTTTACGGTCGCCATTACCTTACTCGCTCTCGGAATCTTGGTCGTGTTCTGGGTCGGTGCTCTCGCTCATGTCGATGTCGAACGCTTCGCCTTGGACATCGTGCCACAGCCCGGCAACAGCCGCTGGTTGCCAATGGGCGTCTCGGGTGTTCTTGCGGCGCTGCCATTTGCGATTTGGTTCTACCTGGCCATCGAGCAGCTCCCGCTCGCCGCTGAGGAATCACACGACCCGCGCCGCGACCTGCCGCGAGGCATCCTTCTCGGGTTTCTGACGTTGGTCGTGGCGGCGTTCCTGACTCTGATCTTGAATACCTCCATTGCCCCAGGAGCGGCCGCCCTCGGCCAATCGGAGGAGCCGTTGTTCGATGGTTTCCGCACCATCTTCGGCGCCGGCATGGGAACCCGAGCGCTGGCGTTGATTGCCGTCGCAGGGTTGGTGGCGAGCTTTCACAGCATCGTCTTTGCGTACGGTCGGCAGATTTATTCGCTGTCGCGCGCCGGCTATTTCCCGCGCTGGTTGTCATACACCGGCGCGCAACGCGAAACACCGCACGCCGCTCTGATCGCTGGTGCCGTGCTCGGCTACGGCGTGGCGCTGGTTATTCATACCCTCGGGCCGGAGCATCCGGTCGGCGCCGTGCTTCTCAATCTCGCCGTGTTCGGAGCGGTCATCTCCTACATCTTGCAGATGGCGTCGTTCGTCCTGCTGCGCCTCCGCTTGCCCAAGATGGAGCGACCGTATCGCAGCCGCTTGGGGATTCCGGGCGCTGTCGTCGCCGGAGTCATCGCAGGGGTCACGTTGGTCGCGCTCTTCGTCGTCGACCCGGTGTATCAGAAGGTGGTGGTCGGCGCGGCGGTCTGGTATGCGCTCGGGCTGCTCTACTTCCAGGTATTCGGCCGGCACCAGTTGGTGTTCTCGCCCGAAGAAGACTTCGCCATCCGCGAGCGAAAGAGAGCGGCGGACTGACTCCATGGGAAAAGGTTTCTACGCGCGCGGATGCGCCTTGTCATACGTCTCCATCAGCTGATCCAAATTCACGTGCGTATATTTCTGCGTCGTCGACAACGACGCGTGGCCGAGCAGCTCCTGAATCGCACGCAGGTCGGCGCCGGCACCGAGCAAGTGCGTAGCGAAGCTGTGGCGGAGGGCGTGGGGGCTGATCTTTGAAGCGATGCCCGATTCGATTGTGTATTGGTCCACGGCTCTCGCTACCGAACGCGTCGTCAACCGTCCACCGCGATTGTTGAGGAAGATTGCGTTGTCGTCTTTGACGCCGCGCTTGCACACTTCGGCGCGTCGCTCGCGATAGGCACTCACCGCATCGAGGGCGGCTTTGCCGATCGGGACGATTCGCTCCTTGCGCCCCTTGCCGCGCACCCGGACGACTTCGACCTGCTCATCGAGATCATCCCAGTTGAGGCCGACGACTTCGCTGACGCGCAGACCACACGAGTAGATCACCTCCAAGATCGCACGGTCGCGCTGACCAGCCGCCTTGCTGACGTCCGGCGCTTCGAGCAGGCGGAACAGGTCGTCCACGGTCAGATGGTTGGGAAGCTTCTTCTCCTGCTTGGGCGCCGTCACCCCGGCGCAAGGGTCAGCCACGAGGATTTCGTTGCGAATCAGATGGCGCCCGAAGCGGCGAATCGCCGAGATCTTGCGGGCTACCGAAGCAGCAGAAGTCGTCCCCAGCATTTGTACGAGTAGTCCGCGGACGAGTGTTTGATCGAGCACGCTGCACTCGATATCGCTGGGTTCACATCCGTTTCGCTCACTGGCAAACGCGAGCAACTGCTTGAGATCGCTCCCGTACGCACGCAAAGTATTGGGAGAAATGTTCTCCTCGACCTCCAAGAGATAGAGAAATTGGTCGATTTCCTTCGCCAGTTTGGCCATCGCTTCCGCAACCTCCCCAATTCATTGATCGATTCGCTGCTCGATCGCAGCTATATTTAGCAAAAAAGTAGTCCGAGTTGGAGACCGTAGCGATGCAAGGCCAAGAGGTCGCAGAAGAGTGGCAACGAGTGGTGTTCCGAAGCCGCAGCGCAGCAGAGCTTGTGGGATGTTGGCACTCCGCTGGCGCAGACCGGGCGGTGATCATCTGTCACGGGATGGAGTCCTGTAAGGAAGGGGACAAGTCGGTGGCGCTGGCCGACATGCTGGCGACGGCCGGCGTCGATGTCCTGCGTTTCGACTTTTCGTTCGTAGGCGAATCCGAGGGCAACTTCGAGGACATCACGGTCAGTGGTGAAGTCGAGGATCTGGCCGGTGCCTGGACCTTCGTGCGCCAACGAGTTACCGGGCCGATCGGGATCATCGGCTCGTCGCTCGGAGGAACTGTGTCGCTACTCTTCGCAGCCGAGCAACCGGGCATCGCCGCGATCGCGACCATTGCCGCGGTGGCGTATCCGGGCCGACGCGCCCGGGCGCTGTCGGAGGCCGAACGCGCACAGTGGAGAAACGAGGGGGCCTATGACCTGTTCGGAACTCGTGTCGGCTCCGCCTTCCTCGACGACGTCGAGCGGCTCGACGTGCCGGCAGCAATGCCCCGCGTCGACCGACCGCTGCTCCTGACCCACGGCACCGCCGATCAGATCGTACCGGTCGACGACGCCCAAGCGCTCGCCGATGTGGCAGCGGGCCCGGCAGAAGTCCGACTCTACGACGGAGCCGATCATCGATTCTCAGATCCCGACCAGCGAGCCGCTCTCCTGCGCGAGATCGTCTCGTGGATGGTGACTCAGATCACGAAGTGAGGTTGTTGAGGTCCTCCCCCCGGGTAGAGGGTCACTTTGATCGAAGCGGGCGGGAGCAGCCGAATACCGGGACGGAGATCCGCCGCCGAGCCGCGTCAGCATAAGAGCGGGAGGGAGAGGCGCCGCCGAGCCGCGTCAGCATAGAGCGGGAGGGAGAGGCGCCGCCGAGCCGCGTCAGCATAGAGCGGGAGGGAGAGGCGCCGCCGAGCCGCGTCAGCATAGAGCGGGAGGGAGAGGCGCCGCCGAGCCGCGTCAGCATAGAGCGGGAGGGA
>JAJCZJ010000026.1 GCA_029262455.1 Deltaproteobacteria bacterium | reverse complement strand
AGGCAGCCGAGGCGGCGCAGGCGCGAGTGGCTGAGCTCGACGCCAGCCGTGAAGAGCTGAGCGAGAGCGGCGGGCGTGCCGAGCAACGGATCGCGGAGCTGGAGCAGGCAGCCGAGGCGGCGCAGGCGCGAGTGGCTGAGCTCGACGCCAGCCGTGAAGAGCTGAGCGAGAGCGGCGGGCGCGCCGAGCAACGGATCGCGGAGCTCGAGCAGGCAGCGGAGGCGGCGCAGGCGCGGGTGGCTGAGCTCGAGGGAGAGAGTCAGCAAGCCGCGAGTCTCGCAGTGGAACTCGGTGCCGCCATCGCGGAGCGCGATGAACTGCGCGGTCAGATCGAGTCTGATCGACAGCAGATCGAGGCGGCTCTGGAGCAGTGGTCGGCAGCGGAGCAGGCCGGGCGCGAACAGGTCGAAGAGCACGGCAGCCTCGCCACGAAGATCACAGCTCTGGTCGAAGAGGTTGAAATTGCGACCCTTCTGTCCAACGAGTTGCACAGCCAATTGGGCGAAGATCGAAGCAGACTAACAGCGCTGGATGAGCGGCTGAGCGGGCGTCAGCCGGTCGAGGAAGAATTGAAGGCCGCGCAGGCGCGGATCGCCGAGCTCGAGGCGGCTGAAGGAGAACTCGGTGCTGCCGCTGAACGTGTTGCCGGCCTTGAAGCCGGCGATAGCGCGATGCGCGAGCAGCTGGCCGAACTCGAAGCGCAGCGCAGCGCGCTGGCCGAAGAGGTCGAGTCCGAGCGCGAATTGCGTGTTCAGGCCGAGCGGGCGGTCGAAACGGCGCGGACCGAAGCTGCGGCGTCGGCCACTGCGGTGCAACCGGCTGAGTTGGAGGCATTGCAGGGCAAATTGGATGCCGCGATCGCAGCTCATGAGGAAGAGGTACGTAAGCTTAAGGACGATGCTGCGATGCATGCCTCTCTCGTCCACGAACGCGACAACGAGATGGGTAAGCTCGCCGAAGAGTGTCGCATCCTCCAACAGTCGATGGAGGATGCCATTTCCGAGCTCGATGGAGTCCGTGAGGACCGTCGCAGTCTCAGCGAGCAGCTGCAAGAAATCGAGGAACAAGCGAGCGCCCCGGCTCAAACCAATGGCACGGCGGCGAGTCTCGCGGTCGATGCGGTCGACGACACGTCAGTCGAGAGTCTCGATGACGATGTCGAGGCTGCCTTGCTCGATGCGGGTCGTGCCGCCGCGGATGCGGGTCGTGCCGCCGTGAATGTCGGGCCGACCGTTGTTCACATGGATGCCGGTGCTGCTGCGCGCGAGGCAGTGGAGGCGGCAGTCTCAAAGGTTCACGGTCACTTGATCGGAGCTGAGGGCGACGTAGAGATCCCGCTCGGTAGTAGCGCTGCGGTTGTCGTCAACCTCGCCGCTGCAGAATTTGAGCTCAGCTCTCTCTCTGACCTTTCGAGGTACGGAGTGGATGAGCCGGAGGCGATCGCCTACTGCTTGAAAGACGGGCGGGGGGTTTGCTTTCGCAACGTGATGTTCTTTCCGCCTCCGTGCGATCTAGATGAATGTTCGTCGCGGCTGCTTTCCGGCCCAGCCAATATGCAGCGACTGTTGGCGGTTGGCGAGGACGTCGACTTCATGAGCGGACTGCGTGAAGCGCTCGGCAAGGTTCGGTGCTCGACGGCGATCGCCTTTGACGGGCGTCAGGCGGTGGACCTGATTCCTATGGTCAAACCGCAAGTCGTTTTGGTCGATCTGAACCTCCCGCGAGGGGACGGGTTGCGAGTCGCTTCACAGATCGCTGCCAATCCAGAGCTGAAGAATATCAAGATCGGGATGTTCTGGAGCCGGCCAGTGGATCCGCAAGTGTTCAGACAACAAGCCATTTTTGCCATGCGGGACTTCTACATGGAGCCCGAGCAGCTGACTCGAAATGTGGTCCAGACTCTGGCTGAATTGCCCGGGGGGAATGTTGCGGTGCTTAGGGGCGGCGAGGCAATCGCGGCTGCGTCTGCGAATCCATCTGGCAATTGATCCCAGTGCCAGTTAGGCTTTCGATTACCCGTTCGCCCCTCCGCTGGTTGGTGGCAGGGAGCGACGGCGGTGATACGGAGACGCATCGTGAGCGGTAACGGAGACGATCCAAAAAGGGGACCGGATTTCGGGGAAGAGGCTATGCCCGACTCCCCGACTCTGGGAAACCTTCGCTCTGGAGACGGATCCGTCCGAGTCGATCGGGAAGAAGGCGGGGGCAACGGAGTCTCTTCTGGGCGGGGTTTGATGGCCGCCAGACTCGACCGCGAACGCCGCCGCGCAGTGCGTGCGGAAGGCCGTTTGGCCGAGATTGAAGTTTCTCTGCGTCGAGTTGTCGAGAAGAGCAACGGCGACGGGGTCAGCGCGACGGCGTTGCGCAATGTTCTCGACTCGGTGCAGAGGCGTGTCGCTTCCCTCGAGGATGAAGTCGAAGCGAGCGAAAGGGAGTTGCTCGGCCTGGTGGAGGCGCAGCGGGCTCGCGCTGGCAAGATGCAGGTCGACGACAACGACCTGGCGTACGGTCTCGAGCAATCGCGCCGTGAGCTCGATGATTCGATTCGTTCCAAGGCGTCCGGATTGCCCGAGTTGACGCGGCAACGGGTCGAGTTTGAGGTCGAGCTCGATCGCCTGCAGTCGTTGCTCACTTACCGGGACAATGTTTGTGATGGTTTGTCGAACGAACTCGAGCAAGGGACCCGGGTCGCTGCCGAGGTTACTGCACGTCTCGCAGACTTGTCGCGCGGCCGTGTCGCGCCGGCGCGCCGGCCGGCAACGCAAGATGCCCGGGTGGCGACGCTGCGCCGCAATCTGGAAACCGAGCAGACTCAGTTACGCCAAGCTCGGCGTGGACTCGAAGCGGCGCGAGCCGAAGTGAAGGTTGCGCAGCGTGGTGTCCTCGATATCGAAGAGAAAACGACGGCTGAGCTGCTGCAACTCCGGCATCGAGTCAGCGATCTGAACGCTGAAATGGAACGTCGGGAGCAAGAGCTACAGGGTGCTCTTGCCCGGGCGGAGGCCGAGAAGTCGGAGTTGGCAGAGGCTCTCGACCGGGAGAGAGCCCACCATGTCCGCGACAACGAGCGTCTGCGGGAGATGGAGTCCCACGTTTCGGATCTCGACCAGCAGCTCTCGCTCTCCGGCGATGCTCGCGAGGAAGAGCTGCGCGAACAACTGACATTGCGCGAGGATGAGCTGCGTGAGACCGAGTCAGAGCGGATAATGCTGGCCGAGCGAGTGTCTCTGCTGCAGGCCGCCCTTTCTTCGAAGGAGTCAGAGCTGCGCCGCCTCACCGGCGGGGAAGTCGTTCGACGGGGGAAGGGGAAGGTGGTTTCGCTCATGCGCGATCACATCGCCGAAAGCGAGACGCCGGGCCCCGCGGTTGAGCCGTCGGAAAAGACCGAAGATCTGCTGCGTCAGCGGGAGAGTGAAATCGAGAGTTTGTCAGAGCGCTGGCGCGAACTGCAGCACGCCTACCGTGATGCCGTCGCTGAGTTTGACGATGTCCGAGAGAAGCGGGACCGCTTGCTGCTCAAGCTGGGGCCGGACGCCGCAAACCAAGAACCCACCATCGCGGCTGATGACGTGAGGGCTCCGCTGGAGGCTCCACCCGACAGTGCTCCGCCGACTGTCGTCACGCCTGCGGACGACGAAGATAGCTGGGTTGTCCAGAGTCCGCCGGCGCGCCGTGTGGTGTTGGTCCATGTCGATGACAATCCAAGCCGACTGGAGTCGGTGCGAGATCTGGCGGCCTCGATCGGGGTTGAGATCAGCACGAGCCCCAGTGTCGACGTGCCGAGCGGTACCGAAGTATGCGCGGCGATCAATTTGCTTGCCGCGCACGTCGACGCCCTCGACGCATTGGTGGAATTGACGAAAGACAATTCGATCGTTCGAGCGCTGATGTATTGCGCGGTTGATGATCGCGGATCCATTCTCGGGATGGTCGATGTTTACCCTGCGCCGTTCGATCCGCGACTTTGCGCGCCATACATGGTGGCGACGTACCCGAGAATTCGCAGGGTCATGACAGTCGGCGACTCACTGGATTCGATGAGCCAACTGCGAGAGTTGCTCGGGCAATCGCGGTGCTCGACCGCCGTGGCATTTGATGGGCGTCAGGCGATGGAGCTGATTCCGCTGGTCAAGCCGGAGTACGTGCTGGTCGACATTAGCTTGCCCGGCGCCAGCGGTGTGGAGCTTCTGCTCGAGCTTGGACGTCGCGCGGAACCCAAAATCGCCTTTGGTGTGACGTGGTCCAAGCCCATCGATGTAGATGCATTCCGCGCCACCTTCGACGCTCTTTCTGCGGCCGCCCCGCTTCCTGGAAAAGTGTTCTCGGATGCCGTGAACGCCCTCCTCGCCGCGCCAGCCCAGAAGTCCGGGCTTTGACAGAACGGCACGGGGCGGGTTTACTACTGTTTTTGGTGTTCATCGATCCGCGCCAGAGCAGCTTCTGGCAGATCTGTGGTGAAAAGTTCTAATGGGAGACCGTATGTCTGGGCGAATTTATCTAATAAAGACGCTGGTGTTGGCGGGTCTGGTATCGGGCCTGATTTGCCTGGCGGGCTGCGGGGGGGACGGTGCCTTAAATGTGCGCCCAGCCGTGCCTGCAGAGCCCACTGCGACTCCGACCGGAGCCACGCAGGGAACTTGAGAAGGCGTTACTGGGTTGCGGCACGGCTTTTCCGTGATAGCTTACGCCTGGAATCTGCTCTAGGGGCTTGGGGTGACGCAACTGGAAGATAAGAGCATTCTCCACGAGATCGTTCGATTCGTCGAAGATCGGCGCAAGGTGCCTGATCGCGTTCAAGTGCAGACGAGCGAATATTTGATCACGTACTTGGAGGATCACCGAAATCGGTTGGAAGAGGCCTTGCGGCGGTATGACACCGACCGGCTGAACATGTTGTTTGGTCAGTTGGCCAGCAAGGTCAAGTACCAGTTCAGCCGATTGGTACCTGCACGTGCGGTTGATCCGCGACCTGTTCCTAGGCCTGCTGCCGCGAAGCCGTCGCCCAAAGCTGCAGCCAAGAAAGCCGTTGCAAAGAAGACCGTCGCGAAGAAAGTCGCTGCTAAAAAGGTCACGACCAAGAAGGTGGCGGCGAAAAAAGTGGCGGCCAAGAAGGTGACCGCCAAGAAGGTGACCGCCAAGAAGGTGACCGCCAAGAAAGTGACCGCCAAGAAAGTGACCGCCAAGAAAGTGACCGCGACGAAGAAGGCGGCGGCCAAGACCAAACCGACCGTCAAGAAGGTCGCGGCCAAAAAGCACAAGTAGGGCTGGCTAGAAGATCGTTGCAGAGCCTGTCCCGGTTTCCGACGGGCTGCTTAATTCGCGACTTGCGGAGGATGCTCGCCGCACCAAGGTTGCCGACTACGGCGACTCGTCGATTCTCAAGTGGATCGACACCACGCCGGTCGATGCGTGGATGACGGCGAGGTCGTCGTTGCCGTCAGCATCGAAGTCGCCGATCTCGACGGCGGACGGCAGCCTTCCGACCTCGATTGATTGTAGCGTTTTGAAGGTGCCCTTTTTACCCTGCAGGATGTCGATCCTCGCCGAGGAACTGTTGGGGACCAACAGCTCGGGTAATCCGTCGCCAGTGACGTCGATCGCGGCGGACGGCTCTGGTGTGTCTCCCAGCACCCTGTGGAATGGCTCCCCGAAACCGTCGGCCTCGCGTGGGATAATGGTGAGTGTCTCGTACTGAGTGTTTCCGACGACGATATCGGTGTCGCCGTCTCGATCGGCGTCGCCGACGATGAGGAAGACCGGGCGCGGCCCGACGCGAAAGTTCGGACCGGGTTCAAATCGTCCGTGACCGTCGCCGTGTATGATCGAAACACTTTCGGAGACGCGGTTGGCGACGGCTAGGTCGATACCCGCCGGCCCCCCGAAGTCGCCTTTCATCAGCGCGATCGGACCGTTGCCCGTGGCGACGTACACGGGCACGGAAAAACCTCCTTTGCCGTTGCCCTGCAAGATCGCCAGCTGATCGTTGCCAAAATCAGCGACGGCTAGATCGGTGGTTCCGTCGCCGTCCCAGTCGCCGCTGACGATTGCGCGAGGAGTCATCCCGACTGGCATGGAGGCGACGGGGCGGAAGTGGCCGTTGCCATAGCCGAGGTGCGTTTCGATGCGACCGCTTTGGTTGCCGGTCAGCACCAAGTCGAGGTTCTCATCGTCGTCAAAGTGGCCAACCGTAGCGCCTCCGATCGAGCCGATGGAGGCGGCGATCACCGGGATTCCGTCGAGGCCGCGATGGTCGTGTCGAAGGTGGGTCATCGTGTTGCTGATTTGGTTGATGACGATGATGTCCGATCGAGTCGCGCTCGTCAGCCTACTCACCATCAGCTGACCCGGGCCGAGGCCGGCGAGAAAGGCCGGGCCCGGCGTGAACCGTCCGGACTCTGTGCTCAGCAACGAGGAGACAATACTGCGGTTTCGGTTGCTGAAGATCAGGTCGGAGATTCCGTCGCTGTCGAGGTCGCTCGTCGCGATGTCAGCGAGGTGCGGCTCGTCGCGGATTAGCTGCTCCTCGAGGACGGTCCCTTCACGGCTGCGATCGTGTACCGAGAGACCGAGATTGCCCAAGACGATGATCTCTTGTGCTGCATCGGCATCGATGTTTGCGGCGAGTACACGCCGTGGGTTGCGCTGCGTGCGCACGCTCATCATCGCCCTTGGGGGCGCGTCGGGACGTCCTTTCAGCACGAGAATTTCGCCGAGGGGTTGGTTCGCGATGATTAGATCGAGTTCCGCGTCGCCGTCGAGATCGATCGGTGCAGCGTCGACCGCACCTCCGATGCGGCTGAGCTCACGGCGGCGGAATGCTCCGGCGCTCGCCGGCTCGAGAAGGTCTACGCCCGAGCTGTGGGTGACGATAAAGCCTCGCCCTGGGACGGTCGTAATGGATCGCGGGCGTCCGTCGAGGGCGACCGTCGGCCCTGTGCCGATGGTGCCGCGCCCTGTGGCTTCGGCGATTTGCACGGACGCCTTGCCGCGGATCGAATACGCGATGTAGAGGGTTCCGTCGATTTTCGTGCTGGCGACGGCGGTGACGGGTTCGGCCGTCTTCTTTCTCGCAACCGGGGCAAACCGCACACCGCTCGACCGGAGGCTGCTGAGCCCGCGGTTGTCGCCGACGATCACCGTCCGTTGTGTGGCGTCGAGCAGGGCGATCCCGCTCGGGGCGACCGGCATGGCGGTGTCATGGCGTTGGTTGAACGAGGCGGCGCGGCTCGCGGCCGCTGTGCTTAGAAAGAGAGACGCGGTTACGCCTACGGCGAGATGCAGTGCAAAGTGTTTCACGGTCGCGTCCCAGTTCGGTGCAGTGAGACTGCGGTCTTTAGCTCGGAACCGTGCGCGCGTCTATGTCTACTCGCAAGCCTACTCGCAAGTCGGGGGCGCCCCAGTAGAGCGCCCCCGATTCTTGGGAGTGGGACGATGCCGCGGGGGCGACATCGTTGGGTGTTGTCGGTGCCGCGGGGGCGGCACCGACATGGGGTGGGTGGTGGGTGGGTGGTGCGGTTGGGAGTCTATGTGGCTTTGCGGCCTGAAACGCGGCCGTTGCGCCGAACATTTGGCCGACTACGTCGAATGGCTTTGCGTGGGGCTAGGTTTTCCTTGCGCATCCGTTCGAGCGCTTCGCGTACGGCTTGAGCCTCGAGGCCCAAAGTTTCGCACACTACATTGAAAGAAAATGGCGACCGGTGTTTCTTCGCAGTGACCCAGTATTCGGCTTCGCTGCGGATCCGGCCGACCGGACTCAAATAGCTGCGGATTCCGTCTTCGAGCACTGCGAGCATGAGTGCTTTGGTTCCGGTGTACTCGGAGGTCCGTGATTCGCCGCCCGATAGCATGCCCGCCTGTGCGTGGATATCGAGGTCGTTGAGGCCGAAGTCCCTGGGAGCGCCAGTATTGGTCATTTGATCCGTCATCATCGTCAGGCTCCTTCTGCTTGTGCTGGTTCTATGAAGATGCAGGAGTCGTGCCAGCCTGAGATGTGGGTAGTACGTACCTGACTACCGAGTTGAAAATTGAACAAATCGCGCCTCTGCGAGGTTGTGGGGCGCGATCATGCAATACGAAAACGCAGATCTGCCAGGCGTTGCAATTGAGTCGCCGCTTTTCGCAGATGGTTTGCGAAGTGCGGGGCTGATCGATTGCATGTCAAGCAAAAAGTTGACGGCTTGGCGATTTGGCAGATGCCTGCTTTGACACATCGCAGGTTGGGCGCATGGTCGAGAGGGGTGGCGGGTGACGCGGCGTGGGGAGTGCGGGTGGCGAGGCGAGGTTGCTTTAGGTGGTCGGGGCCCAGTGGTGCGGTCGGTCTCGCAGACTCGCAAATCCGAGGCGGTCGCAGAGCGCCAAGTAGGATTTCTTGGGTACGCCGCGCCAATGTAACTCTTCGAGTCGCTTCGTTACATTTGCGTCGCTTCGAAGTGTCGCGAGACGCTTGTAGAGAGCCGCGTCTTCGCGCTGATCCTGCAGCGTGGCGGCGAGGCGGTTGGCGCTGCGCACCTTCACATTCCATTCGGCCGCGTCGTTGGGGATGTTCTCGATCGACTCGTACTCGTAGAGCACGGTGGCCGAGCTCTTGGCGCCCCAACCGGCAAGCCCTGGGATTCCGTCGGCGGTATCCCCGGTGAGGGCTAGATAGTCTGGAATTGATCCTGGGCGGACTCCGAACTTGGCGATGACTGCCTCTTCGTCGTAGCGCTTTTTGCGGATCCGATCGAAGGTCACGATACGATCGCCCCGGACGCACTGTGCCATATCTTTGTCAGGCGAAAGGATGATGATCTCATCGACTTGGTCTGCGAAGTGGTGGGCGGCGCTGGCGAGGGCGTCGTCGGCCTCGAATTCTTCCATTGGCCACACCACAATCCCGAGGCAGCGCAGCGCTTCCTCGGCGATCGGGAATTGCGCCCACAGTTCGGGCTCGAGTCCTTCCCCGGTCTTGTAGCCGGCGAACATGTCGTTGCGGAATGATTCGATCGTGTGATCGGTGGCGGCGCCGATGTGAGTCACGTCGGGTTCTCGGAGCAACGCCAGCATCGAGCTCAGCAGACCGCGCACCGCGCCGACCTCGGTGCCGTCGGGTGACTTTTCGCTCGGCATCGCGAAGTAGGCGCGAAACAGTTCGAAGGTTGCGTCCACGAGGTGCAGCCGGGCGACGCGTTCGGACTCGCCGTTCATCGTCATCCAGGTTGATCGGCGAGGTCTTGTGTCTGGCCGTTGGTGAGTACGGTAACTCCTTCCCAGAACACGACCCCGGCCAGTACGATGAGCACCGCGATGAGTCCGGCAAGGAACCAGTTTGGGTCCGGCTGACCGGCTTCGTTGAGTTTCGTGACTGCGCCGTACAGCTGGTAGGCAAAGGCTGCCAACGTCGTCACCAACATGATGCAAGCTGGGATCAGAGTGTACAGCGGCGACTTCCCACGCCGCATCATCCAACACGAACCGACGAGCAGCGCTAGCGCTGCGATGAGCTGGTTTGACGTGCCAAAAGCCGGCCACAGCACTGTCCACTGGCCGGTTAGAGCCAAGGCGCCTCCGCAGCCGGCGATCACCGCAGTCGAAACGTACATGTTGGTCGTGCCGAAGAGTTCGCTGGTCAGGTAGCGCCCGATCCGCGTACTGGTGTCGAGCGTGGTGAGAATGAAGGCGTTGAGGGTCATGACCGCAAACGCCTCCCCGTAGCCGCCGAGGATTGGCTGCGAAATCATGCCGTAGCCGATGCTGAACGCGCTGATCGGGCCGCCGCCAGTCGGGCCGAGTACCTCCTGGAGGCGCGGCGCCGCCAGGCTGCAGCCGACACAGATGATGACCAAGACTCCGACGAGTGCCTCCATGATCATGCCGCCGTAGCCGACCCTGCAGGCGTGGGCCTCGCTGGAAATTTGCTTGCAGGTGGTGCCCGAGCTGACCAGCGAGTGAAATCCGGAGATCGCGCCGCAGGCGATTGTAACGAAGAGCATTGGCCACATCGGGCCGGCTTGGGGCCACGCGCTGGGGCTGAATCCGTTGAATGCGTTGGCCTGCATGGTCGGCCCTGTGAGGAGGATAGATACGATCCCGATGCTGATCGCCCCGAAGAGCAAGAACGACGCGAGGTAGTCACGCGGCTGCAGCAGGACTTGGACCGGCGTGATCGAGGCCACGAAGCAGTAGCCCAATAGGAGGACGATCCACAGCGTTTCGGGGGACATTCCGAGGATGGTCGGGAGCTCCACCGGGAATTGCGTACCGAGGAACAGGGCGACAAGGAGTAGGCCGATGCCGAGGAGTGTCGCCGCTGTGTTGGAAACCTTGGTTCGGTACAGCAAGTGACCGGTCAGCAGTGCCACCGGAATCAGCGCGAGCGATGGAATCACCGCGTCCGGTTCTTTGATGAAGGTGCGGGCTGCGAAGATGGCGAATACCGCCACGACGAGGACCAGGGCGACCCAGATGAACCAAGAAAAGAGCAGCCTTGCCCGCGGTGAGATTTCGGGTCGCGCAATGTCGGAGATCGTGTGGCCGTCGCTGCGCACACTGACGAAGAGGCTGGTGAAGTCGGCGACAGCCCCCATCAGGACAGAGCCCAGGAAAACCCAGATCACGGATGGGGCCCAGCCCCAGTAGGCCACCGCCAGGGCGGGACCGATGATCGGACCGGCGCCGCAGATCGACGAGAAGTGATGGCCGAAGAGAACCAGCCAGTTATGAGCCGGGACGTAGTCGATGCCGTCCTCGTGTTCGTGCGCCGGCGTCTGGCGCTGCGCGTCGACTCCATAGACCCGCGCCAGTCGTCTCCCGTAGGCTAGGTAGCCCACGCTGAACCACACCAATGCGGAGATTAGGATCCAAATTGAATTCACTCACGCCTCCCGGTCGTCCGTGTCGACAGCTGGCCCGCAGCCGTTGCTCGAAGAGCTGCTCGTCTTATTTGACTGGATGAAGGGGCTATGACAAGTTTCGGCGTCATGCTGCGTTCCGAGCGAGGTAATACGAGCCCTTCGTTTCTGATCGCAATCTTAGTTGTCGTGGCTTTGGTTGCCGGCTTCTTCGGTTGGCGCTATTTGAGCCCCAATCCGCACAAGCGGTCAGAACAGATCGTGCGGGAGTCCCGCGGCGTTCTGAGTTCAGAGGTCAGGGATTTCGAGCAGGCCTTGCGCGACGTGATGGCCAAGGGCAGCGATCCGGCGACTCGACTGCAATCGATCGAGAAGAGCGCCGATGAGGCCAAAAAGTCGATTGATGGCTACGTAGATCAGGCGCGATCTCGGCTGTCGGACCTCGAGATTCCCCTCAAGAAGTACCAGAACCGGGCCGAGCGGATCGGGCAAAAGGCCGACGACGCCAAACGCATCATCGACGAACGGGTTGCCGAAAAGCGCAGCCAGATTTCCGGCGGCTAGCTCGTTCCTGAAGAGCCGGAGTGTGGGATGTCATCTTCTGATCAAATCCAATCTGTCCTAAAAGAGGATCGGGTGTTTGCACCCAATCCGGACTTCGCTGCCAAGGCGCATGTGAAGAGCGCGGCCGAGCGTGAGGCTATGACCAAGGCTGCTGCGGAAGATCCGGAGAAGTTCTGGGCCGAGATCGCAGGCGAGCTGCATTGGTTCGAACCTTGGAAGAAGGTTCTGAACTGGAAGGCGCCGTTCGCGGAATGGTTTGTCGGTGGCAAGACCAACATCGCGTACAACTGCATCGACCGACACTGTGAAACTTCGCGCCGCAACAAGGCGGCGATCATTTGGGAAGGGGAGCCGGGCGATTCGCGGGTTCTAACCTTCGCAGACCTGCAGCGCGAAGTTTCCCGCTTCTCCAACGTTCTCAAGGCGCTCGGAGTCGAGAAGGGCGATCGAGTTGGGGTCTACATGCCGATGATCCCCGAGCTCGCGATCACGATCCTCGCCTGCGCTCGAATCGGAGCTACCCACAGTGTGGTGTTTGGTGGTTTCTCGTCTGACGCCCTGCGCGACCGGATGAACGACGCCGAAGCCAAGGTCGTGGTGACGGCGGACGGCGGCTACCGCCGCGGCGGCGTGGTCGACCTCAAAGTCAACGTCGACACTGCGGTCGACGAATGCCCGACCGTGAAGTCTGTCGTTGTCGTCCAGCGCACCGGGCAAGATGTGACGATGAAAGCGGGGCGCGACGTTTGGTGGCACGAGAAAATGGCGGAGGCCAGCGATGTCTGCCCGGCCGAGCCCCTCGATGCCGAGCACCCACTGTTCATCCTCTACACCAGCGGGACGACGGGCAAACCGAAGGGTGTCGTGCACACCACGGGCGGCTACATGGTGCACACGTACGCGACGAGCCGTTGGGTCTTCGATTTGAAGGACGAGGACACGTACTTCTGCACCGCCGACATCGGTTGGGTGACGGGCCACAGCTATTTGGTCTACGGCATCCTGGCCAATGGCGCGACATCGGTGATGTACGAGGGCGCTCCCAACTACCCGAAGCCGGACCGGCTTTGGCAGATCATCGACAAGTACGGCGTGAGTATTTTTTATACGGCGCCGACGGCGATTCGGTCGTTCGTCAAGTGGGGCAACGAATGGCCGCGCAAGTATCGCTTCGATCGATTGCGCCTTCTCGGCACGGTCGGGGAACCGATCAACCCGGAAGCGTGGATTTGGTACAACCGTGAGATCGGCCACGAACGATGCCCGATCGTCGACACTTGGTGGCAGACCGAGACGGGCGGGATTCTGGTGACTCCATTCCCCGGTGCGACTCCGACCAAGCCAGGATCGGCGACCCTACCGATTCCCGGACTCGATATGGAAGTGGTCGACAAGAACGGAGTCAAGGTCGGCGCGAACAAGGGCGGTTTCTTGATCATCCGAAAACCGTGGCCCGGGATGATGCGAACGATCTACAAGGATCCGGAGCGGTTCAAGGAGCAGTACTGGAGCCAGGTTGAAGGTGCGTACTTCACCGGCGACGGCGCGCGCCAGGACGAGGACGGTTACTTCTGGATCATGGGACGGATTGACGACGTGGTGAACGTGTCGGGCCATCGACTCGGCACGATGGAAGTCGAGAGCGCCCTGGTCTCACACAACACCGTAGCCGAAGCGGCGGTGGTCGGGAGACCGGATGAGATCACCGGTCAGGCGATCGAAGCCTTTGTGTCACTCGAGTCGGGCAACAACCCGAGCGACGAGCTCGCGGAGGAGTTGCGCCAGCACGTCGGCAAAGAGATCGGTTCCTTCGCCAAACCGGCGAAAATCCGTTTCGCCGACGCTCTACCCAAGACAAGAAGCGGCAAAATCATGCGCCGGTTGCTGAGAGACATCGCCAGCGGCAGCGAAACCGTAGGCGACACCACAACCCTGGAAGACTTATCCGTCTTAGCCGCACTACGAGACGACGACGAATAAGATAAGTTGTTAGCAACGCATGGAGGGAGAGGCTCCCGCCGAGCCGCAACACGACCAAAATCCGGGAGGGCGAAACGCCGCCGAGCCGCAACACGACCCAAATCCGGGAGGGCGCCCATTGGAAGAAAATAGTCAATAGGGCGCACGTGTAGGTAGAGAGAGAGGAGCAAGGAAGAGACCCGGAGTCGGGAGCCCCGCCGGAGGCACCCGTGTGTCGATCGCCACGAGACAAAAGAGCGGCGCGCGCAGGAGGGGTCAAGGGCGCGAAGCGGCGAAGCGAACCCTTGAGGCCTCCGAGCACGACGCTAGAATGCGTTGGAGCGGTTGACAGAGAAGGTCTGTTGCAAAGCCACCTCACTAGGAAGAGTACCGTCGATTGTCCCGAGCAGTTGAGCAGCGCGCACCGTGATCCTCGATTAATAGTGTCGGCCGAAACAGCCGCACCAAGCACCCATCTGGATCAAGACAAGGCGTGTGTTCAAAGATGAAATCGTCGCCATGTCCCTGACGTCGTCCGACGTCCCAGAGCATCTTCGGTTCCCGACCGCCGCCAATTGTCAAACTGCGTCTCCAATCAGACGCGGACAAGACTTGTGGATCACAGCACCGCAGCAAATGTCGATGGACCGTTGATGGTGCCGGTGGGCCAACGGGTTCTGTGCAGTGATGGGCCAGCCCTCTGAGAGCTGACGGCCGGGGCGTCTGTCGTGTGCACGGGGTGTCGGCGCGCAGGTCTCCACTCAAGGCTGTTGGATTTGCACCAGCCCTCCCGCGGGCTGACCTGCGCGCCGAGCTTGCCACTAGAAAGCCCGCTCCGTCTCAAAGGGCTGGCGGTCGCGCATCATGTAGAAGGCGGCCCGTGCTAGCTTGTGGGCCACCGCTTTGATTGCCACCACCTGGTGGGTTCGCCGCTTCTTGCGCTGGAAGAAGGAGTTGACCGCAGAACAGTATCGGATAGCGCCGTGGGCAGCCTCGATATAGGCCCATCCCAAGTAGCGGTTGCCGTTACGCACGTTTCCGGCCCCTTTCTTTTTGTTGTTGCTCCAGCGCCCGCTTTGTACGCACCGACAGTACGAGGCGTACTTTCCCACGCTGGCAAACCGATCCATCGAGCCACTCTCGAGCGCGATGACCATCGCCAGGATGTCTCCGACTCCCGGCATGGTCTTCATCATACGGAACTCCACACGGTCTTTGATTGCACGCAAAGTTAGCTTCTCGAGCTCGGCGACCTGCTCGTCCAAGCAGTGGAGCACCCGGAGGTTGGCTTCCATCGCCCTGCTTACGTAGCCATCGATTCCAACGATGCTCGGGATCTCCTCCACCTCCAGTTTGCGCAGCTGGGATGCGCTCATTCGGCATCCTCTGTGCCGGTATACTTGGCTCTGCGAACTGAGCAGATGTCGGGTGGCTTCCTGCACCAGTCGCATTCGCTTGCGCAGAAGGTCTCGCAGTGCGCGCTCCTCCTTGGGGTAGATGTACCCCTCGGGCAAAATACCTAGCCGCTGCAGCTCGGCTAGTAAGCGTGCGTCATCCTTGTCGTCGCTGTGCTTGAGCCCGTCGTACTGACGTACCGCTGCGGTGTTCACCAACTTCATCCGGTAGCCGCGTTCCGCTAGCCCATCGACTAGCCAGTACCAGTTGAATGTTGACTCCACCGCCACCGATTGTAGCCCATCCCGGTACGGGGACAGCTTGCGCGCGATCAGCTCCAGATCCGTACCCAGCCGCTCGCTGTGCCGGCACCGGCCGTCTTGATCAATCACCGACACCACCGCGTTGTTGGCATGTAGGTCTATTCCGCAGTACAATTTCTCCATCTGTTTGGTTCTCCCTTCGGGTTTCGTGGTTTTGTGGTGAAACTCACGTTTGCCCGTTGGGGGACCTTTCTTCCAGATGATTCTCAAGGCGCCGCCGAGCCGC
>JAJCZJ010000025.1 GCA_029262455.1 Deltaproteobacteria bacterium | reverse complement strand
CTCGTTCTGCACCTGGGCTAGCTGGTCTTCGCCAACCCCGAGCAACTCCGCCAGAGTTCGACGGTCGATGATCCGATATCTCGCTGGCCGATTCTGGATCTCCCTGTAGCCCGACTCTTGCCATTGCCTCGGGTGGGTGACGACGCCTGCCCGCACCATGTTCAGATCGATGTACGTGAAGCACCGCGCAAGATGCTCGTCGGTATCCACCACGGTTGCCTGGTAGAAGTCCTCCCAGAACGCACCTCGCCGCCGCTTGCGGGTGTTGTAAGCACGCCCGGTGCAGCCGGCGGCGAGCTGCATGCTGCGCGCAACCTCTCCGTCGCCGCGATCGAGTATCAGGAGGTGAACGTGGTTCGATGTGACTTGGTAGTTGAGCACACAGAGCCCGAAGTGCTTGCGCGCCCGATACAGCCATCCGACCCAAGCCCGACGATCGCGCGCGAACTTCAGTAAGAACTGCTTGCGATGACAACGGTCGGTGATGTGGCAAACCTTCCCGTCAAGATGGAATCTGTGCCCGCGGGGCATCTCCCCACCTCCTTACAACCGCGATTTCCACTGCGAAATCGTACCCGTAAGAACCTAGACACGCAATCTTTCGACGTACTATCCAATTAATCTACGCACTTACGCTGGTGTCACCAGGCCGGACCTGCGCAGCAGGTCCCCACCTCAGGCCGGACCTGCGCAGCAGGTCCCTTTCAGGCCGGACCTGCGCAGCAGGTCCCTCTTCGATCGATCCCTACCGCTGCGGACCGATCCTCCTTTTGCAGAACTTTCGCGACACTACCCGCCGGAGATGGGGCGTGCGCCGCCGGAATCGGGGCATCGTCGCGAGTCTTGAAGCGCCAGGGGCCTCCCAATGGGTGTCCCTTTTCTTCGCAAGAGTCCAACGACTCGTGAGTTGCGCGACGATCGGGACCTGTGGCCTATTGTCCGAACCCTAATCTACTGAGGTGACCCGTTGACTGCCTTCTCGAAGATTATCCGTGGCGAGTTGCCGTGTGCGAAGATCTGTGAGACCGATCGGGTCTTCGCTTTCATGGCGCTTCACGCAATTCGCCCAGGGCACGCGTTGGTCGTCCCCAAGGATCCGGAACCGAAGTTCTTCGACCTAGACGACAATACGATTGCAGAGATCCTCCGTGTCGCGAAGCGCATCGGCAAAGCGATCGAGAGAGAGTTTTCTCCACAACGGGTTGGACTCATCGTCGCAGGTTTTGATATCCCCCACGCGCATCTTCACGTCGTCCCAATGCACGAGTACCACGACATCACGTCGAAGAGTATGCTCGACGGACTGATCGAGCCGGCGCCGATGGTAGAGCTAGAGACCACTGCTGCGAAGATCCGGCGCTCGTTGGATCTGGGGGTGGGTTAGCAGCCAGCCCCTGGAATAGATCGATTCGAACGAGGATCATTCTATGCCAAAGCTTCGGTTGGCTTCGGTGTTACGCCAGCGAGCGGCGTTGAGAAGCGAGTTCGGGAAGCACCGTCCGGCGGTTCCTCGGTCCAACTCCGGGAGCATGTCAATCGGCGTCCAAAACTGACCCCCTGAATCAGCGGTTTTTCTTCGCGCATAGTCCGTATGAGCTGAAGAGTTGACGTCATCGTCCAGTATCAGACGCTGGCAATCCGCGGCCGCAAGGGGCCGAATCGTGGCTGGCAGCGGGCATAGCCGCGGTGGCGAGCCTCATGAGGAGCCGCCGCCTATCGTGCCTTCGGGCGATTCCTCACTCGTCGCAACGCGCTAGTTGCCAGCCTTACGGCACACGCCTAGTGTCACCGGCATGCAGCAGAGTGAGTTGATCGAGCTTTCGGATTTGAACCTTGCCGAGGCGCAGCGGGAGATGTCGCGGCGGGCCGGTGGGGTCACACACGATGAGGATGGGCTTTGCTTCTGGGTCGGCGGCCACACGTTGCCCGTCCTCTGCAATGGCGTTCTGCGGACCCGCGGCGGTCTCGCCGCTGCAGAAGTCCTCGAGCGGGCACAAGCTTTCTTTGCCGCGCACGAGCGCGGCTATACGGTGATGCTCCGCGCCCATGCCGACGCCGATCTCATGGCGGCGGCGCAACACGCTGAATTGGCAGAGTGGGGATCGTCACCGGCGATGGTGCTCGAATCGCGACTCGGCGATGCCAAAGCACCGACGGGAGTTGTTCTCGATCGCGTCGAGTCGATGGAAGACGCTACGGCGTTCGCCGCCGTGATGAGTGCCGCGTACGCCACCTACGGAATGCCGGAGGATGTCGCGCCGGCTGTTCTGAATCTCGATGTCTTGCACGCGCCTCACATCGTTTCGTACTTGGCTCGGTCGGATGACGGCACGCCCCTGGCAGGAGCCATGGTTCTGTTGAGCCATGGAGTTTCCGGCATCTACTGGGTTGGAACCACGCCCGACGCGCGCGGCCGCGGCCTGGCCGAGTTGGTGACGCGCGCCGCGGGCAATGCCGGCTTCGATCTCGGCGCACGGATGGTGACTCTACAAGCTTCGAAGATGGGAGAGCCGGTGTACCGCCGTATGGACTACGTTACCGTCTCAAACTACCCGACGTTCGTTCACTTCTAAGCGTGGCCGCTGGTCTCCGTTTGCAACCTGAGCCGGGGAAATGCACTGAATCCGCTCCTGAATCCGCCTCACAATCCGCCCCTGGGGCGGGTCCATCGCAACTCCCGAAAATCGACTACCTCCTGCAAAAGAGTCTCGCCAACGTTCTCGGACTTGCGAGAGAAATCCAGCGGCGCCGAAGGCAACGGTTCCTCAACCGAATCGAACGCTTACGTCGGTCGCGTCAGGGTGCGGGCGCACCCTGACGGATAAAATCGTCTTGACTCCGATCCGTGCCCGACCTAGCTGTGATTTATCGGGATGTGTCGCGGCTTGAGTGCCACAACGCGCGGTTTCAGAGTCGATCGAGAAGGTCCGTCCCGAGAGGCAAGCATGAGTCTAATCCGAGGTCTGGCAGTCTACCTGATCATCATGGCGCTCGCTGAACCGGCGTTCGCGGCGAGCTTCGCATGCGTTGTGCGTGCGACCGCATCCAACGTCGACCTCGATTCGTCTCCCGTCGGTGAGGCGACACGGTCCATCGCGATCGTGGCTACGGATGCTGGTACGGCCGCGCGGGAGTGTGCACGGAACCACGCTGGTATCGCGCGCTTGGCTGCCTTGGACGCGTGTGCAGCGATCGTCGATGCCAAGTTCGTGTCGATCGTCTTTCAACTCGACGGCGCTGCCCTGAAATCGAAGTATTCCAAGGTCAAGATCAGGGACCAAAGGCCTGAGCGAGACGTGGCCCGCCTAAAGTTGCGGTCCTGCGCTTACTGGACTTCGCAATGAAGCGATCCTGCACCGAGTGGGTTTCTCTGTGGGCGTCTGTAGCGGTGGTGATGAGCGTGCTCGTCGATGTGAAGTCCGGCCGCGCCGCGGACTACGTTTGCGCGGTTCATAGTGTTGCCTTCGACGACAACCTCAACCGAGTCAGCGACGCGGCCAGCAGCAACCTACCGATCGTCGCCGCCGACCTGAAGGCGGCGCAGAAGGTGTGTGCCAACAGCTCCGTACTCGCGGCGTCGGCGGCAGCGGTGGCATGCTCGCATCCAGCGGCGCGCGTTGTCGGGCTATTCCACCAGCTCGACGGCACGCTGGTCAGGTCGCGCAGCTCCAAGGTGGTCGTCCGGTCCGCCCAAACAGGCCGGCCCGAGAACGACAAGGGGGTCGTCAAGATGCGGTCCTGCAGCGAGGTTGGCGATTCGCTGTGCGGCGACGGCATTCGCCAGGCAGGCGAGATGTGCGACGGGGCCAACCTCGGCGGGCTCAGCTGCCAGAGTATCGGACTAACTGCGGGCAACCTGGGCTGCGTCGGCTGCCGGCTCGACGTTTCCGGATGCGGCAACACGGTATCGACAACCAGCATTTCCGTGGATGGGACGGTCGATGTTCCGAGCGCGTTCGAGTTGGGAATTTTGCACGGCATCTCCTACCTGCCGACAAACGACTACTCCACCGCAGTCGATCGGATCGGCGCGCTCAATCCGAAGACGTGGTACCTCGGCCCCTGGAGCAACGATATATACGGCTTCGTCGTGGACGCGGCGGGCTTTCCCCAGTCCCAAGGCACCGAAGTCATCTTCGGCATGCAGGACGCCTTCTCATTCGTCACCGGCGGCTTCCGCTTCTATCTCGGGGCTGCGACGATGCAGGGCGGCAGCTTGCGACCGGAATGTGTCGCTCTGCCGCGCTCTTGCTGGGCCGACTTCAGCAGTCTTCTTGCCGACTGGACCAACATTGTCGAGATCACCGCCGCCACCCTCGCGAGCCAACAGCGCGCCATCGACGGCTTCGAGATCTTCGCGGAACCGGACTTCAGTTGGATCGGCGTGTCGCCGGCGCAGCTGCAGATTCTCTTCCAAGTGGGTCATGACATCGTCCTCCAGCACTTCCCACAAGCGTCCATCGTGGGGCCGAGTCTCGGTACTTTTAACCCGGGTGGCACGAACGCCCTCACCGACACACTCGACTTCGTGCTGCAAGAGAATATTCAGCTCGACGTAGTCAACTGGCACGAACTCGGTAGCCTTCCCGAAGCTGTCCTGGCTCACACTGCGGAGGTTCGAGACTTCTTCACTTCCCATCCACAGATCTGTGATCCGACCTGTCCGGCGATTGAAATCGGCGAGTACAACGGATCCCAGACTCACCTCATCCCCGGCAACAACGTCGGATGGCTCTACTATCTACACGAAGCCGGCGTCGACATAGCTCGACGAGCTTGTTGGGACGTCCCGCAAGGATGGTCGACGTGCTGGGCTGGCTTTGGCGGCCTGTTGATGAACGACAACGTGACGCCGACGAACAACTATTGGGTGTACAAGGCGTTCGCCGAGATGCCGAGACTCCTCGCGGTCGCTACCGTCGACCCGCACGCCGTTGCTCTCGCGAGCAAGGACGGCGCGGATCAGACAGTGTCTGTCCTGATCGGACGCTACGGCAGCCTGCCCGAGGATCCCTTGGCACGCGACCTGACTCTGGTCATCCGAGACTACCCGTTCCCGACGAGTTCGCTGCAGAGCCGCTTCCTCCCAATTGTAGATGGCAACAATCAGCCAACGGCAATGCCCGAGCTGACCGAGAGCTTCGCTACGGGTCAAGTCGAGGTAGTCGGCAACGACGTATTAATCATCGTGCCTGGATTTCGCCGAGGCGACGGGCTGCTCGTGACGCTTGCACCCTGAGTCGCCTCCGACGAATCGGCTACGTTACTGTCTCCAACTACCCGGCGTTCGTTCGCTTCTAAGCGTGAGTGCAGGCGCCGGCCAGCGGGACTGTCGAACGTACGTTTCACGACTTGTTCGATGAACCCGAGGGGGTCCCTCTCGGGGCACTCGAGTACGTCCACCGCGCAGGTGCGCCGCAACAAGTCGGCCCAGGCATAGTGGCCAGGGCGCCGTAGCTCTGTGGACGCGGCAGCCCACGCGTCGACCCGCCACCGGTCGATTGCGGCGTCGTGATTCTATCGCCACCAGCCGACTCGTGCGGACGGCTGGCGAGGTCTACCGGTTTGCTAGCTGGTGAACCGTTCGCTGATCCCCACCGTCAACGCCTCCCTCATTGCGCCGCGCTCTGTCCCACTCGCCGTGCGCTGGCAGGGGAATCCACGCTCGCTCGTGCTTGACCCTGCGCGGCGCGTACGCTCCGTGGTAGATCAACTGATTGGCGCGCGGGCGCGGAATCATCGCCGCGAGCTTCTCCAGGAGCTCGCTCGGCTCGAAACCGATCGCTCGCGTCCCGTCAGCGGGTGGAGGTGGGTCTTACGGTGCGCTGTGTCGGTGCTTGACACACTGGTTGTTACTGTCGGTGTCCACTCCCCGGGTATCGCTGCTGTGATCATTGCCGGACACACAGAACTCAGTCGAGACAATTTCGCTCTGGCGGCGAGACGAGGGGCGTGGCACATGCACAGCGAGTTTCTCTTCGGCTCCCTTCACTCTCCGCAAATGAAACTGTTCACGTGGACCGCGTTGCTCCAACACGATTCAATGAAGTTCGAATCCAGCTCGGGAGGGCACGGGTCGTACTCGGTGCGAAAGACGATGGTGGCGTCTTCGTCGTTGGGGGGCAATCCGCGAATTCCAACGGCCCGCACCGGGCACCCGCCATCGCGGACGGTCCACGCGATGAGTTCGTTCTTTGACACCGGCGTTAGATCTCCTGGGAAAGAAACCCTCTCGGCTGTCTGCACGCAGAATAGTTGTCCACTAAATGGGATTGTCGCAATCGCGGGGATCTGGGTCAAAGGCGGAAGAAGAGCTCCGTCCTTGACAGACCACTCCACGGTCGTAAACGGCGAGATTTCGAATTCGAAGTCTCTCACTGGTGAACAGGCATCGGGCACATAGCCGCAGTACACGGTCGCAAGCGACTCCCCGACGTTGCGAACCCGGACTGTCAGATCCTCTGTGTCGGTCACCGACAGGTCTGGTACCGCGATGATCGACACGCTCGGGCCGATCAGTTCGATTGCCTGACATCTTAGTTCTGCGGCGCAGAGAGTTGCATCATCCATCAGCGTTGCGGCGTCGTTGCTCGTCTGACACGCAGCCCCAAACTTGGCCTCGATCTTGCCAAACTTGAGGAGAAACTTGTCGTCACATTTCGCGTAGTCAGCCACGGCCGACTTCCTAATTGCTTTGGCATCGGCCTTCATCCGGCACGCCGCGTAGTTGCCGAGTTGCTTGACCTTCAAGGACCTGCACTTTTCCGTGTCCGTGGGACGCGCGTATGCGTTGGCGCTCGTAAAAACTAGGATTTCAGTCGGGGTCTGACCCGCGCAAGCTACAAGAATAACTAGGGATTTTGTGTAATCTACCCCGAAATACGGCGTAATCCCCTGTTTCCGAGGTCAAAATTGGCCGCGTAAGCCGCTTCGCGCTCCCGCAAGGTGAACACGCCTCCTTCTTCTTCTTCGATGTGCCGGTATCGACCGCGTCCACCAAGAGCTTGCCGCACACTCTCGACAAAGCTCCGACGACCCACCGCTAGGGCCTCGGTCCAGTGTGCTTCCCGCTCCATCTCGCCCTGCTCGAGACGGGACCGGATCCACTCGCCGTGTGCCCGGGCCAACTCTGCCTCTTTGATTCCCAACAGCTGACATAACGCCGCGCGATCGATGATTCGCTTCCGAGCACGCTGCTGCTGGATCTCGTGATAACCTGCTGCCGCCCACTCACTCGGGTGCGTCACTGCCCCTGCCCGCACCATGTTGAGATCGATATACACTAGGCACCGTACAAGGTGTTCATCGGTGTCCACCGCGGTCGCATGGTAGCAGTCCTCCCAGAACGCGCCGCGACGCCCCTTGCGCCGGTTGTATTGTTGGCCGGCCTGCCCCTCAACCAGCTGCATACCGCGCTCGATCTCGCCCTTGCCGCGGTCCCAAACCAGCAGATGTACGTGGTTCGATGTAACCTGGTAGTCGAGCACTCGCAGGCCGTAGCGCTTGCGAGCTTCATACAACCAAGAGACCCATGCTCGTCGATCTCGCGCAAACTTCAGCAAGAACTGGCGACGGTGGCAGCGGGAGGTGATGTGCCACACCTGGTCCTCGATCCGGTACTTGTTTGCGCGGGGCATCGACACTTCCTCCCTAATCGCGTTGTTTCATAGACGAAACGATTGCGTTTGGCGTGTTTTGGACGCCGATCTCGCGCCTTTCTTCAATCTACTCGCCATCTTGCGGAGGTCAGACCCGGATTGGATCCCCTGATGGGGGCATCTACCCTTACTTCCTAATCGCGTCATTTCACAGACAAAATGATTGCGTTTGGCGTGTTTTAGACGTTGATCTCGCGCCTTTCTCCTATCTACTCGGCACCTTGCGCAGGTCAGACCCGGATTGGATCCACGACCCGGATTGGATCCACCGGATTGGATGAAAGGTACGGAATCAGATCGACCCCATCGTAGTCGCGATCGTCGGGCAGCGGGACTCCCACCGCCGAAGCGATCGTCGGCAGTAGATCGAGCGACGAGACGATCCGGTCGTCGACCTGCCCTGCCGCGATGCCGCGCGGCCACTGCATGAGGTACGGAACCCGCACGCCGCCCTCGAAGCCCGTCACCTTGCCACCGCGCAGCAGCTCACAGCTGCAGGCACCCGTATTGAGGGCGCAGCCGTTGTCCGAGAGGTAGACGACCAACGTATCCTCGGTCAGGCCGTGGCGCTCGAGGCGCTCCAGGATCGCACCGACGCCGTCGTCCATCGCAGAGACCATCGCGGCGAGAATGCGTCGCGCCTCGTTTTCGATGTCCGGAAAGCGGTCGTAATACTTCTGCGTCGTCTGCAGCGGTGCATGCGGAGCGTGAAAGGCGACGTGCAAATAGAAAGGCTGGTCTCGGTTGCGGTCAATGAATTCGACGGCCTCGCGTGTCAACTCTTCGGTAAGATAGAGATCCGAATTGTCGATCACCGTGCGATCCGCGCCGCGCAGCACCTGCCCGAGCCGATAGACACTGCGCGGAACGAGCGGTGCGTTCGATGTTTCGACTCCAACCACGCCGGGAACGTCCGGGTCGATGTACGCGGTCTGGCCGGTCAGGAAACCGAAGAATTCGTCGTAGCCGCGGGCCGTGGGATAGAACTCGTCCCGGGTCCCCTGATGCCACTTGCCGACGTAGGCTGTCCGCCTTGCCGTCGAGCCTAGGATGTCACCGATCGTGCGTTCGTCGACATCGAGCCCGAGGCCCTCCGCCTCCGCGCGCGCCGCGTTGCCGGCGTTGAACTCGAAGCCGAAGCGCTGCTGATAACGGCCAGTCAGCATCGCGGCACGCGACGGGCTGCACACCGACGCCGTGACATAGCCGTCGGTAAAGCGGACGCCCGCTGCACCAATCGCATCGATGTTGGGAGTACGCACCTGCCCATTGGGGTTGTACGACGAGACGTCGGCATACCTGAGGTCGTCGGCAACGATGACGATCACATTGCGCGCCAGCGGAGTCGCTCCGCCTTGCGAATCGGAATCGCTACACCCGCACACCCAGGCGACGAGTAGGCCAGCAAGAAAACGCAGGCACGAACGATTCACACCAGGCCTCCTCTTCTCCACCATCAGTTACGCCTCCTCACGGTGCCACCCGAAATGATCAGATCATGTCTCATTCGATTGAAACATCCCCAGTCTCCACTTGAGGCTGGCTTGCAAGGCCAGCGGCGATGGGGCACAATCGGTTCGGGGAATTAGCGAAACGCTAACATTCCTTATCGCAGTGATCAACCTTTGCATCGGCGCTCATTAATATGGTGGCGACTCCGCGGTCGGAGGAGCCTTGGAGATCGGCGGTGGCCCCGCCCCGAAAGATGCCGAATAACGCAGGAGAACGACAATGACTCTCCCCACGCCGCTCGAGATGATGGGCGCACCAGGATCCCCATATACGCGCAAAATGCGCGCGATCTTACGGTATCGGCGCATTCCCTATCGCTTCATCCTCCAGCATTCTCCCGAAGCGGCCGAATTGCCGGCGCCGAAGGTACCCTTGCTGCCGACCTTCTACTTGCCCAACGAGGCGGGAGCGATCGTCGCCGTCACCGACTCGACGCCGCTGATCCGTCGTTTCGAGCGGGAGATCGAGGGCCGGTCGATCGTTCCGACGGACCCCGCCCTGGCCTTCCTCGACGAGTTGCTCGAGGACTACGCCGACGAATGGCTGACGAAGTGCATGTTCCACTATCGCTGGTATCACGAGGTCGATGCGACGAAGGCGCGGCGAATTCTGCCCCATTGGGCGAGTACCGATGTCAGCGACGAAGAGATCGCCCCGATTCAGAAGATCATAGGAGACCGTCAGATCAGTCGGCTAGGCGTCGTAGGCTCGAACGACGTCACCGCGGAGGTAATTGAAGATAGCTACCGGCGCTTCCTCGAAGCGTTCGACACGCGGTTGCAGACCAGCCGCTTTCTTTTCGGCAAGCGGCCATCGTCGAGCGACTTCGCGATGATGGGCCAGCTGACCTGTCTCGCGCTTTTCGATCCGACTCCATCGGCCCTTACCGCCGAGCGATCGCCCCGAATCTACGCCTGGACCGAGGCCATGGAAGATCTTTCGGGCATGGAGCCGGGCGACGACGACTGGTCGGGCGCGGCGGAGCTTCCCGAGTCGTTCCGCGGCATGCTGACGGAGGTCGGCCGTTTCCATGCGCCCTTTCTCCTCGCCAACGCCGACGCGCTCGAACAGGGCGCCTCGCAAGTCGAAACGGAGATCGCGGGTCGTCCGTGGGTACAACAGCCGTTCCCCTATCAGAAGAAATGCCTCGGCTGGCTGCGCGACAGCTACGCGCGCCTCGATACCGGCGCCCGAGCAACGGTCGACAAACTGCTCGAGGGGACCGGCTGCGAAGCGCTCTTCGCATGAGCGCACACAGCGACCGCCCGCACCGCCCTACCCCCACATTGGCTCAACAACCTCGATGAAGAGGCGCGCGGAACTGCGCTATCGACGTACTAGAGTGTTGTTGTTCACTTGCCTGTGGTTGTTGAGTGCGGTCGCTGGCGCTGAGACGAACGCTCGATTGGCACTCGACGTCGCTCTTCACTAGTGCAAGAGTAACTAATCAATGGTGGACTCAATTCATCTCAACCGGGCCGATCTGGAAACGTTGCTGACGCGCGATCGCGTTGAGGTCGAGCGCGAACGGAACCGATTCTGGGCACGGCAGCGAGAATTGGTGGGGCCGGCTGCGAGCCTGCGCGCATCGGAGTCATTGTCGCGCCACATGCGCAGTGTCCAGCCTGACTGGCCTACGGCCAGAGAACGTGAAGCGGACCTCGCTCACCACGTCACCTGGACGACTCTCGTCGATCGAGTCGCACGTGCGCTCTCCGGTCACTGAGCTCCTCGCGGATCTCGACCAATGTCTTCGCGGTCTCGGTTTGCGCTGGTACCTCTTCGGGGCACAGGCCGCGATCCTGCACGGCGCGGCACGACTCACCGCTGACGTCGACGCGACAGTCGATGCGCGCGGAGTAGAGAGTGCGGTCCTTTTGGCGGCACTCTCGGATTGCGGATTCACCGCAAGGTCCGACGACCCTTTGGAATTCGCCGAGAGGACCAGAGTCTTACCTCTGGTCCATGATCCCACCGGTTTCCCCTGCGATCTCGTCCTAGCGGGGCCCGGACTCGAGCCGATCTTCCTCGATCGTCTCGTCGTCATTCGCGTCGACGACTTGGACGTACCCGTAGCGAGCGCCGAAGACATCCTCGTCATGAAAGTCCTCGCTGGCCGCCCCAAGGATCTAGAAGACGCGGCCTCTGTCATCGCCGCAAACGGTGACCGGCTCGATCTGTCACAGGTGCAATCGACTCTCCGAGAAATCGAACGAGCGCTCGACCGCAATGATCTTATCGCGGTTCTCGACCAGATCGTGGAACGCGTTCGCAAAGTGTGACGGGCAGCGAGACCGAACCGATGAGTAGGCGGCCTCGGACCGAGAGGGTCCGCCAGCGTCCGCGCTCGTCCGAAGTTGTCGATTCAAAGCGAAAATCGAAGAAGCGTTGATTCCACCAACGTCCGCCTGTTTCTACCGTTGTCCGTCGAGTTGGCTACAGTTTGGCTACAAGGCCAACGGATTGTCCGGGACGCCGGCGCCATGCACCCTGTCGTACAGAACAGCGAGCGCCTACGCCGCGGCTTGCAGATTTTCGCGAATGATCCGTGGATGACGAGCGGCAATTCGCAACAGCGCCAAGGCTGGGCCTTCGGGCCGACGTCGGTCCTGCTCCCAGTTGCGAAGAGTGTGAACGCTGATTCCCATCGCCGTCGCGAACTGCTCCTGCGTCAGCCGAACAAAGCGCCGCAACGCGGCGATGTCCGCTCCCGACTCGAATTTTCCTTGGACCAGTCGACGTCGCACCCGCGCCGGAATGGCGGTTTCAAAATCTTTCTCTGTCAGCTCTGGAATGTCAGTCATCGTCCGCGCTCCAAGTATGAATGGTAGAGGGTGCGTTCGCGCTCCGTTGCCCAACGAGCGCTGATGATCCGGACGACGTCCTCTTCTCGCTCGCTCCAGACAACCAGAACAATCCCTCGTTTGATCGGACCAATCGCAATGAACCGGTCCTCCTCTTCAGAATGGACCTCGTCGAAGACCTCAAGGTAGGGCCCTCCGGCGTCGAACAACTGTCGAGCCTCCTCGAACGAGATACCGTGCTTCTTCCGATTGGCGGCGTTCTTCGCGTCGTCCCATTCGATCACCGTCAGAGGACTTTATACGGGGCGACGACTAAGTCAATGGCTTAGTGGTCGCCTCGTTCGCTGCAGAATCGGAGCATCGTATCTTCGCAAGGCTGGTAATCGGCGAGGTGTCGCTGGCGACAATCACTTTGCGCGAAACTCGTCGACTGTCGTACGTCGTCGCGAAAGTCCTGCCTATCACAGTGCGGGGCGAGTCTTCGTTGTCCCAGAATCTCCTGGGATTCCGGCTGACTGATCCCGACAAAGCCGGAGCTCGTCGAGGAACGGGGCGGGTGCGAATCGACCGTTGCGAGGTGGGAGCAAAGTAGGGTTGAGCCGTCCAAACAGGCCGCGAGCGGGGCCTTACCAATGCTCGCCATCATCGTCGTCGGGTGCTAGCGCTTGCGCGGTCTCATAATGACGAGAGCTATACACAGATGGCAGTTCAAGCCGCGGTTTCGCCGCCATTCTTTCGGCTGGAAGTCACAGCCGGCGGTCAAGCGCGTCAAAGAAGCTGTCTCGGAGATCAAGAAAGTCGCCCGCAAAGACCGCGCCCTCGCGGCCGAGGGCGCGGTCCAGTTCCTGGAGAGAGTTTCCCCGGCGCTCGAGCACGTCGACAGCTCCTCCGGCGCCATCGGCTCCGCAGTCCACAACGCGATC
>JAJCZJ010000024.1 GCA_029262455.1 Deltaproteobacteria bacterium | reverse complement strand
TGAGAATTTTTTGCTGAAGTATGCCTTTGCGAGCTGTATGTCGAAGGGCAGAATTTCGAGCGTGCGTACGTCTAGTCGTATGGTAGTGTCCGGTAGAAACTCGTTGCGACAAGTGACGAGAACTTTTCCACCCTTAACTTCTCGGGAGTGGTCCTGAATCGATGCGAAGAAGGCTTCGACATCGAATTTGTGCCCGAGCTTTGAAATTGCCTCGTCGAGGCCGTCGATGACTACGGTGATATTCCGGTTGTCGAGGTTTGCCATGAACTCAGCGCCACTGAGAGCCTCTCTCTCCGCGCCGCTCTCTCGCCAACTGTCGACGAGATATAGTTGATATAAATCGCTGATTGTTTTGTTGGCGACAGTTGCATAGTTGACTATTTCTTCTCCGTCGATGAATAGTACTCGGCGACTTGTCTGATCGGCGACTGTGTTCGAAAAGGCACGCGCCACCGTCGTTTTACCGATGCCGCCGCTGCCTCGTACGATAAGCACCGGAATGGCGTCGTCTCTGAACCACGTGGTCATCGCATCGAGGGCCGTTCTGCCCGACGCTCGATCGACATGCGGATCCACGAAAGCTTCGATTACGTGAGGGATCTCGGGCTCATGGAAGCTTTCGGGCGTGCAGTAGCTCCACACAAAGTCGTCGATGTACGAGCTGATGTGCGAAGGGAAAGCGCTGTCTATGTTGGCGAGCCGACGCTCGGGCAGCGATTGATGTCGCTCGCGTGGGAATAGGACGATTAGCGTTTCGCGTTCGATTTGGTTGCCGAAAGTTGACCGGAAGTGGTCTGCTGTGTTTTGGATGCGGATGCCGCCGTAGAGGTGCAGAAAATACCGTACGCGACCGTCAAGGCGTTGTTGGGCCTCCCATAGTTCGTAGCCGATCCCCTTAGCCCGATCACGATGAGCCTCGAGTTGCTTGATCCGGGCCTTCGGGTCCGACAGCTGGATAATGGTCTCGATGTCGCCGTACTTGGTGAAGGCGTCGGGAACTTCGGCCTCAAGTGATTGCAGTTTCTCGAGAAATATCTCGGCGGCGCTACTAGCCTCATTTTCTCCGACGGTAATCTCGCCGATCTCACGTGTGATCCCGTGTAACTGCACTCGATGTTGGCCGATTCGCAACGGCAGGATCCTGGTATGCTGGTGAAGCGATGCCTCGAGGATCGCGCAGCGCTTGTGGCCGCTCCACTTGTCGGAGACGTAGTCTGGTGTCAGGAGGACGATGCAGTAGTTTACTTCAGGGGTTGTAGCGCTGTCGATGAGCTCAAGCGCATGGGTGCCCCATTGCTCGGCGGTTGAGATGAGGTTCGGGTTGTCCGCGATCACTTTGCAACCGAAACCCCTAATCGCGTGAGCGAGTGTCTTCGCGAAGGGAATTGATGAATCGCTGAACGAGAGAGCTACGGTGACGCGCCGGTCGATGGAATTCTGTTGCACGGAATGCACCTTTTTTGTGTCGTCTTCCAACTCAATGAAGTATAGCGGCGTCGTCGGGGCGGCCCGGAGCCACCCTGATCGTAGTGTTCCTCGTGGATTTCGAATGAAGACTCTTAACGCCGACTTTTGGCCAATCTATTGTCGTTAGGGGGGCTCGTTCGGGAATCGTTGGTGCGTGCCGATACTCATGAAGCGCGACGTTGCCACGGCCGATGGTCGCGTCAATTGGGGAATCTACTTAGATGCTGCGCCTCGGTACGAAAGTTGAGAAGTTGGTTTCATTTGGTGGAGCTTCGAAGAGCCGGTGGTGGGGGGCGATGGTGTTGCTGTGGGCCACAGGTTTTTGGCGCTGTCTCTGACGGGAGTTGAGTCGGTGGTCATACTCATCCTGAAGAACGCTTGCGGTGTGCAACCTGGCGCCGAAGGTCCTGAACGTTGCACACGTACCTATTAGAGCGCCGTCTCACATCGAGCTCATCTGCCACCGCCCGCAAGTTGACGTGCTCGAGGCCGATACGTAACCCCGCTTGGACTACGTTGCTCCAGCTGCTGATCTGTGCTGGGCGGCCGCAGGGGTGATGTTCTCGGCTGACAGTTTGCGTTTCTCGAGGGAACAAATCATTTGGTAGTTACTTGCAAGCCCTCGGGGCCGATTTACAGAGGCCCGGTCCCGCGACGGGGAGGTGGCCGTGGAAAAGTACATGGAGTTCCGGTGTTTCGAAGTCGATTCTAGGAAACCAATCCGGGGGGATGTCGCAGCCTCACGTCGAACCGACTGTCCGACCTTCGACTGCTCTTTGGTGCGGAGCTGTCTTGCGCCGTTGGGCCTGCTGCTGGCGGTTTGCTTCGTCTTCGGTGATTCGCTACCCGCTGCCGCGCAGGAGGAGGCCGTACGACAACGCAGTGGCGCGATCGAGGAGATCGTTGTCCGGGCGCGCAAGCGAGAGGAGTTCCTGCAGGATACTCCGGTTGCAGTCACTGCTCTCAGCGACGCGATGCTGCGCGACTCCAGTGTCACGCGGATCGACGAGATCCAGAAGTTGGTGCCGAATTTCACGTTCCAGACAGGGGGTGCCGGGCAGTCTGTGCAGCTCACGTTGCGTGGGGTCGGTACGACGGGTGGAACCGGCGTTGCCTTTGATCCGGGCGTTGGACTCTACATCGACGGGGTCTTTCTGCCGCGTGCGCAGGTGTCTGTGTTCGATACCCTCGAGATCCAACAGGTCGAGGTGCTGCGCGGTCCTCAGGGCACGTTGTTCGGCAAGAACACCGTCGGCGGGGCCGTGAGCATCACCACGGCGAAGCCGAGTGAGGAGTTGGGCGGCTCGATCTTTGTTCGCGCCGGAAACTACAGTGAGATTCGCACGCGGGCTGTGCTCAACATCCCGATCGATCGCGGTTGGTTCGAGGACAAGCTGTTCACCCGCTTCGCCTTCGCTTCGCGCAACCGCGACGGCTTCACCTACAACGAAACCTTCGACCGCGACTGGGGCGAGGTAAACGGAATCACCTTCATGGGTTCGGTGCGACTCATTCCGCGCGAGGACATCACCATTGACCTGACGGGTACCTGGTTCAAGGACCAATCCCACAACGGCGCCGGCCACTGTTTAGTCATCCGCGAGGATGCCGGGCTCGGCGCAGCGGCAGGGTACTTCGATGAATGCCGGAGGACTCGTCCGCGCCGGACCAGCGCTAACGTCAACGCCCTCTCCAGCGGCAGTAGCTGGGGGGTGTGGGGCACGTTGCAGTGGGATACCGGCGATCTCGGACCGATCGAGGACACCAGCCTGAAATTCATCAGTGCGTGGCGCCGGCAACTCAGTCCGGGTCTCAACGATCTCGACTCGACGCGTGTCGCCGTCGGCAAGATTTCCAACTTCGGCGGCGACGAGCTCGGCACCGGCGAGGCCGGCGAGGCCCAACAGATTCAAGAAGAGCTGCAGTTCAACGCGACGGCCCTGGACGGTCGGTTCAAGATGGTCTCGGGATTGTTCGGCTTTTGGGAAGATGCCGATCGCCACAACGGGCTGGACATCCCGCTGGTAGGAACCTTGAGTGAGAACCAGGTCACGACCGACAACTGGACGTGGGCGCTCTACGGTCAGGCGACGGCAGAGATCACAGAGTGGCTAAGCCTTACCGGCGGCATTCGCTACACCGAAGACAAAAAAGGGGGCCGCCCAGATCAACCGGAACTTTCGGCTCCCCGCGGAGGATCGGATCACTGGCGCGGTGAGCGATTCAAGTAAGTTCACCTCATGGACGCCGATGGGCAGCATTGCGCTGTTCGCGCCCGACGAAATTCTCGAGGTGGCATCGCTCGATCACCTGATGACCTACTTCACCTACTCGCGGGGCTTCAAAGGCGGTGGCCTCAACGCAGTCGTGGCGGCTGCTTCGAACGACGGCTTGGTGCCGTTCGTGCCCGAGACGCTCGACAACTTCGAGATCGGCGTCAAGACCATCGCCTTCGACCGTCGGCTGACGTTGAACATCGCTCTGTTCGAAAGCCGGTACGACGAAATCCAGCGCGGCGTGCTTCGTACCTCGATCGAAATCGACGAGATTGGGAACGAGGTCTTCCGAGCCAACAACCTGACGCTCGACGCGGCCGAAGCGACGATGCGCGGCATCGAGGTAGAAGGCGTGGCGATGCCGTATCCCGGCCTGCAGCTGACCGGTAGCTTCGGCTTTCTGGACTCGTCTTACGACTCATTCGGCGTCGGCTGCGAGAACGCAGCGCCGAACGACCTCGGTCTCAAGTGCCCGGTAAGTCAGCTGAATGGAATGAACATCGATCGCTCGGGCGAGACGTTTCTGCGCACGCCGGCGTACACCGCTTTCGTGTCGGCACAATACGCGATTCCGATCGACCTGGATGGACTGCTGGCGGGCGAGCTGACACCGCGTCTCGAGTGGTCCTATCGCGATCGCGAGCTGCTCGCGCCACCCGAGGTTCCACAGGGAACCCAGCCGAGCTTTCATCTGATCAACGCGCGTCTGTCGTACTTGTTCATGGACGACCGAGCACAAGTCGCGCTGTGGGGACTGAACCTCACGGACGAGCTGTATTTTGCGAACTTCCTCACCGCGACGATCAACACCTTCGGCAACGCGGTAGCGGGTCACAACGCGCCGCGGACCTACGGCGCGGAGCTTTCGTACAGCTTTTGAGCCAGCGGAATCGCCGCGTCCGCTCCTCGCGCGGTACGCTGGAGCAACGCTCGCCGCCGCAGCAGATCGAGCACTGGGCGCGCATTGGTTTCATTATGGAGTCCGTTCTCGACGTTCCTGTGCGGCAGCAAGTCAAACGAGCATCGCTACGCGAAGAGACCGAGCGAGCCCTGACTGACGCGAGTAGCCCAGCTGGGATTCGACGCAGCCGAGCGGTCATCGCGCGTACATCGGACGAAATTATTGCCGACGACGACTGACGCGTGGACCCGGTTCTCGTAGCGCTGGCGGGACCGAAGGGCGCCGGAAAGACCACTTTTTACGAGGCCCACCTCTCCGGCCTGGGCATCCCCTTCCTCAACGCCGATCGCCTGACGCGCCAACTCGGTATCGAGCCATACCGGGCGGCTGCGCAAATCGCCACGATCCGAGACCATTTCATTCTGCAACAACAGAGTTTCATCATGGAAACGGTTTTCTCGGATCCTGTCGGAGAAAAGGTCGATGTGCTCGCCTCCGCTGCGACGCAAGGCTTTGATGTCCAGCTACTGTACATCGGTATCGCAAGCCGCGACGTGTCTGTCGCGCGAGTCGAATCGCGAACGCGCGCTGGCGGCCACAGCGTCCCGACAGAAAAACTACTCAATCGGTTCGAACGCAGCCCGGCGAATCTAGAACGCGCGATCCGCGCATTGCCCGATGTGGTCGTGATCGACAACAGCTAGCTCTTACAACGCACCGTTTCGGCGAATCGCGCGCTACCGCGCGGGCAGTCTCAGTGAAAGCTCATCGTCAACTCCGCGCTGGGCCAGCCGACTTCCCGGTCTGTGAACCTGGACTCGATTCTAGCCCCCTGAGCGTACCGGGAGGGAGAGGCGCCGCCGAGCCGCGAACGCCCTGCGCATACCGGGAGGGAGAGGCGCCGCCGAGCCGCGAACGCCCTGTGCAGGGGTACCGGGAGGGAGAGGCACCGCCGAGCCGCGAACGCCCTGCGCATACCGGGAGGGAGAGGCGCCGCCGAGCCGCGAAAGCCTTGCGCATACCGGGAGGGAGAGGCACCGCCGAGCCGCGAACGCCCTGTGCAGGGGTACCGGGAGGGAGAGGCGCCGCCGAGCCGCGTACAACTCCGGCGGGTGGTAGCTGCGACACGACTCGACTCCGGAAAGGCTCGGCGGCGCCTCGTCCTCCCAACTTCGCTCCGATTGCGCCGAGCTCAGAATCAAAGTGACCCACTGCCGCTCGACCGGGGACGTTGCTAGTTTGCTGCGGAGCAAAGTTCCTCGAAAACGTGTGTGAGGTAGCTTGGAGGGTGTCTCTCTTCTTCTCGAATGTCTTGCATTCAGTGGTACGAAACTAACAAGCTAGCAACGTCCCTCTGCGAGCGAAGCGAACGCGCCGCGCGATCGTTACATCCAGCTGTACTTTGCAACTGGGGACTGACAAACAAGGTGACGTGAGTGTCGCAAACAACGAGAGTGAAGCGTCAAACTCATCCGTGACGGAAGTCCGCGGAGGTGTCACCATGACAACTCTTCGAGGTCGTGGGGATTTGAATGGAGGTGGGGCTGGCTATGGGTCATTCGAATAGAGGATCATGCTTCTTTAGCGGTGCGGCGGCATTTTCCCTCGTCGCAGCGGCGATGTGCTTCCTGTGCCTTCCTGCAACGGCCCAGGTGTGCGTGCCGATCTCGGTCGAAGACACGACGTGCGACAACGTCGACGATGACTGCGACGGGACCGTGGACGATGATTTCGTCTCGAGCGGAACCAGCTGCGGCGTCGGCGCGTGTGGGAGTAGCGGTTCGATCTCGTGCGTAGGCGGGTCCGTCGAGGACAGCTGTACCCCTGGCACGCCGCTGGACAACGACGACGACACTTGCGACGGCGTCGACGACGACTGCGACGGCATCGCGGACGAAGATTTCGAAGAGGGTCCGACCGGTTGCGGCGTGGGCTCTTGCGCGGCGACCGGCCTTGCTACCTGTTCCAATGGAATGCTCGACGACTCGTGCAGTCCGGGAGCTCCTCTGGATTCGGATGACGACACCTGTGACCAGGTGGATGACGACTGCGATGGCGATCTCGACGAAGATGTCGTCGCCGAATGCCCGGCGAGCACAACCGCACCGATCATGTCGCAGACGGCGTTGGTTGCGACGGTGATAGGCCTTTTTGTACTGGCAGCGACCGCCCTGCGCCGGCGTAAGCACAAACGGTAAGTCGAGTTCCAGCCTGGTTTCATCAGCGCCCGTGACCGACCGTAGGCGCTAGGGGGAAATACGTATCTTGATTGCTCCTTCTGCCATGTGACAGGTTCACCGTCGCTTGTTTCGGAAACCGGGTCGGATCTGACTCCAGCAAAGGGGGCACGGTGAACAACCACAGTCGCTGTTCGGGAATCGCACTTGGACTCAGCCTTTCGTTGGGGGTCGCTGTCGCAGCGATGTCGATCATATCCGACGAGGCAGCCGCGCAATGGACGCGATTGGGATCGTACTCTGGTCACACGCGGGTGCACGAAGGCCTTGCCGCGACCTGTGGCGACGGAGTCAAAGAAGGTGCCGAGCAGTGCGACGACTCCAACACCACCAACGGCGATGGTTGCTCGGACGCCTGCCAGGTAGAGACGTGTGCGACCAATGACACCGGCCTGATTGCATGGTGGACCGGTGACAGCACGACCTACGACCTGACCGGCAACGGCCACGACGGTACGTTGCAAAGCGGTGCCACCTACGCAGCCGGCCAGGAGGGCGGGGCCTACGATGTCACCGGAACCGACGATCACGTCGAGATTCCGGACGACCCGGCATGGGCCTTCCCCGGTGAGTTCACCATCCACCTGTGGGCCAATGCGAGCAGTTTCGGAGCGGATGAAAACTCGCTGCTGGCACAGACGCAAGGCGGCGGCGAGGCCAACAAGTGGATCTTTTGGATCGGACCCAATGGGGAAGATCTGGAGTTCCACATCAACGGCCCGACACCGTATCCAGTCGGCGGCTATGTCATCCCCGGCCCGTTCACCTTCTTGACCGGCACTTGGTACCACCTGGCGGTCACGCGGGACGGGGGCGGAACCTACCGCACCTATGTGAACGGGGCGGAGGTCGGCAGCGGTACGGCCGCCATGCCGATCCCCGACGTCGTCGAGGATCTTCGCATCGGGCATTCGAGCGAGAGCTTCGCCAACATCACCTTCAACGGTCTGATCGACGAAGTGCAGATCCACAGCGTGGCTTTGAGCCAGCCGGCTCTGGCCGACTTCTACGCCAATGGCACGAGCGAATCGTGCTACGTCTGCGGCGACGCACAGATCGATCTCGGCGAGGACTGCGACAGCACACTTTGCTGCGACGGCTTCTGCCAGTACGAGGCGAACGGAACGCCCTGCGACGACGGCACTTTGTGCAGCGACACCGATTCCTGTGACGGTGCGGGGGCCTGTGTCGGCAGCGGCAAGCCGACCGGCTGCCTCGATACGTTCGAGAAGGGTGTGCTGCTGATCAAGGAGAACAAGGCGGGCAAGGAGAAGTTCCTCGCCAAGTTCATCAAGGGGCCGGCGGCCACCCAAGCCGATTTCGGAGATCCGCTCGACACGGGCGGTTCGTCCTACAGCGTCTGCGTATTCAACGAGGCCGAGACACTGGTCGGCGAGATGCACATCGACCGGCCCGGCGAGGTCTGCGACACCAAGCCCTGCTTCAAGTCGATCGGCGGCGACCCGCCCGGTGGCAAGGGCTACGTCTACAAGGACAAGGCGGTCTCGCAGGACGGCATCAAACTCCTTCTGATGAAGGGCGGCGACGCGGGCAAGTCGAAAGTGCTGGTGAAGGGAGCCAACAACGCATCGAAAGGGCAGACGACCCTACCGACGGGAATCGCGGCAGGGGTAAGCGGCTCGGCCAGCGTGTCGGTCCAACTACACAGCAGCGACGGCGCGCAATGCTACGAGCTGGCAGTGACCGATGTGAAGAAAGACACCGGCGACTTCTTCAAGGCCAAGAAGTAGGAGCCATTCGGGATAATCTAACGAAACAATTCCAGCTCTACCTTGCGAACAAGCGCTTGCCATTGGTTCACGATGGCACGACCTCAATTCGCCTTGACGAGATCTTGGACGTGGATGTGGATCGCGAGCGAAATCTGATTTCGCTTACCGGAGCCGGAATCCAGACGTCGTTGCGTTTATCGATGTGTCGGGCTGCTAAGGGCGCAGCACTTGTGACATGCATTGTCGGTAGTTGAATGTTGGGGTCGGTGAGAACTACTGTTGTTGCGATAGTCCTCCTGTCGGTGGTCGGCGCATCAATGGGCGTCGCGATTACCGACGAATCAAGACCGTCGTTACGTGTCGCGAAGACGCAAGCAGCCTGCACGCCAAGGTCTCAGTGCTGCAAGGTATGCAAGAAGGGCATTGCGTGCGGCAACACGTGTATCAGCGCGAGCAAGACGTGCCGGAAGGGGCGCGGTTGTGCGTGCAATTTGTCTGAGGTTTGTCGCTAACCCTCACCTGTCCTTTCGGAAGGAGAGCGTACGATCTGCGGGTGGTTCGCGTCGATCGAAGTCCGAAGTAGCGGTCTTCTCCCTGGACAATTTGATTGTACCATCCTAGCCTCAAGTTGTTTGAGTTCCGCCCTGGCCAGAAAACTGAAATGCCAGCGATTATTGGCTCGAGGTCGAACTATAGTTGCGATAGTAATTAGCCGTAAAATCAGGCGGTGATGCGAAGGTTCTTGGGTCTTATCCACACGGGCATCAAAGACTTTTTGACGAAAGGCTTCACAATGATTGCACATACTTTTCCAGCACCGCTCGCTCCTTTACATTTGACTCACATTACTCTGCATGACGCGGCTGAGGCCTGGTGCGGAGAACATGCAGTGATGACGTTTTTTTTTCAAAGTAACAACGACATTACGGGTGCTCTTCAGACGGCTTTGTATGGGCTCCCCGATCCAGCCATCATATTAAACAACCATCCCAACCATAGCCTTTGTCATGTTGGCGGTCCGATGCCCACTCCGGACCCCTATCTTGCCCACCTCCATTTCTGTTCCTCGGTTTTCGCAGCGCCCAACCGGTTCATGATTTTTCATAAGTTGGTAACCTACGGGCACCTAGCTCAGGCCGAGGTTGACCCGCTGTTAACAACTTTTTTCGGTATGGTGGCTCTGCCTCCCAAATCTGTTCGCCTGGCCGAGCCATTGCCGGATCTAACCGCAGAAGAAAAGGCTAAGATCCTGGAACTGGCGAAGCGACAAGGGGTCTACTAGGCGGGGGACAGCATCCAAAGGACTACACAGCGGCGACCATGCGCGCGACGTGATCGGCCGCTACGTGATCGCGAGCACCTGTGCAGATCTTAGGTTGGGGATGTCGACCCCAAGTCGGACGACTCGTGAAATACGTCCCCCATTTTTCCTAACGCAACAGGCCGCGTTCCCTCGCGGCGATGATGGTCTCTCGCAGTGTCTCCAACGCGTTGTAACGCGGGCGCCAGCGGAGCTGCTTGCGTGCCTTCGCGGTGCTCATCGTCACGGGGATCCGGAAGGCGTCGATCCAGCGCGCCGCCGCAGGGGCGAAGGGGATGCGGGCTACGAGCTCGGCGGCGACGTCGACAGCGACCCCGGGCAGCGGGACCGAGTACCAACCGAGCTCGTCGGCGACCTCGCTCATCGTCAGCTCGCCCTTTCCAGCAAGGTTGTAGATGCCGGGCTCGCCCTTGCCGAGTACCGCCGCCCTGAGGGCGCTCGCGACATCGTCCTGGTGGACAAGCTGCATCGCCACGCCCGGGTCGACGATCACCGGCTTGAGGAGCGGGAAGGCCTCGAATACGGACGCGAGTGGGCCGGGGAGCTTGGCCCCCGGCGTCAGCGGCACGAGATTCTCGAACAGCAGTAGGGCGTCGGGTCCCGACACAATACACGGGCGGAACACGTAGGCCGCCGTCGACGTTTCCCCCCTCAGTAGCTCGGTCAGCGTAGCCTCCAGCTCTGCCTTCTGCGCCGAGTAGTAGAACCGGTCGGTGCCCCGCGGCTCGATGTGCTCTGTCAGCGGCGTCGGGTTGTCTTCGTGGAACCCGTAGGCGGAGACCGACGAGGTGTAGACAAGACGCTTGGCCTTGCGCGAGGCAATCGCCGACCTGAAGACGTTGCGCGAGCCCTGCAAGTTGACCTTCCGGCTCTCCTCGAGATCGCCCATGATGATGAACGCGAGGTGCACGACGACGTCGGCGCCCTTCACGAGATTGTTGACCGCCTTTCGGTCGAGGACGTTGCCCTTGAGGTACTCCGTCTTCTTCCAGCCGCGCTCAGCGGGGTCGAAGGACGAGCGAGCCATCCCGACGATGCGTTTGATCTCTTTGGTCTTCTCGAGAGCGTCGACGAGCGCGAGGCCGATGCCCCCGGTCGGGCCGGTGATGGCGACGGTCAGGCCACCGGACGCTGAGGTGCGAGGCTGAGGCACGACCACGTCACTACGGCAGCCCGCGTCGTGATACAAGCGCCGCACTTCCCGTGAACTCGAGATCGCGTGCGGCTGCGACTAGCAGTCCGTTGACGAACAGTGGGAAGGCAGGGGGCGTGCGGCGGACCCGGCCGAGTTGCGCGGAAGCAGTTTCAGGTTGGGAACTCGGCCCTGGTCCCTTATCTGCTTTCGTTGAGGTGTTCTTCGCCGCGCCAGCCGCGTAGGTACTTCTCGACCTCGCGCAGCAATTGCTTGCCGACGACCGGCTTTAGAATGAAGCCGTCGCAGCCTACTCGGACAGCCTCTTGGGCTATTGTGCCCCAGTTGTGGGCGGTGACCGCTACGATCGGGATGTGCTTTTTCTCCGGGTTCGCCCGGACCTGTTCGATGAGCTCGGTGCCGTCCATCCCCGGCATCGACAGATCGGTGAGGATCAGGTCGAAGTGGGAGTTTTCGATCTTGCGCAGGCCCTGGGGCGCGCTGAACGCGACCTCGACATCGTAGCCGCCGCGCGACAGCGAGAAATCGAGGATCTGCCGGATTTCCGGTTGATCTTCGACGACCAGGATTCGATGCTTTCGCTCGCTCATTGCGACCTCCCCCGGGAGGTCGCAATGCGAGAACTCCCGGACTCTGACCGAGAGAATAGCCCAATAGTGACGGCCAGCGGATTGCGTTTTTTGCTAGCGGGACGATTTATCGCCCCGCGGATTGCGAGACGCTGTGCCGGATGATCTCAGAACGGCTCTTCGCCGCACGAAGTACCTGTAGATCCTCGCGCCCGATGGGCATTCCGTATCGCGAAGAATCTCAATAAGAAGATCTGAGATCTCAAGAAGGGATGACGTTGAACCCCCTGAAATTTGAGATTTGAAATCTGAAATCTGAAATTCCGCGGGGCGGGAGAATCGCAAAAAAGATGATTAGAGATTTCAAGACCTACGGAGCCGAACAACTTTGATCGGCCAGACAGAAAGAGCTGGGAAAGAAAGTACCGACCAATTCGAAACAACCCGCGCTATCCACTCCCGGCCCCGAGTAGCAAGTCCCAGCTTCGCAACACGGGCCGAGGGTGCTGGGTGGCGGCTGGCAGGTCCCGGTGCCGGCATCGCAGACGTCGCCGGGTGCTCCGGGCGTACCTCCGACGTCGATACAGTTCTGAATGACACTGATTGGGGCCAGGATGCAGAGCCCCCCGCCGATTGCGCAACACGCCACAGCGGGTGGAGGTGGCTCGAGCGCGCTCATTGCCTGGCTGATGAACGTATCGGCGATCATGCGCAAGTCAGCTTCATCGTCGGTCGTGAGGCAGTCGCCGTGGCGTTCGGCTCTCGTGAAGAGCGCCGCCAACTTGGCATCGGCCTTGGCTAAACAAAGCGGGTCGACCGCTTCACCCCTGCGAACAGCCTTGGCTTTGCACTTCGCCCGCCTCAACGCAGCCGCGCCGACAGCCTTGTACTTCAGAGAAGCGCACTTGCTCGCAGCGACCGTAGTCGGCACAGCGAGCGCTATCGAGACGACGATAGCGATGGGAAGTGAAACCGACCGAAGCAACTCAGCCCTGCGATGAAGCATCTGAACCCTCCGCTGTCGGGACACCCAAGCGATGACAAGAACGGCATCCGCAATCATTGGACGCTAGTCCCTCCAGCGTGGCTGCGTCAACTGTGTTCGATCTTCGTCGGCAACAACCTTCTCTAGAATACGCGACGCAGGTTACGCCAGAGCTTCCCTGGGTTTTCGCCATCGTTATTTGGACTCAGTAGGCGCAGGTGGCGTCAGTTCACGGACAAAAGGCGGACAGCTCGGGACAGACGCTCCGCACCGAATGGCCTCATCGTCATTGGGGCAGAGGGCTTTCTGGTCGCGGCTCTAGCCGTCGTGATCCAGCCTCGGACGCCCCCGACCCCAAATCAAATGACCCAGAGATCAAATGACCAACGATCGATCAAGAGCCCCCCCCCCCCCGCACAACGCATCGATGTTCGCTGCAACCATCTCGTCGGTGGGGATACCCGAGTCGAGCGCTCGAAACAGCGTGGGAACCACGAATTGGAGACCCAAGAGATGACGGAAGACGTAAACGCCGTCGGTAGCGCCGTTCGCCGCGCCGCTCACATCGACGTCCAGGCCTGCTCCCAAGGCATCGATGTTCGCCACGATCGAAACGTCATCGAGAATACTGTCGTCGAGCGCGCGAAAGGCCGTCGGGACGATGAAGCCGAGCCCGATCAAGCGCCGAAAGATATAGACGCCGTCGGTGCTTCCCTGAACGATACCGTTCTCATCCACATCCAAGCCGACGCAAAATGTCGGAGTTGCAGTCGCAGTGGCAGTAGCTGTCGGCGTTTCCGAAGCTGTACTCGTGGCGCTCGGGGTCGGAGTTGCAGTCGGGGGTGGGAGCACTTCGGACGCGTGGATCCCCATGAAAGTTGACGATAGGAAGTCGAAAAATGTGTGCGGCGCAAACGGCGCCATGAAGGAGGAGCCTCCATCAAGACTATACTCTGAGGTGACGAGATTTGTGCTGTCGTCGAAACTAAGACGAAAGAAAAGGTCACCCGTTATGTCGGACTCCAAAATCGGTAAGCTCAGAAGCTCGGCGCTGGGCGTGAAGGGTGGTGCTGTTACGTAGAATTGAACCAGGTGATAGCCGGCCGGCCCAGCCGGAAAACCCTGGTTCGGACCGGCGTTGACGATCCCAGCAGCCATCGACTCGTTTCCGCCTAGCGTCACCGTGATATTGTGATCATCTTGCAGGGTCGTCATTGGGAAGATCGCCGTTATGGAGAAGTTGCCGCTTCCGTCAGCGAGGTGAGTCGTTGAGCTGATGTCGCTCCGCTCCACAACGATTCCAGGAACTGCGAATGGCGCGTGGACACCGGGATTCTGAAGGTGTGCGAGGCCGCCGGACTCGGACGCAGTGCCGAACGACACGGACCAGTCGGGCGAGAACGTTGAATTGTCGAACTCATCGACAACATCGGGCGTGCCATCGAAGGGGCCTGCGACGTTGCCATCGAGTTCGAAACGGTCCGCCGCATAATGGAAACTCGCGTGATCGGCTGATGCCGAGAACTCGCCGAGTATGAGTATCGACGCGAACGCGGAGATAGCACGAAACAGTCTCTTCAATTTCAGTCCACTACCGGCGATCGCGACAATCATCTGTCTGCCCATCTTACCCCCAAGCTCGCTGCCTCAGTCCAGAAGGAATCATGTCAATCACGTTAGTCGCGCCAGCCTCGACGAAAGCCTTCCGCCAACAAAGGCGACATCGATGGGTTTCTGTACTCTATTCACCAAGCATCTTTCCACCCCTCGCTTAGGTGGATTGCGTCTGGGGGGCTTGGGCTTGTGACACCAGCCAACTCTCCAGCCAGCCAACTCTCCCAGACCAGCAGTCCGCCTCATAGACGGCAGTGGCTCGAGGTGTACGAATAGTGCGGGTTAGGGGGCTGCCTTGGCTTTGAAGATCTCCGCGTCGTTTCGCAGGACGTCGCCGAGATCGAAGCTGCTCTGGAAGCACGTAGCCGTATCGTCGTTGCGGAGTTGCACCGTGAGCGGCAGGGCGAGCAATCCAAGCGGCGGATCGTCGAGGTCGGCGCCCTTGCCCCGGACCTGCGCCTTGGCGCGGCCGGTGGGGCCGGGCTTGATGAGTCCCATTTGTGCGCCGTCGTTGGAGAGGGTCGAGTCCTTGTACTTCAGGAGTCTACCCCCGGGCGCCCGCCAGAGGGTGGCGTCGGCCGGTAGAGCCAAATGCGAGATCAGCGTACTGGTCGCATCGTAGACGCACAGCCCGTAGTTGGTCGACAAGGTTGGGTCGCCCAGCTCGCCGATGTCCGTCATCTCTCCCCGTTGCCACTTCCAGAGCAGCTTGTCTCGGTCGGGATTGCTGTTCTGCCGGAGTAGCAGCAGAGACTTCTCCGCGATCTTGCAGTTGCTCACTGGATCGCCGTCGTTGCGGCATCCCTCGGCTGCATCGCAGGAGTCGACGGTGCAAAACGTGCCGTCATCACAATCCAACGGGCTGCCGCCGATGCAGACACCGGACGCACATTGGTCGATTTGGGTGCAAGCATCGGCATCGTCGCAGCCGGTTCCGACGGGGGTGTCGTTGAGCAAACACGTGCCGTCGTCGGAGCAACTATCGGGGTCGCTGCAGTCGGTATCGTCGGTGCTACCGCAAGGAGTGCCCTGTGTCGCGAATCCGTCGGCGGGGCAGTCTGTGTTTACGCCATCGCACTGTTCGGCGACGTCACACTCGCCATTGGCGGCGCGGCACTGGGTTCCGGCATGGCCGGCCGGGTGTGTGCAAGCACCGCTGCCGTCACACTGTTCGAGTGTGCATGGCAATCCATCGGGTGCGCACGCCGCACCGGCGACCTCGGGGTTGGCGAGGCAGCTGCCCGAGTCGCAGGTGTCGGGGTTGTCGCACTCTGTGTCGCCCGGATCGCCACATGCGTTGCCGTCGGCAGCGTGCCTCGGCATGCACGTGCCGCTTCCGTCGCAGCTGTCGGGGTCTGTGCACTCGGTGTCGCCCGGATCGCCACATGCGGTGCTGGCGGCAGCGTGCCTCGGCAGGCATGTGCCGGTTCCGTCGCAGCTGTCGGGGTCTGTGCAATCGGTGTCGGCAGCGCTCCCGCACGCGCTGCCGGCCGCGGCGAGGTTGTCGACACAGACTCCTGCCGAGCACGAATCGGAGTGGTCGCACTCGCTGTCGGTTGGATCTCCGCACGCGGTCCCCTGGGGCTCCTGGTTGTCCAAGCAGGTCCAGGCGCCGTTGCAGCTGTCGGGGTTGTCGCATTCCGTATCGGAGGCGCTGCCGCACGGCGTTCCGAACGGTGCCGGGGCGTTCTGCGGACAGAACTTATCGACACCGTTGCAGTACTCCGCGACATCGCACGCGTCGGTCGCGGGCCGGCACTCGAGTCCGAAGTGGATTTCGTCGTGGTTACACACACCCTGTCCGTCGCACTCGTCCATGGTGCACACCCATTGGTCCGGACTGCAGGCTGTGCCCGCGGGCTCGAAAACGGCTTGGCAGACGCCGTCGCCGCACACGGAGTTATCGCATTCGGGATCGCCGGTGTCGCACGCCGTGCCATCGGGCAATGCTTCATCGGCCGGGCAGTATGGATTCAACCCGTCGCATGTGTCCTCGGCATCGCATGGGGAGGCGGCGGCGCGACAGAACGTACCGCTCGGCGCAGGCGCATGGTCGCAGGACCCGGCGCCGTCGCAAGTGGCGGTCGTGCAACTGGCCCCGTCCGAGCCACAGCTCGTCCCGAGCGTGTCGAAGTCGCAGGTGGCAGAGCAACAGTCGCCGGACAGAGTGTTGCCGTCGTCGCATTGCTCGCCACCGGTGACCACTCCGTTGCCGCATCCGGTGGGCAGGCAGTTCGAGTCGCAGCCGTCGCCGTCCGTTGTATTGCCGTCGTCGCAAACCTCGCCGATGCTCAACGCCGCGTCGCCACAGCCGGCGACCTGTAGCCACGGTTCGATCCCCACTCGTCCGTCGTTTGCCGAGAAGAACAACGTTCCATTGGCGTTGGTCAGGTGCTCCGGCGCGGAGCCGAGCCCGCCCGGGTGGATGTCGCCGACGCGGATCGTTCCCGCCGTGGTGCCGTCACTCGCCCAGAGCTCGGTGCCGCTGGTGCCGTCGTCGGCAGCAAAGAAGAGTACGCCGCCGACATCGACGAGTCCCGTTGGACCAGAACCGTCAAAACCGGGCAGAATGTCCTTCACCAGCACCGTACCGGCCGTCGTGCCATCGCTCTTCCACAGCTCGTTGCCGCTAATGCCATCGTCGGCCGAGAAGAAAATCGTGCCGGCGACGTTGGTGAGGTCCTTGGGCGAGGAGCCGCCGCTTCCGGGGGCGAGGTCGCTAACCAGGGTAGTGCCGGCGCTCGTGCCGTCGCTTGTCCACAACTCCGTACCTGTCGTGCCATCGTTGGCGGTGAAGAAGAGCAAGCCGTCGACAGCGAGGAAGTTGCCGAGCGCCGACCCGTTGTTGCCCGGTCGCACGTCCTTGACGAGAACGGTGCCGGGCTCGGTCCCGTCGCTCTTCCAAAGTTCGCTGCCGATCAGCACCTCGCTCGCGGAGAAGAACAACGTGCCGTCGACATCGGTCAGTTTAGACGGGGAGGACGAGCTGTTGTTGGAGGCAATGTTCTTGACGAGCACTGTCCCAGCTGCCGTTCCGTCACTCTTCCACAGCTCTGTGCCGAAGCTCCCAGCGTTACCGGCAAAGAAAATCGTGTCGCCGACGTTCTCCAGATTCCTGGCAATGTTGAATGTCGCAACCCGCACCGTCCCCCCGCCCGTCCCATCGCTCTTCCACAGGTCGCCCTCGCCCGAGAAGAACAACGTGCCGTTGGCATTGACAAGGTATGAGATGGCCGCAAAGCCAGGCAGGGACGAGGACAAGCTGAGGAGCGAGGTCGTGCCGGAGACGGTACCGTCGCTTCTCCAGAGTTGCTCATTGGTTCCGTCGCGCAGGACGAACACGAGCTCGTTTCCCAAAGCGGTAAAGGACTGCAGGTTCCGCAATCCGCCACCGGGGCTGTAGTCGAAGTGTTTGAGCAGCACCGTGCCGCTGCTGCTGCCGTCGGTCGTCCAGAGCTCCTCGCTGATGGCTGTCGAGCTCACGACGACGCGATTCGCGGCGAAGTAGAGCGTATTCCCGACGGCAAGCAGCGGATGCGGACTGGAATGGCCCGCTACCAATCCGGGTTGGATGTCTCGCAGGAGTATTGTCCCGGCGCCGGTGCCGTCGCTCTTCCACAGCTCGGTGCCGAAATCCCAGGGGGTGTCGGCGGCGAACAAGATACCGCCGTCGATACCGGTCACGAACTCCGGGTCGGTGGGGCGCCCGATGGATCCGGCGCGCAACGGGAGGGTCCCGGCTGCCGTCCCATCAGTCCTCCACAGCTCACGCCGATTGATGGACGGAAGGACGGCTGAGAAGTAGACGACTCCATCGATGTTGACGAGATCCCTCGGCTGCGAGCTCCCGGAACCGGGCACGAGGTCCTTGACCAGGACCGTGCCGGCGGCGGTGCCGTCGCTGCTCATGAGCTCGTAACCCGAATCGCTCGAAGCCGAGAATAGCAGGACGTTGCCCAGTGCGGCGAAGTCCGACGGATGCGATCCGCTGCTGCCAGACCGAATATCGGCAACCTGCACGGTTCCGAGCTCCGTCCCGTCGCTTTTCCACAACTCGTTGTTGGTGACCCCGTCGTTGGCCGCAAAGAACACAGTTCCGCCGACCTCGAGAAACTCGTCCGGCGAAGAGCTGGCGATTCCCGGATTGATGTCCTTGAGAAGCGCGGTCCCGGACGTGGTTCCATCGGTGGACCACGGTTCCAGGCCGTGCGTGTCGTGCCATGCGGAGAAGTAGATACGCCCGAGCGCCGCTGAAAGAGCTCTGGGGCTGGAGCCGGATGAACCGGGCCTGATGTCGGTGATGAGGGTCGTGCCGGCGGCGGTTCCGTCGCTCCGCCAAAGCTCCCGGCCGTGGGTGCCGTCATCTGCGCTGAAAACTAGCGTGCCGCCGAGGTCGAGGAGCCACGAAGGCGAGGATGCTTCGGGGCCAGGTTGGATGTCTTTGACCAAGACGGTACCCGCTGGGGTTCCGTCGCTCTTCCACAGTTCCGCTCCAGCCGAGCCGCCATCTGCGGTAAAGAACAATGTCCCGTTCACGTCGGTGAGGAATCTGGGACCCAGGTCGCCGGAACTGAAATCCTTGATGAGCACGGTGCCGGCCGGGGTACCGTCGGTCACCCACAACCCCCTGGGAATCACGGTGGCGAAGAAGATGGTGCCTCCCGCCTCTACGGTGCCGGTCGGCGAGGAGCCCTCCGCTCCGGGGACGATATCCTTAAGCAGCGCGGTTCCCTCGGCCGTGCCGTCGGATCGCCATAGCTCGCGGCCGTATGCCGCGGAGCTAGCCGCGAAGTACACCACGTCGTCGATTGAACGAAGACCGGCCGGGTGCGAGGAGGCAGGGGTAGCCGGCTCCCCTGCGATGTCTTTCAAGAGCCTCGGCTCGGGCAACCCTGTCGCGTGCTGGGGGAGGGTGCCGAAGAGAATAGCCGAAACCAAGATGGAGGGCCGAAGCCGGCGGAGCAGTTGCAAGGAATTGCCGATGATGGTCGATCGGCTATTTCGATGAAGCCATCTGTCCATTCTTTCCCCAGACTTGTCGAGCGATCGCAAGGCCGTCAGCCGACGCACAACACCTCAGTCTTTATATGGGTGCCCCGCGCCGGGTCAACCTGTTTGCAACCCTGAGTTTTTGACCCACTGCAACGCTGAAGAAATGACCCACCCCCAGCACGGTTGTGGATATGAAATCGACGATCTGGTGCGAGCAAGTCGTTGACGAACGGGAGAATCCAAAGGACCAGATCCAAGATCCAAAGGTTTCGAATCCCGATGCTTGAGTGAGGATACTTGTCGAGTATTATTGATTGATGGGTAATAAGCAGCGATTTGAGGAACTCGAGGTGTGGCGCAAGTCGCGCAGGTTGGTGGATGCGATCTACCAAGTATCGGAGCAAGGCAGGTTTGCACGTGACTTCGGACTGCGCGATCAGATTCGAAGGGCGGCTGTTTCGGTGCCGTCCAATATCGCCGAGGGCTACGAGCGAAACGGGGATCGGGAGATGTTGCAGTTTTTATCGCACGCAAAAGGATCTTGCGGTGAAGTTCGCTGCCAGCTGTATCTGGCGAGTGACCGAGCCTACTTGGAGCGAGAGGCGTTCGAGGCGCTCGTGGCAGACTGCCAAGAGATTAGTCGCATGCTAGCGGGCTTCATGCGCTACATCCGTGAATCGCGCCTTCAGGGATCGAAGAAGAAAGACCGATAGACGACCTTTGGATTTTTTCTTTGGACCTTTGGATTCCGGTGGGCGCCGTGGCGCACACCGGATGACGCGCCCTGCGTGATTCGAACACACGACCTTCTGATTCGTAGTCGCGCACTGGCGTGCGCTGAAGCCAACCCGTCCCAACTGAACCCAAGTTTTCCGACGCTTTTTTTACTCGCGATTGGGCTCAGTAGGGCTCCGCTGTGGGCGGTTCGCGGACAAAATGCGGACGGGTCACGGTCGGTCCCGGACTGCCCGCACGAAATGGAAGCCCGTCTTGGAGAATGCGATCAACTCGTAATGGAAAAAGTCGATGCTCCACGCTATGAGCGGATTGCTCATGGGGGTGGAAGACGACCAGTACGCGGAAGAAAAGGTAGGGCTGAACACCGGGGGGATGCACGGCCAACCAAAACTACAGTCGGCGATTGTCTCCAGTTCACTGGGCTCGTCCGTTGGCACCCCGAATCTTCCGCCGCTACTCGGAAGCCGCCAATCGCAATGGCCGGCGAAACAGCTAGCTCCCCCGCCCGCCACATCGTTCAACACGTCGAGAAGCAGCGTTCGGGCGCTACCGTCGAACTCCCTGCCGCTGTTGCTCCAGGAGTATTTGTTGTTCACGTGGTGAGGGTCGTTGCAGGTCGGCCCACCGGGGCACGCACTATTCACCCCGATCGTTCCAGCCTTCTTCTCCCACTCCAGCCCCGTGCGATGGTCGATCACTGCGAGTCCGGTGTCTTCAAAACGTCCGTTCGGAGCGCCGGCGTCGTGAGGGCACTCAGCTGTCCCAAGCGCCACATTCACCGCTTGGACCAGAAGGGCGACGGGGACTGTTCCAGCGTCGTTGCAGTAGACCTTGCCTACCTCGCCGCCGCCACAGGATTGCCCGAACGCCTGCGCCGTTAAGCCGATCAAAAGCGCCACGAGAACCGCAACTCTCCCCAACAGTTGGAACATCGATACCTTCCTCCTCTGGACTAGCGATACGGACTGACCGTTCCGGCTGCTCATGGCTTCGGGGTGATCAAACCGCTATGCCAGTCTCGACCCTGAGTATGGTCACAATTCCGTACCTGACCAAGTATTGCTAGCTCACATCTGATTGCCAATCAGGTGTGCCCCGAAAAGCGTATGCCAGTGCGGTGCTAAACCCTGACTGTCCGCCAGTTGTCCGCCTGCTTCGGGATGCTGAATCGCCTAGGGTCGCTTACTGAGGATGGGGAGCGACCTACGTGCCGGCCTGCGAGGGGCCGACTCACCGCACGTTAGGATCTGGATCGAGGGGGATCGCCTAGTTGCCGCCCCTGTATGGGGGGTGGGGGAGCCCCCTTTGGCCCCTGTGAAAGTGGATGGAGGGCGCAAAGGGGAGATCCAGAAGCTTGAGTGGCGGGATGTCGATCTTGCCGAGGGCGTAATTCGATTGCGCGCTGAGAATAGCAAAAACAAGCGCGGACGGGTTCTAGTTCTCCGGGGCGATCTGAAAGACCTGATCGACCGGCGTCGGTGCGAGCGGCTTCTTGAGTGCCCCTACGTGTTCCACACCGTCGGAAGAAAGATCGGCGACTTCGGAAAGGCGTGGGCTACGGCTTGCGCGAAGGCTGGGGTTCCGGGCCGGCTCTTTCACGACTTGCGGCGCACGGCGATTCGCAACATGGTTCGCGCCGGAGTGCCGGAAGCGGTAGCGATGCGAGTCTCAGGGCACCGGACGCGAGCCGTCTTCGACCGATACAACATTGTCAGCGAACAGGATCTTGCCGCCGCGATGGAGCAGACGTCCGACTACGTCGCCCGCTGATCAGCGACAATTACTTCTGCCGGAAAGAGTAATTGACGCGCGACACCCGCGCCCGCGCCCGTGCCGAGTCTCCGACGGTCGTTCCGCTCAAGCGCGCTGAGAGCGCGGAATAGCGAAAGCGGACAATTCACGGACAATCGGCCCGATTTGGGCTGGTCCGCGAGGGGTGAAAAAGAAGAACCCCCGGGAAGCCGTAAAGCCTCCAAGGGGTTCTCTAAGTGCGCCCTGCGCGATTCGAACGCACGACCTTCTGATTCGTAGTCAGATGCTCTATCCAGCTGAGCTAAGGGCGCGTAATCACTGGAGTGTTTTGGGTAGCACGGGGGTGAGGCGCCATCAAGGCATGGTCTGGGCTGCTTCGGATTCTTCCTCTTCTTCTTGCAGGCTGCGGCGCAGGTCTTTCAGGTCGGATAGGTAGTACAGCGCCAGGGGCAGGCGCGCGATCGTGAATGTTACGGGGATGAGCAGGCCGAAGGCCAGAATTGCTGCGTCGCTGGCGTAGGGGCGGAAGCAGTAGAGCATTGCTGCTTGCTGGGTGCCGAGTCCCGCGGGTGTCACCGGCAGGACGCTCATGACCAGAATGATCGGGACGGTGGCGACCAGGTACATGACCGGAAGCTCGGCGCCGAAGGCTCGCATGCCGACCAGGAAGTAGACGACGAAGATGCTGAAGTAGAGCACCCGAACTCCGCCCACCACGCCGAAGTCGGTTAGGGTTGCGCGGCGCATTGCGTTCGCGAGGACGCCTGTTCGAAGACCCTGTAGCCAGGCCCACTGCGGTTGATCTGTGCGCAGGATGGTCATCATGACCAGGAGCCCGGCGAGGATGGCGCCGGCGACCGCTGCGACGGCAATGATCTCGGTCTTGCCGGTGACGACAATGCCGAGGATCGTGAGGCTGGTCAGTACGAAAGCGTCGATCCAGGTGTAGAAGAGGAACGTCGCCAACGATTGCTTCATCGGCATGTCTCTCGAGTGCCGCAAGTGCACGATGATGGCGCCGTTGCCGAGGTTCCAGTTGACCAGGGCGATGATGTAGGAGAGGGCGCGCATCGAGCGTGCGTCTCGCCGCGGCAGCGGCTCCTGGAAGCGGGTGATCAAATAGGCGATCGCCGACGAGTCGAGCAGGAACCAGACGAAGCAGGCGGCGAACGACACGGCGATGAGCATCGTGAGATCGGCGCCACGCGCGGCGGCAACGACTTCGTCCCACGCGACGCTGCGAAATAGAAAGGCGATGATGCCGAGCGCGACGATCCACTGCAGCGCGGTTTTCGCGCGCTCGTTCATGTGCTCACGCCGAGCATAGATTGCTTTTCAGAAACGCGATGGCCCGCGGCCACGCTTTCTTGGCGACTTCCGGGCGATACATCGCCTCGCGTGTATCGTTGAAAAAGGCGTGGCCGGCGCCTTGGTAGATCTCGATCTCGAAGGTCTTGTTCGCGCGCTCGAGAGTGCTTCGCAACTCCTCGACGTCCGCCGTCGGGATGATCGGATCCTCTGCGCCGAAGAGTCCGAGGTAGGGGCACTTCAGCTTTGGCGCGAGGTCGAGTGGGCTCGCCGGTTTGAGGTCGTTGGTCTGGTCGTAGCGCAGCATGCCGTACCAACTGACCGCTGTAGCAATGCGGTCGATCGTGCATGCTGCCATCAGCGTGTACTGGCCGCCCATGCAGAAGCCGGTGATGCCGATCGCGTTCGCGTCGACGCCGGGCTGCGCGGCGAGGTGGTCGGCTGCCGCGGCGACATCGGCGAGGATGCGCTGGTCGGGTAGGGCCTTCATCCAGGCGAAGACCTCCTCGAGGTCGCCGAGCTTTGGAGTGCCCTCGCGGCTGTACGGATCGATGGCCAAGGCCGTGAAGCCTTCGGCGGCAAGCCGGCGTGCGACGTCGCGGTAGTGTTCGGAAAGTCCGTGCACGTCCGGGAACACGATCAAACCGGCGCCGTTGCGGTCCCGCTCCGGGCTGGCTTGGTATGCCTTTATCTCGGTGTCGTCGCGTTTGAACGAAACCTCTGTGCCGACTACGGTCCGCTTCATCGCGCTGTTGCATAGCGAATATGGGGGGCGTTGGGAATGTACGTACGATTGTTGGGGGAGACCTGTGCTCAGCTGCGCCTCGGATTTGCCGCGGTGACCGTGGTCTGCGCTCTCGCAACGGGGGCCGCGGCCGAGGAGGGCCGGTCCTCGGGCCGCATCGAGGAAATTGTCGTCACCGCGCAAAAGCGTGAGACGAACCTGCAGGACACGCCGCTGGCCGTCTCAGCGTTCTCCGGCGCCGACCTCGATACCGCCGGCGCTCTCGAGATCGAGGATCTGACGTTCGTGGTGCCGAATCTGCACTACGGCCGCACGCAAGGCGGGCCGCAGGGCCCGGGCGGGATCACGATTCGCGGCATCTCGTCGGCCGGCGGCGACCGCTCGACCGCCTTTCACGTCGACGGCGTCTATATCAACGCCGGCGCCGCCGCCGAGGTTCTGACTTTCTTCGATGTGGAGCGGGTTGAGGTTCTGCGTGGCCCGCAGGGGACTCTGTATGGACGCAACGCCACCGGCGGCGCCGTCAACGTCATCAGCAAGCCGCCGACGGAGGAGTTCGAGGCGTTTGGCGACATTCAACTGGGTAACTTCGACCAGATCCGCTCGCGCGCCGTTCTCAATGCGCCGTTGATTGGCGACCGGGCCTTCGCGCGCCTGAGCTTGGTGCAAGAAGATCGCGACGGGTTTCAGCGCAATCTCACGACCGACCGGCGCAGCCAGGATGCCGACGATGCGCGCGACTTCGGCGCGCGCGGGCAGATGCTCTTTCGACCGATCGAGGATGTGTCGCTGACGGTGCGCGGGACATATTCGCACCGCGGTGGAGTCGGCGTGGCGAACCGCATCATCGGCGACTACCCGAGCGAAATCTTCCTCCAACCGGATCAACCCGTGGGGCTGGACCTTTACAATGACAGTGAGGCGAGTCCGAATCCGACCAACCCACGCCACGTACGCGCCGACTTCATCGGCAATCGCGACGAAACCCAGTGGAATGTGAACGCGCAGCTGAGCTGGGAGCTGCCGGAGTTGCCGCTGCTCGGGGCAACCGAGCTGACCGCTATCGCGTCGTACTCGAAGCGGGACGACGAGCGAGTCGTAGACTCCGATCTTGCCGACATTCCCTTGCTATCGGTTGGCTTCGACGATGAGGTCGCGGAGATCGTATCCGAAGTGCGTCTATCGTCGGTTGACAGCGATCATCTCGAATGGGTGGCCGGGGTCTTCTATCTCGACTCTGAAGAGGATCTGACGATCGGCGGCCGATCGCTACCGTTCTCATTGGTCAACCCTGCGTTCGAGATCACCACAGAACAGTTGACGCAGCGCGACGACCGAAGCTTCGCGGTCTTCGGCCAGGCGACCTACACGCTGTTCGATGATTGGCGCCTGACCGGTGGCTTGCGTTATTCCTACGACGAGAAGAACGCCACCTTCGACCAGCCGCCGGTGTTTCTCCTGCCTGGCGATGAGATGCCCTTCATCCCGGGAACGGCTTCGGTCGATCGCGTCACCTGGGACGAGGTGACCGGCAAGGTCGGGGTCGATTGGCAGTTGTTTGACGACCACATGCTCTACGCTGCGGTATCGCGGGGGTATAAGGCCGGTGTGATCAACACAGCGCCGCGACTCGACCAAAGCACTGGTCTTCCGACCGGCGATTCGCTGCCGAATGCCGACCCGGAAATCATCTGGTCGTATGAGGCGGGGGCCAAGAATCTCTTCTTTGATAATCGACTGCAATTGAACCTGACCGGCTTCTACTACGACTACCAGGATTTGCAGGTTACCGTTGTCGTTGAGAACACTTTCGCGACACAGAACGCCGCGGAAGCGACGGTATGGGGCTTCGAGTTGGAGACGATGGCTCGTCCGGTGCCCGAGTTGCTCCTGATCGCCAACGCCTCGTACCTCAACGCAGAGTACGATCAGTTCATCGGCTTTCGCGAGGAAGACCGTTTCCAACTCCCAGCTGACTTCTCCGGCAACCAGTTGACGCGTGCGCCGCGTTACTCGGTCAATCTGGCGGCGCAATACGACTTCGACATCGGGAAGTGGGGGGTGGTTTCGCCGCGGGTGCAGTTCTACGCGTCTGACGATGTCTTTTTCCGTTCGGCGAACGACAGGACGGACAAGCAAGACAACTATACCAAGACCGATGTCCGACTAGGCTGGCAGAGTGAAGGCGGAGCGCTGTCGGTTGCTGGTTTCATCGACAACGTGAACAATCAGGATGTCATTCAAAGCCAGATCGTCGGGACGTCTCTGGTCGGGTGGCCGCTTACGACTGCCCTCGACGAACCCCGCACCATGGGGGTTCGGGTTGCGTACCGATTTCAATAGCGCTGGCGCTTTTCAACTGTTCGGGGTTTGATGAAGTTCACCAGGGAGGTGGTATCGATGCGAAGTTTCGTGAATGCGCTATGCGCGGTTGTGCTCGTTCTCTTCGCCGCATGCAGCGGTGACGACGGTGGCGGCAATGGCTTTAATGGTACGATCGATTTGCAGGTGACGGATGCGGACACTTGTAACCCGCTCGACCCGCGCCATTGTTTGTTGCCGTTCCCCAGCGACTTCTTTTCGGTCGAGGACGCCGGCACCGATACGGGTCGTCGGGTGTCGATCGCCACGGCGATCACACCGGCCAATATCTCGGGCGAACGCGTCGATATGACGGAATGGAATCGCAACGATGGATTCTCGCCCGGGGCGCAGCTGGTGACGTTCGTGCCAGACGTCGATCTCGTTGCTAGCGCCGTCGCGCCGATCACCGATATCGCGAGATCGCTCGACGCCGATGCTGCGGTCGTGTTGATCGATGCCGAAACGGGCGAGCGCATTCCGAACTGGGTCGAAGTCGACGCCCGAGCGGTGTTGCCTGAAGACCGGGTGCTGTTCGTTCGCCCGGCGATCAATCTGCGCGAAGGTCGCCGCTATGTGGTCGGGATTCGCAACATGGTCGACCGGTCCGGCAACCCGATCGAGGCGGGCGATGTGTTCCGCGCCTATCGCGACAGGTTGCAGAGTACCGTCGACGAAGTCGAAGCCCGGCGCGATGACTACGAGCGCGTCTTTGCCGATCTCGCCGCCGCCGGGGTCGACCGCGGTAGTCTCTATCTGGCCTGGGAGTTTACGATCATCAGTACGCGCAACATGACCGAAAGAGTGCTGCACATGCGCGATGATGGCTTCGAGATCCTCGGCGACGATGCGCCGGCTTTCGAAGTGACCCTGACCGAAGACGACTTCGATGAACGTGTGATGCGGCGCATCAGTGGCACCTTCGAGGTACCTAACTATCTCACCGGTATGGGCGAACCGGGCAGTCGCCTCAACTACGCCGACGGAGAACTTCCGGCGGAGAACGGAACGTTCACGGCCGTGTTCCGCTGTATCGTTCCCCGTTCGGCCCTTTCAGGCGGCGACGGGCCCGCGGTGCCGGCGCGGCCGGCCGTGTATGGCCATGGTTTGCTCGGCAGCGAGCGCGAAGTCGGCGCCGGCAATGTGCGCAGCATGGCCAACGAGCACAACTTCGTCTACTGCGCGACCAAGTGGATCGGCATGTCGGAGGACGATGTCGGCAACGCGATTCAGATTCTGCAGGGCTTCTCGCGCTTCCCGACGCTGGCGGATCGCGGCCAGCAAGGGATTCTCAATGCACTATTTCTCGGCCGGCTGATGATACACGAGCAGGGCTTGGGTTCGCACCCGGCATTCCAAGATGCTGACGGCAACTCTGTCATCGACGGCAGCTCTCTGTACTTCGACGGCAATAGTCAGGGCGGCATCATGGGCGGGGCCTTGACCGCGGTAGCGACGGACTGGACGCGCGCCGTGCTCGGCGTGCCGGGCATGAACTACAGCATTCTCCTGCAGCGCAGTGTCGATTGGGATACCTACGAGGCGGTGCTCGTACCGTCGTATGAGAGTGAGCTCGATCGCAACATGGTGCTGATCCTGGCGCAGATGTTGTGGGACCGAATCGAGAACGACGGGTACATCAACCACCTGGTGAACGACCCGTTGCCGGGATCGCCGGTCAATGAGGTGTTGTTCCACGTTGCGTTCGGGGACCATCAGGTGGCGCCGGTGACAGCCGAGATCATGGCGCGAACGATTGGCGCCAAGATCCACTGGCCGGCCGTCGCCGATGGGCGTTTGCCCGACGTCGAGCCCTACTGGGGTATCGAGCAGATCGAGAGCTACCCGTATGCGGGTTCGGCGATCGTCATCTGGGACAGCGGTGCGGGAACGCCGCCGACTGTGAATGTACCGCCGCGCGAGGGGGAAGATCCGCACGAAGACCCCAGGGCCGATGCCGATGCGCGGGTGCAGAAGTCGGAGTTTTTGAAACCCGATGGTGTTGTCGTGGATGTGTGTGATGGGGAGCCGTGTACTGCGGGGTAGCGTCTCAGGCGATCGAAGTGACTTCGTGGTGGGTGCGTTTCTTGGGCCACGGATAAGCCTAGGTCGCCGCTGGCCGGAACCAAACCGCTGATAACGCCGGTGAACGCAAATCGAGAAGAAAGGCTAAGGCTAGGGCTCGAGGCTAAGGCTGAGGGTGGCGCTCGCTATTGATGTCGGTGGAGGTTTAGCGAGAAAAATGGAGGGCGAGGCTCCGCCCGAGCCGCGTCGCGGATCTGGTTCTCCGGATCGGATCTGCCCTGTTTTAGGTATTGTTCCCGTGCCCGCTCCGCGCCCCGCTGACCTTGCTGCGCTCCATCGCCTGACGTCAGTTGGAGCTCCCAATGATCGCTTCAGGCTCTTCGACCTGGACCGATCTTATCTCTTCAATTTCTTTCGGACCTCCTTGAAGCGCACCTGCGTGTAGCGGGAAATTTCTACGGACGGAACGAAACGACCGTCGCTGCGGCTCGGTAGCGGTGGTGACGGCACGTAGGCTATGGGCACGGTGGCCAGGGCCGGAACGTCGCGGGTTAGTTTGAAGTACGAAGAGCGGCCGGGACTGTCGTCGCCGGGGTGTCGCTCGTTTTCCCAAATCCAGTCGTATCGGATCAGCACCCTGACGTCGCGGAGAATCGTGTTGGTTCGGTTCACCAAGGTTGCGGTGAGCCCTCCGCCAGGGGTGAAGGCGATCTTGTCCAGAAGCACACCGCTCTTGTCGGCAGAGATCGATTCGACAACGGGTCCGCGATTGGCGCGCAGGTCGGATTCATCTGGATGCTGTGCCGTGGCCGGGTGGCTGAGCAGCATCAGAGTCAGCGCGATCGGCAAGGGGAGAGTGCGGGCTGCGTTCATGTTCTGATTGTTCCGGTTTGACGACAGTGACTCTGCTTCTACCACTTGGATGTTCCTCCGCTCGGTCAATCAGCCAAGTCCAGCAAATGTGTCTGAATTACCTGCATTGTCACATGGTTGTGGCGAATCCAAAGGTACGAATGTTGTTTCGCAATCCATATGAAACAAAATTCGTGTTGACGGTAGTATTCTTGGGCTGATACGACCAAAAACTCTGTCAGGGCTGGGAGGATAAAAATGGGCTTCGATTCGAAGCAAATCACACAAATGGGCTTCGCTGTGGTTCTCGGGGCGTCGGTCGCGGTGGCCGCGCCGCAGACCAAGGATCAGCAAAACTGTTTGAATGACATGACCAAAGCGGGCGCCAATGTCGTCAAGACGCAGAACAAGTCGAACTGGAAGTGTCTGCGCAACGCCAACAAGGGCAAGACCGATAAGCTAGGTGACCCCGGCGATACGCTCACGGCGCAAGCTTGTTTGACCAACGATGTCGGCGGCAAGGTTGCCAAGAAGCAGGCGAAGACCGTGACCAAGGAAGGCCTCCGCTGTCAGGCCCCGACGGGCGTTCCGGACTTTGCATACGAAGGGTCGGCAACGATCAATACGGCGGCAAGCGCTGGTCCGGTGACGATGGTCGCTGCGGTCTTTGGCGCCGACTTGGATGTTGCGGTTGTCGACGATGACCTCGATCAGTCTGGTGCGAAGTGCCAACAGGAAGTACTTAAGGGCGCCAATCGGATCGTGGACGATGCTTGGAAGGTCGTACGCACGGGAATCAAGGATGGTCTCAAAGGTAAGAAGCGCCGCGCGGGAATCTCGCCCGACGCGCCTGTCGATGCCCTTCTCAACCTGCAGAGTGAGATCTTGGCGCAGGCTTTGGATGATCTGAAAGGCAAGATTCAGTCCGAGGCGGACAAGCTCGCGGCGAAGGCGCAGCAGCGTTGCAGTGTGGCGGTGTCTACTTTGGCACAGATGTTTCCCGGCGACTGCGTCGCCGCCGCATCGGTCACCGAATTGTCGGACTGTGTTGCCGGTGTCGCGATGGGGCATTTTTACCAAGAGGCCGAAGGTTTCTACGGAATGTCGATCGCCTGCGACTTGACTGACGACGGCGTGCACAATGAGAGCTGTGTTACCGCTGATCAGCAGCGGCATGTGCTCGACCGCATCACGTATGGCCCCGAGGCGTACACGATCGGCCGCATCCAGACGCTCGGTTTGAACGGCTTCATCGAAGAACAACTCGACCCGTTGTCGCTCGACGACAGCACGACCGACACGGCATTGGCGGCGAACTATCCGTCCTTGGCGATGGACTTCAACGAGCTTCGCCTGTGCTACCCGCAAGGCGGCGGTGGTGCTTGCCCGGGCAGCGTCGGTGGCAACAAGAACGATGTGTGGAAGCACCTCCAAGAGTCGGAGATGTACCGCGCCTCGGCCAGTGTTCGTCAGCTGGAAGCCGTCTTGGTCGATTTCTTCTTCAATCACTACAACGTCGCGGGGACCGCCGGTCGTCGGGAATGGGATACGACGCCGTATGTCCGCGAGTCGATCCGGCCGTACATTCTCGACAATTTCGAAGAGGGTGTGATGCGCATGACGCGCGGTCCGGCGATGTTGGACTATCTCGATCAGCGGCAGAACCAAATCGGCAGCCCTCCGGGGTCCGGTTACAACGAAAACTTTTCGCGTGAGTTGCTCGAGCTCCACACCCTTGGAGTCGACGGTCCGTACGACGAAACCGATGTCAAGGAAGCCGCGCGGGCTCTCACTGGTTGGCGCGAAGACTACAACAACGACGGCCCTGGTTTCGAGTACAACGGTTTTTGGTACCGCGATTCGTGGCACGACTATCTCGGATCGAAGACGGTGCTCGGCCAGGTGATCAACTTTCCGGCCGATGGGGAAATGGAAGGCATCGAGCTGATTGGGATCGTGTCGGAGCACCCGAGCACGGCGAATTTTGTTTGCAAAAAGTTGGTGCGCCGCTTCCTTGGTGACGGTGTGCCGCACGCCCTGGTCGACGAGTGTGCGGCGACGTTTCTCGCCAACACGGCCGAAGTCGATCAGCTCGAAGAGGTCGTGCGCGGGATCTTGACCTCGCCTGAGTTCTTGCTGTTCGCAGAACACCGCAAGGCGCGCGTGAAGAGACCGACGACCTTCTTTGCCAGTCTGATCCGCGCCGTCGGCGTAGACCCTGACCCGACCGTCGTGAATTATGTTTCGATCCGCAAGGATGTACGCGACCTCGGCGAAGAGATTCGCGCCGCTGGTCCGCCGACTGGGTACCCGGATACTTCGATCACCTGGGCGAGCCCGGGTGGGATCATCCAGCGCTTCAACCTGATCGAAGAGGTGACCGAGGATGCGGCGACGCTGTGGGGTGTTTCGGGCGCCGGCACGTCTACCCAGATCATCGATGATCTGATCGCGGTTCTGTTCCCGGTGGCAGGTGTCGCCGATGCGACGCGGACAGCCGCGATTGGGTTCCTCGATACGATTCCCGGAGCCAGTGACGCCGAGAAGGTCGAGCAGGGTGGGGCGTTCCTGCTCTCGGGTCCCGAATTTCTCAACCACTGACCGACCGGTTATTGACGAATTGCGATGGAGATTCAGCGATGAGACTGAACAGAAGAGACTTCCTGAAGGCCGGAGCCGTGGCATCGACGGGTTACTTTTTGCCCGAGAGTTTGGCGCGCAAAGCATGGGCGGCGCCAACTCCGGAGAAGGTCGTGGTTGCGGTGTATTTGCGCGGCGGCGCCGATCCGCTGAGCTTGGCGGTGCCGGCGTTTGACCCGGACTACTACACGGTGCGACCGGACATCAGCATTGCGTCGGGCACCGAGCTGACGCTGACCGGCGGCAACCCGCTCGGGTTTGGCTTGTATCCGCTGCTGACGGATTTCCAGACGATGTACAACGCCGGCGAGTTGTCCTTGGTTCATCTGAGTGGCAGCCCGAGCGAGTCGCGGTCCCACTTCGATGCCCAGGACTACATGGAGAAGGGCAAGCCGGACGACAAGGCGATCGGCGACGGCTGGCTCAACCGCTACCTGGCGACGATTGGCAATGTCGATTCGATCTCGGGAGTTTCGCTGTCGAAGACGCCGCAGCTCGCCTTGCTGGGAGATTCGCCGAACGTCGCCTTTTCAAAGATTTCGCGATTCGATGTTTCGGGCGACTTCGCGACCGAGAGGAAGGCCGCCTTGGACGCGTTCTATGCGGCCGAGCCCGGTTCGACTCTCACCACGGGAGTCAATTCAGCCTTCTCGGCAGTCGACCTCATCGCCGGCGTCGATACGTCCACGAGCATTACGTATCCGGACAACGATCTCGCCGATGCTCTTAAGGATGTCGCTGCGATCATCAAGGGCGAAGTGGGCGCCAAGGTGTTTGCGGTGGACCTCGGCGGTTGGGATCACCATTCCAATCAGATCAGTGAGCTGGTCACCAAGTGCACGGAGCTCAACGGCGCTATCAAGGCGTTTCGCGACGATCTAGAAAACACGGGCGGCACCAACTATCTCGACCAAACGGTGACGCTGGTGATGACCGAGTTCGGCCGTCGTGTAGAGCAGAACGGCGGTGCCGGTTCCGACCATGGTCACGGTGGTGTGATGTTCTCAGTCGGCGGCGGTCACATCGGTGGTCAGGCAATCGTCAAGAACAACAACTGGCCGGGGTTGATGCCGGATGACCTCTTCAAGGGTGAGGATCTGCAGGTGACGACTGATTTCCGCGACATCTTCGCGGAAGTGCTATTCTCGCACATGGGCGCGAGTGTCGCGTCGCTGGAGCCGGTGTTTCCGGGATACAACATCAACCAGTCGAACTTTCCGGGACTGTTTTAGAACCATTGGAGGGCGAGGCTCCCGCCAAGCCGCGATAGCGGTAAGAAGAAACCATTGGAGGGCGAGGCTCCCGCCGAGCCGCGATAGCGGTAAGAAGAAACCATTGGAGGGAGAGGCTCCCGCCGAGCCGCGATAGCGGTAAGAAGAAACCATTGGAGGGAGAGGCTCCCGCCGAGCCGCGATAGCGGTAAGAAGAAACCCATTGGAGGGCTCCAGAAACCATTGGGGGGCGATTGGGTTAGCAGGCGCGTTGCGCGGCTCAGCAGGAGCTTCGCCCTCCATGGGATACGCGGATACGCGGATGCGGTGTGCACGGTGCGATTGGGGTAGCACGCGCGTTGCGCGGCTCAGCAGGAGCTTCGCTCTCCATGGGATACGCGGATACGCGGATGCGGTGTGCGCGGTGCGATTGGGGTTGCACGCGCGTTGCGCGGCTCAGCAGGAGCTTCGCCCTCCATGGGATGCGGGAGGGCCAGGCGCCGCCGAGCCGCGTTTCAATCGAGGTTGCGGGGCCTGCGTGCGAGGGCGCCCGTTGGGGCCGGCAACTACGACGGTTAGTCTTTGAAGCTGCCGTGGCGGCCGGCGCCTTTGGCGAATCTCGTCGCGCCCTCGAGTGTTTCTCCGCTGCGGATGACGTCGAGACCGATGCGGGTTTCTTGCAGGAGAGCGTCGTCGAGCGGCAGGCTCCACTGTTTGTAAGAAGACTCGCGGTCGCCGCGCATGCACCTTTGCGGAAAGCGGGCGATTTCCTGCGCCAGGGTGATGGCAGCTTGGCGTGCTGTGCCGGGTTCGACAAGACGGTTGGCGAGTCCGATTCGGTGCGCTTCGTCACCTGAGACTCCGCGTCCGGTCAGGATCATGTCGAGAGCGTGACTCTGGCCGATCAGCCGAGGCAAACGGATCGTGCCTCCATCGATCAGGGGAACGCCCCAGCGTCGGCAATAGACGCCGAAGACGGCGTCGGTGGCGGCAACGCGTAGGTCGCACCAGACGGCTAGTTCGAGTCCGCCGGCGACGGCAAAACCTTCGACGGCGGCGATGACCGGTTTTGATAGCAGCATGCGCGACGGTCCCATCGGCCCGTCTCCGTCTTCGCGTACCTGATTGCCGCGCCCATCGGAGACGGCCTTCAGGTCGGCGCCGGCGCAGAAGGTTCCGTTGGCGCCGGTCAAGACTGCGACGCTCTTGGTTTCGTCATCTTCGAAGCGACGAAACGCTGCCGCCAACTCGGCCGCGGTCGGGCCATCGACAGCGTTGCGCACCTCGGGGCGGTCAATCGTAATGACCGTGATTGAAGCGACAGATTCTTCTCGGACTGCCATCGGCCGAGTCTATCTCTAGTACGGTGGCCTGCGCTAGTCCTGCTGCGTGGGCAGTGTCGAAGGGTGGCGCTTGCCGCGCAGCACGACCTGGTATTCTTCGACGTCGAAGCCGTCGAGGTTGCTGACATCGCCGACGGCGATCGCATCCCAGGGGATGTCGTGAATGCGTTTCGTATCTTCGTCGATGAAATGATGGTGCGGCTCGGTGTTTGGATCGAAGACGACGCGTCCTTCGGCCAAGTCGAGCTGACGTAACAGCCCCTTGCCGACGAAGATGTTGAGCGTGTTGTAGGTCGTCGCACGCGAGATCATCGGGAACGTTTTCTTGACCTCGTTCCATACTTGGTCTGCGGACGGATGGTCCTCGGTACGCAGGACGTACCCGGCGACGGCGACACGTTGAGCCGACGGCCGGATGCCGTGTCCCCGTAGTGTGTTCATCAGCTCGTCTGACATGGGCCGCAGCCTATCCTGGATCGTCGACCTAATGAAAGAGTTAGAAACTTTGAAGTGCGGGGCGGATCCCGACGAGGGAGGTTGGCGCTCTATGGCGATTGAAGTAGCACTGGTTGGATGGATGAACCGAACCGCAGTTCACCAATTGAGGGGTCGCCGTCGCGTTTACAATCGATTGCCAAGGGTCTGTGTCCGCTTTGCCGTGAGGGACAGATTTTCTCTGGATTGTTCCAGATGAATCCGACTTGCCCGACTTGTGAAGTCGTCTTTGAGCGCGAGCCGGGCTACTTCTCGGGGGCGATGTACATCAGCTACGCGATGGCTGTCCCGATTGTGGCCGTCGTTTCGTTGCTTATCTCGCAAGTGTTTCCCGCATGGTCCTACGAGCGAGTCGTAGCGATTGCCTTTTTCGCATTGTTGCCACTAACGCCGGTTCTCTTTCGCTATTCGCGGATCCTATGGATCCACTTCGACCGCGCCATCGGCTAGCGCAGCGCACTGCACTCGGACCGGCGCGCAGCGGCCATTGGGACGGCTGCGGAGCAGCCTTGGGGCCCGCGGTGGGGCGCGATGCGCCCCACCGCTATCTTGCTTCGCGGGCGGGAATCCGACACTGTGCCCCGGTTATGCATGGTGCCGAAGTGACCGACACGAGTAGCTCGATTTTGCGGTTGATTCCGCTGCTTCCGCTGTTGGGATCTGTGGCCTGCATCGCGTGTTCGGCGGCCGGTAATCGCAGCGTAGCGCGCATGATTGCTCCTGGAACGGTCCTGGCCGCATTTGCGGCGTCGCTGGTCGCCGTCCTCTCGATGCTGGGATCGGACGGCGCTCTGTTGGATCGCGTCTACAGTTGGATTGCGATCTCGCCGGTCTCGTTGGACATGGCATTCCGCCTCGATCGACTCTCGAGCGTTCTCATCCTGATCATCACCGGCGTCGGCTTTCTGATCCATCTCTATTCGGTCGGCTACATGCACGACGACGAGGACGAGGCGCGGTACTTCGCGTATTTGAATTTGTTCACTGCTTCGATGCTGATTTTGGTGCTCGGCGATTCGTTGCCGGTGTTGTTCATCGGCTGGGAAGGTGTCGGGCTTTGCTCGTACCTCTTGATCGGGTTTTGGTACAAGGACCTCGCCAACGCCGACGCCGGTCAGAAGGCGTTTATCGCGAACCGTGTCGGCGACGCCGCTTTTCTGATCGGGATGTTCCTGTTGTTTTGGAACCTCGTCGATCTGGGACAAGCCTCTCTGCGGTTCACTGACATCAATGCGATGGCGACGACTTTGCACGATCACGCGCCGGGTGTCGTGACAGCGGTTTGCCTGCTGTTCTTGATCGGGGCGACCGGCAAGTCGGCTCAGATCCCGCTCTATGTATGGCTACCGGATGCGATGGCCGGTCCAACTCCGGTCTCCGCGCTCATCCACGCCGCGACGATGGTCACAGCTGGCGTCTACATGATGTGTCGCCTGTCACCTCTCTATGTGCACTCGGAGACTGCGATGGGCATCGTCGCAGTGATTGGCGCCGCTACCGCGCTGTTCGCGGCTTCGATCGCGTTGGTGCAGCGGGATCTGAAGAAGATCCTCGCCTACTCGACGGTATCGCAACTCGGCTACATGGTGTTGGCGGTTGGCGTCGGCGCGTTTTCCGCGGCGGTTTTTCACTTGATGACGCATGCGTTCTTCAAGGCTCTGCTGTTTTTATGTGCAGGCAGCGTGATGCATGCGATGCACGGCGAGTTGGACGTCTACAAGATGGGCGGCTTGCGCAAGCAGATGCCGATTACCGCGGCGACCTTCTTGATCGGGGCGCTGGCGATTGCTGGTGTGCCGATCTTGGCTGGTTTTTTCTCTAAGGATTTGATTCTCGAGTCCGCATTCGCCGGCGGTCACTACGCGCTGTGGATCGTCGGGTTGGGTGCCGCCGCGATGACGGCGTTCTACATTTTCCGCGCCTACTTTCTCGCTTTTGAGGGGGAGAGTCGGGTCGATGCCGACCGCGCGGCTCACCTGCACGAGTCTCCTCCGTCGATGACGATCCCGCTCGTAGTATTGGCGGGTCTCTCGATCGTTGGCGGCTGGGTGGGGCTTCCTCACGGAGTCCTGTGGGGCAACCAACTCGATCACTATCTGGCACCGGCGCTGGCGGTCTTACCGCACGGGAGCCATCATTTGAGCGGTGTCGTCGTGGTGTTGCTGACGGTTGTAACGACGGCGATCGCCCTGGCGAGCGTTTACCTGGCGTATTGGATGTACCTCGTGTCTCCCGGCAAGGCTGACGAGGTGCAGGAGCGCGTGGGCGGTTTGTACGGTCTCCTGTGGAACAAGTACTACGTCGACGAGATCTACGACGGCTTGATTCTGACTCCGTATATGAAGTTGTCGCAGATGTTCTGGCAGGTTCTCGATGCACGTGGGGTCGATGGAGCGGTCAATGGGATCGCGCGCCTGACCGGAGCGGTGGGCGAGCGAGTGCGCCGGCTTCAGACAGGGAACGTTCAGAGCTATGCGTTGGTGATGTTGATCGGCGCGGCGTGCCTGATGCTGGTGTTGTTCAAGTAATGTTACTCTCAGCGATTGTATTTGCACCGTTGATCGCCGCCGTCTTCGTGGCGGCGCTACCGTCCGAGCCGGTCGCGGTTGCACGCAGGGCAGCGTTTGTTTTCTCGCTGGTTCCACTGTTGCTCTCGGCGGTTCTGCTGGCGGCTTTTGACGCCAACGTCGGCACGATGCAGTTCACCGAACACGCGAGTTGGATCCCGTCCATGGGGGTTTCCTATTCGGTCGGAGTCGACGGGTTTTCGCTGTGGCTAATCATGCTCACGACGTTCCTGACGCCGATCGTATTGCTGGCGGCGTGGGGTGATGTCCACAGCAAGGTCAAGTCCTACATGTGCCTGATGCTTCTGTTGGAAGGGTGCATGCTCGGGTGCTTGGTCGCGCTCGATCTGGTTCTGTTCTTCGTTTGGTGGGAGCTGATGCTCTTTCCGATGTTCTTCCTGATCGGCATCTGGGGTGGTCCGAATCGGCGCTATGCAACCCTCAAGTTCGTCCTGTTTACGATGTCGGGAAGCGCCTTGATGCTGGTCGCGATTCTGTACCTCGGGCTGCGCCAGGCCGACGCTGGAGAGGCCACGTTCGAGATCCTGCGGCTGTACGAAACGCCGCTGACCGCAAGCGAGCAAACATGGCTGTTTGCGGCCTTTGCGCTCGCCTTCTTGATCAAGGTGCCGGTGATTCCACTTCATACCTGGCTGCCCGATGCGCATACCGAGGCTCCTACCGGTGGTTCGGTCATTCTCGCCGGGGTTTTGCTCAAGCTCGGCACCTACGGCTTTCTGCGTCTGGCGATCCCGCTCTTTCCTGCAGTGGCCTACCAGTCGCTGATCCTCATGGCTGGGCTCGCGGTCGGCGGGATTATCTACGGCGCCATGGTCGCCCTTGTGCAGCCGGACATGAAGCGACTGGTTGCCTATTCTTCGGTTTCCCACCTGGGTTTCGTGATGTTGGGATTGTATGCGTTCAACAACGCTGGAGTCAGCGGTAGCGTGCTCCAGATGGTCAACCACGGCCTTTCGACCGGAGCGCTCTTCTTGCTCGTCGGCTTCATCTACGAGCGACGCCACACACGCCTGATTTCCGAATACGGCGGTCTGTGGAGCGTCGTTCCAGTGTTCGCGTCGTTGTTCTTGATCGTGACGCTGTCATCGATCGGTCTGCCGGGTACCAACGGGTTCGTCGGTGAGTTCCTGATTCTCATGGGGGCATTCCGTGCCTGGCCAATCGCCGGCGCGTTGGCGACCCTCGGTGTCGTCCTCGGTGCGGTGTATATGCTGCGTCTCTACAAGCGCGTTTTCTTCGGCGAGGTGACGAACGACGCCAATCTGGGGTTGTCGGATTTGAGTCGCCGCGAGCTCGCAGTCATCGTGCCACTGGTGGTGATGATTCTTTGGATCGGTCTGTACCCGCGTCCGTTCCTACGCCGCATCGAACCAACGACCCAGGTCTATCTGGAACAACTAGAGCGACGCATCGAGCCCTCGGCGTTTGCCGCGCGAAATACCTCGACCTACGGTCGGTAGCCGAAGCTCCGCGGCCCGAGCTGGCGCTCCAGTAGGGGTTGGGCGAGCTCCAGCCAGCGAATCAGAGTCGGCCTGGTCGTGCGCGGATCGATCAGGTCGTGTACGGCGAAGCCCTCTGCTCTGGGAAACGGCGAGCTCGCAGCCGCGACTTTTGCTTCGAGCTCCTTGCGTAGACGATCGGGATCCTCGGCTGCAGCGAGCTCGCGTTTGAAAGCGACGGCGACTCCGCCTTCGGCCGGGAGGGCGCCGGTCTCGGACGACGGCCATGCGAGGACGTACGCGCCGGGGGCGAAGTGGGCCGCGGCAGCGACCCCGTAGGCGCGGCGCACCAGCACCGAGGCCCAGGGGATGGACGATTGCATCACGCTGCAGATGGCGGAGGTGCCGTAGCGGATGGTGCCGGCGCGCTCGGCATCGGATCCGATCATGAAGCCGGGCTCGTCGACGAAGCTGATCACCGGGAGGTGGAAGGTGTCACAGAAGTCGACGAAGCGGCGGAACTTCTGAGCCCCGGCGGCGTCCATCGAGCCGGCGTGAAAGCGCGGGTCGTTGCCGAGAATTCCGACCGAGAGTCCGGCCATGCGAGCCAGCCCGGTGATTTGAGACGGGCCGTAGCCCGGTGCGATTTCGAAGAACGAGTTGCGGTCGACGACATGTCCGATGAGTTGGCGCATATCGTAAACGCGCCGTCGGTTGCGCGGCACGATTTCTAGCAGCTCCTCGTCGCAGCGGTCGGCCGGGTCGTCGGTCATGGGGATGGGCGCCAGCGTGTCGACGTTGCTGGGAAGATAACCCAGAAAGCATCGCACCGATGCGAGAGCTTGCACTTCGTCTTCGGCAACCCCATCGACGGCGCCGCTGGCGGCGTGGATGTCAGGGCCGCCGAGTTCTCGTTTGGTGAGTTTCTCGCCGAGTGCGCGTTCGACCACGGCGGGACCGGCAACCATGACCTGGGATGTCGCGCGGCTCATGACAGCGTAGTGTGATGCGGCGAGGCGGGCTGCGGGGAGTCCGGCTACGGGTCCCAGTGCCGCCGACGCGACCGGTGCGATGGTCAACGCGCGCGCGACCGAAAGGAAGCGGGGTGTCGCGAAAACCGGGTCGCCAGCCGCGGCGCGCCCTTTGCCCCCGGTGCCGCGAACGCTACCACCGCCGCCCTCGAGAAGACGCACCAGCGGGAGTCGATACTGGCAGGCGAGATCCTCGGCGTATACGCTTTTGCGCAAGCCGGCGGGTGTCGGCGAGCCACCGCTTTGTGTGAAGTCTTCGCCGCCGACGACAGCGGGGCGGCCGTTGATGTCGGCGATGCCAAGGACGTAGTTGGCTGGGGTGAAGGAACGCACTTTTCCGTTTTCATCGAGCTCCGAGTGACCGGCGATCGGTCCTTGTTCCCGAAACGTCCCCGGGTCGATCAGAGCGTCGATCCGTTCGCGGACAGTCATGCGGCCTTTTTCGTGGTGAATGCGTACGCCGTCGGCTCCGCCATGCTCCCTGGCCAGAGCGCGCCGGCGTTCGATGCCCTCGACTTCAGACTTCCAACTCATGGTGTGGCGATGTTAGCGCGCCGGAGGTTGGTTGCGAAACGGGCTGGGTGGATGGCGGTAGGCTGTCGATTAATGGAGGTACACTAGTATTGCGGGAAACCCGAAAGCCTTCCCCGCTACCTCCGGGAGAGGGGTAAGAGTAAGGGGATCGAAATGCCAACTTCCTTCTTGCCCTTGTCCCGCAGTGCTTTCGCGCGCACGTTCAAGAACGAGCCCTCACCTTTCATCCACTCCCGCGTGCAATGCGGGAGTGGAGATCTTGTGGGGCTTTGCCCGTCATTTCGAGAAAATCGACACTCTCTTGAAAAGGAGGGGGGATCTGAGCGGTTGTGTTTTGGTTTGGCGGTGAACCCGAGAGCCCGTCATTCCCCCTCCTTGCCAAGGCGGGGGCGAGGGGCCGGTCGGTCACGACCTGGTGGAGTCTAAAGTTCTGTTTCATCCAATTGTCGACCCGCCGGAATCCAGGGTGAACTTCTTCCGCGGATCGCGTAAGAAGGGGCCATGACGGATCGCCTCATCGACCTCCCGGAATGGGGCGCGCTTTGCTCTCACTATGATGAGTTGCGTGACGTTGAACTCCGGACACTGTTCTCGGGAGATCCCCGTCGCGGTGAAACGATGGCCGCGGAAGCGGCGGGATTGTATCTAGACTACTCGAAAAATCGCCTGACCAGCGAAACGATTCGATTGCTGGTGGCGCTCGCTGAGAAGTGCGGGCTGCGGCAACGCATCGAATCGATGTTTAGCGGCGAGAAGATCAACACGACCGAGGACCGCGCCGTGCTCCACACGGCTTTGCGCGCTCGTGCAGATGCCGACGTCCGCGTCGAGGGGCATAATGTCGTGCCGGATGTGCATGCGGAGCTCGACCGGATGGCGACGTTCGCCACCCGTGTTCGCGATGGCGTTTGGCGTGGTGCGACCGGCGAACCGATTCGTTTCGTCGTCAATATCGGTATCGGGGGCTCCGATCTGGGCCCGGCGATGGCCACCGAGGCGCTGCGCGCCTATTCTTTGGATTCGATCGAATCGTTCTTTGTTTCCAACATTGACGGCGCCGACTTTACGGATGTTGCCGACCAGATCGAGGCGGAACGGACCCTGTTCGTCATCTGTTCGAAAACGTTTGGTACCCTCGAGACCTTGACCAATGCCCGGACGGCGCGGAGCTGGTTGGTTTCGCAATTGGGAGACGAGGCGGCAGTGTCGAAGCACTTCGTCGCTGTATCGACTAATCGAGAGAAGGTTTCGGCGTTCGGGATCGATCCGGACAACATGTTTGGCTTCTGGGACTGGGTGGGAGGGCGCTATTCGCTGCCGTCCGCCGTGGGGCTGTCGCTGATGCTGAGTATCGGCGCGGACGCGTTTCGTGAAATGTTGGCCGGTTTCCGGGACATGGACGACCATTTTCGCGAGGCTCCGTTCGAGAGAAATTTGCCGGTCCTGCTTGGCCTGATTGGGCTTTGGTACAACAACTTTCACGGCTTCGAGACGATGGCTGTCTTGCCGTATTGTCAGGAGCTGTCGAGGTTTGGTGACTACCTGCAGCAGCTCGATATGGAGAGCAACGGCAAGCGTGTCTCGCTCTCGGGTGCGGAGATCGAGTGGCAGAGTGGTCCGATCGTTTGGGGGCAGCCGGGGACCAACGGGCAACACGCCTTCTACCAGTTGCTACATCAAGGCACGAAGATCGTCCCGGCCGATTTCATCGGCTTTTCTCGGCCCAATCACGACTTGTTGGAGCACCACGATCTCCTGATGGCCAATATGTTGGCTCAGGCGGGAGCGTTGGCATTTGGCCGCACTTCCGATGAGCTTCGCGCGGCTGGTGTTGGCGGTGCATTGGCTCCGCATCGGACGTTCCCGGGCAATCGGCCGAGCAATGTGATTCTCGGTGAAGAGCTTACGCCGCGTAGTCTCGGCTCTTTGGTGGCGTTGTACGAGCACAAGGTATTCGTTCAAGGGTCGCTGTGGCAGGTCAACTCATTCGATCAGTGGGGCGTCGAATTGGGCAAAGAGTTGGCGGGTCGCATTGCTGGCGAAGTTTCGGGAAACCCGGACGACTCGCTGGAGCACGACTCTTCCACGAACCGGTTGATTGCGCGGTACAAGAGAGGCCGGCGTTCGCAGTGAAGCCCTAGCTACTCGACGGCGCTGCCGCAGAAAACTACTCTGCTCTGAGCTTTGGGTCACACGAGGCGTTTGCGATTTCCAGGGCGCGCCTGGCCAGAGGGACGGCCGCACGCATGGTATTCTTGAAGTCGTCGCCGAGAGTCTGGCCCTTGGTGAAGCGGGCGTAGATGCCCTCGGAAATGATCGCGAGTTTGTAGAGCGCGAGAACCTGATAGAAGTCCGCCGCCGAGACGTCGCGCCTGCTTTGTGCGGCATATTCCTCGATGATCTGTTTGCGGTTCATGAAGCCTTCGAGCGTCGTGAATGGGGATGCGGCGCCGATGCCAGTGGTCGACAAGTCGTCGTCGGGGTCAGTCCAGTAGATCAGGCAGTAGCCGAGATCTGCGAGCGGGTCGCCGAGAGTTGACATCTCCCAGTCGAAAACGGCGATGACCCTCGACGGGTCGTTGGGGTCGAGAGCCATGTTGCCGAGGCGATAGTCGCCGTGAACGATCGTCGGCGGTGGAGACTGCGGCAGTGCGCGATTGAGACGGGCGATCAGGTCCTCGATCTCAGGGAGCTCTGCGGTCTTTGAGCGTTCCCACTGCTGCGACCAGCGCCGCACCTGTCGTTCGAGATAGCCTTCGGGGCGACCGAAATCGCCAAGCCCGGCCCTCTCGTAGTCGACGGCGTGCAGCTTGACCAAGGTGTCGACCATCGCTTCGCACATGGCCCGCCGCTCTGCCGGTGTCGTCGCGAAGCCGTCGGGAAGCTCGTTCGAGAGAACCACGCCGGGGGTGTACTCCATGACATAAAACGGCCTGTCGTTGACCGAGTCGTCGTCACAAAGGGCGATGGTCCGCGGTACGGGCACTGGGCTTTCTCGCAGAGCCGTCAGGACACGATACTCGCGCGTCATGTCGTGTGCTGTCGGCAAAACGTGGCCGAGCGGTGGTCGTCGCAGCACCCATTCCTGCCCGTCGCTGCGCACGAGGTACGTAACGTTGGACTTCCCTCCGGCGATCAGCTCGAATCCGAGTTCGCAGTCACCGCCGGGAACGTTGTCGCGAAAGAATTTGGCGACGTTGTCGTACTTGACTCCTGGCACGTCTATCATAGCCGCCAACCCTTGCACGGGCCGCGACGACCGAGCAAGGTGCCACGCAGGACGCAGCCCAACATTGACTAAGCGCCAAACTCAGAGTTGAATCCCCGTACCCCGTACCCCGTACCCCGTACCCCGTACCCCGAAAATGACTCCCCTGATCATCGAAGCCGCTATCAACGGCGTTACCGGCAAGCATCAGAACCCACACGTGCCGATTGAGCCGTCCGAGATCAGCGCTGATGCCCTGGCATGCTTGAAAGCGGGCGCCTCGGTGGTTCACAACCACACCGATAATGCGATGGATTCGGGCGACGCGATCGCGGCGCGCCAGCTCGAGGGGTGGGGTAGGGTCTTCGAGCAGCGCCCCGATGCGATCCTGTACCCGACTGCCGGTTTCATTGGGGACGCCGAAGCGCGCTTCGCTCACATTCCGATCTTGGCAGATTCCTGCCCGGTACGGATGTCGGTTTTTGATCCGGGTTCGGTGAATCTCGGGGACGCGGACCAGGACGGGGTACCGGGTGGCAGCTTTGATTTCGTTTATCAGAACAGCTTCGCGGATATTCGGCATCAGGCGGATCTGTGTGCGCGCTACGAGCTCGGTCCGAGTATCTCGATCTTCGAGCCGGGGTTCCTGCGCTGTGCGCTGGCGTACCACCGCGCCGGGCGATTGCCGACCGGGGCGTTCGTGAAGTTCTATTTCGGCGGCAATGCCGACTACATGGACGGCGGCGGCGTTGGCGTAGGCTTTGGGTTGCCGCCGACAGCCCTCGCGCTCGACGTGTACCTGGAGATGATGGGCACGTGTCCCTTGCCCTGGGCGGTTGCGGTTCTCGGAGGCGATGTCGCCGAATCGGGACTGGCGCGAATTGCGATCGAAAAGGGCGGTCACGTGCGGGTGGGGCTCGAGGATTATGCCGGCGCAAAGACGCCGACGAATGTGGAGCTCATCGAAGAGATTGCAGGACTGGCCGGGTCGCTCGGGCGACCACTGGCAACTTGCGAGCAGGCCAGCGACATCCTGGCGTTGGCTCGCTGAACAAGTGAACAGGATACAAGAGGAGAGACTGCGGATGCGATGCAATCGGATGCTGGGGCTTGGTGGAATACTGATGTGGGGTGCCGCAGCGAGCGCTCAACCGGCAGTTGAGGTCGACTTGAACGGCTTGTCGACGAGTACGCACGTTCACCGAACACACGGTTCGGCCGGGACCGGCGCCTCCGGCGTACCGGTAGCGGGCGGCTTCGACTGTGACGGTGACGGCCATCGCGACAGCGCGATGGCCGCTATGCGCGCAAGTCCAATGTCACGCACCGAGGCCGGCGAGATCTATCTTGTCTTTGGTGACGGAACGACCAGCGGCACGCTCGATACGGCGGTGGTACAAGAGCGAATCCTTCGCTTTGCCGGCGTCGTTACGCAGGAGAACGCCGGCTCCGAGATCTGGATGGATGATGTGACGGGCGATGGCCTCGGTGACTTGTTGATCGCGCGCCAGAACTTCAGCAGCGGTGGCCGCATCGGTAATGGCGCCCTGACGATTATTGTCGGTGCAGCGTCGCTGCGAACGCAGTCGCAGGCACTGGCATTGTCGGACGACTACTTCGATCTCGGCTCACCGCCTGCGGGCAGCACGATTACGACGATCGAGGGCGCCAACACGCTCGACCGATTGGGGATCTGGATGCGCACCGGCGATGTCACTGGGGACGGAGTCGCCGACATCGTGGTCGGAGCCGATCAGCAACTCAACAATGCCGAGGTGCACGCCGGGGTTGTTTATGTCATTCGCGGCGGGAGTCATCTCGCCGCGAATCAGACCATCGACCTCGCGTCGTTTGGGACGACGGCGTTGGCCGGCAATCTCGCACGAGTGACGCCGCCAAACAGTTCGGGCGAGCATCACTTCGGTGCGACCGTGCAAATCGCCGATCTCGATGGAAATAGTCGTGGCGAGGTCCTTATCGCGACGGCGCTCAATCGGGCTGGGGCGGCTTTGGATCCTTCGGGCGCACCGGGCGGGGGGCATCCGGTGGGCGGGTCTACCGATGGTAGCGTCTATATCCTATGGGACGACAACTTTCCCGCAGGGGTTTGGACGGCCGGTCTGACGCTCGACGCATCGTCACTTCCCGGTAGCCGGACGTTGATTCACGGTGGCATCAAGAATGTTTCGTTCGGCGAGGAGCTCCTCGGCGGTTTGGATTTCGATGGCGACACCAACGCCGATCTTTTTGTTGGCGATCTAGCGGGCGACTTGTCGAGTTTGATGAACCGATCCTTCAGTGGATCGGGGCATGTACTTTACAATGCGGCGACCCTCAAGGGGCTCACCTTCGATATGGACAATCCGCCGATGGGCTTGGTGACTTCGACCTTCGTCGGTGCCGAGGGCGGTGACATTGCTGGGGATACTGCAGCGCAGGGCGATATTGATGGCGATGGGATTGGGGATCTCGTTTTTAGCGCCCCACACGGTTCGCCGTTTGGTCGTAACGAGGCCGGTATCGTTTATGTTCTTTTTGGAGCAAGTGGAGGCTGGCCGTCATTTGTCGATCTGTTCCCGTCTGCAATCCCAGATCCATCGGTTTTGCGGATGGCGACGCTGTATGGAGCAAACGGAGCTAGTGGCGATGCCGGGGACGTATTGTCCTACAGCGCTGCTGCCGGCGATATCGATGGCGATGGCCGAACCGACCTGATCACGAACGAGATGCAGGGCAACGGTGTCCTGCCCGGGACCGAAGATACTGGCAACCTGATCATCGTCAGTGGGCGGCGGTTGTCCGGTCAGATCTGTCGGCTCGATGTAGATGCGAGTGGAGCAGTCGTAGGGGCGACCGACGGTGTCTATGTTTTCCGGCACCTCAGTGGCCTGATCACGGTTGTTCCCGTCTCGTTCCGCACCGTGGATCCTTTGATTCCGATCGACCTCGTGGTTGCGGCCAACATCGACGCGATGGGGATGGACTTGGACGTCGACGACAACGGTTCGTTGGTCGCTGCGACGGATGGAGTCTATATCTTTCGCCGGTTGCTGGGGTTGGAGACGATCGTTCCGCTGCCGTTCCGCGGCCTCGACCCGTCGATCCCGAGCGACGAAGTGATCGCCGCGAACATCGACGCTCTGTGCCCGAATTGATGTGTTTCGGGCGTCGTCACTTGCGCAGATTGAGCGAGAAGTGGTGGCTCGAAATCAGCATTCGGTTGCGCAGGTAGAAGCGATGCGCGGCGTGGCGTTTGACGCCCGAGTCGAGGTGAAACGAGTCGCATTTCGCTTCTGTCGCTTGCTCTAGCAACCAATCCATCATGGCTTGGCCATAGCCGAGTGATCGTTGCATGCCGCAAGTTACGAGATCGTCGACGTATAAGAAGCGGCCCCACGCGAGGCTGTCGGCTATACGGAATCCTGCGACGACGAGGACCTGCGACTCGTCGCGGTCGAACGCGAGTCGGTAGTTCTCTTTTTCCTGGTCGCGCACTCGGTCGAGAAGCTCGTGTTCTTCGATGTGCGGGCGCAGTTGTGCCAGCGCTGGGTAACAGGCAAGGATTTCCTCATCGGACTCTGCAATCTTGATCGTCATGGCGACTCCCCGCGTTGCGGTGGGCTCTTGTAGCACAGGCGGTGGCTAGGATTGAAGATATGAAAAGGCCATTTGCTGCGCTTGTACTGCTTTTCAACGGGCTGCTAAGCGAATGCTATGATCGAGGTATCGAAGAATAGTGAGACGGAGTTTGAGGTGCGGGTTCTCGTCGGAAACGGCGAGTCGAGGCACCTTGTCACGGTCAAGCCGGAAACCCTGGAATCGGTCGCGGGCGGGCGATCAGCCGAGGAACTCATCAGGGCTTCGTTCGAGTTCCTTCTCGAACGCGAACCCAAAGAGGCGATCATGTCGCGCTTCGATCTGACCGTGATTAGCCGATACTTTCCGGAGTACGAGGCGGAGATTGGCGGATATCTGCGGGAGTGAAGGCCCCGGAGCCAAAAATCCATGGAGGGGGAGGCTCCCGCCGAGCCGCGCTCGAAAATCCATAGAGGGAGAGGCTCCCGCCGAGCCGTGCTCGAAAATCCATAGAGGGAGAGGCTCCCGCCGAGCCGCGCTCGCGGGTAGCCGAAAATCCATGGAAAATCGTGCACCGAGCAAAGCTCGCCTTCCTCCTTGAAATCACCTGGCGATTTCTGAGACAACAGAACAGGCAGCCGAGAGGTAGAGGCACAGAGAGGGGGCAACTCTCGGTCTCCGTCGAAGGGGGCGAAGACGGGAGTCTCTCTGTGCCTCTGCGTCTCGGCTGCTTCTTTGTTTTGGTCGAACGGATACGTAGCAAATCACATGCCCTGGCGGAGGGGGACGTGAGGGTTGGCGTTGGTGGCGTGAGATCGCAGATTGCGTTGCGTATCTGCGGTGCGGAACTAGCGCGACTGCGAGTGGGTATTGGCGTCTCGTTCCGGGTTTTACGCGGGCGGATGAACACGCTACAACACGTTGGGTAGATGCCGGTTGCCGGCTGATTGAAGGAGAGACGTACGAATGAAGATCGTTGTGGATTTTGACCTTTGCGAGGCTAACGCTGTTTGTATGAAGGTCTGCCCTGAAGTGTTCGAAGTCGACGAGAACGACTTTCTCATTGTCAAAGATGAAAACCCGTCCGAGGATCTTCGCGCGAAGGTCGAAGAGTCGGTTCGTCGCTGCCCCCGGCAGGCGATAAAACTAGAGGGATAGACGCCTAGGGCGTCCATCCTTCCCAGTCCGAAGCGCCGCTAGCGCGGTGTCATGGGCTGACTAGCATTCCGCCGTCTACTGGGATGACAGTTCCGGTGACGTAGGCGCCGGCGCGGGAAGATAGGTAGATGGCGACGCCGGCCATGTCCTCGGGGGTGCCGATGCGTTTTAGCGGGCACGAGTTGATAATCGCGTCGCCGAAGTTGCGCAGGGTCTCGGCCATCATTTGGCTCTCGAAAGGGCCGGGCGCGACCGCGTTGACGGTAATCTTTTTGGCCGCCAGCTGGCTGGCCAGCACTTTGGATAGTTGGTGGACGGCGGCCTTACTTGCCGAGTAGGCGTAGGTTTCGAGGGCGGGGATCTGGATGCCGTCGATCGAACCGATGTTGATGACGCGGGCGGGGTCTTCTTGGGTGGCCGCCTTCTCGAGCAGCGGGATGCAGTGGCGGGTCAGGTCGAAGACGCTCCTGACGTTGAGGCCGAGGACCTTGTCCCAAGCTTTGTTTGGATAGTTGGCCATTGCTTCGCCCCAGTTGGCGCCGGCGTTGTTGACCAGGATGTTCAGGGCGGGCTCGCGCCCCGAGATCTCCTTCACCAACCGCTGGGTCTCTTCCTCTGAGCTCAGGTCCGCCGGAACGGAGATGCACTCACCCGATTTAGAGAGCTCGCTCGCGACTTCGTCGCAAACGTCTTTCTTGCGGGAGGAGATGTAGGTCTTGACTCCGTTTTCAACGAACCCTCGGGCGATCATCAGTCCGATACCGCGTGATCCGCCAGTGACCAATGCCACTTTTCCTTTGACCGAGAACAGATCTTTCAATGCTTTGCCCCTCTCACGTTCCGTGACGATGCCCGATGTTGTCGCCACACTGTGGCGGGTGACTCGACGCCGATATCACGGGCAGTGGCGTTGATCGAGAGGATGGAGGGGGCTCGACTCGGACGGTCAGGTGCGGGGCGCCTTGTTCTTTGCTTTTGAACATCGTTGCTTGCGAATTAACGCATTCTCTTGTGAATACGCGCTGATGCGGGGTGGGTGCTCTGGGCGGTGGGAAGCGCCGGAGGGAACTATGCGTAGAATGATTGCTGATCGAACCGGTCTGTTCTCAATGGACCTGGAGGTGACGACTTGGGTGTTGGATGACGCCATCGAGCACGAGCGTGCCGAAGAAGTGCTGAGCACGGCCATTGCAGCAGCGCTGTCAGTGCTTGCTGAGGACGAGCCTTGGCTGGAAGAATATCTCGAGCATATGGCGGCATTCATGGTGGCGATGCGGTACCGGATGCTCCGCGACGAACTCTGCTGAGCGACGGGGATTCTCTTAGAAGGGGGCGTGGAAACCCGAAGCCTCATAGGGTTTTCCACTACGTCGACGCGGGGAAATCCCAGCTGCGCACGGGTTCGTACCTCTGCTAGCCTCCGGGGGCTGCATAACCGGATAGGGGGCTTCCATGACACAGCGACAATTCAGCGATCGACTCGGCAGATTCGACTTCTCAGTATCGATACACGATGAAAGTTTGCAATCGGCTATACGACACGATGAGGCGGAGGCGGTGATGAAGTCGGCCCTCCTTCTGGCGTTGGCTGTCCTGAAGCAATCGGATGACTGGCCGAATCACGCGATGCACTCGATGTCGACGTTCATGCAAGATATGCGATCCACCATCGGGCACTAGCTCTCGGGGCACTAGCTCTCGGGGCACTAGCCTGTAGCTCGCGCATGGCAAAAGTACTTGCGTCCTGCTGCATCAGCCTTGCCACCGCTTGCCACCGCTTGCCGCCGCTTGCCGCCGCTTGCCACTTGGGGGCCCGACCGGCGCCTTCGCTCGGGTGCTCGATCGGGGTGAAGCCGATCGGGCTGTCCCGCTGGCGGCGTAGCGCGGGGTCACCAACGTGCGGTTCGGTGTCAAAGTGTTGTCGTTGCGCTTGCCATACTGGTCCGGCAGCGGCACGATGTCAGTGCAGATGACAGGGCAACACGCACTGGCGCGTTTCTTGCGCGAGACCGAACACCGTATGTCGGACTCTTCACAGTTCAGGCATCTGGGCGGCGGCCGTAAGGGGCTGTTTCTACTGCTCCGATATGTCTTTATCGCGGCAGCGTCGTACCTGGTGTTGCTGCAGCGGTCTGAAGTCGAGGCGAGTCATGCTTTGATGATTGCCATGGCGTTGTCGAGCAACGTCGCGCTGTCTCTGGTGTCGCCCGCCCTGGTGTTTTCCTGGTACGTCGAAGCGCCGATTCTGATTGCCGACACTCTCTGGGTGTCTTGGGCTTTGCACTCTGCTGGCGCTGCGGGGCAGGAGTTTTTTCTCCTCTACTTTTTTGTATTGTCTCTGGCGGCTCTCGGCGAGAGCCTATTCTTGGTTCTTTTGGGCAGCACGATGTTGAGTCTAATCAACATTTACCTGTCGGGCTGGCATCCCAATAATCTGATCCAGGTTGTGTTCTTCTACACGGTGGCCCTCTTCTATGGATACGTGATCAAGGAGATCAAAAGCGAGCGTCAGCGAGCCGATCGCGGTATACTTTGGGTTCGTGAGCTCGAAGAGAAAGTCGAGGAACGGACGCGCGAACTGTCCCGCCTCTACGACGCTCTGACCGAGTCGGAGTCGCGCTATCGAGCTGTGTCGGAGATGACATCCGACTACGCCTATGCGGCGACCGTCGGACCGTCCGGGTCGGGGATGAGCTTCGACTGGGTGACGGACTCCTTCACTCGGATTACGGGCTACACCGTCGACGAGGTGATGGAGATGGGTTGGCGCAAGCTGATCCATCCCGATGACGTCGATCGAGTCGTTGAAGGCGGCCAGGCGGCAATCGAACGGGAGGAAGCGTTTGTCTCCGAATACCGAATTATCGACAAGGCTGGCGAAGTGCACATCCTGCGCACGCACTCGAAGCCTGAGCGGCAGGAAGATGGCGTGGTCCGCATTTTCGGGGCCGCGCGCGACATCACGGCGCGCGCCCAAGCGGAAGATGAGCAGCGTCGGCTGTTAGAGGTTCTCGAGGCGACCCCGGATTTGGTTGGAATCAGTGACCCGCAAGGCAACGTCCTGTACTACAACGCCGCCGGCCGCGTGATGTTGGGTCTCGATCCCGATATTGACATCGTTGGCGGTATCGCGAACGACCATCAGCCGGAGTGGGCGAACAAGATCCTGAGCGAGGAAGCGGTTCCGATCGCACTGCGCGAAGGATCGTGGCAGGGCGAGACGGCGATCAAAGGTCCCGGGGGTAAGGAAGTTCCGGTCTCGCAAGTGGTCGTTGCCCATCGCGATTTGAATGGTCAGCTGAGTGCGTTTTCGACGGTGGCCCGTGACATCACGGAGCAAAAGCAGCTCGAGCAGGTCTTGCAGCAAGAGGTGCGCATTTCGACTGCGATGGCGCGGGTGGGGCGCGAATTGATCTCGGCGCTGGATGCGGACGTCGTCGTCGATCGGATGTGTCGGTTGACGCCGGAGCTATTGAAATGCGACGTGAGCGGCAGCGTCATGCTGCATCCCGACACCGACGAGCTTGTACTCGCCGGGTCGTACGGACACGAGATGAAGCCGTCGGTCGAGGGTGAGGGTAAGTTGCCATTGGGCCGCGATGCCATTTTGGAAGCCCTCGAACTGAACGATGTCGTCGAGGTCTGTCACGCCGACGCAACAGATCCTCTGGCCATTCCTGCCCTGCACGAAAAATACGGACTGACCAATACTCTGTATATGGCACTGCGGCGCGGCGACGAACTCATCGGCTATCACGGCGCGGCTTTTCTTGGCGGTAGCAAAGGCTTTGCCTCGGAGCAGAAACGTATCGCGCGCGGCATTGCGCACCTGGCCTCTTTGGCCCTCGAGAATTCTCGTTTGACTGCCTCCTTGGAGCAGGCCAATCGCCTCAAGTCGGAATTCGTCGCGACCATGTCACACGAGTTGCGGACTCCGCTCAACGTAATCTTGGGCTTCAATGATCTGCTGCGCGACGGCGAGTACGGCGCGACGACCGACGACCAGAAAATGATTTGTGACCGCATTGAGCAGAGCGGTTGGAATTTACTGGAACTCATCAACTCGACGTTGGATCTGAGCCGACTCGAGCAGGGCAAGCAGCAGATCGAGCACAGCGAGACGGACGTGCGAAATTTGCTCGATCAGTTGCGCTCGGAGGTCTCTCCGCTCCTCGAGCGCAAAAAAGATGTCAAGTTGATTTGGGATGCTCCCCTCGACCTACCGACAGTATTGACCGACCCCGCCAAGCTGAAGGTGGTTCTGAAGAATCTCATTACGAACGCCCTCAAGTTCACCGACAGTGGCACGGTCACCGTTGCAGTATCGGCACCCGATGGATTCATGCAGGCATCGGTAGCCGATACCGGCGAAGGTATTCCCACGGAGCAGCTCCCGAACATATTTGAGCCGTTTCGCCAACTCGACGGTTCGACGACTCGGCGCCACGACGGTGTTGGACTAGGTCTGCATATCGTCAGCCGATACGTGGAATTGCTCGGTGGCAGTATCCAGGTCGAGAGCGAGGAGGGGCGCGGTTCGACCTTCCGGGTCTCGATTCCGCGCGACGACGAAGCACACCTCGCCAGCGCCTGAAGACCCTCACTCGCCGCAACACGACCGGGGGGAGTCTCTCCGCCCTCCGCCTGTTGGAATCGATCCCCATCGTACGCTATTGCCGGTTGTCGGCTCTTTCGCCGACAAGAAGGAGAAGCCGCTGTGGTTGATGTCATGAAGGGGATTCGAGTCCTCGAAGTTGCTGAGCACACGTTCGTTCCCGCCGCCTCCGCGGTGCTTGCGGATTGGGGCGCAGAAGTGATCAAGGTCGAGCACGCTGAGCGCGGCGACGCTATGCGCGGTTTGGCCCGGACCGGAGTCATGGATCTTTCCGGGTCCGTGCACGTCCTGAACGAACACTCGAATCGCGGCAAGAAATCGATCGGCGTGGACATCTCGAAACCCCAAGGCCGCGAGGTGATCTATAAGTTGGCGGCGACCTGCGATGTTTTTCTGACCAACAAATTACCTGGGGTTTTGGAGAAGCTCCGCATCGATATCGACGACATTCGTCAGCACAACCCGAAAATCATTTATGTTCGCGGTACGTCGTTTGGTCCGAAGGGGCCCGATCGCGATCGCGGCGGGTATGACATGACGGCCTTCTGGTGCCGTGGTGGCAGCGCGTCGGGTTCGACGACCCCCGAGGTGGCCGGTATCGCACCGCAGCCGGGACCGGCGTATGGCGATTCGATGGGCGGCATGACGATCGCGGGCGGTATCGCCGCGGCGCTCTTCAAACGGGAGCGGACCGGGGAGGCGTCGGTCGTCGACGTATCGCTGCTCGGGACGGGCGCCTGGGCGATGTCGGCAGCTGTGGCGTTGTCGCTGCAGATGAAATCGCCGTGGGGGCCGATTCCTATGGGTGGGGACGGTCCCGGAAACCCGTTGGTCGGAGTCTATGAGACATCGGATAAACGCAAGCTTAGCGTCGTTATGCTGCAAGCGTTCCATTACTGGCCAGACTTCTGTGCTCACATCGGTCGGCCTGACTTAGTCGGTGACCCCCGGTTTGATTCACACGAGACCTTACAAGCGAATGGCGGCGAGGCCCGTAAGGAAATCGCGACAGCGATTGGAAGTGCCACGCTGGCTGAGTGGTCGTCACGATTCGCGACTCTAAAAGGACAGTGGGCACCGGTGCAGAACACTCTGGAGCTTGCGGCAGACCCGCAAGTCGAGGCGAACGGTTACCTGGCGCGAACTGCGACGAAGCAGGGTGTGGAATTCGATCTGGTCGCTAGCCCTGTCCAATTCGACGAAGAGCCAACGGCGACGGGTCGGTCACCAGAGTTCAACGAACACGGCGACGAGATCCTGCAGGAGCTGGGTTACGATTGGGATACGATCGTCGCAATGAAAACGGCGGGCGCGGTCACCTAATTGCACGAAGCGATGAGCGTGCCGCAGCAGTGTGTGACGTGTGGCGTGCTTTGCGTGCGATGAGTTCGCAAGCGACTTCATTGCGACGTCCTATGCGGACGCAAATGCGCACCTAATTTACCAAACAATTGCTTCGAAATTGGCTTTCAAATTCGCCTCGATCTCGTAAGCTTGCCCGATGCGAAGCTTGTGGATTGTTGGGTTGGGAAGTTTGTTGTCGATGGTGTTGCCGGTTGCGGTATTTGGCCACGGCAGCGACGGCTTGGAAGTTACGAGTGACTTCGTGAGGGCGCCGAGTGATGTGATTCCGCGCTTTTGCAATCTCGCCGATGCGGGGGCGCCGGTTCATCAAAGCATCGGTTCCGGGAATTGGTCGAGCCCCGTTGTGTGGTCCAATGGCGCGGTGCCCGGTGTCGATGCGCGCGTTCAAATCCGCGCCGGCGATATCGTTGTCTACGACATCGATTCAGATGTCCGCATTGACTGCATCGAAGTCCAGGACCACGGGCGGCTGCGCTTCGCGACCGATCGCAACACCAAGATCGTTCTCGATGTCTTGATGGTGATGCCGGAGGGTTCGTTGGCAATCGGTACGGCATTGGATCCGGTTAGTGCAGCAGTGTCCGCGCAGGTCGTGTTTCGCGGCGACACCGAGCTCGATACGGGCGTGCCCGGGGCTGCCGGTATCGACCCGCGTCAGTACGGCAAGGGACTGATCGTTTTCGGTACGGTTGAAGTGCATGGGCGAAGTGTCGAACCCACCTTTGTACGCTTCGCGGAAGAGCCGTTTGCGACAGACTCGGTGCTCAATGTCGAGACCCCGCTTGTCGGCTGGCGACCTGGCGACCTGTTGATCGTCCCCGATACCCGGCAGATCCCGTTTGTTTCCCAGAAGGCCTTTACTTCGCAGGCGGAGGAAGTCGTCGTCAAGTCGATCAGCGGTGCGACGATCGCTCTAGAGTCACCGTTGGCGCACGACCACGCGGGGCCGCGCGATGTGGAGGGTAACGTCGGGCCGACTGAGAGGTCCATGCTTCCCCACGTCGGGAACCTGACCCGAAATGTCGTGTTTCTCAGTGAGGACGGTGCGGTCAACGGCCATCGTGGCCACGTCCTCTTGCTGCACCGGGCTGACATCGACATTCGTTACGCTGCGTTCGTGGACTTGGGGCGAACGACGATCGCGAGCCTGGACAGCTCGATCTTTGATTCTGATGGTATTCTGACCAAAGTCGGTGAAAACCAGATTGGTCGATACTCGCTGCATCTGCACCACGTGATGGGTCCGGAGAATCTGACGAATACCGGATATCAACTCGAGGTCGTGGGGAACGTGTTCCACGGTATGAACAAGTGGGGCATCGCGGTTCACGATACGCACTACGGGCTCTTTCGCGACAACGTCGCCTATGCTGGTATCGGTTCGGCGATCGCGACCGAAGACGGCAACGAATCGTACAACGTTTTCGAACACAACTTCGTGGTTCATACCCGCGCCGGCGATACGCAGAACACTCTTCTCAGTGTCGGGCGCGGCGGCGTCTTCAACACGAGGAAGTTGTTCGGGACGACGCGAGACGCTTTTTGGTTCAGTGGGGAGCACAATTACGTACGCGACAACGTTGCCGCGAACGTTCCCGACTTTTCGTACAACTACAATGGATACTATATCAAAGCGACGATGCGGGTGCCGAAGTTCCGCGGTGCGGACCTCCAGGATCCGGACGAATATGAGGGTTGGAACTATCACGGCTCGACCAGTGGCATGGTGGCTGGTCGCGATCGGCGCGAGGGGCTGCCGGTGCTGGAATCGGCGCGTAACGAGGCGTACGGGGCTACCGGCCAGGGCCTGTGGCTGACGTGGGCTCGCGGTTGCTGCTCGGTGTCTTACTACAAGCAGGAGAGCCTGTTTGAGGGGTATCGGTTTTGGCACATCAACCACACAGGTGTTTACGCGTTCCATGAGAGCCGAAACACCTTTGACGACTTTGTCATGCGCGACGATCCGGCGGTGTCGATCCTCAACGGCCCGAACGCGCGCTTCAATCGCGGCTTTTGGCTCGGGACATCATCGTACGAGAACGGCCAGTTGATCGTTCGGAATTTCGACATCCAGGGCTTCAATATTGGCATCGCGATGCCGCCAAACCCGCAAGACGGCACTGGAGAGCCCAACGTCAGCGTGCTGCATGATGGTGTTCTCAAGAATCATATCAATCTCCAGGAGTCCTTCGTCGCCGGCGTGAGCGACAAGCGGGCAGAGATACGCAACGTCAGCTTTACCCCGGTGGTTACCTACGCCTCGAACAGCTTGCCCGCCCAGCCGGTCAATATCCGGATGTCGCCGGGTACCGACAAGCAGATGCGGCCGATGCGTCCGTCTCAGATGTTCGTCTACGATTTTAATGGAGTTCCGGGTCGATCGTTTCAGTTGTACTGGGTCGAGCAAAATCCGGACGCCGTGGTTTTGCCACCGAATCGGCCGGACCTCCACTTGGACGATCCGGACGTGACGTGTCCGGTGCAGGGTCTCACGAACGCCGAGTGCTTTGCTCAGTTCGGAGTAGCCGTGGCGGGGGAGATTGCCCCCTGTGCCGAGATCGATGGTGATGATTGCTCGGCGGCGCGGGCGCGGGCTGAGAGCTTGGGGATCACGGGTCTACTTTTCGACATTGAGGCAGACCCCGCCTCGACACCGACTGCGACGCCGGAGGGCACGCATACGAGTACTGCAACTGTCGAACCGACTGTGGCACTCCCGACGAGTACATCGACCGTGCCGCCGCTTCCGACCAACACCGATACCCCTCAGCCGACGGCAGTGCCGACGGCAACCGCGACTTTGGTCCCGAGCCCAACAGCGACGCGGGTTCCGAGTGCAACTGAGACCGCGGTTCCGACTGATACTGCGTCTCCGCCGCCCTCGAGCACCCCGGAAGTGGCGTTTGGCTGTTCGCCGAATCCGCAATTGGGCTGCACGCCGCCAAATGCGAGCCGCTCGACGGTGGTTGTCTACCGGGGCATTCGAGATCGCTTTGACCGCGTCCGCTTCTATTGGTTGGCCGACGGTCAGAGCCCGGAGGACTTCCCGAATCCGCTGACCTCGGGGCAGGGGTACGCGTTTTGTGTCTATGACTACGTCGCGGGAACTCCTACGCCGGTGTTGGCTGCGGTCGCACCCCACGGAGGAGAGTGTGACGACAGGCCGTGTTGGCGTTCGAGTGGCAGTCGCGGTGTGAGTTATCGATACGCGAACCCGGAGTCCGACGAGGGCCTGCGGCGAGTCACGATTAGCGTGTCAGACGACGACCGCGCGCGTTTAAGTGTTCTCATGACCGGTCCTTCTTTGGATCTGCCGGTTCTGCCGTTCCGTGAACAGGGCCAAGTGACCGCCCAAGTGCAGAGTTCGAACGGCAAGTGTTGGGGCAGTGACTTTCTGGCGCCGGCCGGGAGAAACGATAGAAGGAGGTATCGGGCGCAGCGGTGAAATGGGTTTGCTGGGCTGCGCTGTTGGCGGCTTTGGGCGCATTTCGTTTTGAATACGCCCAGCCCCCTCCGGGGAAAAAGGGTGTCACTTTGGTGCTGCGATACGAGTAGTTTCCGACAACCTGAGAGCCTTTCCCTCTACCTCCGGAGGCTGTCGATTTGGAACTGCGAGACGAGCAATTGCTGACAACCCGAGAGCCTTCCCCTCTACCTCCGGGAGAGGGTTAAGGGTGAGGGGATCAAAATGCCAAGTTCCTTCTTGCCCTTGTGCGGCAGTGCTTTCGCGCACACCTTCAAGAACGAACCCTCACCTTTTATCCTCTCCCGCGCGCAATGCGGGAGAGGAGATCTTGTTGGGCTTTGCCCGTCATTTCGAGAAAATCGACAGTCGCTCCGGAGAGGGTTGCGGGGATCAGAATCGCGACCCTCTATTTGAGATCGTGACACAAGGGTTTCAGTGCACCGCGGAAGCCGCCGGCAGTATTTGATCCCCTCATCCTGACCTTCTCCCGGAGGGAGAAGGGACTTTGGGTGTCAGTTTGGGCCGCGCAACGACGCGAACGGTACCACCTCCGCCTGCGGGGTTTCGACATCTCCCTCGGCGAGCATGAAGCGCCAGAACACGATCCCGAAGGCTCGCCCCTCAGTGTCGAGCCAGTTGGGAACTCCGGGGTCTCGGTGGGCGATCACCATGCGGAAGCTGCCGTCGGGATTGGCTTTGGTTTGCTTCCGGTTCAACGACACCTGCCGGTTGGAGTAGTCGAAGGTCTGTTGAAAGCGATTCCATAGACACACGTTTGCGCAGCGGCACGTAGGCCAACGACCAGTCAGGACGAGGGCTTCTTCGGGGCCGATGACGAACGGTGCCATTGAATAGTGGGCGTCGATTGCGGCTAGACCGAAGTCTCCGGGAACGATGGGCGGCGGGAACTCATTCGGAACCTTGGAGACGAACGGCGGTACGTCGGAGTTTGCCATTGGCAGCATCTCGAGGGTTCGGCTGCGGATGAACTGTGCGGTGCGGCGGATGCCCGCGGCGACGGTTTCGTCGCTTGGGGGAGAAGGCGGTGAGGTTTCTCCGACAATCGCAATGACGGGCTTTGGGTCGACTGTTGAGTCTGCGGCAACGCAGGTGTCTTCCTCGTAGTAGTGCCTGGTGGTGATTCGTGAGGCGCCGGTTGGAAGCTCGAGCCAGTTGCGTTTGGCCGGCTTGCCGCCCAGGCGAAGCTCGTATGCACCGCTGGAGTCGACGTCGAATTGAGTGTCGTTCACTACACCGCCCGTCGCCTTTGCCATCGAGCCGTCCTGGTTGTTGAGCTCGACTGTCAGTGAAGTGTAGATCGCGCCGTCGATCTTGCCGCGAACGATGTACTCGTACTCGGGCGCGACTGGGGTGTCGTAGTAGATCGCGTCGCCATTGTCGCCGGTGAACTTGCGCCACGGTGAAACGATGCGGCGAAACACCGGCCGCCGTGGGTCGGCCTCGAAGTTGCCGAGGACAGCGCCTTCGATCAGATGCATCAGGTTGCGATGCGCCCCGACGATGTCGTCTTCGGACGCAAGATTCCATTCGGGACCGGCCCAGCGGTCGTCGATCTCCGTGAGTAGGTTGGTGAGCTCGTGTAGGGCGGCGCGTGAATCTGTTTGTATGGTCATGGTGTTCCTCCGGCTTTGGATCGTCAGTTTTCTACCCTTGGAGCGATGAGCGAGCAAAGAGATTGAATTGTTCTTACGACGCTGAGATTGACAGGCGGCCGGGTTTTAGGGTTACAGACGTGCGTGAAGCGTTTCGTAGCCTCCGTCGTCGTTTTTTTGGGTCCCTTGTGGTCGTTTCACTGATCGCGGCGAGGCTAGGCGGGTATCGACTTGCGAATTACGACTCATCATTGGGAGCCGCCGGCCCGCCCGGCATGGGTGGAGCATCTCAACGCGATGGGGCTAGGGCTCGGTGATCCCAAGCGCCTCGTATCCCTCGATGGGGAGGAGATGATTGCGTGCGCCGTTGCGGAGACCGGGTTGGTGGACTTCGGTCCGGACTCCTGGCGCGAGCACTACGGCGTGTTGACCAAAACGATCGACGAGACGGCCAAGCTGCATGTCGCGGGTCGGCTGCTGACTCGCTCTGAGATTGTCCGCTGCTTGCGCAATCGTCTCTTCGTCGAATCGTACTTAGCGGCGAATCCCGAAGCGCTCGACACTCCGGTGTTGGCTCCGCTGGTCGTATGCGGGTTTGGCCGCAGTGGGACGTCGCTGACGCAGCGATTACTTGCCTTGGATGACAATTGTCACGCTCCGTTGGCCTGGGAGCTGTTCGACGTGTCTCCCCAGAGTGAGGGGATGCGCGCCGATCGCGTTCGCTTCGCCGGTGGCGAGCAGCTGTTCTTTGAGGATATCGTCCCGGCCTATAGGGCAATGCACGAAAACGGCGCCGAGTTGCCGGTCGAGTGCTTAATGTTTCAGATGCACGAGTTCTTGAGCGCGCAGTACTTCGGGACGATGAACGTACCGGAATACGCGTTGCATGCGGCGAAATGTGATTGGACGTCAGCCTACCGGTACGAGTACCGGCTGTTGCAGGTGTTGCAGCATCAGCGCCCGGGTAAGCGTTGGGTTCTCAAGAGTCCCACCCATCACGAGCGTATGGACGTTCTGTTCAAGGTGTTTCCGGACGCCCTAGTGGTTCAACTTCATAGAGACCCTCTCAAGATGATTCCGTCGAGCTTCTCTTTGATGGGCACTCTGCGCTGGATGCGTAGCGACGAGGTCGACTTGTCTTCGCTCGCCTACTTACCGGCTTCATTGCGTGGAGCACTCGAGAAAGTCATTCGGCAGAAAGCCGATGGCGTGATTCCGGCGGGCCAGGTTTTCGACTTGCTCTACGCCGATCTAATGAATGACCCGGTCGAATCGCTGCGCGCTTGCTACGCGTATCACGACTTGGATTTTTCGGCGCATTTCGGCGCCGCGATCCAGAAATTTCTGACTGTGAGACCGAAGGGGATGCATGGCCGACACGGCTATGAGCTGGCCGACTTCGGACTCGACTCCAGTCAGCTGGGCGAACTGTTTTCCGACTACCTGCAACACTACGGTGTGCCCACGGAATAGGGCCTTGCTGAGGTCACACGCCGTGGCCTCGCCGTACAGGGTGGTTTCGGTGGGAGGGCGCGCAGTGTAGCACTGCGTTGGGATTACCTGAGACGAGTTGGGAGCGATCGCGGAGTATTTCGCGGTCGGGCGGAGAGATGTTCTTACGATGAGTGCACTCCTATTGAAGAAGCGCCGACTTGTGGCGAAGACCGTTCGTGATTTGAGCCGTGAGTTCTTGTCGGCTGAGCTGACCCATGAAGATCTCGATGTGGCACTCGCAGGTCTCGAATCGGTTCGACAGTCGTTTGCTCGGGCGACGCGATATGTGCGAGATGACGACGGCTTTTTAGTGGATAGCGCTGGTACGGTGCACAGCGAAGAGTTCTCTTGGGATATGGATCCGCTCGTTGGAGTTTCAAACCCCTTGTCCCCGCCCGTGATCGAGAAGGACCGCCAGACGGCCACGTGGTCGGTGACGTTTAGCGATGCGTATGAGGGCCATCCCGGTTTGGCGCACGGAGGATACGTCGCGGCGACTCTCGATCACGTGCTCGGTGTCACCGCTTCGGAAGCGGAGGGTACATCGATGACCGGCACCCTCGCAGTGCGCTACTGTAAGCCGACGCCAACCAACGTCGAATTGCTGTGCCGTGGCGAAATCGATCGCGTCGAAGGCCGGAAAGTGTTTTGCCGCGCCGTTCTTCTGGCCGGATCGGAGACGGTGGCCGAGGCAGACGGAATCTTCTTTCGCGTCGATACACCTACGCCGCGGGGAGTCTGATTGTTCCGAAGACTGGGTTGTCAGGGTTTCTTCATGAAATCTGCAAACTCCGCTTCGTAGTCGGGGTGCCAGCGCGACAAAGCCGGGCGGTTGTGGATCAGGTCGCCGACCGACCATTCCATTCGCTTGTTGTCTATCTCGCGCGTGACGTCGTTGTCGGGGCAGAGGATGTAGAAGTCGCCGCGTTCGACACTCTCGAGCATGAAGGCGGCTACCTGCTCCGGAGTCCAGGCGCTGTCAGGCTTTTCCGGTAGGAATTGCCGCATCATGCCGGTGTAGGTGAATCCTGGCACGAGAAGGTGGGCACTCACCAGGCAGCCGTCGGTTGTGCGAAGGCTGTGGGCGAGTGCCTCAGTGGCGGCGCGGATAGCGGCCTTAGAGACGTTGTAGGCGGGATTGCCTGGCGGGCAGGTGATGCCTTGCTTTGAACCGGTGTTGATGACGAGTCCAGGGGCACCGTGCGCGACCATGTCCGGGACGAAGGCGTGAATGCCGTTAATCACGCCCCAGAGGTTGACCTTGAGGGTCGTCTGCCATCCGTCGTAGTCCGTCCAGCTGCCGGTCCCGCGTCCGATGCCGGCGTTGTTCATCAGCACGTTGACCGGGCCAAAGGTGCTTGCGACTTGCTCCTTGAGGCGTTGAACAGCCTCGATCTTTGATACATCTGTCGTGACTGCGAGGGCGCCGTTGAGGCTCTCGGCGGCGGTCGCCAGTTTGTCGCCGTCAATATCGGCAACGCAAACCTTCAGTCCGAGGCTCGATAGTTTTTTTGCTACCGCCAATCCGATACCGTCGGCCGCGCCTGTGATCACCGCGACGTTGCCGCTCTGGAGAGCTGGATGTGTTGTCATGTATGGGTCCTCCCTTTCGCTTGCGCCTGTTTCTCAACGGACTGCTCAGTCGTCGAGTGCGAGGTTCTGGTCGTCGAGCCATTCCGGTCGTTGCGTTGCGTCGCGCAGCGGTGATTCCGCTGCAGTACATGCGGTGACCTGCTCGCCCGTGTACGGGTGGGGGAACGAGAGCTTGGTTGCGGCGAGAAGGAGCCCAGCGATCCCGAGTTGGTCGCGCCAGAACCGGTTGTGTGGGCCGTCGCCGTACACCGGATCGCCGACGATCGGGTGGCGTAGGTGCTTCATGTGGCGGCGGATCTGATGACGCCGGCCGGTGAGCGGCTGACATTCGACCAGCGAGTAGCGCGAGGTCGCGTAGCGGCCGACGGGTGTGGCGAACTCGCTCGTGGCGACGCGTCGGACGAGTGTGGTTGAATCGCGCACCTGCAGCTCTCGCCGGTCAATGCGAGAATCCGGACGGTCGCGCAGCGGGTGATCGACTCGGACTTCAACAGGTGCGTAGCCGCGGACAACGGCTATGTAGGTCTTTGTCACCAGGCCATCGTCGAAGTGCACTTGCATTTTTCGAGCAGCGTCGGAGTCGAGGGCCAGGACGATTGCGCCCTGGGTCGGCTTGTCGAGTCGGTGGACCGGGAAGACCCGCTGCCCGATCTGGTCGCGTAGGAGTTGGACGAGGAACTGAGTTTCGCGTGAATCCAGTGCCGACCGGTGGACGAGCAGACCCGCGGGCTTGTGGACGACAACGTAGTGGTCGTCTTGGAATACGACTCGAAGCGGTGCAGTGGGCAAGGGGCTCACGGTGTTCATGCGCCGCTGTGTCGGATACGTACGGGAAGTTCCATGTCCATCGGCTCCGCCAGTTCTTGGTGGTGTTTGGCGGCGTAGTTGCCGAAACTCTTCGCCAACGGAAAGGCGGTCGCTCCGTGTAGCATCGCGCTCGAGAGAACAGTCAGAGTGACCACTCCCTCGAGCAAACTCCCAGATGCCAGCCGGCCTTCCTCGACGACCACGAGGGCGAAGAGAATCGAGGCTAGGCCGCGTGGGCCGAACCAGCCCAAGAAGAGTACGCCGGGGGCTCGCAACCCGGTGCCGCGCAATGCAATTGCGACCGGCAGCATGCGGATTAACGTGAGGCTCAGGACTGCGTATGCGAAGGTCTTGGCGGACAGAACCTCGATCGTGTTGGGAACCATCGCTGCGCCGAAGAGGAGGAAGACCAACAGCGTCAAGAGCTGCCCCTCGGTCTCGCCGAACTCGTAGAGTGTTTCACAGACTTTCCGTCCGACGTTGCCGAGTGACAGACCGGCGACGAAGGCCGCGATGAATCCGTTGCCCCCGATGACTTCGGCGCCGGCGAACGCCAAGAGCGCCAATCCGAGCGAGGATAGGCGCTGAAACGGACCATTGATCCAACCGGTAGCGACACCGCGTTCGAGCCAAAGGCCACCCAGGCCGCCGACGACCAAGCCCACGAGGGGGCCGAGAGTGACCGCGAGGGCGGCAAAGCGAATCCAATGCGCGGCATCGCCTTCGGCTTCCGTCGCGCCGGCGAGCGAGGCCAGGACCAGAACCACGGGAAGCGCGATACCATCGTTGAGACCGCTTTCGACGTTGAGGCTTTGGCGAATCCGGACCGGCACCAACGGGTTACTAACGACAGCCTGCCCAAGTGCGGCATCCGTCGGTGCTAGGATCGCAGCCAGGAGTGTGGCCTCGAGCCATGTGAATGTCGGTACGAGGACTTTCCCGACGATCGCGCCGGCGAGAATCGTAAGCGGTAGGCCGATTCCCAAGAGTCGGATAGGTATGAGTCGCTCTCGCCGTAGGCAGCTGAGGTCGATGCGAGAGGCGTCGGTGAACAGGACGACCACCAGGGTCAGCTCTGCGAGTAGATGGGTTTGTTCGCTTCCTATCTCGATAGCGAGCACGCCAAAGCCGTGCTCGCTAAGTACGCATCCCATGATGATGAAAAACATCGGGGGTGTAAGTGGCCACTGTTCGGCGCGGCGCGAGATTGCTCCGAACGCGAGAATGGCGAACGCGATGGCAATGAGAGGTTCTGCGATCATAGAGGAGGGCGCCTGCTCAGGCCTCTAGATGAGCTCCGCATCGGCGACGATCTCGACGAGGCTTGGCCCGTTGTGGGCGATTGCCTCCACAAGGGCGGCGTCTAGATCATCTGCGGAGTTTACCTGCAGGCCGTGTGCGCCACAGATCTTGGCGTACTCAGCGAAGCTGGGGTTGTGCAGATTCGTTTCCCAAACCTCCCAATCACCTGCGCGCTGCTCCTTGCTGATCTTCCCGAGTTCATTGTTGCGCACCAGAACGTGGGTGATGTTCATATCGTATTTGACGAGGGTCAGGAGCTCCGCCATGTACTGTCCGAATCCACCGTCGCCGGAGACGGAAATCACCTTGCGGCCTTTGAAGCGAGGGTCTTCTTCCTGAGTCGCAGCCCAGGCACCCATGGCCGCCGGAAGTGAAAATCCGATCGAGCCCAGATAGCCGGACATCAGGACGGACTGCTGCGTGCATTCGAAGTAGCGGCCGAAAGAGTAGGTGTTGTTGCCGACGTCGACCGCGAGGATCGCGTCATCTGGAGCGTGTTCACTCAGAGCGCGGAAGATGCTGGCCGAGTTGACGCCCTTGCCGCGGTCGTCTCCGCGTCGCCGCTGCTTCTCGGTTCGCCAGATCTCCCAGCGCGATGCGATTTCTGGTCGCTGGTCGATGGCGGCGGTTCCCTTTGCCAGTCGTTTGTTGAACACGGCCATGGTGGTCGCGATTTCCCCCCAAACGGGGACATCGATGGCGTGAAACTTCCCGAGCGCCATCGCATCATAGTCCACCTGAATGGTCGGCTTTTTTGGTGTGATTCCGGTGTGGTTGCTGAAGCTCGCGCCGAGGACCAGTAAGACGTCCGACTCATTCATGAACCATGAGGCGATCGGCGTGCCGCTGCGTCCGAGGACACCGCAGCCGAGCTCGTGTTGATCACTCACCAACCCCTTGCCCTTGAAGGTTGTAATGATCGGGCAATTCAGCCTCTCGGCGAACTTGACGATGGCGGGCATGTCGAAGCGTGCTCCGTGGCCAACGATCATGACCGGACGCTCCGCCTTCTCGAGCATCGCGACCGCTGCTGCAACGGATTCCTCCGGCGGAGCGATGGCGCGCGACGTCATACGGCCGTCTGGTTGGCCGGCTGTGGCGCCTTCCGGTGCTGGCAGGGTCTGTACCTCGTCTGGAAAAATGAGATGCGAGACGCCGCGGTTGAGGATCGCGCTCTTGCAGGCGAGATTGACGAGCTCGGCGTGCTTGCTCGTCTGAAGAACGGTCTGCGACCACTGCGCTACGGTGCCGAAGGCTCCTGCGAGATCGATCTCCTGGAACGCGCCGGGACCGAGGACTTGGGTGTCGACTTGCCCGGTCAGGGCAATCGCCGGGGCACGGTCGACGTTTGCGTCCCACAGTCCCGTAAGGAGATTGGTGGCGCCTGGTCCAGCGATGCTCAGGCAGGCTGCGGGCCGACCAGTGAGTTTTCCGTATGCCGAACAGGCAAACGCTGCGGCGCCCTCGTGCCGAATCCCGAAGTAGCGCAGGCGTCCTGCTTTACTCTGACGTCGCAGCGCGTCGGCAAGGCCGAGGTTCGAGTGTCCGACCATTCCAAAGACGCTTCGCACGCCCCAATTGGTGAGCGTCTCGGCCATGATGTCGGTGACCGTAGTCTCGTGCGGTGCATCTTCTTCGATCGCGACGTAGACACCGTCCTCGCGGACTTCGACCGGGAACGTCGGCACACAGTCGCCGTAGCCGTCTGGTGGAGCTCCGGTCGTCGGGTGGTAGTCCCATCCGTGCCATGGGCAGCGCAGCATGCCGTTCTCGATCGAGCCCTCGCCGAGAGGCCCGCCCTGATGCGGGCACTTGTTGGAGAGCGCGGCGTATTGTCCGTCGAGCCGCGTGACGCAAAGGGTATGAACCCCAGCCGCCTTTGCCTTCACACGACCTTCGGGCAGCTCGTCGAGTTCGAGAATCTTGTACCACACCTGGTGCTTTGGCACTTCTAAGCTCCTTTGTTCGGATGGTCGCTTCGGGAGATTGCTCTGGCGAGCCGCACGGAGTCTGCCTATGGATGCGCGATCGTAGGAAAAGTTACAATGGAGGCCGGGCGCGCAGATTCGTTGGAAAGAAAGCCAATAGTTGATTCGGACAATCGTTTCTATCGGCAATCGGCGCCGCTCTAGTTCTTGGCGGACATGATCTGGATCTTCACAGCAGTATCCTGGCTCGCGCTGAAGCGCGCGTCGTCCCATTTGGCTGGCCCGGACATCCCCCGGGCACCGTTCGAGAATTCGACCTTCTCGGTGGGGATTCCCACGAGTCCCGGTATTCGAGCTCACCGTCGCTGTCGCGGTTGTAGCCGACTCCGAGGTCGGCAAAGCAGCCCGTTCAACCCTGCAGGTGTTTTGAACGCCAGGTCTTCTGCAGGATTTACAAGAGTCGTTCATGTCGGGGGCCCTCCGTGAGTCAGGACAACTTGGCTTGCATGTTGCAGTTATCAGAGCGCATGACCTCGACCTCGAACACGGCTCTGGAAATGGCCGCGCGCGCCGGCTACCTCGCGAAGAGCGTCGTCTACGGAGCGGTCGGCGCGATTGCCCTGCACGCGGCATTGGCGGCCGGTGGCGAAGCCGAGGGCAGCGCTGGCGCTTTGCGCGTACTGGTCGACCAACCGTTTGGCCAGATCCTCGTAGTTCTGATCGGAGTCGGCTTGCTGGGCTATGCCTCGTGGAAGGTTTATGCCGCGGCCACTGACGCCGAAGCGCATGGTTCCGAGGCCGAGGGTCTCTTGAGTCGCGGCGGGATGGCCGTTTCGGGAGTCATCCACATCGCTCTAGCCCTCTACGCGTTTACCCTGATCGGCGGCGGCGGGGGCTCCGGCATGGGTACGAGCGGATTCGGTCCAACGCTGTCGATGTTGGCGGGGGGCGCGGTTGGCGTCTTCGGTCTGGTCGAGATCTTCAGGGCGATGACGGATCGCTACGTGCAGAACTGGCAAACCTCCGAAATGAGTGAGACTGAGAAAGTTTGGGGTAAGCGCGCCGCAAGGCTCGGGTTATCGGCGCGCGGAATTGTTTTCATCACGATCGCGATCCTCATGATCTCGAGCGGATCCACCGACGCTGGGACTTCTGAGGCACTGGCAGCACTTTCGCGACAGTCCTTTGGAACGACTCTACTGGCGATGGTTTCGTTGGGCTTGATCGCCTACGCGATCTATTGCGCCGTCGACTGTCGCTACCGTGAGTTTCGTGCCTGAGCCCAACGGCAGTCGGGGGAGATCTTGGCGACGCTCGTCGATCCCCTTGGGCGAACGCGGACGTGTGCGCGTCGTCCTTGCCGTAGTGGCTTTTGCCCTCGTCGCGGCGGTGCTGGTCGTCGCGCTTACCGCTGAGAGTTTTCTCCGCGGTTGGGCGGAATCCGAGATCAACGACCGTCTGGTAGGCTATACCGTGAAGATCGGAGGTCTCGACCTACGAATCCTCGCCCTGGGCTTCGATCTGGTCGATACGTCGTTCACCCAGGACGCCCACCCCGACCCCGCGGTCGCGCACTTGCAGCGGTTCGGCGTGTCACTCAGTTGGTCGGCCTTGTTGCGCGGCAACCTACTGTCGGAGCTCGAGATCGAGTCGCCGGCTTTATACCTCGAGCGGGCCAATATCGTCCGCGAAACTGAAGACGGTGAGGGGCTGGCGGACAAAGGATGGCGGGAGGCTTTGTTCGCAGTCTATCCAATGGAGGTCGACCATGTCCGGGTCCGCGACGGCTCGGTCACGTACCTCGGCGATGAGGGGGACGCCCCGATCGAGTTGACCTCGGTTAGGCTGGAAGCGCAGAACATCCGCAACGTACGAGGGCAATCTCGCTACCCGTCACCGGTTTCCCTGCAAGCGACACTGTTCGACTCGGGGCACATCGAAGTCGAAGGGGCTGCCGACTTTCTCGCCGTTCCTCATGTTGCGCTGGACGCGAGCTTCGCGCTCGATACGGTTCCACTGCGGCGGTTCGATCCCCTGGCTTCCGAGGTCGACGTTCACGTCGACGGTGGGGTGCTCGGAGCGGACGGCAGCCTGGAGTTCTCCCGCGAGAAACGCAGCGTCTATGTTCGGCGGCTGCGCGTCGATGGCGTGGAAGTGACGTACACGGCCGGCTCCGGCAGCGCCGCTGAGGAGCGCCGTCAGAGATGGGCCGAGGACGCGGCGGAACAGTTGCAGTCGGATTCTACCACGAAGGTGTACTTGGATCGCCTCGAGGTGCGCGGCAGTCGGCTGACCTACCACCGTGTGGATCGTGACTATCGGCTCTTTTCTACGCAAACTTCGTTGACCGCCAAGGACGTCGCCAACCGCGACTCCGATAAGCCTGCATCCTTCGAGGCAGAGGGTAGGTTCATGGATGCCGGCGACTTAGCGATCAGCGGATCGTACCGGGCTACGAACGCGAGCCCCGACTTCGACATCGACGTGAACATCTCCGAAACTCCACTCGTCGAGCTAAACGACTTGCTGACGGCGTACGCGGGGTTCGACGCTGCCTCCGGAATGTTTGCTTTCTACAGCGAACTCGCGGCAAAGGAGGGGCGGCTGGAAGGTTACGTCAAGCCGATCCTCTCCGATGTCGATATCTACGACCGAACACAGGACAAGCGACGTTCGGTTTGTGGTGAGGTCTACGAAGGTGCTGTCGATGTCCTGTCTCAGATTCTGGAGAACTCTGCCGATGATGTGGCGGCCAAGGTCTCGGTCGCGGGTCGCATCGACGACCCGGAGGTGAGCACGTGGGATGCCATTGTGAGCCTGGTGAGCAATGCCTTTGTGAAGTCGGTCTCGCCAGGAGTTGACCCGTAGCTACTGGCGAGACCGTCAAGTTGTTTGTCAGTGACTGTCGCTCCTGGCCGGACCCGGACGGCCATCGGGGCGGATATCGCCCCAGAGTACCGTGAAGACCAGGCCCAAGCCGCAGATCGCCGCGATCAGGAACAAGGAGATCGCTAGTCCCGGGTAACCGAAGAGCTTCCAGGAGGTGTCCACGTCCATGAGCATCGCCGCGCCGACGATGAGTGCTGCGAGGACCAGGCCGAGAGAGATGCGGTTCGCGACTTTCTGAATCGCCGACATCATGTGTTCTTGATCAAATGCGTGGACGCGCACTTCGAGCCGATTGTCCAACGCGGCGTCGAGCAGCTGGTTGACGCGGCGCGGAAATTGCTCGACCACCTCCTCGAGTTCGAGCAGCGACGACAGGATGCGTTTCGGCGCCAGCCGGCTGGCCGCGCGCCTGCCGACGATCCACTCGATATGCTTGGTGATGGTGGAGTGCGAGTCGAAACCCGGTGCCAGCGCCTCCGTGATCGAGTCGAGACTGAGGAGTGCCTTGCCCAACAGGGCCACCTCAGGCGCCGGCCGGATACCAGCCTCGGTTGCCCGCGTCGCCATCTCTGCGACGACGCGGCCGAGAGACAGCTGGGTAACACTGGCTGGTTCGGTCAGCCGCGTCGCCAGGGCCGACATGTCGCGGCGAAAGGCGGATTCGTTGCAGTCCTCGAGCCGTTCGCCGATGGCGATACAGATGTCGGCCGCTACTTCGCCCTTGCCTGCGCTCAGCGCGAGTACGAGCTTTAGGAGCTGGAGGCGATGTGCTTCGCCGATGCGAGCGACCATGCCGAGGTCCAAAAGCACTAACCGATCGTCGGGCGTGAGCAAGATGTTGCCCGGGTGTGGGTCAGCGTGAACGAAGCCGTCGACCAGGATCTGATCGAGGTACGAACGCAACAATGCGTCGACCAGCCGATTGCCTTCGAGCTCAGGTCGCCTCACGGGGGGTAAGTCAGTGACCCGTGTGCCGTCGATCCACTCCATCGTGAGCACTCGTTGCGAGCAATAGTCGTCAATCGGCTGTGGCACCAAGAGTTCCGGATAGTCCGTGAGATTGGCGCCTAGGATTTTCAAGTGTTCCGCCTCGCGGCGATAGTCGAGTTCCTCGGCCAATGTCCGGCGAAACTCATCCAGGATGTTCCTGAGTGCGAAGCGACTTTCTAGATCGGTCACCTGGTCGACGCCTTCGACGATCAGATCCAAAGCCGCTAGGTCCGTAGCAGCCTCTTCGCGTATGCCAGGCCGCCGAATCTTCACGGCCACATGTCGTCCATCGCGCAGCCGTGCTCGATGCACCTGACCAAGTGACGCGCTTGCCGTCGGGGTTTCGTCGAACTCAGCGAAGGCCTTGGAGATCCTCACTCCCAGATCGAGCTCGAGCACCTCCTGAAGTTCTTCGAACGGGACCGGCGCAACGCTCTCCTGCAACCGAGAAAGTGACGCCCGCTGCTTGGCGGGAAGCAAGTCGGCGCGCGTCGACAGGATTTGGCCCAGCTTGACGAACGTCGGACCCAACTGTTCGAGCTCCTCCGCCAGCTTGTTATCGTCTTCTGCGGCGTCGCTGCCGCTCGTCGCAGCATCCTCCTGCGGGTCGAGGGCATCGTTTGTACCGCTGGCTTGAGCTATGTCACCGGCCCTGCTCAGAAGCAGAGCTGCAATGCGGCGACACCGTTCGAGGATCTCAATACTGACCTTGGCGTGATTCATCGTCGCTCAGCCCCACTCATCACTTCATCGAATGCAGCTTCGAGGATCGTCATTGGTAGGTCTCCCTTGTTTGAGGTTGTGGTGGCACGGCAGTCCGGCCGGGTGGACGCCGTCCCGCCGAGGTAGAGCAACCTCCATGCCATGCCGCCGAACGTCATCTTCCGACGATGCCCCGGCAAATCTTCTTTTGGCGGGCAGATTGTGCAAATGTTGAGTGTCCGGCGTTGTAGTTCCCACATGAAGCCGCGGTCACGGCCATCACTGCGCAGCGCCATGGGGGTGAGAGCAGCGATGGCCCGATACCCCATCCGTTGAGCCGAGCGACCTGCTAGCGGTTTTTGCGGGCTGCGACGTTGCCTCGGCGGGACTCTTTGCTTTTTACGGCGAACTCGAGGCGAAGGGTGGCGGCTGGAAGGCTACGTCAAGCCGGTACCGTCCGAAGTCGGAATCTACGACTGGACGACTGGAGGCAAGGCGGCCGGCATTCGGTTCGCGGAGAGGTTTGCGAACGCACCGTCTATTGTCTCTCGCTGGTCCGAGAGAACTCTGCCGATGACTTGGCGCCCAAAGTCACGGTTTCGGGTCGTCTCGACCCTTGGTGAGCAATGCCCTTTGTGAAGTCGGTCTCGCCAGGAGTTGCCCCCGTAGTTCTTCTTGGCAACCTAGCTCTTAGCTCTTTGGTGGTGGGATCGAAGAGGTGCGCCCGAGTTGACCTCAGCGCTGTCTGGGCCGGGCCAGTCGCAGCGCTGGTAGAATTCCCAGAAACATCACGAGAGCTAGCAGTCCGGTATTGGACGAGGCCGGCGCCATTTGCGGGTCACTGATTCCCGTACCTGTGCAGGCACCTGCGCTGCATGAATCTCCGACGGTGCACTCGTTGAGGTCGTTGCACGCTGCCCCGTCCGCCAAGGGTGTGACGACACACCCGACTTGTGGGTCGCAGGTTGCGGTAGAGCAAGGATCGGGGCTGATGCATACGGATGGCAGGGAAGCGCATTGCCCGGTGCCCGGGTTGCAAAAGCTTAAGCCTTCGCAGAGGTTCATTGACGGTGGGCAGATCACATCCTGCATCCCGGATACGCAGGAGCCGTTTTGACATGAGGCGGGTGCACACAATCCGAGGAGTCCGGTCGTGCAGGGCTGCCCATCCATCGACGCTGGTTCGCCTACGCAGGTTCCTGAGAAACACATTGAGGAGGCGGTGCACTCCATATGATCGTCGCATGGGGTGCCATTCAGGGGGAGCTCGACACACTCGCCAGACCCGTCGCACGTCCCGGCCATGCAGTCGTTGGGGGTAATGTCGCAGGCCGCGCCGATGTTGGCAGGTTCAAACTCGCATTCGCCGTTTGCAGGATTGCAGGTCTGCGTCGTGCGGCAGGGGTGTGCGACAGGCGGGCATTTCGGGAAACTGAGGCAGGTGCCGGCGACACAGGCGCCGGATTCGCAGGGGCCAAAGTTACAGTCGACAGGTGGACCTGAGACGCATGCGCCAGCGGAGCACTGGTCTCCTGTCGTGCACGCGTTGGCGTCGCACTCCATCGACCCGGCAGGTGCAACGGCCGCCAAAAACAGCGCCCATGCGAACGCGGTTGTTGCTAGTGCAAGTCTACCCATTTTCCCCGCCCCTCCTCAGTTCGTGGCAGCCGTGTCACTAAACCGGGTTCCGGCACGACAATCAATCGATCAGAGTTCGCAAACTGCTAATTTTTTTCAGGTTTGTTTCATGGGTGAACCTATCTCCCGATCGCTTTGAGGAGCCCTCATGGCAGCGCCGACAGATGCTTTCGGTGCGTTCCCAAAGGTGAGAATCCAGTGGCCCGGGTTTGTGGGAATTGAGGACCCTCTGTCCGTCGTTTTCCCTGGGCGGAGTCGCTGCGGAGGTTTGGCAGGGGTCTTGCGTAGCTGTCGTCGTGAGGAGTGATCGTATGAATGAGTTGAAACGGGTAGCCGTGGGGATCGATTTCGGAACGAAGACAAATTGGGTGTTACGCAGCGCGGTTCGGTTGGCTCGAAGGGTCGATGCGGCGATCGACTTGATCCACGTCGTGCGGCCGCCGGTCAAGTACACTCGTATCCTCTTAGGAACTCGTCAAATGCCGGATGTAGATGAGATCACGGCAGCGGCGCGCGAACACCTCGAGGCTTTGGCAGCGGCGGAACCGCTGGCGGGACTGGCGGTGTCGTGTCAGGTCGCCATCGGAGCGCCCGATGTCGAGCTGACGAAGATCGCCGAAGAGCAACACGACGATCTCATTGTATTGGGCCCGTCGACGCGTCACCGAGCCGGGCCTTTTGGGGCCGGGAGGACTCCGCAGCGCGTCGTGCGTAAGGCTGCAGCGCCGGTCTTGGTCGTAAAGCGTCTGCTTGCCGAAACGCCATCGTGTGTAGCCGTCACGACCGATTTCTCGATTGCCTCGGAGCCGGCGATTGAAGAGGCAGCTCGATTCGCGAAGCTTTGGGGTGCCAAACTCGTCTTGGTCCATGTCATCGAACCCGCCATTCATCTGCAGGGTCTGGTGGCAAAAGTTGCAGGGGCCTCCGATATCTATACGATCGAGCCCAAGGACTTGGAGCCGGAGTGGGCCGCGTTGCTGGAAAGTGTAGACCTTGGTGGATTGAAGGCGCACCGAGAGGTCGTCAAGGGCGAGCCGGTCGAGGCGATCGTGTCGGCAGTTGACCAGGTGTGTGCTGATCTGCTGGTGATTGGCACACACGGGCGAAGCGGCGTGGCGCGCGCGGTGTTGGGTAGCACTGCAGAGGATGTCCTGGCGGAGGCTACATGTCCGATTCTAGTCGTGCGTTCGGTCGAGCCGGATAGCGAAGCCGATTTAGATCGCACCTGATTCGGCTGACGCATCCAGACGTTTCGTAATGGAGGTGACTCAACTACCTGGCTTCGTCAAAGCGATGTTGCGTCCGGAATGGTATTCTCATCGACCGGACTCGGTCGAATTCGTACAAACCCATATTTCGTTCGTCTTTCTTGCCGGCGACCGTGTGTACAAGGTGAAGAAGCCGGTCAAGTTCGCGTTTCTCGACTTTTCAACGCTGGCGCTTCGTCGATTCTACTGCGAGGAGGAGGTGCGACTGAATCGACGCCTCGCCGGCGATGTCTACCGCGGAGTCGTGGCGATTCGTAGCCGCGGCGAGTCGTACGAGCTTGCCGACGCATCCTCTTCTGATGCCATCGAATATGCCGTCGAGATGACTCGCCTGCCGCAGGATCGGATGTTCTCCGAAATTCTCCGGCGGGGCGAAGCGACCACTGAGCATGTGGGTCAGATCGTTGCCCGCTTGGTCGAGTTCCATCGCGAGGCCGATTGCAGCGAAACAGTGGCAAGAAACGGTTCGCCCGAGACTCTGCAGGCGATGATGGATTTGGACTTCTCGGAGTCGGGCAAATATCGCGGGCGCACGGTTTCGTCGCGCGTCGATTCAGCGATTCAGCACTTCTGCTGTGAGTTCGTGGCGATGCACGATCTTATCCTGAGAGAGCGGCAGGCGGGTGGCTTCATTCGCGAGTGTCACGGGGACCTGCGTGCCGAGCACATTTGCATTGGCGATCGGTTGTGGATGATCGATTGTATCGAATTCGCCGCGAAATTTCGCAACCGCGACGTAGCCGCCGAAGTGGCCTTTCTTGCGATGGATCTGGAATTCCTCGGCTACGACGAGTTGGCGGCCTACTTGGTCGAGGAGTACGCCCGCGCCTCGGGCGACGAGCATCTGGCGTTCTTGGTGCCGTTCTATCAATGCTACTTTGCTTACATTCGCGGCAAGGTCGAGAGTCTGAAGGGGCTCGAGGCCGAGGTTGACGCTGCTGAACGAAAGCTGGCTCTCGAGTCGGCAAAGCGCCACTTCGAGCTTGCTGGTCGCAAGTCGTGGGCCTACGCGCCGATGATTATCGCAGTGACGGGGCTGAGCGGGACCGGGAAAACCACGATAGCCGAAGGAGTTCGTGCACGCACTGGTTTCGTTCACTTGGACTCCGACGCCGTGCGTAAAGAGCTGGCCGGCCTGGCAACCGACCGTCCCTCCGGGCCGCAGAGCCGAGCGCAGCTCTACGATGAAGAGCATGGGCGCAGAACGTATACGGAGCTAGTCACACGCGCTTCGAGTGTCTTGCGGTCCGGTCGCGGAGTCGTCTTGGATGGAACCTATCAGCGTCGCAGCAATCGCGATGAAGTATGCCGTCTGGCCGAAGAGCTAAGTGTTCCGCTGCTGTTCGTGCAATGCGTTTGCGGCGAAGACGAGGTCCGTCGGCGCCTCGACTTGCGGGTTCGCAGCGGACGCGGGCCGTCGGATGCGGGATGGGATGTTTATCTACGGCAGCGCGACGTGTTTGAAGTATTTGGTGCGGATGAGAGTAGCTACTTACTTACAGTGGATTCTTCGAGGTCGGGTGCGGAGATCATCAACCAGATCGAGGACGCTGCGAGGACGCAGGTTTGCGGCCGCTAATCGCTTTGGAGGTTGCCGTACCGCTCATGGTTGGAATCGGAAGAGTTTCGGAACGATCGTCACATCGTTGGGCGTGAAGGATACAGTGGTTTCCTCGGAGAGAAGATGCCCGGCAAAGTGGTAGCGAGTCCTGGTCGGGACGAAGAAACCGTTGATGCTGCGGAAGTCGGAGAACTCGCCGACCAGCTCGCCGGTGCCGAAGGGCTCCATTTCGATGGGACCGACGACTCTCACGAGTCGATCGTTGGTATCGAATCGCAGGACGTATTCGTCGCGGTCCTCGAAGCGGACGAGGACATCTTCCGATCGCGAAGTCTTCGGTCGTATCGGCAGGATCAGCGCGGGGAAAGGCTTCTCGCACAGGGTGTCGAGGTGGGTGACGGCGTTCCATCGTGCGTGAGATCGCAAAGGAGCGGTGCCGGATGTGTCGGTCCCGATGACATTGTCGCCGACAGCCGCGCGCATGACCTCTCCGTCCCAAGAGTAACGGTCGGGCTGATCGCTGGTAAAGACGGTCCAGCGGTAGAAGTGGGGAACATGAAAGAGATACTCGAAGCGCCAGTCCCCGGGGAAGCCCATGTAGACGCGCGATTGGGCAATACGGCGAAAGCTGTGGAGTTCGCCGCCGCGGGCTTCGATGGCGCGAACGATAACAGGAGGGCACTTGGGCACGGGGGTTGCCTGCGTGAATGCGCTGCACCCGGTCAAGGCAATGGCGAAGGCCAGCGGCGCTGCCGGCGCGTGCGATCGAAGATACCAGCGACCATCGCGCTTGCGACTAGCTTGTTGACTCTCGGTGGATGCTCTGGAGTTCAGGATCTCGCCACTCCCGGGGTTGTGGTAGCGCTCGAGCACGGACCAACCGGGCCGGTTGTTGAGCGTGAGTTCGTTCTTCGAAACGGCTTTGTTCGAGGCACGATTGTGATTCCCACGACGCCACAGGGTCTGGACGAGTCTCGGCCGTGGCCGGCGGTTGTCAATCCAGTGCTGCAGCCGAGCGAGTTGCTCGCACGCGGTATTGCGGTCGTCCGCTATCGCCTGGACTGGGGAGTATTGCCGCGACCGGAAGCGGCGGAACCGCCCGAGGACCAGCCTACGTCCAAGGGGAAATCGGTTGGAGTATGGTTGCTCGCGTCGCCGAGCCCCGACGTCATTGGTCGCAGCTACTTTCATCTGATCTGGAGCGAAGGCACCGCTGTGAAAGCAGTGGTCGAGTATCTCGCGGCCTTGGCCTTCGTCGATGCAGAACGTCTCGGGATAGCCGGTATTTCGACCAATGGGTTCAAGGCTCTCTCAGCGTTGGTGGCAGGGGTGCAGTTTCGCGCTGCGGTCGTGGTGGGTTCATGCGCAGACTATCACTCTTTTCTCGCCGACTCACCCGTTGCGCTCGGCGGAGCCGAGCTTGACCTTGCACCGGAGTACGAGACCTGGCTGAGAGAACGTGAAGCGGTGCGGCAGGTTGCGGCGATCACCGATACAGCTCTGCTGATGGTCAACGGCGGGCGAGACCATATTATCCCGACCAGTTGCGTCGAAGGATCCGTCGAAACGATTCGCCGTGCCTACGGGCGCGTCGATGCCGGCGAACGTTTTCATTTGTCATGGTGGCCGGACGCAACACATAATTCGCTAGTGGACGTTGCGTCCGAAGAAATCTTGGCTTGGTGGGTGAAGTGGTTCGACCTACCACCTACGGCTGGCGCGGATCGGGCGCTTGCCGTTACTACGGTTTTTTCCTCGGGTCGCCCGGCGGTTTCGATCGGGCGGTGACGGATGGAGCTGAGGACTGTTCTTGACGCGGGTATTGTGTGTCTGTCGTACGATTAGCGCGTCTCAGGCGGATCGCGCGAGCGGTGAAACTAACACCTCCGACTGCCGCCAATATGGCTAGGGGAACGGTAAGCAGTCTTGGCAGAAGGATCGCGATTGCGGTGAAGGAGAAGAGGGCGATAGCAAACACCGCGTAGGATCTCGCCTCCGTCGGCGCCAGGGAACGCCGGGTCATCGCCGACCCGATCGAGCCCCCGAGCTCGATCGCCGCGGCCGCTGCTCGGCCAGCGCTGCCCGGTCGGATTCGCCGCTGATGCTGTGCTGGAGGGTGCGTGGTTGCTTGCCGAGGTCTCTTTGAGGTGCCGACGACAATCTCTGTCGAGTTGTCGAGGTCCCGGAGGAAGGTCTCGGCCAGTTTCGCCGCGAAGCGTTCGTTCTCGATGCAGACATCGAGCTCCCAGTTGCCGATCCAGCTGGCGATGTTGAGGTTGCTCGATCCGACACGGGCCCAACGTCCGTCGACGACTGCCGTCTTGGCGTGGACCATTGGTCCGTTCCACTCGAAGACCCGCACCCCGGAGTTGAGCAGGGACCGATACTGTGTGCGAGAGAATGCGGCGATCGCGCGAATGTCGCTGGCGCTTGGCACTAAGAGGCGGACGTCGACCCCTGCGCCGGCCGCGGAACGCAGGGCGTCGAGGTACGAGGTCGTGCCGATGAAGTAGGCGTCCGTCAAATAGAGCCGATGGCTCGCGATCGAGGCCCAGAGAAGGTCTGTTCGAAAGAGCGCGCCCGTCTCGGGCGTTCCGGCGATGACCCGAACCGCGCAATCACCGCGCCCCGGTGGCGACGCAGCGTCAGTTGATTCCGCGTTCAAAATCTTTCCGCCGGCGAGTTGCCACATTGATTCGAACGCCCGATCGATCTCAGCGACAGCCGGCCCTCGGAGACTGATTCCTGTGTCGCGCCACGGCGCGATACCTCTATCTGTGTCGCCGAGCCAATCGTTGCCGACGCAAAGCCCAGAAACGAAGGCGACTTCATTGTCGACGATCAGGGTCTTGCGGTGGTCGCGACTGAGCCAACCGAACGGTGTAGTCAGGCGTGGTGGATTGGAGGCGAGCACTTCGACACCGTTTGTGCGTAGGTGCCGCCAAAAACGTGCTCCCGTCTTGCCCTGGGACCCGAGCCAATCGTAGAGCAAACGCACCTGGACTCCACGTTGTGCTTGGCCAATGAGGAGCTCCGCGAACTCTCTCCCGACGCGATCGTCTCGCAGGATGTACATCTCGAAGTGAATGAAACGCTCGGATGCCTCGATCGCGCGGCGCCAGGCGGGATAGTTCTCGCGGGCGTCGACCAGGAGTTCGCATTGATTCCCTTCAATGAGAGGGGCGCCGGCGGCCCGCGTGAACGCCTGTTCGCCAAGGATTCGTCTGAGGTCGTGACTTTCGGGCTCAACTTTCATTTACGTTTCATTCTAGACCAACTGACGAGTCGGTGCAGGCGGCGGAAGGGGCGAGGGAAGACCAGACTGATATTCTCGATCTTGGGAAGAATCGGGGCCATTGTGGGTGCGCAGATAGGTCGCGCGAGAGAAGGAAACTCTCGTGAGCAGCGCAGCTTGGGCCCGGCTGGTTGGCTTCGATCTTGCGTAGTTTCGATTTGATTAGCGGCAAGGAGAGCGATGGTGTTGGTCAAGGATTGGATGACGGAGAATGTAGTTACGGTTCGATGCCGTGACCCGCTGGGCGCCGCCCGTAGCCTACTGATGAAGCATCGCATTCACCAGTTGCCAGTTCTAAGGAACGGCAAAGTGGCCGGAATCGTTACGGATCGCGATTTGCGATCCGCTCCGAACGAGGCGAGGCAGGTTGAAGATGTGATGACGCACAAGCCGCAGACGACAGCCGTGGACGAGTCTGTGGACAGTGTCGCGCACTTGCTGCGTTCGTGGAGGATCAACGCGCTGCCGGTCGTGACTGCCGGCAAGTTGGTTGGTGTTATCTCGACGTCGGACGTACTCGACGCCTTTGTCGCTTTTTCCGGAGTGGCCGAGCCGTCGTACCGTCTAGTGATCCTGCCGGCTAAGGGAAGTCGTTCTGATGCCGTCCGAGACATTGTCGAGCGACATCACGGTGAAATCCGTTGGTTGCGTTCGCAGGGCTCTGGCCGCTCCAGAGAGCTTCATCTGCGATTGGTGAGTCATGACGTGGACCTGATCCTCGATGCTCTCCGGGCGGCGGGGCATTCGATCAGTCTCTTGGTTGCGTCTGCCTCGCCGCCGGCGGTTCGCAAAAAATAGACAGCCGCCAAACCGCACTGTGCTTGGATTCCCAAGCGCCGGAACAAGGGGGCGAAACGCGTCACGGATTCATTCTGCTCCTCGGTTGGCATGGGACTCGCAGAACTACCTGGGTGAGATGCCGAGTGGTGAGCGCTCGGCACTGAATAGGGTCCGAGAATTGACTGCAAGATCTGCAAAGGTTCAAGAAGAACGTCCCCGTCGTAGCCCGCCCCCGTGGGCTGCGATCGGCCCGGAGAGGCCGGCCTGAGTCGCCCGAGTCCCTCCGGGCCCCCCCTTATCATCGTTCGGAATTGGCGCTGCCGTCTCGCGACGGTGGTGTCTGTTTGATTTCGGTGCGTGGGTAGGTGTGTGACTACAATGACTAAGTGCGCGGAGACGCAGCTCCACTATTTCGCCGACTCTCTGGTTTTCGGGCTGGGGCTCGCGAGCCATCTTGGCCTCCCCTCGCAGAGCGTTGGCCGGCACTGCTTTCCGGATGGTGAAAGCCTCGTTCGCGTCGCCAGTCCGGTGGCGAAGCGGGCGATTCTAGTACGCTCTTTGCACGATCCGAACGACAAGCTGGTTGAAGTCTTGCTGGCCGCCGATGCCCTGCGCCGCGCTGGTGCTGAATTCGTCGACTTGGTTGCACCCTACCTTCCGTACATGCGCCAAGATTCGGTGTTCACCGAGGGCGAGCCGAACTCCCAGCAAGTGGTCGGTGGGTTGCTGGCAGCCAACTTCGATTCGATCACTACCGTGGAGGCGCACTTGCACCGCGTTGCGGCGTTGTCCGAAGTGGCCGGGTCGGGGGCGCGGTCGCTGTCGAGTGCGCCGGCGATCTGCGAGTGGGTACAGCATCATGCGCCCGGGGCTTTGATTGTCGGGCCAGACGTTGAATCGACACCGTGGGTGGAAGCCATCGCGTCGACCGCCGATTTGCCGTACGTGGTCGGCGAGAAAACTCGGCGCGGCGATGTGTCAGTCGAAATCGAGTTTCCCCGCGTCGCGCAGCGAGGGCGAGCGGTGATCGTCGACGACATCGCGAGTAGCGGAGTCACTTTGGCTGCGGCTGCGACGTCTCTCCGTCGAGCTGGGATCCGCGACGTGTCGGCGGTCGTCGTCCATGCGATTTTTGCCGCCGGGGCAATGCGGCGCATCCGAGAAGCCGGCGTCAGGGATGTAGTTTCGAGCGATACCGTGCCGCACGAGTCGAACGGCTACTCCACAACGGCTCTCGTGGCAGAGGCGATTCAAGCGCCGCCCCAGGGCTCCCCTGTCGTGACAGTGGCGGCGCATAGGGCGGCGGGAGTCTAGGCAAGGTGTTCCGACTAAAGAGAATGGCGATCGACACCCTGGCTGAGCACGTCGTCTTCATCCACGAAGCGACCGTGGAGGCTGGGAACCTCGGCTTCAAGCCACTCGATCGCGTTCATGTCGTCGGCACTGCGGATGCGGGGCAGTCGCAGCAGGAGGTGATCGGTGTACTCAACTTCTGCCGGGACTCACTGATTGCGGCCGATGAGATTGGCTTGTCCGAAGTAGCTTTCCGAGACTTTGGACTCGAAGAAGGAGCGGCGGTGGAGGCGGCCATTGCGCCCGCGCCGCGCAGTGTCAACCTGGTTCGTCGCAAGCTCGCGGGGGAAAGACTCGGTCACGAAGATTTCCTAGCGATTCTGATAGATGTCGCGGCGCGACGTTACTCGAAAGTCGAGTTGTCGATGTTCGTGCTGGCCTGCGCCTTGAAAACTCTGGATCTGGACGAGACGGTTGCGCTCACCCGCGCCATGATCGACAGCGGGGAAAGTTTGGACTTTGGCGCCGGGCCGATTGCGGACAAGCACTGTATCGGTGGTGTCCCAGGCAATCGCACGACGATGATCGTTGTCCCGATTTTGGTCTCGCTCGGCCTGACGGTGCCCAAAACGTCGTCGCGGGCGATCACCAGTCCGGCCGGGACCGCGGACACGATGGCAACGTTGGCCGAAGTATCCCTTTCTCCGGAACAGATGCGGCGCGTCGTGGATGACGTCGGCGGCTGCATCGTTTGGGGTGGTGCGGTGCGCCTCGCACCGGCCGATGACGTGTTGATCACGGTCGAGCGACCGATGGAGATCGATACAGAAGTCCAGATGGTCGCGTCGATCTTGTCGAAGAAGAAGACGGCCGGTGCGACCCATGCGTTGATCGACATCCCAGTTGGAAGCAGCGCGAAGATGCACTCGCTTAGCGACGCGGAGAATCTAGCAACGATGTTTCGAAGCGTTGCCGCCCACATCGACATTTCGGTCGATGTCGTATTGACCGATGTTCGCGGGCCAGTCGGTCGCGGCATTGGCCCGCGTCTCGAGGCTCTGGACGTGTTGGACGTCCTGCGGCGCTCTCCGTCTGCGCCGGTCGATCTCAGGGAGAAGTCCTTATACCTCGCGGCGCGCATCCTCGAGATGATTGGGGCGGAGTCCCCGGGTGCTGGCTACAGGAAGGCTCTGGATGCGCTCGACAGCGGTGCGGCGGAGGCGTCGTTCGAAGCGATCCGGGACGCGCAGGGGCGCCGCGAGCCGCCCCCAGAGGCGCCGATTCGTTGCACCGTAGAGGCACGCGAGGATGGTCGCATTCGGGCGATCGATTGCCTGGAGATTGCTCGCGTAGCGAAGCGAGCAGGCGCGCCGGCCCATGCTTCGGCCGGGGTGCGATTGCTGCGGACCGTCGGGGAAGTCGTGCGCAAGGGGGATCCACTATTTGAGATCCACGCGCAGAGCGAAGGACTGTTGCGCGACAGCTACTCTTACGCTCAGGGACATCCCGAGCTTACCGCCTACGGCTTCTAGCGGTCCGTTTATTGACCAGATTTGCGGCGGCCACCCGTGGCGGTTTGGGGTGCCCTTGGACGCTTTGTTCGTGCCGCTGCTTTGGCCGGCGCTGCCGCGCGCTTCGACCTCCGCGCCTTCGGCTGCGGTGGAGAATGAACGAGGGCTAGTGCATGCAAAGTGGCGATCTCTGTTTGAACGGCTTCGGTCAGATCGTGCAGGTCCGGAACTTCGTGCCAATCGCCGCCAATTCCCCAGAATAGCTGTCCATCGTAGCTGAATAGGGCAATCGCAATCGCCGTGTTCTCGAGCAGCGGTACGTACGGATACAACTCGAGTAGTCTGGCTCCGAGCAGGAACAGAGGGAACTGTGGGCCGGGTACGTTGGTGACGATCGTATTGCACGGCCGCAGCAGTGGAACCGCTTTTCCGACTTGGACCAACAGGCCAGGCAGGGTTCTGTCGCAGAGGTCCTCGACAATTTCGGCGGCCCATTCCTGGTGCGTGGATTTCGCGTGTTGCGTGGCCTCGATCACTTTCTCGAGGCGCAGCCGTGGGTCGCTCTCGCTGAGCGGTAGCTCGATAATCAGCGACGAAACGTGATTACCACCGGAGTGCTGACTGTTGTTGCGAACGTTGACGGGCGCTGCGGCGCGAAAGTCCAGATTCTCGACTGCGATGCCGCGTGACTGCATGAACGTGCGCAAGGCTCCGGCGACGCATGCCAACACGACATCGTTGATCGTACCGCCGAGGTGGTTTTTGACGACTTTGACCTCGTCGAGATCGGCGGCGATCCAGTCAAATCGACGGTACCGCCCGATACTCGGGTTGAGGGGGGTGCGGGATGCGGGCATCGCACTCCGCAAGAAGTCGCCAATGCTTTCTGTTGTTTGGCGGATTGTTGCGGCGGTTCGTTGCGGATTGCGCAGCAAGTCGTATCCAGAACTCATCGCTGCCAGTGGAAAACCTGCGCGATGGGCCAACTCATCGGCGAGCAGCTGTGCGTCTGGCGGGCGCTTGCCCGCAACCCATTTTCTCGCCGGTTTGATCGGCGCATCGGCCGATGGGGAAAGCATCGCGGACAACATGTCGACACCAGCGGCTCCGTCGACCATACAGTGGTGCGCTTTGGTGAGCTGGGCGAAGCGATCACCGGGTACACCATCGATGAACCACATCTCCCACAGCGGTTTGTTCCGATCGAGCTGGCGCGACAGGATACGACCTGCGAGTCGCTTGAGCTCGCGGGTGGTTCCCGCCCTGGGTAGGCAGGTATAGTGGATGTGAAAGTTCAGATCGAAGCGATCGTCATCGACCCACACTGGGTGTCCGAAAAGCGGAACGTGTTCGATCCGCTGCCGTAGCCTGGGTTGGTGTGATACCGCGCTATAGATCGCTTCGTCGATCTTTTTGGTATCCAGGCCGCCGTCTTTGCGACGCAGTGGCCCAGCCTCGAACACTCCTACGGAACCAGTGTGCATGTGCACGTCGGGAGTCTCGATGCCGAGGAACATCGCATCGAGGGCGGACAGTCTTTCGGCGCTCTCGTAGGGCACGACGAACTTCCTTTTTAGCGACGCGTTGCGGCGGTCTTCTTTCGGGACGTCTTTCTTGCCGTGCCGCGTTTGGTAGTTCCGGGGCGTTTGGTTGCGACACCTCTCTTGGATGCGCTCGGTTTCTTACGCTTCGCTGAGCCGCGGCGTTTTGCGGCAGTGCGAGGCCGGGCGTTGTCCAATAGATCACGTCGAATGTGGTGGAGGTAGTGTTCGATCTCGGCCGCCACGACCGCCGCGCCGCGCCGCAGATCCGATGACAGTTCCTCGAGGTCGTGCGGCAGGTGCACGTTCTTCGAAAAGCGCTGAAGGTCTTTTCTCAGGCGGGCGGCGTTGGCTTCGACGTCCTTGATGAAGCGTTGAATCGCGTCGGCTTTCTTCTTTGGCATGTTCGAACTCCGGTTTGGTTACTCGGGTAGTTGTCAGGAACCGTACCAACCGTGAGTTCGTTCAGGGGGTTGGGATTGTCGCTGCTTTGGCCCAAATCGGATCTCGATCGCGATAAAGCGATTCTAGTGATCGAGAACCGATTGCAAGCAGCGGTCTCAGTTGTCCTGGTGTTCCTCTTTTCAGGAATACGTTGCGGCATCACTCTCGATCGTAGGAGACCGTGTGAACCCGCCGCCGCTGCCCGCGCTATCGAGCGCTGGCAGATGTCTTGCATCGTCTTCTCGTACGGAGTCCGCGAAGGCTTCGTTGCGAAGGGAGTGCATGGTGAAAATTCGCCGAATTCTGGTTCCGATCGATTTCTCTGAGCAGTCAGATGCCGCGCTGAAGTACGCGGTGGACCTGGCCTCTGAGCTTGGTTCCTCACTTCTGCTGCTTCACGCGGTGGAGCCCATCTACTTTGCCGGGGCGATGTACGGGCAGGTCTATTCCGGTCCCATCGCGATGGAGCAGGTTCGCGACGCGGAGAATGCGTTGGCCAAGTTGGTTGCGAAGGTGGAGGGCCGTAAGGTCGACCGCCGTAAGGTGGAGCACCGCAAGGTCGGTGCGACAGGGGTCGTCGCTTCAGGGGTTGCACACCAGGAGATCCTAAAAGCAGCCGATTCGAAGAAGGTCGATCTCATCGTGATGGGTACGCAAGGACGCGGCGGCATCAATCGCGCCATCATGGGGAGTGTAGCTGAGAAAATTGTTCGGGCGGCGAAATGTCCAGTGTTGACGTTGCGACAGCCAACGAAGACCACGAGCGTACAGAAGAGGAAGGCCGCATGATGCTTGCCTCGGCTGTGCCAATGAGCTCGGATCTGATGATCGTCGCCGACCTCATGACCAGGGATCCGGTGACGTGTGTCGAAACCGACACTCTGGATGTCGTTGGGGAGTTGATGGGCCGAGGCGGGTTCCGAGGCGTCCCAGTAGTCGATGACGCGGATCGGCTTCTTGGAATTATCACGGAGAGTGATCTGCGCGAGCACAAGGGCTACCTCGACCGAACCAAGGTCAGCGGAGCGATGACAGAGGAGCCTGTGGTTCTTTCCCCGGAGCAGACTGTTTCTGCCGCCGCCGGAATCCTGCTCGAAAAGAAAGTGAACGCATTGCCGGTGGTAGACAGTGACGGCGGCTTGGTCGGAATCGTGTCCGTCTCGGATCTGTTGCGGGTACTGGCGAGCGGCTCGAGCTGATCGGGCAGCAGCGGTCTTGGCTTTTATCGATCTACCGTAACGATGCCGCCGACGGTCGGTTGTATTGCGGGACACAATGCGAGTCTGCGGGGCGACCGCCGTGTATTTTCGGTGCAATACTATTTCTTGACCGGTCCTTTTTCGCGGATCGTCAGCACCGCACAGGGCGCGGTGCGAACGATGCGCTCGGCAACGCTGCCGAGGAGCATGTGGGAAAAGCCAGTCCGCCCGTGCGTACCCATGACGATCATGTCGATGTTCCGGCGCTCTGCCTGATCCGGGATCACATGGGCGGCCGATCCAGCGATGACCAATGGTTTATCGAGAGGGACGCGCTTTTGTTCCAGCTTTTTGGTGAGATCGTGCATCGCCTTTTTCGCGTGGTCCCGTTGTTCTTGAACTAGGATGGGGTAGTCGGCGTAGGGGCCCAAGGACGACGCGCCCAGATAGAACGGCTCCATCGCGTGCACCAAGACGATCTTCGCGCCGACATCGGCCGCAAGTTTGCACGCGTAGTCTACCGCTTGGTGCGAGCACGCGGAAAAGTCGACAGCGACCATGATTCGACGAATTTTCATGTCTTGGTTCTCCTCTCAGGGCTTGTCGACCGTTTCGACAAGTCGTGCGACTAGGAAAGCGCAAGATCCGTGCCTGTATGGCGGGTGATGCGCCGTTGGAGCGGATGCAGGTTTCAGCCTCCGATACGCGAGGGCCCGCCGGTGGAGATTCTCATTGATGAGAACGTGCGGGGCTAGGAGGTAGGCGCGTGGTTGTGAGTGTTCTGACACCTTCGGGGGCACGTTCGTTGCTCTTGTGTTGCCCATGACGAACACTAGCGACAGCGCCACACCTCGCGAGGACCCCTCGGGCTTGTTTCTCTCGCACCCGGTGCATTGGTTGGGATGTCTTCTGGCTCTCCTGGTATTCCTACAAGGCCCGGCTGCTTCTCGACCGGCTCACGCGGCAGATGGTGGCGCGCTCTATCGCCGCGAATGTGCGCCGTGCCATGGGATGGACGGATTGGGGAACGGTCCGAACGCGGCACTGTTCTCGGCCAAACCCCGAAACCTGCACGAAGGCTTTCTCGACAAGTACGAAACCTCTGAGCTGGTGCGTCGTGTCCTCGACGGTAGGAAAGTGCGGATCGACTTGGATCAGCACGCGCTGCGGCGTCACGCGGCACGGACGGATGCGGTGATTGCCCACATGCAGCGGCTCCCGTCTCTCGATTGGCGCAGGCTGATGCCGGCTTGGGCGACGTACGTTTTTCGGTGTCAGTCCTGTCACGGTCAATTCGGGCGCCCGGAGAAGGCGCGCGAGGGAGTGAAGCAACCGCGCGATTTCTCGTCGGCAAGTTTTCAGTCGGCGATGACGGACAACGATCTGTTGATGGCGATCGTTCATGGCCGCTCTGGGATGCCGGCGACCTTGCCTCGGCTCAGCCCCGACGAGGCAATGGCTCTACTGTACTTTTTGAGACAGCTGTCGCCGGGGTTTGAGATCTACACGCAGTACTGTGCTGCCTGTCACTCCGACAATGGTGGTGGTGTCGATTTCGGTGGTGCGGACTTCGAGCCGTTGGTGGCGTTTGACGAGGCCTACTTTGAGAGTACGCCCCCCAGCGAATTGCGGGAAGCGGTTTGGCATATGCTGGCGATGCAGTCCCCGTCGATGCCGCACTTTCGTCGGGTTCTCTCCGAATCCGACGCGACCGCGATTGTCGAGTTTCTGAAAGCTCGCGAAGTGCTACACAAGCAGCCGTAAGAGGACGCAAGAGCGCTTCTCGTCAGCCGACAGAGTCCTTGACGCGTTCGGCGTGGCCGTGTCCTACGTTTGAGTAGCCAGCGCGATCTGTCCTACGGCCGCCCGTCTGAACGCAGCTGTTCTCGGCCGGTGGCGCCAAATTTCGAACCGCGCCTCCAGTAGTCATCGCGGTTGCGTTCTGTTACGAAGCAATCGTCCTGTTTCTATCGGGGGCGACCAGAAGGACGTGGGGTAACGGGCTGAGGATTGGGGTTTGCAGAGATGAGAATTGGCACGAACACCGAGTGCGGGTCTGAAAAGCAGCTGACTTAGATTGGGGATGTTTGCGTGCCGAAAGTAGATGATCCGGTCGGACATGAGTTGCACGCAAAATTTCAACTCACCGAGGCCCGTTGGCAAGCTGTCCTGGAGACCGCGCGCGACGCGATCGTGAGTATCGACGAAAGTGGCCGCATCGCGCTCTTCAATCCTGCCGCCGAGCAAATCTTTGGCTACGCGGCGACGGAGGTGTTGGGCAAGAATGTCAACGTACTAATGCCGTCTCCCTATCACGAAGAGCATGACGACTATTTGCGCCGGTATCTCGAGACTGGTGAGGCGAAGGCGATTGGCCGGATCCGCGAGGTGGAAGCGCAAAGGAAGAGCGGCGAGGTTTTTCCGATCGAACTGTCCGTATCCGAGGCGCGCTTCGGGGAGGAGGTTGTGTTTTCGGCGATTGTTCGCGACGTATCCGAGCAGCGAGCCGCGAATGAGCAGCTTCGGCGCCGTACGGCGCGCCAGGCCGCAATCTCCAGGCTCGGACGCATGGCGTTTCGGGTCCCGGTGTCGGAGCTGATGGACGAGGTGGTCCGCGCTGTCGCCCAGCAACTTGATGTAGAGTATGTCAAGATTCTCGAGCTGATGCCGGAAGGCAAGAGCTTGCTCTTGCGTGCGGGCGTCGGCTGGGGGGACGGGCTTGTTGGCCATTGCACCGTCGGCACGCAGCTCGAGTCACAGGCTGGTTTCACTCTCATTTCCAATGAGCCGGTGGTCGTCGATGACCTGCGATCCGAAAAGCGCTTTCGCGCTCTCGGACTATTGGTTGACCACTCTGTGCTGTCGGGCGTCAGTGTGACCATCGACGGGTCGAACGGGACGTTCGGTGTGTTGGGAGCACACAGCACGAGGCGGCGAGAATTTTCGGAAGACGACGTCAACTTCCTTCAGTCAGCGGCCAATCTCGTCGGAGAGTTGGTCGAGTCGTCTTTGCAAAGGTTGGCACTCGATGAGAGTCGTGAGTCACAGCGGCTCATTCTCGAGTCGGCGGGTGAGGGCATCTGCGGAATTGACACCGACGGTCGGACCACGTTCATGAACACGGCCGGCGCCGTGATGCTTGGCTGGGAGCCCGGTGATCTGGTCGGCCGCGAGCAAAACGAAGTGCTTCACCACAGCCGCGCGGACGGTACCCGGTATGCAAGCGACGAATGCCCGATCGATCGCTCATTTCGCGACGGAGAAATTCACGGCGGATCGAACGAGGTATTCTGGCGCAAGGACGGAACCAGCTTTCCGGTGACCTACAGCAGCACTCCGATTCTCAAGAATGGGGAGGTGGTTGGAGCTGTCGTGGTCTTTCGAGATGATACCGAACGTCTGCGCCTCGGTCGTGAACGCGACACCGCGCGGCAGTTGGCGGCGCAGCGGGAGCGCCTCGCCGACGTAGGAGCATTGGCTGCGAAGATCGTTCACGACATCGGTAACCCCGTAGCGGGGCTTTCGATGTCGGCGCAGAACGTCAAACGGCGGCTGGAACGGGATCGGACGGTGACGGTTGAGACGATTGGCCGCCCGATTGAGCGAATCATCTCGACCGCAGCACGCCTCGATGGATTGGTGACCGAGTTCAAGCACTTTCTTCAGGAACAGCGTCTCCAAATGGACGACGTCTGCGTAGCGGAATTGTTCAATGATACCCTCTCGTGCTGGGATGATGAGGCGCGCGCCCGGGGGATCGAATTGACCGTGGTAGTGCCCGGCGATCTCGCGCCGATTCGGGCGGACGCCGGCAAGCTCCGCCGTGTTCTGGACAATCTTGTCAAGAACGCGATCGACGCCGTGGATCACGGTCCAGGTGCCGTGAAGTTGCTAGCCGGTGTTCCGGATTCTGAGACGCTTAATATTATTGTTGAGGATAGCGGCCCTGGCGTTCCGGACGGAGTCGATATTTTCGCGCTCTTCGAGACAACAAAATCCGATGGTTCTGGACTTGGCCTCCCGATTGCGAAGCAAATTGTTGAAGCTCACGGCGGTGGTATCGAATTTGCAATAGTTGAGCCGCATGGCACCAGATTCACCGTGCGGTTGCCGCGCCAAGGGTAAGTGGGAGTGTGACGATATCGTCATTCTCCTCGTGGACGATGAGCCGACCTTCCGGGAGAGCCTTGCGGAGAACCTTCGGATGGACGGCCATGGAGTCCTTGAGTTTGGCTGTCCCGCCGAGCTCCCGCCGCCGAACAACCTTCCCGCCGTACACGTCGTCGTGGCGGACTATGAGACACCGGGTGTGGACGGACTCGTTTTTCTCGATCAGCTTGGGATCCACCAACCGGTGGTGCCGACGATCCTGGTGTCGACCCACCGGGTCCGGGTCATCGAGGATCGTGTTCGCGATCGACCGGCTGTGTGCGTGGCGCACAAGCAGATTGACTACGACAAAATCCACACCCTGATCCACAGACTCGTCGAGTCTTGAGTTCCGGTTCGGTGGCTCGATCCAGATCGAGACTTGCCGGGGTTACCGACGACGTGTGCTCAAGTGTGCTCGAGGGGAACCGCGGAGGCCGAGGGAGTCGTGGTCGACCAGGTCGATATGGGCTCGCCGATTTGTCGCTGTCCTGGGTCTCGCGAGAGGCGCCGCGCGTTGGCGATGACAACGCCGCTGCTGACTAGCATCAGCACGGAGGCGACCAGAGGATTCAGTTGTCCGGCCGCGGCGGCGCCAACAGCGAGTGCGTTGTAGGCGAAAGCCCATGCCAGGTTCTGACGGACAACGACCTGGACACGACGCGCGTGACGCAAGAGCCACTCGACCAGAAGCATCTCGTCATTGATAATCACGACATCGGCGGACATTCGGGTCAGATCCGTTGGGTCGCCGAACGCAACACCGAGATCGGCGGCGGCGAGGGCTGGCGCGTCGTTGAGTCCGTCGCCAACGACGGCGACAGCTCCACCGTGCTGTCGTTGTTGCTGTTGCGCTGCGCGAACCTCCCTGAGCTTCTGTCCCGGGCTCAATCCGAACTTTGTTTCGCTCGGGTGCATGAGGTTGGCGACGGCAGAATTTTTGCCGCGGTCGCCGGACAATAGTCCGACGCTACAGCGGTTGGTTCGCAGTCGCTGCAACAACTCGGCTGCGGTTGGCCTGATCTGTTCGGCGAAGCGCAGGGTTCCGAGAAGCTCACTGCCATTGCAAAGTAGAACACAAGGTCCGTCCCCGGATTGGCTTGGTGGAAGTTGGTTGGGGTGGATCTGCTCGGCCGCGAACTCGCGGGATCCGGCCGAGTAGCTGTCGCCGAGCACTGTGCCGAGGATGCCCCCGCCCGCGACCGTGCGAACATCCGTTGCATCCAGTGAATCGAGCGCTCGCGCGACGTCAGGCCGGGTGCGGGCTGCCGCCTCGATCGCACGGGCGAGCGGATGCGACTGGCCGCGCTCGAGAAGCGCGGTGCGGATCAATACGTCGTCTGGCGAAAGCCCGCAGCCGGGCGCGGGTTGGCAAGCGGTCATCTGGGGAACACTCTGTGTCAGCGTGCCGGTTTTGTCGAAGAGGACGCAGTCGACTTTTCCCGAGCGCTCGAGTGCAGCGGCGCTGCGGACGATCACGCCGCGGCGTGCGGCCTCGTTTAGTCCGAACCAGATTGCGATTGGTGTGGCGAGTCCGAGAGCACAGGGGCACGCGACGACCAGAACCGAGAGTGCATTGAGAATTCCGCGATCGATTCCCGATGACGTTGTCCAATAAAAGCCTGTCGCCAGCGCGATCACCACCACGCCTGGTAGAAATACGAGCGCTGCGCGATCCGCCAACCGTTGCAAGGGGCTGGGTTCGCGACTTGCCTCGGTGACCATTCGGGCGATGCGCGCGGTCGCGCTGTAGCGCGGTTCGCGTTGGATGAGCAACTCGAAAGTTCCGTCGAGGCTGCAGGTTCCACCTGATACTGCCGAGCCAGGGGTTTTGAGAACCGGCCGGCTCTCGCCGGTGAGGGCGGCCTCGTCCACCCATCCCTTGCCGGCAGCGATCGCACCGTCAGCTGGGAACGCTTGGCCGGGCGCGACCAGTGCTCGATCGCCGATTCTCAGGTCGTCGATCTGTACTGATTCGCTCCCGACTTCCGTCAAACGCACCACGGTGCTCTGTCCTGGTGTCAGTTCTCGACGAATCGCTGCGCCGGCTCGTGCCTTGGCTTGTGCTTCGAGGTAGCGGCCGATGGTGACCAGTACGAGCACCATGACGGCGGTGTCGAAATACACCGGGCCGACGCCCTGCCAGGTGCGTGCGACCGAAAGGGTGAAGGCCGTGAACACGCCCACGACGATGAGCGTGTCGGCGCCGAATCCGCCTGATCTAGCGCGCAGCGCGCTGCGAAAGATCGGTACGCCGAGCAGCAGTAGCACCGGTAGTGCGAAGACCAGGGCGAGGACGTGGAGAACGATGAAGAGGCTGCCGTCGGCGCTAATCGAGTCACTACCGTACACATGAGGCGCATAGGCCGGCAGGCTCATCATCATGACGTTCATCGCGAAGAAGATCGCCAATCCGAGTCGTACGAGAATGGTTGCGGCTTCGCCCTGGTCCCCTCGTGCGCGAGTGACCTGGAGGGCTATTACGCAGCCGTAGCAACAAAATTCGAGATCTTCGCCGCCGATCTTCGCCGCGACGACGCGCGACATTGGCAGAGTGCAGTGCGCGCAGGTAGCGTTGTCCTCGCTGGTGGCAAAGGTTGTCACGGAACCGGGTGGAGTGCAGCAAGCGCTATTGGACCAAGCTGACGACCAGGTAGGCGGCTCCAAAAATCAAGAACGATATCCAGATCACCGTGAGCCACCAAGGAAGCGGGTTGCTTTCGTAGGTATGGTACCGTTGGTCGAGGGTGTTGTCGGGATCAGAGGCCTCGGCGGGACTGGCCGAGGGAGGCGCGGTGATCGGCCGACCGCTGGTGGGCACTTGGTGTTGATGAGGGTCAGTCATCTGCCGATCCGTGTACTGCTTGCGAGTCGGGCACTTCCTTCGAGCTCGCCTTCGAGCTCGTCTTCGAGCTCGTCGTGGATCTCAAGCATCCGATACTTGGGTCTTTCAATGTCTCGGAAGCGCCCGCTCATGATTGCCCATAGCGTCAAGAACACGAGAGGCACGACGCCGGTGAGATAGACGCCGATCGCGACCGCGCCGAATCCCTCGATGTCTTGCTTGACGATGGTCGCCGCGAATTCGGTCATCTTGTAGACGAATCCGATGCCGGCGAAGACCAGAACCGCGGTCGCGAAAATCATCGAAACGATGCCGCGGCGTCTGCTGTCGGCTGTTTCGCTCATTACATTCCTCCGCTTCCTGGCGCCGTGATCGTGCCGTTTTCGTCGACCCAAGAGCCCAACCATTGCAGGTACGCGATGAGGGCCAGACCCTTCTCGTTGGGCTTCTTGTTCTCGTCAAAGAACCAAGGGTAGGACGGCATGACGGAGTAGGGGGCTACATTGCGTGGCGCATAGAGATGGGCGGCGTGCCAATCGTTGGAGTGAACCCCCGCCTCGCGAATGAGATCGGGACCGACACGGCGCGTACCGAAGAGGTGAGGCAGGTTCATGTGGTTCTGGTATTCCTCGGGCTTCGACACTGGACCGAAGCGCAGGTCTTCGTTCGACACCGGGCGGACGAATTGCGAGTGGCAGTGAAAGCAGGCTTCGGCGATGTACGCGTCTCGTCCGATCCGCAGGGCCTTTGCGTGACTCGCAACACTCACTTCCCCGAAGTAGCGTTGGAACTCTTCGGGGTAGTCCGATGCCAACTGGCTGAAGTGGGGCGTAATGGGATCGGCAACCTCTTCGACTGTCTTGGTTGCGAGAGTGCTCAAAGTGATGACCGGCATGACCCCCTGCAGAAAAAATCCCAGCAGAAAGGTCACAGCGGCGGCGACCAGAAAACTTGCACCGAAGCGTTCCATGGATTGTCGATCCTCCTCAGACGCCTACGCCGGCGGTGGCGGGAGATGCCCCGACGGGCGCTTCGGTCATTTCCGTCGAGGGCTGCCTGGCCGTCGCCCAAAGGGCATAGATAAAAAGACCCTGGGCACTGATGATGATCAATCCCGACAAGGTCCGAACCCACCAAAACGGCATCGAAGCGATGACCGAATCGCCCCAGTGGTTGAGTCCTCGCCACAGAAACCCCTGTACGAGCCCGCCCGCCGTGAGATCAACGATCATGAGCGCCAGGGCGCTCATCGTCATCCAGTAGTGCAGGGTCAGGAGCCGTGGCGATACCCATGGTCGGCCAACGACACGAGGCCAGACTTCGATAAAGAATCCGTAGATCCAGAATCCGAAGACGCCGAACATGACCATGTGCGCGTGTGCGACCACCCAGTCCGTGAAGTGGATGATCTTCTGAAATGTCAGGGTCACCTGGAAGGCACATTGTAGGCAGGTGAGGGCGTAGAGGATCATGCCGGTGTAGAACCAACGCAGTGCCAGGTTGCCGCGGATCGCTTCGGAACGTCCATGGAGGGTCCCGAAGAAATTGACGATGACCGTGAGCACGACGATTTCGACGGCGATGGTCGCAACGATCGCGCCGTATTGGGCGTACATCGGGATCGGGCTGAGAAGAAAGTGATGCACTCCCTGCATAGGGTAGAAGAATGCGAGGCCCCAGAATCCGATCAACGACAGGGCGTGGCTCCAGATGGGCTTGCGCAGAAGAAGAGGGACGAAGAAGTACATCAGACCCCAACCGATTGGGGTGACAAAGAGACCGACGAGATCGTGAATGAAGAGACCGGTAATCGCCGCCCCGGCGGTTCCCGGGACCCAGTACTCGGGCAAAAAGTTGCCCATGAAGTAGACCAATCCGGTCCATCCGAAGGCCGCTAGAAAGTACCATAGGCTGACGTATAGGCCGGGCTCTTCGGTGCGGAAGATCGGCACGGACATGTTGATGACGAGCAAAACTAGGCCGACGAGAACGAGCGGGTCGACGAAGGAGGGCGTCTCTCCCCATTCGATCGCTTGACCGTAACCGGCTAGCTGACCAATTACCGTCAACACCATGGTGAGTTGCCACGCGCCGAAGATCATCCAACCTAACTGGTCGGAGAAGATCGGCTTCTTGGTCAATCGAGGAATCGCGAAGAGCAGGCCGGCGATGAACGCATTGGCGATGAAGCCGTAAGCGGCCATGTTGGTGTGCACCATGCGAACCCGGCCAGGCGATAGCCATTCGATGCTGGGAAATGGATACAGCTGGTTGAACTGGAACGCGTACGCCAGTCCGCCGAGCATGGAAACCATCATGAAAGTGGCGCTGGCTATGAGATGCCAGCGGATCAGGTCGAGGTTCACAAGAGCGCGTGAATCGCCGTTTGCCATCACTCTCGCTACTCCTTTGGTGTTTGCGCTGTGCGCTGCGTCGATCGGCGTAGCGACCAGACGTAGGAAACGAGATTCCAAGCATCGTCTTCGAGGATGTACTCGCCGTCTACTTCTGCGAAGATGTCCGCGAATGACGGCATCGCGGTGCCGCCGACACCGGTCATGAAAGTCCGATAGATATCCTCGAAGCGACTGCCGCCGCGGAGCGGCCCGGAGGTGAAGTCGAAGGGCCGTTGCCGATTGCCCCAAATGTCCGGGTCGAGGTCGTTTGCGGACTCGCCGTCGCCACGACCTTGGTCGCCGTGACACTTTGCGCAATCGAGGAGCTCGTACAGCTCGCGGCCGCGCACGATCGAGGCTTGCGAACCAGTAAATTCTGGAGGAGAGGGGATGTAGATCGGTTGTCCCGGTCCTTCGCTTTGCCAGTCCGGGTAGTACGTCTTGATGAACGCGACTACAGCCCGGCGCTCTCTTTCGCTGAGCAACGGCCATGCCGGCATCGATGTGCCGTACGCGCCGTTTGTGATGATCCGATACAAGTCGTCGTCGGTGGGCAGCTCTCCGGTCGGGGTTGAACGGAACTTGAAAACCCCTTTCGTGAAATCACGTGGTTTCACGATGAGCATGTCAGCCGCCGGTCCGTGTCCATCCCCGTTCTCACCGTGACAACCTTGGCAGTAGGTCGCGTAGATGGTCGCCCCGTGTGCGGCGAGGGTTTCGGTGTTCTCAGCGCTCGCAGTACCTAGTGTCGCGACGATCAGCACCGCGGCGAGGGCGAGCCGCGAAGCAAGTGTTCGACCGTAGGTGGGTTCGGCCATGTCGTAGCACTCCTTCATCTCGCCGCCGTGGTCCGAACCGGGTCGAAGCGCGCGATCGGTTGGAGGATGCCCAGAGTAAGACCGAAGACAATGTGCGTGAGGGCCGCGACCCACGCTGGCATGAGTTCGAGGACGTAAGCCTGTCCGACGAGGGCTGGCTCTAACCACATTAGTACGAGGTAGAAATTCACCACCCACATGACCAATCCGTAGAGCGCGCCGGCCAGGATCTGTTGTCCGGCTCCCGATGGGCCGAAGTAGTTCACGGCGACGTGAAACACCGCTCCGGCCAGCGCCCCGACTGAAAAGTGGACCACGGCGACAAGCATGAAGAAGTTGAGATCTTGGCTCGTCAGCGCTTCTTGTCCAAGAAACACTGTGCCGTAGACGCGTAGTATGTAGTAGGGATCCTGGCTGATCGTGAGAGATCCGAAGACGTGAAAGAGAAAGCTGGTTAGGCTCGCGAGGATTCCGAGAATACTGCCGGTGACAATGTAGAACGTCAGGTAGAAGCCCTCCGGGGGCCAGGGGGCGGCTCGCTGCGTAGTTTCTCCGGCGACCAGCTTTTCTAGTTCACGGATTGCAGCTTGGTGCTGATCAATCTCACGTAGGATTTCGTCGCTGTCTTGCGCCATCGTCGAGTCCTCAAGAGCAACTGCTGTGCCAGGGGAGTTGATTCTGCCGCAGGGGATGTCCTGCGATGACCGTTCCCGAAAGTGAGAAAAGGCGAGTGATCTCGCTATCGAGGAAGAAGTCCGATGAGCATGACGAGGAGAGCGGTGAGTACGAGCTTCGTCATGCCGATGGCTAGTGTCGCGCTGAAGAACGCGGACAGCCGGAGGTGCTGGTTGTAGGCGAGTGCCGCTGCTACGGCCGCCGGAATAAAAGTGTAGCTGATGATGATACGGTTGAAATGGCTGCCGCGTATCTGGGCCCAGAGGGGACCGTCTGTGAAGAGAAAGATCGCGAGAGATAGTACGAGAATCGTGGAGAACTGCCCGAGGCTGAGATGTACTACGGTCCAGATCCCCGTTCGCGGTAGCGAGCCGAAGAAGGCGGGCTGCTTCGATCTTGTTTGGTTATCTGTCACTCGCGTCCATTAGTGGTGTGCATGGGCGATCCCGTGCTCGGCATGGATCGGTATCCCGAGAGCACGCAGAATCGTGATGACCGCGAACACGATGACCAGCAATCCTGAAATGTTGACGATGCGGCTTCGCAGTAATCCTGGCACCAGTCGGCTGATGGTCCCCATGGCGAGCATTGCCGGAACGGTTCCGAGGCCGAACCAAAGCATCGTCGTCATGCCCTCCAAGACCGAAGCGGTGCTGGCCGCACGTGCGGCGAATGCGTAGACCAACTGGCACGGTAGGAAGGCGTTGAAGACACCGAGCGCCAGAGGTGCCCCGATCGACTTCGAACGCATCGCGTCCTGCAGCGGGCGGCGTACGAAGATTTCTACGGCGCGTCCCCAGCGTGCGGTGAGGGCGCCGATGATGCCCAGCATCTCGAGCCCAATGACCAGCATCAGCGATCCGGCGACGAGCGGAAGGATGCGTTCGATCAACCAAACCGGCCCGGTCTGCATGATTGAATATCCGATCCAACCAGAGAGGGCGCCGATCGCGACCAATGTGTTGACGCGCGCCAGGTTGTAGGCCACTTGGCGTACCCACGGCTGTCCACCGTGGCCGCGTGCCAACATGACGGGAAACCCCCCACACATGCCGATGCAGTGCAGAGAGCTGGTCAAGCCTGCGGCGAACAATAGGGCGGATGTCATCGCGTGCGGATCATGGCGTGCGGATCACGGCGTGCGGATCACGGCGTGCGGATCATGGCGTGCGGATCATCTCGGACGGCTCTTCTAGGGCGGATCATCAGGGGCCGGTCTGTAGATTCGGGTGTGCGATCGTTCTGTTGTCTGGCCTGGCTTCGATCGGACCGGTTGCGCACGGCTATTTGGTCACGACTGTGAAGTTGAGGGCTGTCTCGACGTTCAGGGAGTTTGTGATCAGGCAGTTCTTTTCGGCCTTCTCGATCAAACGTCCTGCGCGTGCCTCTTCGTCTGAGCTGATCAACTCGACCTCGAGGTGGAACTCAGTGAAGCGCGCGATGCCATCTTTGCGATCGAGGACTCCTTTGGCGCTGCAACTGAGGCTGGTCCACTCCAGTTTCGATGCTGCGGCTACGGCGCGGAACGTCAGTGCGAAGCAACTGGCGACCGCTCCGGCAACTAGATTCTCCGGCGACCATTGGTCGCCAGGGCCGCCGAACTCCTCCGGCGGCGCGACGCCTAGGGGTGGCAGTCCGTGGCTTGTGAGATTGAGATCTGCTTCGGGCCCGCCCGAGCAGACGACGGTATAGTGGTGAGGGTAGGGTGCGATCATCTCGAGTCTTCTTCTCCGGCTTCCGGAACGAGCAGCTCGCCGGTCTTCCAACGGACGGCTAGGCTCTGCGGTGTCACTTGTCGTCCTCGGCGTGTGGGGCGTTGAGGTATTGCTCGACCTTGGAGGCGATCTCGTCCTTCGAGATGCCGGCCTTGCGGGCTACTGCCATCGCCTCGCTCAACGTCATTTTGTGACGTGTAACCAAATGCGTGGCGAGCCAGGCACCGGCACGGTTGCCACTCGAGCAATGAATGAGAATGTTGCCGCTTTTGTTCTCTGCGATCAGCGATTCGATCTTTTCGAACGCTTCAGTGCTAAACGGTGCATTCTTGGGGACAGGCACGTTTTGGTAGAGCAAGTCCTGCTGCGCCGCGACAGTTGCTTCGGGCCAATCTTGTTCGGATGGATCTCTCAGATCGATGATGAGCGTCACGCCGTCCGACTTCGCGTGAGTCAGGGTTTCAAGGTTGGGCTGCCCGGCAAACCGTAGATGTTTCAGGTTCGTGACATGTGTTGCCCCCCACTGTGAGGGCTCACTCACGTCGTCCGGCGTGATCGGTGCAGCCGCTCTGGTCGGTGGTGCGAAGAAACAAAGCGACGAAAGGATGAGCGGCAATGTGCTTTTCAATATCATTGGATCGTACCTCGATGGCTGCGTTCTTGATGAACATCTATAAACAACGCAACGGTTGTGCCAAAAGCCGCGGCTACGTCTGAGGTCGGCGCGTCGCTTCTGTTTTCCCAGACGGCCATCTCAACAGGGTTCGATTCTCATGGCTGAGAACTTCGCTTTGGAAGAAGTCGTCGGTCGATACTCGCCGCACTTCTTCGGTCCTGGCATGCTCGTTGCTCCTTGGTCCTGTCATGCCTCGAATGGAGTAGAGTTATGGCCACTGCGTACGAAGGACCGACTAGGGCGACTTTCTTTGATGTGGTCGTTGCTGTGCAGGACGCGACCGTTTCGGATGGCGAGGCCGTAGCTGCACTTGGCTACCTCCTGAGCCAGCAAGACCGACGTTCCTTTCAATTCGATAGCGACAGTCAGGTCGCCGGATGGTCGGCGTGCTCGTTCCGTTCCCACTCTACGCCTCGCTCGTAATTTGAATCCGACGGGTCCAGGGGTTCAGGCTGGCCCGGGGCTCGAGTGAAGCTGCGGAGCCGACAATCTGGGCGATCAGATCGCCGACTCCGTTTCGTCCGACCTTAGGGTATTCTGGCGAGGTGACTTTCACCTCGAACGGCTCGGGCGAGGTTGGCATCGGTGGTATCCCCGGCTTCGCTGCTGCCTTCGTCGAAGTTCAGGGACCAGGCGCTCGCTGGTTTTCCGGCCTGGGGTGTTGCGGACCAGTAGTTCGACGACCCGGTACGTGAACAGGCGGGGTCGGTGAGATCCGGGCAGGCGTTGCGGTGGAAATCAGTGAAAGTCGCGGGATCCAATGTGCTCAGATTGCGGATCGTCTCGATCTCGTCGAGGGTCGGTAGACGCCAATCTGAGAACCCGGCGAACTGTTCGGAATTCAAGGTATCGACCCACTGAAAGACAGTCAGACCGGTGCCTTGTCCGTCGGTTGCCTCGCAGATTTCCGACAGGTCGCAATCGTCGTTGCGCTGACACGGATTGTTGGAGACCGCGCACGTACCGTGCCACGGGTAGCGGTTGCTTACATCGTGCAGGTTGTCGCATACAGAGCACTTCTTGTCCCACATGAGCCCCACTTGATTGTCCCGGATTGCGCCGTTTCCGAGGTCGCCGAAGCGCGTATCGGAGCAGTTGCTGATGTCGAATCGGCAGTCGTCGGTGCAAGATAGTGTTCCGAATAAAGATCCGCTCGTGACGTCACCGCAGCTCTGGTTGTTCAGGTCGCGCCCGTCACACTCCTCGTCGGTGTCGCTATGACCGTCGCCGCAGCTGGGTGGCTGCGTATGAGTTGGCGACGGACTCGCGGTCTCTGTCGGTGTCGGCGACGCCGTGGGGGGAAGGGTTTCCGTCGAGGTGGCAGTCGAAGTCGGCAGTGGCTCGGGACAGCCGTTCAGCGCGTTGCCGACGGCTCGAACGAGTTCGTTGATTCGAACCACGTTGTCGTCGTTGAAGTCGCCCTCACAAATTGCGAAGGCTGGCGCGCCATTCAGAGGGACCGATAGCAGGACGACGAGGCTCAGAATTCGAAGTGGTTTGGCAGTGTCGTTGTGGGAACTAGGGGTTGGTGCCGCAGAACAGTGAGCGGCGGGCGCGGGGTGCGTTTTCACGAGTGAGGCCTCCCTTGTTTGATGTTTGGAATCCACAGCAGTCGACGTCCACGATTCGTACCAAGTTCCAGTGGGTCGGAGTTGATTGGCATTGCCCCGATGCCGCTCTCACAATCTCGAAAACACTTCACAGATCTAATGAGGGGATTCGGTCGGAATTCGTCGATGCGCTTGGAGCAAGGCCGCGTCGGGCAATTCCGAATATTGAGAATCGACGAGGCTGCGCTCCGGCCGATGCGAGTCGGCAGACTCGTTGCGTTGCTGGCATGCCAGTTGCTCTTTCTACGCGGAGACCGGCAGAAGGTGATTGCAGTGTTGGTACGAGTTCTGATGTTGCCGAGGAAGTTGCGAAGTTGATTGAGCAGGGGTGTCGAAGGAGTTCGCGATGTGTTGGGTACCCCCGATCAGGCCGATCACCTGACGGCGGCGCTTTTTGCCACCGAGGTAGGCTCTGACGCTGTGAACAGAGCGATGAGCTCGCGGATACGGCGAAATTTGGCTACTTAGGCGCGGTGGCGGGTCTGCCCGAGCGTCGCAGGGCTCGGTGAATACCACCCGAAATCGAGTACGTACGGAGTGTCGATGGAAGCAACAGAAAACGGTTCGCAAGGCGAGGTCCTGGTCGCTGACGACGAGGACGGCGTGCGTGAGAGCTTGGCCGAAGTGCTGATAGAAGCCGGGTATCACGTCACTCAGGTCGCCGATGGCACGGCGGCGATCGAAGCGTTGAACAAGCAAGAGTTCGATATTGTCATCTCCGACGTTACGATGCCTGGTGCCGACGGGCTCGAGGTCTTGCAGCATGCGAGGAGGGTTTCACCGCAGGTTCTCGTGCTGCTGATGACCGCCCACGCCTCGGTGGAGACGGCGGTCCAAGCATTGCGGCGTGGGGCGCACGACTATCTGCTGAAGCCGATCTTGATCGATGACGCGTTGCACAAGGTTCAGTATCTCTTGCGCAATCGGCAAGCCGCTTGGGAAAATCAATTCCTGCGCAACCAGGCTGAGCGCCGTTTGGACTTTGACAACCTGATCGGCCGGTCTGCGGCGATGAACGACGTAATGCATCGCGTGCGCCGGGTGGCGCCAACACCGACCACGGTCCTGGTGTCCGGCGAGAGTGGAGTCGGCAAGGAGGTCGTTGCACGTGCGATCCACTATTTCAGCGATCGCCGTGACGCGATCTTGCTGCCGCTCAATTGCGGGGCGATTCCTGAGAACTTGCTCGAGAGCCAGCTCTTTGGGCACGTCAAAGGCTCTTTCACTGGCGCGGTAAGCAGCCAGGAGGGGCTGTTTCTGCGTGCTCGAGGCGGCACGATCTTTCTCGACGAGATCGGCGAAATGCCGTTGAATCTCCAGGTCAAGATCTTGCGGGTGATCGAATCACGGGAAGTCCACCCGGTCGGCGCATCGACACCGGTCAAGGTCGACGTTCGCGTCATCGCCGCCACCAATCGGAGTCTCGGTGAGGAGGTCGAGGCGGGACGCTTCCGTGAAGATCTCTTCTACCGCCTCAACGTATTCGACATTGCCATTCCCCCATTGCGTGAGCGCCGCGAGGATATTCCCGCTCTGGTCGATCACTTCGTCAAGCTCCACAATCTCGACCTCAAGAGGAGGTTCAAGGGCGTCGACAACGTGACCATGAAGACTTTGATGTCGCTGCCCTGGAAAGGGAACGTGCGTGAGCTGGACAACGTGTTGGAACACGCGATGATTCTTGGCGACGGGGAATGGATCACCGTGGATGATCTGCCCAACGCGATGCGAGACAGCGTCAGCGTGCCGCTTTCGACTTCCGACAACTTGCGGGAGGCGATGCACTCGTATGAGAAGTCTCATATCCAGACGGTTCTCGCGAAAGCGGACTTCGACAAGAAAGCTGCCGCTGGAATGCTTGGAATTGCCTTGTCTTCTCTCTATCGGAAGATCGAGGACCTCGGCGTCGTCGATCGAGACGCTGAGTGAAACGTAGGTTGGGCGGGTCTGTGGACTCGATGTGGAGTGATTTGTGGCGATAGACTGGCGACAGCGCTTTGCCGACCGCAAGCGTGAGCGATCCACTGCTATAGGCGAGATTCGGCCGGGCCAACACATCTTTGTGGGCTCTGGGGCTGCCGAGCCCATCGGTTTGGTCGAGGAATTGGTGTCGCAGTGCGATCGTCTTTCCGGCAACGAGATCGTTCATCTGATGACCCTGGGGCCGGCGCCGTATGTTGCACCGCAGTTTAGGGACAACTTCCGCCACAACGCGTTCTTCATCGGGGCGAACGTTCGCGAGGCGGTGCACGATGGACGCGCTGATTACACACCGGTCTTTCTGTCGCAGATTCCAGACCTGATGCGGTCGCGTTGCCTGCCGATCGATGTTGCGCTGGTTCAAGTCTCACCGCCGGATCGATTCGGGTTCGTCAACCTTGGCGTGTCGGTCGATGTCGTTCTGGCGGCGGTCGAATCGGCTTCGCTAGTGGTCGCAGAGGTCAACCCGCAGATGCCTGTGGTCTTTGGGGCCGGGTATCTTGCGTGCGATCAGATCGATATTTGGGTGGACGGGGATCGCCCCCTGCCGGAACTCGTGTGTCAGCCGCCCGACGCAGCGGCGGACGAAATCGGTCGCCTGGTCGCATCGTTGATCGATGACGGAGCAACGTTGCAACTCGGCATTGGTCAACTCCCCGATGCAGTGCTGTCGCACCTCGGGAGTCGCAAGGATCTTGGGATTTGGAGCGAGATGTTTTCTGACGGAGTGATTGGGTTGCTAGAGAACGGCAACATCACGGGCCGTCACTGTCCGGTCCATCCGAACAAGGTAACGTCATCGTTCACCTTCGGTTCTGAATCGTTGTACCGCTTCGTCGATCAAAACCCGGTTTTTACTTTTCATCCGTCCGACCTGACGAATGATCCGGCCTTGATCGCTCAACAACACCAGATGGTCGCCATCAATAGTGCACTGCAGGTGGATGTAACCGGCCAGGTGTGTGCCGATTCGATCGGAGATCGGTTCTACTCAGGCATTGGCGGTCAAGTGGACTTCATCCGCGGTGCGTCAATGTGCAAAGGGGGCATGCCGATCATCGCGTTGCGGTCGACTGCTCGCAAGGGGAGCGTGAGTCGCGTCGTCGCGACCCTCGATCCAGGGGCGGGCGTCGTGACGTCGCGCGGCGACGTCCGCTTTGTCGTCACTGAGTACGGCATCGCGGACCTGCAGGGGCGGTCGATCCGTCAGCGCGCAGAGTCGATGATTTCCATTGCTCATCCGGAATTTCGCGCCGATCTTCTCAGCGATGCGAGACGGCGCCACTACGTGTTTCCCGGCCAGTTGGCCGCCGATACCCGGTAAACCCACATTCCCGAATCTAGGACTTAGAACGCCGAAGAATCGTTCGTTCGTATGGTGTCGCCGCTGGCATGACTCGTGCGATGTAACGTGTGGGACATCCGTTCTTTGAACCGATCGAGGAGGTATATGATGAGGAGCCCGGTGCGTTGGTCCCTGTTTGTCGCCGCCGTCTTGTCTGTCGCGTCGACTGCCTCGGCCGAGTCTCCGGGACAGGGCGAGGCTCATTTTCGTCGCTATTGCGGTGCCTGTCATGGGCTGAGCGCGAAAGGTGACGGGATTGTTTCCGGATTGATGCGTCCCGCCCCTCCGGACCTGACGCGGCTCGCCAAGAGGGCGGGCGGGGATTTCCCTTTCCTCGATGTGATGAAAGCGATCGACGGCCGCAGCGCGGTCGGCGCCCATGGGGATTCCGAGATGCCCGTTTGGGGAGAGATTCTTTCTTTCGAAGCGGCTGCTTCGCCGGACGCGGTCGCTGGCGAGGTGCAAGGGAAATTGCTCGAGATCACCGAATACCTCCGGTCCGTCCAGGAGAAGTAATCGCCGTTTCGCTGCACCGACCTCGTTTCGGGTTCTACTCTCGTCGGCTGTTGCGCGCGGCTTCGGGGCCGAGTTCGGCGAACGCGCCGTTTCTCGGAAACGGGAAACCGACTTCTCGGGTTTGTCTGGATACTGGTGGTTGAGGAGGGTTCGGCAGCCCGAGGGGGGTGATCCGACTTGGAGTGGTTCTTGCGATCTCACTATTCGGCGGGAAGTTCTGTTGCACACGATCAAAAAGGGACTCGATCTTCATATCGACGGTAAGCCGGAGCAGAAGATCTATGAGCGACGAGCCGACGAGCAGGTGGGAATCGTTGCCGCTGATTACGTCGGGCTGCGAGCGCGTCTATTCGTCGCTGAAGGAGATCGCGTTGCGCGCGGCGCGGTTCTGTTCGAGGATCGGTCACGCGGCGTTCGTTACACAGCTCCGGGGGCGGGGCGTGTGGTGGCGATTCATCGCCGCGCGCGCCGCCAACTCATGTCGATTGTCATCGATCTCAGCGCGGAGGAACGGGCCGGGCGTCCTTCTCCGTCTGATTTGGCGTCGTTCTCGTCGTTTTCCAACCGCCGGCCAAGCGCATTGGTGGCATCCGAGATCCGCGATCTACTGATCGAGTCGGGTCTTTGGACGGCGCTGCGGACGCGGCCGTTCAGCCGCGTGCCGGCCTGCGACGCGATCCCCGATGCGATCTTCGTCAACGCGATGGATACCCAGCCCTTGGCCGCCGCGCCGTTCGAAGTGATCTCTACGGCGCCGGAGGATTTCCGCATCGGCCTTTCGCTGTTGGCAAAGCTTGCCGCAGGGCCGACGTACTTATGTGTTGCGGCGGCCGAAGATCTTGGTGGCGAGGTTGATCCGTCTGTGGTTGTGGAACGCTTTTCCGGACCGCATCCAGCCGGTACGTCTGGTCTGCACGTCCACAGGTTGTTCCCGGTCGGCCGCGACCGCGGGGTTTGGACGATCGGATATCAGGATGTGATCGCCGTCGGTGAGCTGGCACGTACAGGCCGTCTTCCCGTCGGGCGTGTAATTGCAATCGGTGGTCCTGTCGTGCGGCAACCGCGCCTCCTACGCACCCGTCTTGGCGCAAGCATCGCCGCGCTGATGCGCAACGAGGTCGAGGGGCCGGACGTTCGAGTGATCTCTGGCTCCGTCTGGCATGGCCGAATGGCAGCAGATGGGCCGGAGGCCTTTCTTGGGCGTTACCATGTGCAAATCACTGCATTGCCAGGCCGGACGGTCGTTCGTTCGGGGAGCCGAGCGTGGCTGTCGTCGACGTTGACTCGCCTCGGCCTGCGGGCGGCGGTTGCGGCGCCCGGGCCGATCCTCCCGCTCGGACGCTACGAACGGATATGGCCGTTCGAACTCCTGCCGACGTTCCTGCTGCGCGCGCTGGCCGCCGGGGATCTCGAGCAGGCGGAGAAGCTCGGCTGTCTCGAGCTCGACGAAGAGGATCTCGCTCTGTGCAGCTTCGTATGTCCGGGCCGCAACGACTTCGGTGTATCGTTGCGCGACGCTCTGTGCCGGGCGCGCGACGAATGGGACGAAGAGGTCGATGCGCAACGTGCCTGATCCGTCGCCGACGACTGCCGTTTCGAGCGGGCCGTTCGTTCGCGATGGCTTCGCGCTGCGCCATGTCAAAGCGATCTTCGGACTCTCGTTGTTGCCGTGCTTGGCGATGGCCGTTTTCAACACCGGTTTGCAGGCCAATCGAGCCATCGCTGCCGGTGCAACGCCGCTCTCTGATGGACGCAGCGTGCTGTTGAATGCTCTCGGCGTCTCCCCGGACCCCGCCAGCACCTTGAATTGTGTGCTGTTTGGGATGCTCTACGTCGGCCCGCTCGTATTCGTCTGCGCCGCCGGTGCCGGGGTAGTCGAGACCATCAACTCGCGGCTTCGTCAACGCCGGCCCAGCGCTACATGGCCGATCTTTGGGTTGCTGCTCGCTCTGACGCTGCCGCCGACCACGCCGCTGTGGCAGGCCTTTCTGGCGACTTGTTTCGGGATTCTCTTCGGTCAGGAAATCTTTGGTGGTCCCGGCATGTCATTTCTCAACCCAGTTCTGTTGGGACGAGCCTTTCTCTTCTTTGCCTATCCGGCCGGCATGAGCGGCGATGCGCCGTGGATCGCGGCGTCGTTTGAGAAGGTCGATGCCTTCTCGGGGGCGACGCCCCTCGCGAGTGTGATGTTGGGGCAGGAGTCGCTGTCTCACACGGCTTGGTGGAGTGCTTTGATCGGTACGATCCCGGGATCGATTGGCGAGACGTCGTTCGTTGCCTGTGTCATCGGCGCAATCGTCTTGCTGGGCAGCGGTGTCGCGTCGTGGCGTATCGTTGCCGGCGTTGTGCTGGGTACATTCGCCGCGGTTGCGTTCTTCAATCAGGTCGGAGTTGACGGCAACGCCATGTACGCTCTGCCGTTTCACTGGCACATCGTGACCGGGAGCTGGGCGTTCGCGACCGTCTTTCTAGCGACGGATGCGAGTTCGGCACCGTTTAGCGACGGCGGACGTTGGGTTTACGGAGTAGGGATCGGTTTGCTCGCGATCGTGATCCGGGTCGCCAACCCCGTGTATGCCGAAGGAATGATGCTGGCGATTTTGTTCATGAACGTCTTTGCGCCGCTCATCAACTTCGTCACGGTCGAGCTGCACCTGCGCTACCGAAGGGGGTATCGTGCAGTTTAGTGTCCGCTATACGCTGTTCTTTTCGGTCGGACTGTGTGCCGCTTGCGCCCTGCTGGTGTCGACGGTGGCTGTGACGCTGCGCGACCGTCAAGAAGCGAACCGCCGCATGCTGGGTCAAGGGCGTCAGATTCTCTCGGTGGCCGGCTTGATCGATGAATCGGCGGTGTTGTCTCGAGAGGACATCGCCGAACGCTTGTTCAGCGATCTCGAAGCGCGACTCGTCGACCTCGAGGAAGGCCTCTACGCCGATCGCATGGACGCCATCGCTTTTGATCAAGAACGTGCAAGTGCGGATCCGGCGACGAGTCGCGCCGTGCCGGAAAATCAAGCCGGTGTGGAACGCGTCCCCGAATGGGCGCGTGTGTTTGTGCTCAAACGCGGCGGCTCGGTCGAAGTCCTGGTCTTGCCGATCGAGGGGCGAGGGCTCTGGGGGAGGATCCGGGGATACCTTGCAGTGGCAGGCGACGGTCGGACGATTCGCGGGATTACGTTCTACGAGCATTCCGAGACGCCGGGGTTTGGGGCGCAGATCGAAGATCCGGATTGGAAGAGGAGCTGGCGAGGCCGCCTCGCTTACGACGACCAGGGCGTGGCCAAGATTGCCGTGAAGAAAGGCAAAGCCGGCTTACCCGCCGACGACCCGTATCAAGTTGATGGAATCTCCGGGTCCACGTTGACCAGCGACGCCGTGACGCGGTTGGTGCGATTTTGGCTTGGTGATCACGGCTTTGGTCCCTTCTTGCACAAGCTACGTGCGGTGGAGGGGAGATGAAGGCATCGCGTCGCGAGATCCTTTTGGATCCGCTTTTCGACAACAATCCGATCGCGCTTCAGGTTTTGGGGATTTGTTCGGCACTGGCGGTCACCAAGCAGGTTGCGACGGCGTTGGCCATGTGCGTGGCCGTTCTGTTCGTGATGGTGTTTTCGAGTCTGACGATCAGCGCCCTGCGCCGACGGATTCCGCCAGACATCCGCATCGTCGTCGAGTTGACAGTGATCACCAGCCTGGTGATCGTCACCGACCAAGTACTGAAGGCGTACTTTTTCGACATCAGCTTGCGGTTGTCGGTGTTCGTCGGGCTGATCATCACGAATTGTATGGTGATGGGGCGTGCCGAGTCGTTCGCCATGCGCAACTCACCCTTTCCCAGCCTTCTGGATGCGATAGGGAACTCGCTCGGTTACGCTGTCGTGCTCCTGGCCGTGGCCTCGGTGCGCGAGCTTTTCGGCCGCGGTCGGGTGTTCGGTGTCGTCGTTCTGCCCAATGTCAGCGACGGCGGTTGGTACGTTCCCAACGGTCTCATGGAGCTTGCCCCGGCCGGGTTTCTGTTGATCGGATGCTTTGTGTGGCTGTTGCGTTGGTGGAAGCCGAAGCAGCAGGAGGCTCGCGATGTTCGGTGAGTACGCTGGCCTGCTGACCGAGGCGATCTTCACGCAAAACCTCGCGTTGTCCTACTACCTTGGGATGTGTTCTTTCTTGGCCATTTCGCGGCGTGTGGAGACGGCGCTTGGGATGGGATTGGCGGTGACCTTTGTTCTGACGGTGACCTGTCCCCTCAACCACCTCCTTTACCACAACCTTCTGGCCAAGGGCGCTCTGGCTTGGATTCCCGGCGCTGCCGAAGTTGACTTGTCCTTCCTGATGCTGCTGTTCCTCATCGGAACGATCGCCGCCACGGTGCAGATCGTCGAGCTGACTATTGAGAAGGTGTCACCGAAGCTGTATGCGGCCCTGGGCATCTTCCTGCCGTTGATAGCCGTCAACTGCGCCATCTTGGGGGGATCGTTGTTCACGATTGAGCGCGACTACACGCTGGCCGAGAGCACTGTTTTCGGGTTTGGCTCGGGGGTCGGCTTTGCCGTCGCTATCGTCGCCCTGGCGGCGATCCGTGAACAACTTCGCTACAGCGACGTTCCCGCAGCTCTGCGCGGACTGGGGATTTCGTTCATTGTCGTCGGTCTGATGTCCTTCGGCTTTCTGGCGTTGTCGGGGATGTAGCGCGGAAATGGATGCGACTATGGGAAGTTGGGGCCGCGCGTGTTGACCGTCGCTCTCGGGTTTGTCTTGTTCACCGGGATCATCTTCGTCCTGGTCACTGCGCTGCTCCTGGCGCGCAGGTTCCTGGTCGAGCGCGGGCCGGTCACGATCGACATCAACGGCGATCCGAGTCGCGCGTTGCAGGTCGAGGCGGGTCGAACGCTGTTGGAAACTCTTGCGACCGGCGGTGTGCTGGTGCCGTCGGCCTGCGGTGGAAAGGGGACATGCGGCGCCTGCCAAGTCCAGGTTGTCAGCGGCGGCGGACCGGCGCTCGGGGCCGAGGTGGGATTGCTCGGTCGGGGCGCGGCGCGGCGCGGCATACGGCTCGCCTGTCAGCTGAAAGTGCGACGCGATCTCGAAGTGCTGTTGCCCGACGAGATCATGAATGTCGGCCGCTGGCGCTGTCGCGTGCGATCGACTCGCAATGTCGCAACATTCATCAAAGAGCTCGTGTTGGACCTTCCGGCCGGGGAAACGTTGCACATGCGCGCCGGGGGTTTCGTGCAAGTCGAGTGCCCGCCTTACGAGCTGAGCTATGCGGACCTCGATGTTGGCGAGGCGTATCGAGGCGAGTGGGATCGTCACGGGCTGCGCCGGCTGAGCGTGCGCAACGATGCAATTACGGAGCGCGCCTACTCGATGGCGAATCCGCCGGGAGAGGACGCGATCACCTTGAACGTGAGGGTGGCGTTGCCGCCGCTCGATGCGCCGGAGTCCCCACCGGGGGTGGTCTCGTCGTATCTGTTCGGCCTGCGTCGCGGGGACGAGGTCGTCGTCAGTGGTCCATACGGTCACTTTCATGCGCGCGATACGGATAGCGAGATGTGTTTCATCGGCGGTGGCGCCGGAATGGCGCCGCTGCGGTCACACATCGTCGACCAGTTGCAGCGACGGCATACGAAACGCAGGATCAGCTATTGGTACGGAGCTCGCAGTTTGAGCGAGGCGTTTTACATTGACGAGTTTGAGAGCCTCGCGGCGCACTATGCCAACTTCAAGTGGCATTTGGCTTTGTCCGCCCCGCTGCCGGAGGACGATTGGCACGGCGCGACGGGTTTCATTCACCAGGTACTCTTCGAAGCTTACCTCGAGCGGCATCCCTGCCCAGAGGACGTAGAGTACTACCTGTGCGGGCCGGCGGCGATGCTCGAGGCTAGCCTGAAGATGCTCGACGACTTGGGTGTTGCCCAGGAGAACATTCTCTTCGATGACTTCGGTGGGTGAATCGCGGCGAAGCCTTCTAGGGCTCGCGATTGTCGGCGTGGTGGCGATCGTGTTGCTGCTCAACGGCTTCGCCGGCGGCGCGCCACGAGACGGATTTGTGCTGCGTGGCACCGCGATGGGGACGACCTACACAGTCCGCCTCGGCCATCCGCTGTCGTCGCGCGACGGCAGGGCGGTGAGGGCCCTGGTCGAGGCCGAGCTCGCGATGGTTGATCAACTGATGTCGACCTATGATCCCGACTCCGAGCTATCTCGCTTCAACCGCGTGGCTTCGACGCGTCCGTTTCCGCTCTCGCCGCCGACTTTGGAAGTGCTTCGGTTGGCGCGGCTGGTCAGCGAACATACCAACGGTGCATTCGACGTGACGATCGCTCCTCTCGTCGCAGCCTGGGGCTTTGGTGCGACGAACCGGGCGCCGGCCCCACCGACCGATGAAGAACTCGCTTATGCGCGAGCGCGGGTTGGTTTTCGCCTGATTGATGCCGGTTTCGACACCGGCATGGTTGCCAAACGGAGGGTGGGTGTTGTGGTGGATCTCTCGGCCATCGCCAAGGGCTATGCTGTCGATCGCGCCATTGATGCATTGATCGGTGCCGGTTACATGCACGCCCTGGTCGAGGTTGGCGGCGATCTGCGAGCCGTCGGTCGGCGACCCGGTGGGGAGTTGTGGCGTCTTGGCATCGAGCGCCCAAGCTCTGCCCGGCGAGAGATCCAGCGCGTCCTATCGATCAGTGGTCGGGCGCTCGCTACGTCTGGCGACTACCGTAGCTACTATGAAAGCGGCGGCAAGCGTCTTTCGCATCTGCTCGATCCGCGTTCGGGCCGACCAATTGAGAACGGTGTCGCATCGGTCAGCGTCGTCCACGAACGCGCCGCGGTGGCCGACGCGTGGGCGACGGCACTCAGCGTTCTCGGGCCGCTCGAAGGCATTCCGCTCGCCGACGAGCAGGGCATCGCTGCTCTGTTCTTGCTGCGTCGCGGCGACGCAACCGAGGAACGTTGGACATCCGCATTTGCGCCTTTGATGCGAACGAGTGCGTCCAGCGCTGAAGGTATGCCGAGCCTCGATGTCCGTTTTGAGGGAGCTCGCTAGACGTGTTCACTTTCTTGGCAACGTTTGCCGCCTTCGGTGTGGCTGTCTTCGGGCTCGCTGTCGGGGTCGTCGTAAGTGGACGGCGATTGCGAGGGTCTTGTGGCGGCGAGGACGCGTGCGCGTGCGCTGATTGGAAGGCTCGCACTTGCCCGCGTCGCCGGGCTGTAGCCGGCTCCGGTGGGCGGCCGAGCGACCCGGAGTAGAAGGGAGGTCCTGCGATGGTAGTCTTATCGGTACCGTCGGCGCGCGATGTCATGACGCGCTCGCTGGTTACGTTGCGGCCGGAGATGCCGCTTTTCGAGGCCGTACAGACGTTGTTGAAGTACGACATCTCCGGCGCTCCAGTCGTCGACGCAGCCGGGGCTCTGTTGGGTCTCGTGTCGGAGTTCGACTGTCTGCGACTGGTGGCGGAGGGCGAATTTCATGACTACGGACAGTATGCCAACATCACCGTCGCCGACCTCATGATCGATGCGACCCACGTCATCGGCCCCGATCTCGATGTTTACGCGATCGCTGCGGAGATCGTGAAGCACGGGGTGCGTCGACTCCCGGTTCTCGAGAACGGTAGCCTGATCGGCGTCGTCAGTCGGCGCGATCTCCTGCGCGGACTCGAACGACATCGCGACGAGCGCAAAGGCCACAAGAAGTATCCGGACTACCCCAAGGGACGAGAGCCTTCCGATGGGTGAAGCCGCTGATCGGCATCCGGCGGGACGATTCAGGTTCGCGTAATCCAACATGCATGGAGGAGAAGAATGAAGACAGTCGCTGAACTGATTCGAGCGAAGGGGCATGAGGTTCAAGGCGTACAGCGGGACACGCTGGTTGCGCTCACCGGACAGATGTTTTTGGATGCCGAGGTGAGTTCACTCCTCGTTTATGACAGGAACTCCGTCGTGGGGATTTTCACCAAGAATGACTTGATCCGGTGCTGCTGCCGCGAGCGCGTGGACCTAAGTGGCGAGCGCGTCGACAAGTTCATGACCACGTCTCTGGTTACGACAGCGCCGACGGCCTTGCTGGACGAAGTGTTTGACACGATGGTCAAGAAGGGCCTGCATCACATGCCGGTGATGGAGGGGGATAAGGCCGTAGGCATGATCACGCCGCTGGACATTGTTGTGCGCCAAAAGCAGCACATCACCTTTGAAAACGAGCAACTGATGCACTATCTGTACGGCACTTACTGAGGGTTGGTGTCGTGGCTCGGACAAAATGACCGTCCATCCGCGAGGCGACGACAGGTGCATCCGTTTTAAGGCGTTTCTCGGAATTCGGAAACGTTCTTTTTGAGGCCTTGGCCGCGACGCATGAGCCTCCTTGGCCTCATTTTTGCGAATCAGCGTTGTTGCATGCGAGGCAAGCGAATGAAGAAGCGACGATGAAGCGTGGTCGAGTCTGGTGTTGGCCGCCAATCCTGGTGGTATTGACGATGGCGACGCCCGGGGTGCTGGTCGGGGATGAGCACTTCCGGCAGGAGGGGCGCGCGGAATTCCTGCGCACTTGTGCGCCATGTCATGGGACCTCGGGCCGTGGGGATGGTCCAAACGCCGCCCTGTTCATGGCCAAGCCGCGAAACCTTCGCGAGGGTTTCGTCGCAAAGTATTCGACCGAGGCTCTCGTTGGGAGAATTTTGGATGGGCGGCAACTGCCGCTCGAATTGGACATCAAAGCACTGCGCCGGCATTCGAGTGAAGTCAGCGCAATCGAACGACACCTCAAGAAGCTGCCGAAGGTCGATTGGCTCACGGTCGAGGACGGCTGGACGATCTTCGCCAATCGGTGCGGTGCGTGCCACGGTCCGTTCGGTTCACCCGAAGGTCAGCTGCCTGCGGGTGTTCGGGCGCCGCGCGATCTCGCGTCGGAAGAGTTTCAGAGTTCGATCGATGAAGAGGAATTGGTAAAAGCGGTTCGTCACGGGCGCAAGGGCATGCCTGCTATGGTGCCGCGTTTGCTTCCGGATGATGCGAAAAGCGTGGCGGCTTTCGTGCGTATTCTGAGCCCGGGATTCGAAAGCTACTCGAAGATCTGCGGCCAGTGCCACGGCGACGATGGCGTTGGGATCGGTAACTTTGACGAGACCGTCGGGGCGCCGGCGGTAGTTTTTGACGCGGAATATTTTGGGAAAGTCTCGCCGACGAAACTTCGCGAGTCGATTTGGCACATGCTGCGCGCGGAGAAGCCGCTGATGCCGCATATGCGTGGGCAGGTGACGAAGGCTGACGCCACGAAGATCGTGGAATACCTCAAGAAGCTACCGGAGATTGTCGAGTGATGTCGAAATCTCAAGGTGAGTTGGCTCGTCCCGGCCGAGCCATGCTGCGATTTCTCGGCGCGGCGGGCACCGTCACGGGAAGTCGGTTCCTCATCGATACACCCGATTCGCGTGTGTTGGTGGATTGCGGCCTCTTTCAAGGGCGCAAGGAGCTGAGAGAGCTCAATTGGGCTCAGTTTCCAGTAGACCCCGCGTCGATTGATGCGATTGCCTTGACCCACGCGCATATCGATCACTGCGGCTTTCTTCCCGTCCTGGTGCGCGACGGTTTCAAAGGGGCTGTTTTCGCGACTCAGGGAACGGCTCAGCTTTGCAAGATCGTCTTGCCCGATAGTGGACATCTACACGAGGAGGAAGCGCGCTACGCGAATCGGCGAGGCTATTCGAAACACGCCCCGGCGTTGCCGTTGTACACCGAGGCCGACGCCAAGCAGGCGCTCGAGCATCTTTCGCATGTGAAATACGAAGAGCCGGTGCAGCTCGCCCCTGGCGTGCGTGCAATTTTTCGACGCGCCGGACACATACTCGGCTCGGCTACGATTGCCCTGGAGATCGAGCGACCGAAACCGACGACCGTGGTCTTCACCGGAGATCTCGGGCGCCCTTTTCACCCGATCCTGTCCCCTCCGGCGCCGATGCCGGATGCCGACTTCATTCTCACTGAGTCGACATACGGCGATCGCCTCCACGAGGACGCCGACTCGATCGAGCTTTTCGCAAACACGATCCGGAATACGGCCGCGGGGGGTGGCACGGTTGTCATTCCGTCTTTCGCCGTCGACCGCACCGAGGTGATTCTCTGGCACCTCCGGCGTATGATGGAGTCGGGGCAGGTCCCGAGGATCCCGGTATTTGTCGACAGCCCAATGGCGCTTTCGGCGCTGGCGGTGTATCGCGCCGCGTTGGCTGAGGGGGGCGACGACATTCGAGAAGAGCTGCACGGCGCGAGCGAACCCTTTGATCCCGGGATGTTGGTCGAAGCCCGGCGGGTCGAACAGTCGAAGAAGATCAACGCAGAAGGGGGTCCGGCGGTGATCGTATCTGCCTCCGGCATGGCGACCGGCGGTCGGGTCCTTCACCACCTGCGCCGGCTACTCCCCGATCCGAAAAACGCTGTCCTGCTAGTCGGATTCCAGGCTGATGGGACGCGCGGACGTCGGCTGCTGAACGGTGAGCCGACGCTGAAGCTATTTGGGACCTTCGTTTCGGTGCGAGCCCAGGTCGTCAATGTACCGGGCTTCTCAGTACACGCAGATCAGAAGGAAATCGTCGATTGGTTGCGTACGGCGCGGAGAGCACCGACCACCGCATTCGTAGTACACGGTGAGCCTGAAAGTGCGTCGGCTCTGAGGGCGAGGCTCGACGAGGATTTCGGTTGGACCGCGGTCGTGCCCAAGTACCTCGAACAAGTACGACTCAACTAGCGTGGTTGGCTGAGGGCGGCGTCGCTACTCGTCTGCGCCCGCGCAACGTAGTCTTCCGTATAGCGCTTGAATCGTCGGAACATCCAACGGTTGGCGGCGCGCATCAGCGGTCGGGTCATCCACATCATGCGGCCCGATAGCCCGGTGGTTTCGAGAGCCATGTACCATTCGGCACGGCATGTCCCGTCACCGAGGTCGGTGATTCGGTAATCCTCGAGGAAGCTTTCGATCCCTTCCTGGGTGGTGCCGACGAAGGTGAACGCCATGCGCTTGCCCCGCTCCCACGCGACGAACTCTTCGTAGCCGGCCAGCCCCCCTGTCATCGAGACCGTGCGCGTCGTACCGATTCCGAAGGGCTTGGGCGAAGTCCATTCCACTTTTTGGATCGGCATTGCCCAGACGGTCCAAGCATGAGCGTCTTCGAATACCTCGAAAATCTGCTCCGGCGTGGCGCGAATGATCTCCTCGGCCTTGAACACGTTCTTCGTTTGTTCGAGAAAGTCTAGACCGACCTTGGTGCATGCAACGTATTCGCTCATCGTCTTTTTGGACCCCATACCTAGTGCCCACTCGTTTAGAGGGAGAACCATGCGAGATCAACTGGAAGTAGACTTGTTGCCACAATCGATCTGGGAGGAGGGAGTGCCGTACGAGGCGTTCGCGCGTTTGCGACGCGAGGCGCCGGTGTATTGGCACGAGGAGCCGGATGGTCCCGGCTTCTGGGCGATTACGCGGCATGAGGACGTCAAGCAGATATCGAAGGATCCGGGGCGGTTCTCGAGCTACGAAGCGGGCGTTTCGCGACTCGATGTCGAGGATCCGGTCGAGCTCGAGGCCTACCGCGGAATCTTGATCGCTATGGACCCACCCGAACATGGGCATCTGCGGGCTTTGGTCAGTCGGGCATTTACCCCGCGCGCCATCGACGGCCTGGAGGCAGCGGTGCGCAGGATTGCGCGACAGGCGATCCGCACCGCCCTGGAGAAAAAGCAGATCGACTTCGTCGAGGACTACGCGGCTGCAATTCCCATGCACGTCATCAGCGAGATGATGGGTGTTCCAGACGAGAAACGCCTGCGACTGGCTCAGCTGAGCTCCGCGCTGATCGACGACCAGGATCCCGAGATTGCGCCGACCGCGGACTTTCGCATGAACGCGCACATCGAGACCCTGATGATCGCGCAGGAGCTGGCGCAGGCCGAGACCGCCAACCCGGGCGACAACCTGAGTCGGCGTCTGCTCGAAGCCGAGTTCGAGGGCCGGCGACTCTCGGAAGGGGAGTTCAGCCTGTTCTTCATGTTTCTGATCGTTGCCGGCAACGAGACGACGCGGACCGCTATGAGCGGCGGTCTGCTCACCCTGCTCGATCACCCCGACCAACTCGCCGCGGTTCAAGCCGATCCATCCTTGCTCCCTGTCGCGATCGAGGAAATGTTGCGCTACTGGCCTCCGATCCACCACTTCCGTCGCACGGCGATGTGCGATGTCGAGGTGCGCGGTCAGACCATCCGCAAGGGCGAAAAGGCTATCATGTGGTACCCTGCGGCCAACCGCGACGAAGCTGTCTTCGACGAGCCCGATCGATTCGACATTCGTCGCCAACCCAACGACCACCTGAGCTTCGGCTTTGGTGAACACTTCTGCCTGGGGGCTAGCCTCGCTCGGCTGGAACTGCGCGTCATGTGCGAAGAACTCTTCGCTCATGTAGATGAGATCGTCCCACTCGCCAAGCCGCGTCGACTGCGTTCGAACTTGATCAACGGCGTCAAGGAGATGCGTGTCGAGTTACGGCCGAAGTAGACGACGGAGAGCCCTCCGCCGTGCGGGACGTGTACGAGGCGCCAAGGCGTGCGGGAGGCTCTATTCGTCTGGCGCTTGTTCCAGTGCCGCAAGCATCCCGGCGACATGGTCACGTCGACCTGATAGTCGATCGATGTCGCGCTGGTTCGTGTCCGCCTCGGTTTCATCTTCCGCCTTCTTCAGGGCGTTGATCTTGTCGTCAATGTCCGCCAATTGGCCCCGTAGTTTTTCCTTTTCCGCGGCGCGCTCGGCCTTGTCGAATGCGAGTTTCTCGAAATTGGGTTTCGCGGGCAGGCTGCCGGCGGGCGATTCGGGTACGTCGGAGAGGATCGGTACGTTGGCTGCCAGTCGGCGCTGGTTGATCAGTGTGGGCGAGGCGATTTCGATGCCGGCGGTGTGTAGGTGATCGATGGTGGATGCGCGCAGCCTTGAACCGGCAGACAGCAATTTAGTTACATCGCGGAGAAACCCGGCGACCCGATACACGATCGCGTGATCAAGCAAGTCGCGAATCTGTACATAGGCCCCCTCGAGATCGGCCGCTTCTGCGGCCGTGATGAGCAAGGGCTCGACTTTCTGGCGCGGAACATCATATCCCAGCGAGACGTTGATCGATATGATCGTGCCGGAGGATCGCACGACTTTGACCGGGTTGGTGACGAGTAGGAGGTTCGGCAGTGTCGTGAGGTCTCGATCTTCCGTTTGGATTTCGGTATGAAAGAGCCCGCGTTCCGTGACTCGCCCGAAGTGCCCATTGACCCCAATAAAGTCGCCGAGCGAAAAATTTCGCACGGCGCGGAGCATGACTCCCGCCATCGCGTTGGACACAAAGCTGGTCGATGCGAACGCGACGACACCTGTCAACAATAGGCCGAGAACGCGGAGCAGTTGCTCGCGCGCCGTATTGTCAAATGGCAGTGTGAACAAGACCAGGATGAGCAACGTCGTGGTCAGGACCAACATCAGCAGCTGTCGGACGACGCGCGCCTCGAGGAAGCCGGTGACGGGTCGCCGGAACAAGAGCCAATCCGCGAACCGGAGCACCAAGGCCGAGAAGAATAGAGTCAGCACTAACGGCAAGACAAGCCGAACACCGCCGTCTATATCGAACAATGTTTGCACGGGGGCAGCCTACACACTCTGTGTCCGCGAATCGATCATCTTGTCGGGTCGGGCGCTCGATTCCGGTGGGTTGTTGGGGCTTGCTCTCTTCTCCCTCTGGAGGCTGTCTGAACAATTGCGCAAACTGACGTCGCGGTCCCTTCTCCCTCCGGGAGAAGGTTAGGACGAAAGGATCGAAATGTTGCCGGCGATAGCCGGCGTCGGTCTCGTAGAGGTGCTGGAACCCTTGTGCCACAAGAGAAACTGGGGGTCGCCGTTTTGATGCCCTCACCCTTAACAGTCCGTTGAACAACAGGCAGGCAAGCGAAAATGAGGATTTGAGCGTCAGGGCAAGGCGCGAAACCGGCCTGTCCACCAAAGCCTTTGGCGGAGGTGGGAGGCAAAGTCAGGACTTTTGTTGAGGATTTCGCAACGCGGCCATGGCGCTCAAAGACCATTTGCAGCGCGTGTCCTGTTTTTCAACGGGCTGTTAACCCTCTCCCGGAGGTAGAGGGGGAGGCTTTCGGGCTTCCCGCAATACTAGTGTCGCTGCATTAATCGACAGCCTCCTCTGGGCGAGGCCGCCAGAGGCCGGGGAGGGTAATGGAAAGACCGAGCGGCGCCAGGCCGAAAGTTCTTCGGGAATGAAATTGCCGACGACCCCGAGAGGACCCTGTTTGACAGACGGGGCCAGGACTCTGCAACGTAGCTTTCAGGTAAACTGAGGAGGGGCCAGCCATGGGAGCCCGAGCAGCGCCGGTCGCAAGTCGCTACGAGTACAACGGTACGACCTATCAATCGGAGCGGTCAATGTTGTTGCCGCTACTCGATGGATTCCGCGCCGCCGAGGCGTTCGGAGCGGAGTTGTTGAACGTTTGGCTGGAGATCTGCGAGGACCCGCAGATCCGAGGTGGACTCAAGACGATATGTCGGCGCGAGGCGGCGCACGCCAGTCTTCTCGAGCAGCGGCTCACGGAGTTGGGCGGGACGTGTCGAGCGGCGATCCCGGAGGCGGCGAGACAGGGTGGCCTAACCGCCCTCGCTTCGCGGGACGTTTCGGACCTCGAAAAACTACAGGGGGCGGTCGCACAACTGGCGAATGATGGTGACGTGACCGGACGCCTGCGTCGCACTGCCGAGCAACTGACGGATATCGAGACGCGAGAGCTTCTGCTGACGATTCTCGACGACGAGGACGCTACGACCCGCTGGTTGCACCGCACCTGCAAGGAAATGTCTTAGCCGAATCGTGCTCCGAGCCGTGACACGCGCGAGGCCTCCCCTGGCGTTGGGTGAGCTCCGCGCGTGTCCGTTTACGTTTCTTGAGATCGACTCGTTCCGCCCTCTTGGCTAGTCTGCCGCGCTCACGGTTCGCAGGTGAGCCTCAGCGGATCGCGGTCGCGATCCGCGCCCGACGACTCAGTCTCGGTCCGCATGGCCAACCGTCCCCTGCGTCCAGGCGCCCGCAGCGGTACCTCGATGAGGACTGCGTCGGTGCAGACTGCGCTAGACACGCCGGGGGCGAAAGTCACGGTTTGTTGGTGGTTGCCGCTGATGGTGGCGTTCCCGAGCGCCGCTACGGCGTCTCGCAGCGCCACTGCGTTGGACGCAACGACGGGGTCGTTGTCATCTGGGCGCGGTCGGCGCAGTTCCCAGCTCACCACGTCCGTCGGTTGACAGAGGACGTTGCCGGATCGGTCGGCCAAGCGCTTGTCCTCGACGTTCAGGCAGACGCGCGTTTCGAACAAGCACTTGCCGTCGGCTACGCCGTCTTGGTCGCAATCGGGGTTTCCGTCTTGGCATGTTTGCCGGAAGTGTGGCAAGCCGCGGCCCGAGAGATGCGGGTCGTTGTACGGGTTGAGGACCGACCACTCCGCGTTGCAATCGCGGGTGGTGTTGCCGCGACTCGAAATCAAGTTGCCGGAGTGCTCGCCTAGATAAAACTCGCTGAAGCTGCAGGTCTGCCCCTGCCATTGATTGCTCGTCGTGTCGCAGCACTGGGCGACCGTACTTTTGCCGGTTCCCGCGAGATCGTTACAGTCGGCGACGGCGGTCGTGCAGCTACCCGGGGCGAAGTGCTGGTCGCACAGCGTCTCGTCCGGAGGCTGGTTGAAGCCGTTCTGGTTGTAGCGGTTGGCGTTGCGGTTGAGGACTAACTTGTTCTTCTCGAGATTGCTGAACCTGGAGCAGCGGTTCGAGGTGCAGTCGGCGTTTTTGTCGCAGCTCTCACCGAGATCCGGTCCAGAACTCTGGCAAACGCCGAGATCGACCAGTCCATCGCCGTCGCGATCGTCCCAGAGGAAGGTCGTCTTCACAGGTAGCAGGAACTGGAGCCCGGCTGGCTTGGCACTGATACTGTACACTTTCGTGTTGTTGCGATTGCGCCTGATCTCGAAATCGCTTCCGCCGGGACTCTCGAGCAGGCTGATGTTCTGGTTCGTGGTCAAGGCGCCTGGTGGAATCTCCACGATGAGCCTGCCGTTGTCGCTGATGATCGTGCCGCCGAGGGGGCCGATGACCCCGATGCCTCCCGGGATCGGGGTGAATGTCGGGGTCGGCGTAGCGGTTGGAGTTTGGGTTGGAGTGCTTGTCGGCGTTTGGGTCGGCGTGTCGGTCGGGGTCTGTGTCTGCGTGTGAGTCGGTGTGTGCGTGGGTGTGTGAGTGGGAGTAGACGTCGGGGTGTGAGTCGGCGTGTCCGTGGGTGTGTGAGTGGGAGTAGACGTCGGCGTGTCCGTGGGTGTGTGAGTGGGAGTAGACGTCGGGGTTTGTGTGGGCGTGTGAGTCGGCGTAGCGGTCGGAGTCTGGGTTGGAGTGTCTGTCTGCGTGCTCGTCGGAGTGTGGGTGGGCGTGGGAGTCGGCGGCGGGACCTTGAAGACGTTGTCGCTGTCCTCTCCGGACACGAAGACGTTGCCGGATGCGTCCACAGCGACCCCGAAAGGCCTGGTTAGAGGGTTGCCCAAACCGTCGCCGGTCGACAAGATGATCGAGCTTACCGCCCCACCGGGAGTAAACTTCATCACCCGATCGCCGAGGTAGGATGCTACGTAGGCGTTCCCGGCGCCATCGGTTGCGACCTTCACTGGGCTCAACAGAGGAAACCCGGAAAAGACTTCGGAGATCGCGCCGCCCGGTGTGATCTTGAACAGGTTGGCTGTGATCACACCGGCGACGAATACGTTGCCCGAGCTATCGGCTGCGATTCCGATTGGCTCGCCGAGAGGGTTGGTGCCGTCACCTGTCGCGTTGATGATCTCAGTGACGGTCCCGCCCGGGGTGATCTTGTAGGCGTTGTCGTCGTTGCGCACCGCGACGTAGACATTGCCTGCGGCGTCGGTGGAAATTTCATCGGCGCCGGAGGAAAGGCCATGGGCGTCACTGAGGATCACACTGATCGTCCCCCCCGGGGTGATCTTGAAGACCTTATAAAATGAGGAGCCTCCGCCATTGCCGGCGCCGACGAAGACGTTACCAGAACCGTCGACTGCTATTCCCCGTGCCGTGACGAGGGTGTTGCCTAAGCCGTCGCCGGTTGAATCGATGATTTGCGTGATCGTCCCACCGAGCGAAATCTTGAAAGCGTTGTTGGTGCCAAAGCCGGTGACATAGGCGTTGCCCGCGGCATCGGCGTCGATACCAAATGCGAAACTGAAAGGATTGGTCCCGTCTCCAGTAGCGTCGATGATCTGAGTAATCGTCCCCCCAGGGGTTATGCGGAAGGCGTTGTGGGGCGGCCCACCGAGGACATAGACGTTGCCGACGCCGTCGACCGCAACCCCCCTGGGTTCGTCGAGAACGTTTGTCCCATCGCCGGCGGAGTCGATAATCTCTGTGATCTGGGCGACACCAGCTGTCGGAGCGAGTGCCGCGAGTAGGATGGCGGCGGCAGATAGAAACGTGCCGGTAGCCCGCAGGCTTGCCCCGATGCTGCGCGCGAGTGCGGAATTCGCCAATCGTCCATGGCCAGACTGCGAACGTGACCGGTTGGTCGTCACCTGATGCATTTTGCCCCCCTTGGCTTTTTTTGGTTTGCCGGCCCCCCGGCCGCTTCAGGCCCTATTATTGGTCAATAAACGAGCAGAATCTCAACCGTTCTTTGACTTTACTCGGAATTTAATTAGCGGCGAGTCGCGACCTGACCAGGTGTATTCATTCCGTAGTGACACATTGGCATTGGATCGGAACGGCTTTGTATGGAGGCTGAGCTCACGTTGCCGGCCCCCGTACGTCGCCTGCGCACATTCGGTTCGACCGGCGAGCACGCTGTCCTTGACCCGCGCCGAGACTACGATGCCGCCGATCGTCGCTTTGCCGCGCCACGAGTCGCTGGAGTCGACCGGTCGGTGTGGCCCGCCAGGTGTCGCCATCGAAGCTGCCGATTCGCTCACGCATCGAACGGCGGCCGGTGGTCTCGACTTCGGTCGAACGTTGAACTGGGTATCCGTGTAGGGCGTTGAGCTTGTCGCGGGCTTCGCGCCTAGAGTCGGTGGGTGAGAGGGGTTGCTCAGCGGGCTGCTAGGCTTCTGGAGGGCCTGAAAAGGCTGATGTTGTCGTTGTATCGAGCCACCGGGCGAGGAGGGGTGCGAATGTAGGATCTTCCGATACCCAGTGCCCGCAGTCGAGTCCAAGAGCTTGTCCGCCGCCGCTCTCGACGTGATCGAGCCAAGCCTGTGAGTGGAAGGGGAAGGGCTTCTGTTTGCCATAGGCGAAGAGCAGGGGAACCTTCGGCCAGTAGTCCTCGGTGGCGTTGCGGCGCCCCGCGAAGATGTCCCTCCAGACATTGCGGTAGGGGTAGTTCATCCAGGATGTGATCCGTTGGGGTGGTGCTGGGGCGCCTATGGTTTTCGCGAATCGTCGCGTCATCCCGTCGCCGATTGGTCCGCCGATCATGAATGCGGCGATGAGCCACCATTGGTAGGCGATGATAGCGAGAACTGCCGCTGGGCTTGGCTCTACGTGTGGTGCGATGTCGAGACCGGCGACGCGAGCAACGAGGTCCGGGTGGCGGTGGTGCAAGAGGTAGCCCCAGTAGCAGCCCCAATCGTGCAGGACGAGTGTGATCGGAGTCTCGGGCGACACCTCTCGGACCAATTGAGCCAAGGCCTCGACGATCTCATCAGTGCTGTATCCCCAGCGCTCGCTGCGTTGCCCGTCGAAGTTCGGCATCGTCGTTCGCACGCAACGGTAACGATCGGACAGGGCCGCTACGTGACGGTCCCAAAGCGACGCGTCGTCCGGCCACCCTTGGATGAAGACGATGGTGGCGGCGTCGGCAGGTCCGTCGATGATAGGAATTAGCTGCGGCATCACGCTGGTCCCTCCGGTACATGGAGAATAGGCAAAAGCATCATCGCAGAGAATGGTTCTTCAGGACATCCTGCCCAGGAACTGTTCAATCCCTGAGCCCCGGCCTTAGTCTTGTTTCTTAATCACCAGTCACCAATCACCAGTCACCAATTCGTCGCGCCTCAATCCCACCGATCTCGAACGAGGCTAAGGGTCGTCGAGGAATCGCGTCGGGACGATCGTCACGCTGACGTGATCATTCCCGCACTCTGTTCTTGGCGGCACGAACCGTCCTTGGCGAATTCCGCAGTACTCCATCGAGAAATGTATCACGGCCTCTTGATCCACTTGCGGAGCTACGAAGCTTATCGAGACACTGTTGGGACGTATGATCGGAACGGCCGGGTCGTCATCTCCGGCGATCTGCTTCCACTTGACGCTGGATGGTTGCGCCGATCCTGATAGCTCCGCGGTCAACGTGACCCTCTGGCCAGCGACGACTCTGTCTCTCGAGGCAACCGCCCGACCTGACGGAAAAAGTTCGGGCCGGATGCACGTGCAGGTGCGTGTGGGGGTTCGGGTCGGTCCGCCAGGTGTCATTGTTGGGGTTCGGGTGTGTGGACCCGTCCGAGTCAGCGTAGGTGTGGGGGTGGAGGTCGGAGTAAGCGTCGGCCCGCCAGGCGTAATGGTTGGTGTCGGGGTGGGTGGCCTAGTTCGGGTGTGAGTCAATGTGCGGGTGGGTGTTGGAGTACGTATGACCATCACGATCGCAACGTGCGCGTCCGATGTCACCGTTAGCTCGAGTGGAGCCCAGCAACCGAACGGATTGCATCCGAGGCGGGAGCGCAGAGTATAGTCTCCGGCGGGGATTCCTTCGAAGCGAAACGTTCCGTCCGACACGCTCGTGTGTGTCTCTCGATTGAGGGGTTCGATGACCACAGGCACTCCTCTCGCGAGGCCCGCAGCAATCGGGCGTTCCCTAACCGTGCCGGTGATGATGAATCCGGCTACCGAAGTCGGGGTAGTGACGTCCGGTTCGAGAGTTGGTGTCGGGGGAGGTTTGAGCGTTGGTGTGGTACGCCCAGGGCATCCGTTGAGGGCGTTTCGGACGCAGCCGACCAGGGTGTCGACAGCGATGGGGCAAACTAGACAAGGCGAGTCCAAGACCGCGGGGCAGCTCGACACATCGAGCCGTCCCAGGCTAATGCCAACCGCGCGCACGAGTTCTCCGACTTGAACTCGGCCGTCTTCATTGCAGTCGCAAGCGCAATCAGCCGATACCAACATTGGCGAGACCAGGAGCAGGGCGGCCAAGGTGACGGCGGCGATTCGTTCAATTCCGAAGCAGACCATGGCGTAGGGAAAGATGCGCATCTTCTCATGTTTGCTGCGCTCTGAGGAGTATCAATCCTGAAGTATCTACGACAGTACGATGCCTGCTCGCCCGTGCCAACACCCCTCCAGCCTCAGCCTATTGCCCCAGCCTTTAGCCTTGCTTTTTCAATCACCAATCACGAACCGACGCTTTCCAGGCTTCCAGTCTTTCTTAGGCAGTAGGCTCGGGCAAAGGCTGAGGCTAGGGTTTTGGAGAGGATAACAAATCGTGCCCGCACACCCTCCAGCCTCAGCCTATTGCCCCAGCCTTTAGCCTTGTTTTTTCAATCACCAATCACAAACCGACGCGTCGCTACTGTGCGGAAGTTACGAACTCGGAAACGGAGATGGTTTGGTTGTTGCTCGCCTCGATTGCCACGATCTCGACGTCGTAGAGAGCACCGGGCGTGAGGAACTGGCGTGGGACGGTGAGCGTGGTCGCCGACGCCGGCAGGTGGATGCTCAGTTTGCGGAAGGGTTCGACCTGCTCGACGATGACTTCGTATTCGACGATGTCGATCGGTCCGGTTCCGTCGTAATTCCGCGTTACCGGTTGCCACTCGATCACGACGTTGGCGGCGTCGAGTTCGAGCGGATCTTCCGCCGGCTCGGGCACGATGATCTCCGGTAGGGCCGGTAGGTCGTGCGTAAACGAGGCTTGGCCGCTGAGCGACACTCCGTCGACCGTTGTTCCAGCGAAGTTGTAAGTGCCGGCGGGAAACTGGCCCAAAAAGACGCCGATCGATTCGATCTCGGTGTGATCCGGGTTGCCTACCAAGGGGAAGTGGCTCGGCCATCCGTCGACTGTCAGCTCGCTCAGGCCTTGCTGGCGCATGTTGCCAGCACTGTCGGCGCTGAAGACGGTGCCGCCCCCTGGAGCCGAGATATCGAGGTTGGTCCAGCGGCTGCCGTCGATGAACGATTGAACCTCGATGTCGTCTTCGGTCAGCTCGATATAGAACCTCGTGACCTTCCAATCGTTCGGTCCAGTGGCCGGAGGCTCGGGTGGGGCCTCGGCTGTATCTGAAGTTCTAAACTCAGATGCCGAGATCGTTTGATTGTCGCTTGCCTCGATGGCGACGACCTCGACATCGTAGAATTGGTCGGACTCGAGGAACTCGGGCGGGACAGTCAGGGTGGTGGCAGCGGGCGGCAGGACGATACTCAGCTTGCGGAAGGGCTCCACTTGTTCGACGATCACTTCGTATCCGACGATGTCAATTCCGCCGCTGCCCGAGTGGTTCTCTGTGACTGTTTCCCATTCGAGCACAGCGTCGTCGGGAGCCAGTACTTCGGCTTCGTCGCCACCGTCGGGCACGATGATCTCGGGTAGGGCTGGTAGGTTGTGGGTGAAAGAGGTCTCGCCGACGAGTGTGCCGCCGCCGACGATGTCACCTTCGAATTTGTACGTTCCCGCCGGGAAGAGTTGCAGATAGACGTCGATTGATTCGATCTCGACGTGGTTCGGATCGCCGACAATGGGGAAGTGGCTTGGCCAACCGTCGAGCTGCATTTCGCTCAGGCCTTGCTGGAGCATGTTGCCACCAGTCTCGACGCCGAACACCTGCTGGTTGTTCGGGCCGATGACCCACAAGTTGTGCCAGCGCGAACCATCGACGAACGTCTGCACTTCAATGTCGTCTTCGGTTAGCTCGATGCGGAACTTCGTCACGCCCCACTCGGCCACCTGGACGGGCGTCGCGGTTGGTGCTGGTGTTGTCGTTGCGGTTGCGGGCTGCGCACTCGGTGTCGCGTTGTTTCGTTTCTTGTTGTTGCTGCCGCAGGCGGACATCGCGAGCAGGACGAGACAACTGAGCACCAATGTCGTCCTCGAGTAGCTTTCTTTGTGGACCATAGGCTTTCCCTCCAATGCAGTGTGTGGCGAACTGGAACGTCGCGGTTCTGCAAATCGCAAAGGGCATGCCGAAGGACCTGAGCCCGAGATGCAGCCTGGAAACGCCACGGGGAATGGCGCTCGCACCCGGGACTATGCCAAAGCTGGCACGACCGAGGGCGCAGAGTCTGCGATTCTTTGCACGCGGACTTTCTCGGCGATTCATCCTCTCGCCATCGGTGGTGGGACAGTTTGATTGAAGCGGACGGGAGCCGCAGGGTACCGGGTGGGCGAAGCGCCGCCGAGCCGCGTACGAGATCACGCAGTCGTGCACGGGAGCCGCCGAATACCGGGAGGGAGAGGCGCCGCCGAGCCGCGTACAGCGCGAGCTGAGTTGCGGGAGGGAGCCGCCGGGTACCGGGAGGGAGAGGCGCCGCCGAGCCGCGTACAACTCCGGTGGGTGGTAGCTGTGACACGACTCGACCCCGGAAAGGCTCGGCCGCGCCGCGCCCTTCCAACTTCGCTCCGGTTGCGCCGAGCTCAGAATCAAGGTGACCCCCTACCTGCCAATCACGGCGATTGTCGCGCGTTGCACCCTGAGGTAGTCGACGCAGAACAACCATGCGACTCTTGCTCATCCCTTTGGCATTTCTCTGCTTTGGCGGATCGATGCTGTTCCTTTTCGGCGACCATCTGGACTTTCCGGAGTCGGTCGACGAGCTCGCGGTCATTTTGCGCGGCTATGGCGATTGGGCATGGGCTGCCGGCGTTGCCTTGATCGTCGGCGACGCGGTGCTGCCGCTGCCTTCCGATCCGACGATCTTTACGCTTGGTCTGATCTACGGCCCATGGCAGGGGGCATTGATCGGCGGTAGCGCTGCGACGGTGGGCGGTTTGATCGGGTACGGTATCACTCGAATGCTCGGTGAGCGCGGTGCGCGGCTCATCGTCGGCGAACGCGACCTCGAGCGAGCGCGTGTTTTCTACGACCGCTGGGGCTTGTATGCGGTAGCGTTGGGTCGTGCGCTGGGGGGCCCGGCGGAGTACGTCGTCGTACTGGCGGGGTTGTCGAAGATGCCTTTTCGTTCGGTGCTGTTGGCGATCGCTACTGGTGCTTTCTCTTCGGCGTTGGTGATGGCGATCCTCGGTTCGTGGTGGGTAGCGTACCCGGTTGCCAGCATCGTCGTTGCGACCGGAGTGGTCTGCGCTCTGGTTTGGGTTGGCGCCCGCATGATTCAGTCAGCGGAAGCGTAGGGCAGGGTAATTCCTCGACGGCGCGCAGCGCCGTTGTCGGTACGCGCCTACTTCGCGGGTTCGGGTGGCGGAATCGGACAGAAGTCGTTCGGTTCGACGCGCAGCGGGCGATTTGATTTCGCGTTGTAGTTCTCGTGCGCGATGTGGGAAGTGAGTTCGACGATTTCTTCCTCCGAAAACTCGGCCTTGAGCTTTTCGAAGAAATCGTCGGGTACATCCACCGGCGTGGCGCTTACGCGGTCGGAGTACTCGAGCGCGAGCTGTTCTCGTACCGGTAGGGCCGAAGCATCGGTGCGCAGAAGGGCGGCGTCGATCTGCTTGCGGGTCAATCCTTCGTCGCCGCCGACGGCGGCGTGGATGTCCATTCAGAAGGGGCATCCGTTGCGAGCTGCGGCGCGGATCTTTACGAGCTCACGGAGGTCGTTGCCAATCTTTGTCCGTCCAGTGCTGAGAATCGCGTTGGCGAGAAAGTTGGCGAGCATCCCACGCCAGGAGTGCGCCTGAACTTTGATTGGGTTGACGTTCTTGCCGACATTCATACGCAGGATCAGCTGAATGATGCCTGCTAGGAGTCCGGCCTCACGGCCTTCCAGTGATCGTACTCTGGTCACGGTCTACCCTCCGATGAATTGCTGCTAACTTTGTCTGGGTACGTCGTCTGGCTACGACGATCAAGGGGAACGACGCCTAGCCGGGGGCGGCTGTCGAATCAATTCGCCACCCTCGACGGGTCGGAAAAAGCGAGCAGCGTTTCGCGGTCTACTTCGAGTACGAAGCCGGCTGCAATGGCTTCTTCGGTGGCTGTGGCATATTGTTGTTCGTAGTCCGCGCGCGATGAGTAGAGGGCGGCGATGCGTTCTGCGGTGAACGGCGTCGTCGAGCCGAGGAGTATACAGATCAGGTCGGGGCTCGGTCCGGGTTCACCCGAGAGCAGGTCCAGCGGAACGTCAACCGGCGGCGTGCGGATGCCGCCCAGGGCGATGCCATCGTCGTCGCGAAGGAGCGTTGGTGGGTCAAGCGCATCATCGTCTAAGCGAGGCGCCGATGGTGGCGGCTGGCCGCCGCGCACCCATTCTTCGAAATGGCGAAACGCAGCCTTCGCGACGAGGTGAAACGGTGCGTCGTTGATCGCCGCCCCGCAGTCGGTCAGAGCGGCGATCGGGCCAAGTAAGTGGGCGTCAGCATGGGCCGCCCCCGCGACTTCCCACAGCCGGAAGGTGTCGGTGTCGTCTTGGCGCGCTGATATTGAGGACAGGAGGCCTGTTACATCGCCCTCGGACTGCAGCTCGAGGACTGGTGTGTCGCTGTCGGTGCGAAGAATTGCGGGAACCCCGCCGAGAGCGCCTGCAAGGTCGGCGAATTCGCCTGGTCCAACCAAGGGAAGACTGAACGAAGCGCGACTGTGTACGAAGAAGCCGTCGAAGGCGCGCTCGAGCGGGTGCACGCCGTTGTAGTACGTGACGAGTGCCATCGCCGACTGCGACTCTCCCAACGCAAGGACGTGATTCGGCCGCAGACCCCCGAGCGCCTCGCCATTGCGCAGCGCACGCGCGATCTGGGTGAAGATGTCGAAGGAATATCCGTCGCCGGGATGGTCGAGTGTGCCGTAGCGCGCCGGGTCGAGTTTCTTCAGACCTTCCCCTGCAAGTCCCTCGGCCCCAGGTGCGACGACGAGGACCGGGCCGCCCTCGACACCGATCAGCTGTGCCGAGACGCCAACCCAGGCATGTCCCTGACGGATCAGTTCCTCAGCGAGGCTTGCGAAGTCGGGATCGGCGTCTAGTCCGCCGCTGACGTTGAGCCATTCGACGACGACGGTGCCGCTGAAGTCCGCGGCGTTGTCGGGGCGCCGCACGAGAATTCGGGTGCGGTACGACGCAGTGTCGTCGGTCTCAAACGTCCATCGGCCGTCCGCCGAGAACGGTTCGGATGTCTTGTACGAAGTCGCCATTCCGGCGGCCACATGCTCGCGCTCGACGTATCCCGGAGCGTCGAACACCAGTGCCGAGCCGATGAACGGACCGTTACCGCCGCTGAACTCTTCCGAGAGATCGGCTGCAGTCCCGACTACAGCCGGTTGGCCGGAGTCATCGTCGCCGCATCCGCTCAATGCCAAGAGAATGCTCGCTGTAATGCCAAAGAAAACGGACTTCATCCTAAAAATCGAACGACTCATTGCCAGAGGATCTCCTGTGCGCGAAAGGCTTGAGGCTGATGCCTCGTGGAACCCACGCATAAAGCAAGGCCGCGGAGGGAAGTCCAATCCTCCCTTTGATGAAGCTCTTGGTTGAGTGATGAAGCTTTTGTTTGAGTGATGAAGCTTTTGTTTGAGGCGGCCGACGAAGTCGGCCGCCTCGATGCTTACGGCACGGGTGTCGAGACGCAGGCGGGTGCGATCGCCGGCGTCGTGCAAGTAGCGTTCGTGAAGTTGTCGTCGACCGAGGAGAAGGCTTGTGAAAGATCGGTGCTGGTGTTGTTGGCGTCGATGAAAGCGGTGGTACCGGCGCCGGTCATATTCGATCCCATCCCCTGCATGCGGAACGACCCGGCCAGCTCCAAGAAGTCGTAACCGAGGCGGAATCCGGGAAACGAGCTGGCGCCGGTCGAGTTGTTCAGGCCTGCTCCCGTAGAGTCGGCGACGTTCAAGCACGCGAACGTGCCGGCATCGACCGTTGAGATCGAGATTCCTGGATGCTCGAACGAACCGGTCGGCTCCTCGATCAGATTGCAGGCGAGGGTAGCTTCTAGGGTCGTGCTGTTGCCGTCCTGGGGCCCGCCGAAGATGCCGGATAGGGAGGTGTTGCTGATTCGGTTGGCGTTCAAGGTCGTCTGCAAGCGCGACGTGACGGCACCCACATTGCCGTCGGGGAAGAGGTCGATGCCGACGCCTGTTTCGGAGCCATCGATGTCGTTGCTGATGACACTGCCGGTCATCAAGCCGTTTGAGTCGACCTTCAAGGTGAGTGCGTTGGATGCGTGATTGGTAATGCCGCCGGTGTTGGCAGCGTTGTTGTTCTCGATGAGGAAGCTCGCTGCCAGGCTGGTGCTGGCGCCGCCGCGAGTGGCTTGGACCAGCAGGCCGTTGACACCTTCGGTGTCGCCGGTGGGAGCGCCGTCGAAGGTCGTACGTCGAGCGGTGAGCGAATAGTTCGCGGTTGAGGAACCGCCGGCGTTGATGTTGACCGCGGCGCTCTCGAGAGTGTCGAAGGTGCTGTCCTCGATGACGATTGACATCGAGGCAGTGCCGTTGGCGCGTACGGTCATGCCGTTCTCACCGATACCGCTAGTGACATTGTCGGAGATGACGACGCGGCGCAGGGTCATGGACAACACGCCCGAGGTGTTCTCCAGATCGATGCCATCTTCGGTCATATCGCTGATCTCGGTATCCTCGAACAGAACCGTCCCGGTGAGCTCGCGAGCGAAGACGCCACTCTCTTCGTTGGCATCGCCGGCGCCGGTGATATCAGAGTCCGTCACCGTCAAACCATCCACTGTGTCGGCGTCGATGCCATGGGCGCCAGTGCTGTCGACGATCATGCCGTTGAGGCTGACGTTGGTCGCGCGCGTCAGGCTGACGCCGTCATCAGTGGTGCTCATGATGAAGCCGCCGCTGCCGCTGCTGGGAGTCGCTCCACCGCTTACCGTGAAGCTGCCGGTCGTATCCGTCAGGACGATGCCGTTGGGGGCGGAGTTGTCGACTTGGACCAATTCGAGGGTCACACTGAGCGCGATGCTCGGATCCCCATCGATATCGATCGCGCGGGTTGTCGATGTGGTGATGGTTCCGTCGCTCGCGGCAATCGAGAACGAGCCGCTGACTCCACTGAGGCGAATGCCTTCACGGGCCGAGCTGATGATGCTGATCGTGCTGAGAGTTACCGCAATTGCGGCGCCAGAGGTCGAACTTAGATCGACGGCGCCGCCGGGTCCCGAGATTCCTACTTCGCCGACGCTCAACGTTCCCACTTCCGCGCCGTTGATACCGGTACCACCGCCACTGGTCGCACCGATATCGAGCCCGCGGATGAGGTTGCCAGTCCCGAGGTCGATCCCGTTGCCGGCTGCGTTGGTAAGGGTTGGCTGCGAGCCTCCGGTTGCCGGCAGTGCGTTGCTGAAAACGGGAGGTGTGATTCCGGTGAGCGACGCTAGCGTCGCTCCGGCGCCCTGGCCGATCAAGGCCTGGGTGTTCTCCAGGGTGACGCCACCGGTGTAGTCACCGCTGGCTGTTTCGTAGAGGAAGATCGCGTCGCCGGCCGCGGGAGCCGAGCCGCCGGCGCCGTTGATCGCGTCGAACGCTGCCAGCGTGTTGAAAGGCGAATTGAGGCGGCCGTCGCCGGCGCCCTGGCTGTTGTCGATGAACCAGATACTGTCGCTGACGGTCACGGTGACGGTCCCCATCGAGGTGCCGGCGCCGTTGATGAGGGTATAGGTAAAGGTATCCACTCCTTCGAAACCCGCGGGCGGATCGTAGGTGAACGCCCCGTCTGCGGTGTTCATCGTCACGTCTCCGCCGTTGCTGCTGGCAGCGTCGAACGCTGAGATGCTCCCGCCGTTCAGTGTGTCATTCGCCAAGACGCCCGAGCCCGCCGGTACATTGATGCCGACGTTACCGGTGGAATCGTAGGGATCGCCCACGGCCACCGGCGGCACAGCCGGCGTGGGAGTACTCGCCGGTGTCGGGGTCGGCAAGATTCCCGGTAAGCCGGTCACCTTGCCCTTGAGGATTTTGCCATCGTTCTTGATCAGGTCGTCGGCGGTAAAAACCGCCGCCCAGCATTCGCCGTTCTGGTTGATTAGTTGTGCGGTGACGTCCGGCGTCACGCCCAACGGCGGCAGCAGCAAGTTGGCGCCTTTGCCCTTCACCAACGACTTGGCTTTGCCGGCCGCACCGGCCTTGAGCAGGACGTTCTTCACGCCGTCGGGGGTGAGTTCCTTATCCTTGTATTTGAAGCCCTTCGGGTTGCTCGCCGAGCCCAGTTGCTTCCAGCACGCCTTGCCGTCGCATGTGCCTGCCGGAGGGACCTCGCTGGTGATTAGATTTTGATTGCCGTCGTAAAGACAGAAGGCGTACGGCGTATCGACGGTTGGCGTACCGAACGCTGCGAAAGCCGTTTCGGCGCCCTTGATCCACTTCCAGACCAATTTGTCTTTGGAGTCGTCGGCGTTGTCTTTGACGACCAACACGCTCTTCGATGCTCCGCGACAGAGCTGTAACGGCACCGGCGGGCAGGTCGGGAGGGTCTCGTGAGCTCCCATGTCGCATAGGCTCGACCCGTTGCCGTCGCCGTCGCCGGGACGCAGGCGACCGCGCTGGTCGTTGGATTCGCAGGCGCCACCACCGCTCCCGGGCGCTGCTGGGTCGGCGGTGTCGAGGGCAGGGCTCACGCCGGCGCAACCGGCCTCTGGGGTTCCGGCGCCGGTGCAGAGCGCGTGAGTTTCGGTCGAGCCGCCGTTGTCCTGCAGGGTGCCGAGTCCGGCGTCGGGCGCGTTCGAGACGTCTCCCGTTCCACTAAGGCTACAGGTACCGTCGTCGTCGAGGCTGTACGAGCTTGAGCCGATCGATGAGGCGGTACAGTTGGTAGGAAAGTTCCCGGCGATGATGCTGTTGGTGACGTTGGCGTTGACCAATTCGAGGCCGCCTCCGACGGTCCCAGCCGCGTTGTTCGTCACCGTGACGTTCTGCAGCTGGATTGTGGCGGGTCCGCTACCGATGCCACCGGCATCGTTGGTGCAGCTATTGCCGCTGACGGTCGTGTTGGTGAGTGTCAATGGGCCGAAGTTGCCGATGCCGCCTCCGGCATTCGCCGTGTTGCCGCTAACGGTGCTGTCGCTGACGGTGAGCGAGCCGGAACTGTTCTGGATGCCGCCGCCGAGACCGGCGCAGCCGTTGTCGACGATGGCGCTCTCATCGATGGTCACTGTACCGCCATCGATTAATACGCCGCCACCATCGCTTGGGCTGTTACCGTTGCGGATGGTCACTCGCGAGATATCGACGACGCCGGTGAGGATATGCAAGACGCCGTCGATTGCGTTGCCGTCGATGATCGTGCCGCTGGGGCCGTTTCCGATGAGGGTCAGGTCGCCACTGATGTCGAGGTCACCTTCCGCGCCGGCGTTCTCTTGCCCGGCCGTGTTGGCAATGGTCAGGGCGTAGGTGCCGGTCGGGAGATCAATGGTATCGGGACCGGCAAGCGCGTTGGCGGCGTTGACTGCCTCACGCAGCGAACAGTCCGCATCGCAGGTGCCGTCTGCTGTGTCGGCCGCCTTGCTTACGGTGAAGGTCACCGCACTCGACTGCCAGGGTGCGATGATTTGCGTGACCAGGAAGAGCTGCAACGCCGTGAGCGCAACTCGGCTCGAAGACCATGATGCGATCGGTCGATTTGTCATTGTGAAGCCCCCCAATTGGCTTGCCGCAGATGTCTTTCTCTAAGTTCAAGATCTTGCTGCAGTGTCAAGGGAACACTTGCGCGACCGTACCGTCAAGGCCTTGTTGCGCCTTTGGGAGACACGACCGGAAGGTTTCCAAGTGGAAAGCGAAGGGGGTCTTCAGCAAGTCGGGCAGGTTGGCGTTGCCGAACTCTTACCTCATGCCAAAAGTGACCATTGGCGAGGTTGTTGTGGGCGGCGAGGCTGGAGCGACGCCAGAAGACTGAACAGTGACGCATCTCCGGGCGTCTCGGAGTGTTGTCCGAAGATTGGCGCCCGGAGATGTGTGTGTACCTCGATCTACAACTGTGATCTCAGTTCCCGCCGCGGACGGCGCGAACGGCAAACGTACTCGTTTTCAGCGAAACACCGGCGTCGCCGTTTTGAAATAGCGCGAGCCAGGCGTTGGTGTCGTTCGTGGCGTTGGTGGTCGATGCCCAGTAGACGAAGGATTGCGTAGGCCCAAAGATTGGATCGATGCACGGCGACGTCGAACACGGATACGGCTCGGCGAGGATGCTCTTCAGCTCTACGATGGTCGGCAATCGCCAATCGCAGTGATTGGCGAAGCAAGGGCTGATCGTGTTGCCGAGTGAGGTTGTGTTGTAGTTCAGGGTATAGAGGAACGTGGAGAAGATTGTGCCGTCGGCGAGGATTCCGCCCGTCGACCACGAGTAGCTGTCGTCAACGTCGTGGATGCCGCCGAGCTCGTCCTTCTTTTCCCACATCAGGCCAGTCTCGGTATCGGAGATAGTCCCGTCGCCGTTGTCGACGAATCGTGCCCCTTCGAGCTTCTGTGCGAGCAGAGCTCCGCTGGCGACGATGTGACTCTGCACGGTGGCCTGGTCACCGTCGGACGGGCATGTGCCCTCGGATTTCGACTCGGCCAGGGTCCACTTGTTGGCGAACTTGGAATCGCACTTCGTGTAGTCCGCTGCGATGCCCTTCTTGATCGCTTTTGCTTCTGCCTTTTGAAGACAGAAGGCGTACTTTCCCGCGATCGTGTTCTTGCTGGCTTCGCACTTGTCTTCGGGGCTGAGGCCCCATGCAGCGCTCACGATCGAGATGGATGTTGCGATGACTGTAGCGATGATTCGTTTCATTGAGACCTCCCTGTGGTCTATGGACTTGTCGCGGCTTGGGATTGGCGACACCGCCGGAGTCTAATGACGCAAAGGCCTGCGGCTACAGCCATTTTGCTGATTGCCAAGTTTTCTGTTGACGCGGGTGCGAGGTGCCTATTGGTCCGCGGTGGGTTCGTTACAAATGCGACGCTACGCTTGCGCACTGCGAACGTGGCGTATGAGTCCTTGTGGATTGCAAAGCTCGAATCTTGATTCCGCTGCAGCATTGTGCGCGATCTCTGCATCTCTACCCACGGAGATCGCAGCGCGGGGGAATCGTGAAGCTGAAACTACGCAGGCTGACTGTTTTGTGCGGAGTGGTTGGACTGGTTGCCAACAGCGCGGGCGCGGGCGTCGTCGCACCGTGCGTGGGCGACTGCAACGCGGATCTGAAAGTTGGCGTCGCTGAGCTGGTCCGTGGCGTGCGTTGTGTGCTCGACGGGACGACGTCGTCGGAGCCGTGCCCTGGGTGTTACTATGGCGGCGGACCCGTCGATGTTGCGGCGATGGTGAGAGCCGTCAACAATGCTCTGTTGGGCTGCTCCACAGGCTCTCCTGCCTCACCGAAAGCTACATGGACTCCGGTGGTAAACGGGTGTCATTTCACGATCGACCCAGACTCATCGTCGTTTCGCGGTTGCTTCCCCGACGGGCCCGAGAAGTTCGGATCAATCAGCGTCTCGGCCTCGAGTGATGACTGCTGTTGGAGCGCCGCCGTCCGTGATCCCGCGCGCGCATTCTTTGTCGAATTGTTGGATGGCGTAAGCGCCTGCGGCGGGGGTACGGTGGAGTACTCAGTACAGATGAGCAACGGAACGCAGCGCGGAGCCGCGATCGACTTGAGTGACGCGGATCAGAACCTAGTCGCGACTCACTGGATCGACCAGGCGAACCACTGCACGGCGACCCCGAACCGCACCCGTACTCCGACGCCGCTACCGAAGTAGTGGCGCAGAAGCCCGGGGCTACGGCGCCTTTGCCTTGAACTTACCGGCCTCATTCCGCCTGACTTCCAGCGTGTCGTACACTGCCTCGAAGCAAACACCGGTTTCGCCGTTCACCAGCTGGGCGGTCACCGGCAGGTCGATTGGTAGTGTCATGTCAGGGAGATCCGCCCCCTTGCCCTTGAGCAAGACTTTGGATTGGCCGGACGTGCCGGCCTTGAGCACCAGTCTCTGCAGCCCTGCGGCGCTGCCGCTCTTGTCTTTGTACTTGTAGCCCCTGTCGCTGATCGGACTCCACTTCACTCCGTTCGGCAACACGGTTGCTTGCGCGACCAGGACCGGTGTTGCGCCGGCGTACACGCAGAACGTGTAATGTGCATTGAGCAACGGGTCGGCGAGAGCGGCTTGGCTGGTCTCTTCGCCTCTCAGCCACTTCCACACCAATACGTCCTTGTTGTCGTCAGACTTGTCTCTTGCGACCAGCACCGACCGCTGCGCGACGCGACAAGCCAGTGGGGCATCCGGACATGACACGCTTGCGGTTGCGAAAAAGATATCTGCCACCCCAAAGCTGGCCATGCCGTTGAGTCTGTTCTCGGAGAACCAGACCGCGACCCAGTTGCCAGCTCCGTCGGTGGTCACATGCGGCTGTTGATCGCGCTGCGAATCGCTTTCGGCGTCTGGGGTGAGGGGACCTGGCGCGCTCCAGCTGGCGCCGTTGTCGGCCGATCGCGCGATCAGAATGTCCCCGTCCGTGCCGATGCTACCGCCAACGTTGTGTTGGGTGTACCACACGGCGATCCAGTTGCCGGCTCCGCCGGGGATCACCTGCGGGAAATGGTCGTCCAAAGTGTCGCTGGCCGCGTAGCCGTTGAGCGCCGCGGGCGCACTCCAGTTCGCGCCATTGTCGGTCGAGCGCGCTGTCAGGATGTCCTCGTCGGTGCCGATGGTACCGCCTAAACTATCCCTGGACTTCCAGACAACGATCCAGTTGCCGACTCCGTCCGTGCTCACCTGCTGATTGAAGTCTTCGCCGGAGTCGGTGGCGGCGTTTGAGTTGAGGACCGCGGGCGCGCTCCAGGTGGTGGCGTTGTCGGACGATCGCGCAAACAGGATGTCCGAGTCCAAGCCGATGGTGCCGCCGAGGTTCTCCGCGGAGGACCACGCAGCGATCCAGTTACCGTTGCCGTCGTTGTTGATTCGTACCGCGTAGTCGTTCCCTGTATCGATCGCCGCATTTGTATTCAGGGCGCTGGGCGCGCTCCAGCTCACGCCGTTGTCGGTCGATCGTGAGAGCAGGATGTCGCCGTCACTGCCGATGGTACCTCCGAGGCTGTCGCCGGAGACCCAGACGGCGATCCAGGTTCCGGCACGGTCGGTGCTCAGCCGCGGATCGACGTCGCCGACGGAATCGACAGCAGCATTTGCGTTGAGGGCAGTGGGTGCGCTCCAACTCGCGCCGTTGTCAGTCGAGCGTGCCACCAGGACGTCGGCGTCGGTTCCGATGGTAGCTCCGAGGCTGTCGGTGGATTGCCAGACAACGATCCAGTTTCCGGCGCCGTCTGTAGTCAGCTGCGGGTCGTTGTCTTCGCCTGAATCGGCTGCGGCGTTGGTGTTGAGGGTAGCGGGCGCGCTCCAGCTAGCGCCGTTGTCGGTCGAGCGCGCTACCATGATGTCATTGTCCTCGCCGATGCCCCCAAGAGTGTCGTTGGATTCCCAGACGGTCACCCAGTTGCCGGCTCCGTCGGTGGCAATGTTTGGACTGTAGTCTTCCCCGAAATCGGCCGCGGCGTTGGCGTTGAAAGCGACGGGAGTGGTCCAGTTCGCACCGTTGTCGGTCGAGTGCGAAACCAGAATATCCGCGTCCGTGCCGATCGTATTGTCGAGGCTGAGGTTGGCTCGCCACGTCGCGATCCAGGTTCCGCTGCCGTTGGTGCTGACCCGCGGTTGATAGTTATACCCGGAATCGGCGGCCGCGGCGTCGTTGTTGATGGCGGCAGGCGCGCTCCAGTTCGCACCGTTGTCGATCGAGCGGGATACGAAGAGGTCTCGTTCGACAACGACCTCGACACCGAAGATCAAGCCGAAATGAGCGACCGACCATACGGCGATCCAGTTGCCGGAGCCATCGGTGCTCAAGTGCGGAGTGTCGTCGTCTCCGGAATCGGTAGCAGCGTTGGTGTTGAGCGGGGTGGGGGCGCTCCAGCTGGCGCCGTTGTCGGTCGAGCGCGATAGTAGAATGTCCTCGTCTGTGTCAACGGACGCGCCGAGGCTGTCGGTTGATTCCCACACGGCGATCCAGTTGCCGGCGCTGTCGGTCTTCACCTGCGGTCTGTAGGCGCTTCCGTGCTCAGCCCGCGTGTGAGTCGATACAGTGGCGGGCGCACTCCAGTTGGCGCCGTCGTCGGCCGATCGGGATACCAGGATGTCAGCTTCCGAGCCCGCGGTGGAGCCGGGGCTTTCGGAGGAATACCAGACGGCGACCCAGTTGCCGGCGCCGTCGTTGCTCAGCTGTGGGTTCAGATCGAACGCGGAATCGCTACCGGCGTCGCTGTTGAGTGGGGCAGGGTTGCTCCAGTTCTCGCCATCGTCGGTCGAGCGCACGACCAAAATGTCGGTGTCCGTGCCGATCGTATCGCCGAGGTTGTCGGAGGAATCCCAGACGGCGATCCAATTACCGAAACCGTCGTTGCTGATTTGTGGGTTGCGGTCATAACCCGACTCGGAGGCTGCGTCGGAGCTGAGGATCGCGGGAGGACTCCAGCTGACGCCGTTGTCGGTGGAACGCGCGACCAGGATGTCGATGTCTGTAACGACGAGGACGCCGCTCATGTAGGCGGAATGAAAGACGGACCAGACGGCAATCCAATTGCCGGCACCGTCGGTGCTGATCTGCGGGTAGTAGTCGTCGCCGGAATCAGTCCCGGCGTCGGTGTTGAGAGCGGCGGGCAAGCTCCAGCTAGAGCCGTCGTCACTCGAGCGCGCGACGAAGATGTCCCAGTCGGTGCCGGTGGTGGCGCTGAGCGTGTCGTTGGAGCGCCACACGGCGACCCAATTGCCGGCGCCGTCGGTGCTCAGCTGCTGCTCGTAGTCGTCTCCGAAGTCGGACGCGGGTATCGTGTTCGAGAGCACTCCGGGAGGTCCGAAGATCTGCGCGTCCAGGGAGGTCGCGATCAGAGCCATACCGAGCGCAACGGCTAGTAAGCGCAATCGATCCTGCCAAGAACGTCGCGTCGCTGAGTTGCCACCATGATCAGCCATGCCCGTAGCCCCCAAACTGGCGATCGCCTCAATGTCGATCGCCCCAATGTCGCCGGTCTCAATAACGCCAGCCCCAATGGTCTCGGGAGCCTAACAAAAGCGGCAGAGCAGGGGCAACAGCATGTGTTATGGGGTTGGTGGGTCACTTTGATCGAAGCGGACGGGAGCAGCCGGGTACCGGGAGGGCGCCGCCGAGCCGCGTACCGCATGTGCTTCGTTCAGAATCACAGGGCCCACTACCTGTTTGGGCGTCCTTTGGCGGCTGAAACCTCAGCCCAACGCCGCGCAAGGCCCCCGGAATTGCGGGCGCAGGGATCGTGCTACTTCGAGCGGCGGCGAATCGTCAGCACTCCGCTCGCAGCGAGAGCGCTCGCCAGGAGAGCCAGACCGAAGCCCGATGCGGCGGGGGCCATAGTGCTTGCCGACTGTGCCTCGGCACCGCATGAGTCCGGGATCTCCGAGCATAACGTCCCGTTCAGGACAGCGCCGTTGCATTGCCCGGTACCCGCTGCAGTACACGCGGAGTTGCACTGGTTCTGAGACATCAACTCGCCGACGCAGAAGTCAACACCCTGCCCGCCATCGATGCAGCTGCAAAAGCAGCACCCGCCTGCTCCCGCGAAAGCGCTGGCAGCGGGGAGGGCCGCAAGGACGGCGACGAGGAGTAGGGTATTCGCTGAGCGGACAAGCCAATTCATGCCGCGCATTTAGCAAAATTTGGGCGAATCCTCAAGCTGTTGGGAGCTATGCAATCACCAGTCACGAATCACGAACCGTTGGTTTCCGGGCTTCCGGTTTTTCTGAGTCAGAGGCTAGGGCAAAGGCAGAGGCAAGGGTTTTGGAGACGAAAACAACCACGCCCCCCCTAGCCTCAGCCTATTGCCCCAGCCTTAGCCTTGTTTTGTTTTTACAGTCACGAATTCACCAGTCACGAATCACCCGGACTCAGCAGTCTGATGGTTTCCCCAATTCCAAACAAAATCAGACAGTTGCCCGCCATTAGGGCCTTGTCCCGAGCCTCACTCCAGACTTTGTTTGGTAGCTTGACAAAGCCGGGATCTGCGTGCGACTTTGCGGGTCGGTGCCATCCCGATTACTGCAGCTGCGGCTCGACTGGAGCGCTGGAGAAAGTTTGATGACGAAGTGGTTCTCGAGTTCAGTCTGGCTGGGCGTTCTGTTGCTGACGAAGTGTAGTCCTGCCGCCGCGCAATGCGACGAATCGTGTCGCGGAGATTTCAACGGCGATCGCAGGGTGACGATCAACGAGATCATCACCGTGGTCAACGTCGCTCTGAACGGTTGTACCGTAGCCCCCTCCGCGACGCCGCCTCCGGCCACCGTGACACCGACGCCGACCAACGCGCCGGCATGTGGCGATGGTCCCGAGCAGATCGTGTGTTGGCCGCAGGTGGATAGTGTGGTTACGAGCGATGTCGATGTCGAGGTTGCGAACGTCGTCCGCAGCATGACTCTCGATGAAAAAGTTGGGCAGATGGTGATGGCCGAGATTCAGGAGGTCACCGCCGACGATGTGCGTGACTACCACCTGGGCGCAGTGCTCAATGGTGGAGGTTCATGGCCCAACAAGAACAAAGCTTCGACGGTTGCCGATTGGGTTGGCTTGGCCGACGGCTTTTATGTGGCCAGCACCGATACCAGCGGAGGCCGAAGCGCCGTACCAGTGATGTGGGGAACCGACGCAGTTCATGGCCACAACAATGTCAGGGGCGCTACCATTTTCCCGCACAACATCGGTTTGGGCGCGGCGAATGACCCGGTGCTCGTGCGACAGATCGGCGCGGCGACAGCGTTGGAGGTGGCGGCAACTGGTATCGACTGGGTCTTCGCGCCTACCTTGGCGGTTGTGCGAGACGATCGCTGGGGAAGAACCTATGAAGGCTATTCGGAAGATCCAGAGATTGTGAAGGCGTATGCTGGTGAGATCGTTGCCGGCCTGCAGGGCGAAGGGGGTAGCGACGATCTATTCGATGCGGCGCACGTCATTGCCACTGCCAAACATTTTGTTGGTGACGGCGGCACGCAAAATGGCGATGATCAGGGCAACACGGTCGCCACCGAAGAAGAGCTACGCGATATCCACGGCCAGGGGTATTTCTCTGCGTTGAGGGCCGGCGCGCAAACGGTCATGGCGTCGTACAACAGTTGGAACGGTTCCAAGCTGCACGGCAACCGCTATCTGCTCACCGAAGTGCTGAAAGAGCAGATGGGCTTTGACGGGTTTGTGCTCGGCGACTGGAATGGGCACGCCCAGGTGCCTGGCTGTTCGAACGAGCGCTGCGCGCAAGCGTTCAATGCGGGCGTTGATATGATGATGGTGCCTTGGGACTGGAAAGAGTTCATCGCGAGCACCAAGGCGCAAGTCGTCAGCGGCGATATCCCGATGGAGAGGGTGGATGATGCCGTTGCACGGATTCTCCGGGTGAAGATGCGTGCCGGTTTGTTTGATGCCGGCAGGCCCTCCGAGAGAACCCATGCCGCCGACACGACGCTTGTCGCATCGGCGGCGCACAAGAGCTTGGCTCGCCAGGCGGTTCGCGCATCCTTGGTGCTACTGAAGAACAGCGACAACTTGTTGCCCTTAGATCCCTCGAGCAACATTCTAGTTGCAGGGGCGGCTGCCAACAGCATCGCGCAGCAGTGTGGCGGGTGGACGGTGACCTGGCAGGGCACTGGCACTGGGCCTCTCGACTTCCCGCAAGCGACATCCATCTTGGACGGTATCGAGTCGGCGGTGTCGGCGGCGGGTGGAACCGTCACCTATAGTGCCGCGGGCACCTTCGATCCTGGCGCGACCCCGGATGTTGCGATCGTGGTTTACGGCGAGTCGCCATACGCCGAATATGCTGGTGACTTGAGTAGCATCGAGTATCAGCACGGCAACAAGGCCGATCTCTCGTTGCTGCGAAGATTGCGGGCGGAAAATATTCCGGTCGTCTCGGTGTTTTTGTCGGGTCGCCCGCTTTGGGTCAACAAAGAGCTGAACGCCTCCAACGCATTCGTCGCCGCCTGGCTACCGGGAAGTGAAGGAGCGGGCGTCGCCGACGTGATCTTCACGAGCGCTGCGGGTGTGACCAACCACGACTTTTCCGGGAAGCTTTCTTTCTCCTGGCCCAATCGAGCCGTCCAGCTGGTGCTCAATCGCAAGGACGAGGTTTACCAGCCCTTATTCCCGTACGGCTTCGGGTTGACCTACCAGGACACGGATACGTTGGGCGATGACCTCGATGAAACCGAGAGTGGTGGAGGCGGGGGCGAAACGATCTCGATCCCCGGCACCATCGAAGCTGAATCCTATTCGGCGATGTTTGGTTTCCAGCTGGAGCAGACCACCGACGCGGGGGGCGGTCAGAACGTGGGCTTCACCGACAATGGTGATTGGCTGGAGTACACCTTGGATATCGGCAGCGAGGGCAGTTATCGAATCGAATACCGCGTTGCCAGTTTAGTCGGCACTTTCGGCTTTAGAGTGCAGCTCGATGGTGTCGAAATCGATCGTCAGTCGGTTCCTCGCACGGGCGGCTGGCAGACCTGGGTCACCAATGAAAAAACAGAATCCGTCGCACTTCCTTCTGGTGAACACACCCTACGCATCAACGCGGTGGGCGCCGACTGGAATCTGAATTGGATTCGACTGACCCTCGACTGAGTCGGATCTGATCGTGGTCTGAACTGCGCCCCAGGATTGGCCGGGGGTCAGGCTGACTCGCGCAGCTGCACTTCCGGCTGAGCGTCGACATCGTTCGGGACCCAAACCCGAAAGCAGGTTCCGGTGCCAAGTTCCGTCTCGAGCTCGATCGTGCCGCCGAGGGCATCGAGCAATCGCTGGACCAGGTACAGACCGATCCCGACGCCGCCGCGACCCTGGGTCTCGGGGGTGGTGTGCTGTTGAAACGCTTCGAAGATCTGGCTAACCGCTCCTTCCGCGATCCCGGGACCCGTATCCTCGATGGTGAACGTCACTCCGTCTTCGTCCTGCTGGGTTCGAACCCGGACCTCACCTTCATCGGTAAACTTGATGGCGTTGTCGATGAGATTGATGATGACCATTTTCAACTTCACAATGTCCGTTCGAATCGGGTTCAGGTCGGCCGCTGTGTCCCAAACCAACTCGAGCGATTCTCCGCTACTGAGGAGCGAGGTTTCGCGCCGAAGCTCTTCGACGAAGGCGTTAAGGTCGACGGCGTACGCTTCGAGGTTGTTTTCGCGCGATTCGAACTGACTGATCTGCAGAGTCGCGGTGATCAGGCGCAGTTGCCCCTCAGCGGTCTTGTTCACTCGTTCGATCGTCGCTCGCAACTCCTCGTTGATGCTGCCGAACGCCTCGTCGAGCATCATCTCACCGTATCCGATGATGACGTTCAAAGGTGTGCGCAGCTCGTGTGACATGTTGGCGAGGAAATCGTTTTGAAATTCGTTCGCCTTCGCGAGCTGCTTAACCAAGCCCGCCGACTTCAATGCCAGTGAGGCGAGGTCGGACATTCCGCGAGCCAATCGCTCCTCGTGGAGAGTCGGAGGACGGACGCGATTCGAGTACGACGCTGTCTGAAAACCGACCAAGTCGTCGCCGTTCCTCAACGCGAAGATGATGACCATGGACTGTGGATCGCGCGGGTCTGAGGTTTCGGTGAAGCCGTCCGAGTCGGCCTGGAGATGGAGATGCGTGAAACTACTTCTATCCAATTGTCTCTTCAGCGGGGCCAGGTCCTTTGGTGTGATCCAATCTGCAGTCAACTGTTGCCGTTCGCCGGAGTCACCGTCGTGTCTTGCCTCGGCCGAAAGCATGCCGAAAGCGTCGATCAGGAAGGTGCAGCTCGAGTCGCACTCGAGTACCTCGGACGTCAGTTCGCACAGTCGGCGGAGGAGGGCGGGTTCGTCGAGTGAGCTGATCAACTCGCGGCCGACCCGGGCGAGAGCGCTCGAGACTTCAGCGTCGCTCTTGATCGCTACTGCTGCGCGCGTGTTCTCGTCACGTTGTCGTTCGAGGCCTCGCGCAATCAGGAGAGACGTGCCGAAGCTGGCGAAAACTCCCATCATCGGTTCCGAGACGGCGCTCCACTTGTCCCCGGTGGCCAACACCAGTCCGATGGCGAGCGAGGGCGACGCCACGAGCACGGTCGCGAACTGACACCCGAAGTGCCAGGGGAACAGGGTTGCCGATCCGAGTACCATCACGCTAGCGATAATCAGCGAAGTCGACGGCTCCGGGGCATAAGCAGCTGTCAGCCCGAGGCTCAGGACTCCAACGATCATCAGGGCCAAAGCCACTGCCTCGACCTGCGCCCGGCTGCGCTGCCGGCGTAAGAAAAAGTAGCCTGCGAGGGCGACCAGACTGAGGCTCCGTGCGTAGTGGATCGGCGTAGGTTCGTCGATTCCGAAGGCGATATCGCTCGCGACAAAAAGGACTGCGGTGCAAAACCACGCACCTAGGCCGAAGCGTACCCGCGCCGCCAGGAGGCGGGTCTCCCGCAATTCAATCTCTCGCTCCAGCGCACGCACGTCCCTTCCATCCTACCAGTCGCGCCGAATGCCGCAGCTGCTATTGTCGATGCCTGGAAGATACCAGGCCGAGGTGAGCACGGCGCAATGCGTGCGACGTGCCCGATGGCCAAGCACTTGGGGACTCCCGAAGATCTGCAGATGCAGCCCGGGGAATCCGATTTGGCCGTTTCGTATGACGAACGGTCCGAGGATGGTGCCACGGCGAATTAGTGTCCGAGCAAGTGCTCGACGAATTCGAGGGTGGCTTTGAAGGAGCGGGTGTTGAAAGCGCCGAACATGTTGCTCGACTTGCGGAGTTTGGCGCGCGTCGTCGCCGGCGAGGTGATGCCGCAGAGGAATCTCGTCAGCTGCCTCGGCGTGCGGATCGATTGGTGCCCCTCTTCGATCAGGCCGCGGATGCGTTGTTCGTCCTCATGGCTCAACTTTGTTTGATGGGCGTTGCCGAGTGGCGTTGGTTTTTCGTCCCTGCAGCGGCAGCAGTGCTCGCAAGCGTTGCGCGTTTCGCCGAAGTACCGGAGTAGATGCTGGGTAAGGCAGCCGTCGTGCTGGGCTAGCTCGACGACGCGTTGAATGCGCTCGATGTCGTTCGACTCTCGCTTCTGGAAGCGTTGGTTCAGGGAGCGCGCTAGGGCTTTCGTATCGTCCGGTATCCGTAGCCTTCGATATCCTTGGCGTACGCCGGCTGCCTGGAGAACCAAGTCGCCGTTTTCCTCCAGCTGGACGAGGGCCGCGACAACGCGATCGCGGGGTTGGCCGATCGTCTGACTGGCCGTGGTGGTGTCGAGGGAGAACCAACGGCTGCCTTTCTTTGCGTGCCGAAACACGGCTCTCAAGAAGTCTGATTCCTCTTGGCCGACTCGCGCGAAGATATCGGCGGACGAACACTGTGGCTGAAACTTGTACTCGGTATAGAAAGGGCCGGTTGACGCCAAGCAGCCTTCGAGCTCGAGGTACGTCAGCAGCGTCTTGACCACCAGCGGCCGCATGTCGAAACGGTTCGATAGTTCGTATTCAGAAATGTCGAACACTTCGCCAGCTGTGAGGACTTGTTGCGTGAACTCAGCGACCGCTTCTGGTTGAGGTGTGTCTCCGTAGCTGAAGTTCTCGAGAGTGATCAGGTCTTCGGACGAAGCCAGCATCTCACAAACCGAAGGCTCGCCGTCGCGACCGGCACGGCCGATCTCCTGTGAGTATGACTCGAGCCCCTTGGGCAGATTGTAGTGATACACGTAGCGAATGTCGGATTTGTCGACGCCCATGCCGAAGGCGATGGTGGCGACGATCACAGCATTCGGCGAGCTCATGAAGGCGTCCTGCAGGGATGCGCGATCCTCGTCTTTCAGTCCCGCGTGATAGGCAGATGCGCTCAGTCCGTTGGCGGACAAGTAGGCGGCAACTTCTTCGGCGGTGCGCTGTAGCGTGACGTAGACGATCGTCGATCCCTGTGGTCGTCGACGAATTCGTTCGAGCAGAAGTTCCTTCCGGTCGCGGCCGAGCGCCGGCACGATGCTCAAGTCGAGGTTCGGTCGATAGAATCCGGTGTGGACCTCGTCCTGGTCGGCGATGCCGAACGCATTGCGAATGTCGGCCGCGACCGGCGGTGTCGCGGTTGCCGTCAAGGCGAGAACCCGCTCCACCTTCAGCTGCTTCGCCAAGTGGGCGATCTTCAAATAGTCCGGCCTGAAGTTGTGTCCCCATTCACTGATGCAGTGGGCTTCGTCGATCGCCAGCAGTGAGATTTTCTGGCGCGCGATGGCGCGCAGGAAGCGCTCATTGCCGAGCCGCTCGGGCGAGATGTAGAGCAGCTTGAGCCGATCCTGATACAGGTCGTCGAAGAGCTTGCGATTCTCGTCCTTGGTCAACGTGGAGTCGAGCCGAGCGGCGGGAGCGCCCTTGCCGACGAGAAAGTCCAACTGATCTTTCATCAGCGCGATCAGCGGCGAAATGACGACCGTAAGGCCGTCTAGCACCAGCGCCGGCAGCTGATAGCAGAGGCTCTTGCCGCCACCCGTTGGGAAGATCGCCAGAACCGACTTGCCGTCGAGAAGTCGGGAAATCGCAGCTTCCTGGCCATCCCGGAAACTGGCGAATCCGAATCGCTGTTCTAGCTCGCGCTCGAGCTCAGGCGTCGATGTCGGCATGGGGGATGTACTCCGGTTCGAGTCGCGGCGAATTGGACATGTTGCGATTATGCCAGACCATGGGATCTAATGCAAAAGTAGCACAAGGTGGGTTCGGAGTAGCGCGCCACAGTTAGCCTCAGCCCCATTGGGCCCGGCTAGCCAAATGATTGCCAACCACCCTTTGCCTCTGCCTGTGCCCTTGCCTTTGCCTTCCTCTGCCGCTCTTCGAATCGAGAAAAAGGGCGGTTCCGGTCACCGGGCTCTCAGCTCTGAGGCAAAGGCACGGGCAAAGGCCAAGGCAGAGGAGTGCCAAGGCAGAGGAGGGAGGAGGGACAACTCAGCCGGCTGCCAGCGCTCTTATCTCGGCGGCGGCCACGGAAAGCATTGGCAGGTCGACGGTTGGCGCGCTGCGCAGGTCTGCGACGATTGCGAGGAGTCGGTCGACGGCGGATCCCCGCGTGCTTAACCATGCGTCGAGCTGGCCGGGCTGGGCTGCGTCGGCTCCGGAGGCTGCGATGAGCTTCGCTGTGAGATCTGTCTGTCCGGTATAAAAGTCGTCGATCAGGCCGAGCGCTGCCGCCTTGCGCCAGCGGTCGCCGTCGGTGACGATTCGCGCGCTCGACTCGCGCAGCCAGTCGGCTCCGAGGCGGGCTCCAAGTTCATAGTAAGCGCGGGCGACCTCGGCGACCTCGACTTTGGCCTCGCAGGCAATTCGCGCGATGTCGCAACCCGCGGCGAGTATGTCCAGGTTGGCGATGCGCCGCGCCACTGCGTGCGGGGCGCCGTTCGTCGTGTAATGGGCAATGCGCCGGTCGCGTGTCCGCTTGCGGGATGTCGGCACCAGACGGTCGAGACCTTTCTCCAGTAGTTGCAGCGCTCCGGCATAGGCCGCGACCGCCTCGTCGATGCTGACGTCTTGCGGGCCATTGCGTAGGAACCATCGAGAGCCGTGCTTGATCAGGGCGAGGATGTCTAGGCGCATCTCGGTTTGCAATTCTGCGGAAACGGTGTTGTCGAGCTCGTCGACGTCAGCCCACAACTCGGCGGCGCGGAATACCTGACGGCAGACCATGTAAGCCCGCGCCACGTCGGACGCCGATGCACCGGTGCGCTCCTGAATCGATATTACGAATGCCGGTCCCGTGCGGTTGACGACTGTGTTGGCCACGTAGGTAGCAGTGATTTCGCGTCGCAGCGGGTGCGCCAGAATCAGGTCAGCATACTTCCGTCTCATCGGCTTCGGAAAGTATGCTTCGATGCCGTCGGCGAGGTGGCGGTCGTCGGGCAGATCGGAAGCGAGCACCTCTTCCTTCAAGACGATCTTTGCGTAGGCCAGCAGCACGGCCAATTCCGGTCGGGTCATGCCAATACCCCGGGCGCGGCGTTCGTCGATCTCCTCGGCGCTTGGAAGAAACTCGACACTTCGGTCGAGTCGCCCGTCGGTTTCCAGGGTCGCCAAGAAAGCAGCGTGATCTTCGAGCAATGGCACACTCTGGCGTTCCGCTTCGCTGAGGGCGTTGCTTTGACGGTAGTTGTCGCGCAACACCAACGAGGCTACGTCCTCGGTCATGCTAGCCAACAGTTTGTCGCGTTTCGCTCGCGACAGCGTTCCGGCCGTCATGGCGCGCCGCAATGAGATCTTGATATTGACCTCGTGGTCCGAGCAGTCGACGCCAGCGGAATTGTCGATAAAGTCGGTGTTGATGCGGCCGGCGGCCAGTGCGTACTCGATGCGGCCGCGTTGGGTGACCCCAAGGTTGGCTCCCTCGCCGATGATTCGGGCACGAAGGTCCTTACCGCAGATGCGCAGGGCGTCATTGCTGCGGTCGCCTACCTCGGTATTGCTCTCTTCGCTAGCACGGACGTACGTGCCAATACCGCCGAAGAAAAGTAGGTCGACCTCGCACTTGAGGATGGCGCGGATCAACTCGGCGGGCGTCACGGTTGCCTTCTTGCCGAGGCCGAAGAGCTTGCTCATTGCGGCTGAAACGCGGATCGCTTTGGCCGACCTTTCGAAGACCCCGCCGCCGCGCGATATCAGCTTGCGATTGTAGTCACCCCAGGACGAGCGCGGTAGGCCGAACAGCCGCTTGCGTTCTTTGTAGGACGCGGCCGCGTCGGGGTTGGGGTCGACCAGGATATGCAGGTGGTTGAACGCTGCGACCAGGCGCATGTGGCGAGAGTAGAGTGCGCCGTTGCCGAAGACATCGCCCGACATGTCGCCGATCCCGACGCATGTGAAATCGGTGGTCATCGCGTCGGCTCCCATTTCGCGGAAGTGCCGCTTGATGGACTCCCATGCACCGCGGGCGGTGATTCCCATGGCTTTGTGGTCGTAGCCCGCCGATCCGCCCGAGGCGAAGGCGTCGCCGAGCCAGAAGCCGTAGTCTTCGGCGATACCGTTGGCGATGTCGGAAAACGTCGCCGTCCCTTTGTCGGCGGCTACCACCAGGTACGGGTCGTCCCCGTCGCGTCGCACTACCTGCGGCGGTGGCACGACCTGGTCATCGACCATGTTGTCGGTGATGTCGAGCAGACCGCGCATCAATGTCTTGTAGCACTCGATTCCTTCGGCCTGGACAGCGTCGCGACCACCCTCGAGAGGTGGGCGCTTGACCACAAAACCGCCCTTGGCTCCCGTCGGGATGATGACGGCGTTCTTGGTCATCTGCGACTTCATCAAGCCGAGCACTTCGGTGCGGAAGTCTTCACGGCGGTCGGACCAGCGAATACCGCCGCGCGCGACCTTGCCGCCACGCAGGTGTACGGCATCGACGCGCGGCGAGGAAACGAACACCTCGACCGAAGGTCGAGGTAGTGGCAGCCCTTTCAATGCACGACTGTCGAGTTTCAAGGAGACATAATTCTTGTCTGCGCCGTTCGCGTCCTCCTGAAAGTAATTGGTGCGCAGTGTCGAGGTCACGGCGTTGGTGAAGCGACGCAGGATACGGTCTTCGTCGAGCGAGACGACCTCCTCCAGAGAACGGTAGATTCTAGATTGCAGCCGCTTGCGATCGGCCTCGGCGCGATCGCGCCGCGAGGGGTCGAAGAGCACCTCGAAGAGCTCGACGATGCTGCGGGCGACGACCGGATGGCTCGCCAGGGTCGTCTCCATATAGGCCTGACTGAACTGAATTCCGGCTTGCAGAAGGAACTTGCAGTACGCCCGCAAGATGACGATCCGGCGCGACGACAGGCCGGCCGCGAGTACCAGCGAGCTGAAGCCGTCATTCTCGGTGTCGCCGCAACACACCCCGAGCATTGCTTCTTCGAACAGATCCTTGACCTCGGCAACGTCCACCGGCGCGCTCGAGTTGAGCGAGAGTCCGAAGTCGTGAATCCATACGGTATGGTCGACGCCTCGAGGAACGACCTCATTGGGAATCTCGTCGATGACGCGGACGCCCATGTTCTCGAGGATCGGCAGAACGTCGCTCAGTGGCTGTGCCTGGTCGCGCCGGTAGAGCTTGAGGCGAAGCTCGTTCGGAGACGCGCTGGCGGCCCGGTAGAGGTTGAGCACGATCGCTCCGCTGTCGATCACGGCGGCAGCGTGGGCGATATCGGCAACCGCGTCTGCCGTGTCGTAGCGCTCGCGATAGCCGACCGGAAATGAGTCGCCGTAGATCCGCAGCAGCCCGCGCCCCTTTTCCGCTCCGTGTTGGCGCAAGAGGTCGGTGCGGAGATCCGCGCGCCAGTCGCGTGCGGCTGCGATCAGGCGGGTCTCGATTTGTTCGCGCGAGCGTGGTGCGGGTGCGCCGGAAACGGTTTTGACGATAAAGTGGACGCGCGCCATCGGATCATCGGAAATCGAGGTTTCGAAGGAGGCCAGCGTGCCGGCGAGCCCCTCGGTGAGGATCGCCGCCAGCCGCTGGCGCAGTCGCGTGTCAAAGCGCTCGCTCGGCACGTAGACCAGGCAAGAGACCCAGCGGCGGAGGGGGTCGGGGTGGACGAACAGCGCGACCCTCGGTCGCTGGCGCAGCCCGAGGATGCCGAGGCTGGTCTCGAGAAGAGTCTCCGAGTCGACCTGAAAGAGCTCGTGGCGCGGTAGGGTCTCGAGAATGTGCAGGAGCCCGCGACCATCGTGAGTCCTGGGCTCGAACTCGGAGGCTTCGAGAATCGTGGCCACTTTACCGCGTAGGACCGGGATCTGGCGGGGCGAGCTGGTGAATACGGTTGAGGTGAAGAGACCGGCGAACAGACGGCTGCCGATCACGTTTCCCTCGGCGTCGAAACGTCGCAACCCAATGGTGTCGAGCTGGTGGTTGCGCCGGACGGTCGAGTTGCGGTTGGCCTTACCGACCATCAGGATCTCCGGCTTGTTCATGAATGCCGCCACCTCGGTGGGTAACACCGGCAGCTCGAGCAGGGCCTCGTAGACTGTGACCGAAGACTTGCGCAGGACTCCCAAACCACTGCCCTTCACGACCTCGATGTGGGTCTTTCCGTCGACGGTGATGAAGTCGTGTTCGCGATAGCCGATGAAGGTGAAGTGATGGTCCTCCAGCCACCGCAGGAAGGCGATCGACTCGTCGAGCTCTTCGCTCGGAACCGGCGGCGTGGTCGACTCGATCTCGGCAATCGCGTCGGCGACCCTCCTGCGCATCTTCGGCCAATCCTGGACGGTTGCGCGCACGTCCTCGAGGGTGCCCCGGAGGCGCTTTTCGATCGCTGCCAGGTCCTCGGCAGCGGAATGGTGGTCGATGTGCAGCTGGATCAGCGATTCAGTGTTCGCCTCGGGCGGGGAGTCTTCCGGGTCGAAGAGGTCGGTCAGTACGCCCGCTTTGTCGCGCTGCACGTGCAGCACCGGGTGTATGACGAGATGCACGGTGATGTTGGTGCGACTCAGTTCCGCGCTGACCGAGTCGACGAGGAATGGCATGTCGTCGTTGACAATTTCGACGACGCTGTGACCGAGCTCGAAACCGTCCGCACTGGCCTCGGGATTGAAGGCGCGTAGCGCGATCTTCGCCGGGCGGCGGGATTGCAGGATCGACCACGCGGAGAAGGCTGCGCCGCGCAACTTGTTTTCGCCGAGTGTGAGGACCTCCTCGGGTGCCGCGTGGTCGTAGAACTGCTCGACGAAGCGAGCCTTGAGGGCACCACCGCGCCGGCGCCTGACGCCGGCGGCAACGCGGCTGATGAGCTTGTCTTTTGCAGTCTCGGTGTATCTCGGCATGGTCTGCACCTTTCAAAGGGGACGAGCAATGGCAACAGCCCGCACCATACCTCAATGGATCACAAAAAACTGTCGCGCGGAGCACGACGCTCCTTTGCCTTTGCCTTTGCCCGTGCCCGTGCCTTTGTTCGAGCACAGAGCCCGGTGGCAAACGCGGCCCGTCATCTAACCCAATCGCTGGCTTCAAAAAAAGGCATAGGCACAGGCAGAGGAGGAAGCCAACCTAATTTTTCGAGATTGAAGGTCGTTGGTCGTTCGGGAATGCGCCGAGGAAAGCATTGGCGACCCGTAGCAACATCTTCGTCGGGTGCGGGCGATGATCTGAAGTCCGATGGGCATGCCGTCGATAAAGCCGCAGGGAACGCTCAGTGCAGGGAAGCCGATCAGATTCGTGTGAGAACCGTCCCGCCTCGATTTTCCGCGCGTTGTAGGCACCTAGAGCCCGAATTATTCTAGGGACAGGTGGTATTGCCGTTGCAGATGTTGGGCGAGACTTGTGGGATGGATGTGTTCCCACTGACCGTGTCGGTGTTGTCGTCGATCAGGTTTCCGCCGTAGGTCGAGTCAGCTCCGATGTCGAGTCCGCTGCCGGTGTTCTTGACGAGGACGTTACCGAAGACGCGATTGCTGGAGAAGGCGCAGAGGCCGTGGGCGCCGTTTTCGCTCGAAGTGTTCTCCGCGATGTTGCTCCGGTTCTTGGCGCCGATGCCGTCGCCCGAATTGCCGTTCGTGGTATTGGACCTCACCGTCGCCCCGTCTCCGCACTCGATACCGTTGCCGCCGTTGTCGGAAGCAGTGTTCTTTACGATCGTCGCGCCGACTCCGCTGCGAATACCGTCGAGGCCGTTGCCGGTGACGGAGTTCGAGAGGATCGAACAGTCGGCGCCGACGAAGATACCGGCACCGCCGTTCTGCGAAACCGTGCTCTCGGAGACGATCGAGCCGGCGCCTTGAACGTTGATGCCGTGTCCGGCGTTGCCGAGCACATGTACGTTCCTGATGGTGGCGGTGTCGATGATCTCGACGCCGGCGTTGCCCCAGTTGCGAATGTAACCGTTTTTGATCGTGATGTTGTCGCCGGAAGCCGAGGAGATGCCGCCACCGGTGTTCAACTTGTCGCCGATCAGGCTGAAGCCGTTGAGGTCGATGGTGACGTGATCGGCGACGATCTCGATTCCGTTGGCCGGCGCCGGAGTGCCGCTGGTGGTCGCAAACGGTGCCGGAGGGGAGGCGTCTAGATTGCCGGTCAGCCGGTAGCTGCCGGGTTGCGAGATCGTCACCGGGAATCCCGGTAGATCACCGATGGTGATGCTGCCGGCGTCGACACTGGCCTGATTGATCTGAATGACGCCGTCGACCGCGTGCATCGTGGCTGGGATCGTCAGCGCCAGCGCGCTGAGGACAGTAGCTACTTTGAGCGTAGGGGTCATGAGTCCTCCTGATTGGGTTTGAGTATTAGCTGCAGCCTTCGAGGCTGCTTCGTACAGCGTTGATGAGTTCGTTGATTCGAATCGAGCCGTCGCCGTCGGCGTCGGCTGCGTCGCACTGACTGATCAGTGCGCCGCCGAGAGAGATGTTGACGGCGCGAACTAGCTCGCCGATCGAGACCCGTCCGTCGCCGTCGCAGTCACCGGCGCAAGGTGCTTGTCCGGGTGTGGTGGGGAACGGTGTCGGTGTGTCTTGTGTCTCGGCAGGTGTCGGTGTGTCTGACGTTGGCATGGGTGTCGGTGTGTCTGGTGTATCGACAGGCGTCGGCGTGTCAGACGTCGGCATGGGTGTTGGCGTGTCTGGTGTTTGGGCGGATGTTGGCGTCTGCGTCGGCGCTGTGGCTGTCGCTGTGGCTGGCGGAGAAGATGTCGGAATTGTGGTCGCGGCCGGTGAAGGGGTTTGGCTGTGCGTGTTGGTTGGCGTTGCGGTGGGTGTTTGCGTCGCCGGTAGGGTGCCGGTGGGGGTCGTGGTCGGAGTGCGGGTTTGAGTCGCCGTCGATGTCGTCGTACTGGTCGCCGTTCGGCTGGCCGTGTGCGTTGCCGTACGGGTGTGGGTGCGCGTCGCCGTTCGGGTGGCCGTTCGGGTGGCCGTGGGGATCTGCGTCGAAGTGTGCGTAGGCGTGCTCGTCGGTGTCGAGGTTGGGGTGGGTGTGTTGGTCGGCGTCGCGGTATTGGTCGGAGTGGCGGTGTTGGTCGGCGTCGCGGTATTGGTCGGAGTGGCGGTGTTGGTCGGCGTCGCGGTGTTGGTCGGAGTGGCGGTGTTGGTCGGCGTCGCGGTGTTGATCGGGGTGGCCGTTGGTGTCGGTGTGGGGAAGAAGGGACCGGGGAACCCGAGGGCATCGAGGTCGACGCCGCTCCCGTTGGCGCTCAACTCGCGGCCGTTGAAATAGTGTTGCCAGGTTGCCGGGTTGGAGAGATCCGCTGGGCCGGAGGCGAATGCGATGTCCTCGTCAGCAACCGAAAAGTTGCCGAGGTCGACCGTGTCATCGAACGAGAAGAGCCAGCGGATTCCGCCGAGATGATCGGCGGCGTCGACATTCGCTCCGGGCGGGATCTGGACGATGGCCCTGCTGAAACAGGACTCGAAGTCGTCGAGGTCGTTTCGATCGACACAGAGGAGGTCGCGGGGTTCGAGCGTTCGCGAGGTGCCGCCGCGCGTGGCGCGCACTGGGTGATCGAACGATACCCCGATCTGCGCTGCGTTGGCGGTGTCTCCGACAAAGCAGGCTGCGTCGACGTTGGTGCCGGTCGGCAGTCCGAAGTCGCTGGCGCGGAATTCGAAGCTCTGGAAGACACCGTCTTTGTCGAAGCGGACGACGTCGCCCGGTGCAACCAGGAACGGTCCCGAGGTTGTCGTCAGCTGCACCGGTTCATCGTACGAGACGATGTAATCACCGTTCGGCAATTCGTCGTACGCGTCGATGCCGGCCGGCCCGTTGACCGGGAGCGGTGCACCGAGCGTTCCGGATACCGATGCCGGTGCAACTTGGTTGTGAAGAATGACGATACCGGTACCGGTCGCCACGGGGATGTCCGGACTGTAGACGAAGTCCTGCGGGGCGTCGGTCAGGAGGATGCCGGCGTGGCTGACCGATGGTGCCGCCATGAAGCCCACGAAGCCGATGAGGCCCACGAAGCCCAGGAGCGCGACATGAAATCGTATTGTATTTCGAGAGCTTAGGGTCATGGATTGAACACCTTTCATGAGCATGGCGGCAGCGGCACGGTGGCCTTGCCGGTATGCCTGGAAGGCGTTCATTCGCGATGAACAATGTTCACTGAGCCGGGCGGGACGGATCTGTGCTTGCGATCTGCCTACAAGCGCCCGCATTGCCGATCGGGTTGATGCTGACGGTTGGAATCCCGCGATCGAACTTGGACCAAGAGATCGTTCCCGAGCGGCGCCGGCTTGTCGGGTGGACGAGCAGGGGGTGAGTACGGGCGTTTCCCAAGAGCGGTCTTGTCACGCTCACTCGGGGCCTGTCCCGCTCATCCTCTGTTCTTGGCCCTCACCGTTCTCCGGGCCCGTCGGCACGGGGAAAACGATGACGGCTGAGGTTATGGCTCGCGAACTGGGGTTTGCAGTCCGTCGAAGAAGTAGGCCGGGCTGCTAAACGTTGGCCAACACCTGATTCGGATTGCGGCTTGCTACGAACTGGCGAAAGGCATCCAGCCAGCCCGACCTTTTGATGCTCGGCCGTTCTTTGCAGCGATCCATGTAGGCCGAAAGGGCGGGGGTGTGCTGTGCGTAGTCATAGCCCATGGCCTCGAAGTGCATGAGCAACGGGAAGACGGCGATATCGGCGAGAGTGAATTGCTCGCCGGCGAGAAACTTCCGGCCGCTGGCGTATGCGTTCCAGCGCGGAATTTCATCGAGCAGAGTGTCGACGCGTTCGCCGAGTTGTTCGCGGGTTTGTCCGCCAAACATCACCGAGCCGAAGATGTTCTTGGCATCGAGCTTCGCCTGGAACTCTTCCATACGCATGAGGGCATCGGCGATGGCGCGCGCGTCGCTGGCCGGCGGCATCAACGGAGGCTGCGGGTGCACGGCGTCGACAAAGCGGATGATGGCGATGCTTTCGTAGACGACGATCTTGTCCGCACCCTCGCCGTACACCAACGTCGGCACTTGCCCGCGCGGCGTCAGCTCGGAGAACGGCGGTTGCTTGTGCTCCCCTTTGAACAGATCGACGGTGATCTTCTCGAACTCCAGACCCTTCTCGAGGAGCGCGATTTCAGGCCGGACAGCATTCTGGGAAGGGGCAATCGTGTACAGCAAAATTTTCGGTTGCATCGACGAAGACTAGCAACTCGGTGAACGATTCGCATCTTGCCTTCTCTTGTTTCTACACCGGACCTCTAACGCTTGCTCTGCGGGACTTTGCGGAGCTTGGTCAGGTCGTGGCCCATTTCTTCGAGGCGCTGGACCAGGGCTCGGTATTCGGCCTCGGGTATTTTTGGGGTACGCGCCATGATCCAGGCGTAGCTGCGGCCGGGCACGCCGATGATGGTCTGCTGATAGTCGTCGTCGAGGTGGACGATTAGGTAGGCCGACTTGAAGGGCCAAACGAACTGCATCCGCCATTCGGCGTTGGTCTCGGCGTCGTGAACGAAGCCGGTCGGTTGCATGACCTTTTCGGCGCCGTCGAAGCTGCCTTCGCGAAACGTGAAGGTCGTCGGGATCGAGCCGTCTGCGGCGAGCTCGTACTCTTCGACGGCGTTGTAGGCGTCGGCTTCGCTGGCGAAGAAGGTGTCGATCGGGATGTGCGCCAGAACGAACCACTTACCCATGAAGCGCTGCAGGTCGATCTTGCGCTGCAACGGTTGCAGCGGCTCGCCGCGCCGCGCGCCACAGGCCAGGTTGCTCGCACTCAGTGCGGCGGAGGCGAGCAGGATGAGGGGCAGGCCGACGGTCTTTTTGAACATTGGATTTCTGATCATGTCGAAATCCTAGCTGACGAAAACGATCTGACCAGATGCGACCCGCTAGTCAGTCCCGTTGATGCTAGTTGGGCTTGTGAGGAAGGCGGGCGGCAAGGTCGCCGATGCGGGCTTGATCGGTCTTACCCTTTGTGTCGCTTACCACCACGATGAGATCGTGGCCGCCGAGCTCGAGGGCGACCTGCAGGCAGGCTCCACAGGGGAAGGTGAGCTGCTTATTGGTGCGCTTGGCGACCAGCGCGAGGACCTGCGGCTTGCCGGCCGCTGTCGCGACGGCCGAGAACAGCGCCACCCGCTCCGCGCACATTGCCAGACCGAGGGAAACATTTTCGACCAACGCACCGGGCAGGATCTCGCCGCTGTCGGTAACGACGGCGGCACCCATGCGAAAGCCGGAGTAGGGGACATAAGCTCGACCACGCGCGTCGCGCGCGCTGGTAAGGGCATCGGGGCAGCGTTTGTGAAGCCATTCCATCGTTCCCTCTTAACGCGTTCTGTAGACGGCCGGCAACGGCAACTGCGGCCTGTGGTGTCCGTTGCAGCCGCGCCTGGTCGCGACTAGAAAGCAGGTGCGGGAGATTGCGAACAACTTCAATGCGCTGCTGATCGTTTCTGTGGATCCCTTGGACACCTAGAATGCTGACCCTGTATCATGCCCCGCTATCGCGCTCGTCGCGCATCGTCTGGCTTCTCGAGGAACTCGGAGCCGACTATGCGTTGCGAATTACCGCCATCTCGCGAAGAGATGGATCGGGCTCGCCCGACCCCGGCAACCCGCACCCGGACAAGAAAGTACCGGCGCTGGTCGACGAAAAGACGTTGATCACCGAGTCCGCAGCAATCGTGTTGTACCTGACCGACAAGTTCGCCGCAGCAGGGATCGGCCCGGCGGTGGGCGACATGAATCGCGCCGCCTACCTCTCGTGGCTGGCCTACTACGCGGGTGTGATAGAGCCGGTGCTCAATATCCAGTTCGCAGGTCTCGGCGACGACACGGTCCTCCGAAGAGCCTTCGGTGACCGCGCTGCGGTCGACCACCGAATCCTCGAAGCGTTGGCTAGCGCGCCGTACTTGCTGGGCGACGAGTTCTCCGGTGCAGATATCTTGGTGGCCAGCATGGGGCACTTCGAGCGAGCCATGCTGCCGGCCGATGCTCTGATCGATCGCTATCTCGAACGCTGCAATGCCAGACCAGCGCTAGCGCGCGCATGGGCGAAAGACGCCGGCTGAGGGTCGGGAACGTGTGAGAAGTCATTGGGTCTACTGATAGAGCGTCATACGTCGCGGCACGTTGTCGGACAAAGACCTGCTGTCCGACTGGTCAAGTGGTTTAGTGAAAGTTGCTAACCGTAAGTGAGGAGGCCTCTTCACCTCCTACGTTCCAATCAGTCTTCGTTGGATTAGGTAGATTCCCGTGTTGACTAGTCTGCCTCATCTTTCATAAAGATGCAGTGGTATTGCCAAATGATTGGGAACGCACTGTCCGGGTACTCCCGAATTCGGCTGTGTCAGCCGCTGATCATCGCTCCCGGAGACTACTAAGTTGATAAAGGAATTCTCTGATTCTGGTTCGCCGTGTCGAAGTCGTTGGCAGAAACGCCCAAGCTTCCGAACGCTGCTGGTCGTTGCCTGTGCGTTTTCGGTGCCGATCGCCACTCTCGGTCAAGAGTTGGTCAACTTCGAAGTTGCGAAACTCAAAATCATCGTTGCCAAAACAAAACCCGACAAGGACAAGATTGTCGCCAAGGGCAGCGCAGTGCCTGCGAGCGGGGTGCTCGACCTGGTTGGCCAAGCGGTTACGGTTTCGGTCGGTCCGTTCGTCGAGGTTCTGCCGCCGGGCTCACTCGAGCGCAAGAATACCGGTTCCAAAACTCGGTGGTTGTACAAAGGCCGTAAGGGCGCAATCAGCAAGCTGTCATTTTTGCGAAAAGGCGGTGAGGTCGCTTTCAAACTCGTTGCCAAGGGCCTGAACCTTCCCGAGATCGCGTCGCCGCTGACGGTGACGCTCACGATCGGCAGCGACGCGAACACGCAGCAGCTTGCGCTGGAGTCGAAAGATACGTCGACGAAAACGCTGTTCAAGTTTCCGCCAAGCAAGAAGGCCGACGCGGATGGAGACGGGTTCAGCGCGCGCGACGGCGATTGCGACGATCAGAACGCAGCGGTCGCACCGAAGTTGGTGGAGACTTGCGATGGGTTCGACAATGATTGCAATGGTGCAGTCGACGATGGACTGGAGGTTCGCACGGGCAGTGATGTTGGTCTTTGCCGCGCCCGCGTCGAGGGGTGCGTCGGTGGTGCGATTGTTACTGTCCAGAGCGGTGTTGGTCCCAAGCCGGAGGTGTGTGACGACGGGCTCGACCAGGATTGTGACGGCGGTGACTGTTTCAGTCTTCAGGTCTCGGTCGATAGCCCAGTGCCTGGAAGCGTGACCGGAGCGGCGCAGATCGACGTATCGGGCAGCGTCCATGCGGCTGCGCAGTGGGTGATCGTCAACGGAGTGACGGCGACAATCATCGATGGCCAGTACGTCGCCCAGGCGGTTCCACTCGAGAGCGGTGGCAACCTGCTGACCGCTACAGCGGCCGACTCGTCCGGCCGGCTGGCCACTGCCAGCACGACGATTGTACGCGACGTGGATCCGCCAGTTGTCGTGATCAATGTGCCGGCTGATGGAGGCACCGTGAGTACGCCGACGGTGAGTGTTGCCGGGGCTGTCAACGATCTTGTCATCGGGACAGTCAATGCGGAGCAGGCCCAGGTCGTGTGCAACTCGACGGTGGCGGCGGTCGCTAATCGCACCTTCGCCGCCGCTGGTGTTGCGTTGTCGCCCGGGTCGAACACGATCACATGTATTGCGACCGATCAGGCGGGGAACTCGTCATCGGCGTCTGTTGGTGTGACCTTCGACGCCGCGGTCGACCGACGCATCTTGCCAGTCTCCGGAGAGCTTCAGAGCGGCGTGATCGGAGAGGAACTCGCCAACCCGATTGTCGTGCAAGTCAATGATGCTTCGGGTACCCCCGTCGTTGGCACACCGGTGATCTTCCGTGTGATTCAGAACGACGGCCTTGTCGTTTCGGATGCGGCGCCGGTGCGGGCGGTTTCGGTCGACACCGATGGCAATGGCCAGGCCTCCGTCCGCTGGATCCTCGGGAGACGAGCCGGCGCGGGACTCAACCTAGTGCGGGCCGCAGCCGTTGGATTCGATGGATCGGTCGTGTTCTGTGCTCAAGCAGCGACCGGGCCTCCGGGTCTGATCGTTGCAGACGCGGGCAATGGGCAGGTCGGAGTGGTCGGCCAGCGTCTGGCGGAGCCCCTCTTCGCCGTCGTGATTGACGACGGAAGCAATCGAGTTGCGGGCATCCCCGTGTCCTTTACCGTCGTCGAGGGCGGTGGGACCTTTGGCGGAGAAACCACTGTTACGATCGACACCGACTCCGATGGGCGCGCCTTGGCGTTTTGGCATCTCGGCCCGGAGACCGGCGCCGAGGCGAATCTCGTCGAGGCTACCTTCAGCGGTAACAGCGGCTTTCCCGCCTCGTTTACCGCGACTGGAGTGGTGCCCGGTGACCCGGCTGACACACGTGTGGTCGGTATCGTACTCGACAACACCGACCGGCCGGTGCCGGGGGTTACGATGACGCTCCTCACCACCGTTGCGGCCGAGACTGTAACCGATGGTGAAGGGAAGTTTGCCTTCGATGCGGTCGCCCCGGGGCGGGCCCGGCTCGGAGTGGACGGCACCACGACGACTCGATCTGGAGTCTGGCCCGAGCTTCACTTCGACTTGGAGGTCATCCCTGGTCGGGACAACTCGATACAACGGGGGCCGATCTATCTGCTGCCGATCAATATGGATGCGGGCGTCTTCGTCGACGAGACTACCGGTGCAACCTTGACCTTGGCTGAGGCGCCCGGTTTCGCGCTGGAAATCGTCGCCGACTCGGTTACGTTCCCGGGCGGTACCAAGAGTGGTGTGGTGTCGGCGACAATGGTCCACGGCGACAAGGTCCCGATGACACCGGGCTTTGGACAGCAACCCCGGTTCATCGTCACGATCCAACCTGCTGGGGCACTCTTTGACCCACCGGCCCGGTTGACGCTGCCCAACACGGACGGCTTGTCACCTGGCCAGATCACGGAGATGTACTCGTTCGACCACGACCTCAATCAGTTCGTTGCGATCGGAACCGGGAGTGTCAGCGATGACGGGAGCGTGATCGAGTCCGATCCTGGTATCGGTATCCTCAAGGCGGGGTGGCACTGCGGCGGCGACCCGAATCCGACGGGGAGCGCCGCCAACTGCCCCGAGTGTCACCAGTGTATCGGCAATCGATGTCGTTTTGTTGGTGGCGCCTGCAGCGATGGGGACGACTGCACGTTCTTGGACAGTTGCCTCGACGGCGCGTGCCAGCCGGGCACGCCGATCGATT
>JAJCZJ010000023.1 GCA_029262455.1 Deltaproteobacteria bacterium | reverse complement strand
CCGGCACGAACCCTCTGGTTATCGGAGACCGGTATTTGAGAATCGGTGGTACGTCGATGGCTGCGCCCCACGTCTCTGGAGTTGCCGCGCTCCTATTGTCGCAGAACCCGGCACTGACGATCGAGCAGGTTCGTCAGGCACTTCGCATGGGCGCGGACGAGGCGGGTCCGGCGGGATGGGACGAATACTTTGGGTATGGGCGACTCAATGCCCTTTCGTCCCTGCAGCTTCCACCAATGCCCGGCGTACACATCGCGAGTGTCGATCACGAAGCGTCTTTGTTCTGCGAGGAAACGGTGGCTATTGAGGCCACGGCCGGAATCGGAAACATCACGGGCTGGACCTTGCTATACCGTCCCGAGGACTCGACGACCTGGACCGGACTTGGTGCAGGCGGGGGGCACCCGCCTGCCACGATCACGTGGGACCTTTTCGAACTCCCGGAAGACTCTTATACTCTTGAGCTCTCGGTGACCGACTCGGCAGGAAGTCTCGGAGTGGACCGGCGGAGGATCCATCGCCGTCCGTACGACGTAATCCCGGGCGGATTTTCATCGAGCGGTGGACCCTTCACGGTTGTGTTGGCGGTTGCCCCAATCGACTTCGATCGCGACGCCGACCAAGATCTAGCTTTGTGCCAATTTTCGGGAGCTGGTCTCTGGCGGAACAACGGTGCGGGACACTTTGTCCCCGATGCGGCCGCGCTGCCGCTGCGTAACAACATCTGCTATTGGATCGACGGCGCAGATTTGAACGGTGATGGTCTGGGAGACCTTGTTGTCGCAGACAACAACGGCCTTTACACGGTCGTCAGTGATAGCGTCGGGGGAGGTTATACGGACCACACAATACCGGGTGACGGGGACTTCTATGGACGCATAGGAATCGGGGACATTGACGGCGATTCGGATCTGGACCTTGTATCGCCCGTTGGGTACATTCTCTTGAATGACGGCGACGGCACCGCCTTCGTCGACACGACAGCGACGAGTGCTCCTTGGTGGTCCATTCCCTGCTCGCCTTTTTGTAACGCCGACTTGGCTGATCTCGATCAGGACGGCGATCTTGACCTAATTGTGGATGATGGCGTCGCGCTCAACGATGGTAGTGGCAACTTCGTGTTCAGCGCGCCGATCGATGCATCTTTCTCGAGAGCTGTGGGTGACCTTGATCTGGACGGATTTGCCGACATCGTTTACCTCGATGTGGCCACCGGAATGTCGATCCGGTTCAATGATGGCAACGGCGCGTTCGTGGCGCCTGCGGTACCGATTGCGTCGCCCGGATTCTTTGGGCTCGCGCAAGTCGTGCTCTTGGATTTAGATCAGGACGGGGATCTGGATCTCATGCGAATCGAAGAGCACTTGTCGCAGCCTGTGCACTCCGTATTCGTTAACGATGGTACTGGCGCCTTCACGGAGAGCCCCTCGCACCGGTTCTACGGACCGCAGACGACGCGGACAGTACGCCAAGTGGACGTCAACGCTGATGGCGGACTAGACCTCGTCTTCGCCGGATCCCATGTCCAGACTTTCGCCATGCGGTACGACGACTTTCGGTGTACGGGTGATTGCAACCTAAACGGTGCCGTCACGATTACTGAGCTGATCACTAGCGTCAGTATCGCTCTCGGCGATACGGACCTCAGCTCGTGCCCCGCGATTGATGCGAACCGCGACGGCACCGCGTCCGTCACCGAGCTGATGGCTGGCGTCAACAACGGCGGCGTTCAGGGATGTCGATGCACCTCGACCAGCGATGCCCCACCGGTCTTGGTCGACGTGTCGGACATTCAGGGGATGAAGGGCGCGACGCGGACCTTGGAAATTTCCGTTACGGGAACGCAGGGAACCGTAGGAGCTGCGCAGGTGGATCTGCTGCTCGAGGATTCGGTTGTCAGCATCGGCGATCCAGAACAGGACTGTGTGCTTCATGGGAGCCAGTCAAACTTGCAGATCGCGGCGTTCGAGTCATCGGATCCTGCTCCGCCCGGATTCACACGGGTCCGCATTCTGGTTCTTGACGAAGATCTACAGTCCCCGATCACTGCGATCGCCGACGGTCCGATCGCCACGTGCAGTGCGCAGATCAGCTCGTCGGCGCAGCCCAGTGTATATCGTATTCCAGCAGAGCAACCCCGTGTCTCAGACCTAGACGGCCGCGCGATGGGGGCCTACGTCGACGAGGGGATGGTGACCGTATGCGGGGGCTGTGGATGCTCATAGCGGCATTGCCGGAAATATGAATCTATCCTGAGAGGGCTTCTGCTTGTCGCTTAGTTTCGGGTCCCGTGCGATTAACAATGGACGAACTAGTGCGCTGTTAATCGCGAGCGGGTTCGTGGTCTTCCTCGACAGCCACAGAAAAGTCTTGCACGTCATCGTCGGACCCGACGCGCTCGGCGTTGACATGAGTGAACCCGACCCGCGAACGATGTGACCAAGGCCGTGTGGTAGACCCCGACTACCCACGGCACGCCGGCAGGACCTTTGCCCGCTGCGTCACTCGGTGACTGCTTGACACTTCTTTCTGCTTGCTCCACTTCCATGCGAGTGATGGCGGGATGATCCGAGCGCAGGCATCGGCGCGAAGCGGGCAGTGAGAGAGCGATAGACGTGGGAGTCACCGAGACGGCGTTGCAGGGTTCACCCGGCGGCGGTGGCGGTGCGGGCGCGGAGGGCGAACGTCGCCTCGGCTTGTTTGGCGCGACCGCGATCGGTGTCGGAGCGATCGTCGGCGGCGGCATTCTTGCCCTCGCCGGTGTTGCGTTTGCGGTGACCGGCCCGAGCGCCATCTTGGCCTTTGCCCTCAACGGCGTCATCGCCTTGATCACAGTGGCGAGCTTTGCCGAGTTGGCCAGGCGGTTCCCCGAGTCGGGGGGCACCTACACGTACGCCAAGCGGGTCCTGTCGATCGAGGTCGCGTTCGTTGTTGGTTGGGTCGTATGGTTCGCCTCGATCGTCGCCGGGGTACTCTACGCGCTGGGTTTTGCGGCCTTCGCTAGCGAGGGGATAGCGAGCTCCCTGTTGCTCTTCGGCTACGAAGTCGCATGGCTCGGCGACGCAACGCTGCGGGTGGCGATCGCTCTGGCCGCGACTCTGGTGTACGCATTGGCACTCGTACGCAGCGCCGGTGGCGGCGGCAACGCCGCGACCATCGGCAAGGTCGTGGTGTTCGCTGTGCTGATCGCCGGCGGCGCCTGGGCGTGTACGGGGGTTGCTCCGTCGGTGCTGCTCGCGCCGCTCGATCCTTTCATGAACGGCGGCGCTGTCGGTGTCGTCCAGGCGATGGGGTACACCTTCATAGCGCTGCAGGGGTTCGACTTGATTGCCGCCGTTGGGGGCGAGGTGCGCGACCCCGAGCGCAACCTGCCGCGCGCGATGTATTTGTCGCTTGGCATCGCGTTGGCGATCTACCTGCCGTTACTGTTTCTCATGGCGACGGTTGGCGCGCCGACCGACGGCGGCGTTGCCGCTGCGGCTGCCGCGAATCCCGAGGGCATGGTCGCTGACGCGGCCGGACGCTTTCTCGGTCCGCTTGGCTACTGGTTGGTGATCGGCGCGGGCGTGCTGTCGATGCTCTCGGCACTGCAGGCGAACCTACTCGGTGCCTCGCGCGTCGCCTTCGCCATGGCACGTGACCGAACTTTACCGCGTCCGCTTGGCCGCATCGGCGCGACCAGCGGAACCCCAACGATCTCAGTTGTCGTTACTGCGGCGATGGTGTCGCTGGTAGTGTTGGCGGTCGCCGACGTGTCGGCTGCCGGCGCCGCTTCCAGCCTCATTTTTTTGATCTCTTTTGCGATGGTTCACTGTGCGGCGATTCTCGCGCGCCGACGTTCGGGGGATTTGCGTTTTCCCTTCTTGCCACTGCTCGGCGCCTTGCTCTGCCTCGCCCTGGCGACGTTCCAAGCATTCGCCGTGCCGTCGGCGGGTACGGTGGTCGTTGCATGGCTCCTTGTCGGCATCGCGCTGTACCTCACTCTGCTGGCGCCCGGCGCGCGGCTCGCCGACGCGAGCGCCGAAGCTCGCGATCCCGATCTGGCGAGGTTGCGTGGGCGCAATCCGCTGGTGCTGGTGCCGATCGCCAATCCGTCGAGCGCGGCGAGCCTAGCCGGCGTCGCGGCGACCGTGCGCACGCCCGGGGTTGGCCGCATTCTGTTGCTTTCTGTCGTCGGGGTACCGCGTGAGCTACCGGGCGAGAGCGATCTGCCGTTGGGCGATGCCCAGATGATTCTCGGCGAGGCGTTGCAGCGTGGCTACGAGCGCGGGACGTTCGCGGAGACTCTGTTCACCGTCGCTGCCGACGCCTGGCTCGAAATCGGGCGGGTGGCGAGATTGCACCGCTGCGAGACCGTCGTTCTCGGCGCCCCTCAGCTTACAGCGGCGGGCTTTGAGGACAAGCTCGAGGCGCTCATCGGTGGCCTCGCTGCCGATGTCGTCGTGGTCCGCGCGCCGCGCCGTTGGCGTGTCGCCGATGTGCGCCGCGTCCTCGTTCCGATTGGCGGCGGCCGCGACCACAGTCGCCTGCGCGCCCGTTTGCTGGCGAGCCTGACACGTTCAGACGAGTGCAGCATCACCTTCTTGCGCATTGTTTCACCGACCGACTCCGAAAAGCAGCAGCGACGCGCCGAGCGCGAGTTGGCTGAGCTGGCGCGCGACGAGGCGGAGGCGGAGCACGAAACGGTCATCGAGGTCGCCGCCGACATCGGCGCAGCCATCCTGCGCCACGCGCGCGAGACCGACTTGTTGGTCATGGGAATCCCGCGCGGTCCGCACCGCTTGCTTGGCCCGCTGGCGCTCGCCGTCGCGCGTGATGGCGACATTCCCATGGTCCTCATTGGCGACCGCCGAGCCTGACCGATTGAAGGTCGGCCAAGAGGGCGTCGCGTCCATTGATAGAGGAAGGAGCAGTTGCCGTCGCCGTCGCACCGGCCGGGAGTGAGCAGCGGTCCGCCGCCGGATATCACCGATCTTGGCGGTAGCGCAGGCCTTCCACCTATTAGGGGGTACTTCTGGGGGCGCGGTGCGCCTTTGCGAGGCGCAAATGGGTGGGGCTCTAGTCGACCAGCCAATCGACCTTGGTTTCCGGTCGATATGAGCAGAACTGTCCTGTTCGCACCGCCGTGAAGAGATGCCGCCACAGGGGTTCGTGCACCGACTGAATGCGGCTCAAAGCTGTGCGAATACTTTTTGCCACCGCTTTGCGGATGTTCTCCAGGGCCACGTCGCGACCCTGGGCATGAAGTCCCCGCGGCGAGTACGCGGCGGCAAGATGTTGGCTGAGGCGGTCTATTTCCTCGCGGATTCGGGTTGCTCGCAGGGCATCGTTATTCTCCTCGGCTTGGCCGAGGTCGTCGCGGAGATTGAGGACGCGTCGCCGGTAGTCGTCGCGTGCCTTGATATCGGAGTGCTCGTTCGAAGCACGCGAAGGCCTGTTGCTTTCGGAGCCGTGCGTGATGTCCGCGACATGGAACTCGCGGTCTGGCTCGCGCAGAAGCAATCGTAGATAGTGCAGACCTTTGAGGTCACGAACGCGTGCAGTTTGCCCCTGATAGGTGAGTGTCCAGAAATCACCATCGGGGCGGAACAAGCTCCCCGCTTCACTCGCGGGCTCTCTTGGAGCAGCAGTTGGCGCGTCCTTGGTCGGGCGTTGTCGTTCCAGCAACATCGCGGCGTGGGCTCCCCATGTCGGCATTCCCAGCTGCTTGCACGACGCCGCGGCTGCTCGCACGAGAGTCTCGGCCTTGTCGCTTTGGTCACCCGATCGCAGCAGCGTCTCGGCGCGGTCGATGCGGACGCGAGCCAGGAGGGCGTTCGCTCCCATCGTGCCATATTTTGATTCCGCCGCTGCGAATTGCCTTTCGGCGTCGTCCCAGCGCTCGAGCACTGCCGCTAACAGCCCGAGATAGTGTGACACGGTCCCACTGCATGCCGCGAACCAAGACCCGATGACGGCCAGCTCGGCGTGCGGCTGGAGAAGTTCGTAGAGAGGTTTTGCTCGCTCTTGATCGTCAAGGAACCAGCAGACGTGGGCCGCGTCCGTGAGACCGGTCAACCAATTCGAGTCGCGCGGATAGTTTGCAAACCGTGCGCTGGCAACCGCATCGAAAGCGCGCCGCGCCTCGTCGAGTCGGCCCATATGCGCGTAGGCCAGGGCCAGGGGGCCTCGTGCTGCGGGGATGTGGGCCATAGTGCGGGCAAACTCCAGAATGATCGGTTCAATCTCTTCAAGCCGTCCTTGCTCCAGACGCAGCCGGAAAATCTGGATACTGAGCATGACCTCGGCGTTTGGCAGTCGCGCTGCCTGGCCGATGGTACAGGCTTCCGTCGCGAGACTCTCGGCTTGTGTGAAGTCCCCAACCAGGAGGGCCAGTGTCGCGCGGCAAACAGCAGCCTGCCACAGCTCAAACGGCTGGCGCCGCTCCTCGGTCAAAACCGTACAGCGATCGAGGTGTTCGCGGGCCTTCTCGACTTCGCCGCGTTGTAGAAGGTTGATTGCTGACCAGTTGTGTCCGACGAGATGAAGGCTGCGCCGGCCTGACGTTTGCGCGAGGTCGAGCACGCGCTTCGCCAGGGCAGCGCGCTCGTCGAGGTGGTCGGGTCCGTAGAGCAATAGCAGCCGTTCGCCGAGGACCTGGCCCAGCGTTGCCTCATCGCAAACACGCTCGGCGATCTGCAGCGCCTCGGCGCTTCGCCGCAGGGCCATTTCGCGGTCCTGCATGTAGTAGGCCGGCACCAAAGAGCGCGTCAGCAGTACAGCCCGCAGCGGATGATCGCCTTCTCCCAGCCCGTCCAGCGCCTCTTCGATGAGACGTTCTCGATCGATGTCACCGCTAGGGGAGAGGTTGCCCGGGTCGGCGATTCCCAGGACGCCCTTTGCCACGAGCTCCGGATCGCCGATGGTGCGGCCAAGCTCGACTGCTTGCAGGTACGCCGTTCCACCGCCGATCTCCGATGCGACGCAAGCCTGCGAGGCCCCGAGCGCCAGCAATAACTCTCCGCGCATGCGGACTCGACTTGCCTTGAGGCCGTCTCCGGCGTCGGGCAGATCGAGCAGGCGTAGTGCCGCCGAGTACTGGGTCGCTGCTTCTTCGTATGCGAAACGCCGCCGGAAGTGGTCACCGGCTTGCATTGCGTATTGCACTGCCTTGTCGGGGGCCCCGAGGGTGGCTGCGCACGTAAAGTGGTGTGCGAGTTCGGTAATGTTTACTTGTTGCCCCTGTCTTGCCATCTCTTCGAGCGCGAGGCCGATGGCGCGGTGCAATCGGGCGCGCTCGGACGGCGCGATCCCCTCGTACAATGTGTTTTGGATCAAGGGATGCGAAAAGCGGTAGCGCGCCCAGGGCTCCTCCTGCCGCACGATATCGAACGAGCATGCCTCTTCGAGTCTATCGCTCAAACCAGTGGCGTCGACAGCTGCGTCCGCGCCGCTCTCGAGGACGATGCGTTGGAGTAGTTGCAGGTCAAAGTCGCGCCCGATCGCAGCGGCGCTGCGAAGCAGGCGCATCGTGTCAGCGGAGATCACCTCCAGGCGCCTGCCGATCGCGTGCCGAATTCCGTCGGTCAGCGATGCAGCCGCTGGCATCAATGAAAGGTCGACGTTTGGCGTACGAACCAGCATACCCGCGACTTCCGAAACGAAGAGAGCGTTCCCTTCTGTTCTCTCGTGCACCGCAGCGGACATCTCGCGGCCGCGTTCGGCACCGAGCGCTAGCTCGAGGTACGCTTCGACTTCCTCGTGATTGAGGCCACTCAGGAACAGTGAATCACAGTTCCTCGACACGTTTCCGAGGGTATTGGCCAACTCGCTTCGATGCTCAACATCGATCGGACGGTAGGTACCAACAATCACGACGGCCGAGCCTGCGACGGCGGAAACGACGTGCTCGAGGAGCGCTACGGACGAACCATCGGCCCAGTGGAGATCATCGAGAATCAACAACAGCGGGGTGTCGGCTGAGGCGTTGACTAGCAAGCTGGCCCAACTCTGAAAGAGTCGGAAGCGATCGGCTGGACCATCGAGCGGTGGGGACGGTTCTATCTCGGGGAAGCGCTCGAGGAGCTCTGGCACGATCTGCGCAATATCGGAGGCGTTGGCGCCGAGGACCTGGAGCGCCGTGCGGTCGTCGCAGTCGCGCAGGTATGCGCGTGCGATCTCGATCCAGGGCCAGAACGCTGGGGCTCCCTCGCTCTCTCGGCAACGGCCCCAATAGACCCTTGCTCCGGAAGCCTCGGCGTCCCGGGCCAGCTCCGTTGCGATCCGAGTCTTCCCGATACCCGCCTCGCCTACGAGGAGCCAGGAGCTCGGGTGTCCAGCTCGAGCTCGGTCGAGGGCGCCGACCAGCGCCTCGCGCTCAGCCCGTCGCCCGACGAAGATCGTACGGGAATCTTCGACTTGCTTTGCACCGGGCAGCGGCATTGTGACTCCAGCATCCAACGGGCGGGAACAATAATCCTATTCCGCACCGAGTCCGGCAGTATACAATGCGGCCACCGCGGAACAAGATCCCGGCCGCTGCCGTTTTCGATCAAGGATTGGTGCACGCTTTGGGAGTTTCAGCTTTCGCGCGGTGGTTGTCTTGCTATCATTGCAGCATGTCGACAACGTGGTTGGCCCGGTCACTTCTGTTCCTTTCCCTGCTCGCTCTCTCCGGCGGGATCGCGGCGGCGCAGAATACTGCGGAAGCAGTTCAGGCGCTGCAGAACCAGATCCTCTCCGATCCGCAGCTCTCGGGGCAGATTCATTCGTTGAGTGACAACCCCGAGATTCGCAAGGTGCTCGCCGATCCGGCGGTGGCGGCTGCGGTGCAGCGCGGGGATTATGGAGCCTTGCTTGCCAATCCGAAGATTCGGCAGCTGGCGGACGATCCCAGTATTCAGAGCCTAACGCGCCAGCTTGTTGCGCCAAAGTGAGATTTGGAACCGCAGATGAACGCGGGTGAACGCTGCGCTTGTTGTTGATGTCGGTGGAGGTGCGTCGAGAAAAATGGAGAGCGAGGCTCCGCCCGAGCCGCGCAGCGGATCTGCTTCTCTCGGACAGTTTCGAGTACCTTTGGTTTCGCGTTGAAAAATGGGGCGAGGCCGAGGGCCCCGGTTGCACGCTGTTGAATGAACCGCACCACCTCCCAGACTGAGCAAGCGGCCACCGCGGCCTTTCGCGTGCTGGCTGTATGAATCGAGAACCCCCGAGCTGTCGCCTAGCGGCGAACTACACGCCCCGACTTGAGCGGAATACGATCGGACGCCGGTTCGAACGGCGGGCAAAGGTGACCACGAACTCCGGTGGAGCCCTCTCTCGGAACGCAGGTTTGTCGTGGACGACAAGATATTGTCGCGGCATACAGCGAACGCGATCTTGAAGCAGCCGGTCTGACCAAGCACCTCTGGCTGTCGACCTGCGTTTGTCAGCGTACTTGGCTGAGTTCGAGTGCTGGAATCGGATCAGTCAGTTGCAGGCGCAGCTAGGCCCTGAGACGACGCAGACTCCGCCGCAGCCAGAGCACGCCTCTCCGATCTGACATCCTCCGGGTAGGCAGATGCCAGACTCGCATCGGTCTGTCCTCGTGCAAAGATTTCCGTCGCAACTCGAGTCCCCATCCGGCTCGCTTTGACAGCTGGCGCTGCAGCAGTCGCCGCTCGCGGTGTTGCCGTCGTCACAGCTTTCCCCCGACTCGACGATTCCATTCCCACATATCGGAGTACCCGGAGTGTCGGTCGGTGTGGGGGTGGATGTGTCTGTCGGCGTTGCCGTCGCCGTATCAGTTGCGGTCGGGGTCGATGTCGGAGTGTCGGTCGGGGTCGATGTCGGGGTGTCGGTCGGAGTCGCCGTCGGAGTGTCGGTCGGGGTCGAAGTCGGAGTGTCTGTCGGTGTCGAAGTCGGAGTGTCGGTCGGGGTCGAAGTCGGAGTATCGGTCGGGGTCGAAGTCGGAGTGTCTGTCGGGGTCGCCGTCGGAGTGTCGGTCGGGGTCGAAGTCGGAGTGTCGGTCGGAGTCGGTGTCGGAGTGTCGGTCGGAGTCGATGTCGGGGTGTCGGTCGGGGTCGGTGTCGGAGTGTCGGTCGGTGTTACTGTTGCTGTGGAAGTGGGCGTGCTAGTAGGCGTCGCGGTGGGGGTGTTGCTGGGCGTCGATGTTGCGGTCGCGGTGGGAGTGGGGGTGTCGTTTACGCAATGCGCCGGACAGCTATCGCCACCGACCGTGTTGCCATCGTCGCAGATCTCGTCTGCATCGACGATGCCATCGCCGCAGCGGGTTCCTACCCAGACGCCCACCCCAGGATTGGCCTCCAGGACTCCCACGAAGGCGATGCGGGAGCCGTCGGCTGAGAATCTCGGACTTGTCGCCCCCAGATTCCCTATCAGTGGGTCATGCAAGAGGCTCGGTGCGACGCTCCCGTCAAGTGGCGCGGCGAAGGCTTCGCGGCCGGAGCCGTTGCCGGGGGAGACGGTGTAAGTCACCCATTTGCCGTCCTCACTGAGCGCGAACATCTCGACGGATTGGCCCACGCCGAGAGGCTGGTTGATCTTCGTTATGGAACCGCCGGCGACTGGGGCTTGGTAGAGCTGGGGAATGAACGGAACCTCGTGATCATCGCGGTACAGGACGTACAAGCCGTCCGGTGTCACTTGGAAGTCCAGTGAACCGCTCACGCCCGGGCTGTTGATCCTGGCGACCGGGCCGGTGCCATCGATGCGTCGGCTGAAGAGTGCGAACTCGTTGTCGACGTCCTGTTCACCGCGATACACGACGTAGGCGGAGTCTGCGCTGATTTGAAACTGAAAGATGGATCCTCCGGCGGGGAGGGGACCGTTCAACTTGTTCAGTGTTCCGCTACCGCCGATTGGTCGGCTATAGAGCTCCGAGACGTTGCCTGTGTCCTGACTGGCTCGGTAGACGACCCAAGTTGCATCCGGGCTGGTCAGGAAGTCGGCGACGTCACCACCGCTCGGGAGGTTGTCATTGACCCGGATCACCGAGGACTGGCCGTCGATGGCGGTGGAATAGAGTTCGTTGACGCCGTCGGTCACGGCATCGGCGATGAACAATACACGTGTGTTGTCGGCCGAGATCCGCACCAGCTGTACGTCGCCATTTGCGGTCATGGAATTGTTCAGCTGATTCGAGGACCCTCCGGCCAGCGGCACTGCATAGACTTCGATCTGCTGATCGACGTCGCGGTCGGCACGATAGATCACCCACTGATCGTCGGAACTCAATTGAAAAGAGCTGACCGAGCCGAAGGATGGAAGATTGCCGACGACCGTCACCTCGGAGCCCACACCGTCGATCGATCTTTTGTAGACCCGTGTTCCGGCGCCGGTCGAGAATCGCTGATAGACGACGGTTGTGCTGTCCTGAGTAATCGTACCTTGGGAGGTGATGCCTGAGGTCGCTGACAGCAGTATCGGCAAACCCGAACCGTCGGTTCGTCGGCTATGCAATTGGATTCCGGCGACGCCGCGGTCGCCGGAGTAAATCACCCACTGGCTATCCGGAGAGATGTCGAAGTTGAGTACGTCCAGCGGACTTGCGGCGTATTGCGCGTTGAGCTGGATCGGTGTTCCGCTACCGTCGTACAGGTTGGAGTACAGCTCGCGCACTCCGTCGCGCTCGACCTCTGCGCGGTAGAGGATCCGAAGACTGTCGGGGGTCGATTGGTGGTCGGTGGAAACGCTGAGGATGGATAGTTTTGGGTCGTCTAGTTGCCAGGAGGGAGTGCTCAAGTCGACCGGTCGCGCGAACAGGCTGCTCACACTGGGGTGATTTTGTCCTGCTTTGTAGATGACGATCGAGCTGTCCGCGCTGAACACCTTGTCGGACACGTGGCCGTAGGTTGGGAGCGGTTCGTTGATCGGTGCGGAGGGAGCGCTGCCGTCCGACGGCGCGATGTACGCTTCCTGCTGGTCCTTTACGTCCTGGTCGGCCATGTAGTGGACCAGAGACCCATCCGGCACGAAGCCGAAACGAAGGTGTAGGACGTCTGCGCCCGCCGGGAGTGGCTGGTTGATCTTGACCGGAGGCGAGGACGCATCGATGGGACACGTGTAAAACTCCTTGAGCCCAGCTACGTCCTGGTCGGCGACGTATGCGACGCGGCTGCTGTCGGGGCTGATGACGTAGCCGGAGATGAACCCGGCTAGTGGCAGGTTGAGTTTCGCCGCCGCCAGGCTTCCGTCGAGTGGTACGGTATAGAGATCGGAAACCCCATTTGTGTCTTGGTCGGCCTGATACAGAACCCAAAGCCCGTCCGGCGAGATCGCGAAGTTGCTGACATCGCCGCCGGAGACCATCGCACCACTCAGCTTGAGAGGCACTCCCTGACCATCGAGCTGGGTGACGTATAGCTCGATCACGTCGTCGGTGTCTTGATCGGCGCGATACACCGCGTAGATCCCATCGGGGCTCGTCGCAAATTCGGAGACATCCGAAGTGGCAGGTAAGAAGGGGGTCAAAGCAATCGATGACCCGCTGCCGTCGATGGCGCGGACGTAGAGGGAGAACAGTCCATCCGTGTCTTGATCGGCGCGGTAGAGGACTTGCGTGCTGTCGGGAGTCACGACGAAGTCGAGAACGTCGCCGCCGGCCACCAAGGGGCCGTTGAGTTTTACAGAGGCGCCGCTGCCGTCCACGAGGCGAGAATAGATTTCATTGGTCTGATCAATGTCTTGGTCGGCGTGGTAAATTACGCGTGCGCCGTCCGGGCTCAAGGCAAAGCCGATCACGTCGCCGCCCGCAGGCATCGCGTCGTTCATCTTGGTCAACGCTCCACTAGCGTCGGACGTCCGTGCGTACAATTCGTTCTGGTTGTCGACGTCTTGATCGGCGCGGTAGACCACGAATGATCCGTCGTTGTTGAAGGAGTATTCGGCAACACTGCCGCCGGTTGCCAGCGGCGCCGACAACTGCACGGCTGGCTCGCTTCCGTCGACAAGCCTGGTCCACAGATTGTAACCGAAGAATCCCGTCTTCAACTCCCGGAAGGCGACACGCTGACCGCCAGGGCCGGTCTTGAAGTTCCCGATGGACCTGACGCCACTCAGGATCGTCGGCGTCGTCGAGCCGTCGATTGGGGTCGAGTAGAGCGTCGTCGCGGAGGTGTCCTGGACGGCCGAAAAGACGGCGTATGCGCCGTCGGGGGTAATCTCAAAAGCGCTAACGCTGCCGCCAAATGCCTGCACCGGCTCGCTCAGCAGGTAGTTTTCGGCCGTCGCCGGTCGTGTCGGCACGGCAACGGTTGCGAGGGTGATCAGCAATAGGGCGGAGCAGTGGATTCTCATCGGTGGCCTTCTCCCAAATCCTGCTCGCCACTGGATGCCGAGTGTACGCAATCTACCACGTAAGTTCCTCGCCGGGAACTGCGAACTTTCGCCAGCGCTCGGGTTCGAAGTGATTGGATATTGGGTAGTTGCACCAGGGGCAGAGCTACTTCGCCTTAATGATGAGACCGTCGTCCTTCTTGATGTCGCTCAGCGTAACCGAAATTCATTGCGCATCACTGGTATGAAGCGGAACGGTGGCCGAAGCCGAACCATTGAGGCAATGACTCGGTCGTTGGAAGGAACCTAGTGAACCCATGGAAGAATAGGCAAGAACGAATCCCAATCAAAGCGCATGGTCGGCGGGGACGGACCGGTTCGCCGTTTCGTATGAGCTTCCCGCTTAGGGGTGGGCTTGGCGGAGGCTAAGGCATAGCAGCTTTGATTCCTGGCTTACCCGGCCAGGGCGCATCTATTGCGGCGAGCCGGTTTGCCGATCACACTCGGGGGATGTCTGACGACCGCCTGCACCCGCTCGTGAGTGGTTGGCCGGCGCCTGCGCCCAAGCCGGTGCGGCTGCGGGTCAGTGTATCGGCGGAGGCGGGGCTTCGTCGGGGCCATCCGTGGCTCTACGCCGAGCGCATCCAGGAGCAGAGTCGTGACGGCGAAGCCGGCGACCTGGCCGTGGTGTTCGACCGCAAGCGGGCTTTCCTGGCGTTGGGTCTATTTGATCCGCATTCGCCGATTCGCGTTCGGGTATTGCGTGCGCGGACCCCGGGGCCGATTGATCGGAGCTTTTTCAGGGAGCGGGTCGGCGCGGCGGTGGCGCGGCGCGAGACGCTGCGCGATAGCGAGACTGACGGGTACCGTTTGATCAATGGCGAGAGCGACGGCCTGCCGGGCTGCGTCGTCGATCGCTATGCGGGCACAGCCGTGGCCAAGCTGTATAGCCACGCCTGGTTACCGTATTTGGCGGAGTTGATCGAGGTGCTGCTCGAGCAGGAGCCGTTCGAGCGCGTCGTCTTGCGCTTGTCACGTTTGATGTCAGCCGAGCCTGAATTGCTGCGCGGCTTGTACGACGGATTGACGGTGTTGGGAGAACCCGCTGACGCCACGCTACTCTTCCGTGAGAACGGTCTTCTCTTTGAAGTCGATCCAGTCAATGGGCAGAAGACCGGTTGCTTTCTCGACCAGCGTGACAATCGCGCGCGGGTTGGCATTCTGTCGAAGGGCAAACGCGTTCTCAACGTCTTCTCTTACGCAGGAGGCTTTTCGCTCAGCGCCGCGCGCGGTGGTGCCTGCGAGGTGTGTAGCCTCGATCAGAGCGCGCCGGCCCTGGCAGCTGCACAAAGAAACTTCCAACTCAACGCGAAGTTGCCCGGTGTCGCCGCGGCGGCGCACGAGACGCTGCAGGGCGACGCCTTCGTGGCGCTCGCCGAAATGGCGGCGACCGGCCGGCGCTTCGATGTCGTAGTGCTCGACCCGCCGGCGTTAGCGCGGCGTCGTGCACAGGTACCGCGCGCACTCGAGGCGTACGCCCGTCTGGCGCGTCTGGGTCTCGATCTGCTCGAGCCGGGTGGTTCGATTGTGCTGGCGTCGTGCTCTAGCCCGGTGACACCCGAGGTTTTTCGCGCCGCCGTGGTCAAGGAGGCGCACCGTTGCGGGCGGCCGCTGTACGACATTGAAGAGACCGGCCACCCGATCGACCACCCGACGGATTTCGCCGAGAGCCGCTACCTCAAGTGCATCTTCGCCAGGGCCTAGCGATCAGCCCGGCCGATGGCCGGAACTAAACCGCTGATGAACGCCAGTGAAAGCTGATCGAGAAGAAAGGCTAGGGCTCGAGGCTAACAGCCCGCTGAAAAACAGGACGCGGGCTGCAAACGGTCTTTTAACACTCTGGCTGCGTTGCGAATTCCTCAACAAAAGCTATGGCTTTGCCTCCCACCCCCGCCAAGGCTTTGGTGGACAGGCCGGTTTCGCGCCTTGCCAGCGCGCCGAAATCCTCCTTTTCGCTTCCGCGCCTGTTTTTCAACGGACTGCTAAGGCTGAGGGTGGTGCTCGCTGCGCTCGTTGTCGATGTTGGTGGAGGTAATTAGGAAAAATGGACGACGTACGCCTACCTCCAGGGCAGGATGAAGATACTGATCTCCTCGCTGCGGTTGCGGACGAACGCTGGGCTAGCGCCTCCGCGAGCCCTTGCTTGCGCGCGGTGTCGAGGAAGTGGAACTCTCAACGTCCTCGACTGACGGATCGAATGCGCTCTCGACCGCTTCGAATCCATCGGCGAGCTCATCGACGGGGGCAGCGTCGGTACTTATCGACCCACCGGCGATGGAGGAGCGTAGGGTCTCGGCGTAGTGCACCTGACTATTCCCTCTCGCGATTACCTCGGCGGCGACGAAAGCTCCGAAGAACTCTCCGGAACTCAGTTCCAACTGTGAGTACGGTGCGTAGATGACTCCGTAGAAACCACCGCCGTTCGCCCATATCGAGATCGCTTCTCCAGTGGTTGAGTAGATCGCGAATTGCTCGGGATCTTCGCTTGCGGTTTCGACCAGCGAGCTCGACCACATTTCGATCACTCCCGAAACGTAGAGTGTGACGGGGCCGTCGGCATTGTCGATCTCCAGGCGTCCGCCGCTGTACAGGAGAAGGTCGCCGGCCTGAAAGCTTCCTGGGCCCTCGATCGTCAACGATTCGCCGGGCGAAATTGTGATATCGCCGAGATCCTCGAGTCCCGCGGGCCTAGCCACGTTCATGAACGACAGCGGGTCCGTGACCAAGAACGTATCACCGAGGATCTGTGCCTTTTGCTTGGTGATCACTTCCGCCCCAGAGACATCGCCAGCAACAATGGCACGGCCGAGGAGAGAGACTCTTCCGTTGCTGTAGATGTCGCCGTTCGAAGCGAATGCGCGCGTCTGCGGATCGTAGCTGTCGGTCATGGCGTCGTCGCGGACTGTCATCGCAGCGTGTCCAACCAGCCCATTGCGAAATAGTGAATGGGTATCGAGGCGCAGATCAAACGACGCGGTCGCCCCGGGAGCCGGGGCGCTTCCGTCGGCGAATACGGCATCGATTGAAAGGATCAGGTGGTTGTGGTCGATGTGCCGTGTACCGTCGAGATGCCAATCCGGGTTAATTTCATCAACCGCATGAGCGGCCCGTTCATCGTGGCTCAGGAAGTAACTTGCGAACTCGTGACGCGAATAGTGCAGCGTGTCGCTGTTGGTGTCGGGGTTGCGCGCCGGCAAAACGAACATTCCTGGCACCGGCTCGATCTGCTGATCGACCAACGCCTGCATCAAGACACCTTGGGTATTGTAGAAGACCACATCTTCGTTGCCGAATCGCAAGGGCAGACCCATGGCCTGGGCTTCAAAGATCGTCGGCCGCTGCAGATCGCTCAAGTCCAGAGCGAGATAGAGGAGGCCGTCTCGGCCGACAGCCGCGCGGACGCCTTGATGAACGTGCTCGCCGTAGCAATCCGGCATCCCGATCGGGTCCGGAACGACAGTGAAGTGATCGTCGCTGATCGCGCTGACAACTGAACCATCGTCAACCGAGACGATCTCGATTGCAGCGGGACCGGGTGGTAGAGTCGGCAAGCTGACAGTCAGCTGGGCTCGATCGAGGCCGTCGGCCAGATCGCGCGCGACGGAGGCAACGCCCGCGGCGCCGATGATCTGTCCACCAGAGGACGGTGCGAATCGGGCTTCGTAGCTCCCGCCTTCAACAAGGGCGGGATGAAAGAGTGCGACCTGCGCACCGGAATATGTCGCGTGGGGCCGCACCGCCGCTGGTAGTGGCGGCGGCTTTTCGCAACCACACCCCGCCGTCGCTGGCGCCGTGTTGAAAATCGTCGCGGAGACGAGCGCAGCAAGCAGGCCTATGAATTTGGTTTGCATCGGGGCTTCTCCGGTGAGCAGGGGGTAGATGTATCCAAGTTGAAGGCTAGGATGCCTCCGCCGCGCCGGTCCCCGAATCGCTCAAGAGTATGACTTTGGGCCCTGGGCGACTGTCTCGTACGACTTGCTCGCCAACCGGACCGTCGATTGGGGCGGGATGGCGTTGTTTCTCCAACTTTCCGCTGACCTCACATGCGTAAAGTCAAAAGCGCACTTTTAGGAGTCTAACATCTGCGTGCCCAATAGTTTGGTTGGGATGTAGTGAGAAAAATGGAGACCGAGGCTCCGTCAGAGCCGCGTAGCGGATCTAGTGCTCGGATCGTATGTGGTTTGGTATTGCTCCCGTACACGCTCCGCGCTCCGCTGACCTCGCTGCGCTGTCCGGCAGGTTTGAGAAAATTGACCGGGTCGGCCGCTGCCTACCGTGTCCGTGCAGGCGACTGTCGCATTTTTTTCGAACTCGCTTGCGCGCGTCTGTGCAATGGACTGCTAGCGGCCCATTGCACAGACGGTCAATGATTCTAGGTATCATGATACTTTGAAGTACAGGTTCAAAAGATCCCTGAAACTTCCAGCCCACTGCAGCAAGAGTGGCTGGGCCGTCGTCACGAAGAAGCGCCGACCGCCTGTGGTAGGATTCGCATGTTGATACCGTGAGGATTTGCCCCATAGAGCTTCAATTGAGCTCCAGCATTTAGTCCGTGGTCCGCGTTCCAAGTCTGAGACTCAGCCCCTGTCCAGAGCGGCGAAAATTGGGATTGTATACTGGATCGGTATAGCCACCACCCTATACGCGTGGCACGCAGTGAACGCGTTTTATTCTACAAATTGAGGATGATCTATCCGAAGGGGGAGGGTTCGCCGACGTTTGCGGCAAGGGAGGGACAATCAAGGATGGTTCCTGCGCGCTCTTGCGGGCAAGGTGCGATTGGGCACTGGCTGTGAGGTCGCGGGAGACGCATTGAGGCGCTGCAAATAGTTCGTATTTGACAGGTTTTGGGCAGCGGTGTTAGGGCGGCAGCTTCGCACAGCAACTAAACTCAACATGTTGGGGAAGGACATATGAGAAACGCGAAGTTGTTCTGCTTTGGGGTGGTGATCGTACTCGTCTCATCTGCTGCGGTAGCGCAGTTCTTGGATGCGCCGAAGAAAGCCAGCAAGTTCCAAGCCACTCTCGTTAGCGCGTTCACCGAATGCGCCGCTTCGCCAGGGGGCATCTCAACAACCGACAACCCCGGGGCCGCGTGCGCGGCCGTAGCGGCGGACCCTGGATGCACGTTTGGGCCGACAGGCTCTGGTAAGCTGAAGGTGACGGAACGTTCGGACTCATCAACAGGAATCAAGGACATCTTCCTCGTAGCCAGATTCAGGAAACTTCTCTGCCCTGAGCTTACGGTCCTTTGTCTGGAGGCCGACATGCCTGGGGTCACCAGCTCGGGCTGTCTTTCTGGCGCTGACTGTACCTGGGCCGACCTAGAGTCGTACACGCTTGGTGTCGCATGCTGCGTCGTTCAGGACAACGGCAGCTGTACGATCAGCGCAACTCTCAACGAGACCCTTCCCGAAGCGCTTTCAACCGCCCGATATTCGATTCCGTTGGACAGATTCTCGATCCGTCGCCATTTGGAGACAGTCCCCGCCTTTGTGCCGGGTATCGCTGCAACCCCGGGGCTAGCCGGTGGCCCAAAGAAGGCGACCAACCTAAAGGGATGGTTTGTAAACGTCTATGACGAGTGCCTCCCGGCGGGACAAAACACAACTGCCCCTGGCTTGCTAGGGGTTTTGGCGCCTGGCGAGGCATGTGATCCGCCGGTGCCTGCCGACTCGTGTCGCCTGACAGAAGACGGCCGCGGGAAGTATTCGTTCAAGGGAGGCAAGGGTGGCGTGGCCGGATCGGGGGGCGGTGGGAATAGTGGAGGCTTGCAATATCAAATGAGGCTGACGAAACTTGACCCCGCCTGCGAGGGGCAGGTCCTAGCCTTCGTCGCAGATTTCAATATGACGACGAATGATTGTGTCGGTGCGGCGACATGTACAGCAGAGAAGCTCACAGATCAGCTGCTCGGCACCTGCACGGTTGAGAACGGCAAATGCTCGGTCAAAGATAATCTCGAGGCATTCACCATGGAAACGTGGATTACCACGGAGACCAACTTCGAGATCGGCCGTGTCAGCGTTCTGAATGCGTCTGGTCGGATTATGACCGGGGGGATTTACCTCGGGGACTAGGCGCAAGCTCAGCTAGCCCAGGTGCAGAACGAGTCGATCTGCGGGTCACAAGCGGACGTTGCTAGATTGTCAGTTAGGTCACAAGGTCAGTTAGGGGGGTCACAAGGGGACGTTGCTAGATTGTCAGTTTGTCGGCACTACGTCCCGTGTTTCCGCCCGGCTAGGTAGTGTCTCAAAAGTGAGACACTACCCCTGGCTACGTTTGGTTGCCAACGCCGCCTGAACCGCTGGGGGAACAGGAGAGTGCGACATTTTGTCTTTTGTCGCGTCAGCGCTCAACCTTGGGTACGAAGCGTCGCGTCCTTCCGGCGCCTCGGACATAGCCGGCCGTCGGTGGCGGGAAGTGAGTGCCGAGCAGCAACCGATCGTCGTCCGCGCGCGCGTCGAGGAAGCGCTTGCGCGTGCCGGTCGCCGCCGCCGGGTCGGCGTCGAAGGCGCTCGCCGTTAGGTCGGGGAGCGCGACTTGGAGGGGACTGTGCAGCACGTCGCCGGTGATCGTAGCGCGCTCGGCGCACGACTCGATCTCGACCGAGACATGTCCGGGCGTGTGCCCAGGCGTCGGAATCAACCGTACGTGCGGCGTCAGGACGTGGTCTGTCTCGACGAGGTCGGCGAGCCCGGCTTCGAGGATCGGATCGACCGACGGCTCGCGCACCGACGCATGACCGTCTCCGAGCGCCTCGAGCTCGACGCGCGCGAAGAGATAGCGTGCGTTGGAGAAGGTGGGGATCCGACGTCCGCCGACAAGCCGCGTGTTCCAGCCGACGTGGTCGAAGTGAAGATGCGTGCAGAGCACCGTGTCAACGGCATCGATGCCGCCGACGATCGCGGCGTCCAGCCGTTCGAGGAAGGCGGAGTCTCCGGCGAGCGGACGCGGGGGGTCGGACCCTGCACAGGTGTCGACGACGATCGTCCGCTCGGGGTCTCGGACGACGAAGGTGTGGACGGAGAGGAGCAGTCGCCCCGATCGACTGAAGAACGGCGATACCCAGTCGGCGTGCTCGGCGAGATGCTCGTCGGTAATGCCTGGAACGAGTGTGTCGCGCACGACGCCGTGAATACGTTCCTCGACCCGCGTTATGTGCACGTCGCCGACCTGCCAGGTGAGATGTTCCATCAGTTGTCGAACGATTCGAATCGGCTCTGCCGAGTGCGGGAAGCGAGAACCGACCGGACGGGTCTCAAGCTCTGCCGTCCTTCGCCTTGTTGCTGCCGCGGCCCGACATGCGCTCCTTTCGATCCTCGGGCATTCCGAAGGGCAGCCCGCGTTCGATAAGCAGTGCGTCCGATCGCGACCGGTCGGCGTGTGTCGCGAGGAGGGCTTTGTCGATGCGGTTGGTGCCCCACGAGTTGGCTGTGATCTCCGCGGCCAACGCATCCGTCGATGCGTCGAGCTCGTCGGCCGGCACCGCACGATCGATGAGGCCTATTGCCTCCGCCTTGCGTCCGTCGATCCGGCGGCTCGTGAACATCAGCTCCTTGGCACGGGCGCGGCCTACACGTTCCGGCAGACGTACCGACATACCCCAGATCGGGGCCAGCCCCCATTGTCCATGGGTGTCCCCGAGCTGCGCGTCCTCCGCCGCGATCAACAGATCACACCCCAACGCGAGCTCGAGCCCACCCGTGAAGCAGTGACCTCGGATCTTCGCAATGGTCGGCATCGGCAGCGCCTCGAGCGCGTCGATGGTCTCCGGCTCGAAGTGTCGGCTCGGCGCGCGCTCGCCCGTCGCGATCGACTCGAGGTCGTGTCCTGCGCAGAACGAACGTCCGGCGCCGGTCAGGACGACGCAGCCCACGGACGTGTCGCGCGCGAGGTCGTCGATGTGACGACGCAGGTCGACCATGAGCGGGATGTTGATCGCGTTCAGCTTGTCGGGTCGGTCGAGGGTGAGCGTCGCGACCCCGTCCTCGTCGTAGCGAGTCACTAGCATGGCATTCACTTCCCTTCCTTAGAAACCGCTCAAGCGAGCGACGCGTCGATAGTGGTACGAGGCGTCGCCGAAGATGGTGGCGCTGGCCCGAGCACGCTTGAAGTACAGTCCGATGTCATGCTCCTCCGTCATGCCGATACCACCGTGGAGCTGGAGCGCCTCTTCGGTCACGTGGCGGGCCATATCAGCCGCGGTCGCCTTGGCGCCACTCGCGAGCAACGATGCGTCGTCGTCACCGGCGTCGAGAGCCCCGAGCGCCGCGTGCACTAGCGAGATACACTGTTCGATATCGGCGAACATCCGCGCGCAGCGGTGTTGCAGCGCCTGAAACTCGGCGAGCTTCTGATCGAACTGCTCGCGCGTCTTCAGGTACTCGATGGTCATCGCCAGCGCCTGGGCCGACACGCCGACGAGCTCAGCCGCGGTCAAGGCGGCGGCGCGGTCGATCAACGGCTCCAGCAAAGCGTCGCGCGAAATCGGTCCGCCGAGCAGCGCCGTCTTATCGAGGATCACCTTCTCGAGCGAGATCTCAGCCACCCGACGGCCATCGATCCAACGCACCGGCTCGATCCGCACACCGGGGGCCGTCGGGGCAACGCAGAACAGGCCTACCCGGTCGCCTTCGCCTTCGCCCTCGACCCGGGCCACGACCAGCACGATCTCGGCGGCGGCGCCGTCGAGCACCGCAACTTTGCGACCCCTGAGTTCGAAGCCACCCTCACCGGACCGCGCGCTCGTGGCGATGGTGGCGATGGTGGACGGATCGAAGCGCGAGCACTCCTCGAACGCCAGCGCGACGCGGGTCCCGCCCGAGACCAGCCCCGCGGCCTGCGGAAATGCGGCCCAGCCATCGACGATGCTGAGGGCGCACGTCGCGAGCACGCCGGCCGAAAGCAGCGGTGTCGGGACGACGTGTCGGCCGAGCGCCTCGTGGATCACGCCCGCCTCTTGAAAGCCGAGTCCGGCGCCGCCGACGGTCTCCGGCGCGAGCAGACCCGGCCACCCAAGGCCGACGATCTCCCGCCACAGCCGAGGCGAGAACCCGCCCGCGTCTTCACTGTCGCGCAGCGCTCGCAGCTCCGCGATCGGCTGCAGCTCTTGCAGGAGCTGCAGTGCCCCCTGGCGAATCATCGACTGCTCGTCGCCTCGAGCCAGGGACTGGTCGGGCAGGTCGCTCGTTGCGGGACCGACCATGCCGAGCACTCGCTTGGCGATGATGTTGAGCTGCACTTCCGAAGTACCGCCTTCGATCGTGTTCGCGCGCGACCGCAGCCACTGCTTCGGAATCGACGCTGCGTACGCATCGGCCCCTTCGTTGCGCCAGCCCAAACCATCGGTGCCGAGCAGATCCATGAGAAGGCTGTAGCGCTGCTGACTCGCCTCACTGCTCGCGAGCTTGAGGATCGAAGACACGCGGGTTGCCTCTGCGCCGCGTGCGCGGGCACCGGTCAGGCGATTGGCGCGCTCGACGACGAGCTGGCGGGCGACGCGTTGCCGCAGATCGGCGTCGCAGAGCGCCCCGTCGTCGTCGAGGCCGACCTGCTCGCGGGCGACGTCGGCCAGACTCTTGCGACCCCCCGACCCGGTCAGCGCGCTGAGCCCGCCCGAGCCGAGCATGCTGCGTTCGAACTGGAGCAACCGCTTGGCGATGGGCCAGCCACCACGCTCGCCGCCCACCAGATTCTTTTTGGGGACCGGGACGTCGTCGAAGAAGACCTCGCAGAATGGCGAGCGACCCGAGATCAGCACGATCGGCGACACGCGAATGCCGGGACTCGTGAGGTCGACGAGCAGGAAGCCGATACCGTCGTGCTTCGGTGCGCTCGGGTCGGTGCGCACGAGGCAGAAGATCCATCCGGACTCGTCCGCGCCAGACGTCCAGACCTTCTGACCGTTGACCACGTAGTTGTCTCCACGGTCTTCACAACGCATCTGGACGTTGGCGAGATCGGAGCCGGCCTGCGGCTCCGAGTAGCCCTGCGCCCACATGACCTCGGCCCGGGCGATCGGGGGTAGGAACTCGGCGAGTTGCGCGGGGGTCGCGTACTCGAGCAGCGCCGGCGCCAACATTTCGAGCCCACCATTCACACCGCGGCGTATGCCCCGCTCACGCAGTGCGGCTTCGAGAACCTCGACGTGCGCGGGCCCGAGCCCCAGGCCACCGTGCTCTGCAGCCCAATCGGGCGCGAGTAGGCGCGCCTGACCGAGTCGTTTCGACCAGGCGACAGAATCCGCGCACTTCGGCGCATCGGCGGCATCCAGCCACGCGACCAGCTCCCGCTCGAACGCCTCAATCGTCTGATTCGGCCCCATGCCGTTCCTCCTCCCGATCTGCCTTATTCGACGACGCCGTACCGGATCAAGTTGTCGGCGCTCGCCATCGATCGACCTGCGCGGCCAAGCCTTCGCGTGCGTCGATGTTGTTGAGATCATCGGGACGATGAATCCGCAGCTCGTTTAAAAGTATTCGCCAAAGCCGGCTGCTGATGCAAGTCGATCTCCGAAGTCTAGCGTAGGCCCACCGCCCGCAGTATTCTGCCGTGATGACGCTGCAAGGGAGGGTCGCGCTGGTTGGACGGGGAATTGGGAAGAATTGGGGACAGGCCCCAGTTCTCCCTCTCGGTCCAGACGTGAAAGCGCGACCGGTGGTTGTTTGATGGGGCCGCAGCTAGCCGTCAGCCGCAAGTCCGAAGTGGCCGTCGTGGTCGCGCCGGCACGGCGAGAGTGGGCCGAGACGAACGCCGAATCATTCGTCGCGTGGTTGACCGCAAACCTACTGCGACACCGAGTGAAGTTCCCACTGTTGGAGTTCTTCGCTCTCGAGCTTGCCACGTTCGTCCCACGCGGCGAGCAGCAGCCGTTGATTGTGGCCCTCGCCCAACGCCCCGAACACGGCAGCAGCGTGATTATCGGCAAGCTGCTGCAACTATGGCTGCCGGACGCCCTAGCGGAAGCCTTCGGCCAGGCACGCACTGCGATCACCTCCGGAGCTACTTGGTACCATTGCGACCAGATCGGCGAGCGCGTCTTCGGGCATGGATTGTTGACGGCCCACGAGGACGCCTGGCCAAGACTGACGGTCTATCTGCGCGACGACGATGCGTGGGTGCAACGCGCCGTTGGTGTTGCCGTCCACTACGCGACGAAGAAAGGACTCGCCGCCGCCCAGGTCGAGACGGTGTTGTCCACCTTGCTGCTCCACGCCGGCACCGACGAGCACGAGGCCCGGCGTGGGATCGGCTGGGGACTGAAAACAATTGCCAAGTTGCACCCGGACATGATGCGGGCTCAACTCGAAAGGGTACCCGCGGACTCGATTGCCGCACCGGTTCGCCGCAAGATTCGAATTGGATTGGGTGCGGCCGACAAGCGCAGGCATGGCCAAGACTGATGGCGACGTATGCCAAGAAAACATTCAAGTCGATCCTCAACAAGAAAAAGTTCATCGACAGCTGGTTTTGGGATCGCTACAGCATCAATCCCTACAACGGTTGTGTTTTCGGCTGTCTCTATTGCGACGCTCGCAGCGGCCACTACCACATGCCGGAAGACTTCGAGAACAACATCGTGATCAAAGAAGATGTTGGCCCGATGCTCGACCGGCGGCTCAGTCGTGCGCGCACACTGGAACCTGATGTCGTCGGCCTTGGCGGCGTCACCGATTGCTACCAGCCGGCGGAATCGAAGTACGGCAACTCGCGCGCCTGCTTGGAAGTGTTGGCGAAACACCACTACCCCGTTCACCTCGCAACCAAGTCAACTCTGGTCTTGCGCGATGCTGACATTCTCAACGAAATCGGAGTTCAAACCTGGTGCACGGTTTCCTTTACCATCACGACCCTCGATGACGAGATTTCCAGATTGGTCGACAACCGCGCGCCGCCGCCACGGCGCAGGCTGGAGACCCTGTCGGCGCTCAAACGCGCATGCCCCGATATCCGGACCGGAGTGCTCGTCATCCCCCTCATCCCCGTCCTGAGTGATGACGAACCAGCTCTCGACGCCCTCGTGTCCGCTAGTAGGGAGGCGGGTGCCGACTATGTTCTCTTCAGCGCCGGGATGTCCCTACGCGATCGCCAGGCACACTACTTTCTTTCCCATCTCGAGGCGTCCAATTCAGAGGCGTACCATCAGTATAAGGAACTTTACGGGTTTTCGGACGCAGCGGACTACGACGGCCTGAACGCGCCGCCGGCTTCGTACGCGACTCCCAAGCAGCAGCTCATGTTGCGGCTTTGCGCGCACTATGACCTGCCCTATCGGATCCCCCGCTTCATTCCGCGGGACTGGAGAGCCATCAACTACCGAGTTGCCGAGCGACTGCTGAACCACGCCTACCTGCGGCAGGCGAACGGACAGTACTGGCAGAATTTCTATTGGGCAGGGCAGAACATTCAGAACCTGCGGGAACCGATCGACGAGGTATCGGCAAGGAATGAGTTGCATTCAATAAGGAACGTCGGCGGCAAGATCGCAGAAGAAGTATTGCAGATGCTCGATCAATACCGATCGCAAACCGATAGTCGATCGACTCCCGGCATCGGATGAAGCGCGGGAGCGTGACCATCGCACGATCTCGGGCCGTCAGATGTCGTCGACGAGCTCGCGTACGGAAGGGTCTTGTAAGGGTCGGACCACCGCAAGCCACCGTATGTAAGAGGGTCTTGTAAGGGTCGGACCACCGCAAGCCACCGTAATCAAACAACTTCATCCCGAATCTGAGGCCGATTTCGCGCTTGCGCCGCCCATTTTCGTATCGGAATCGCGGCCGTACGGTGCAGGCGGCTCACGAAGCACCCAGCCCCCTCCGATCGCTTCGATCTTCCGGTAGCGCCCGCTCTTGCCGAATTGCTCCTGCAGTCGCTCCGCGAAACTCCGCCGCTCGACAGAGATCGCCTCGCTCGTAGCGCTTTCGCGCCTCGTACAACCACGACACCCAGCGTCGTCGGTCGCGGGCGAATTTCAACAGGAAGTGACGGCGGTGTCACCGCCCCGCAATGTGCCAGACCTGTCCGGGAAGCCTGTGTCGATGGGTTCGGGGCATCACAGACTTCCATAGACTGACCATTCGAGGGGTAAAATGGCGGGCCGACGCCTGACTTAGACGCTATTCTCACCGCATTATTCAATGATTCTGTCTACTTGAGTTGGTCCGACCCCAACAGGGACCCCAACAGGGACCCACTTGAGTTGGTCCGACGCCAACAGGGACCCACCCCCAACAGGGACACAACCAACAGGGACACAACTTTCAAATGATCCAATGACCAATCACGAGCCGCCACGCACTGCCCGAGCGTGGTTGATGCTAATCTTGCCGTTGGCGCCTACGTGGCCATTGTCGAAGGAGACGACCCAAACGGTGTGCAGGCTGTTCGCGACCGGGGAAGACGACCAATAGTCGTTGGACGCGGTCGGGCCGAAGATCGGGTCGACGCACGGCGCGCCGCCGCTACAGTCGACGATTGACTCCAACTCTGCCGCCTCTCCCGAAGTGCCGGCTGGACTCCCAGCGCTACTCGGAAGTCGCCAGTCGCAGTGCCCCGCAAAGCAATTCATTCCGCCTCCCGCTACATCGTTCAGTGAGTCGAGAAACAGCCTCTTAGCTCCTCCGTCGAACAACGTTCCGCTGCTGCCCCGCTGGCTGCTGCTCCACTGGTACAGATTGGTGACGTTGTGCGGGTCGGGACACGCAATAGAGTCCGAGCAGAACACCGTCGAACCCAACGTCCCGGTCTTCTTCTCCCACATCAACCCTGTCCCTAAATCCGTAATGGTTCCATCGCCATTATCGACGAATCGTACCGGTGTAGGTGTAGGTGTCGGAGTCCTGGGCGATTCGCTGGGTGTCGGCGCAACTGCATTGCACCCGTTTAGACTGTTGTTGACCGCCTGAATCAGTTCGTTCACGGCGACTGAGCCATTGTCGTTACCGTCCATCGCTGGGCAGGTGGAAACGTCGTGGTTGCCTAAAGTTATATTCACACCGCGAATCAACTCGTTGATCATCACGGTCCCATCGCCATCGCAATCACCGACACAAGTTCCATCAGGTGGTCGAGTCGGTGTCGGAGGAACACTCGCAGGCGTCATTTCGAAAACTCGCCCGAATACCCCATCACCGCTTCCATCCTTGCCCGCTTCTGTATCACCGGGATGGATGAACGGATTATCGTCGTTCCACACGACCATGAAGCGCCCGTTGGGTGCGACGGCAATCCTCGCGCCCACCTGCCATCCGGTGGTGTAAGTGTTCACCAACACCTCTGGTCCCCGAGCCTCTCCGTCGGCATCGAATAGCCTAGTGACAATTCCCGCGTAGTCGCCATCCTGTGGTGAATCATAGTCGCCACTCTCCCAGCCGACTACGAAGTCTCCTCCCTCCAAGAGCGTGACTGAGCCTCCACCCTGCATCCCCGTTGTAAAACTGTTGACCAGAATCTCATCACCGAGCGGCACCCCGGCTTCATCGTACCGACGAACGAACACGTCATCCTGCTGGAACGAGGGGTCCCGGTTCCACGCCACCACGAAACGCCCATCCTCTGTCCCGGAAATGGATCGAAGCTCGCCGTTGTCTGTGACGACGATCTGTTCCCCCATGGCTCCGCCATCCTGACCGTGCCGCTGGGCCAAAACCATATTCGGACTTGGGGATTGAAACTCGGTTAGGGCAATCACGAAGCTACCGCTCGCTGACAGGCTGATTGGCGCATCCGCATCGCCCGATTCACCAATGACGGAAAGCTCGGGTCCTACGGCGACCCCGAAACTGTCAAAGATCCGCACGAATGGCCCGGCCGGAATGTCCATCCAAGAGATTACAAAACGACCGTCTCCGGCCATATCAACGTTCGGGGATACTTGAAATTCTCGGCCGGCGCTCGTGTCCGTATTAACCTGAAACTCGGCACCAATCGGCTCCGCGAAACTGTTGAATCGCCGAGCGAAGATTCCTTTGCGGCCTTCATCTCCTATCGGAAAGCTGCCCCACGAAACGATGAAGTTGCCAACACCGTCGGCCGCTACGGCTGCCTCAGTTTGGAACCCAGTATTGTAGGAATTGGCCTGGACTTCCCCCCCGAGCGCTATCCCGTCATTGTCGAACAGCCGCATCATGATCGAACTTCCGTCGCCGTAGTCGCGAGGCTCATCTTTCCAAACAACAACGAACCCCCCGTTGGATAGCGCAGCAACCTCTGGCCGGGTCTGATCGCCAAGCGTCGCTTGATTGATCGTAAACTCTGGCCCTATCGGCACTTGCGCCGACGCACGAGGTATTCCCGAAAGGACTAGGAGTGCTGACAGAGCGACTGAAAAGTCCCGGCAAGGTGTTGTGGAGCAGATCATCACGAGTTGTCCTTTCAGGAGAGAGCATGCGCCAAGATCATGCCGCTCAACGACACCACGTTCCGCTCAATCCGGTCAAGGTGCGATGCACTGCAGTTGAGGAACGCGGCTCAGGTAGTCCGACTGGCAAAGGGGGGGCGAATACGGCGCTGCGCCACTGATTGCCAATCAGACGTTCCCCTTTTCGAACCCCTGCGCATCAGAAGGGCGCTAGTCCCCATTCCGTGAGATCGAGAATCGGCCAGCGAGATATCGGATCATCGACCGTCGAACTCTGGCGGAGTTGCTCGGGGTTGGCGAAGACCAGCTAGCCCAGGTGCAGAACGAGGGGATCGAAGCGAAGCTAGAGGAG
>JAJCZJ010000022.1 GCA_029262455.1 Deltaproteobacteria bacterium | reverse complement strand
GCGCTGGAATAGTTGACCACCATTGCGCAGCTCGAACTCTGTGTTCGAACCGAACTCGTTCGTACCATCCAACGTGATCAGATCACCGATCTCGATCCCACTGACAGGCGACGGATCGATCTTGTTCGGATCGTCGATGATAACGATCCCGACGGGCTCAGCAGAAGCCGGTCCATCCTCACACTCTGCTTTTCCTTCTTGATCGTTAGCCAGGACTCCACACTCAGCGCCGCTGTAGCGCAGCACCATGTTTGTCACCTTGCCGTCGCAGTCGTTGCCCGACGGTACCGGCAGAACCACACACTTCGCATCCACCTCGAGTGCACACGGAACGATCTCAGTATTGGTCGGAGTCGGTGTGTTTGTAGGCGTATTCGTCGGGGTCTCTGTCGGTGTGTTGGTCGGAGTGTTCGTCGGCGTGTTCGTTGGTGTATTGGTCGGCGTGTTGGTCGGCGTATTCGTCGGCGTGTTGGTCGGCGTCTCCGTCGGTGTATTGGTGGGTGTATTGGTCGGCGTGTGCGTCGGGGTCGGGGTCGGGACCCTGCGATATCCGAAGTCGTAGCTGGCGATATCACCCTCGTCGTTCGGGTCTGCCTGCTGCGTCGTGTCGGTCAGGCCCTGCACCGCCGTGGCCATCACTCCATTGTGATCGTCACTGTCTTCGCGGTCTGGTGTTGCACCCGCTCCCAGATCAATGAATGTCGGCAGCAATCCTCCGGGATTGGTCTCCGCCGTCACCTTGAATGTCGGCTCCGTACCCGCCGGGCCCACTCCATTGAAGTCTTCGTCGGCCAGCAGGTTCCCGAACTCGTAGAACCCGTCTGCGTCACTGAACGTCACCACGTTCACCACGTCCCCATTCGGGTACGTGATCATCAAGGTCACTCGCACTCCAGGCACTGCCGTCCCGTTGACGACTTGGCGCCCGTCGCTGTCCTCGTCCAGCCACGTCTGGTTCCCGATCGCCGCCAGCTCCACATAGTATCCGAAGTCGGCCGTCAGGTTGTCGGGCTCCAGCTCACTCAGTCGCACCCCGTACGGGTCCGCCTGCGAATTGTCGTTGGTCGCTACTGTCCCCAGCGAGTGCCAGTATCCGAGCAGCACTCCGTCCACATCCGTCACGTCCACCACGTACTCCACCGGCTCCCCGGCGTCGTCTACTGGTAGGTTCGTGAACAGATAGCTTCCGTCTCCTGCTGTCGTCTGGCTCTGGATCCGCGGCTCGCCCGGGTCCACTTCGCCGTTCTCGTTCAAGTCCAGATACAGATCGAGCGTAACTCCCCCGATCCCTGGCTCATCGTCATCGGTTCCGGCAATCCCGTCCGGCCCGTTCGGTCCGTCGTTGACTCCGTCCGCATTCGTATCTTCCCACACGAGATCGCCGATCGTTCCGCGCGTCCCATCCGGCACGTAGCCGAAGTCCTGTCCCAGATTGATTCCGTTCTCTCCGTCCGGGTCGTTGTTTCCGTCACCCGGGTCGTCCCCCAGATCGGCCATCGACATGCTGTCGTTGCCGCCGTCCGGGTCCACACTGTTGGTCAGTCCGGGCGGCAGTGTCGTCACGTCCACCATCACGGTGTACTTCGCCGTCGGGTCCAGGTTTCCGAACGTGTAGTTCCCGTTCTCGTCGGTCACCGTCGTGTCGATCAGGTTCCCGCCGGCGTCGAGCAGCTTCACCGTGACGCCTTCGATCCCCTCGCCTGCGTCCGGCGCTCCGTTCCCGTTTGCATCCAGGAACACCGTGTCTCCAATGACTCCTTCGTTCTCGTCATTGCCACTCGGCGTGTACCCGAAGTCTTGCTCTAGATCCTGCTCCGGTGCGTTGTTCCCCACTCCGAGGTCCACCACCGAACTCATTCCATCGAGCACCGCGTCCGGGTCTCCGCTCTGCTCGAGCTCGCCCAGCACGTTGTTCGTATCGGTCACCACTACGATGTAGCTGCCGTCCGGCAGACCCGGGAACAGGTACTCCCCGTTTGCGTCGGTCGTGTCCGTCGCGATGAAGTCATCGCCCCCGTCCACCATCCCGTTGCCGTTCACGTCGCGGATCAGACCCACCGTCACTCCCGGGATTCCGGCCTCGCCCGCGTCCTGCACTCCGTCGCCATCGGCGTCGAACCACACCGTGTCGCCAATCGTATTGTTCTGATCATCCGGCGGCTGGTAGCCGAAGTCCGCATTGAGGAACACGTCCCCAGGCGCCAGGACCACAGGCGTCGTCGTTTGGTTGTCACCTTCTCCTGCAGGCAGCACCATCCCGAAAAAGTCCGGGTCGCCCGTCTGTGTGTAGCCTTCCAGTGGCTGACCCGGATCGAAGTTCATCGGGTCCACCACCACTTGGTACGCTCCCGGCTCGAGCCCGGGGAACAGGTACATTCCCGTCGAGTCCGTAAACGTCATCACCATCGGTGGATCGTCCCCGGTCCCGAACTCTCCGTCCGCTCCGGCTCCGAGCAGAACCACCTTCACGCCCGCGATCCCGGGCTCGTTCTCGTCCTGTACTCCGTCGCCGTCCGCATCGATCCAGATCCGGTCGCCGAGTGCTGCCGTATCGTCTGATGTATCTACATTGTATCCGAAGTCTGCCGTCAGGTTCTCTTCCCCGCTCCCCAGCGCCACTGGATAGCCACCGCCAGCCTGACTCTGGTTCCCGAAGTCCGATCCCGGGTTCACTGGATTCATCGTCTGCACGAATCCCATCGGCAGCGTCGTCTCGTCTACTCGTACCCGGTAGTCACCCGGCGGCAGGTTCGGAAACAGGTATCCGCCATTGGCGTCGGTCACCGTCATCTCAAACGTGTCGTCGAGCGTTCCGAACACTCCGTCCAGACCCGCTCCAACCAGCTCGACCACAACGTTGGCTAGACCCGGCTCTCCGGCGTCTTGCATCCCGTCGTTGTTCTCGTCGTGCCAGATGTAATTCCCGATCGCTCCAGGCTCGTAGAATCCGAAGTCCACCGTCAGGTTTCCGTCGGTCCCGTCTCCATCGACTCCCGCATCCGGCTCGCCACCTACACTCAGCGTAACCGGCAGGCTCACCGCCATCGACTCGCCCACCGCGATTCCGTTCGAGTCCGTATTGTCGTCGTTATCCGGATCCACGCCGCCCACGGTCACTTCCAGACCATTCGGCGCCGTCACCTTCACTACATATTCCCCAGGCGCCAGTCCCGCGAAGTTGTAGAATCCGTCCGCCGCTGTCACCTGCGCAGGCACCGGGTCGCCTTGCGAGTCCGTCGCCGGAGTCACTCCGTCACTCTCGAGCAGCTCGACCAGTGCCCCCTCGATCCCGGGCTCCCCGGCATCCTGTACTCCGTCACCGTCTTCATCGAGCCACACAAAGTTACCCACGTTCAGCATGAACGGTGTCGGCGTATTCGTCGGCGTGTTCGTCGGCGTCTCCGTCGGTGTGTCAGTCGGCGTATTGGTCGGCGTGTTCGTCGGCGTGTCAGTCGGTGTGTCCGTCGGCGTGTCAGTCGGTGTGTCAGTCGGCGTATTGGTCGGCGTCTCCGTCGGAGTGTCCGTTGGCGTATCTGTCGGTGTGTCCGTCGGCGTCTCCGTCGGCGTATCCGTTGGTGTGTCCGTCGGCGTATCCGTCGGAGTGTCCGTCGGAGTGTCCGTTGGAGTATCCGTTGGAGTGTCCGTCGGCGTCTCGGTCGGAGTCTCCGTCGGCGTGTCCGTCGGAGTATCCGTCGGTGTGTCCGTCGGAGTGTCCGTTGGGGTATCCGTTGGAGTGTCGGTCGGCGTCTCGGTCGGAGTCTCCGTCGGCGTTTCCGTCGGTGTGTCCGTCGGAGTCTCCGTCGGCGTATCCGTTGGCGTCTCCGTCGGCGTGTCCGTCGGCGTATCCGTCGGTGTGTCCGTCGGCGTCTCCGTCGGCGTCTCCGTCGGCGTGTCCGTCGGCGTATCCGTCGGTGTGTCCGTCGGGGTATCCGTCGGCGTGTGCGTCGGCGTGTGCGTCGGCGTCTCCGTCGGCGTATTCGTTGGTGTATCCGTCGGCGTGTGCGTCGGCGTCTCGGTCGGCGTATTCGTTGGTGTATCCGTCGGTGTTTCCGTCGGGGTATGCGTCGGCGTCTCGGTCGGCGAACCCGTCGGCGTCTCCGTTGGTGTTTGGGTCGGGGTGTCCGTTGGAGTATCGGTCGGGGTATCCGTCGGCGTGTGCGTCGGGGTATCCGTTGGCGTATTCGTCGGGGTGTCGGTTGGCGTATCCGTCGGGGTATCGGTCGGCGTCCCCGTCGGCGTGTTCGTCGGGGTATCCGTCGGCGTATTCGTCGGGGTGTTTGTTGGAGTCTCTGTCGGTGTGTTCGTCGGAGTGTCGGTTGGGGTGTCCGTCGGGGTGTTGGTTGGCGTGCTCGTCTGAGTGATCGTCGAAGTGTTGGTCGGAGTGTTCGTTGGAGTGTTCGTCGGGGTGTTCGTTGGAGTATTCGTCGGAGTATTGGTGGGTGTAATCGTAGGAGTGTGGGTTGGAGTACTCGTCGGCGTTATCGAAGGAGTCGGTGTAAATCCCGTCGTTTCACCGAAAGTTTCGATGGGCCCGATCGCGAGGTCCGCGCCGGCGCCAACATCAAATTCGACCTTGATGCGCGAAACGTTGGAAACATTGACGCCAGTGAAGCTCGCAAAGGGAAAGTTCAGTTCGACCATTCCCGGAACGTTGACGATCTGCGAGACTGAATCGGAACCGCCGAAGCCATCGACGATCGTAAAGATCACCGTGTAGGGGACCGATGCGAGGTCGGCGAAGATAACGCCGACAGTCAGACCAAGTGTAGCCGAGAGGTCCACGTTGAGCGGAGTAGGACCACCCAGCGACTGGCCATACGTCAGTACGAATCTTCCATTCGCTGTCGCGTCAGAGGCGTACGAGAACCCGTTCCCCGGAGGAACAACGCCGGAGATGACACCTTGGATGCCGACTGCCGCCGTGATCTGGAGATCGACCAAGCGACGGCCGCCAATTGTGTTCGCCAGCCCGGTGTCTTGAACAGTCGGCAGCGTGCCCACTCCGTCTAGCATCACCAGCGGAAACGCCGTGTTCGTCGCGGCACCGAAGTCGTCGATCAAAATCGCCGAAGCGTCTCGGGCTGAAACGACAAACGTCAGGGCAAGAACCAACCCAAATAGGATGGAACTTCGCATCTTCATAATAGCTCCAAGGTACGATACGCCACGGGACTGACGTTCGTTCATTTTTTTAACGCGCGTGGGACGACTCGACTTCGTTTCGAGCCTCGCTTCCATCGTCTTGGCGCTTGGCACCGAACTTGATGTTGCTTTGCTGTAGGAGGAGTGCGGAGTCGGGAAGAGTGGCGGCATCAGTCAGGGTCTCCTAAAACAAACGAATCGGGCAGTAAATTTTACGAATCAGATCGCCGACAAGTCATTCGCTCTGCCGGGATCCTTGTCATTACGCTGTGCTTTCGACAATCGCTACTGCGGCAATGGGTGTCAAGAAAGAAACACAGCGTTTCGAAAAACAATAAAACCCCAAAATTGACAAGCGCACCAGACTAGAACGGCTAAAATACTTCTTAATTTTTAAACACTTGCGTCGTGGCCTATTTCAAAACAGAGTTTTGAACAAGGTATGTGCCAAAGTGGTTCGGCGACACTTCCCCAACATTGCCAACAGCAAAACTTAGCACACCGCATGCGACCCAGCCTCTCGTTTCGTCGCAGGCCTGTCCGCGCGGTTGGGGGGGATCAGCGACGATTGGCGGTGCTCAATCGAGGCACCATTTCGTCGATCTGCAGGTCTACCTCGGCAATCGATTTCTTCTCGGGTGTTCCGCCCTCGCCGACGACCCGGAACTCGACGAGCAAGATCTGCCGGCGTCCCCTATTCAGCGGATTCAGATTGGCGACTGCTAATCTGACCCCGCCATCATGGGTATCGCGCATCTCGATAATCGAATCTCGCTGGCCCCCTAGGAGTCGCGCTCCGGTAGGCTCCAGAAGATCCCCATCAAAGACAATCCCGACATCGATCGAGTGATAAGGACGTGACGATCGAATATAGATGGGCAACAAGGCGCGCCGCCCGCGCATTCGCAACGAGGTGATGCGTGCCCGCGGAAGTCCTCTGCGCCGGGGCTGGGATCGGGGAAACGAGGCGGAACCCCAGTTCGAGGTGCAGTCGCCAAGAGCCAACGCATCGATCTGAATGTCTCCCAGGTCCGACGACGCTTGAATCCCTCTCCCGCCGCAAGCGCCGACCATCGGTTCGCTGCCTCCGGCTGAGAACGCCCAATCGCTGCCACAGGCGAGCCCGGCAGGGAAGCGATCGATGCCACCAAGAACCAACTCCATTACCCGGCTCGCATCGAGTTCAGTCACCAGGCCATCACCCGTGACATCGCAAGCACTTCGCTGCAGCGCCGAGAGTTCCCGGCCACCGGCCGCGTGCTGAAGTATATGTACCGCGTCCAAAGACGAGACGCCGCCGCGGAAGTCGCCGACCTTACTGGTTCGAAACGAGACCGAACCGCTCTCGAGTTCTTCAATCTCCACACTGAATCGACCAGCGAGGTCGGTCACACCCATCAGGCTCTCGTTGCCGTCGCGGTAAATCGTACTGTTCGCGACAGCACCACCATTGCCGCTATAGAGCACCTGCCCCTGAATCGACATCATTGAGGTCTGCGGCGTCGGGGTCAACACAGCGGTCGCGGTCGGAGACGCCGAGGCCGTCGGCGGCGCAGTGGCAACGGCGGTGACCGTAGCCGTGAAAGTTGGCGAGACCGTAGCGGTGAAACTTGGGACTGGCGTATCCGCCGTCTCCGAAGTTCGGGTTGGCGTGGCGGTCTGACTGGGTGTCACACTTCGCGTTGCCGTTTGGCTGCGTGACGCTGTCGGGCTCGCAGTGAATGTCCGCGCAGCGGTTGGACTCGGCGTGGAAGTTCGGGTTCGCGTCGCCGTCCGGCTCGGACTCTCGGTATTCGTCGCACTCGGGTTGGGGGTATTGGTCCCGGTCTGCGTCCGAGAAGCGGTTGGGGTCCGCGTACTTGTTCGGGTCCGTGTCGCAGTGTTGGAGTACGTCCGCGTCGCGGTCGGACTCGGGGTATTGGTTCGGGTCGGTGTTGCGGTCCGGCTGTAGGTACTTGTGGCCGTCGCGCTCGGCGGATTCGTGCGCGTGCGAGTCCGTGTCACTGTCGGACTCGGAGTATGCGTCCGAGTTCGTGTTGCCGTATTCGTGTAGGTTCGCGTTGCGGTTGCGCTAGGCGTATTCGTCCGCGGGCGCGTCGCCGTGCTCGTATTGGTTTGCGTCGGGCTCGGGCTAGGCGTCTTCGTCCGAGTACGGGTCGCCGTGTTCGTGTAGACTGGCGTCGCTGTTCGGTTCGGCGTGTCAGTTCGTGTGCGCGTCGCCGTGAAGGTCCGGGTCGCGGTCGGGCTCGGTGTGCTCGTACGGGTCCGGGTCGCGGTGTTCGTGTAGGTTCGCGTCACCGTTCGGCTCGGCGTGTCCGTTCGAGTGCGCGTCGCCGTGAAGGTCCGGGTCGCGGTCGGGCTCGGAGTGTTCGTTCGAGTCCGGGTCACCGTACTCGTATGAGTTCGCGTCGCCGATGGGCTCGGCGTGTTCGTGTAGGTTCGCGTCGCTGTTCGGCTAGGCGTTCTGGTTCGAGTGCGGCTCGCCGTGAAGGTCCAAGTTGCGGTCGGGCTCGGCGTGTTCGACCGGGTCGTAGTCGCGGTGTTCGTGTAGGTTCGCGTCGCCGATGGGCTCGGCGTATTCGTCCGAGTCCGCGTCACCGTGTGGGTGCGGGTCGCAGTCGAGCTAGGCGTATTCGTCCGCGTTCTCGTCACCGTGCTCGTGTCGGTCCGCGTCGCCGATGGGCTCGGCGTATTCGTCCGAGTCCGCGTCACCGTGTAGGTACGGGTCGCAGTCGAGCTAGGCGTATTCGTCCGCGTTCTGGTCACCGTGCTCGTGTAGGTCCGCGTCGCCGATGGGCTCGGCGTGTTCGTCCGGGTCCGTGTTGAGGTCCGGGTAGCTGTTCGGGTCGGCGTGTGCGTCGGGGTGTAGGTACTCGTCGCCGTCGCTGCTGGTGCTTCTCCGGGCGCCAATGTGGCTGTCGGCGTGTACGAACGTGTCGGCGTGTACGACGGAGTGCGCGTCCGGGTCCGGGTCCGGGTTCGCGTCTGGGTTGGCGTCCAAGTCGGCGGCGCCGGCGTGTGTGTCGGGGTCAACGTCGGCGTCGGTGGCGCAGGTGTAGGCGTCGGGTACGCCTCGCCGTCAGCTGGGTACACGAAAGAGACCGCGTCCACGTCGTCGTCGCCCAAGCGCGTACAGCGACCATTGAAGTACGCGTGGCTGCGCATGACCGAGTCCGTCACGGGAGAATGCCCGAAGCCAAGGGCGTGACCTACCTCATGCGTCGCGACTTCTGAGAGCGAGCACTTATCCCAGTACGGGCAGCCGGCGAAACCATTATTGAACGTCACCCGACCAAGGGTAATACGTCGATAGTTGACGCCATTGACGGTCCGGGGAGCGTACGCCGAGCAGTAGCCCCCGACTGCGAGCACTCCGCCACAGCCGGAGGGATCGGTGATCTCGTTAAACGGATCGTTAAAAACAATCCGGTTTTCGCCGCTACAGCCCGAGAAGGTCTGTAACGTGGTCAGCGGTCCTCCGCTCGCCAGCAAGAGACTGGAAGCACCCACCGCGGACCACGAATCAAAAGCCTCCTGCACCGCATCCAACGAATCGGCCGCTCCAACGCCGTTGTCACCTGCCGGATCAATTTTGAAACGAACAGTTTGACCGCTATCGGGCTCGTACCAACGCGACGGCAGCGAGCTCGAATACTCGAACGCAGAAGCAACCTGATCTGGATCCGCTACTGGCAACCCAGCGATAAGCTCGGGGAGAGGCACCAGATGGCTGCTCCTGAGACTCTCCAGAGCGTCGGTCGCTGACAAGACCAACGGCACATCGCCAGCATCCCAGGTCAACGGGTCGTACACCGAGACGCCCTCACCGAATTGGCGAACGAACACCGCCCCGTCATCAGCGGTACGAACGACGCGAAGCTTCCCCATCGCCATGTCAACCGTCGCCAACTGTCCCGCTCGATTCCTTCGCGCGAAAACCAACACTCGCTCGCCGATGCGATATTCCGCTGCACCGAACAATCGCTCTTCGAAATCCCCGACACGGCCGCCGCGTTCGACCAGGACAATTTCGTCACCGGCGGCGCTTCCAAGCAGGTCAAACGAGACCGCTATCGTCACTTTGGATAGGACCCCGTGGTCGATCGTTCGCTCGACATCAACCGCCGAGACGGTGCCAATGACAACGACGTCCGAGCGAAGCGCAAGCTCGTCGACCTCTTGCAAAACAAAGGTCGTCGCATCCGCAGACCCAAGTAACCATGTCGCAACACATGTGAATGCGAGTGTGCTCCATCGACATTTTGCTCGCCAACCGATCCCCATTCCGGGAGTCGGTCAAGAGCGAGTGGCGTGCCACAGGACAATTCATCGCGCATTGAACACTTGCCGAAGCACCGAAGAACACTCAGCGCGTCAGCAAGACGCCGATCGTCGTTGCCGACCTGACGACCCGCAAATCGACCGTCACCGGAACACCTACCACTCCACCTATCACCTGATTGACCAGGCGATGGGAGGGGGTGGCATTAACCCCCGAACAAGTCCCGGAAGGCCTCGATCAATCTGCGCAAGGCTCGCAACAGCAACGAAAGAAACGGCTCGCCCACAACGGGCGTCGGCGTCGGACTCGCCGTCGGGGTCACCGTTGAAGTTGGCGTCGCAGAGGGTGAGCGCGTCCCGAACGGCGTGCGCGTCGGTGGTCGCGTCCGCGTAAAAGTAGACGTCCTCGTCTGCGATCGAGTCCGCGTCGGGGTGCGGGAGCGGGTTGAGGTCCGCGAAGGTGTGAGGGTCCGCGTCGGTGTCCCGGTCACGGTTTGGGTCGACGTGATCGTCGGAGTCGGAGTCACGGTCGGGGTGCTGGAGGGAGTGGTGGTCGGCGTCTCCGAAGGAGTCGGCAATGGATAGATGAAGGTGGCACCGGCGATATCGTCAGCACGCAAAGAATCGCAGCGTCCATCGAAATGTGCGTCCTGCGCCATCGTGGCTTCGGGATCTTCAGAGTGCCCGAGTCCGATCGTGTGACCTATCTCGTGGGTCGCGATTTCCGCGACACCACAGGCCGTCCAGATCTCACAACCACCCCAACCATTGTTGAACGTAAGCTTTCCCGTAATGATCTTCTTGAACTCCTGCCCATTCACGACCCTGGTTTCATCGGCGTCGCAGAAACCGCCAAGCGCCAGAACCCCACGGCACATGGAAGGATTCTGGATCTCACCAAAGGGGTCGTTGAATACGACTCGATTGTCGTCCGGGCACCCGCTAAACGGGGCTGGCTCGGACGGCCCGGCGCTCTCGATCACGATCGAGGAGGTTTCGATTGCCGACCAGGCAGCGAACGCACTTTCGACGGCGCCAACGGAGGCAACCGGGCCAAGCGCTGCGTCGCCGGTGGAATCAACAAAGTAACGCAGCGGAATCCCATCATCCGGCTCGAACCAACGGCTGGGGATCCCAAGAAACTTAAATGAGTCGAGAGACGTGTCGTTGGCCGGAGTCACCAGCGGTACGAAGCGGGAACGACGCAATACACGGCCGCGGCGACGACGATGGGCTCGGCGCGCCTCGAAAAGAACGTCCGACAGCCGCACAGGCCCTCGACGGCGACCACTGATTCGCGCCCCGCCCGGATCAAGCACCGTGACGCGCTCCCCAAACGAACGCTCCGCCAGCAGAGTCCCGCCACGATCAAAGACCCGATACTTGCCCATGCTGAGGCCGGCCACGGTATAGTACCCATCTGGACGTCTCGTAAGAAACACCATCACACGCTCACCAAGCGCGAAGCTGGGATTGCCAAAAACCCACTCTTGCCGACCGTCGTAGCGACCACCGGCCAAGCGCACGGAGACCGTCTGTCCGGCCTTTACGCCACCATAAGCCCTGCGACGGACCTCAATGGCGACATCGGTCACAATGCCACCGTTGGGTGTTTCGCTCGCTCTGATCGCAACGACGCGGCCGCTCACGGCTAGATCCGCTACGGCTGCCAGATCCGGTACATCCATCAAAACAAACATCGTCGCGGACGCGGCTGACGCGGCCCCCACGATGAGCATGAGGGCGCCCAGCCGAGTCGCAGTATTTGTCTTGGTTGGGGGCATCGACTCGCTGTCGACCGTTAATCGCCGCTGGCCGATCGAGCGCCTGCTAGATCACTGCCGGCAAATCAGAACTCGTCAAACGACAGTGGCTGCTGCTTGTAGTACATCACGGCAATCACACGTTTTCCGGTAGCCGAATCGCGTGCGACAGTCATATTCGTGATCATCCCGTCCTTTTCGAAGGACAGGAACGACTGCGCGTCCTGCTGGTACTCCTGCTCGACGTTCCATCCTTCGCTACCCATCGAGTCCTTATAAAAGCTAAATACTTCGGGAATCTCGCCATCGGTCCGGAACAGCACGTTCTTCGCGTTCTGCGCAAGGTTTTGGACTCCATACACCTCCGCACCTTCAAAGACTGGCACATCGTCCGGGAAATCCTCGGGAATCTCTGCAGGTTCCTGCTGCACTTGGCGCTCGCGGGTCGGTAGGGGCGTCGGCCGCTCACGCTCGATCGGAGACCGCCGCGCTAGGTCTTTCCTCTCTGGAAGGTCACGAACGCGCCGCGTCGGCACACTCCAAGCGTCACCGCGCCTATCCAGCTTGGCTCGGCGTTTGGGCGGCTCGGGGACGTCCTTCTGACAGGTACAAGACGAAAATACGAAGGGTAGTACGAGCACCGACAAAACAACCCAACCAAAACTCTTCCGCAACATTTACACCTCTCCAATCACAACTGCTCGTCAGAGCCTTGATCGCCCCTCAGTCTACCCGAAACGCCAGGCGGGCGGAAGTTCGGGGCGTTTGCAGACCGGCCCACACGTGGAATGGGCTGTTGGACGCCTCCGGCCCGCAAGAATTCACCGCCTGCTCGTCGCGGCCTTTCCCGTCTGTTAGCGTAAACCGCTCGATCGTGAGGTAACAATGGCCGGCAAGAAAAATCCACAATTTTGCGCTCAGTGCGGCGCTCGGGCGCTCGAAGAGGCTTCGTTCTGCGTCGAATGCGGCGAACCGCTGCCTGGAGCCAAGCAATCTCGGGTTGGGTCCGCGAGCAACCTATCGAGTCGATTCGCCCCGCTGGTCGTCGTCGGCGGCATCCTAGCCATCGGCGGCGTGACCATCGCAATCGGCTATTCGCAGCAACCCCCGCCAAACGCTCCCATCGCCAATCCACCGCCGCAAGCTGCCGCGGCGCCGCAGCCGCCAGCCGGTCATCCTCCGACGACAATCCCAGAGGAAGTCAAGCGGGTCATCACTCGACTCGAAGCCATCGCCGACGAAAAGCCCGACAACATCGAAGCTTGGAACCAGCTCGCCTTCGTCCAGTATCGCGCCGGGCAAGTAGAACCCTCTTACAGGGACAAGTCCGAAGCCTCCTACAAGCGAGTGCTCGGCCTCGACGAGAAAAATCTCACAGCGCTGCGTGGCCTCGGGAACGTTGCTTATGATCGCAACGATCAAGGCAAGGCCCTCGAGTACTATCAGCGGTACTTGGAAATAGAGCCGGGCGACAAGAGTGTGAGAACCGATATGGGGACGATGCTGCTCTCGGCCGGACGATCGGAAGACGCCATCCGCATCTACCGAGGAGTGCTCCAGGAAGATCCAACATTCTTCCAAGCCCAGTTCAATCTAGCCGTGGCCTATCGCGCCGCCGACCAGACCGAACTCGCCCTCGCCGCAATGCACCGATCCAAAGAGATCGCCCCGGATGATGCCTCGCGCGCGCGTGTCGCGGCTCTCTTGGCAAATGTCAGCGGGGGCAGCCCGGCGCCTCCTTCCGGCGAGTCTTCGCTGCGCGATTCCGTCGAAGCCGTCTTCCGCTCGCACCCGATCGTTGGACCGCGGATCGACGTCATCGAATGGGCGTCAGACACCGCGGCATCCGTCGTCCTCCGCGAATTCCCAATGAGCGGGATGCCTCCGATGGTCCGCGAAAAGTTCGTTTCGCGACTCAAGTCGGGAATCGAACAAAGCAAGAGTCGCTTCAACGTCAAGGATCCACTGACAGTTCAGATCGTCGACGCAACTTCCAAAGAAACGATGCTGACCCTCCAGCAATAACCACACCCACACCCCCATCTCGACGCACCTCATCGTTACCGATAGCCTCCGCTGTTCGAGCCTGGGACAAACCCACTGTGACCGACACTCCATACTACCTACCGATCGGCGACGAAGCCGAGATATTTGAAGCCGCGCATGCCTGCCGGCTCCCGGTGCTACTCAAAGGTCCAACGGGTTGCGGGAAGACTCGCTTCATCGAGTGGATGGCCAGCCGCGTCGGAGCCACTAAGGGCTACCCAACCGGCGATAGCAACTTGATTACCGTGGCTTGCCACGAGGATCTTACAGGCAGTGATCTGGTTGGACGTTATCTCATTAAAGGGGACGAGACGATCTGGGTCGACGGACCGCTAACCCAGGCAGTCCGTCTCGGCTCGTTCTGTTATCTCGACGAAGTCGTTGAAGCACGTAAAGACACGACGGTTCTGATCCACCCCCTAACGGATCACCGGCGCATGCTGCCGATCGACAAGCGTGGCGAGATCATCGAGGCACACCCCGAATTCCTACTCGTGATCTCCTACAATCCCGGTTACCAAAGCGTGCTCAAGGATCTCAAACATTCGACCCGACAGCGATTCGTAACCATCGACTTCGGCTACCCGCCGCGCGACAAAGAAGCACAGATCGTCGCCCACGAAAGCGGCATCGACGTCGAGACAGCGATGGACCTCGCCAAACTCGGAGAGAAAGTACGGCACCTGAAAGCGAGCGGACTCGAAGAGGGCGTCAGCACGCGACTATTGATCTATGCAGGACAACTCATCGCCCGAGACATCCCAGCGCGACGGGCCTGTCAAGTCGCCGTCAGCAAATCGCTGACCGACGACGAGGAAAGCCAACAGGCAATCGACGAAGTAGTCAGCACGATTTTCGGCGCATAGGCGCCCAAACGACGGAGCAAAACGGTGCGCAACCTTTGGCTCGGCCCGCATCTGCTCAACGACGAGGACGGTGCCCGGGCCCACCGCGAGGCGAAGGCGCTCGGCGACGAAGCTCACGAACTTCTCCTCGCAACCGGCGATCGCCTCGCTTCGTCCTCAGCCATCCTCGCGCAGCATTACTACCGCAATGCCGCAACGAGCTGGAAGCGACTCGGCGCCGAAGGCTTCTCGACGTGGGTCGAACAGGGCGAGCGCATCATCGGCAGCGACCCTGTTTCGCGAGACGGGGCGAATGCGTTTTTCTCCGTCTCTATCGAGAAGATGGGAGAAGGATCCCTTGCCAGCTTAATCGCGTGGTGTGACACCGCCATGCAACTCGCCGAGGTATCGAACAAGCTTTGCGGACTGTTCCTGCAAAACACGGCGCGGCTGCTGGAGGCGCAAACACCCAACACCACTCTCGAACGGTGGGCTTCTGCCGGCGCCAGTCTGCACGAGCAACACGGCTGGCAGGGGGAGTTTCTAGCCCAAGCTTTTTTCAACGCCTCGGCCAACGCAATCCCCGCCCTCTCCCCAACCGCCTTTCAGCTTTGGGCCGGCGCCGGCAGCTCGCTCTTCCCCAAAGTGAGGGAGAAGGAGTTCTTCACCAATCTCTCCTCGACGATCGCCGGCTGGCCGCCGTACGACCAGGCGAACCTACTTCGCATCGTCATCGCTCTCGCGCCAATCGACCCAGAGGCTGCTTACGACGTCTACCGAAACTTACCGAAGTCCGTCACCGGTTTGGCCGCCGCGACGCGAGCCACATTGCTACAACTCCTCGCCGGTGGAGGAAACAAACTCGGCACCGCCGTCCGCGACTTCGTTCCAATCGCTGGGCCACTACTGAGGCAAGTGCCGAGCGATGCTTTGGCCCTCGGTTTGGCCCAGGTCGAACGAAACGCGAAGCTCTGCCCCGAATCGGTCATCGGAGCGCTTCGTTCCCTACCCCGAGTCTGCGAGGAAGCGGAGCCAGAGCGCGTAGTCGAGTGGTTCGATCGCGGCCTCGAGGTGGCGAAAGCCACGCCCGCTGCGGCTATCCCGTATTTCGCTCTCGAGTCGCGCACCAGTCTGAACGTCCTCCGCAGCGGCTCGACAGCGGCTACCCTTGAGCAAAACCAAGGCCTGCTGCGCAAGTACATCCATATGATGAGCGGTATCCCAGCCGGCATCCGCCCCATGGACCGGCTCTCACTACGGCCCGATATCGAGGAGTTCCCGCATGAAAGAGAGGTCACGCTCCCCTCGCGAATCGATCTCCTGCCTTCGCACGAGGAAAACCTCCGACTCTATCGACTGCTCGCTGCCCAACTGGCAGGCCGCCGCGACCACGGTACATACGAACCCGACGAGAACCTTCCCGAAGATCCATCCGATCCGCCCGGACGAGCACTCTTCCGCTATCTGAGCGATGACCGGCGCCCACCACTAACGGAGGATCTGTTCACCCTGGCCGAGGCAAACCGCATCCACAGCTCGATGCGGCGCGTGTACCGAGGCATCGCAGCCGAAGCGGATTGGGCGGCCGAGACGCTGCTCTGCGCCTGGGCTGACTCACCTGCCCCGGCCCGTACACGCCGACTCGACAGCGTCATGCTACTCTCCCTGATCGACGGCAAGACCGAGCCCTGGCCGCGGTGGCTCGACGCTCAGGTTGGCGCAACCATCCTGGCGCTCTTGGCGCCGCTGAAAAGCCCCGACGCGACGACCTGGGATTCGATCACTGCGGCCGAGGCGATTGCTCTCGCTCTAGAACAAGCCGCCACCGGACTTGGCAAAGAGATCGCCGATGCAGACGGTTCGTTCTACGAAACAGCCGCCGGCGAGATGATCTACTACGATCTATACGACGAAGAAGAGAGCGCGCCCCCGGTCGTCGGTGAAGAGTCAGAGCAGGTCGAACAGCCGGAACCCGAAGAACCCGGTGAATACGACTTCAAGTTAGAACTCTCCGAGGAGGAGTCCGGAGAGTCCGGGGGTGTTCCGATCTCACCCGAAGAACTCCAACGCCTACTCGAGTCGGGCGCGAACATGAGCATCCGTCAGGGTAGCGCCGACGACGTCGAAGGGCTCGGACTCTACATCACCGATCTCATGGGCAAGATGCCCAGCGACCAACTCGAGGAGTTGCGTCAACTGTTGGGTGATCCCGAGGACAAGAAGCGTCGGCCACCGCGCAGATGGCTGGACCGTCGCGCCGAAGGTGCCAGCTACTGGTACGACGAGTGGGATTACCAGATTCAAGATTATCGCAGCCGCTGGTGCCGGCTGTACGAGATCGGAATCGACGGCGACTCCGGCGAGTTCTTTCACACCGCTCTGAGCGATCACGCCGACTTGTTGCCCGAAGTGCGGCGCCAGTTTCAGAGGATCCGCCCTGAAATGTATCGCACCGTGCGAGGCCTCGAAGACGGCGAAGACTTCGACCTAAATGCCGCAGTCGCCGCCCGCATCGACGCTCGTGCAGGCATCGCCCCGTCCAATCGCCTCTACATCGCCAAGAAGCGTGAAGAGCGCGACGTCGCCACACTCTTTCTGGTCGACATGAGCGCTTCCACCGACGAGCCGCTGGCAGGTGACGGAGACGCGAAGAAAGACCGTAAGCCGCGGCGTATCATCGACGTCACCAAAGAGACCTTGGCGATCATGTCGCAAGCTTTGGAGGAAATCGGCGACGCGTTCGCGATCTACGGATTTTCCGGTCACGGCCGCGAGCAAGTTGAGATGTATCGCGTCAAGTCGTTCGCGGAATCGCTAACCCCGTCAGTGAAAGCGCGGCTCGGAGCAATCGAGCCGCGGCGGTCGACCCGAATGGGCACCGCCTTGCGCCACTCGATCGACCGTATGGCTTCCGTGAGCGCCCGGTCAAAACACCTGATCTTACTCAGCGATGGCTTCCCACAGGACTTTGACTACGGACAGGACCGGCGCTCCAACCTATACGGCATCCGCGACACCGCGGTCGCACTGCGCGAGGCGGAAGCAGCAGGGGTGACGCCATTCTGCATCACCGTCGACAAGGCCGGACATGACTATCTACGCGAGATGTGCGATGAGAATCGCTACATGGTGATCGACGACATCACCTCCTTGCCACGCGAGCTTCCGAAGATATACCAACGCGTCGTCAAAAGCTGAGCCGCGCCGAGCGCTCTTTAGCAAAGACAAAACGAAGCTACGTCTGTAGCAAACAAACACGAGGCCACAAGCACGGAGGACAAGCCGATCGGACGCATCGCGACAGTGGTGGTGGTCCCGGCGCCGGGCAAGCTGGGGCCGCTCGACTACACCGTTCCAGAAGACCGGCCCGACCTTCAAGTCGGGCACCGGGTTTTGGTACCACTGGGATCGCGCCGCTGCATGGGCATCGTGACGAAACTCGGCAGCAGCGCCGAAACCGGCGCAAAGTTGCGCGACCTCATCGACGTTCTCGACGAATTGCCGATCCTCCGCCCGGCGCTCCTGCAACTCGTCACCTGGATCGCTGACTACTACCTCGCATCGGTCAGCGAATCGTTCGCCAACGCCCTGCCCGGCGCACTAAAAATCGAGACCGAAAAGATCGCCACCGCACTCGACGCGATTCCGTCGAGTGCTCGACCGCGCGAGATCGACCGCAAAGTGATGGCGTTCTTGGTTCGGAACGGCCCCTCGCCCGTCGCGAGTATCCATGCCGAAGTGGGCGCCGAGATGGAGTCCGCCCTGATTCGCTTGCGGCGCCGAAAGATCGTTGGCATTACCGAGCGATTCGTTCGTGAGGTCGCGCCGACCCGGCACGAGGTCTCCTACTCAGCCCAACCCCTCAAGGACCCAACCCTGGTAGCGCGAAGACCGGCGTTGCGCGCTCTGCACGAGTACCTGACGCGTCACCCGGCCGGTCGGGTCGCTGTGCGCGAGCTGAGTGGTTCGTTTGCCAACGCGGCGGCGAAAATTCGCCAACTGCGGGATCTCGGTTTGGTTCGGCAGCACCGCCGCGAGATCTATCGCGACGTCCAATCCTCTCCACCGCAAGCCGACAAGCCTGTGCACTTGAACCCCGATCAGAGCACGGCAGTTCAGCAGATCACGGCATGCCTCGACAGCGGCTTCGCACCTCACCTGCTCCTCGGCGTGACCGGAAGCGGCAAAACCGAGGTATATCTCCGTATCATCGCCGAGACACTCGAGCGAAAACGAACCGCACTCATCTTGGTCCCAGAGATCTCGCTAACTCATCAGATCGTCGGCAGGGTGCGGGCTCGATTCGGCAACACAATCGCGGTCCTACACAGCGGCCTCGGTGTCGGGGAACGTTGGGACGAATGGCGACGCCTATCGCGCGGCGAGGCACGCATTGCCATCGGCGCGCGATCCGCAGTCTTCGCGCCGATGCAAGACCTCGGCATCATCATCGTCGACGAAGAGCACGACAGCGCGTACAAACAGGCCGACGGTGTCCGCTACCACGGCCGCGATGTCGCCGTGATGCGTGCAAAACTCGAAGGGTGCAGCCTCGTGCTCGGCTCCGCCACCGCCTCGATGGAGAGCCTGCACAACGCTCGGGCCAATCGATATAGCCTGCAGCCCCTGCCCGAGCGCGTCGAGAAACGCCCAATGCCCGCCGTCGAAATCCTCGATCTTCGCGGTGAGAAACTTGAGTCACCACTGAGCCCTGCGCTGAGAGCCGCTGTCGAAGCAAACTTGACCGCAGGCGGCCAGACCCTGCTCTTCTTGAACCGCCGAGGCTTCGCCAATGCTCTGCAGTGCCGTGCCTGCGGAGAAGCTGTGACTTGCCCGAACTGCAGCATCGCCCTGACCTGGCACCAGCGTGCGAATGCGCTGCGCTGCCACTACTGCGACCACACGATCAGCCGGCCCGAAACCTGCGCCGAGTGCGGGCAGAACGCCCTCGACATTTGGGGTTGGGGCACCGAGCGCCTAGAAGAGCTTCTTACAACGGAACTACCCGGTGCCCGAATCGCGCGAATGGATCGCGACACGACGCGGCGCAAAGGCAGCCTCGCCACGCTTTTGGGAAAGTGGAACGCCGGCAAACTCGACGTATTGATCGGGACACAAATGGTCACCAAGGGCCACGACGTAGCCGGCGTGACCCTAGTCGGCGTGATCATGGCAGATCTCACTCTCAATCTGCCCGATTTCCGCTCCGCCGAGCGCGGCTTTCAGCAGCTGGCGCAAGTCGCCGGCCGATCCGGCCGTGGGGACAAGCACGGCCGCGTCATCATCCAGACTTTGCAACCCGATCACTACGTGCTGCAGGCGGCTGCCAATCACGACTTCCAAGCCTTCACCGAACAAGAGCTCGCCCAGCGCGAGGAGCTGGGTTACCCGCCATTCGGTCGAATCGCCCTGCTGCGCTTCGAGGCTGACGACGAAAACCGCACGCACGAAGCGGCAAGACAATGCGCCGAGCACATCCGCGCCCGCGCCCCGCATGACGTCGCGGTGCTGGGACCAGCACCAGCACCCCTCGCCCGCCTCCGAGGCCGCTACCGCTGGCACATCTTGGTGCGAGGACGAAACGGCGCCGCCCTGCGCCAACTCGCCCAGATGGCGCGGTCTTCGGCTACGCAAGATCGCGGCAGCGATCTCCGCGTCACCGTCGATATCGATCCCCAAAGCCTACTCTGAGAGACCTCTCCGGCAAATGGTCCGGACGGCAACAACCGGCCCCCTGCCTCCCGCTTAGGCCGCGAATCGACCGCGAAAGAGGACCCCGACAATTCGCTGTTCTAGACGCCGTCAGCGGGCCCGTTCACCAAAGCCTTGGCGGAAATGAGAGACAAGGCCAGAGTTTTTGTTGAGGATTCGCCAACGCAGTTGTGGCGCGAAAAGACCGTTTCCAGCGCGTGTGCTGTTTCTCAACGGGCCGTTAGGCTGCTACGCTTGTCCGATGGCTTTGCGCGAAATCCTGACGTTTCCTTCGCCCGCGTTGAAGAAAAAGGCGGTCGATGTCAAAAATATTGACGCAGCGGTCAACCAGCTCGCCAACGACATGGTCGAGACCATGTACGCCGCGCCCGGAGTCGGTTTGGCGGCGCCGCAAGTCGGAGTTCCCGAGCGGATGATCGTGCTCGACGTCAACACCGAGGAGCCCGGCAAGGATCTCGTCAAGCTGATCAACCCCGTCATCGTCGAGAAACACGGAACCGTCGTCTGGGAAGAAGGTTGCCTCAGCGTCCTCGAGTACACAGCCGACGTGAAACGCAGCGCTGAAATTCTCGTCCGGGCGTGGACCCCCGATCAAGACGAGATCGAGATCGAAGCCGACGGCCTGCTGTCCGTCGCCCTGCAACACGAGATCGACCATCTCGACGGAAAACTCTTCATTGATCGCCTGAGCGCCCTGAAGCGCGATCTCTACAAGCGGAAGCTGAAGAAGATTCTGCGCGATGGCGGACCGGATCCGGACACCGAACGCAACACATGCATCTAAGAGACCGTTGAAATGCGGTCGCGCATCGTATTTTTCGGCACGCCGGCCTTCGCTGTCCCTTCGCTGCGCGCGCTGATCGAAGGGCCGGACGAAGTCGTCGGCCTCATCTGCCAAGCGGATCGCCCGGCTGGGCGCGGACAGAACCTTCAAATGCCGGCGACCAAGGAAGTCGCGCTGGCGCACGGTATCGCCGTCGAACAGCCGACCAAGGTCCGCAACCAGGCCTTCGAAGATCTGCTGCGGCAGTGGAACCCAGACATCATCGTGGTCGCGGCGTACGGGCGCATCCTTCCGGCGAACATTCTATCGCTGCCGCAACACGGCTGTATCAACGTACACGCGTCCCTGCTGCCGAAGTATCGCGGCGCAGCGCCGATCCAGTGGGCCATTGCCCGCGGCGAGAGCGAAACCGGCATCACCATCATGCAGATGAATGAAGAAATGGACGCAGGCGATATCCTGTTGCAGCGAGCAACACCAATCGGCGACAGCGAGACGGGCGGTGAACTTACGGATCGATTGGCAGACCTCGGCGCGGACGCCCTCGGTGAGGCCCTCGATCACCTTCACCGCGGCGAACTAGCCGCAAGCGCGCAAGATCACGCAGCGATGACTCTCGCTCCGCTCATTCGCAAGACGGACGGCAAAATCGATTGGGCCAACCCGGCGCGTGACATTGCTCGATGTGCGCGCGCCTTCAATCCTTGGCCATCAACCTACACCCGCATCGACAGCAAATCGGGCGGCAAGCTCTTGAAAATCCATCGTGCCAGCGCCAGCCCAACACAAGCCGGCGCCGCACCCGGGACCGTCACAGCAGTGGGTGCGACCATCGACATCGCCACGGGCGACGGGACGCTTTGTGCGGAGGAGCTACAACTCGAGGGTCGGAAAAGACTGCCCGCCAACGGATTCGTCCACGGCAGTCCGCTGGTGCCGGGGGTGACACTTGGCACGCCCAGCGACTGACCCGCGCGAACTCGCGTGGCAAGTTCTCTGCTCAGTTGACCAGGGCGCTTTTTCCGATGCGGTGTTGGCGGAGCAACTGCGCAGAAGCGACCTTTCGCGGCGCGACCGCGGCTTGGTAACCCAACTCGTCTACGGCTCGATCGCTTGGCAGGGACTGAGCGACCATATCCTCGAGTCCCTGGGGCGCCCACCGGACAAACTCGACCCCGAGATCCGCACGATACTCCGCTTGGCACTGTTCCAGCTGACCAAGCTCGACCGAGTTCCAGACTTCGCATCCGTCGACACCGCTGTCACTCTGGCCAAGAAGCAACGCGGGCGCGGCGTCGGAGGCTTGGTGAACGCACTGCTGCGGAAGTTCCTGCGCGCCGACAAGGACCCGCAACTTCCGAGCCGCAGCGACATTGCCCACGCTCTATCGGTGACCTACTCGCACCCGCGCTGGATCGTAGATCGCTGGCTCCAAGAGTTCGAAAGTTCAGACGTCGAGGCGCTGTTGGTTGCCAACAATCAAGCCGCTCCGACCGCGCTGCGGGTCAATACGACACGGGCCTCACACGAGGAGATCCTCACCACCCTCGCCGAGGTCGATTCTCGCCGCACTCAATACTCGCCCGAAGCCCTTCGCTGCACGCCCAGTGGACCTTTCGAAAAGATGGAAGCGTTCCGCCAGGGCTTGTTCACACCGCAGGGCGAAGCGTCACATCTAGTCGGGGCGATGGTCCCGATCGAGGCGGGCGACACGATCCTCGACGCCTGCGCGGCCCCGGGTGGGAAGAGCACCCATCTCGCCGAGCGCGCAAAGGGCGCGGCGAGAATAATCGCCCTCGATAGATCCAAACGCGGGATCGTGCGGGTCGCACGAGAGGCTTCGCGACTCGGTGTCGCTGTCGAAGCAGCCCGTGCCGATGCGACCCGCCTGCCATTTGGCCCCGGCGTCGAGTTTGCAGCCGCGCTCGTCGATGCGCCGTGCTCCGGTCTCGGCACGCTGCGGCAACACCCCGAGATTCGCTGGCGACGAACTCCGGAAGACGCCACAAATCTTGCCAATCTACAGTCGCGGATTCTCGATTCTGTTGCCGGGCACATCCGTCCCGGCGGCAGTATCGTGTACTCGACTTGCACTCTCCTCGCAGAGGAGAACCAGCAACGAGTATCGAAGTTTCTTCGCGAACATTCGGAATTCCGTGTGGCCGACCCACGCGCAGCTCTACCAGCGCCAGCACGAGACCTTGTCGATCCCACAACTTTGTTTCTGCAAACCTACCCACACCGGCATGACATGGACGGATTCTTCGCTGCCCGCCTACAGCGCGCGCCGACGTCTCAACCATCGTAGTCGGGACCCGCTCCACAGACGCCCTCGAAAAGGCAAGCGACTTTCCCACGTCGAGGCGCCGAACCGGCCTGTCCGCCAACACCTTTGCCGAAGTGGGAGGCAAATCCGGTGATATCGTTGAGGATTCGGGAACGCCGAATCGGCGGGAACGTGTCGGCCTCCGTAGGTGTCCTGTTGTCCAGCGGGCTGCTAAGCTAACCGGCGTGAAAACCAAGATCGCACCATCGATTCTGGCGGCCGACTTCGGCCGCCTCGCCGCAGAGGTCGAAGCGGTCCAAGAGGCGGGCGCCGACTGGATCCACGTCGACGTCATGGACGGGCACTTTGTCCCCAACCTATCGATCGGGCCTCCGGTCATCGAAGCGATCCGCCAAGCGACCAAGCTTCCGCTGGATGTTCACTTGATGATGACCAACCCAGAGCGGTACATCGGCGATTTCGCCTCCGCCGGCGCCGACCATATCCTGGTCCACCAGGAGACGTGCCCCCACCTCCACGCCGTCCTCCAGGACATCCGAAAGCACAAGGCGCGCACCGGGGTGGTGCTGAATCCAGCAACGCCTTGCGACACCATCAGCGAAGTCCTCGAGGAGGTCGATATCGTACTCCTCATGTCGGTAAACCCTGGGTTTGGCGGGCAGCAATTCATCGAAAGTACTCTTTCGAAGATCGCCAAGCTGCAAAAGCAGAGACAGGATCTCGGCCTCGATTTCGAGATCGAAGTCGACGGCGGCGTCAAGGTCGGCAACGCCGGTCGCATCAGCGAGGCCGGAGCCGATGTGTTGGTGATCGGGACCGGAATCTTCGCAAGCAAAGACTACGCATCGACCTTCGCCGAATTGCGGCGGATCACCGCATAGCCCCGGTAGCGGGGGAACCGTGGCGCGGCCATCTTGCATTTGGCCGCGCCCAGGTTTAGTAATTCCGTTTCTCGACCCCGCGCATGTCGAGAGCATCAGGATAAAATCGGGGTGTAGCTCAGACTGGTAGAGCGCTCGGTTCGGGACCGTGAGGTCGCTGGTTCAAATCCAGTCACCCCGACCATCCTTCTTCCGATTGTCCCATGCCGTTCTGCCGAGTCCTACTCATCGCTGTCCTCGCCTTCATGGCCAACGCGCCGGCCAAGGCTGAAAAAGTCGACGCAGTCATCGACGGTGTGGCAGCGCTCAACGTCCGCCGCGGTCCAGGTCAGAACGCCCCGACAGTCGGCCAACTCAAACGAGGAACCGCGGTCACAATCGAGGCCGAAGTCGGCGACTGGGTCCTCGTGCGTACCGACGAGGTCACCGGCTACGCCTACCGGAAGTTCGTCAAGCCTATCGTCGCCGTCGCCCCGACTCCACACCTCGCGCTACCCAGTACCGAACCCCTGCCAGGCTCAGCTGATGCGCCGCCGGCACTCGCCCCCTCCCCCACTCCGCTGATCGCCGCCCTCGATCCCGACACGGAAGACGACCTACGCCGACTGCTGACCTTGACCAGGGAACTGCACGACGACATGCAAAAGCGCCGTATCATGCCTACAGCCATGCCGAGCCCGTCCGATTCCGCAGGCATTCAAAGTGGGCTAGGCCTTCTCGCACTCGGCGGGGTGATCGGTTTCCTAATCGGAAGCGCCGTCGGCCGACAGCACGACAAGCACAGCAGCTCGCGCGTCCGGTTCTAAGGTCGTGCCCAATCCGCAGGCAGCCTGCCCAAATATCAGGCAGGAAATCCTGCGAGCATCCAACTGGCTATCAGCCATACGTGCCGAGTCGTAAGGGCACCGGTTTTGCATCGGTGTTTCTTTCTCATCATCAAGATTGGGGGTTCGATTCGGTCGGGGAGGAGGATGTCCGGCAGAGCACTGTTTCTGGCTTGGGAAACTGTGCTCGGTGGCGGGATCGTGCCCAGGGTCAGAATCGAACGGGAGGGACAGATGCGCCGAAAGACACTTGCGACCGCAGCACTAGCGCTTCTCGCCACGCCGGCGGGAGCCGCAGAGAGTACGATCAATGCCGGCGATACGGCTTGGGTTCTAACTTCATCAGCGCTGGTGCTCTTCATGATTCCGGGATTGGCGCTGTTCTACGGCGGCATGACCCGGCAAAAGAACATGCTGTCGACTCTGATGCACAGCATGTTCATGGTCGGCATCATCAGCGTCCAATGGGTGGTGATCGGCTACACCCTGTGCTTTGGGACCGACATCGGTTCCTTCGTCGGCGGGCTCGACTACTTCATGCTCAACGGAGTCGGTCAGGGGCCTAGCCCGATCGCCGACAATCTACCCGACCTCCTGTTCATGATGTTCCAGGGCATGTTTGCAATCATTACGCCGGCCCTGATCACCGGTGCGTTCGCCGAACGTATCCGATTCGTCCCTTTCGCCATTTTTTCGATCCTGTGGGCAACCCTGGTTTACGATCCGATCTGCCACTGGGTCTGGGGCGGCGGATGGATCGCCCAGTATTGGGGAGCCCTGGATTTCGCCGGCGGCACAGTCGTCCATATCAGCTCCGGAACCGCGGCCCTTGTGATATCGATTCTGCTGGGTCGCCGTATCGGCTGGCCCAAAGAGCCGATGCCACCCCACAATTTACCGCTAACCGTCCTGGGAGCCGGAATTCTCTGGTTTGGATGGTTCGGCTTTAACGCCGGTAGCGCCCTGGCCGCCGACGGCCTCGCCGCGTCAGCATTCGTCATGACTCACATGGCCGCCGCGATGGCGATGGTCACCTGGGCCGTAACCGAGCACCTACAACGCGGTAAAGCCAGCGTCCTCGGAGCCGCGTCGGGAGCCGTCGCAGGATTGGTGGCCATTACCCCAGCGGCGGGCTTCGTAAGCGCCACATCGGCGTTGATCATCGGCGGCGTGGCAGGCGTCCTGTGTTACTTCGCCGTGAGCTGGAAGTTCTCCCTAGGATACGACGACTCACTCGATGTGGTCGGAGTCCACGGAGTCGGGGGAACCTGGGGCGCATTAGCTACAGGAATCTTTGCAAGTACTGCAGTCAATCCAGGGGGCGCCGACGGGCTCCTAGCCGGAAACCCGTCGCTTCTCTTGGCCCAATTGGTGTCGGTGGTCGCGACCATCGCCTATTCGCTGATCGTAACCTTCATTCTGGTGAAACTCGTCGATTCTATCTTCGGGCTCAGAGCCGAACAGGAAGACGAGATCCAGGGACTCGATCTCTCGGAGCACGGCGAGCGGGCCTACAACCTGTAAGCACGACATCGCCGTCAAAACCTTTACAGGACGAAGAGTGTGGCATAGAACTCCGCCACCGCGCAGCGAGGAGATTTCCATGAAGAAAGTTGAAGCGATCATCAAACCGTTCAAGCTGGACGAAGTGAAGGAAGGCCTGAGCAGTCTGGGCGTGCAAGGACTGACCGTCAGCGAGGTCAAGGGATTTGGGCGCCAGAAAGGCCACACCGAGCTCTATCGAGGTGCGGAGTACGTTGTCGATTTCCTACCAAAAGTGAAACTCGAAGTGATCGTGACCGACGAAAAGCTCAACGAAGTCATTGCCGCGATCGAGAACGCCGCAAAGACCGGACGCATCGGAGATGGCAAGATCTTCGTGACGCCGATCGAAGAAGTCATTCGCATCCGCACAGGTGAGCGCGGCAGCGACGCAATCTAAGCAATTGCGCGGTCTGCGATCCGAGTGCACGACCTCGGCACACCAGTGCCAACACGTAACAAGACGGGGCAACAATGGGAGCAAGAACGTCATCACGCGTAAGCGCGCCGAAAAAGAATCGCGCCCGCAAGCAAAGCAATGAAGGGAGACACACAGGAATGACGCCAAAGCAGGCAATGAAACTCGCAAAAGACGAAAAGGCCGTTTGCGCCGATATCAGGTTCTGCGACTTCCTCGGGTTGTGGCAGCACTTCACGGTGCCAATGACCGAGATGAACGAAGGTATTTTCAGCGAAGGTTTCGGCTTTGACGGATCATCGATTCGCGGATGGCAGGCCATCAACAACTCGGACATGCTGGTCGTGCCGGATCCCTCCACTGCAGTCATGGATCCCTTCTCAAAACACTCTACGCTTACCCTGATCGGCGATATCGTCGACCCGATTACTAAAGAGGAATACTCGCGCGATCCACGCGGAGTCGCGCGCAAGGCCGAGGCCTACCTGAAGTCCACCGGCATCGGCGACACGATCTACTTCGGCCCCGAACCTGAGTTCTTCGTCTTCAACGACGTGCGCTACGATCAAGACCAGCACTCCGGCTACTACCTCATCGACTCGGCCGAAGGTCAGTGGAATACCGGCGCCGATGAGGATCCCAACCTCGGCTTCAAGACGCGCTACAAAGAAGGCTATCTGCCGATGCCACCCACCGACACCATGCAAGATCTTCGTCAGGACATGGTGATGGTGATGGAGCAAGTCGGCATCCAGATCGAGCGTCAACACCACGAAGTCGCCACCGCCGGTCAAGCAGAGATTGATATGCGCTATCAATCGTTGGTCAAAATGGGAGACCAACTGCAGTGGTACAAGTACATCGTCAAGAACGTCGCTCGCGAGAACGGCTTGACCGCGACCTTTATGCCGAAACCGATCTTCCTGGACAACGGATCCGGCATGCATGTCCACCAGAGCATCTGGAAGGGCACCAAGCCGCTCTTCGCCGGTAAAGGGTACGCCGGGATGAGCGATATGGCGATGCACTACATCGCCGGTGTCCTAAAGCACGCAAAAGCAATCGCCGCCTTCTCGAATCCCACCGCCAACAGCTACCACCGCCTCGTTCCCGGCTTCGAAGCGCCGGTCAATCTCGCCTACTCGAGTCGGAACCGATCGGCAGCTGTCCGCATTCCAATGTACTCGGAGAACCCAAAGGCCAAGCGTATCGAGGTTCGGTTCCCAGACGCCTCGTCGAACGGCTACCTCGCTTTCTCGGCAATGATGATGGCCGGACTCGACGGGATTCAGAACAAGCTGAGCGTCGGCGATCCGCTCGACAAGAACATCTACTCGTTGACTCCCGAGGAGTTGGCGGATGTCCCGAGCATGCCGGGATCACTCGAAGAAGCACTCGACAACCTCGCAGAAGATCACGAATTCCTTTTAAAAGGGGACGTTTTTACCCAAGACGTGATCGATACCTGGATCGAGTACAAAATGGAGAACGAAGTCAACGAGCTGCGGTTGCGCCCGCACCCGTACGAGTTCACCCTCTACTACGACTGCTAAAGAGTCTAAAATCCCGATGGCAACAACCGGAAGCCGACGCCCACAAGGCGTCGGCTTTCGTCGTTTGGGGCCTTCACCGGCCACTGTTCACTCGCTCAGGCCGAGGGTCGGCTTTCGAGTTGCCCTCAACCGAACTTAGGTGTTAGGCGATAAGATCTTTCGTTCTCAGAACCAACCTAATAACTTCTCCGGGGGCATTCTAATGACGAAGCAACGGGGCCGCCTGCCTTGGTTTGACTGCCGCAGACCCTCATTCCACATCACTGCTGCGCTGGTATCCGCCACGCTTCTCGTCGGCGCCGAGTTGCACGCCGTATGCATCGGCGACTGCAACGGTGACGGTGAAGTACGCATCAACGAGTTGATTCAGGGGGTCAACATCGCTCTCGGTAGAGCCACCATCGACAGCTGCCCGGAGTTCGATCGCAACAACGACGGTCGAGTCGCTATCGGTGAGCTAGTCGCCGCAGTCAACAACGCCCTGAGTGGTTGTCCGCCGGAAACGCCAACCGCCACACCAACTCCTGACGCCGGAACGCCGACCCCTGACACCGGAACCCCGACCAACACGCCCACTGGGCAACGAGTCAACGCATCTCCGGAAATTTCGGTGTCGCCCCCCGGGGACAAAGTCGCACAAGTTGGGCAAACTCTCATCTTTACGATCAGCTCGTCCGATCCAGACTGCCCGAGCCCAACCGACGACTGTGACCCCAGCGACGCAACCTCAGACCGCTTGACCCGGATGGCCGCACCGCTGCCCCTACCACCGAACGCAACCTACAATGCTACAACCGGACAATTTCGATTTGCCCCGACGGTCACCCAGGCCGGACTCGACATCACACTCACATTCACTGCCAACGACTCAGATCTCCGCGCATCGGTTCAAGTCCGCCTGACCGTCCCTCCGCCACCCGGCGCGACTTCATTTCAAGGGCAGGTACTTACTGTTCCCAGCGGCGGCTCGCTGGCAGACGCAGTGGGGTTGGGCGGCGTTCGTTTGGTACTGGGCGTCCAAGCGCCCTTGGAAACGGTCAGTGGCAACGACGGAAGCTTCATTTTCAACAACATCCCTTTCGCAGGGGCCGCCCGACTTCTCATCGACGGTAGCACTGCGAACGGCGCCGGGGCCTTCGCAACGGTCCCCGAATCCGTCCGGATCATCAAAGACGCCGCGAACGTCCTCGACGCACCAATTTTCCTTTTGCCGCTGGACATCGCGAGTGCCGACCGGGTGGACCCAGCAAACGAATCGACAATCACCAGCTCCCCCGTAGTGATCGAAGGGCGGGAGTTCCCAGCGGTCGCGCTCACCGTACCTGCCGAGACCGCGATGGACGACGCGACCGGGGAGATGTTCGACGGCCTCATCAGCATCACCCGGATACCCGATCCCGTATTGGGGCCCAGGCCTTTGCCGGATGAAATCGAGCTGTCCATCTATATTGCCGTGCAACCCTTCGGCGTCCGCTACACCGTCCCTGTTCCAATCTCGTTCCCCAATGTCGAAGGATTTCCGATCGGCACGATCGTCGATATCTTCGGACTCAATCACAACACAGGAGTCTTCGAGAAGGTCGGCGACGGGCGCGTTGAATCCGACGGAATGGTTCACTCTGGACGGCTCGGGGCCAACGGTGTCTTCACGAGAGGCGGAGTCGTTCGAGAGAACTCATGGCATGGATTCGTGCCGCAACCTGTATCGCGCAAGGACGACCCCAGTTCCGAAGACGGCGGATGCAAGTTCACCACGCAAGTCGGCTGGCCCCCCGATCGATGCACCATGTGCATGCGCGACGCACAGGGACTGTCGATCCCCGTCACACTTCCCGAAAGCATGAGCTCAACATTCGAAAACCCACACGGGTTGTCTTACAACTTGGCACACGCCCAACCGGAGATTTACGCATCGATCTTTGCCAGCCCCGGCAATCTCGCGCCTCCACCGCGCGAAACCGGAACCAAGCTCAGCATCGGCGGCTTGGCAGTCGAGGGCGAGGTACTACGCGACGTCCAGTGCTCGCAGTTCAACTGCGCCGAGGCGCGTTACTCGCACTCCGCCGACGCGTCAGACCTCAGCACGGGCATCTACGACCTATCGATGGAGCTCTTCTGCCGCTTCCAGATCTCTTCGCGCAACGAATTCTTCGAACAGCGCAATGTCGTCATCAACGAACAGAACAGCCACTATGGCGCCGGCGTCTCGTGGCAGGGCCTGTACCGAATCCACCAGGCAAACAACGGACGACTCTTGGTCACCGACGGCGGGGTATCGGGTCAAGTCTACACGCGCGCAACCTGCGCAGACATTGATCTGACACTCGGCGAGACCGAGATTTATCGGTTCTTCGTCGACGCCGACGATGTCGAAGTCACCCTGCTCCCGAAAGATCCATCTCTCATCCCCTTGCTCGAGGTGCTCCGGGTTCCGGACAATCTCGTCTTTGCCAGCGGAAATCTCGACACCTCAGATGGCAGCGTCAAAGCGTCCTTTCCGGCCCCAACTTCCGGGATCTTTGCACTGCGTGTCAGCTCGGCGGCGGCGTCTTCAGGCGCCGCAACCCTCTGCGTGTCCGGCATCGACGACCGCGTAATCGCACGAGACGTTGCCTCTTCGGCAAACCGCGTGACGGTACTCCGCAACGGCTCGATCGACACCATCGGCACAACCGCAGATGTCTCGTTCTTCGCCAACGCCGGCGACGAGGTCACGATCGAAGTGCTGGCACCCGGCGAGTCGCAGCTGAGACCTGGGTTTAGAGTTCTCAACAGCGACGGAGCCGCCGTCGGCGGCGGATCGAATCCGGCCAAGGCAATCGTCACCCTGCCCGCGACCGATACGTACACGCTCGAAGTGTTCGGCGCCGGCTCGAGCACGGGCGACTTTTCCGCGGAGATCACCTTCGCCGGCGACGTCACGATTCGTTTCGCCGACGACACCGCGAGTTTCAGCGCCCGACTGCTTGCCCCAACATCAAGCTTCGACGAGCTGCGCGAGATCTTTGCCGGCGACACACTCACCGGCTACGAGATCCACCACGCCGACGGCGGTCGCGTCATATTCAACGCACTAGGCTATCAAACGAGCTACTTCGATCTCTACGGCAACCAGCGTCGCTATATCTGGGACGGCGATCTGCTCGAAGAAATCATCGATTTCGACGGCCGGTCTACTCTCATCGCTCACGTCGGTCTCGAGATCAGAATCACCGACAAAGCTGGCCGGCTCACGACCCTGGTCACCGACACACGAAACCGACTCGTCCGGATTCTCGGACCCGCGGGCATCACAACCATCTTCCGCTACGAGGATCCAGAACACCCGTACATGATTACAGGCAAGACCTCGCCCGGTGGCCGTTCGACAACCTTCGCGGACAACGGCGACGGTAGCTTTACCATCTCTGGCGGCGACGGGCTCGCTTCCATGACGGTGCAACCGGACCAAGGCGTCGGAGCCGCATCGGAAGACGGATCGACAACTCCTGCGATTCGAGAGGCGGACTTGCGGGCGACCATTTCAGACGGGCTCGGCAGAAGCGAACGTCTTCAGATCGACCGCGACGGTAACGCTACGGAGATCTTTGATCGCTTGAACATCCGCAGAACCGCGGCGTACTTTCGCGGGCTACCGATCTTGAAGACTCTCCCCAACAACGCCCCCATCTCCTTCGACTGGGATGACAGAGGCCGACTCGTTCGACGGACCTTCAACGAGCTGAACGCCTCCCTCGAACTCAGCTACGACGGCGACAACCTGGTCGAGGTCCGAGACGAAGAAGGCAACGTCGTCGAATTCCAGTACGACGAGCGGAATTTTCTGACCCGTGCCATCTACCCCGACCACGTCACCGCATTTTTCTACGACGAATCGGACAGCCCAATCCTCGGGAAAGCAACGCGCATCGTCTACAACTTCGGCCAAGCCAACCAAGCCACAGCGATCTACATCTACGACGGCCTTGGGCAGCTCAGCGCATACATCTGCCCCCTCGGCAACCGCTACGACTTCGAGTACAACGCCTTCGGCTACATTGTCTCGGTTCGACTTTTCGGTGTCGTCGTCTGGACGATCGAGTATAATCTACTCGGCTACATCACCGGCTTCATCGACATCACCCTGCGCAAAACCATCATCGAGCGCGATAGTGACGGGTTTATTCTCTCGATTTCCAATGCGCTCGAGCAGTTCCTCGAGTCCTATGTCTACGACGACTGTGGACGCCTGCAGCTGATGACGTATGCGGACGGCATCCAGGAGCTGTTCGAATATAACGAGAACAACAACATCATCCGCATCACGATCGGCGAAGAGGTCATCGAGTTCGGATACGACTTCCTCGACAGGATCGAAACCGTGACGATCAGCGGAGTCGTCATCCTCAGTATCGACTGGGATCTACTCGGATACGCCAGCGTCGTGGTTCACGACGCCAGTCGCATCGAGTACTTCCGTGACCGCTACGGCCGGCTCCTTTCGGAACGAATCCGAGGCGAGTGCCAGCCCAACATCGACGTAACGTACAACTGGGACCTCATCGGCAGGCTCCAATCTCGGCGAGACGCGGCAGGCACGACGACGTACAGCTACCTCGGACATCGCCTCGACACCGTGCAGACAGCATTCGGAGACTCGATCGATTTCGACTACACGCCAAATCGACTGGCGTTGAACTCAGACAGCGGGTTCCGTCGCACGGTCGACTACGACAACAACCATCGAGTCACCAGTGTCGAAAACCGCGTCACTGCATCCGCGCCATTCCCCGGCCTGGTGTCGCAGTTCAGCCGGACCTTCGATGACGATGGAAACGTTGACCAACTCAGCGCCGACCGCACTGTCGGCCTTCCAACCCTCGCCTACAGCTACGATGATCTCAACCAGCTCACGCTCGCTGGCGCTCCGCTCGCCGGCCGCTCCGACGAGACCTTCACCTACGACGCCGTCGGCAATCGCAAACGCAAAACCGGCGATACGACTGATGCCGAGCACAATGAACGAAACGAGATTCTGAGCACGTCCGACTATACATTCGAACACGACGACCGGGGTCGGATCACACGCAAGACAAGGCGCTCTGACAACGCCGATACGCGCTACGAGTTCGACGGCTTCGACAATCTCATTCAAGCGACGCTCTTCGATGGCACCGTCATCGAGTACGCCTACGACGGCTACGGGCGACGCATTAAGAAGAGCCTCAATGGGAACGTCATATCGAGCCATGTGTACAGCGGCCGCAGCGTAATCAACGGCTTCGACGCGTCGAACGCGCTGACCTCCGCATACACCTACGGACTGGGCGGATACGATCCGGTTGTCCATTCCGCGATCACCGGCAGTGATGAGCGACATTTCTATCTGGCCAAAGACCCCCAGTGCAGCATCACCGAGCTGGTCGATCTAGCCGGTGCTTCCGCTTCCGCCACGACGTCGACCGCCATTCCCGATTCAATCGTCGGCACCACCGTCTACGAAGCGTTCGGTGGAATCGCCGAGAGCACCGGCATCGAGTCAAAACCGGCCTATCGCTCTCTGCCGCTGGACCGAACAACCGGGCTCTATCAACTCTACTCCGGACGCGACTACGACCCGGACTTGGGTCGCACTCTGCAGCCGTCCAGGCTACGGGCACGGCAGGACGACCCCCTGACGCTCAATCCGTACCTCTTCGCGCGAAACAATCCGACCAGCGCTGCGTTCGTCGAGGGAGCACTCCCCGGAGAGAGTCGGTTGCACACCGGCGCCGGTCACTTTTTCGCGCGTCCGGGGCCCTTCAGCGGGTCACACCGATCCAGCAACGTGCTCTTCGACCGCCTGGCCGACGCCCGAACCTTTTTCGACAACGGCCCACGCGCCGATCTCGCTTCGGTACTCGTGCAAAAGCTCCGCGGTACCGCCAAGTGCTACGCGCAAGAACATCACGCGCCGCCGCTGATCCTCGATCCACGCGAGGAGCTCGTCTCGTATTACGTCCGGCACGCCCGCCGCGCCATCGATCAATGGTAGGTGCAACAACGATGACTCTACTCCAACGAGGAGATTCGACCATGGTGGTTTCAAAGGCACGACACTTTGCCCTCGCAACCTTGTGGGGGTTGGCTACGCTCATCAGCGGACAGGCTGTAGCGCAAACCGACCACGCAACGACGTGCAGCGGGACGTTCGCCGCTGCCGGCAACCCGCATCGCATTACCACTCCGATCTGCACGGTCCCAGTCGGCGAAACCCTCACCGTCGAAGCCGGCGCGATCGTCGAGGCAAGCATCGGGATCCGGACCCTTCGGGTCAGCGGAACCGTGAACGCTACGAACGCGACGTTCACCAACGTGAACTTTGAATACTTCGCCGGCAGCACCGGAACTGTGTCCGGATGCGAGGTTGTCGGTACCTTCGATATCCGCGGCAACACGGTGGACGATCCTGCCACTCCCCAGATCTTGAACAACACGATCCAATCGACGCAGAGTCCGATCTTTGACGTTTTCGAGGCCGCGACGCCAACCATTCAGGGGAACACGATCAGCACCAACGGCTTCGGCATACGCTTTCGCGGAGACTCGGGCGGAAGCGCGACCGGCAACACTGTAGATTTTCAATCCGGACAAGGCCAAAGCCGCGTCGCCTTCCATATCACGGAGCGCACATCGGTCGTATTCAACGACAACACTGCGGAAGACGACCCGTTGCGTTCGGATTTTCCGCTCGACACACGCCTCCTCGCCGCATCCAGCACCGCCCAAATCACCAACAACGACATTTGCGCAACCGGCGCGGACGTGCCGATCCGGTTCGGCCGGGAACTGTTTGGCAATTCCCAAGCCACCGTTCAGGGCAACACTCTTACCTGTGAGGACGGGGCGGGAGTGCAGATCGATGCTGGGTCGTTGCCGCAGGATGCGACGATCGAACCGATCGACGGCTTCACTTCCTTCTTCATGCCCGGGAATCTATCGGCCGCCGCGAGCGGGACCACGACAATCGCAACCGGAATCACTCTGACTGGTAACCGGTCCTTCCAAGTCAACGGAGTGCTAAACGCCGACGGACTGACACTCAACGGGAACCTCGACTACTTCGACGGCGGCAGCGGTACCGTGCAGAACTCGACGATCACAGCCGTTAGTCAACCGATACGGATCGGTGGTGCCCAGGCGTTGAATCCAGCCACCCCGACGATCACAAACAACACGATTACAGCGACTAGCGGCGGTAGCACCGGCATCGTCGTTCGTCAGTTCGGCGCACCGACGATCTCCAATAACACGATCACCTATGAGGGTACCGGCGTTTTCTACCAGAACAACTCCGGCGGATCGGCCAGCGGCAACACCCTCAATCCAGGACCTGCCGTGGGAATCTCTCGAGCGTTTCGCGTCGACAATGCGAGTGCTCCCACGATTACGGCAAACACCCTCAATAACGATCCGGGCAACATCGACATCGGCTTCGAGCTCCGATCCAACGAGAACAGCACCACGACATTCCGAAACAACACGATCTGCTCCACCAATTCAGATGTCCCGTTGGCGCTCGGACCCGCTGCCTTCCTGGACGGGACGGACGTCATCGTCAGCGACAACGATTTCGTCTGCGACGACGACTTGCCTCTGCAATTGGTGAACGTCAGCGTGATCCAGACCGGGACGATCGCACCGGTCAATGGAATCGGAGTGTTTGGTCTCGAAACCACCCTGAGCCTCAACAACGGAGCCGACCTCACCATCGCCCCAGGAGTCGAGATCAATTCGCCCTTCACCACCTTGATCAACAGCGGCGCAACGTTGCGGACGGACGGAAGCGTTTTCCGCCAGACCCTCCTGGACTTCCGCGCCGGCGCCGCCGGCGTCATCGAGAATAGCATGTTCATCGGTGCCCGCATGTCGATCGCAGGTGCCTCACCGACCATACGGAACAACCTATTCACGGGAACCAACGGCCGCACCCAAGTCGCAATCACCGTCGGTCCGTCCGCCGGTCCGACGATCGACGCCAATACCTTCGAAGGGTACAACATCGCAATCCAGATCAACGACGGCTCGTCTAATACCATCGCCGGAGGCAACACCTTCACCTCCACCAATCACGCCGTTCAGTTTCAAAACGCGAGCGGGCTCTTCAATGCATTCCCTGCAAGTTTTGAGACCAATTCCTTCGACGGTCCGGTCCACGACAATACCGTCCGGTTGCCCTTCAACATCGACACAGGCGGCACGATTCGATCGATTCCGACGGCATATCGAGCGCTCTCCATGACCATTCTCGCAGGAGTTACTGTCTTCATCGATCCCGGCGTCGCAATTCTGAACGACAGCAATACGACCATCACCGCCAACGGCCGACTGGTCGCGGTCGGCGATCCCGATCGCCGCATTATTTTCACGGCGACCCGTCCTGAGCTGAACACTCGATGGAGGCAGCTGATCATCCGCAATCAGGCCGCGGAGCAAGCTTCCGTCCTGGAGAATTGCGTATTCGAGTTCGGCGGACTCGGCGGCGCGACCATTCTCTTCGACAATGCCGAGGCCGATGTGTCCGACGTAACGATTTTCGGAAGCCTTCAATCGGGAATCCTTTTTCAGAACGACTCGCGCGGCAGTGTCACCGGCTCCGCAATCTTCAACAACGCCCAGCATGGGATTCGCATTCGCGATATCTCCAACCCAACGCTCAACTTCAACTCGATCTTCGCGAACAGTCTCAATGCAATCAACCATGAGAGCTGCTCCAGCCCCGCCGCGCTCTTTGGCCTCAACGACAACCAGTTCATCGACGCGACCAACAACTACTTCGGCTCCGACAGCGGCCCATTCGACAACTCCGACGACCGCAACTCCGGAGGCCTTTTCAATCCGACCGGCACTGGCGGGCAAGTCACCGACTGCGTCGACTACTCTCCCTTTCTCACGCTTGCACCGGACATTGAAGGAAACGTGACGATCGTTGGTGGAGCTGGCCAAACGGGGATGACAGGAACGACGCTTCCCGCACCGCTCGTCGTTGAGGTGCGGAACCTCGCCAATGCTCCGCTCGCGGGGATCGAAGTTCTTTTCAGCGTGATCGCCGGCGACGCAAATATCGCCACCGAACAACCGATTCTGACCGCGGCGAACGGTCGCGCCGCGGCTTCCGTTCAGCTCGGCGCCATCCCCGGTCCGATCACCATCGCTGCGACTGCAAAAGATGTCGACAGCCCCGCAGCCGTATTCATGCCCATCAGCGACAGCGGTGCTCTGACCTTCGCCCTCGAGTCACTAGCACCACAAGACTGGCTGTGCCCCGGAGACTGCGACGGCGCCTTCGACGTTTCGATCGACGAGCTGGTCACCGGTGTTGATATCGCCCTCAGCGGCAACGTCGCCCGCTGCGCCGCACTCGACCGAGACAGTGACAATCGAGTTAGCGTTGCGGAACTCGTACTTGCAGTAAAGATGGCACTGCAAGGTTGTCCGGAAAGCTAGTCCTCCCGGAAGGACGGAGCTACCGCCGAGCCGCATTTCAGCAAACCACTGCGGCTGGGCGGGAGCTTCGCCTGCCGAGGGAATCGTTCGATGCAGTCACTCAGCCGGGGCCGAATCCTCTGCAAAGAACAGCGAGTGTACCATCAGTGTTACAGCGCCGACGGTGATAAAGGAATCTGCAACATTGAAGGCCGGCCAGTGATAGTGGCCCCAGTACACATCGAGAAAGTCGACGACTTCGCCCAAGGTGGCTCGATCGATCGCATTGCCCAGCGCCCCGCCCAATACCCCAGCAACCGCACAGATCAATACCTTCTGGCTGTCGCGCAGCTCCGTCAAGAGATAGAGCAGCGCCCCGATAGCTAACACCGTCATCCCCAAGAAAAACGGAATCCGAAAGGATTCGTCCCAACCGGCCAAGAAGCTAAAAGCTCCGCCAGAGTTGCGTACGTGGGTGATGTTAAAAAGAGACGGTACGATCGAAAAAGATTCGTACAGGGGTACACTGTCGCGAATCCAGAGCTTCGTAAGTTGATCTGCAACCAATACGAGCAAAGAAACGGACGCGGCAAGCGGCCACTTTTTCATCTCCGCCTCGCTCACGCCGCCGCGTTGGCATGCATCACGCCAACGCAACGCTCGCACAACTCTTCGTGATCAGAGTCGTCTCCGACGGTCTCGGCGAAGTTCCAACAGCGACTGCACTTGCCGCCTCGCGCACTTTCCACCACCACCCCTAAGGGCCCGTTTGTGGACTGCTCACGCAACTCGACCTGCGAAACGATGAAGAACGCCGGCATTTCGGACTCGCGCTGCTTCAACATCGAGAAAACGTCCGGACCCGCATCAATCACCACCCGAGCGTCCAGCGGATGCCCTATCGCGCCCTGCTTGCGAGCGTCTTCCAGCGCTTTCATCACCGTTCCCCTGGCACCCAACAGACCTTCCCAGGTTTTCATCAGATCCCCGGAGGCTGGATCTTCGCCCAGAGTCGGCATGCCCGCTTCGAACACGGTCGAACCATCCGTCCCCGGTAGGTAAGCCCAGATCTCATCCGCCGTGAACGACAAGATCGGCGCGATCACTCGGCACAAGATGTCGGCGAGTTTCCAGCAGACCGTCTGCGCCGCCCGTCGGTCCGGACTGGAGGCTGCCGAGCAGTACAAGCGATCCTTCGCGATGTCGAGGTACAACGAGCTCAGGTCGACGGCGCAGAATGTCACGACTCCCTGAACGACGTGGTGAAACGCAAAGGCGTCGTACGCCGTCTCACATCGCTTCGCGAGCTCGTGACCACGCTGGAGGATCCACCGATCCATTTCCGCCAACTGATCATCGGGAACCTGGTCCTTGGATGGGTCAAAGCCCTCGATGTTGCCGAGCAGGAAACGACAGGTGTTGCGAATCCGACGATACGTCTCGAGCAGTGGTTTGATGAGGTCCTGTGAAAACGCCGTGTCGTTCGTGAAGTCCACCGACGAGAAAAGCAAGCGCAGGACGTCGGCGCCATACTTCGACACGATTTCGTCCGGCGCGATCACATTGCCGAGCGACTTCGACATCTTCTTCTTGCCCGCGTCGAGGATAAGACCATGCGTCAGGACGCCACGGTAGGGCGCCTCGTTGCGAGTCCCCACCGAGGTGATCAACGAAACCTGAAACCACCCTCGATGCTGATCGACGGCCTCGACGTAGAGGTCCGCTGGAACACCCAGCCCGCGCGGCTCGAGGACTGAAGCATGCGAACAACCCGAATCGAACCAAACGTCGAGAATATTCTCGTCCGGAGTAAAGGAGTTTCCGCCACAGCCACAACGAAAACCTTCCGGTAAAAGCTCGGACGCCGGCATCGAGTACCAAACGTCTGACCCGTGTTCGGCGAAGATCGTCTCGATGCGTTTGATCACGTCGGCATCGGCGTGATGCTCCCCGCACTGATCGCAACGAAAGGCCGGGATCGGCACACCCCAAGCACGCTGGCGCGACAAGCACCAATCGGGGCGCGTTTCCATCATGTTGTAAATCCGGTCACGGCCCCACGCGGGTACCCAACGCGTCTTGTCGATCTCGCGCAGAGACGCCTCGCGGAGCTCGGCGTGGTCGACTCGCAGAAACCATTGCTCGGTGGCGCGATAGATCAGCGCCTTCTTACAGCGCCAGCAATGTGGGTATTGGTGCGACAGGGTTTGCGCATGCACCAGCGCACCCCTCGACCGCAAGTCCTCGACGATGTCAGCGTTTGTCTCAAAGACCTTCCGGCCCTGGTAGACCCCGCCGTCTTCCGTGAACCGACCGTGAGCATCGACCGGCGTCAAGACGTCGATATCGTAGTTCTGACAGACCTGGAAGTCGTCATACCCGTGTCCAGGAGCGGTGTGGACACAGCCGGTCCCAACATCGGCAGTCACATGGCTGCCGAAGATCAACTTCGAGGTCCGGTCGACAAACGGATGCTGTAGAACATCCGCTCCGTCCAGGGAGGTCAGATCGACTGGGATCTTGCGGACATCGCCAGCATCGACACCAATCGCGTCGAGCACCGGTTCGACCAGTCGGTCCGCCAAGATCATGGTTTCGGATCCAACCTGCACAGCCACATAGTCGAGATGCGGATTCACACAAACCGCGAGGTTGGCCGGCAACGTCCACGGCGTCGTCGTCCAGATCACCGCCGAAAGGCTCTCGGCCGCGGCCGAGAGCGCAGCACCGTCGGTCGGGTCCTTTGCCAACGCGGCGGCCTGTGAGGCGCCCCCCGTGAAGCGGAAGCGGACATAGATCGACGGCGACTCGTGGTCGGCGTATTCAACCTCAGCTTCGGCAAGCGCCGTGCCGCAGGTCGGGCACCACTGTACCGGCCGCAAGCCACGGTAGATGTAGCCTCCTTCGACGAGCTTACGAAACGTACGAATGATCCCCGCTTCGTACTCCGGAGACATCGTCAAATACGGATTGTCCCAGTCTCCGAGAACACCCAGCCGACGGAACTGATCGCGCTGGATCCTGAAATACTTATCCGCAAACTCACGGCACTGCTGCCTGATCTCCAGCTGTTCCATGGTGCGTGCCTTTTTGCCGAGTTTACGCAGCACCTGGTGCTCAATTGGCATGCCGTGACAATCCCACCCGGGAACGTAGGGTGCATAAGCGCCCAGCATCAGTTGGCGCTTGACGATGACATCCTTGACAATCTTGTTGAGCGCGGTGCCAAGGTGAACGTCACCGTTGGCGTATGGCGGACCATCGTGCAGAACGTAGGAATCGTTGCCGCGATTCTGCTCGAGCAAACGCTCGTACAGCTTCTCGTCGCGCCAGCGGTCGACGACCCCCGGCTCGCGCTTCGCCAAATCGGCACGCATCGGAAAATCTGTCGTCGGGAGATTCAGTGTCTGCTTATATTCCATGGTCTCTTCTCGAGGCACCGCATCCGGGGCGCCCGGAACGGCGCAGCCAAGGCGGAAGGCGTGCAATTCCCCGAAGCTAGCAGCCCGATATCCCCACTTCAATTCGTCGCGAATCGCCGGGCGTGGACGAGCGGGGACGTTGGCAACCGCACATCTTTGCAATAGGTTGAGGGGATGGCGAAACGAATGGTGTCCAACTTTTCCCGGGCAGGGTATCCGAGCTACGAGAACATCGACGACGACGCCCAGGCCAAACCTTGTGTATTCGGGGTCTCTTGGGTCAATCCGGACACCCTGAAGACCATCGATCGTCACGGCGGCAAACGCACGGGCCCCAAGGGCGAAACCTTCAACGGGGTGGCACCGGCCGAGCGGCAACTCGCCGCGGGAGCCAAATCACGCAAGTAGCATCGTGGAAAGAGATCCGTGGGCTGGTTCACGGATTCTACGGGCGTCAGGGCGGCCACAGCCACGGCCCCTGGGCAAGCCTGAACGTTTCCGAGAAAGTAGGAGATGCCCCCGACAGGGTAGACAGCAACTGGGCTGCCGTTGCCGAGTCCATTGGCGGACTGAGTATCGTTCGCGTTGATCAGGTTCACGGCGACCGCATTCTGTCGGTCGCTTCTCCCACGCCGAGCGAGGCAAACGTGTGCCTCGGCGAGGCGGACGGCTTGGCGACGAACGCCGCCGGGATGGCCTTGGCCATTCTGACCGCTGATTGCCTGCCAATCCTGATGGTCTCCCCACAACACCGAGTCGTCATGGCCCTCCACGCGGGCTGGCGCGGCACGGCGGCCGGCATCGCAGCGCGCGGACTCGAACTCGGGCGTACCTCATTCGGTATCAAGCCGGAACACTGGCAGGTCGCTCTCGGCCCGTCGATCGATGCCTGCTGCTACGAGGTTGGGGCTGATATTGGATCCACATTGACGAACCGCTGGGGTGCCATGCCGGATGCCTGGCAGCCTGCGGGTCGCCGTGGCCAACTGTCGCTTTGGCGCGCCAATCAGTACATTTTAACCCGCCATGGAGCCGACCCGGCCGCGATCCAAAAGGTAGGGCCTTGTGCGGCTTGCCACCCGACACACTACTTCTCCCACCGCCAATCCGGCGGCAATACCGGCCGCCAAGTCTCGCTGATCGGCTTTCGACCATTTTCGTAACACCGGCAAATTCGGCATTGTACGGAAGGCAATCGACCGGTAAACTCGCATCTTATCCAACTTCCAACTTCGAAGTACCGGCTCGGCCGGAGGAGAATGTGCGTGATGAAGAAGCTGATTGGGGCAGGATTGATCGCAGCAACCATGTGTTTTAGCGCGCCGGCGCTTGCACACGACAGAGCCGTCAATGATCAATATGAGGATGCAGTCATGCACCCCCTGCGGCTCGCATTCTACGCCATTCATCCGATCGGCTACGCCGCGGAATGGCTGATCGGACGTCCGTATCAGTACATCATCTCGCGGCCACAACTGCGCAACATCTTCGGGTGGCAGCCACTCGAAGAAGAAGCGACCTACCAACAGATCGGCGAGCAAAAACTATAACGGCCGCCAGCACTCGCGGCGCTGTGTATAGCTCAACCCTTGGGGCTGTCCTGCGCCCAGGTCACTGCCAATTCGATCAACTCGGACACGAGATCGCGAAACGGCAGGCCCGACGCTTCCCAGAGCTTCGGATACTGACTGATCGACGTGAAGCCCGGCAGGGTGTTTGGTTCGTTCAGGTAAATCTCTGAGGTCTTGCGATCGACGAAGAAGTCGACGCGCGCCATGCCGCGAAGTTCCAGAATCGAGTACGCCTTGACTGCCAGCTGACGAATCTCGTCGCTGAGCGCTTCCGGCAGCGGCGCGGGAATCAGCAGCTTAGCTGCACTATCCGCCGAGTACTTGTCTTCGTAGGAGTAGAAGTCCTCACCCGGCGCGATCTCGCCAGCAACGGAAACACGCGGATCATCGTTACCGAGCACCGCACATTCGATTTCCCTGGCATCCAACCCTTTCTCCACCACCGCCTTGCGGTCGTAGCGAAAGGCCTCCTCGAAAGCCGCGTCGATCTCCGACAGCGTGCCGACTTTGGATATCCCGACCGAGGAGCCGAGATTGGCTGGCTTCACGAATAGCGGCACGCCAAGCGACCGCAGTCGGTCCGCCAAGTGGGGATTGTCAGCACCGCGACTCCATTCGTGGGCCCGGACTACCTCGAACGGAACGATCGGCAAGCCAGCATCACGCAGCAACCGCTTGTGGACGTCCTTGTCCATGCCGATCGCAGACCCCAACACTCCCGCACCTACGCACGGCACATCCAACACCTCGCAGAGGCCCTGTACCGTCCCATCCTCTCCGTGAGGGCCGTGCAGGATCGGAAAAACAACATCGATTTCAACGACCTGCGAGCCACGAGTGCTATCCAAGAGCCGGCACCCCGTTGCGCCAGGCGCCGCCACGACTTCTGTGCCGAGCCCAGCCTCGACGCTGGGATGCTGGGGAGAATCGCCGCAGGTGTGCCACCATCGTCCGGTCTTGTCGACGCCGATCAGAACGAACTCGTACCGAGACCGATCGACAACCTCGCAGATGGAAGCGGCCGATCGCACAGAAACTTCATGCTCACCCGAACGTCCTCCAAACAGGAGTCCCACCCGCCGTTTTGCGCTCAAATCAATGCCTCCATCCCATATCCCGAAACACCCATAAGTGCCTGATTTCTGTTGAATTAACCGAGAGAGCGAAGCGCCTTGCCGGCTATTGTAGCGCGCCGCAGGCGGGACTTCACGCGGCCCTTCGACGCCACAACTTTTCACGGTCGTGGAAAGAACTTAGTTGAATCGTCCACATCCGTGTGTCTAGATACTCGGGACATTCACAAGGACCTCAGGGAAGAAAAGCCATGTGTACCGACATCCAAACAAAGCATCACGCCGCGAACGCACTCGCCGCCGCGCGTGCGTTTGCCAAGATGTCCCGTACGCAGGACTTCGTGTCGATCCTAACCAGCACGAAGATTTGCCCGGTATGGGCATCCGGCGGTCCTTTTAGGGGAACTAATCGTTGACGATTAATTCTTCTCAGAATCGAGAGATTCAAAGGGCCGCCGGGTAAAACCGGCGGCCCTTTTTTTTTGCTCGTTCCCGGAAGCGGGCTCCACAGCGTGATCGTCCGGCCGGCGATGACCCAGGCTATCGACAACCAAAAAACGGAGGAACCAGCAATGACGCAGCTCGACGCAAGGGTGGTGGCAGATCGACTCAGAGAGGTCGTAGCCGACGAGCCGAAGGCATTCGCTTACGACATCGGTGTCAGCCTGTCCGCCATCTACAACTACATGAACGGTCGTATTCCCTCGACGGAAGTCCTCTTCCGAATCTCGCGCTACAGCGGGCGACCGATGGAATGGTTCCTCGAGGGAGCCGAGGTCGAGGTAGCACTTCCAGGTGCCGAGGTAACGGCGACGCAGGACAGCCCACAAGGAGTACGGGTGGCAGCCTAGGCGGGCTCGCTTTCGCGAGCCCGCCAGGGCCTCCGGAGAAAGCGAGCTCAAAGATGTTCCCAGAAGCGAACTCAACCGAAATAGTCATGAGCCTTCAGATCGGCGCAGCAGTATTTATCTACGTCACCACGGTTTTCTCAGCATCGGCACTGGCCCTTCTGATCGCTTTCGAGCCCCTCATCAACCGCAAAGATCAAGACGACCCGAAACAAACTTCCCCCCGAGCAGCACAGGCCGACCCGCCCTTGAGGCGGGCGGCCTGACGACGGCGGGAGGGAGGGGCTACCCCCCTTCCCGTTCCTCCCTCCCGCCGGAATAAGTGATATCCTCATTCATCATGTCCAACGACGGCGATCCTACCGAAAGCGCCCGCATCGACCGCTGGCTATGGGCAGCGCGGGCCTTCAAGTCCCGCTCGATCGCTTCGCAAGCTTGCACCGGCGGCAAAGTCAGCCTGAACGACAACAACGCAAAGCCCCACAAACCGATCCGCATCGGTGACGTCGTCAGCTTTCGTGCCGGCTACGCCGAGAAGCAGTGGAAGGTCGTGGCAATCTCCGAGAAACGCGGACCTGCGTCCGTTGCGCAAACCCTCTACGAAGATCTCTCGCCGCCACCGCCGCCCCGGCCAAAGTCAGTGGCGCCGGAGGGCGAGATAGCGCCCCTACAGCCATCGAGGCGCCCCAACAAACGCGAGCGCCGGCAAATCGGCAACCTCAAGCGCGGCTGAAGCCTGGCGGGTCAGCCCACCAATTTACAGCTCTGACGGACGAACACTTAGCAGGCCGTTGAAAAACAGGACGCGGGCTGCAAACGGTCTTTCGACGCTCTGACTGCGTTACGAAATCCTCAACAAAAGCGTGGGCTTTGCCTCCGGTTTCGCGCCTTGCCAGCGCGCCGAAATCCTCGTTTTCGCTTTCCGCGCCTGGTTCTCAACGGACTGCTAGGCAAAACTCGGATCCATTACCCAGCGTACTCTTCACAGTCAGCGTTACCCCGAGGTAGTGCGCCAACCGCTTACAAATGTGGAGGCATAGCCCGACCCCACCTGCACGGACAGATTCTTCGCCGTGAGCCTGCTCAAAAGCGTCGAACAACGTCGCCAGCGGCTCTGGAGCGATGCCAATTCCGCTGTCACGCACAGTAAGTTTAACGCCGTCGTCGCTCTTCGCCGCCCTGGGAGTCACAGAGCCTTGGCGCGTGAACTTGACCGCGTTCGTCATCAGGTTCTTCACAATCATCTTCAGCTTGAGCCGATCGGAATGGATGAAGAGCCCGGGTTCGATATTGCCAAAAATCGCGACATTCGGATCGGTGCGGGCTCTCCCGACTTCCCCGACCAGCTCTTCGCTAAGCTCAGCCAGGTCGACCCGAGCCAACTCGAGGACAGGTGGCCCTCCGTCTGTGCCCGCGCCAGCTGGAGCGCGACGTGCAACATTCGACTTGCGTCAGATACCAAATGGGCATACATACACACATATGCGCACAACTGTTGAACTGCCCGATTCGCTCTTACGGCAAGCAAAAGAAAAGGCGTTGGCTCAGGGGATCACATTGAAGGAAGTAGTGATTCAAGCGCTCCGGAAAGATCTCGAGGCGGGTGACCCAAGCTCCCTGCGGCTTGTCGAATTCCCACTAATTCAAACCGGAATGCCGGGTACAGTTCGGATCACGAACGCGGATATCGAGGCTCTCGAAATCGACGACGATGCCGGGCGCTAGGACTGACGGCTACTTGTGCGATGTAAACCTGCTCGTGGCACTAGTAGTTGCCGAACACGGACACTCCCCTGTAGCAGTAAGTTGGCTCGAAACTGTCCGCCGACGCCGAGCGGTGCATGTCTGCCGAATCAGCCACCTTGGTTTTCTCCGCTTGATCACCTCACCAAGGATCTTTGCGGATCGCGCCCTGAAGCCCACCGACGCGTGGATCGCCTTCGATATGATGATGCGCGATGACCGCTTTACATTCACCGAGGAGCCGACGGGACTCGACTCGAGTTTCCGCGAACTCTCAGATTCACTACAACCTGGGGCCTCACTCGGTACCGACGTCTACCTCGCCGCATTCGCCCACGCAGCCAACCTCGAGATCGTCACATTCGACACCGGCTTCCGGCGCTTTCCGGAACTGTCCGTACAAGAGCTACTTTAATATCTGTGGCCATCTGCGGATCAGTCTTCGTCATCCTTCCCAACCGAAAGATGCGGGCCCCCGCACATGCAACAATCCTCGAGCTTTCTGCATCTTTCTTATAGACGATCGATCAGGGGGCTGCTCATGAAGGTTCTTGTCGGAGGCCGATGCATCGGCGGATGCATCTTGGTGCTGTTTATTCTCGCCCTACCAGCCCAAGGAAGTACGGTCTGCGAATGCGACTGTGACGGCGACGGTGCGGTCCAAGTCGCAGAGCTCATCCGCATCGTAGACATCGCCTTGGGTAACCGCGACGTTTCCAGCTGCCCAAACCTGCCAATCCCCTGCGAGGCCTGCGTCGGTCCGGTTCAGGTCAGCGGACTAATTCGCTGCGTCGGCTTCGCCCTACAGGGCTGTCCTGCCACGACGCCAAGACCTCCGCCAACCAACACCCAGCCACCCGTCTCGACCAAAACCCCGGTACCGACTGAGACATCATCAGTGACCAAGACCGAGACACCAACTGGGTCTCCGACGCCGACCGTCTGCGAAGTCCCGACCAGCTGTCCGAGATTCCAGGTGTTGCTCTTTCCGCCCGACGGATGCCCGTTCTGCGGGTTCCTCACTCCGACTCCATCCGCAACTCCCACCCCGCGCACCAGATTCAACATTTGCGGTTGTGCGGGAACCAACCGATTTTCCGCGCCCTGCGATACGCCCGTCGCCGCCGAGCTGTTGCCCATCGGACGCCAAGCCGATCCAGATCGGACAGGAGTCTTCTGCTTCAACAACCTGCGTCCTGGCGACTACGCGATTCAGCTCGACGATCGTTGCGGGACGCACGGGTGTTGGGTTGATCCAGCCGAAGTGACCGTCGAGGATCGCGATGTCTTCGTTTACGTCCCTTTGACCCGAACGTACACCCCGACGCCCCTGCCGACACCGCGGGGAATCACGCCCAGCACCAAAGCGTCGCTGGTCGGTAGCCTCCTTCAAGACGGAAACCCCAGATTCGCATCCAACTACACGGCTCTCCTGGAACCCAGCGGAAGGTCGGTCAGAGTGGTGCCGCCAAACGCCGAATTCCGATTCGCCGGCCTCGACCCCGACCTCTACACCGTCACCATCGATCCACCCTGCACCGACCAAGCCTGCTACGCCGAGGGGCAAGGCTGGGTACTGCGCGAAAACACGCGCTGGCAACTTCTGCCAACGCGCTTCACACCGACTCCGACGGAAGAGGGGTGTTCCTATCGCTTGCGATCGCACTTCGGCCTCGCCTTTCCGTGCCCGAGTCTTCCGGGAGCCAACATCAAGGTGATCGATGTCGTCGCCGGCGACTCGCAGTGCTGCTGGACACTCGAACCTCAAGGCCGTTTCGTCGACTTCAACCGACCGATCCATGGTTGTGGCGATTGGCGCGTCGCCGTCGAAGTTGCCAGAAATCCATCCGGGCCCGCATTGAAGCACGAGGTCAAACTCTTCACGGCTGAACGAACACCCGTCAGCACGTTCTCGATTTCCCAGGAGCGGCGCTGCACGCACACCCTAACCCGCACCCGCACACCTACACGGACACGCACACCTACGCGGTCGCGAACACCGAGCCGCACTCACACCTGTACACCGGGCGCCAACCCCGCGCCCGGCTGCAGCGGGAGCGGTCCAACGATGACACGAACACCTACACCGAGCCGCACCCCGACCCCCACCTAACTAAACAGCCAGAGAAACTCGCCCCCCGGGTTGCAGCCGAAGCGGTCAACCGATCACGCGAACGCGCTTAACGATCCGGATCCGCTACCCGGCTCGGGCGCAGCCCTCCCACCTTCTGCAATCAGTGTTCATGCGCGTTCATCCGTGGCCTTCTTTGTCTTGCACCGCATCAGCGTTCACACCAAGCACACGATTCGCCGCCGCACAGCCACCAACAACCGCCCTACCTCCACATCGGTTGGCGCACGCTCCGACGGAACGAAGTGCAGTGGGCCGTCGATACCTCCCTCGAACACTCCCTCGGCCACCAGCGTGTTAAAGTGGATGTTCGTGTTGAGCGCCGAGCCGCAGCGCTGGATCGCCGTTACCGCTCCGCCGCGGCCCTCGACGCCATACTCGCGCGCCCGGCGGCGCTCGAAACCCAACAACGCCCTCGTAAAGACCGCGAGAACGGCGCGGCAAAGGCGATGATCTTAAACCAGCTTGTAACGCCGTCTGTGCGAAAGCGTCAGAACGCGATTGCGGATTCGATGGATCAGCTGAGCTACCTGCCGCAGGACCAGCGCGGCAAAGAGTCGGATGCCGCGATTCGCAAGCGCGTCACCGACCTCAGTCTGCCGCACGCGTTGATCACGCGCTGGACGGCGGTCGTGGCGGTGACGGAATCAATTCTCAACCCGAGTCCCGCCCATGCGATGTCGGCAGCGGTGCCGGTGCCGATGGTCGCGGGCATCACCGAGCTCGCATACCCCCGGAGCCATCAAGTGAGTGTGCAGGTGAAGGTGCCGCAGCAACACCCGCAGAATCCGACGCAACTGCAGAACCGTCGAAGAAGTGCGCCTGCGCAGGTGGCGCGAAGCGGTTCATCGAAGTCGCGGCGATCCTACCCCGGTTCCGGATCTCCCCAGCCGGCGACGACCGCCAGCTTGCTGGTAGCGGCCGGAGCAGGGCTGGCCGGACTGCGCCCACGGCGCCGCGACTAACCCGCAGATTGCGGGCGCCAAGGTTGATGCAATACTCTTTTCGCGACCCAGCGAGGATCTCCCATGAGGCAAGAGAAGCTTCGCTGTTGGACCTCGACAGCCCGTTGAAAAACAGAACGCGCGCTGCAAATGGTCTTTTCGCGCGACGGCTGCGCTGGTCAATCCTCAACAAAAGACTGTGCTTTGCCTCCAGTCTTCGCCAAGGCTTCGGGAGACCTGCCGGTTTGCCGCCTTGCTCAACACGACAATCCTCATTTTCGCTGGCGCGCCTGTTTTTCAAGGGACTGTCAATTCACTACGTTGAAATTTACCGAATTGGTGCGGTCCCCATTGGCGCGTACGACCAATATGTAACCGGACTTTACTTCTTGGGGCACTGTAAATCTGATTTGAAACCAATCCAGCACCTGTGGATTGATCAATGTCGTGCCATCTTCGTGGACGAAGAGCACCTGGTTGCCGGCTTGGAAACCGAATCCATGGAGCGTCACTGTCGAGCCTCGAGTGAGCACATTTTGGTTTGAAAAATACAATTTGGTGTTGCGGCCTTCGTTGTATCGTGGGCCCTTGAAGAATGTACGATCCTTGAGCGCCTTGATCTCATAATCATTGAAGCCGATGTTGGGGTACTCAAAGTGATAGTACATCACGGAGCCCTCGCGATCGCCGACCTCGGGGTGGTGGAGCCCCAAACCATGGCCAAGTTCGTGGATAACCGCGCCGATGGCACCATCCCGCGTACAGGTCCCGGGTTCGGCCAATCCGCAGTGATAACTTCCCGGCGTTTGTATTCCAGAAAGAGGTTCCAGGACCCAGTCCCCTACGATTGAGTGCCCTTCGTAGTTGATGGTGTTCTTGTCTCGAAGAATGCCCCAAACTTGGCCGCCTCCGCCGAGAACAAATAGGAGGCTGACTTGGTGTTCGGGGTATCCAGCGCCTCCGAGGACCGTCTGGAGGGAGGTTTGCCACCCTGGAAAAGCCGCCGGATCGCTCACGCACGCACTGGGGAGTGAGGGGCCACATCGCATTTGGGCGTAGTTTGGTCCGGCGACGGAGGCTACGTCCTCCACTCTAAATTGAATGCCTGTCTTTTGTCGGTAGAACTCCCGAACCTCGACCATCGCCGCTTCGATTGCGTCCACGTGTTCTTGGTGAAACCCCAAGTCCGTTGGGTAGACATAATACGGTTTCACGAAAAAACGCGGATTGCTCGTGATCTCGTAATCGAAGTTGGAGCTGTTGCCATCGGCATCGGTGGCTGTCACTTCCATGAGCCCGGTTTGAGTTTCAGTGAGTTGGACCTGATTCTGACTGGTGCTGCTCTCCATTTGGGTGCCGTTTCTAAAGCGGTACTGGTAGGTGTAGGGCGCCTTGCCGGCCTTGAACTTCAAGGTGACCGGGCTATTGGGAACATAGAGATTCAAGTTGTCAGGTGAAATTTCAAAACAACCCGTCAACACTACCACTAGAACCAGGTACCAAAACGCTTTCATAGCAAACCCCCATAGGTTACGGAAAGATCAACAGTTGCGTTTCTCAAAACTTGCAAAGTTGCTAAATGTTGTGACGACGATATCTAAACAAAAATAATTCCATACAGAGAAGATCGGTCGAAACAATCGATCAAGCCTATTGGCGGCTCGAATGGGTACGCTAGCAAATCCCGAATCGGTCCGTCGACCGCCGGGCGATTGTCCAGGTCTGGTCCACTCGAAGCACAAAAAGGCGCGATTCGAGCGGGTACTCCCAGCATTAGTTAGAAGCTGGACGTTGCTCTCGAAGAGAGTGTCTTTTCCATGCGAATTGCTGGCCACCTCTTCCTCCCTGTCGGTTGTGCGATGCCGGACCGCTGGGCTATGCCAAGCTACCGTCTTACGGGTCGTTTTTGACACGCTCGAACTTCGAGGGGTTACGAAGCCCTGAACGAGGGAGAGGGGATAGTGAACGTCCGTAGCGCGGGTCGGGCTGGGGAGAGCTCGTGATGACGTCTCTAGCGCTGTTGCTCACGGGTGGCTGATTCTTCTTCTGTTGTTGTAGAGCCGCGTCGGGAGCCGAGCTACGTTCTCGGGCGTGGCTTTTCGTCCCGGCCGTTTTTCTGCTATCGGCGGCAGCTCCACCCCCGTGTCACTGACCACTTCGACGGGTCGCCTGACGGTTTCGAAAAGATCCCGCGGCGGCGGGGCCAGATTCAGCATTTCCGGCACTAACGGCAACTTCCCGGTGAACGAATCCGACCTCCCACTGCAACTTCATTTTCACCTCGGAAACTCACAGGGAACCGGAACCTTTAGAGCAGCGCTCTTTTCCTTCCCGGAAAACGCCTGCACGGCCACCCGGCTGAGCTTCAAGTGTCGCCACTAACCTGACTCCGAGTGCCTTTTCCGCCGACGTACATTGCGATACCTGTGGGGGATGCCCCAAGCCCAGCCCTTCATCCTCGAAGCCAACGACGCGGACTTCGAAGCGAAAGTTCTCGAACGGTCAAAGACCGTTCCGGTCATCGTCGACTTCTGGGCCGAGTGGTGTGGCCCATGCAAGGCTCTCGGGCCGGTTCTCGAAGGCGTCGTCAACGAGCAAGCCGGCAAAGTTGTCTTGGTCAAGGTCGATATCGACAACAGCCCGGAGTTGGCCTCGGCCTTTGGAGTACAATCGATCCCGATGGTCGTCGGCTTCCGCGACGCCAAGCCGGTAGCGAGTTTTCTCGGCGCCCAACCGGAGCCGGCGATCCGCGACTTTCTCGCACAGCTGCTGCCGAGTGCTGCCGACCGCCTCGTCGCTGAGGCGGTGGACCTCATCGATGACGGTGACACCGCTGCTGCCGACACGAAACTCGTTGCTGCTTTGTCCGAGGATCCGCGCCACGATTCGGCGCTGCTGGCACTCGCGTTCCTGAAACACGCGGACGGGAGCAACGACGAAGCGCTCGATCTATTGGATCGAATCACCCCTGGCACCGACGAAAGACGCCGCGGCGATCAGTTGGTCGCCACGATTCGTATTGCAGCCGCCGGCGAGGGAGCCGGCGACACCGCCGAATTCGAAGCGCGCCTCGAAAGGAATCCTTCCGATCACGAAGCCCGGTTCGGCTTGGCGCAGATTCTCGCGGCGCGATCGAGCTACGAGGAAGCCCTGGCGCACTACCTGGAGATCGTCAGGAAGGATCGCAACTTCAGCGACGATGCTGCCCGTAAAGCGATGATCGACATCTTCGATCTCCTCGGCGGCGAGCATGAGCTCACCGATCGGTTTCGCTCGGAGCTATCGCGCGTGTTGTTCTCTTAGTCTTTGGCAATGACCGAAATTTACTTCGTGCGCCACGGTCAAACTGCGCAGAACGCCGCCAAACGATTTCAAGGACATTCCGACACCGATCTCGACGAAACCGGTCGATCCCAAGCGCGCCGCGTTGCCGCGCGTTTGGCACACGAGAACCCCGCCGCCATCTACTCGTCCGACCTAACGCGCGCGGTGCAAACCGCAGAACCAATCGCCAAGGCGCTACAGCTGACGGTCAAACCACGCGAAGATCTGCGCGAAATCAACGTCGGCGACGCCACCGGAATGAGTAAGGCAGAGCTACAAGAACATCTGCCGGCGATGTTCGCCGAGGGTTGGCACCACGTGAAGTTTCCCAACGGCGAATCATACGACGACACCGCACAGCGCGTCAGTGGCGCGACCCGAAAAATCGCCGCCGCGCACCCTGGCCAAAAAGTCATCATTGTCACTCACGGTGGCTCGATTCGCTGTGCCGTGATCGGCCTGCTCGGAATTCCGGTCAAGGCACTCGAAGGGCTCTTCGTTTTCAACACGTCGATCACGCGGATCGCCTTCGACGGAAACGGTCGTGCCCGCATGCTCGGTCTCAACGATGCTGCCCATCTCGAGACTTGGGCGCAGGAACGCTCGACCAACCCATAGTGCCGAACCCAAGTCGCGCCGAACACCCATTCGCGACGCATCCGCACCGGGCGTTCCTCCGGCTCTCGCTGCCTGTACTCATCTCCCTTACCGCCGAACCGATCACCGGCCTCATCGACACCGCCTTCGTCGCCCGCCTCGGTGAACCGTCGCTAGCGGGATTGGGTATCGCCACATCGCTACTCGCCGGAATATTCTGGGTATTCAACTTCCTGAGCATCGGTACGCAAACCCAAGTCGCCAACGCATTCGGCATCGAGGACGAGTCCGCAATCGCAAGATCAGCTGGCACCGCCGTTACGTGCTCCGCAGTACTCGGCTTCGGTCTTCTCTTCGCCTTCCTGCCCTTCATCGATGAGCTCTGCATGCTCTTCGGCGCAGACGCAGAGGTCTTGGCTGAATCGACGACCTATCTGTGCATTCGGCTGATCGGCGCCCCGGCGATTCTCGTTGCACACGCCGTCTCCGGAGCGTTTCGCGGATTACAGGACATGCGCACGCCACTAATCATCGCGATCCTGTCCAATTCGATCAACATCGCCCTCGACAGCGTGATGATCCACGGCGCCGGACCGATCCCCGCGCTCGGAATCACCGGCGCCGCCTGGGCTTCGGTGATCGGACAGCTCGTCGCCATGATCGCCGCGATCGGATGGTTTCAACACCGCCACGGCCTGCTACGCCCGCGCAAGATCGCCGACATCTACGCACTGTTTACCATCGGGCGCGATCTCGTCGTCCGCACTGGATCACTCCTGTTGTTTCTGATGTACGCGACTCGCGTCGCAAACCTGATCTCCGTCGAGACCGGCGCCGCCCATCAAGCAATTCGGTCGATCTGGATCTTCGCTGCGTTCCTACTCGATGCTTATGCGACCACCGCGCAAAGCCTGGTTGGATACTTCATCGGCCTCGGAGATGTACCCAGAGCCCTCCGGGCCGCCCGGATCGCGTGTTTGTGGGGACTGGTAACCGGAATCGCCACCACAGCGGTCATGCTCGCGGGTTCCAACTCCGTCAGCCTGTTTCTGATCGGAACCCCTGCCACGACGACGTTTCACGCCGCCTGGTTGGTCGCAGCCATCGCCCAACCGATCAACGCCATTTCGTTCGTCACCGACGGAATCCACTGGGGCAGCCACGACTACCGCTATCTGCGCAACGCAATGCTCGCCGCATCAGGCGCAGGCATCGCAGCCCTCGCAGTGCTCGAGCAAACGCCGCACGCAACACTGCAACAGATCTGGATCGTCACCGCTCTATGGATCACCATCCGAGCGATGTTCGGGCTACTGCGAATCTGGCCCCGAACGAGCGGTCCACTCAAGCCATCGAAGTAGAGGTCACCAGAGCGAGGTGAAGCCGAGCCAAAACCAAAAACCGGAACACCAAAAGCCGGGGGGGCGAGGCGCCGCCGAGCCGGAACCCTACAATTGCGCTCAAACCGGGCGCTCGCCAGCAATCATATAACGCCAAAAGCAGCGCGGCTCGCCCTCCTTGAAGTTCCCGGACGCTTTGTGCTGAACCGACGCGTTGTCCCAAACCAGGACATCGTGAGCGCGCCACTCGTGTTGGCACGCGGGCGCATTGGCTTCGGCGTGGGCTTGCAGCTCTTGCAGCAGCGACTGCCCCTCCGCGATCGGCATTCCCTCGATGTGCGTCGCACGGTCCAAGTCGATAAACAGCGCCCGCGTCTTGGCAACCGGGTGAGTGCGCACCAACGGATGCGCAACTTCCACCAGCACTTCGGCCGGGCCGCGCGCAGCGCGACGTGGTGGGAACGCATCCTCGTTGTTGTAGGCGTACACGACGCGGAGCCCCTCGAGCCGCTGCCTCATCGACGCATCCAGCATCTCGTACGCACTGCGCATATCGATGAAACAAGTCGGCCCACCGCCGCTCGGTGGCAAGTCGCGGGCATGCAGTACAGTCGCCCCGGCCGGTTCCTCGGTGAAAGTATCATCGCAATGGTAGGTCTCGAACAAGCCGGGCCGCCTGTCGTCGAGTCCGCCGAAAGTCGGGTCGCCGAGCTGCTCGCGAAGCTCATCTGTCAGCACAAAACCGGTATCAATGATTTGGCGCCGCTTGTCGTACTGATAATAGCCACCGTGAACCGTGCGACCGATCGGATCCTTGATCGCCCCAAAAAGCCCCGCCACAACCTGAAGCTCAGAATCCTCCAAAGCACGACTCATCGGCAAACAGACCACCCCGTAGCGCGCTAACGCCGCACGTACACGCACCGAGTCTTGCTCGATTCCAACGGGATCGACGCCACAAACTTCAGCAACGGCGAACTCGTCAACTAGCGCAGCCGCGTCGCCCCCCAACGTTTCCCCCGACATCGACTACTTCAATGGATCGATCACGACGTAACGACGAGAGCCGAAATCAGAGCGTCGGCAGCGCGATCGGCAATCGACTGCATCTCTTCGTCGGTTCGGTCCTGGATCGGGTGTTCGACGAATACCACCGCCGGGTCAGCTCCGAGCGCCTCAGCCTGGCGCGCCGCACCGTCTTCGAATTCGCTGGTCGCAACATACACACCGGGAATTCCTCGGGCCTCCAGATCAACGATGTCGTGCACACTGCACGAAGTACAACTCCCTCAATCGGCGAGGGCTTCGATCACCGCGCCGCACTCGACCGCAACTTGCTGTCGCAAGTCGACCGGCGCCGGCTTGGTGAACGTCGGCTTCTTGTAGCGCCTGACCTCCGCACCGAGTCCGGCAAGCTTTTGCTCGAGTCGATCGAGAAACAGATCGCCGCGCGGCTTCGAAATATCCAGCAAGCCAACCGTGACTCCCGATAGCGTCGCCAATCGCGGAACTCGGGCTCGATTCGCGGCAGCTGATTCGTCAGTTGGATCGAGTAGAGTTCTCTTCATCAGCCTATCCTTCTCGTTACAGGAGTGCTGCCAATGTCACCGCCGGCCCAGCCGCCGATGATCGCGGAAAATAGACCGGCCCGGCCTCCGCAGTGCACCAGCAGAATACCGTCGGGCTTGAACTTCGGTAACGTCGTCCCGGTGAGCTTGCCCGGGACTCCCTCGGCAATTCCACCCGCTCCACGCTCGAGCTCTTCCCCCGGGATCGTCAACAATTCGTGTAGCCGAGCCGTCAACTTCGCTCTGTCCCAGCCGGCCTCGCGAAAAACTCTGGCGTGCTCGGGCCCGATCGCAACGATCGCATCGAAGACGATGATCAGCTTCGGATGATGCACCGTACGCAGCGTAACCGCCAAGCTGCGGGCAAGACTTTCGGGATCACGCGAGATCTGATCGACCACACAGCGCGGGGCCTCGCCGGGAAACAGCGTGATCGCGTCACAGTGCGGATCGATCCCGCGACTCACCGCTAGCGGCTCAAAGGGAGAGTTCTCCTCGTCCTCGGCAAAGCAAAACGAGATCTTGCCAGGGTTCCCGTGGGTCGCGCGATCGATCTCTCCGGGCCTGCCGCCACCAACGTTGCGCACGACCAGCTGCAGGGCACGCCCGATGGTGAGATTGGCGCGGTTCCCCTGGCCAAAGACATTCATGCCCGAGTTCATTCCAATGCGATGCCGGATCGGACCATTGACGACAATGACCGGGCCCGTCGGCATTGTCGTACACAGCAGTCCGTGCATGTTGAACTCATCCGTACAGGCGGCTTCGACAGCGGCCAGCACCACCGGCAAATACTCCGGCTTACAGCCTGCCATCACCGCGTTCACCGCAACCTTCTCGACCGTACATTCGACCAACGAAGGCGGGACGATCGCAACGATCTCGTCGGGCCGCCGGGCGGTCCCGTCGAGCATGGCCAGGACGCGTTCGCGGGTCGGCGGCACCAGCGGGAGGCCGTCGCTCCAGCCGCGGTCGAACATCGCCTCGAAGTCGTCTTCGGCATCGAGCTCGACGCGGCGCGCCTTCAGGATCGAATCGCCGAACTCGGCCCGCAAAGAAGGAGCGATGGTTGGATCCACCGAGCGCGACCCGCAGCCGGGACGCAGCGCCGGCAGATCGGGGCCCAGGCCCTCAACCCCGCTGACGGTCTCCCACTCGCCGCGATGCCAGCCAACGGCTCGACCAGTCTCTTTACCACCGTCGATCCGCACCAGCGTCGGTACCGTCTCGATCTTGTTACGCCAAGAAAGTTCCAAGGAAGTGTCGTCAGCCGGGTCGAGTCCGGCGGGAAATGTCGGATCGTCCTGCGTATACACCGTGAGGGTTTGTCCGGCCGCAAGAGCCTCCAACACCGGGACGACCAAAGTACAAGTCGGACAGTCGCGCTTTACAAAGGCGACCAGGCCCTCGATCACTTCAATCTCAGCCATCGGTCTACCCTATTGCGAAGACAAAGTTCACGCCAGTCTGCCGGGCATGAAAGGCAACGAGCTAGACAAACCGCCGTCCACAGCAATCGCCTGACCGTTCAAATAGCTGCTTTCGTCACTCGCGAGAAAAAGGGCGACCTCCGCAATCTCACTCGGCTGCCCGGCTCGTTTGAGGGGGTTGAGCTGCCCGATTCGGTCTTCTTTCCCGACCTCGCGCGCCATGTCGAACATCGGCTTGGTCATCCCGGTCTCGATCAATCCGGGGCAAATCGCATTGACGCGAACACCGGTCCCCACCAGCTGGTTCGACGCGGTTTGGACAAGACTGATCACCCCGGCCTTCGACGCACTGTACGGCGACGGCCCAGCACTCGCCCGCAAACCGGCCACCGAGGCCGTGCAGATGATCGACCCACCACTCCCCTTCTCCTTCATCGCCATCGAAGCAGCTTTGACGGCGATGAACACACCGATCAAGTTCACCTTCAACACGGCAGCCCAGTGCTCGGCCTCCAGATCGTCGAGGAACAAGAAGTCGCCACCGATCCCGGCGTTGGCGAACATCACATCCACACCGCCGAAATCGTCTTTCGCTACCGACACCAGTGTATCGACGTTAGCCTTCTCAGACGTGTCCAGCACAAACGCCTTGGCAACACCGCCGCTTCCTTCGATCTCAGCGCACGTCGCCCGAACTTCATCCGCAACATCCGCCGCGATGACGCGAGCCCCTTCCGCAGCAAAGCGAATCGCACTAGCACGACCAATTCCACTGGCCGCCCCAGTAATGATAGCTGTCTTCCCTTCAAGTCTAGGCATCGGTCTTCCTCTCCAATGAATCTTTATGGTGTGTCGTTGGGAGAAACAAACCGCAGAGAATCAATAGAGCCGGCGCAGACACGATCGACCTTGGTCGGTCGAAGGTCGAAAGGCCGCGCTACGCGCTATGCCCGGGTCGAAGGCGCTTTGCGCAGTCGGAGGTCATAAAGCGGGGACTGCCGCTCCGACACAGGATCCCCTTTCGACTTTCGACCCATTCGACTTTCGACCCGAATCGCTGTCCATTGCCAACGCGAGGCTGTCTATGATTTCCAATGTTCAAGCAACGCCACCAAAGATCACCGACCGAGGTGCGAGATGAAATTCGGAATCTTCTACGAACACCAGCTACCCCGCCCGTGGGCCGAAGGCGCCGAGCAGAAGCTGTACAACGAGGCGCTCGACCAGGTCGAGTTGGCCGACAAACTCGGCATCGACTACGCCTGGGAAGTCGAGCATCACTTTCTCGAAGAGTATTCCCATTCGTCGGCACCGGAGGTGTTTCTCGCGGCGTGCTCGCAACGCACGAAGAACATCCGCCTCGGCCACGGCATCCGCTTGATGCCGCCCGGCTTCAATCACCCGGCCAAGGTCGCCGCCACGATCGCGACCCTCGACCTGGTATCCAACGGACGCGTCGAGTTCGGCACCGGTGAGTCCGCATCGCGCATGGAGCTCGAAGGCTTCGGCGTAGGACGCAAGGGCAAGCAGGACATGTGGCGCGAAGCCACCGAGCAAGCCGCCAACATGCTGGCGATGGACCCGTACCCCGGTTACGAGGGCAAGTACTTCTCGATGCCGTGCCGCAACTTGGTGCCAAAGCCGATCCAGAAACCTCATCCGCCGATGTGGATGGCTTGCTCGAGCCGAGAGATGATTCACCTAGCCGCCAAGCTCGGACTCGGCGCGCTGACGTTCGCGTTCATCGATCCGGACGAAGCAAAGCACTGGGTAGAGGACTACTACCAAACGATCGAGACCGAGTGCGTACCGATCGGCCACACCGTCAACGCCAACATCGCGATGGTCACAGGATTCTCCTGCCACGCCGACGCGGCGGAAGCGCGCCGCCGCGGCCTCGACGGCTTCCGCTTCTTCGGCTTTGCGCTCGGCTACTACTACATGTTCGGCAACCACAAACCAGGTCGCAGCGACATCTGGAACCAGTTCGAGTCCGTCAAAGATTCAATGCCCGACCCCGGAACCTTCGGAGGCATCGGATCACCCGACGACCTACGCGCACACCTACACAAGTTCGCCGACGTCGGCGTCGATCAAGCAATCTTCATCCAGCAAGGCGGCAACAATCGACACGAGCACATCTGCCAATCCCTCGAAACCTTCGCGCGCGAAGTCATGCCCGACTTCAAAGCCAACGAAGAGCAGCGCGAACGAGAGAAAGCAGAACGCCTGGCTCCAGCAATCGAGGCCGCGCTGGCGCGCAAGAAATTCCTGGCGCCCCTCGACGAGAACGCCATCCCTTCCTACCGAGCCTACGGCCGAGTCGTCCCAGACGACAACGCCCAACCAGGCGGAGGCGCCGGACTCAATGTTCCACGGGAGGACCCGGGGCAGTCATAAGAGGCAGTTGCAACGAAAGTCCGGTTCCAGAAAGAGCCTATCGCGAGGGGCGCCCACGGCCCAAAAGTTTGGGAGAGGTAGAAGACTTGCCCGGCGCCGGCTCGGTCCTCGGGAGCGAAGTTCTGGGCACGATGAGGCCGTCGTTGTTTTCTCCAACACAAAGGCACAAAGCCACGAAGGGGTTACCAGGCCTTCGCAAGTTACCAATCGTCTCGTCGTCGAGGCATCGAGAATCAAGCAGCAGTCCGCCGCGGAATGGAATTCTCGGGATGGGGAATTCTCGGGATGGTGTCACCTGTACGCAAGTGGCCAAGTTCGTGAAGGAATGCCTCCTCAGATCGGCGTATGTCGGTCTTAGACGGTCGATTTTGGCATCGGAGTCGACGCTGTGAACTTTGCCTTCACAGCTCAATCGGGTGCATCCGGTCGGTTGCCGCGGGTGTTTCGAAGTCACTTGGCCGTATTGATGGCTGACATTCGCGCGTATCAACAGTCGGGCACTTCCGTAACTCTTCTGAATCTTTCAGGCTACGACCGACCGCGTTTGCGCCGCTCCAGCGCAGTGCGCGGCGCAGGTCCCGGATCCAATTCGGGTCGAACGTGATCACGTGCACGACCAGCATCCCCAAGGTGAGATCCGCAAAATCGACCGTGGCGAGAATGCCGAGGTGCATGGCCACAAGGGCGAGCCAAACAAACGGTCGTGTCCGTCGAAAGAGTGCCAGCGGTGCGACCAGAATCTCGAGGGCCAAAGTCGAGTAGGTGATCAACGTGAGTAGCTGCGGGCTGCTCAGCAGCCACTCCCTCACTATCGTCGGCCGCGCTAGCGGACTCTCAAGGACGTGCATGATCGCTGTGCCGTCCAGCCAACTTGGACTGTCCAACTTTGACAGGCCGCTGAAGGTGTACCCCACCGCCAGCAGCGCCCAGGTCAGGCCCCAAAATGCGGGTGGGAACTCGACCCTGCCGGCGTTCCGCGGAACCAGCGTGTGCATCAGGAGCAGCCATCCGATGTAAGCGATACTCGGGTTCGCTATCATCGGGTTGCGTCCGAAGAGAGTCGCCCAGATCAGCCAGATCCCAAACGCCGCAAGTCGATCCCACCGACCCGCGACAAGAAGAGCTGACAGGCCCATTCCGGCGATGGTCAAACCGACAGCAAGCCATGCCGGAGCGTTGGCCGAGAGCACGTTCGGGAACAGACCGATCAACGGGCTCTTCGACGCACTGAGAAGTCCACTCTCACTGAAGAGCTCGGCCGCGTACGGGATGAGCTGCGCGAAATGCACGCCCAGGTAAAGTCCGAGAATGGCTCGAAAGATTGCGTAGCGATCAACAGTCCATGAACTCATGAGGGCCGTCCACATTCGATGGGTTCGGAGCGAAGGATCTCGCCGTCCCGCGTGGTGTAGCGGAGGACAACACGTCGGCCGGTCGGAACGCCGAGCTCGGTGAGCACCGGTGCACCGTGTTCGGCACACGCTGCCCTTTGAGCCACCTCGCGGTACATCTCGGAGGTCAGGGGATTCTTGGAGAGCACCGGACCGTAAGCCAGAACTCCACCGAAGACGTTGCGTCGGTTATAGGGACCGCGCACGCGGCCGTAGAGTTGCGGCGTCACCTCGATGGCGTCGGCGCCATCGACCTCGATCGCGAATCTGGCGGAGAATGTCTCCCAACCGTCGAGGCTAGTGAACACTTTCGGAGCAGGAGACGACGCCGTGGCTAGCGCGAGGACCTGAACCACCGGCTGATTTGAGACGTGACCGAGCATCGCGACAAACCCCACGGCAGCGAGGAACCCGAAGCGCCAGCCAAGCTGGTGGGTCGAACCAGCTTCGTCGCCATGTGGATTGTTCACGTCCTCACCCTTGAGCATCTCTCCCAGTCGGTGCTCGCCGTCGCCGAACCCGCAGCGCCCCTCGAACGACCGCGGATTGTGGAACGTGCCAAAGAGAATGTCCCAGAGCGGTAGATCGCCGTAGTTGTGCGTGTGCGCCCCTTCCTCGTGGTGCACGCAGTGGCTCTCCGGACGTTGTATCAGGTAGCCCAACCAGTGCGGGCTGTTCACGTTCCAGTGATAGAAGAGTTCCGCGAGACCGGTGAGCAATGTTGCGCCCGCAGCCGCCGCAGGGGTCAGTCCGACGAGCAGATACATCACGGTGCTCGACAAGAGCGCGTTCGCAGCGATCTCGAAGGGGTGCTTGTAGAAGCTGGTGATGACTTCGATTCGTTGCGGGCTGTGATGCAATTGATGAAACCACTGCCAGAGCCACGGCACCTCGTGCCGCGATCGATGCCACCAATAGTAGACGAAGGTCAGCACGACGTAGCCGACAAGGCTGCCGCCAACGTCACCCAACGCAGCCGCAGACCAAAGCCGATGCGCATGGAACCAGCCGTCCCAAGTCACACCGGCAAAAAACACCGCGCCGGCTTGAATGCCCGAGAAGAAGAAGGCCCGCAGCCACCAGCCGCGCACCGCCGGCCAGTCGCGGCCTGGACGGCGCAACTCCACTAACATCATGGCGAAGCCTACGAGAACTACGATCAAAACACTCATTCTGGAGTCACTCCACTGACAGGTCGTTCAGCAAGTAACCCAAGAGTGATGCCAAGCGCGCGAACGCTATGATCGGCGGATGTTATCGCCTGAAAGAGAGAGCGAGCCTGAAGCCTGACGTACGCTCAATGAACAGAGGGCATGCACTGAGAGTACATTCTATTCTCGGGGTGGGTTGCGGCCGCTGCCCAACGCCGCACCTCGGGGCCTTTGTGAACTCGTTCGCTGCGCGGGACGACAGGGTTTATGGTCGCGCCTATGCTGATCATATTCTCGGGCTTGCCAGGGACGGGGAAATCGACGCTGTCCCTCAGGTTGGCACAACGGATCAAGGCGGTTCATATCCGCGCCGATAGTATCGAGCAGGCAATGCGCGGCTCTGTGCTGAACCTCGAAGCCATCGACGACCTCGGCTATCTCGCTGGCTATGCAGTTGCGGCAGACAATCTCCGCCTGGGCCACACCGTGATCGCCGATTCTGTCAATCCTTGGGAATTGACGCGCGCGGCCTGGCGCGCGGCCGGCAAGGGTGCGGGCGTACCAGCGTTCGATGTCGAGACGATCTGTTCGAATGCCGCTGAACATCGACGGCGCGTCGAAACACGCGAAGTCGATGTGTCGGGACTCAAACTCCCCACGTGGGCGGAAGTCTTGGACCGCGACTACCACCCGTGGACGACCGAGCGTCTCATCGTGGATACTTTCAATCGCGACGTTGACGCCTGCGTCGCCCAGATCGAAGAGTGGCTTTCTAGTTCTTAAGAGCTGCGTCCACGTTCGGTACGGATGGAAACGCGCGCCAGGCTAGTCGAGGCCCGCTGCGAGTTTGATAAAGATCGCGCCCAGAACTCCTGCCAGCGGCAACGTAATCAGCCAGGCCAGTAGGATTTGGCGGATGGTGTTCCAGTGGGCTTGTCCGGTGGCCGTGCCGATACCGAAGAGGGAGCCGCAGGAGACGTGGGTAGTCGAGACCGGCAAACCGAATTGCGACGCGCCTACGACGAGTAGTCCGGTGATCGCGTTGGCTACGAGTCCTTGCCCCGGATTCATGCTTGTGACTCGGTTGGACATGGTTTCCGCAACCCGGCGGGCGCCGAGGATTCCTCCCGCGGCTATGGCGAGGCCGGTGCCGACGATAGCATGGGCTGGCGCGAAGGCAGCGCCGGCAAGCAGGAGAGCGGCGATCTTCGGGGTGTCGTTGAGACCGCGCGCGAAGCTAACGACTCCGGCGCTAAGAAAGTGCAGCCCGTCGAACAATGACTCGGCCCGAACGCCGACCAGCTCGCCATTGTAGCGGGTGTAGCATGCTGCGTCGGTGCCGAGCGTTGCAGTCGGCAACTGCAGCCGTGCCATTGCAACTTCGGGTGTGTGCTGACCGGGAACGACCCCGATGACTTCGTTGCCGATACAGACGCAGGTTTCCTTGCCGACACCGAGCCGCTCACGCAGCCTCTTCATCGGGGGATAAACAGCGAACGCGAGTGCGATGGCAATGAACGGACTCGTCACCAACGGAACCAGCAAGCCACTGCCCAGCTTCGCCGTGTTGACGCCTGCCGGCGATGCGATCAAGCCGGCGCCAACGAGCGCGCCGATCAGCGCGTGCGTCGTCGAGATGGGCAAGCCGAGTCGTGTCGCCAGCAGCACTGTTGTCCCGGCGGCAAGCGCGACCGATAGCGGAAAGCTCGGATTCGCCAGGACTTCGGCCGGCACCAGCCCCTTGCCGGAAAAAGCCACCAACAACCCGCGCGCCATGATCAGAGCAGTCGCCGACCCCAGCGCGGTCGTCAGAGTGGCCCACGCTAGTGCGCGCCGGTACGATGTAGTCCCGCTGCCGAATAAGGTCGCGACGCCCTTGAAGTTATCGTTGGCCCCGTTGGCGTACGCCAGCAGCATCCCAATCGTGAACGTTGCAATCGCCGTCAACTAGAGCCTCCCGCTGCCATCACCGATACGAAGCATGCATGAAGCAGCTTCGATGGGTCAACGACTCTAACCCAGCAACCTCCCGGAGAGTTCCCGTTGCGGCAAGCACCAACCGCGATAATCGCGGATAGAGACGGTGTGCAGCGGGGCCAGCAGAGCGCGGCGCGTACGGTGGCAATAAAAAACCGGGCAGAGACGATCCGACAAGACCAGATCCGCTACGCGGCTCGGGCGGAGCCTCGCCCTCCATTTATCTCGGTGCACTTCCACCGACATCAAGGACGAGCGCAGCGAGCACCACCCTCAGCCTGAGCTTTTCTTCTCGATCAGCGTTCCCCGGCGTTCATCTGCGGTTTCGTTGAGTCGGTTCGCGCCGTCAGGAAGCGAACGGATTGCGCAGGATGATCGTCTCGGTGCGTCGCGCTCCGACCGAGACGAGAAAGCTTGGGACCCCGGTCAAGTCTTCCAGACATTTTACGTAGCGCCGTGCATTGGCGGGAAGATCATCGAGCGAACGTGCCCGTTCCAACGGCTCACTCCAGCCAGGCAACTCCTCGTAGTTGGGCACGATGCGATTCACTGCGGTCCGACTCGCCGGAAAGCTTTCGATGCGCTCGCCGTCAAGATCGTAGGACGTGCACACCTTGATCTTCTCGAACCCCGTCAAGACATCGAGCTTCGTAACCGCGAGACCGTCGAGGCCGTTGAGGCGGGCTGCTTGCCGCACCAATACGGCGTCAAACCATCCACAACGTCGAGGCCGACCAGTCGTAGCTCCGAACTCGCCGCCGTCCTTGCGCAAGCGCTCGCCGTCTTCGTCATTGAGTTCCGTCGGGAACGGCCCCGCTCCGACCCGCGTCGTGTAGGCCTTGCACATGCCGACCACCGTACCGATGCGGTTCGGGGCAACGCCCGCACCAGTAGCGATCGCACCCGAAACGGTATTCGACGATGTCACGAATGGATACGTTCCGTGATCGATATCCAGCATCGTGCCTTGGCCACCTTCGAACAACAGACGACGTCCGGATGACATCGACTTGTCGAGGAACACACTGGTGTCGGTGACGTGGGCGCCGAGTTGATCGCGCACACGGTTACAATCGTCGAGCATCTGTTTGTAGTCGACCGGCTCCGCCGACAAGACATCGGTGAGGTAACGGTTCCGTCTGTCGATGCCGTTTTCCAATAGATCGGGAAAGGACTTCACGTCCATCAGATCCGCAAAACGCAGACCTTCACGTGACATTTTGTCCTCGTAGGTCGGCCCAATGCCACGTCCGGTCGTGCCGAGCGCTCCCCCACCGCGAATACGCTCACGCGCGGCGTCGACAGCGCGGTGATACGGCAGGATCAGGTGTGCGCGGTCACTGATCTTCAGCTGGTCGTCACCTTCGAGAAGGCCGCGCGAGCGCAGCGCATCGCGCTCTTCGATGAGCACCCACGGGTCGACCACGACGCCGTTGCCAATGACGCACATCTTCCCTTGCAGCACGCCCGACGGAATGAGATGCACAACGGTCGTCTCATCGCCGACCACTAGCGTGTGGCCCGCGTTGTTACCACCCTGAAAGCGCACGACGATGTCGGCGTGCTCCGCCAAGATGTCGACGACCTTCCCCTTCCCTTCGTCGCCCCATTGGGCGCCAATGACGGCTACGGCAGGCATCGCTTAAAGGTCCAACAGAGACGCCGAAAGGATCTCGGGCAGCGCGCGCAAACTTTCCAGAACGGATTCAGGAACAACCTCGTCGACGTGAAACAAAGACAGAGCGACGCCGCCAATCGCTTCACGACCCAGCTCGAGGCCGGCAATATTCACCTTCGCCTGGCCCAGCAAGGTACCGACCGCCCCGACGACACCGGGAACGTCACGGTTCTGCAACATCAGAATATGTCCTTCCGGGACAGCCTCGAGGTGAAACTGGTTGAGCTTGACCAGACGCACGACTTCACGACCGAAGACCGCCGCCGCGACTTCGCTCTCGCCTTCGGAAGTTCGCACTCGGACCTTCACCTGATTCACATAGCCGCGAGTCTGCGCCGTCTTCGACTCGGTGATCTTGATCCCGCGTTCGCGCGCCAGCTCGCGCGCATTGACGAAGTTGACCGTGTCCGCTTCGAGCAAACGATCGAGCATGCCGCGCAAGACCGCAACGGTGACTGGCTGGACATCAACCGTCGCCACCTCACCACCGTATTCGATCACTACTTCCGCCGGCGCCCCCTGCATCAGCTGCGCCTGCAAGCGACCGAGCTTCTCGCCGAGGACGAGGTACGGGCGCAGGACCTCGAGGGCCTCGGCGCTCACCGACGGCACGTTCACCGCATTGCTCGTCACATCGTTGAGTAGGAGGTCGACGACCTGCTCGGCGACGGCCACCGCGACATTGTCTTGGGCTTCGGTCGTCGCGGCGCCGAGATGCGGCGTGCAGATCACATTGTCGAGCGCCAGCAACGGATGATCCGCCGGCGGCGGCTCCTCTTCGAAGACGTCGAGCGCAGCGCCGGCCAGGTGCCCCGACTTGAGAGCCTCAGCAAGCGCTTCCTCGTTGACAATGCCGCCGCGGGCGCAGTTGATGAGCCGTGCGCCCTGCTTCATTTTTGCGAGTTCTGCCGCACCAATGAAGTCGTGCGTGTCCGGCGTGCGAGGGATATGCAACGAGACAAAGTCCGAGCGAGTGAGCAGCTCATCCAAAGACACCAACTCGACGCCGAGCTCGGCGGCGCGGTCGTTCGAAATGAACGGGTCGTGGGCGATCACCTTCATCTTGAGACCACGCGCACGCTCGGCGACCAAACGTCCGATGTTGCCGATACCAACCACTCCGATCACCTTATTCAATATTTCGGAACCGGTGAACTTGGATTTCTCCCACTTCCCAGCCCGCATCGAAGCAGTGGCCTGCGGAATCGAACGCGCCAAGGACAACATCATACTCACCGCGTGCTCGGCGGTCGTCACGTTGTTGCCCCCGGGGGTATTCATCACCGTCACACCGCGACGCGTCGCCGCGGCCACATCGACATTGTCGACGCCGATTCCCGCCCGGCCTACGACGCGGAGCTTGTCGGCCGCCGCAATCACTTCGGCGGTCACCGTCGTTCCGGAACGGATAATCAACGCGTCGTATTGAGGAATCGCCGACAGCAGTTCCTCGGCACTCAGCCCCGGCTTAGAGTCGAAGCTCAGCTTGCCGCCGCGAGCCGCGTCTTCCAGAACTTGCAAACCGTTCGGCGCGAGCTTGTCACTAACGAGTACGCGGTACATCGATCTCCTCAATCAGGAAGTGCGGACATCAGGACTTCCTGTGCCGCACCCACACCGCGGCCGAGCTGAACCGGATGTGAAAAGTGGTGCAGCCCCATCTCGAGCGCTGCAATCGCCGTCACTGTATCAAAGACATCGATGTAACCGATGTGCGCCAGCCGGAGAATCTTGCCTTTGAGCTGATCTTGGCCGCCGGCGAACGCAACCCCCATCTTATCACGCAGATAGCCATGCAACTTCTTGCCATCGATGCTATCGGGCACGAACACTCCCGTCGCCGCCGAACTCGGCGTGTCGGGCGCGAGTAGGCGCAGTCCGAGGGCTGTGCAACCCGCGCGCGTCGCGCGTGCACAGCGATCGTGGCGGGCGTAGAGCTCCGACCAGCCTTCTTCTTGCATCATCGCCAGAGCCTCGTCGAGGCCGAAAATCAATGAGATCGCAGGAGTATAGGCGGTGCTATTTTTCGCTTGCCCTGCCCGCTCACGCGCCAGGTCGAAGTAGTATCGAGGTTGGCACACCGACTCCGACCGCGACCAGGCGCGGTCGCTCAACGAGATAAAGGCGAGTCCGGGCGGCAACATCATCGCCTTCTGCGAACCCGTGACCAAGACATCGATGCCCCAGTCGTCCATCGGCACTTCATAAACACCGACCGCGGTAATCCCATCGACAACCAGTAGAATATCCTTGTCCCGGGTGAGCCGACCGATCTCTTGCACAGGATGGCTCGCGGTCGTCGAGGTCTCACTCGCCTGGATCAGCACGCCACGGATGTCCGGGTTGTCCTTCAATGCCGCCTCGACATCGGCGACACGTACGGCCTGTCCCCACTCTACCGTCAGCACCACAGGATCGAGGCTGTACATCTCGGCGAGCTTCACCCAGCGTTCGCCGAATTTACCGCCGTTGACGACTAAAACTTTTTCGCCCGGTGAAAAACAGTTCACCACAGCTGACTCCATGGCACCAGTGCCCGAAGAAGAGAGCATCAAAACGTCGTTTGACGTGCCGAACAGTTCCTTCAGACCCTCGCGAACACGGCCGAAGATCTCGCCGAACTGGGGAGTACGGTGGTGAATCACGGGACGTGCGAGCGCTGCACGCACGCGCGCCGGTACCGGGGTCGGCCCTGGGGCCAGTAGGAACTGCTTGATCACGGCTACCTCACGAAAAAGGGCACAAAAAAGCCTGAACCCCTGCAACGCAGAGGCCCAGGCGGACGGCCATCTGTAGCTCAGCACTCCCCCGCGGTTGGATCCGCGCAGCGCCAGTCGTGCAAACTCTCACCAAATTGTGGACTTTAGCCGGAAGTATCCGAACCGAGACACAGAGTCAACGATCGCAGCGCTCGATTCAACGGGCGTTGCAAATCAACGCCGACTCAAACCGTTGTGCACCAGACTCATGAACTCCTCGCGAGTCTCCTGATTGGAGCGAAACACACCGAAGACCGCGCTGCTCACAACGACCGAGTTCTGCTTCTCGACACCTCGCATGCGCATGCAAAGGTGCTCAGCCTCGACGACGACCGCGACTCCGGCCGGCTGGAGCTGCTCCATCATCGTCTGAGCGATCTGCTTCGTGAGCCGCTCTTGGACCTGCAACCGCCTGGCATAGACCTCGACCAGACGAGCAATCTTTGAGATCCCCACGATCTTCCCGTCCGGGATGTAGGCCACGTGAGCTTTGCCGTAAAACGGCAGCATGTGGTGCTCGCACTGAGAGAAGAAATCGATGTCCTTCATGACGATCATTTCTTCGTAATCTTCGTTGAACAAAGCTCCGCCAATGATCTCGGCTGGGTCCTGCTCGTAGCCTTTGGTCAGGAACCGCATCGAGCGTGCAACCCGGCTGGGCGTCTTCAGCAATCCTTCGCGTTTCGGATCCTCTCCGAGCTCGCGCAGCATCGCTTCAACCAGAGGTTCGATTCCGTCACTCATAGGACAACTCCAAGGTTCCGCTGTTGCCCGGGGATCTCGAAAAAGCGGTTCGACAAACTCGCGCATCGGTCCGTGATCGGACCGGCCCCGAGTCGAGATCGATCAGCGGGTACGACGTTCGACAGCTTTGACCTTCTGGTACTTACGATAGTCATAGCCCGTCGCCATCGCCATCAACATCGACTCCATACCGCCGTCTTTCTCTCGGCGCAGGATCAAGAGCCGCTCGTAAAAGTCCTGAACATCCTTGTTGATCTGCTGCCTAGCCTCGACCGAACTCTCGAAGAAATCGTTCAAGCGCGCGATGGTGAAGCGAAACGCCGAAAAGCGAAGCTCATTCGGAAACGCGTCCCACTCAGCCAATGACAAGGTGCGAAGCGACTCGTAGCCAGCGATGAGCGATTCGAATCGCTTCAGGTCATAGTTGCCGCCCGAAAAACACAACGAATTAACCGCGGTGGCGAGATCGAGGATAAACTTGCCACGGCCGGCGATCTCGAAATGCAGCAAGGCGACTACCTTGTCACCCTTCACCAAGAGACGAGACGGTCTTACATCGCCGTGAATCGTCCCCTTCGGCAACTTCATCTCGAGATAGTTCTCGAGATAATCCAGCTCTTCGTCCAAAGTGCGGACGATTTTTCTCATGTAAGACGGCAGCCGTCCACGCACCGAGTCATACAACTCCGCCACGCGGTCAAAACTGAAGTGGTTCTCACCACCCTTTTTGTAGGCTTTGGTCACCAAGTGCAGCTCGGCCAAAACACGGCCAACATTTTCTAGCTGGCCAGCCGATACCGAGTCGGAGTTCAAGACATGGCCGTCTATCCGGCGGTAAATCGACAGGTTCTTTCCGCCGAAATCCTGGAAATGCCGACCGCGTCGATCTGCCTGAGGAGCGCGGCTCGGGAAGCCCTGCTTGCGCAAAAACAAGACAAGATCGTGTTCGCGCTTGAGTTCCAGCTCGCTCTTTCGAGAATCAAGCTCGGCGACGAATTTCCCCCGCGTCGTCTCGATTAGAAAGTCCGAGCAACCCGATTCAAGCTCGCTTTCGATCTGCTTGACGTTGTTGACCTTCGGCAGGCCATACTCGGTCGCGACCGCGTTTGCGTCTTTCTTGGTGAACTCTGACTTTGCCACGTTCCGCCGCTGACCCCTACCTTAGAATTTCCGGTTTATAACAGAATACCGACCCCTGGTACACCGTAGGCCTCGGAAATGTCGCCAATTAACTGTCTGGCACAACCCTAGGGCCAAATTTGGCCCTAGTCACCAAGCAATTCGCAAAACAAAGTTATTTTGCTGCGACGCCTAGGCGACACCGAGCATTTTGTGGGTCTGCGGCACGACCCGGACATCCTCGACACGGTTACGGAAGATCTTGTAAACATTGGATAAATCGCCCTCGCCAACGAGGATAGTGGAAGACTCGGCAGTGATCGGTTGGATAAATACCGGTGTCTCCGGAGCCACATCTCGAACGAGATCGGCGGCACCGATCAAGTCATTCCGGCTGCTCGAAGCGTCGACCAACACCTTCACGTAGACCTTGCCACGGGACGCCGCAAGAAACTCCCGATGAAGATCCCAAAACGCTGTTTCGCCGGTGTTTGAGGGTAATTTCAGATCCATACTCACCACATCCACCGCCTCCACGACCTTCTCGAGGGCCTTTGGCATCATGCCGGCGGTCTCCAAAATTACTGGCCTCGGCAGGCCTCCAGCCTCCAACAATTGTGCAATGAAATCCGCCTGGGCCAGCGGCTCGCCACCGGTTAGCGAGGTCCCTTCGACCGGGCCGTGTTGTTCGATCAGCATCGACACCACAACCGAAATGTCGTCTAGCGACATAGGATTGGTGTAGGTCCCGTTCGGCAATCCGTGCGCTACAAAGCCTTCCGTCCGCACCAAACTCGCAGGAGTGTCACAGTAAAGACAGCGCAATGGGCAGCCGCAGAACCGCAAGAACAGCTGCCTGCGGCCGACGTGCAGCCCCTCCCCTTGGAAGGAGACAAAGGCCTCCGAAAGATACCCCACCTGCATGCGTCCAATGGCTAGCCGATCCTACGCCTCGATGGCAACTAGCTCGAAACGAATCGGCCCGGCCAAAACGGCGTTTGACCCGAGCACGGCCGGCGAATTGGCTAAACCGCCGGCCTCAATGCGATCTTGACGTCCATGACATTGGTTCCCGTCGGTCCACAGCGAAACAAATCCCCGAGCGCTCCAAAGAAGCGATAGGAGTCGTTTTCGCGGAGAAGTGCACCCGCATCCAAGCGCACTTGGGCAGCCCGGTCTGCACTTCGCCCGGAGACGAAGGCGCCGGCTGCGTCCGTCGGTCCGTCAATGCCATCGGTGCCGGCACTCAGGACCGCCAAATCGCTCCCCGCCAACGATTCGACGAGAGCCAAGGCGAACTCTTGGTTACGCCCCCCGACACCGTCGCCGGTAACCGCAACCGTCGTTTCGCCGCCGGCCAGGTGGCACACCGGACCGGCCTGTGAATCCTCCTGGACGCCGCGAATCCAGTTGAGCGCAGCGGGTGCCGTCGGACCGGCGAGCGGTTCATCCCGAACCTCAACACGATATCCAAGTTCCCGGGCCTTCACCGCAGCAGCAGCGAGAGAAACAGCGTTTGAACCAGCCACAATCCAATCCGCCAAACGAGCTACTTCATCATCCGGTCGAACCGTCTCCTCCAAGTCGCCCGCTCGACCACGAGTCAGGACCTGGCGCACCGATTCGGCGCATTCATTCCACAGTCCATAGAATTCGAGGCGGCCAATCGCGTCCGCAAAACTCGTCGAATCTGGCACAGAAGGGCCGGAACCAATCACTTCAACAGCGTCACCGATCACATCTGAGATCAGAATCGAGAAAACCGGGCGCCGGCGCGCAAGACGGAGCAATCGCCCGCCTTTGATCCTCGACAAGTGCTTGCGAACCGTATTTACCTCCGCAATCGACGCTCCGGTTGCCAGCAAACGCTGGGTTATCTCCTGCTTGTCCGCAAGCACGATCGGCGCGATCGGAGCCACCATCAGGCTCGAAGCCCCTCCGGAAATCAGGCAGAGAACGATTTCTTCCGACACATGAGAAAGAAAGTCGATGACTCGTTCACCCGCAACTTCGCTCTTCGCGCCAGGCACCGGATGGTCTCCGGCCAAGACCTCAATGTGATCGAGCTGGCGGCCCGAGTCTGGAGCCACAACAACCCCTCGCACACCAATCTCCGCAAATTTCGCCTCAACAGCCGCCGCCATCCCTACCGCGGCCTTTCCAGCACCGACGACCGCAATCGGTCCCCGCGCCTCCATCAACGGCTCGCGACCCGGCTCGCCGATCTCCGCAACGTTCCCCCTAAGCCGCAAAAGACGGCCGACGAGAGTCGCCGGGTTGACCGCGGATACCGCCGCGTCAAAGATCTCGATGAGATGCTGACGAGCTTCTGGGGTCAGAAACGGTGCCTTTTTAGGCGGTTAGAATCAGACGCTGTCTTCGTCAACTTCAGTTGATCCAAGCCGGCGGTAGGCACGTTCGTCGTCAAACTTCCGCTGAGAACGGGCCTCTTTTTCGCTTTCGGCCTGGCAGCTCACACAAAGCAACGAGAACGGCATCGCGTCCAGTCGCCCGGGAGCAATATCGGATTCACAGTTCTCGCAAACGCCGTAGGAACCTTCCTCAATTCGCGCCAAAGCGTCCTCGATCGCCTGCAGCTTGTCCCGCTCGCGATCGCCGAGAATGAAATTGATTTCGCGATCTCGCTCTTCGCTGGCGAGATCGTACGTATCCATTCCGTCCTCTTTAGCGCCCTCGCGACCTTGTCGCAGGTCGTCCTTGATCTCTCGCAGAATCCCACGCTTCATCTCGTCGAGACGGCTTTTGGCGGTTTTTAAGGCAGCTTTTCTCATAAGTCCTCTGAGCGCGCCGGAGCTTAATGGTGCCCACCCCGCGTGTCAACGGGTGTTTTGAGAAACACTATGTTTTTCCCAGACATGCAAGAAAAGCATTGCGAACGGCCGAAATGACAGATATAACCCGTTTCGAAGGGCTTTACCCTGATCAAAGGTGTGTGTCGGTAGGGATGTGTGGGAGCAGGGCCAACTTGTCCTCCTTGAAACCCAGACATGAATCGACAATCAAAACACCTAAAAGCCCGCACCGCCATCGCCCAAAAGCTCAGTGCTATGGGGATCGACGTTCACGACGTACCGCGAGCAAAAGGGTACGATCTTCTCGTTGCCGGTGAGATTCGAGTTGCTCTACGCGTAGCGTTTCCCGGAAAGTACGCTCACACAGTTACAGTCGGGGGAAAACGCTATACGTATAACTACCGAAGTTGGAGTTTCAACTTCCATCGCCACGGCCGGTGGGACCGTAAGTACTGTGATGTCTTCGTATGCATTGCGAAGCGCCGCAGTGGCACTGACGAGATCTTCGTGATCCCGGCGGCGTCCATTTCCGGTCCGACTTTCAGCTTGCACGGTGCGGGTACAAAGCCCTATCGGGGTCGCTACGCGCAATACCGCGACCGCTGGGATATTTTCACACCCGGTAACGGTAACGCTGGCGAGCAAGGGGAGTCCGACCCACAAGAAGCGGACGATAGCGCGACAGCAGTCGCTTGATATCGCGTCCCGCTGCAAAGATCTCGGGCGGGAATCAGTCGCGCATGTTGACGAACTGAAGCGGAAGTTCGAAGTCACTGTCTTTTAGGAGCTGGATGACGTCTTGGAGGTCATCTCGCTTCTTGCCGGTTACCCGAACCTCGTCTTCACGGATCTGCGCCTGCACCTTGAGCTTGGCGTCCTTGATCTTCTTGACGATTGATCGCGCCTTTTCGGTCGATATCCCTGTCTGAATCTCGACCTTCTGCTTGGCGCGTCCCGACGCCGCCGGCTCGATCGGCCCGCGGCTCAGTGCCTTGAGCGAGATCCCTCGCTTGACCAGTTTCGACTCCAACACTTCGAGTGCGGCCTTGACCTTAAAATCGTCGGTGGACACCAGCCGGATCTCAGTTGCATCCGCTTCGACTTCGGTATCGGTACCCTTGAAGTCGTAGCGTTGCCCCAATTCCTTGCGGGCCTGATTGACGGCGTTGTCGACCTCTTGCAGATCGACCTGAGACACAACATCAAATGAAGGCATAAGAGAACATCTACACTGATCGGAGCTGCCAAGACACCCCTGACGGGCCGCTACAAGCCGTGGAAGAAGCGGGCCGGGCCGCTTCTAGTAACCCATCGGAGCTTCTACGACGTCGACCCCTGGCGGTACCTCAAACTCGAACTCGCTGTCCTCGGCCCCGGTATTGCGTCGAATCTCCGAGAACTGAAGTCGTGTAATATTCCCAACCGGATCTTCAACCCGCGCTTCCACGATATCGAAGGTGGTGGGGTCAACGATCAAATTGAGTCGTCCGAGATCTCCGTTGGCCACCTTCGGCATCAGCAGCAACTCAATGCCGTCATCGCTGGCGGCGCCCAACTTCACGTCAAAGTCGTCCTCAATCTTGCCAACGCCTGTCAAAAACGACACAGGGGTCGAGGACCGAAATATCGATTGCAACGGAGCCGTCAGCACCTGTTCATCTTCAGGTTGGTAGAACCAAATCGTCTTACCATTGCCAACAATCACTTGCGTGTCGTCGCCGACCAGATTCCAACGCATTTTACCGGGCCTCTTGAACACGACGGTTCCCGAAGAAACGACCGATTTCCCGAGAGACACCAGTGCGACATCTTGCGCAACGTTGGCCCGCAGATCCTGCATCTCGTCGAATCGGGCCTGCACACGGGCGACAATCTCGACGACCCCTCGGGCTTGGCCGCTAACCGCAACTTCGTCGGCCGCAAGCCCGGACCCCATCAACAGCCCGGCCGATGCAATCGCCAACCGCCCGAACAATTTGTCCAACTTCACGGCCCCGCCTCGATCGCTTGTGCCAAGACTTCGCGCGGCCGCCCACCATCACTAGCAGAGATTACGCCTTCCCTTTCCATACGTTCGATCATCCTCGCGGCGCGGTTGTAGCCAACACGTAGACGCCGTTGGACGTAGGAAATCGATGCTTGCCGTGTCTCGGTCACGATCTGCACAGCTTGGTCGTAGAGCACATCGTCCAATTCCTCCTCAAACCCAGGATCCTCCTCCGGCTCCGAAGACTCCAGTAGATCAAACGCGTAGTGCGGCTTGCCCTGCCTCTTGATGAAGCGAACAACCTTGTGAATCTCCTCCTCCGTTACCAAGGGCCCGTGAAGGCGTTTGATGAACGCACTCCCCGGCGGCATGTAGAGCATGTCACCACGGCCCAACAGTCGCTCAGCACCGATTTGGTCAAGAATTGTCCGGGAGTCGACCCGAGCCGTGGTCTGAAACGCGATCCGAGACGGGAAATTCGCTTTGATCAATCCTGTAATGACGTCCACTGACGGCCGCTGCGTGGCTAGCATTAGATGAATTCCCGCTGCGCGCGCCTTCTGGGCCAACCTCGTAATCGGCTCTTCCACCTTGCGCCCCATGGTCATCATCAAATCTGCCAACTCGTCGATGATCACCACGATCTTCGGCAGAGGCTCGGGAGTCGGCGCAGCAGTGACCACATCGTCATCTGACGCGTCAGCCGCAACTTCCTTCAATTCAAAAACATCGCCCGCAGGAGACTCCGCCTGCTTGCGGACAAACTTGTTGTACCCGTCGATATTGCGGACGCCGGACTTCTTCATCAGGCGATATCGATCGTCCATCAACTCGACGATGTTGTGCAGGACCGCCACGGCCAGTTTGGGATCGGTAACGACGGGGACCAACAGGTGTGGAATGTCCTCGTAGACCGACAGCTCGAGCATCTTGAGGTCGATCATTACGAAACGAACATCACGCGGCGAAGCCTTGTAGAGCACTGACATCACCATAGTGTTGACGCAGACCGACTTACCGCTCCCGGTCGCGCCGGCCACCAGCAGGTGGGGCATCTTCGCCAAATCACCAACCGCCGGCTCGCCCGCGGTGTCCTTCCCAAGAGCCACCGTCAGGAGCGAACGCGAATTCGAAAATGCTTCGGATTCGACCATCTCTCGCAACAACACCATGTCACGACGAGGATTCGCGACTTCGATGCCGACCACCGCCTGTCCCGGAACCGGCGCCAAAATCCGAACCCCGGTTACGCGCAACGCCATGGCCAGGTCATCTGCAAGACTGACAATGCGATTGACCTTCACCCCAGGAGCCGGCTCGACGTGAAACGTCGTGATCACAGGTCCGGGTCGTACTTCCACGACCTTAGCGCTGATTCCGAAGTCGCCGAGCTTTGACTCGAGGATCTGAGAACTCTTGTGAAGCGCCTCCTCATCGACTTCGATCTCGCCACCACTCGGCTGGTCCATCAGCTGCATCGGCGGCAGTTGGTAGGTCCCGTCGTCGGCAAAAGGCAGCTCTTCCTGCACGGCACGCGCGCGGCGCTGGGGCTTCGTCGCCTCGCGGTTTGGGCGCACGATCAGCGGCGCACTGAGATGTGCCGACGCTGGTACATCCGACTCTTCGCGGCGAACGTTCGATCGCAGCGTCGGCGGCACCACCTGCAGCGCAACTTCCGCAACCTCTCTGGCAGGACGCGAAAATGTTTCAGCCACCTTGCCCGCTCCCCTGCGCGCGCCAGACCCACAGAGCACCAACAGCCTGCCGAGAGACATGCGTGAAACGACGAGGAAAGACAGCACCATCAGCGAGGCGATCATCAAGAACGCCCCAGGAGTGCCAAACGCCTGGCGCAACAAGTGAGCGATCAGGCCACCGACCCACCCTCCGGCTACCGACACCGGCCGCTCTGAACCCGCCATCAGGCCCATCAAAACCGCGCTACACAGCACCATCACCAACGCACCAAACGCGCGCACTAGGGTGATCTCACGGCTGGCCTGGCGAAACAGGAGGTAGGCTACGACCACCAAGAACACCGGCCCGAGGTAGGCCGCAAAGCCCAGCCCCTGTACCAGCGCATCCGCAAGCGCATCACCAACACGCCCGGCGAGATTGAGCCCACCGGCGCCTCGCTGATAGGCAACAAAACTCAGTGCCGTGAATACGGCGCCGGTCAGAACGACAATCGCCGCCACCTCGTCCAGGAGTCGCGAATCCTCCAACGTGTCGGCCGCCAAGGTTTCTTCCTCCGGCTCCGGAGCAGTCTTCTTTTTCGCCCGCCTAGCCTTCGGTTTCGTCTCCTCGACGTCGTCGGACTTTTTCCGACGCACGGGTTTTTTTGCAGTACGCGCCACTTCACATCTCCATGACGTAAGGGAGCACGATCGGACGACGCGCGAGCGTGCGGCTGAGATAGCGTCGCAACGCCCGACGGATCTCTTCGGAAACTTCCAGCGAATCAGTTCGGGACTCGGCCGTGATCGCCGCCAAGGTGTCGGTCACAACCGTCCTCGCAGCGTCGAAGTACTGCGCCTCCTCGCCCTGCTCGAAGACGCCGCGCGAAACGAAATCGGGGCCGGAAATTAGATCACCCGTATGCTGGTCGACCGTGAGGACAGCCAGCAACAACCCGTCGCGCGAGAGATGGCGGCGATCGCGCAGCACCACATCGTCCACGTCGCCAACCCCCTTTCCGTCGACAAACACCCGCCCGGCCTGAACAGACTCGCCGCGCCGCGCTCCGTTGGCATCGACCTCGAGAGTCTGCCCATCCTCAATCAAGTAGACATCGTCAGCAGCCAGTCCGACCCTCTGTGCCAAATGCCGATGGTGCGACAAGTGTCGGTATTCGCCGTGCACTGGAACAAAAAAGCGCGGCTGGACCAACTTCAGCATCAAGGCCAACTCGTCGCGGCTCGCGTGTCCCGAGACGTGCACCGGTGCCGACGAGCGATCCAATACGTCTGCCCCGCGTCGGTACATGTGGTTGACCATGTTTCCGATCGGCTTTTCGTTTCCTGGAATCACACGAGACGACAGAATGACGCGATCGCCCGGCTCCATCGAGACTTTGCCATGATCGCCAACCGCGATACGAACCAGAGCGGAACGCGCCTCGCCCTGGCTGCCACTGGTCAGGAGGGTCACTTCTTTCGGCAACAACATCGACACCTTCGAGACGTCCACAAAGAGCGAGGGCGGCGCCTTGAGGTGACCAATCTCGGTGGCAATCCGGATCGAGTTCACAAGACTGCGGCCAACGACCGCGACCCTGCGTCCGAACGCCTCAGACAGTTCGAGCACTTGCTGAAGGCGATGCACGTGCGACGAAAAGGTCGAAAAGAACACTCGTCCGTCGACATCGCGAAACGCGTCCTCGAGACCGCCCCTAACGTCGCTTTCCGATCCAGTCGCGCCCTCACTCATCGCATTCGTCGAGTCAGACAGCATCAAAAGGACCCCCTGAGACCCATACTCCGCAAAAGCCTGCAGATCGGGTCCTCGGCCGTCGATTGGCGTCTGATCGATCTTAAAGTCCCCGGTGTGGATGACCACACCATGCGGCGTCTTGATGGCGAGGCCGACGGCATCGACGATCGAGTGGGTAACGTGGATCGGGTCGATTTCAAAAGGTCCCAAAGAAAAGGACTGGCGCGGGCGAAACTCATGCAACACGGTGTCCTCCAGCCCGTGCTCGGCAAGACGCGAGGTAATCAACCCAGACGCCATCGGTGTCGCGTAGACGGGAGCATGCACATCGCGCAATGCGTACGGCAGCCCGCCGATGTGATCTTCGTGCCCATGGGTAATGACGAACCCCAAAAAGCGGTCGCCGAGCGAGCGAAGATACTCGAAGTCCGGTAAAACCAAGTCGATCCCGAGCATACCCGCCTCGGGGAACATCACACCGCAGTCGATGGCAATCGCCTGCCCACCGCACTCCAAAAGAAGACAGTTGAGCCCAATTTCGCCCAATCCGCCGAGCGGGACTACTCGCAATGGGCCACTCGAATCGTAGGCCATCAATGCACCCGCACGCCCGACGCACGAGCCCAATTCACCCAACCTCCATACCGCCACACCACCACTTGATGATGATAGCGGCGCCCACTCAGCCAAGTCAACGTGGGAATCGACGGCTTCTTGACTCTAATCTACACCATTGATAGCAACCGCCATCCGGTACGACCTGCACCCACCCGCCTGCAAACAGTCAAAAAACAGCAATCGAGGAAGAACATGGTCAACAAAGCGATCATTATTGGGAACCTTGGCAAGGATCCGGAAGTCCGCTTCACGCCCAGCGGCCGCGCCGTGGCGAAGTTCTCGGTCGCGACGACCGAGAAATGGAACGATCAGCAGGGGCAGAAGCAGGAAAAGACCGAATGGCACAACATCGTCGTTTGGGGAAAACAAGCCGAGACCTGTGGACAGTATCTATCTAAGGGACGTCAAGTCTTCATCGAAGGCCGCATCACCAATCGCAGTTACGACGACAAGGACGGCAACAAGAAGTACATCAGCGAGATCATCGCCCGCGACGTCCGTTTTCTGGGTGGGCGTGATGGCGGCGGTGGCGCAGGTGGCGGCAGTGGCGGTGGCGGTTCGTTCAACGCACCTCCGGGACAAGACGATCCTTCAGCACCACAGGAAGACGACGATATCCCCTTCTAGACAATGCGACGTATCGCCCTGATCGCTATTGCCCTCGTGACTTGCGGATTTCCCGGTGCAAGTCAGGCACAGTGGCACCTGCAGATCGAAGGTGGCGCCAGCATCTTGCTCAACGTCCTTTCGGTCAACCGCGAGTTGGAAATCAACAGCGACGATGAAGCCGGCGGGCTGTTCGGAGCCGGTTTCGGCTACGAGCTCGGAGAATACTTCGAACCGACAGTGAATATTCGCGGCGGATTCACGCCGCTCGATGTCGGCATTCTAGATACGCTGACCTTGGTGACCGTAACCGCTGGTGGCAAGCTATATCCTCTCGGCAATCGGCGATTCCGCCCATGGCTCGGTGCAGAAATCGGCTTGTACCATACCGATGTGGATGTCGAGCGCGTATTCGCAAGTGATCTCGAGGCTGAAGACGACTCGTTCGGGTACAATGTCGGGGGCGGTCTCGCGTACCGCCTCAGCGATCTCATCTCATTGGGCGCCGACGTCCGCTACCATCGTGCCGACGCCAGCGCCATCGGAGACCTCGAGCTAGTATCCTTCCTGGCGACACTCGGCTTTCATTTCGGCGGCGAAGCCCCGCCGCGCTGATTCGAATCCACGCCGAGCATGGAAACTAAGCGGGTGCTCGACACCACCGGTGGTGGTAGAGAGTTCAGTGATGACCGTTTCTGGAAGCTGCCTCTGCGGCCAAATTCGCTATGAACTCCACGGAGACGATCTCCGGAGCTCGTTCCTCTACCAGTGCCACTGCAGCCGCTGTCGCCAGGTTACCGGCTCGGCTGCAAACGCTGTGTTGGTGATCCCCGAAAGAAATTTTCGGTGGCTGGCGGGCGACGATCTGGTCAAACACTATCGCCCCGAATCAGGCTCCGGCGCTTCCTTTTGCCCTGAATGTAGCTCGCCAGCTCCGTTCTCCGATGAATCGGGCCGTACCTACTGGATTCCAGCGGGAGGTCTCGACTCGGACATTGGACTCAAGGTCGGAGCCCACATGTTTACCGGATCGAAAGCGGGCTGGGACGAGTTCAGCGGACCGGGGCAGTGCTTCGACGAAGGAATGTCCTGAGGCGACCGCCTGCGGCGCCGTACCGCAGTTCGCACCGAATCAGCGTAAGACGGCGACGACGGTGTCTCCGGTCAGCGTGCGTCTCCAAGAAGCTTCTACTTCCTCCTGCGACAGTCCCGCGACGATGCGTTCCGCCTCTTCCGGAGTTGGGGCTCCCCAGAGTGCACTCTCGGCGAGCGCACCGGCTTGATCGAGACGGCTCTCCGCCAGCATCGCGTTGCGATAGCGGATCTTCTTGCGGGCACGCGCAAATTCATCGGCGGCAAAGCCGCTATCCGCAGCCTCCTGGCAGACCCGCTGCATCTCGCGCAACAGCCGATCGACCTGGGCGCGCGAACTACTCGACGAAATCGTCGCCACCGACCAATCGGGACCCCATTCGAGATGAGCTGATACATCGTAACTCAGCCCCATCTTCTCTCGCAGCTCCTGAAACAGTCGGCTGTCGGGATCGGTTCCGATCATGTCGAGCGCCACCCCGGTCGCCAGGATGTGTCGCGGGTCCGGCGGCAGCGAAATCAACACTGTTACGTACGCTTGCCCCCGTTCGGTCGATCGCATGTGGCACTCCCCGCCGCGGCGGAACGCGATTGCGGGACGCGGGACAGGAGAGCCGGCGTCGGTTCGCGTAAAGATCTTGCGCACAAACCGCCGGACATCCTTGATCGTTGCGCCACCTACGATCGACAGAACCGAATTAGCGTGAGTCAAATGCTTACGTCGGAAAGCTTCCACTTGGTCGACTTCGATCTTGCGGACGCTGGAAACGGTACCGGCAACAGGACTCGCCAGCGCCCCTGAAAAGAGGCGCGTCCAGGCGCGGCGGTAGAGTCGTTCCGACGGATCCTCGAGACGCCCGCGGATCTCTTCAATGACGACGCGACGCTCTTTGGCGAGCACCTTCGCGTCGATCCGGCTGTCGTAGTATTGCTCCGCCAACAGCGCCAGCGCCTCTTCCAAGTCTTCGTTGAAGACCTCGAAGAGCAGCGACACATCTTCATAACCGGTGTCGGCGTTGTGCTCTCCGCCAAGCTCCGCCGCACGCTTGTTCAGCGTCAGTTGATCAGTCTCGGAAGTTCCCTGGAACAGCATGTGCTCCGTGAGATGTGCCAAACCTGGGGAAACCCCGTCATAGCGCGCACCGGCGCGCGCACTCAGTGAGATCGCCGTGAGTCGCCCCGGATAATGCTGATAGACAACCTCCAGTCCACGGCAGCGAAATCGCTGCACGGGAGCCGCTGTCGGTTGGGTCGTCTCAGTCGTTGCGGGCAAGTTGATCGCCGCTCAGGCCTGGCTCGAGAGAAAGGTCAGACTGCGCTCACAATCGGCTTCGGCAATCAGTTGATCTTGCTTCAAGGCATGAAGCAGAACCTCGACGCGCAGAACACTGTGCAAACGAAAACCTGCCTGTTCGATCGCATTCGCACCAGGCGCGGTGCGGTCGACGACGACCAAGACATCCTCGACACGCAGACCAACTTCCCGCAGCGCTGCAATCGCCTCCAACTTCGCCCCACCACTGGTAATGACATCGTCCACGACCAGCGCGACTTCCCCTTTGGCGAATTTTCCCTCCACAGCCTTTCGAGTACCGTACTCCTTGGCCTCCTTGCGCGGGTAGACCATCGGCCGCTCCGAGACTAGAGACATCGCGACCGCGATCGGCAACCCAGCATAGGGAATTCCAGCAATCCGGTCGAAGTTCAGATCCGCGGCACGTCGAGACAGTGCCCGTCCGACCCGCGCTAAGGCGGTCGGGTGCGAAACGAGGATGCGAAGGTCGAGGTAGAATGGCGACTCGCGACCGTCCTTCAAAGTGAACGATCCGAACCGGATCGCGCCAATATCGAAAAGTTCCTTACTGAGCTCTCGGCTCGCGGCATCCACGTCGGTCATATCGTCTCGGCCCGGGCTGCGTCATAACGGACCACGGGAACCTCCAATCGCTCATCGCCGACGAGTGCGCAAGCCCACAGGTGAACTCCACTAAAGAACCAGCAATCGGTTCCTCCTCCGACGGTCTCAGGAGATCACTTAATGAGCTTGTGGACAGCCTTGAACTCAGGCGCCTCGGAGCTACGTACCCACTCGAGGCAGATCATCTCGGTCGATGAGGGCACTGCACCCGATCCGATCATTTTCTGCCAAGCAGCGTCGCAATCGCGCTCAAAGCGCGCCGAAATCGCATCCCAAGGCAAGTGCACAATATACCCTCGTTCCAATAGTTCGTGCACCGTTTGGTTGACGCAGGCGTGCGCCTCGATGCCGCAAACCACAATCTGCTGCCTGCCGGCCGCCTCCAACGCGTCAAGAAAGGCCGGCTGCGCACAGCAGCTCATCGTCGTCTTCTCAACGACGAGTTGCCCTGGAGGTAGAAGGTCGGCGACCTCGTGTTGCGTCTTTCCAATCCCTTTGGGGTACTGCTCGGTCACCAGCAAGGGAATTCCAAAGACGCGCGCTGCTTGGATCAAGCGACATACACGCTCGACCATTCTTTCGTGGTCGACGGTCTTGCCGCGATAGGCTTCCTGCACGTCAATAACGAGCAGGGCACTTTCCGCGCGATCCAGAAGACGGGGCAATCGAATGACCAGCTAGCAGGCGGACGGTTAGCGACGTACCGCTTTGGTCCGACGCTTTGTTCGGTTCACGCGAGTCGCAGAGCAAGAACGAACACCGCGCGGCAGCTTCGCACTGAAGGTAGGTCCCAACGGGATGCGCCCGCCAACGAAATAACTCGGGCCGTTGCGGTCGTACTGAAATTGATCCTGCAACAACATACGGACCGTTTGGTGGCGAGACCGACCGCGATCGAACGAAGTCGCGACACGCGGTCCATACCCCCCGGTACGGTAGTCCCTGCCGTATGGCGAGTAGACATCGGGCGGAAGGACTACGACCTCGGAAACAGCCAACGGACCGCTGATGTTGACGTTCACATCTTGAACCACCGGCGGAGCGCTCACAGCCGGCGGAGTCACAGGGAAGTCAAAGGACCTGTCGTAAACAACTTGAGCTTGCCGGATCGGTTCCGCAGACCGGCGTGCGTCCCGTCGGTCTGCGCGCCGCGCCTCGCGTCGGGCTCGGGCCTCACTCCTCGCTTCGTCACTGACCACCGAAGTCCTGCGACCTACACCCTCCGAAAGAGGGTCGCTCCCTTGGTCGTCGCCCGACAACTCAGATTGAACCAAAGCAACGCGCTTCTCACGCACGAAAACCCGCGCCGCTTCGCGACTCGCTTCCGGGATATCTTCGACGTCATTCGTGAAGTGACGAGACCCACCGCCGTCCACCCACTCGTAAATCTCGCCCGATGCTGAACCTGTTGAGAAAACAATGGCACCAATCAGCACGATTCCAATCCGCATCATACAAGAAGGATTACCGGTCTGACCGGCTCGTCGCAAACATCAAAAAAAAACACAATTGCTGCAGCGGGTCGCGACACGAGTATCCTAGAGTTCCGAGGCGAAGAAGACCTTCAATATACTCCAGCCAAACCACGCCGCCCAAGCGATCGCTACCAAAAGCAAGATCCCGCCGGCATTCGACTCACGGCGCCAACCGCCTTCCGCGGGAGCGGCTCGGCGGGGGCCAGTATCGAAAGCTGCGGCGCGTCGGCGCGTCATCGGTTCGATACTCACGACCCGAAATGAGGGGATCTCAACCTTGCTCAATTTCGTTTCAAGAACCCCCCGCACCGCAGCAGGATCCTCACCGGGGAGGCCCTCGATCACCAATGTCGCCCGATAGCTGGGCACTTTCTTAGTATCCGACACAATCTAGACTCCCGGCCATAAACGCCCCGCAATCGAACCGTTTACGCTCGGCAAATGTTATGACATCCGCTGTGCTCAAAAAACAAGAAAATTGTACAGTACGGTCGGGACATTGTCCGGCGAAGACCAAACGTTCGGCAAATTTTTTTTGTTGATCCACCCGGTCAAGCGGCGCAAGATACATACAGCGTGGCTTGTTTGGAGCCCGGCACAATCGTTGCGAAACATTCAAAGCAAACGCAACGAAGCAAGCCCGGTATATCAACATCATGTGCAATTTTGCTTGACTCAACACAACACCTAGTGGTACCGACCAAAATAGTTTAACCGCAGTGCAACAAAATGCGCCCAGTGACGGCAAACCCAATAGGTTGGTCTGACACATTGTCGTCCCGAACAATTTTCGGGATTGACTCCGGGATTTGCGACGGCAAGAGCAAGCCATCGGCGATCCCAAGACGCGGCAGGCGATTGCTCCTCTCCAGGGATGCTCCGCCAATGATTCGAATCCGCGGCGTCGAAGAACGTCGAACAACCTGAGGGTTCCCAATTAGCGAGATTCTAGCGGCGCGATGAGGAGCGAATCATGCAGGCAGATAAAGCCACATTCGAAAAGTTGATTCGAGAAGATCGCGCCGCCCGCGAGGACCATCGCTGGAGCGGAACGTTCCTCGACTACCTCGAGGTTGTCCGGGAAGATCCTGGAATTACCCAGCTGGCCCATGCCCGGCTGCACGACGTCGTCATGGAGCCCGGCTCGCGAGAGATCCTCGCCACCGATGACCTCAGGGTAAAGCGCCTTTTCGGCGACGAGCCACTCCGCGTCTACGAGTTCTTCGCCGATGAGTTCTTCGGCATCGAGAAGACGGTGTCGCAGATCGTACGCTACCTCCACTCCGCAGCCCTCAAAGGCGAGGAAAGCAGACAAGTGCTGTACCTCATGGGCCCAGTCGGTTCGGGCAAGAGTTCACTCGTTGAGAAGTTGCAACGTGGTCTGGAGGAAGCGGACCCGATCTACGCCATCGAAGGTTGCCCGATGAACGAGGAGCCACTGCATCTCCTGCCGCGACACTTGCGGAAGGAGTTCGAAAAGATGCTTGGTGTTCACATCGAAGGCGACCTCTGTCCGATGTGTCGTTACCGGCTAAAAGAAGAGTTCGACACACGGTACGAGGATGTACCGGTGGTTCGCCGATCATTTTCGAAACGCGCCCGCGTCGGCATTGGCGTCGTACCACCCGTCGATCCAAACAACCAAGACACTTCGGTTCTGATCGGTAGCGAAGACATCTCGAAACTCGACCGCTACTCCGAAGGCGACCCGCGCGTGCTCGATATGAACGGCGCCCTCAACGTCGCCAACCGTGGCATCGCGGAGTTCATCGAGGTCTTCAAGAACGAAACCGAGTACCTGCACGCAATGATCACTGCGACACAAGAGAAAGTGATCCCCGCACCCGGGCGCCACGGCATGGTCTACGTCGACGCGGTCATTCTAGCGCATTCAAACGAAGCCGAGTGGCAAAAGTTCAAGGCCGACCATACCAACGAGGCGATCCTCGATCGCATCGTCGTCGTCAAGGTTCCCTACAACCTTCGACTTTCAGAAGAAGTACGTATCTACGAGAAGATCATTCGCCACTCGGATTTCAAGGCACACGTTGCGCCGCACACCCTCGACGTAGCGTCGATGTTCGCCATCCTGTCGCGCCTCGAGCCAACGGCGAAGTGTGACTTGATGACGAAACTACGCCTCTACAACGGCGAGGAAGTCATCGAGAAAGGCCACACAAAGAAGATCGATGCACGCGAATTGCGCGAGGACACCAAACGCGAGGGCATGGAAGGGATCTCCACGCGCTTCATCATGAAGGCGCTCGACAATGCTCTATCCGACAACATCGAGGGTCGTTGCATCAATCCAATTAACGTCCGTGAGGCACTGATCAGCCGCGTCAAGGAAACGGACCTCCCCGATGATACGCGCAAACGCTACCTCGATTTCCTGCAGGACGTACTGCACAAGGAGTACCTCGATGTTCTCGAGCGCGAGATCACCAAAGCCTTCGTCTACTCGTATCAGGAGCAAGCAGAATCTCTTTTTCAAAACTACCTCGACCATGCCGAGGCCTTCGTAAACAAGGCCAAGGTACGCGACCGCAATACGAACGAAGAACTGCAGCCGGACGAGGCCTTCCTCAAGTCGATCGAAGAGCAACTGGCGATTATTGGCACTGCCGCTGAAGGTTTTCGCCAAGAAGTGATTGCCTACCTATGGTCGGCCGGTCGCCGCGGCACAACGATCACCTACACCAGTTACGAGCCCCTCCGCGAAGCGATCGAAAAAAGACTCATGACCTCGGTTCGCGACATCAGCCGCATCATCACGAAAGCACGCACGCGCGATTCGGAGCAAAATGAAAAGTACAGCGCCATGGTCGAGAACTTGATCGACAATGGATACTGCCCGAGCTGCGTGGATGTCGTTTTGAAGTATGCTGCGAACAACCTCTGGAAGGACTAGACCCAAGCGAGCTGCTGCGATCCGATGCCACCTCCTGATTCCGTCTTCCGCCCTTTCCGCTCGAGCGACGCAGAGCGCAGCGATCGCGCTGCTGGAGATCGCGCGCGACACAGAGATAAAGTTCGCGAAGCCATTCGCGAAAACATCGCCGACATCATCGCCGAAGAGTCGATTATCGGCCAGGACAAGAATCGAATCATCAAGGTGCCGATTCGCGGCATCAAAGAGTATCGATTCATCTACGGCGATCAGTCTCCGCAAGTCGCCCAGGGCAACGGCGATACAGAACGAGGCCAGGTCGTCGGCAAGCAGGGCGATGGCCAAGACGGCGCTCCGGGCAAGGCAGGTGACCAACCGGGCGTGGACTACTACGAGACCGATGTCAGCCTCGAAGAGGTCATCGACCTGATGTTCGAGGACTTGGAACTTCCCGACATGGAGCGGAAGCGCCTGCGCCAGATCGAGTCCGAACGGAACTTCAAGCGCCAGGGATTTCGGCAGAAGGGCATCCGGTCGCGCCTAGACAAGCGCCGCACCGCACGCTCCCGCGTGCGGAGAAAGCTCGCCGGGGAAGAACCGCGAAGCAACGGCCCAACGGATCGATTTCCGTTCCACGACGGCGACCTCACCTACAAACACATCACAACTGACATTCGCCTCGAGTCCAATGCCGCCGTGATTTGCATCATGGACACCTCGGGTTCGATGGACAGCGCCAAGAAGTACCTCGCCCGGAGCTTCTTCTTTCTCCTCTACCAGTTCATTCGATCCAAGTACCAAAATGTAGAGATCGTTTTCGTAGCCCACCATACGGCGGCAAAGGAAGTCACCGAAGAGGAGTTCTTCTACAAAGGCGAGTCCGGCGGCACGATGATCTCGTCCGGTTACAAACGCGCCCTCGAGATCATCGAGGAACGCTACCACCCGACCTTGTGGAACGTTTACTCATTCCACTGCTCCGACGGAGACAACTTCGACAGTGACAATGCGGACGCCGTGAAGCTGGCAGAAGCACTGACCAATGCATGCAATTTGTTCGGCTATGGCGAGATCAAACCGCTCGGCCCACGCTACTACGAAAGTTCCATGCTGAACGTCTTCCGAAGACTCGACGCGGACAACTTCCAGACCGTCCTGATCGAGCGCAAGCAGGATGTCTGGCCAAGCTTCAAGGCGCTCCTGGCCAAGGAGCGCGTACCGACGGGACCAGAAGATGAATGAGTGGCACGTCGCTGATCTAGAGAAGTGGGATGACGTCATCTGCCAACACGTCGACGACATCGGTCTGTCGTGCTTTCCGCAGGAGTTCGAGATTTGCGATCACAACCAAATGCTCGGCTACATGGCCTACTCCGGGATGCCATCCCACTACCCGCACTGGTCGTACGGCAAGTCCTTCGAGAAACTCAAGACGCTCTACGACCACGGTGTATCGGGTCTACCATACGAAATGGTCATCAACTCCAACCCCTCGATCGCCTACCTGATGCGCGACAACTCTCTCCTGCTTCAGATTCTCACAATCGCGCACGTCTACGGCCACAACGATTTTTTTCGCAACAACTTCACGTTTCGAACGACCAACCCGGAGTACACAATCAGCGGCTTCAAATCGCGGGCAAACCGTGTGCGCAGCTACATCGAGGATCCGACCATCGGACTCGAACGCGTCGAGAGGGTGCTCGACGCGGCGCACGCATTGTCCATGCAGTGCCGGCGCAACCTCGCGGTGCGCAAACCGAGTGAATTGGAGCACCGGGCAGATGCACTGAAATCCGCCGAGCCCGCAAAGGATCCCTTCCAACAGATTCACAAGCGCGCTGAATACGACCCGCCAGATTTGAGAAAGACGCCGACCCAACCGGACGAAGACATCTTGCTGTTCATCCGCGACCACAACCCCTACCTCAGCGAATGGGAGCGTGATCTTTTAACCATCGCACACGAAGAAGCCCAATACTTTATTCCGCAGATGGAAACCAAGATCATGAACGAAGGATGGGCGTCATTCTGGCATCACAAGATCCTGGAGCGACTCGATCTGCCTACCGATTTGCACCTAGAGTTCCTCGTACGTCACAACCAAGTCGTCTGCCCCCACGAGGGGAGCCTCAATCCCTACCACGTCGGCATCAAGATCTGGGAGGATCTCGAGAAGCAGTGCGAAGGCGACGACCTCGCGCCGCTCTTTGCGGTGCGTGAGTCGGATCGCGATAGCTCTTTTCTGAGGCGACACCTCAGCGAGGACCTCGTCCGCGAGCTAGACTTGTTCCAGTACGGGCCGCAAGGAGACGACTTGGTGGTCACCGAGGTGTCCGACGAAGCGGGATGGCAACAGGTCCGCGATTCGCTCATCGCCAACACCGGCTCGAATCTGCTTCCAACCATCCAAGTCGTCGATGCAGATCACGACGGCAACCGCACGCTGCTCCTGCGACACGACCACGACGGACGAGACCTCCATCCGCAGTACGCAGAAAAAGCACTCGCCTTCGTCCACCAACTTTGGCAGTACGATGTCGTCTTAGACACCGTCCTCGGAGGGCAACCCGCGCACCTCACACACGGTGAACGAGGGTTTTCCGTCCAGACCGGCTAAGAGCTGGACTGGACCAAGCCGACTAAGACCAAGGCGGCGACGGCGTCCCCTGATCCGATCGCACCGAGACCTTCGTTGGTCTTCGCCTTGAGGCTTATCTGCTCTTTCTCCACCTCGAGCAGCCTCGCAACCCCACCGACCATCGCCTCGCGGTGCGGCTGCAACTTAGGGCGTTCCAAGATGACGGTAACGTCTACGGACCCTACGCGGCAGCCGGCCAGGGAAGCCCGCCGGACCGCCTCGCGTACAAAAGCCGCGCTATCGGCGCCCTTCCATTGCGGGTCAGCTTCCGGAAACAATGTCCCAATATCACCAGCCCCAACCGCACCGAGGATCGCATCCGTCAGGGCATGCAGGACGACATCACCATCCGAGTGGGCGCGAGAACTCTTCTCGAACGGAACATCGATCCCACCGAGACGCAGCGGTCCACCATCATCCAAACGATGCAGATCCCACCCCTGGCCGATGCGTACAATGGGGAGCATCGCGCCCGTCACAGCGGCGGCTCCGATGTGCCGATCGTCGGACTCAACATCAGTACCGACACCTCGCTACCGGCCGGCAGCAGCTCGCAACCGGGGGGTGCTATGATCAGCCCGTCGCCAAGAGACATCGAGCGCAGCACCCCTGAGCTCTGCGTGCCGGTCGGCCGCACCATTCGCTCGTCTCCGGAGGCCCGCACAACGCAGCGAATGAACTCCGTCAGGGTTCCCACTGACTTCACGTCGACCTCCAGCTTCGCCCGCTGCGTCGGCAAGTGGATTTCCGATAGTCCCATCATCGAGCGCAGGACTGGTACGACGAATACGTAGAAACAAACGAGCGATGACACCGGATTGCCGGGCAATCCAAAGACAGGGGTACCAGCCCGTCGCCCAAAGCTAATCGGCTTGCCCGGGCGCTGTGCGACCTTCCAGAACGACTCTTCGTAACCAAGATCGGCTAGGATCTGCCGAACGAAGTCGAAGCTACCGACCGACACCCCACCAGTCGAGAGCAGAGCATCCGCCTGCAAGCCGCGTTCGAACGCGGCACGGAGTCGATCCGGCTGGTCGGGTACGATGCCAATCACTAGCGCCTCACCGCCAAGGTCTTCAACCGCCGCCGCAAGGGTATACGCATTACTATTGACGATCTGTCCCGGGCCTAGGGGCTGTCCCAATTCGACCAACTCGTCACCGGTGGCGATGATCGCCACGCGCGGCCTGCGTACTACGCGAACAACTGCGACCCCGATCGACGCAAGCACCCCGATGTCGGCCGGGCGCAACCTACGGCCTCGCTCGAAGACGATCTCGCCGGCGCCAACGTCTTCCCCGGGATGGCGAATGTGGGATCCCTCGACCGGGGCGACGCGCACAGCTACGTGGTCCCCATCGTTCTCAGTATCCTCTACCCGGACGACCGTATCCGCCCCGTCAGGGACAGGCGCGCCTGTCATGATACGGATCGTCTCCCCGGCAGCGACAACGCCACGCGCGACACTACCGGCCCCAATCGTTTCCGTGATTTGGAGGCGTTTCGGTTCCGTACTCGAGGCACCCCGAAGATCGGCGGCTCGGACGGCGAAGCCGTCCATCGCAGAGTTGCGGAACGGCGGCACGTTGCGAGGCGAGCGAATCTCTTCGGCGACGACGCGATTCAGCGCCGCCGGCAGAGCAACCATCTGCCCCTCGAGCAGCGGCAGGTCTTCTAGAACCCGACCTAACGCCTCATCGACTCCGATCATCGTCCCGCCATCTGATGGGAAGAGGCAGCGTCTGTCAACGAGGTGTAGCCCGAGCACGTACGTTCCACACCCGAAGTCGTTGTGTTAGCTCTTTCCATCATAGGTCGGCTGACGATGGTACCCATAGACAGTTCAACGCCCCTGCCAGAACGCGCCCGCTCAACAATCTGGGAGAACGTTCTGCGCCACTTCAAGGACGCCGTCATCGTTCTCGACAAACAATCCACGATCGTTTTTTTTAATCAGGCCGCCGAGGAGCTCACCCGCACACCAAGGGCGAAGGTTCTCGGACACCACAGCCGTGACGCCTTCCCCGACAGCCCAATCCTCACTCAGATGGTGGAGCGAACGCAGTCCACGAAACAATCCGAGACGCGTGGAGAAGAAACCCTCCGCATACGACAGAGGGACATCCCCGCCCGCGTCACCTGTGTTCCGATCTGGGACGATGTCGGCGAAGTCGATGGTCACGCGATCGTCGTGCAGGACTTGAGCTACCAGAAGACTCTCGAGGAGTCGGCCAGACGCAACGAGAGCCTCGCACGCCTCGGGACCCTGGTCGCAGGCATGGCTCACGAGATCCGCAACCCATTGGCCGGCATCAAGGGTGCGGCGCAACTGCTGGCAAAAAAACTCCCGGACGACCGCTCACTCAGTGAGTATACCGAAGTGATCTCGAGTGAGACAGACCGGCTCAGCGCACTGGTCGAGGACCTGCTGCACCTCGGCGTGCCGCCGAAACCCACACTCAGCCGGATCAATATCCATGCGGTCCTGCAGCGGGCGTTGACGCTGCTGGCGCCCGAAGAAAAGCAGAAGAAGATCGTGCTCGCGTGCCACTTCGACCCGAGCCTACCCGACATTATGGCCGACCAGAATCAGCTCGAGCAGGTATTTCTCAATCTGATCAAGAACGCTTTCGACGCGATGGCCGAAATCGCACCTGAGGCCCGTCGCCTGATTCTCCAAACAAAAATGGAGACTGACTATCACATCCTGCGGAAGCCAGAAGGTCCCAGCAGCTACCTGCGCGTCGAAGTGAACGATGCCGGGCCGGGCATCGAGCCTGAAGCCTTGAGTCGGATATTCGAACCGTTCTACACGACCAAGGCACGGGGCACGGGCCTCGGTCTCGCAATCGCCCAGCGAATCGTATCCGACCATCACGGCAGCATGCGGGCATTCGCAGTCGAGCCCAACGGCACCTCGGTGTGGGTCAGCCTGCCAATCCAGAAGGACATCCGTCATGACGTCTGACCGCCCGGTCATCCTCGTTGCCGACGACGAGGCATCCATCCGCTTCGTAATGGCAAAAGCACTCGAGGAGTCGGGGCACACGATCGTCCAAGCCGAATCCGGCACCGAGGCACTCGAGATCCTGACATCGCGCGCTCTCGATGCCGCATTCCTCGATCTGCGCATGCCCGGACACGACGGACTCACGGTTCTGCGCGAGGCGCGCGCCAAAGGTGTTCAGTGCCCCATTGTGATCGTCACAGCACAAAACACGATGGACAACGCAATCGAGGCGATGAAGCAGGGCGCGTTCGACTACGTAACAAAACCATTCAACATCGACGAGCTCCGCGTCATCGCAGCGCGGGCCCTCGAAATGTCACGCATGTCGACCGACCTCCACAGGCTTCAGCAAGAGGTTCGAGAACGCTACGAGCCGGGAGTCGCTTTGGTCGGCAGTAGCGCTGCGATGCAGGAGATCTACAAGACCGTCGGCCGCGTCGCGAACAACGAGGCAACCGTCCTGATTCAAGGCGAGAGCGGCACGGGAAAAGACCTACTCGCGAAAGTGCTCCACTACCACTCATCCCGCTGGACAAGCCCGTTCGTTGCGGTGAACTGCTCGGCCATACCGCGCGAGCTCCTCGAGAGTGAGCTTTTCGGACACGAGCGCGGCGCCTTCACTGGCGCCACCGATCAGCGAGCCGGAAAATTCCAACAGGCCGAAGATGGTACTCTACTCCTCGACGAAATCGGCGACATGCCGCTCGACCTGCAGACTAAGCTTCTGCGAGTCCTCCAGGAGCGCGAGGTCACTCGGCTGGGCGGCAGCGAGACCGTCCCGGTCAATTGCCGCATCCTCGCGGCAACGAATCGTCCGCTCGATATCGCCGTGCAGCAGGGACAATTCCGCGAAGATTTGTTCTTTCGACTCAACGTCGTGCCGGTCCGGGTCCCGCCATTGCGCGAGCGTCGTAGCGACATTCCCGCGCTGATCGACTTTTTTCTAGAGAAGATCAATCGCGAGATGGGCACCAAGATCGAAGCCATCTCTGCGTCGGCTCGCGAACAACTCTGCCAGTACGATTGGCCCGGAAACGTCAGGGAACTCGAGAATTCGCTGATTCGTTCGGCAGTTCTGGCTTCCGGCCCAACTTTGATGCCGCGCGACCTGGCCCTCACCAGCGAGCCCGCGCCGAAGCTCGCGAACGGAGGAAACTTCGACACCCTTTTGAACGAGCGCCTCAGCGAACTGCTGCGTGGGTGCGCTCCGGGCTCGGAAGCCGATCTCTACGCAAACGTGATCGAAATGGTCGAACGCCCCTTGATCGCCATGACTCTTGAGAAAACCAGCGGCAATCAGCTCCAGGCCGCAGCCCTGCTCGGAATCAACCGCAACACCTTGCGAAAAAAGATCACGGCACTCGGCATCAACCCCAGAGGTTCTACAACTGGAGGATCTGCGAGCGGCGGATCGCCGAACGACCCCGACAAACAATGATCGGGTTCAACTTCGGCTCGCCGATCTACCCAATCGTCGGGGACACAAACCCGGAAAGAGACCCGGTCGACTTGGCGCAGCAAGTTCTCGGCTGCGGCCTCCCACTCATCCAACTCCGCCTGAAATCGTCGCCAACAGGCGCCTTCGTGAAAGCGGCCACCGCAATTCAAGCTCTCTGCGTGCAGTACAACGCCAAACTGATCATCAACGACCGCGCTGACATCGCAAAACTCATCGGCGCCGCCGGAGTCCACGTAGGACAGGACGACCTACCACCAAAAACCGCACGCGACCTCCTCCCAGCCGGCGCTATCATCGGCTACTCCACTCACAACCTGGACCAGCTAGTAAAGGCGGCGCGTGAAGAACCACTGGACTACGTCGCCTACGGACCAATCTTCCCAACCGAGAGCAAGGTCGATCCAGACCCAACGCAAGGAATCGACGCGCTGCGCGCTGCGGCGAGCTCCAGCCCGCTCCCTTTGGTCGCGATCGGTGGGATCAGCGAAAACAATGTCGCTCAAGTACTCAAGGCCGGAGCCGACACAGCCGCCATTATCGGAGCCATCGGCAACGCAGTAGACCCGGTGGCCGCAACCGAGCTCATGATCACCGCCGCGCAATCCTAGCAGTCCGTTGAAAACAGGCAGCTAGCTTCGCTCGTACCAGGTTCCTTTGCCACTTCCACGAAGAGCCAGGTGGTTACCGACGACCAGCGACTGGAGATGCTTTTTCACGGGGTTGCGATTGGCTCCTGTTCATCGCGGGTTTCGACGACGCTCTCAAGCGAGCAGCTAAGTCTCAGATATCCAATAAAATATCCATAACTACCCAAAAGCTAACGCTGCGATCGGGAAAGAAATACAACATCGACGTGGTTGCGAAGGTCCCGCGGATTACTCGGGCATGGCTACAATCCACCGACGCTGCGCCGCGGACAGAACGAGCATCTCGATGGTGAGCGGCTCGATGGGACGCGCTGAACGAGCTCTCAGGCGGTCCCACAGATCGCGTGGGTCAAAGAAGCCTTCTGGTCCGAAGTACCGCCGTGGGTCGCAATCCGCCATATCGACCCCGAAGTTGTCCGCAAAGGCTTCGAGAAATTCGATCCCATCGTCGCCGTCTACGCCCAAATCGTGGAAAATTCTGGTCCTGGCATCTAGACGCCCAGGGGCAATAGAGAGTTCACTCGCAACGAAATCGCATACTGCGCTCAGGCTACAATCCATATCCGCGTCAGTGGATCGCAGGTCGGCGGCCGAAACATTGACCCACACATCGCCGCAGACGGGCAGCGCGTCGAAGCGCCCGCCTAGGATCTGATCGCACTCAGTGGCCACTCCCGCCCGGTCATCGTCGAAATCACAAACGGTCGATTTCGTCGCCGTCCATCTCCGGCCCGCCGACGAACTCGACTTCGTCTTCGGCGCGGTTTTCGAACCGCGTGTACTCGGCGAAAAATGCGATCGGAATCGTTCCGGTCGGGCCGTTACGCTGTTTGCCAATGATCAGCTCAGCATCTCGCTCGTCGGCCTCTTTCTGGTTGTAGACCCAGTCCCGATAGAGAAACATGATCACATCGGCGTCTTGCTCGATCGCACCCGACTCGCGGAGGTCGGCCATGACCGGACGCTTGTCGGCGCGTTGCTCGACCTGGCGATTGAGCTGCGACAGCGCGATCACCGGGACCTGCAGCTCCTTGGCGAGTGCCTTCAGTGAGCGCGAAATGGCCGAGATCTCCTGCTCACGGCTGTCCGTCACCGGGCCTCTCATCAGCTGTAGGTAGTCGACGATGATCATGCCGAGGTTCGAGTCTCGCTCGCGCGACAACCGGCGCGCCTTGGCGCGCAGCTCGAGGACACCGAGACTCGGTGTATCGTCGATGTAAATTTTCGCCTCCGACAGGCGCTCGGCCGCGATCGCCAACTTGGGATAGTCACGCTCGGCCGCAAAGCCTGCGCGCACCTTGGACTGATCGACCCGGGCCTCAGAACAAAGCATACGAAAGACCAATTGCTCCTTGCCCATCTCGAGGGAGAAGACCGCGACTCCGTGCCCGGCCTCTTGCGCGGCGTACTGCGCCACATTGAGCGCCAGTGCCGTCTTCCCCATACTCGGACGACCGGCCACAATAATCAGATCTCCGGGCTGCAGGCCGGCAGTCTTCTTGTCGAGATCGATGAACCCGGTCGGAACCCCGGTTACCAGCTCACGCTTCTCGTAGAGCTGCTCAACCGCCTTCATCGAGTCCACGACAATGTCGCGCACCCGGAAAAACGCCGGACGCGTCTTACGCTCGGCGATCTCGAAAACCCGCTGCTCAGCCTCGTCGAGAAAGGATTCGACATCGCCCGGCGCCTGAAAACTTCGCACAGAGATGTCGTTCATGGTGGTGATCAGGGCACGCAGAACCGCTTTATCTTTGACGATCTTGGCGTACTGGCCAACGTTTGCCGACGTCGGCACGCGCTCGGAGAGTTCCGCCAGATAGGTCGCACCACCGATCTCGTCGAGCTCGTTCCGACCCTTCAGATAGTCGCTGACCGTAATCAGATCGATCGCCTCGCCTCGTCCATTCAACTCCAGAAAGGCTTTCATGATCTTGCGGTGAGACTCGCGGTAAAAGTCCTCGGCCAACAAGATCTCCATGGCACGGTCGATCGAATTATTATCGACCAATACCCCGCCCAGCACGCCTTCTTCCGCCTCGACGCTGTGTGGAGGTACCTTTCCTTCGGGTCGATCAGCCATGGGGAAGGGACTCTACAGGAGGGGCGGCGCAATGCCTACGGGTACGGGGTACGGAGCAGGACATATCGGGACTCAACCAGGGCCTAAGATTCACCTCAAATACAGCTTCAAGTTGAAAATGTTGAGGTTTGTGCTGAAATGCATCTCTGAGTGGGGGTGGATGGAAACACAGGTTCATAGAAGTCGGGCCACGCGGGCACTGGTTGCCATGGCGGCCATGTTTGCAACTACGGGACCCGCGTCGGCAACGACGATCGGAGACCTGGGTCGCGTAACCGCGCGTTCGGCGATCATCGTCGACCACCAGACCGGCCAGATTCTCTTCGCACGCAACCCAAATATGCCGTTGCCGCCGGCCAGCACGACGAAATTGATGACCGCCGTAGTCGCCATGAAGAGTGGGCGGCTCGATCGGAACGTCAAGGTCAGCAAGAAGGCCTCGCGGATGCCCCCGAGTAAGGCGTGGTTGAAGGCCGGCTGGGTGATGAACATGCGCGATCTGGTCTACGCCATGATGCTGAAGTCGGCCAATGATGCCAGTGTGGTGGTGGCCGAAGGGCTGTCTGGATCGGTTACCAACTTCGCACGACGCATGAACGAAACCGCGAAGGACATCGGCGCGACGCGATCACACTTCGTCAACCCCAATGGCCTGCCAGCGCGCGGCCACCACAGCACCGCCGCCGATCTAGCCGTAATCGCGAGTCACGCGCTCGCGATCCCCGAGCTTCGATCCATCATGTCGACGCGGACCAAGACCATCCGCCCACGTAACTTCAAACAGCAACGCGTGTCCCTCAAAACGACCAACAAGCTGCTTGGGAGGCGAAGTTTCAAGCTCATCGGCAAGACTGGGTACACCCGGCGCGCTCGGCGCTGTTTCGCCGGTGCGGCGTCGTTTCGGGGCAGAGAAGTCATCGTCGTCGTGTTGGGGTCTAACGACCTTTGGGGTGACTTGGAGCTTCTAATCGACTACGGACTGGAGCCGCCGGCTCCAGCTCCAGACTGGTCGGCAGAAACAGGATGGAGGCAGGCACTCGCACCGAGAGCTGCCCCAGACGATGGCGGCCAACGAGCTTCCGCGCAGGTGGCTCTCAGTGCACCAAGCCCGTCAAGCACACGCCGCGACGCAGCACCCCAAGCACCAGTGGTCGCAGAAGGCGACCGCGGTCGCATTAACGCCGAGCCGCGCTTTTTCTACCACGTACAAGTCGCGTCCCTGCGCAGTAAAACCATCGCAGAAGATCTCCATCGCAAGGTGTCGGCTCGCGGATACAGCGCGACGGTCGAACCAGTGTCGAAGGGCGGCAGCACCCACTACCGCGTCTTGGTAAGAAATCTCGCCGATCGAGTCATCGCTCGCAAGATCGCCCGCGACTTGAGTCGAGAATTGCACCTCGAAACACAGATCATCGCCGTCCGCGGCTAGCGGCCCGTTCAAACAAAGGACGTGGACCTGAAAACGATTGTTGGACGGAATCGCCGCGTTGCGAAATCCTCAACAAGAGTTCCGGCTTTGCCTCCCTCCGCCGCCAAGGCTTCGGAGGACAGGCCGGTTTCGCGCCTTGCGCTACCACAACTGTTTTTCAATGTTCTCGCTCAGATCTCCGTTTTGGCGATCTCTTTGAGCAACGCAATGTTGTCACTGTGGCCAGTCATCCGTGCATCGATCTTGCCTCGGACCGGACGCCCGAGCAGATATAGATCGCCGAGTACGTCGAGGATCTTGTGGCGCGCGAGCTCGTCGGGAAAGCGTAGCTCCGTGTTCACAATCTTCTCATCATCGATGAGGATGCAGTTGTCGAGGCGACCGCCGCTGGCAAGCCCCATCGACGCCATAGCCTTCATGTCTTTGACGAAGCCGAAGGTCCGCGCCGGCGCGATCTGATCACGAAAGCTCGCAGGACCCTGAAACTCGAACGTATACTTCTGAGTGCCCACCGGTTCCGGATAGCGTAGCGTGTAGGATACACTCAGACAGTCCGCAGGTTCGATCGAAATCCCTTCCTCTTCGGGATCTTCACTACCAATCGCAACCCGCTTGCTGACGGTTATCTCGTCGACCCCACCACCCTGCTCCTCGACACCCGCATCCTCCAAGAGTGCACAGAACTCTTTCGCTGAGCCGTCCATCACTGGGACCTCCGACTGCAGTTTCACGAGAGCGTTCGTGATTCCGTAGGCGTGAAACGTCGCCAGTAGGTGCTCCACGGTCCCGACGCTCATGTCGCCGTGATGCAAGGTCGTCGCGTACCCGGTAGATTCGACGAAATCGAGATGCGCCGGGACCGAGGCACCCGTCGTCAAGTTCTTAAAGACGATTCCACGCCCCGGAGGTAGTGGGTTGAGGATGAGGCCCGACCGGACCCCGGTGTGTAACCCATGCCCACTCCCGATCACCGATTTGCCGATCGTCCGCTCCGGATGCCGCCGCTGCCGACTGTCGGTAGCACCGACGCTCGAGTTCGCAGCCTCCGCATCTTGGCTATCTGGCGCCCGCCCATCTTCGAGAGCCCGTCCCACTACTTGCAATAGAGCGTCGATCGAAAAAGGCTTTTCAATAAAATCAAACGCTCCGAGCTTTGTCGCCTGGACTGCTGTCTCGACGTTGCCATGCCCCGAGATCATCACGACCTGAGGGCGCTGCGGCTCGCTTTGCAGCTGGCGCAGCAATTCAATACCGTCGATGTCCGGCATCCAAACATCGAGCAACACGAGTTCTGGATGCTCGCGACGTACGATATCCAGAGCCTCACGCCCTCCCTGCGCTTCAAGAACGCGGAGCCCTTCGTCGCCTAGGACCCCTCGCAGCGAGCTGCGAATCTCACTTTCGTCATCGACGACCAGTACCGTGGACATTCCTGCCCTCCAATCACATCACGCCCCGAGTGCTGGACGTAAACCAGCACCCAGACGAACCGGAAAATCGATCAAGAATCGCGTACCAACAGGCTCATTGCTGCGCACACGAACGTACGCGCGATGCTCCGCTACGATCGCCGAGACAATCGCCAAGCCCAAGCCGGTGCCATCCTTCTTGGTCGAAAAGTAAGGCTCAAAAATGCGCCCCTGGGCTTCTGGACTAATCCCAGATCCGTTGTCGCCCACCTCGAGTCTCACCACACCCACTTGCATATCGTGCGCCACGCGGACCTCAATCCGTGAGTTCTCAACACCCTCGCATGCAGCCACCGCATTGTCGAGAAGGTTCACCACCACCCGCTGGACCGCTTCGGAATCGATTTCCACCAGCGGGAGGTTCGGCTCGGCCACGTAGTCAAAATGGACTCCGCCATGGCCTTCGCGGAACAACACAAGAGCGTCCTCGACGACCTTCGATAGGTCACCGGGGGCGACTTCAATCGCCGGTAGTCGGGCAAACGTCGAGAACTCGTTGACCAGCCGTTTCAATTGGTCCACCTGGCCGACGATCGTGCTGGTGCACTCCTCCAACAACGCGCCCTTCTCCGGGCCGAGCTCGGCGCCGTAGCGCTTCTGCAACCGTTGCGCCGACAGCTGGATCGGTGTCAGCGGATTCTTGATCTCGTGTGCAATGCGCCGAGCAACCTCACGCCACGCTTCCATACGCTCGACACGCAGCAGGTAGGAAACATCCTCGAGGAAAAGAATGGCACCGGCCGGTGCACCGTTCTCATCGTTGAGCCGCATTGCGGTCACCCACGCCGTCACAGTGCGCGGCCCCGCGGGTAGTTTAACCTGAGACTCCAGGCGCTGATCGCCCGAGAAGACTTCCTCGAGGAGCTTACGCAACGGAGCCAAAGTCTCTGGATCGAGGACATCCGACCAGATGCGACCACGAATCTTGTCCGGTTGTACCCCGAGCATCGTCCCCGCCGCCGGATTCAGCGCCGCAACGACGCCCTTCTCGTCAACCGACAGAACCCCGGCCGTGATATTGCGCAGTACATTCTCAATATAGCGACGGCGCTCCTCCAGCTCGGAGTGCGTCGTCTGCAACTCCCCCGCCATCTGGTTGAACGACGAGAACAAAGTGGCGAACTCTTCATCGCCACCGGCCTCGGCGCGATGGCCAAGATTACCCTGGGCTACCTCACGCATGCCTTCACCAAGCCGCTCGATGGGTACCGTAAACCCTTTCGCAAAGGTAAACCCAAACCAAATCGCGGCGAGTAAGACGACCAACGTAATCAGCAACAGCGTCAGAGTGTAGCTGTTGACGATCGGCTGTTTGAGCACCCCGAGCTGTCGATACTCGTCGTAACGGCGGGCCGTGTCGACCGCCAATCGGCTCACGTGCTTCGGCACCAAATAGCCAACGACAACCGCTGCGACTACAGAACCGTCGACCTCCCGAATCGGCACCCCACCGCGCACGACATCGCCTTCGCGCACCTTTTGCGTACGGGCAAAGTCCATCCCGTCATCGAGTACCGACACGAGGTCGGTCCCTCCAACCCGCACCTCACGCTCGGTCAGTCGATCGTCCATAGCCAGAGCAATCAGTCCATCCCGGTCCAGCACTTGAATCACCTGGACGTTGAGCTCGCGGCGCCGCTCTGCAACAAATTCTTGCAACTCCGCACGCCGCGCCGGCACCAGCAAACCGTCTCTCCCGATATCCCGTTGCATCCCAAGCGCATGATGCAGGGCATCGTCGCCGGCCCTTTGGTAGTAGCTGTGCGCCACCTTGATCGCGCCGTCCATCGCGCTTTCAACCCGCACGCTGAACCAATTATTGATGGCCTCGGACAGAAACCCCTCAGCGACGACAAACAATAGAGCCGTTGGGAAAAGAGTGAGCGTGACAAACGCTATGACCAAACGCGCACGCAGGCGGGCGCCGAGAATTCGCTGGCGGCGCTCAACGACCAATTTGACGAAGTTGCGAGCAACCAAAAATACGAAAAGGACCAACAGAATGATGTTGAGGTTGATCAGCAGGAAGAAGATGATGTTGCCGGTCAACGACGAACTGTTCGTCAGCTCCGGCAGCCGAGTCTGCAGCACAGCTAGCACCAGGAACGTCGCCGCCAGGACGAAGATCAGCAGTCCCTCTCGCCTCCGTCGACGCTTCTCGGAGGCGCTATCTTCGACGGCGTCGCTCTGGTCCATCACTACAGATCGCTACAACCCGCAGGACCGAGTCATCGATCGAACAACTTTCCCTGCGGGGATACCTGTTCAGCCGGCTGAGACCGGCCGAAATACTCAAACGCGGCAGGCGTCGCGACTCGACCTTTCGGTGTACGATTGAGATAACCCTGCTGAATCAAGAACGGTTCGTAAACGTCCTCGATGGTATCGCGCTCCTCGCCGATCGCCGCCGCTAAGGTCTCCACTCCGACCGGACCACCGCCGAACTTGTCGATGACCGTCCGAAGCAACTCTCTGTCCATCCGGTCGAAGCCGCAACGGTCCACTTCGAGGAGCTCCAACCCCTGGCGAGCGACGTCTCGCGTGATCCTGCCATCCGCGCGCACTTGCGCAAAGTCGCGCACTCGCCGCAGGAGTCGATTCGCAATGCGCGGGGTGCCCCGTGAACGCTCAGCAATTTCTCGCGCGCCCTGATCCTCGAGCGGTACGTCGAGAATCGCAGCGGATCGCCGAATGATCTGACTCAACTCATCGGGTGTGTAGAACTCGAGACGCAGCGTCACTCCGAACCGACTGCGCAACGGGGAACTCAATAGGCCCGTGCGCGTCGTCGCTCCAACCAGGGTGAATCGCTTCAAATCGAGCTTGATCGAACGTGCCGAAGGCCCCTGCCCGATCATGACGTCGATTTGGTAGTCCTCCATCGCAGGGTAGAGAATCTCCTCGACGGTGCGATTCAAACGATGGATCTCGTCGATGAAGAGTACGTCGTGCTCGTCCAAGTTGGTCAGAAGAGCCGCCAAATCACCGGGCCTCTCAATGACCGGACCAGACGTCGACCGCAGACTCACTCCCATTTCCCGAGCGATCACATGCGCCAGGGATGTTTTGCCGAGACCCGGAGGGCCGTACAGTAACGTGTGGTCGAGACTGTCGCCGCGGCCCAGAGCGGCTTCAATCGTCACCCCGAGATTCGCCTTGACGCTCTCCTGACCGGTATAATCAGCCAGCTGCGCCGGACGCAAAGCCGAATCGAAGCCCGCGTCTTCTTCCGCAGCCTGGGGCTCGACGATCCGATCGTCACCGTGCTCCTGATTCATCCGCTCAGCGTCTTGAGAGATTCTCGAATGATCTCCGCGAGATCCGAGGCGCCCCGCTTCACCGCATCGCGCGCAGCTCGATCAGCCTCGACCTCACGATAGCCCAGATTCACCAACGCCGATACTGCTTCGGCTTCGGGTCGGGCTCCCTCACGTGCCGGCGACGCCCCGTCCAGAGCCGAAATCGCACGGACCTTGTCCTGCAAGTCGACAATCAACCTCTCGGCGGTGCGTTTTCCAACGCCGGGAATCCCCACCAGACGCTTCACCTGGCCGTCGGCGAGCGATGTTACCAGCTCTTCGGTCGGCATCCCAGACAAGATCGTCAAGGCCATCTTTGGGCCAACCCCGGAAACACCGATCAACTGGGAAAACAGAGACTTTTCACTCTCGTCCAAAAAGCCAAACAGCTCCAAAGAACTGTCGCGCATCTGCGTATGGATGGGCACTTCGACCGCTTCCCCCACCTTTGGCAGCGCCGCAAAGGCGTTGAGGGAAACGAGTACGCGAAAGCCGACGCCATGGACATCGATCAGCAGCCCTTCCGGTGCCTTCACCGCAAGCACACCTCGCAGCCGAGCAATCATCGCCACTTCGCCGGGCTGTTGGCGCGCCGCGTGCGTCCACGAGCACCGCGTCCAAGCGCGGGGGCCACCCCCACTTGGCCGTCGAAGTGACTGGTGTTCAGGTGGCAGATCGCCGCCCCAAGTGCATCCGCTTCATCACTCTTGAGCGCCTCGTCCAACACGAGCAGTCGCCCCACCATCGCCTGCATTTGCGTCTTGTCCGCCCGGCCATTGCCCGCGATCGCGACCTTGATCAAGGCGGGCGCGTACTCATGGACGACGACCCCACAGCGCGATGCCGCTACCATCACGGCGCCACGCGCCTCACCGAGCCTCAAGGCTGTCTGAATATTGTCCCCGACGAAACTCTGCTCGAGGCTCAGGGCATCCGGCGAATAGGCCTCGCACAATTCGCAGACTCGATCAAAGATCGACTGGAGCTTCGCCGCCCGGTCACCACGCGGTCGAAGCACGCCGCTGCCGATCCGATCGAGCGCACTGCCACGGGAAGAGACAACCCCCCATCCCGTCACCGTCGTCCCCGGGTCGATGCCCAGCACCTTCCGCACAAGAACCTCTCCGCCCCACCGTGGTGGGCTTTGCGCTCAACGCCTACCCAACCTCAACAACCACCAAAATCAGTCTGCCGACAACCGTTCGATCTCTTCCGGGGACAGGTCCAGATTCGATGCGACTTCCTGCACATCGTCCAGATCCTCGAGCTCATCGAGTAACTTCAGGGCACGCTCAGCATCCTTGCCCGATAAGTCGACCGTGTTTGACGGAACCATTGCCACCGACGCACTCGACGCCTCAACGCCGCCATTATCCAGAGCTTCTTTCACCGCATCGAACGCCTCCGGCGCGGTCGTGATCTCAAACGCATCGTCGAGCTCGGAGATGTCATCCGCGCCCGCTTCGAGTGCGATCTCCATGAGCTTCTCTTCGTCGATGCCTTGCTTGTCGACGGTCATCAATCCGCGCTTTTCGAACATCCACGCGACGCAGCCATTCTCGCCCATGTTGCCACCAAACCTGGTGAACAAATGACGCACCTCCGACACTGTCCGGTTGCGGTTGTCCGTCATCGTCTGGACCAGGACCGCCGTCCCTCCCGGACCGTAGCCCTCGTACTGGATCTCTTCGTAGTCGACACCGTCAAGATCCCCACTGCCCTTCTTGATGGCCCGCTCGATGTTGTCTTGCGGCACGCTGCTCGACTTGGCCGTGTTCACCGCGGTTCGAAGCCGCGGGTTCGCGCCGACGTCACCGCCGCCCATCTTTGCGGCGACCGTGATCTCCTTGATCAGCTTGCTAAACAGCTTGCCTCGCTTGGCATCCTTGGCCGCCTTTTTGTGCTTGATCGTGCTCCACTTCGAGTGGCCTGACATCGTTCTTCCCCTAGTTGTTTCCGCGAAATCTCTTGCCCTTATCCGCTAGCACACACCCAACTTGAAGGAAACGAGCGATGCGCCCCAGCAGCGCATTCCAGAGCCCTCGGGGGCTACGACGGGTCTCGAACCAAGCCGCGTCGACGCGCATATTCGAGCAGCTGCGCATGCAAGAGTTTCCTGCCTCGTGACAGCCTAGAACGCACAGTACCGATCGGGCAGTCCATCGCTTCCGCAGCCTCATCGTAGGTCAGTTCCTGAACATCAACCAACAGCACCGCCTCCAAGTAATCTGCAGGGAGCGCATTCATCGCCTTCTCGACTTCTTCGTCGAGAACCTGCGCCAACACAAGCTCCTCCGGAGTATCCGCGCCCTGAGTTTCGACACTACGGCTTCCGACATCGAGCAGGCTCTCGTCGAACTCCACATCGTTGCGGGTCTTCTGTTTTTCGCGGTATCGGTTGCGAAAAAGATTGTGAGCGATCGTGAGAAGCCAGGCGCGGCAGTTCGTCCCCGGCTCAAAGCGCTGCCAGAATCGATAGGCGCGCAGATAGGTTTCCTGAACCAGATCCTCGGCTTCGTCCCGGTCTTTCGTGAGATAGAGCGAGGTCGTAAAGACCTGGTCCATCAAAGGGATGGCAACGCTCTCGAAAGAATGTTCCCCTTTGTCGGACTCTGCCGCCATTTCTCTTCCTGGACCACGCTCAGATGCCTGAGGATCGCCCTTCAAAGACGCCGTTGGACGTCTGATTCAGCGACCTCTAACAGCCCGTTGAACAAGTCGGCCTAGCTGCAAATGGATCTCTCACCACAACTCTGCGTTGCCCAATCCTCAACAAAGGCTTTGATTTTGCCTCCGGTTCGGCGCCTCGATTTGGGACGAGATCTCTCATTTTCGCTGCTGCCCCACCTGTTCAACGGGTTGCTAAAGACCCAATAGTGAATCCAATTCGCCTCGATCCTCCAGGGCCTGGAGTTCATCGAAGCCGCCGATTGAAATCCCATCGATGAAAATCTGCGGTACCGTGCGGCGCCCCGACTCCGCCAACATCTTGGCGCGCAAATCGCCATCCCCGCTGACGTCGAACTCTTCATACGCCACACCCTTGCGATCCAAGAGGCGCTTCGCACGAACACAAAAAGGACAAAAAACTGTTGTATAGAGAGTGACTTCTGCCATGTCAGATTGAGAAAAACTACCGGCAGTCGTTGGCCTCCGCAAGCAGGCTGGAACAACCAACGGTTCATCTGCTGCGAGGCACTCTCGACACGACGCGCCGCGGGACGCGAAGTCAGCTCGCGAAATCCACCACAAGCAAATCGAGAAAGTACGCGGAGCTGCTCGATCTTGGCGTACTTTTCTGGAACTAAGTGTAACAATCGCGTGTTCCCATCGTAGGAAGCGGACTCCACCCCTTGGATCGCCCATGAATTGCAACGAATACAAAGACTTGGTTGCGGCTCACGCCGACGGCGCTCTCACCGATGAGGAAGCGCGCATGGCAGATGCGCATTCGACTGAGTGCTCGAGCTGTCGAACGTTGCGGGACCAACAGGTTACAACGCGGGCTATCGTCCGGCAGCGGGTGGCTACGAAGGTCGCCCCGGACTCGCTGCGCCAAGCAATCGCGCGACAACGCGCAGCGGAGATTACAACAATCGCGAAGCGATCACAGGCTCCGCGCTCCGGATTTCGCACTAAGATGATGATGGCAGGTGCAATCGCCGCGGCGTTGCTGCTTTCGCTAGTTCCGTTGACGCGCAATGCTGGAGCCGAATTGCTGACAACCCTCGCAGCAGACGTGGGCGGTGCGTCCAGCGCCGCATTGGCCATGACCACCGAAGATCCGGACCGCTTGCGCGGATACTACGCTGACAACGGCATGACATTTTCCAATACTGTCGCCGACCTTCGCTCATCTGGCCTGCGCTTAGTGGGAGGAAAGGTCTCGAGCATCGGTCCGACGCCGACGACCTTGACCATGTACGCAGACGACCAGAATCAAGTCGTCTGTCGCCGATTCCGCGCCGAGGACTTCAAGTGGCCGACTGGCGGCAAGCGAGTCGGCAACAGCCAGATCTTCTCGCGCGAAGGAGTGCATATCTCTGTCACGCCGATCGGCGGCGACGTATTTTGCGCCATGGCTAGCAGCATGCCGATGGATCGATTCCTTCGCTCCATCCACGCCGAGCACGACTAGCACTCGGTTACAAAAGACTGGTGCGGCGTCCCTGATTGCGAAACAATGGCTACAGTCGCGAAGGGACATCGGATGGAACGGGTATACTCATCGTTGAACTCGATGCTGGTCGACAACCTGCACAACGTGCTGCAGCAGGAAGGCATCGACTGCCAGGTCCGCAACCGCTCCGCAGGATCCGCGCTCGGCGAAACACCCTTCACTGAGGCCTACGCCGAACTCTGGGTTCACGACGAGCAAGTGCCGGTCGCAGCCGATCGCATTCGGGAGGCCCTCCGGGACTCCGACCCCGCCGAGGGCCGCTGGGTGTGCACCCAATGCGGCGAGCAGATCGAGAGGTCTTTCGGCAGCTGCTGGAAGTGCGCGCGAGCCGGTGATCAGGGCGACCGAAAAACCGATCCCCATCCGCTCATCGATCGAGTCGGACAAGCTCTCGGATCGACGAAACGCCGCACCTGGACAATTGTCTGGGCGGGGCTGTTTCTCGTTGGAGTTTTGATGATCGCTCGCCTCATCCCCTGGTAGTCTTCGACGACAGCGACCTAACGTCGCTCAACCCCCGAGCATTGACCGGCGTGAGCCTGTGGATTTCGGATCGGATGATTTCTGAGAGTCGCCGGGCGCACCAAAGAAAAGGGCGGCCCCATCTGGGACCGCCCTTGTCGTGAGAAACTTAGTGCAGCGCGTTACGGACAAGTACAATTGGCGTTACATGAACCGGGGCAAGCCGCGTCGTCGCCACCGTCGCACTCCTCGGTGCCTTCTCGGGTACCGTCTCCACAAGTGCCACAGACGTTGACGTCTGGGTCCGGAGTCTCCGGGTCATTCTTGTTGAACAGATCGGCAGCCGCTCCATCCAACGCTGAATCAACCAGTCCGGCAACAAGAGAAGCGTTGCCTGGGGCCAGAATCTTTGCGATCTGCTTGTCCCGCTTTTTCGTCAAGCAAGTGGCGAACGCAGCAGCCGGAGTGCCGGTTGCCTGACATTGGTCGCCGTCATCCGGACCACCGTTGCCCTTCTTGTTCTTGTAGTCGTTCTCGCAGAGCTCGATGCACTTATTCAGGCCTTTGGCGGCCTTGTTCAAACGGCCGGCATCGTTCTTCGCGCAATCAATGGTCGCAGCCGACCCGGCCGGCAAGCCGGTGAACGCCTGGCATTGGCCCGAGATCAGGGTGCCGAGAGCGCCGATCTGAACCTTGGCTCCGGCCGGATTTGCGCCGGATTCGACATTCGCTTCGTACGCGTTGAGGTCGGTGCAACGCTGAGTCCCCGCGGAACCACTATCACAGTCGCCGGGGCAACCGATTTGGTCGTAGTCGCTGGTCTTCTGCTTCTTGGACGGGAGGAACTTCGTATCGCACTTCGAAATCGCCGCAACGAACTTCGCGGCCGCTTTCGCGTCATACCCCACTGGGGTTGAGCCGTCGGTCAGATCGCACTCGGGATCCGATGTCGTGCCCTTTTTCTCGCAAGTCAGAGCCGCCTTCGCGAGACAGAACGTGTGTTTGGCAAGTTGCTTGCCGATGTCCTTGCGATGCTTTTGCGCATCCGTTTTCGCCGTGATGACGAAGGCCTGCGCGCTCATGCTGAACATGACGACACCGGCCAGCCCACAAATCGCAATTCTCCCGAGCTTCATAAGCTCCCCCTCATTGTCTGAGACTCGCGAAGGCCTCGGGCGGCTGCCCGTTCAATCGAACGAGTCGTTAGGTTGACTAAGTAAGTGTATGACGGTCACCCTAATTGTACGAACCGCATCAGGTCAACTATTTTTTTCACGACTTTCGCGTCGAACGGATCCGGGCCTGCGGACCTATTGGACCGATGAAAAACAACAATCTGAGCGGCTCGGTCGGGAATTTTGGGGTACAAGAAAATGCACTCCATAAAGGGGTCGTTGATACCGGTTCGAGTCAACCCCAAAGGACCCCATCCTCATGGACCCCATCCTTGCGCCTACAATCCCCGTGCGCTAGTCGGCCGCCATGGACGCCGGTGAACAGTTCGAGAAATTGGTTGGCATCATGCATCGCTTGCGCGCACCCGGAGGGTGCCCATGGGACGGCGAACAGTCGCACGAGTCGATCAAGCCGTATTTGATCGAGGAGGCCTACGAAGTCCTCGAAGCGATCGATTCGCAAGATGACAAGGAATTGTGCGCTGAACTCGGCGACTTGCTTCTACAGGTCGTCTTCCACGCCGAAATGGCATCAGAGACCGACCGCTTCGGCATCGCCGATGTCATCCAGTCGATCTGCGACAAGATGGTGCGCCGGCACCCTCACGTCTTCGGCGATACGGAGGTTAGCGGATCGGCAGAAGTGCTGCAGAACTGGTCGAAAATCAAAGCGCAGGAGCGCCGTAGCTCAGGCGACAAGTCGGCCCTCGCAGGGGTTCCTCGAGCTATGCCGGCCCTGCTGCGCGCGCACCGTATCGGCGAGAAGGCGAGTCATGCCGGATTCGATTGGCCAGATGTAGAGGGTGTGATCGCCAAAGTGCACGAAGAACTCGCCGAGCTCGAACAGGCAATCGCCTGCGAAGGCCCGGAGCGAATCGAGGCGGAACTGGGCGACCTTCTTTTCGCCGCGACCTCGGCGGCGCGGCACCTCGGGGTGCGGTCCGAGGACGCCCTGGACAAAGCTACTGACCGATTCAGCACACGCTTCCGAGCGATGGAGGCGCAACTGAATAGCTCCGACCAAGAGATGGGTTCGCTGTCCGATGACGAAAAGAACCGCCTCTGGGAAGAAGCCAAGTCGCAAGAGTAGACAATCGAGCGACGCCGCCCTCGCCTCCCCGCCCCCTGCCCCTGAAATCGTACCGCGGTCCTAAGAAAAGCCGACCGACCCCATCCTTCACTGGGCCGACCTCGATTGACCGGTCAAGTGGTGCGTGGTACCGGTCAGGGTTCGTAGGAGGAGCACCCCTTGGACAGACATCCATCAGCAATCAAGCGAAATCGGCAAAGCGTCAAGCGACAAGATCGCAATCGTCTGATCGTTACGAGCATGCGCACACAGGTCCGCAAGACCCGTGAGGCCATTGCCAGTGGCGACAACGAGAAGGCGACAGCCGAGCTCAAGGCAGCCACCAAAGCACTCCATAAAGCTGCTACGAAGGGTGTTCTGCACAAGAACGCTGCCGACCGGCGGGTCGGACGTCTGAGCCGCGCCGTCGCGGCAATCGGCAAGTAGTAAAGCCGCGTACCATCGGGACGCTGGCGCTGCGGAGATTCTCATCCTGGAAGCTCTCGCGCCTTACAGCTCCGCGATTTTAGCGCTCGGACTTTACGGCTTCCTTTTTCTGAGCCAACTCTTGGTCGCAGACTTGGTCGCGATCGTCGGCGGCCACACCCCGGGAACACCCGTCACCGGCGGTCACGAGGACCTCCTGTTCCGTGCCAGCCGGGTTCACGCCAACACCGCCGAGAGCATCGGTGCCGTCATCCTTATCGCGGGCTTCGCCATCGCGGTTGGCACTGAGCCGAAGTGGACGGCGAAAGTACTCTGGGCATTCTTCGGCTGCCGCGTCGGTCACATGCTCGCTTACTATCTCGACCTGCGAATCCCGCGCAGTATCGCCTTCGGCCTCGGCGCCACCGCGCTCGTCGTGCTCTTCTTCAGCGCGGTCCTGGCTCTCTAACGAATCGGCGCTGCCGGGCGACATACGAAATCCCACCCTACTCCCGATCGGCGATTCTCCGATCGGGGAAGAACACTTCGACCAGCCGCCGCACCGCCGATTTGACCTTGCGCTCGAAGACGCGTTCCCCGTGACGCGCCATCCACTCCAATACCAAGCCTTCGATCGCAGCACTGAGCAGGAGCGCGTCTTCTTGGGGACTGGTCGAGCCCGCGGCCGAGACGAGCTCGTAGGCAAACGCATCCATCGCGTCCGACTCAGGGTTTACGACACGCCGCAACTCAGGATCGCGGGCAATTTCCAGGATGATCTCGAACTCAGCCAAGTAACGGGACCGCTCCTCTACGACCATCGATTTGACGAAGCCAAACACCAACTCCGCTTTGTCGTCGATATCGAGCTCGGACACCGCCTCGACCGGCAGGTCGATCGCGGTTTCGCGGATGCGCTCGTGATGTAGACGATAGGCCGCTGAGAGCAGATCGCGGCGCGTCGCGAAGTGGTAGGTCATCACCCCCTGCGCAACATCGGCGGCCGAGGCGACGGCTCGGTAGGTAACCGCATCGATGCCTCCAGAGGCGATCAGATCCAGCACTGCCAACAAGATCCGCGTCTTCGTCGCTTCGCCGCGCGCCTGGCTGCCGCGGGCAGATTTTTGGCTCGAGCCACCACTCACAACTTGACAACACTAGTACATTTGCCCTAATTAGGACAAACGCACTAATTAGGAGGTTCGAAATGGCACCCCCTAGAAGGTTGAGCGCCGGGTGGAGAGCCGGCGGAACGATTCTCCCCAGCCTTGCCGGTTGCCTGCTGTTGAACGCAGCCCCGGCCCTGGCAAGCCCTTGTAGTCCCACTGATCTCAGCGGCTCGTGGCAACGAAGCCACAGGTCCGAAGACGACGCCGCGCGCGACGCTGAGATCGAGCGCGTCACGACATCCATGAACCTGGTTGTCCGCGGCATCGCTCGCACGATCATGAAGCGGTCGATGCAGGCCGCCGACCGAATCGAGATCGGCGTGACGCAGGATGAGCTTCGGGTTCGACGCGACGACGACGAATCCGAAATCCCGCTCGGCGCAAACATCTCCATCCACACGACAAGGGATACCTGTTCGATCGCCGAGACATGGGCAAACGATGCGTCGTACGGCACCACCGAATGGCGGCTCAGCCGAGATCGTACCAGGCTGACGGTTCACCACATCGTCCACGACCCGCACTTCGACAGCACTCTCAACTATGCAAGCCGGTATCGCCGGCCGGTATCGCCACAATGACGAATCCAACGGCTCGTCTGCGCTCGCTCGACGTCGCTCGCGGCATCACTATCGTAACCATGGTCGTCGTCAACGCTGCAGGCATGATTACGATGACGATACCCGGCGGTACTTCGTACGCGGCGCTTCTCCATGCCGAGTGGGAAGGCTGCACCATCGCCGATGTCGTGTTCCCCTTCTTCCTCTTCTTCGTCGGCGTAGCGATCTCGGTGTCGGCTGGCACTTCGCCCCGGCCAATCCAGTGGCCTCGTCTGGCGCAACGAACAACGACGCTGATCGCGCTCGGCCTGGGCGTCAACTACCTGGCCCTGATCGGTGGGGATGGAAGCAATACTCTGCGCGCCTGCGGAGTTCTCCAGAGGATCGGGATTGCCTACTTTTCTTGCTCGATGCTCTACCCGCGCCAGTCGCCGCTAGGTCGCACGACCGTCGCGGTGGCCGGACTCGTCGGCTACTCGGCACTTCTGCTAATCGCGCCCTTCCCCGGCCTCGGGGAATCGGATCTCTGGCACAAAAACTTCAACTTCTCCGCATGGTTCGACATGTGGATTCTCGGCACGGGCAACATGGTCCCGGCCACCGACGGCATCCCGCCGAACGACCCCGAGACGCTGCTGGCAATCATCCCAACAACCGCGATCACTCTCATCGGCACCGTGGCAGGCGATCGCATCCGCGACGCCAAGAACCACAAACGGCTCGCAACAACTTTCGTCGCGACGGGAATCGTACTCGCCACCTTCGGTTGGACCGGCTCGATTTACCTGCCGATGGTCAAGAAAGTGTGGACGGCGAGCTACGTTGTGTTCACGACCGGCCTGGCCTTTCTCCTGACCGCAGCCACGTACTGGATCGTCGAGGTCCACGGCCGAGTTGGAAAAGCCGGACGCTTTCTCGAAGCCTTCGGACGCAATTCGATCGCGGCATACCTTCTACACATCATGGCACTCGCAGCCCTGGTCGGCCTCGACGGCGCCTATCTAAAACTGGCGGAGCGACTGTCACCAACGGTTGCGTCACTGCCGCTGATCGCTATCGCACTCGCGTTGACGTTCGTACCGATCCACCGCATGTACGCAAAGAATTGGATCGTACGACTCTGATGACGACTAGAAGTCGTCCATGATCCGATCGTGCACGTCGCGCACGATGGAGGCGACGAGTCGATCGATCGCCAATCGCCGTTCCGTTTCGGCCAACTGGATCGGCGTCAGGTCGTCGAGCGCGTCAAAGGTCACCCGACCACGCTGAAACCGCGAGGAGCTCGGCACCACGGTATCGGTATCCACACTGTACGCGTCAACCGCATAAATCCCGGACCCGCGCCAAAGCACCTCACCGTCGCTACGGCGCTCGAGCAGTACGTCGACGGTAATCTCGATCTCGTACTGCAACGCCTCATCATCCGCGTCGAAGGTCACCGGTCGAGTCTGGAAAGTTCGGATCGCGCCACGAACCTCGGCCTCGCCCAACCCTTCGCGTTCTTCGACTTGCAAAACGCCGCGCCGATACAACTCGCGCTCGAGCGCAAACACGATCTGCTCGTCGAGAGCATGCTCGCGAGAATGGTTCTCAAAGTCGCCGACATGGACGGTTCGAACACCGCCCGGCACGTTGCCAGCGCTGCCAGCAAGTCTGTAGCCGCAACCAACCTGCAGCGTAGCGCCAAACAGAATCAGCCGCAGAAAGTGAGTGCCGATGCGACGATAGGGACGACTTCGCATGCCTCTGTCTAGTCCTTAAACGACGATATTCACAAGTCGACCCGGTACGACAATGACCTTTTTCGGCGCACGGCCTTCGAGAGTCCGCAAAGCGCCTTCGGTTGCCATCGCAAGCTTCTCAATCTCGCCCTTGGCCGTCTCGCGCGGCGCGTCCACGGAATCTCTCTTCTTCCCATTGACCTGCACGATCCAGGTAATCGTGTCTTCGACGCACAGTGATTCGTCATGACGTGGCCACTCGGCTCTCGCGATCAAATCGATCTCGCCCAGACGCGACCAGAGCTCTTCGCAGATATGCGGCGCATACGGCGACAATACCAACAAGAAGTCTCTAACCGTCTCTCTCGGTAGGGTCTTCGCCGAAGTCGCTTCGTTCACAAAGGTCATCATCTGCGCAATCGCAGTGTTGAACCGCATGCCCTCGGTGTCCTCGATAACCTTCTTGATCGTCTTGTGAGCAGCGCGCTCGAGTTCCGGCTCGGAGCCCGCAGCGGCATCGACAAGTCGCGCCGACAACGCGTCGCTTTGCTCATCAACGACCAGCCGCCATACTCGCTGCAAGAACCGATAGACGCCCTCGACGCCCGACATTTGCCACGGCTTCACCTGATCGAGGGGCCCCATAAATAACTCGTACAGGCGCATTGCATCGGCCCCATACTGCTCGATGACATCGTCGGGGCTGACAACGTTGTACTTCGACTTCGACATCTTCTCGATCTGCGTCTCGAGCGCCGCTCCCGATTCTCGAGCGAAGAACTTTCCGTCGCGATCCTCTACTTCAGACGGACTAAAATACTTTCCTTTATCGTCCTTGTAGCTGTAGGCGAGAATCATTCCCTGATTGAAGAGTCGCTGGAACGGTTCCTTCGTCGAAACTAGCCCACAGTCGTACAACACCTTGTGCCAAAAGCGGGAGTACAGCAGGTGCAGGACGGCATGCTCGACCCCACCGACGTACAGGTCGACGGGCATCCAGTAGTTTTCTTTCGCCTTATCCCACGGCGCGGCGTCGTTCTGCGGGTCGATGTAGCGCAAGTAGTACCAACACGAGCCCGCCCACTGCGGCATCGTATTGGTTTCACGAACGCCCACACGGCCGTCCGGTAGAGTTACTGCGAGCCATTCGTCGCTCGCGCGTGCCAGCGGCGGCCGTCCATCCTCAGTCGGCCTGTACTCATCCACGGCCGGCAATTCGACCGGCAATTGCTCCACCGGAATAGCCGCAACACTACCATCTTCCAGGCGCACGATAGGAAACGGCTCACCCCAGTACCGTTGCCGTGAGAAAAGCCAATCCCGGAGCTTGTACTGCGTCCGCCCACGACCCGACCCTTCTTCCTCGAGCCATTCGATCACGCGAGCCTTCGCGGCATCGATGTCGAGCCCGTTCAGGAAATCACTGCTGATCGCAGGGCCTTGCCCGACATAGGCCTGGCCGTCGAAGTCCGCCGGGGGTTGCACGGTTCGAATGATCGGGAGGTCGAACTTCTCAGCAAAGTCCCAATCGCGTTGGTCTTGCCCCGGAACCGCCATGATCGCGCCGGTTCCGTAGCCAGCGAGCACATAGTCGGCAATCCAAATCGGAATCTTGGCACCGTTAACGGGATTCACCGCGAAAGCACCGGTAAAGACACCCGACTTGTCGCGTTCGTCGCTGGTACGAGCGATCTCCGACATCGCAGCCGCAGCTGCGACGTACGACATCACCGACTCACGCCGGTCGTCGGTGACGATCTCCTCGACCAGGGAGTGTTCCGGCGCCAGCACGCAGAAAGTTGCACCGAAGAGTGTATCGGGGCGTGTCGTGAAGACCTCGAAGCGCGACCCTGAATCGGCGACCTCGAACGTTACCTCAGCGCCGGTAGACTTGCCGATCCAGTTGCGCTGCATATCCTTGACCCCATCGGGCCAATCGAGGTCGTCCAGATCATCTAGCAGACGTTCAGCATACGCGGTGATCTTGAGCATCCACTGCTCCATCATCCGTCGCTCCACCGGATCCCCGGTTTCGACGTACGCCCCGTCCTTCACTTCTTCGTTGGCGAGAACGGTCCCAAGGGCAGGGCACCAGTTCACCGGCTGCTTGGAAATGTAGGCCAACCCCCGGTCGTAGAGCTTCAGGAAGATCCACTGCGTCCACTTGTAGTAATCAGCCGTCGATGTGTTGACCTCACGCTCCCAATCGTAGGAGAAGCCCAGCCGCTTAATCTGGCCGCGGAAATTGTCGGTGTTGCGCTTGGTGATGACCGCCGGATGGATGTTCTCGCGCATCGCGGCGCGCTCAGCCGGGAGCCCAAAGGCGTCCCATCCCATCGGGTGCAGCACATTATACCCCTGCATCCGCTTGAGCCGGGCGAGGACGTCGGTAGCGGTATAGCCCTCGGGATGGCCAACATGCAGACCCGACCCGGAGGGGTACGGAAACATATCGAGAATGTAGTACTTCGGGCGCGCTGCCAGGGTCTCCGGATCGCTGGGCGTACGAAACACAGCCTCCTCATCCCAACGCTGCTGCCACACAGGTTCGATCTTCGCGGGGTCGTAACGCATCAACAGGAGTAGCTACCAGAGGACCCCCGAACTGTCACCTCGCCCCGCAGATCCACCACAACGCGGGCGCGCGCCTCGAACCAGGCAAACCGCCTACTTGCCTTCGTCGCCTGTTGCCAACCCGGGTCCACGCACGCGCTTCGCGATCGGGTCGAGCACACCATTGACGAACTTGCTGGAGTCCGCCGTGCCAAACTTTCTCGCGATCTCAACAGCTTCATCGATGATGATCTCGACCGGCACCTCTGGAGACGCAATCATCTCGTAGGTTGCGATACGGATCGTGCTGAGATCAATCCTGGAAAGGCGGTCCATCGTCCAATTCGCGGCGACGGCTTCTACATGGGCGTCGATCTCGGAGCGGCGATCCAACACACCACGAACGAGCTCCCACGAAAACTCCTTGGCCCCGTCGGATAACTCGAAACTCTCCGCGAAGTCGGACAGCGCCGTGTCGACATCCTGGCCCGTCGACTCGACCTGATAAAGAGCCTGCAATGCAGTCTCTCTGGCTTTTCTTCGCGCGCCCATGATCGAGTCGCGACTAGAAACCCGTGCTCAAAAGCACCGAACCCATGCCCGGCCACTTCGTGGTTGCACTCATCGCTGCTTCGCACGCACAGACTTGACGAGGTTCGCCATTTCGATCGCCGCTTCTGCCGAGTCTTTGCCCTTGTTTCCGTGCCGCCCGCCGGCACGCGCGAGCCCTTGCTCGACCGTATTCGGGGTCAAGATCCCGAGCGCGACCGGCACGTGGTGACGGACCATGATCCGCCCCGTCTCCGTCACGACAAAGTCCGAAATGAAATCGAAGTGCGGTGTCTCGCCGCGAATCACCGCGCCGAGACAGACGATCGCGTCGTACGCCCCGGACTGCGCAAACTGCTCGGCAACGAGCGGTATCTCGAACGCACCCGGCACCCGCGCCACCTCGATGGCATCGTCCGCCACTCCGAGCGCTGCAAGCGCCGCCAAAGCACCTTCGAGCAAACGATCGGTGACGACCTCGTTAAAACGCGAGCAAACCACGGCGACACGCATCGCGCTGCCATCGAGGTTTTTTTCATGAACAAGTGGCATCTACCTATCCTAGCCCAGTGTCTCGGAATCTCGGGACTTGCAATCAGTCGTCGGTCGGCAATCCCAACAGGATGTGACCGAGCTTCTGCTGCTTGGTTCGCAGATATCGAACATTCTCCGGCACCGGCGTGACCTCGATGGGAATTCGCTCGGTTACGTCAATCCCGTACGTCTTGAGACTCTCGATTTTCTTCGGATTGTTCGTGACCAAACGGATTCGTAGCGCGCCAAGGTCGCGAAGGATCTGCGCTCCGATACCGTAATCTCGTGCATCTTCTTTAAAACCGAGCTCGAGATTGGCTTCCACTGTATCACGACCTCGGTCCTGCAAAGCGTAGGCCCTCAACTTGTTCGCCAGTCCGATGCCGCGCCCTTCCTGGTGTAAGTACACCAAGACTCCTTTTCCTTCTGCCTCGATCATCTCGAGCGCCCGATTCAATTGCTCTCCGCAATCACAGCGCTTCGAGCCAAAGACATCGCCGGTCAAACACTGTGAATGGATCCGCACCAGAACCTCTTCATGCGGATCGATCTCGCCCTTGACAAGAGCTACGTGTTCAAACGGGTCGACGTCATTTTTGAACACGAGGGCGCGGAACGCTCCGCCTGCCGACGGTGTTATCTGACGATCCGCGATCCTGTGGACCAAGGACTCTGTGCGAAGGCGATAGGAAACAAGCTCTGGGATCTCCAAGACTTTCAGTCCGAACCGCCTACCAAGTTCCATGAGAGTCGCGCTGCTCGCCAAGCTGCCATCATCTTCGAGGACCGCGCAAATCGCCGCTGCCGCATCGAGACCGGCCATCACCACTAAATCGAGCGACGCCTCGGTCAACCCAGAGCGAACCAAAACCCCGCCCTTGCGACCGGCGACAGGGATAATATGCCCCGGCATCACAATGCTATCCGGCCCCGCACCCGGCGCGACCGCGTCGCGTATCGTCTTGGCGCGATCATGCGCAGATATGCCCGTCGTTACACCTTCGCTCGCTTCGATCGAAGCGCCGTAGGATCTGCCAACCGCCGACGGTGAGTCCGGCACCATCAGCGGGATGCCGAGACTCCGCATGCGCTCCTCCGCCATCGACAAGCAGACCAAACCGCGCCCGTGCATCGCCATGAAATTGACCGCCGCCGCATCGACATGCTGCGCGGCAACACAGAGGTTGGCTTCGCCTTCTTCCCCTTGCGCAATGATAACAAAACGCCCTTCACGCAGGTCTTCGAGGGCTTCCTGAACTCGATCAGTCATCAGAACCTCCGAACGCACACTCGATCAGCAAATCCTCGCCAACATGCCTGGTGTGCCACTCGTGCACGGCAACCGCCTCTGCCATGAACCTCACCCCGAGAGTGTCGAGCATAGGCTTACCGTCTCCCCCGACCAGCTTGGGTGCGACAAAGCAGGCCAATCGATCGACGACCCCCTCGCGCAACGCCGCTGCTGCTGTGATCGCCCCCCCCTCTAGAAGCACCGACGAGAGCCCTCGACGGCCCAGTCGCCTGAGCAGGGCGCGCAGCGAAAAACGTCCACTTCGGTTGGGGAACTTCTCGACCATGACACCACGACGGCGAATTTCTTCAAGTTTTCGGCCATTTGGCTTCGTCGTCGCGACAAGGGTACCGTTCGCGAGGTCCTTTGTCAGTACCCGGGCCTGTAGCGGCATTCGAAGCCGTCCATCGACAATCACACGCAACGGGTCGCGCCCACCGCGGCGCCGACACGTTAACTCTGGGTCGTCCGCAATCACCGTACCCGCCCCAACCATGAGGGCATCCATCTCGTCGCGCCACCGATGCACCAAAGTGCGCGATTGCTCCCCACTGACCCAACGTGAATCGCCACTCCGCGTCGCGATACGACCATCAAGCGTGGCGGCAAGTTTCAACGTAACGAAGGGCAATCCGGTTCGAGATCGCTTCGAAAAGGGCCGCAACAGCTCGAGACACGAAGATAACTCCACACCTTCAACAACACGTAGACCGGCCCTGCGAAGCCGCAAAGCACCGCCGCCGACGACATCGGGGTTGGGGTCTGGGGCTCCGATGACCAAACGCCGAATACCCGCGGCCAGCACTGCCTCGGTGCAAGGCGGCGTCCGACCGCGGTGATTGCACGGCTCGAGCGTGACATACATAGTCGCCCCGCGGGTTCGGCCCGCGGCACTGGCAATCGCTTCGACTTCGGCGTGAGGCTCCCCGACGCGTCGATGAAACCCACGGCCGACTACTTCGCCACGTTTGACGATCACCGCACCGACGGGTGGGTTCGGCGTCGTCCGCCCCAAACCACGACGCGCCAGCCGAAGGGCGACCCGCATGAGCTTCTCGTCGTTTGTCACGAAGACGAGCTGCCACGACTGCGCCGCGACCGCTTGCCGTCTTGGACGAGCTCCTGCAACTCTCGCATGAACTCCCCAACGTCCTGAAACGATCGATACACTGAGGCAAAGCGGACGTACGCAACTTGGTCCAACTTGTGAAGCTCCGCCATCACCGCTTCACCAACAACGGAGGTGGGAACTTCCTTCTCGCCATGATCCTGAACGATACGCTCGACGCGATCGGCGGAATTCTCGATTGCTGCGGCACTCACGGGTCGCTTCTCGCAAGCCTTTTTGAGGCCGCTGACGACCTTCATTCGGTCGAAAACTTCGCGTCGGTCGTCCTTCTTAACCAACATCGGCAGCACTTCTTCAACCCGCTCGTAGGTTGTAAAGCGGCGCTCGCATTGCTCACACTCGCGCCGACGCCGAATGACCTCGTTGTCCTTGGTGAGCCGCGAATCAATGACCCGGTTATCGAGATCGTGGCAAAATGGGCACCGCATGAGACTACTCTCCCGCGATCGTCAGAAGAAACTCGGCCGTGCCTTGGTGCCTCGACGCCCGCTTCGTTCTGATTTTCATCTGCCCTTGACCTCGAAGAGTACGAGCTGCCGTGAGCGGCCGTCGTCAGACACACGAACGGGGTAGCGTCCCGAAAAGCAAGCGTCGCAATATCCTTCAGAAGATGGTTTCGGCAAGAAGTCGTAGAGTCCCTCTTCACTGAGAAACGCCAACGAATCTGCACCGATGTACTCGCGAATCTGCTCGACCGAATGACTGGAAGCCACCAACTCTTCGCGCGTCGGAGTATCGACGCCGTAGAAGCAAGGACCGATGGTCGGTGGCGAACTAATCCGCATATGAACCTCGACCGCTCCACCCTGGCGCAGCATCGCTACGATCTTGCGGCTCGTCGTACCGCGCACCAGCGAGTCGTCGACCACGACGACCCGCTTTCCTTCAAGGACCTGGCGCTGGGCGTTCAGCTTCACCTTGACCCCGAAATGGCGGATCTCGTCCTGCGGCTCGATAAAAGTGCGGCCGACATAATGATTGCGAATCAGGCCGAAATCGAAATCGAGTTTCGACTCTTCGGAATAGCCGAGCGCCGCAGGCACCCCCGAGTCCGGCACCGGAATCACGAGATCGGCTTCAACCGGACTCTCCCTGGCCAGCCTTCGCCCCAACACCTTGCGCACCTGGTAGACACTGCGTCCAAACACCGTGCTGTCCGGTCGGGAAAAGTATACATACTCGAAGACGCAGCGCGTTGGCTTGCTCTCTGGGAAGGGATAGAAACTCCGCATCCCAGACCGCGTAGCTACGATCACTTCTCCAGGCTCGACCTCGCGTACATATTCCGCGCCGATCAAATCGAGAGCACATGTCTCGGATGTAATGACCACCGCATCCTTGATCTTCCCTAGAACCAACGGGCGAAACCCGTTTGGATCGCGCGCAGCGATCATTTGGTCGCGATCCAGAAACAACAGCGAGTAGGCACCCCGTACCGACGCAAGAGCTTCGCTCGCTCGGTCGACCAAATTCTTCCCGACGGCGGCCGCCATCAGGTGAATGATCACTTCCGTGTCGACCGATGAGTGGAAGATCGAGCCACGCGCTTCCAACTGCTCGCGCAACTCGAGCGCGTTGACGATGTTGCCATTGTGGGAAACCGCCAAACCGCCGCCGCCAAACTCGACCACGAACGGTTGCGTATTCTTCAGCAGGGTTTGACCAGCCGTCGAGTAGCGGTTGTGGCCGATCGCTGCGTCACCGACCAGCCGCCGCAAAACATCACGGTCAAAGACATCGGCGACCAGTCCGAGGCCTCGATGCGACATGAGCAGCTGCCCGTCCGAAGAGACGATGCCCGCCCCCTCTTGGCCTCGATGCTGCAACGCATACAACCCGAGATACGCGAGGTTCGCCGCCTCGGGGTGTCCAAACACCCCGACCACGCCACATTCGTCTTGAAATCGGTCACCCTTCATTAAACCAAACCACGCCAGTCAGATTCCCTTCGGATACTACTTACACGGAGAAAGGGCGAATCGCCGAGTCAGCCTGCCTCAACACCATCTTCAGCCATCAGCGACGCCAGCGCCCCAGACCACACTGAGTGTAGCTCAGAAACCTCGACATCCAGCAATCTTCCAATTCTCAGCCGATTGCCGCGGACAGAACCAAGCACAGTCAGCGGCGTATCCTTTGCTGCGGCGACTTCGCGCAGGCGCGTGAGGTTGCGCGACTGCAGGGAGATAAGAATACGTGATTGACTCTCGCCAAATAGCCAAGCATCTGGTCGGATCGAAGCTTCCAGCTCGATCTCCGCTCCAAGGCGCCCCTCCGGACCCGAGATGCAGCACTCGGCCAGCGCTACCGCCAACCCGCCCTCGGCAACATCATGGGCAGAACGAACCAAATCCTCTCGAATCGCCTGAAGGCAAACCTGCTGCACAGCCGCCTCCACGCCGAGGTCAATCCAAGGCGGCGTGCCGCGTACGATCCCGTGCAGTGCGGCCAGGTACTCGCTGCCGCCGAGCTCTTCTCGCGTACGACCGAGCAGCACCACCAAGTCTCCCTCGTTGCGGAACCATTGCGTGCAATGCAAACGCACGTCCTCGATCAGGCCAACCATCGCAATCGTCGGCGTCGGCGGAATCGGCCGACCCTCGGTTTCATTGTAAAGGCTCACGTTGCCGCTGACCACCGGGAGAGCTAGCGCTTCGCAGGCATCGCGAATGCCTCGTACGGCCTCACGGAACTGCCACATCACTTCGGGCTTCTCCGGGTTACCAAAGTTGAGACAGTCGCTCACGCCAATCGGCTCAGCTCCCGCACAGACGACATTTCGCGCCGACTCGACAACCGCCGTCATGGCACCAACGTACGGATCGAGCAGACAGTAGCGGCTGTTGCAATCGACGCTGAGAGCAATCGCCTTATTCGTGCCCTTGACGCGGACGACTGCAGCATCCGAACCCGGCCGCACCACCGTATTGCCTCCAACAAATTGGTCGTATTGGGAAAAGACCCATTCGCGCGACGCAATATTAGGTGTCGCCAAGAGCCGCGTCAGGGTGCGGTTGTAATCACCCGGGGGAGGGATGTCCTGCAAAGACAAGCGCTGCAGCTCGGCTTGTTTCCGCGGCTGCGCATAGGGACGCTCGTAGATGGGCGCCCCATTGGCCAACGGCCCTACCGGTAAAGCGACGACCTCTTCGCCCCCGCTCAGGACACGCAAAAAACCGTCGTCTGTAACTTCCCCGATCACTGCCGCGTCGAGATCCCATTTGTCGAAAATATCGCGGACCTGCTGCTCAGCCCCAGCACGGGCGACAATTAGCATCCGCTCCTGCGATTCCGACAACAGGATCTCGTACGGAGTCATGCCCTCTTCGCGCTTTGGGACTTTGTCGAGATCGATCCTGATCCCAACGCCGCCGCGGTCCGCCATCTCGACCGAGGAACTGGTCAAGCCAGCTGCACCCATGTCTTGAATGGCGACGATTGCATCCTTTTCCATCAGCTCGAGGCAAGCTTCGATCAGAAGTTTTTCGGTGAAAGGATCCCCAACCTGGACAGTCGGTCGCTTCTCCTCGGTCTCGTCATCAAATTCCGTGGACGCCATACTGGCGCCGTGGATTCCGTCGCGTCCGGTCTTTGAACCCACGTACAGCACCGGGTTGCCGACACCCGAGGCTTCCGCACGAAAGATGCGGTCGGCTTGCACAATTCCAAGGGTGAAGGCGTTGACTAGAATGTTCTCGTTGTAGCCACGGTCGAAGTAGATCTCACCACCGACCGTCGGAACCCCAACACAGTTGCCGTAGCCACCCACGCCGGCCACCACACCACTCACCAGATAGCGCGTGCGTTCGTGATCGAACGACCCGAAACGCAGCGAATTGAGATTGGCAATCGGTCGGGCACCCATCGTGAACACGTCACGCATAATACCACCGACTCCCGTCGCGGCGCCTTGGTACGGCTCTATATACGAAGGATGATTATGACTCTCGATCTTGAACACGGCCGCCAGGCCATCACCGATCGAAACAGCGCCGGCGTTCTCACCGGGACCCTGTAGGACGCGCGGTCCATCGTTCGGAAGATCGCGCAATACCGCCCGAGAACTCTTGTAGCTACAATGTTCGGACCACATCACCGAGATCACGCCGAGCTCGGCCAAATTCGGCTTGCGGCCGATCGCCCGGCAAACATCCGCGAACTCTTCGGCGGTCAAGCCGTGCTCGATCGCAGCTTTCTCGTCTACTTCCAGTCCCCCACCACTCACGACGCGTTCCCCCGAGCTAGTTGCGCCTCGATCGATCGAAAGAATTTCGCTCCGTCATCCATACCAAGCGCGCGGTCACAGGCATGCTCGGCATGAGGCATCATCCCGAAGACATTACCCGCCTCGTTGACAATACCGGCGATATTGTTGAGTGAGCCATTCGGATTCGCAGCTTGCGTCGTCTCGCCGTTTTCATCGACGTAACGCACGACAACTTGGCCATTGCCCTCGATACGTTCGAGCGTATCAGCATTGGCGACGAAACATCCCTCGCCGTGCTTGATGGGCAACAGTAGCCGTTCCCCCTCGGAGCAAGAGTTCGTAAACGCGGTATCGTTGCGTTCGACGCGCAGGTGAGCTGCTCGACAAACGAAGAGCAAGCTTTGGTTGCGTACCAACGCGCCCGGCAGCAACCCAGCTTCGCAGAGAATCTGAAATCCGTTGCACAGCCCCATGACCAGACCGCCGCTATTGGCGAACTCAACCACACTGTCCATCACCGGAGAAAAACGGGCGAGCGCGCCCGAGCGAAGGTAGTCGCCATACGAAAAGCCACCGGGCAATACGATCGAGTCGACACCGTGCAGGCCTCGATCCTTGTGCCACAGGGGCACTGCCTCAACCCCGAGCACCTCGGACAGGCTGTATAGCGTGTCGGCGTCGTCGAGCGACCCCGGGAAAGTAACAACCCCGCAACGCATCATTCGACGCCAGTCTCGCCAACCTCGAAGCGATAGTCTTCGATCACTCCGTTCGCCAGCAATTGGCGACACATGTCATCGAGACGAGCGGTGACCTCAGTCGGGTCACCCTCCACTTCCATCGTAATGTAGCGGCCCAGGCGTACATCCCGGACTTCTTCGAAGCCGAGGGAATGCAACGCTTTTTGCGTCGCTTTACCTGCCGGGTCCAACACTCCCGCCTTCGGCGTCACGTAAACCTTGGCCTGCACCTATCGCCTCCTCGCCTTAGCTTGAAACAGTGTCTTGGCGGAGCAATATCGTGCACGGGAAATATCCCGTTGGCACGAAACGACTCTCAGCTGTCACCGTCGGTCTCGATCGGCGCTTGGTTCCGGCCAGTGTGACCAAACCCCCCAGCGCCACGCCCGGTGTCACTCAGTTCCCCGCGCTCTTCTAACCTGGCCCGCGCAACCGACGCCACGACCATCTGGGCAACCCGGTCTCCGCGTTCGATCGCAAAGTCCTCTTGGCCAAGATTCACCAGTAGTACTTTCACCTCACCACGATAGTCGGAATCGATCGTCCCCGGCGCATTCAACAACGTCACCCCATGGCGCCAAGCGAGCCCACTGCGAGGCCTCACCTGCGCTTCGTATCCTTCCGGTAGCTCTACAACGAGCCCGGTCGGGATCATAGCCCGCTCCCCCGGCCGCAGAACAACCGCTTCGTCAATTTCGGCCCGCAGATCGAGTCCCGCGGCCCCCTCGGTTTCGTACACCGGGAGGGGCAATGCATCCGCGCGCTGGCGCAACCGCCGCACGCCAACGACAACCTCTCCAAGGCCGCTTGCTGTCAAGGAATCTCCACCTTCGAACCTTCAGAGGCATACCGGGCTCCGAGATCCAAGCCATCAACACGACCGAGAACCGCGACCGCGCTCGCCTCCCGGTCTGTCAATCGGGAGGCAAACTCGACGATCTGATCGTTTGTGGTCTCGTCGATGAACCTGGCGACCTCTTCGATCGAATAGTGTTCGTTGAAATAGATTTCGTTCTTGGCTAGCCGGGTCATCCGACTGTCACTCGTCTCTAGCCCGAGCAGCATCCCACCCTTGAGCTGCTTCTGAGCGCGGTCGAGCTCGTCCGTCCTCAACCCTTCGCAAGCGATCGAATCAATCTCGTCAGCGACCAAATCGAGGACTTCCTCCGCCCATTCTGGAGAGGTACCCGCATAGACCCCGAGGTAGCCGGAGTCACGGTAACAGGACAAGAAGGAATAGACCGAGTACGCACGGCCTCGCTTCTCGCGAACTTCCTGGAACAGCCGCGAACTCATCCCCCCGCCCAGCGCCGTATTCATGACGTAGGCCGCAAACCGCAGGTCGGAGGTCTGAGCGATTCCCGGCGTCCCCAGGCAGACATGCACCTGCTCAAGAGCCTTATCGACGGCGAAAACCCCGCGACCGTTGCTGGCTCCGTTCACACCACCCGCCGCCGTTTGCCCCGAGAGCCCCGCGAACTCGTCCTCGACCCAACGCTTCAAATCGTCGTGGGTAATATTACCCGCCGCCGCGATCACAAGGCGATCCGGACGATAGCGCTCTTCCATGAAGGAAACGAAGTCTTGACGTTCGAACCGTGAAACAGTGCCCGCCGAGCCACAGATCGGGTAACTCAACGGATGTCCGCGCCAGTAGTTGAGCGCAAATACGTCGTGAATGAAGTCGTCGGGGGTATCCTCGCCTTGAGAAATCTCCTGAAGGATTACACCGCGTTCGCGATCAATCTCATCCGGCACAAAACTCGACCGAAGAAAAATGTCCGCCAGAAGCCCGGCCGCAAGATCGAAATCCTCGGCCAGCACGCGCACGTAATAGCAAGTACACTCTTTGCCGGTGAAGGCATTGAGCACACCCCCGACAGAATCGATTTCCTCCGCAATCTGCGCCGCCGATCGCGTCGGCGTCCCCTTGAACAACAGGTGCTCGAGAAAGTGAGAAATTCCGGCTTGTTCACGGCTCTCGTAACGGGAGCCGTTCTCGACCCAAATGCCGAGTGTTACCGACGGTGCATCGGGCATCCTTTCGGATACGATGCGGACTCCGTTGCCAAGGGTGGATCTCTCCATTACCGCGCGTCCGGAGTACCGTGCCCGAGAAAACTCGGACACGGTACTACTGTGGTACTCCGGTCGCCACGAAACATAGGGTTGTCTAACTTTTCTCCCCTAGCTCGGCCAGGGCCTCTTTCCGGCTCAGACGAATCTTACCGGATCGATCGACTTCGAGGACTTTGACTGGAACCTCGTCGCCTTCGCTGAGCTCGTCGCTCACCTTCTGAACCCGACCGGGTCCGATCTGGGAAATGTGCAGCAATCCGTCCGTACCGGGCATGATCTCGACGAAAGCTCCGAAGTCCACGATACGGCGCACCGTGCCGGTGTAGATCTTGCCGACCTTCGCCTCCATGGTGATCGCCTCGACGGTGTCCATCGCCTTTTGCATGGAGTCGCCATCTGCGGATGCGATCATTACCGTTCCGTCGTCCTGCACGTCGATCTTGGCGCCCGTAGACTCGACGATACCTCGGATGACCTTGCCTCCCGGTCCGATCAAGTCGCGAATCTTGTCCGGGTTGATCTTGATGGTCTTGATCCGTGGAGCGTGCGACGAGATCGAGTCGCGATGCGTCGACATGGTCTTCGCCATCTCGCCAAGGATATGCAGACGCCCATCACGAGCTTGCTCGAGAGCCTTGGTCATGATCTCACGCGAGATGCCGTTGATCTTGATGTCCATCTGCAGGGCAGTGACACCGTCCGCCGTCCCAGCAACCTTGAAATCCATGTCGCCGAGGTGATCTTCGTCTCCAAGGATGTCCGAGAGAACGGTGATCTCCTTGCCCTCTTCGATCAGCCCCATGGCGATGCCAGCAACCGGCGCCTTCAAAGGCACTCCGGCATCCATCATCGACAGACTACCTCCGCAAACCGAGGCCATGGATGACGATCCGTTCGACTCCAAGATCTCAGAAACGATGCGGATCGTGTACGGAAAATCCTCGGCCGCAGGCAAAACCTGCTTCAGAGCTCGCTCAGCGAGTGCCCCGTGACCAATCTCGCGACGACCGGGGCCGCGCAGAAACTTGACCTCACCAACACTGTAAGGAGGAAAATTGTAGTGCAGCATGAACTTGCGGAAATGCTCGCCGACCAAGGCATCCATGCGCTGCTCATCAACTGAGGTACCGAGGGTCACGACCGCCAAGGCCTGCGTTTCACCACGCGTAAAGACTGATGATCCGTGGGTTCGCGGAAGAACATCGATCTCGCAGGTGATCGGCCGAACGTCCGCTGGACCGCGCCCGTCGAGGCGCTTCTTGTCCTTCGAGATCATCTGCCGAACGACCTTCTTCTTGAGATCGTCGAACGCAGACCGCACTTCCGAGTCGCGGTCGGCGTATGTATCCGCGAGGGCATCTTTCATCTCGGATTCGGCGACCCGAATAGCAGCATAGCGTTCGAGTTTCTCGACCACCGCCAACGCCTTCTTGAGCGGCTTCGCTCCGGCCTTCTCAACTGCCTTGACCAGCGCCTTGTCCTTCTCCGGCGCTATCACCTCTCGCTTCGGCTTACCCGCTTTGGACCGCAGCTCTTCCTGCATTTCGAAGACCGGCTGCATTGCGTCGTGAGCCGCAAATAGCGCTTCCAACAGGACGTCTTCCGACAAGATCTGGGCGCCGCCCTCAACCATCACCAGACCATCGTTCGATCCAGCGACAATCAAGTTGAGGTCGCCTTCCGGTGCGTCCTGCAGCGGATTGACGACCAACTTACCATCGACACGGCCCATGCGGACACCGGCGATCGGGCCCTGGAACGGGATGTCCGAGATGTGCAATGCGGCAGAGGCCGCGATCATCGCGACCATGTCGGCGTCGTTCTGGCGATCTACGGAAAGAACCGTCGCGACAACCTGCGTCTCGCACGCAAATCCGTCCGGAAACAACGGACGAATCGGTCGGTCGATCAGACGAGAGGTTAGTGTTTCTTTCTCGGTCGGACGTCCCTCGCGCTTGAAAAAGCCGCCGGGAATCTTGCCCGCAGCAAATGTCTTCTCTTGGTAGTCTACAGTCAGCGGAAAAAAGTCGATGCCTTCCCGCGCCTTCAACGCAGACGTTGCTGTAGCCAGAACCACTGTCTCGCCGTGTTGGCAAAGAACAGCCCCTCCGGCCTGTTTGGCGAGTCGTCCAGTCTCTAGCGACAGGCGACTACCGTGATAGTCAATTTCGACCTTGTGTACCATCGGTACCTCCCGGGGCATACGAGCCCCCTCGATTGGGGAGGAAAGGTCGACCCCCGTGCGGAGTTTCGACTGCTACTGGCTTATGACGATTTAACGGCGTAAACCGAGGCGGTCGATAATGCTCTTGTATCGCTGGTTGTCGGACCGCTTGAGATAGTCAAGCAAGCGGCGGCGCTGACCTACGAGCTTTAGAAGCCCGCGTCGCGAATGGTGGTCCTTTGCATGGACCTTGAAGTGCTCCGTCAGGTAGTCGATTCGCTCACTAAGCAACGCAATTTGCACCTCGGGCGACCCAGTGTCGGTCGGGTGGAGCCGATATTGCTCGACCAGCTCCTTTTTCTTTTGCGTTGCCTCCATCAGTCCTCCGATTTTCTTTGTTCTTCTATCCCGCCGGAGCTACCATGCCGCCTAGGGGATGTAAAGATACGTCCGAGTTGAGGACTCTGGCGAAACGCCATTTGCCCCCACTTCGCTCGACCACCGCCACCGGGGCCCCCGTGTCACGAATGAACAGAGCACGGTCCAGGACGTCGTCCTGCGGCTCGTAGTCCCTCAGCACCCAAGGCTGACCCTGGCGTACCGCCACCGCAGCCTTCTCCGGTAGGGACACCGTCGGCAGCTCGCTCAGGGCTTCGCGAATCGACAGCAGTCCATCCGCCGACGACGGATCCCACTGCTCCAAGGCCACCGAATCTCCAATACGAAACGACCCGAAGCCGGTCCTACGCAATGTGCGCAGATGCGCAACCGTTCCGAGGGCCCGCCCAATATCTTCAGCCAAAACCCGAATATACGTGCCCTTAGAGCAATCGACCTCGAAGCGAAGCGCGTCGGCACCACTCGGATCCAAAACGAGTCGATCGACGCGGATCGGCCGCGGATCGCGATCGACCTCGATCCCCTGACGGGCCAGCTTATACAGCGGAGTCCCGTCCCGTTTGAGAGCCGAATACATCGGAGGTACCTGCTCGAGGTCACCCAGGAAGTCCTTGCCAACCGAAGCGACCAGCTCGGTCGTCAATGGCGGGACTGGGCACTCCTCGCGCGTTTGGCCCGTACAATCACCCGTGTCCGTCGCAACCCCCAGGCCAATGATTCCTTCGTAGACCTTGTCGGACGCATTGAGAAACTGAGCAATCTTGGTCGCCTCACCCAGGCAGAGTGGCAACAAGCCCGTCGCAAACGGATCCAAAGTACCGAGGTGCCCCACTTTCCCTCCGGCGAGCCGTTTCACGCGCCGCACAACTTCGGCCGAAGTGAGGCCTTCTGGCTTGTCGATCAGCACAATCGCGTGCACCGTCCCCTCCGAGGACTTTGCCGAGCGCCGACTCATGAAAGATCGTCATCCGTTGGCGGTTCCTCTTCCGATGAAGGTTCCTCTTCCTGAGGAACGACCTCTTCGAGAATCCGCACCATTCGATCCGCGTATTCGATGTTCTCGTCGAGCTCGAATCGGATCACCGGTGAAGATCGCAATCGGAGGTGCTTCGACACTTGCGTGCGAATGAACCCCGAGGCGGACTGTAAGCCCTCGAGGGATCGTTGACGTTCCTCATCTGTACCGAGGCGGCTGAAGTATACTCGAGCATTCCGCAAGTCCGGCGACACCGAGACCCGGGTGATCGTTACCATCCCGACCCGTGGATCCTTAATGTTTCTCTGCACGAGAAGCGCTACGGTTTCCTGCAGCGCCTCAGCAACGCGAGCGACTCGACGGCTCATATATCAGCAGTGAAAGAATTCAATTTCGTCCTCGCCAACTTCCGCGAGATGCATACCTTCGACGCAGCGAATGACCTGTCTCAAAGTTCCGTCCACGTAGCCCGTGTCCGTTCCAACCTGGGCACAACCGAGGACTGCGCGCTGCCACATATCCTGGGCATCGCACTCGGAGATGGAAACGTTGAACGTCTTCGCCACCCGAGCCTTGATCTTCTTGATCACACCGCGTTTGCCCTTCAGCGAATGGTTTTCGGGCAAGTACAACGTCAGCTTGAGAACTCCAACGACCATGGTCATGCGTACCGTTCGGTCCGCATCAAAGCGACCCCAACCTCAGCAACGCGCGCCTTAGGCTCGTTGCTCGGCGCCACGATTAGTGCTCGGCGACAGTCGGCGAGCGATCTCCTCCATTTCGTAGACCTCGATCACATCACCGACTTTTACGTCGTTGAAGTGGTCGAGCCCGATGCCGCATTCGTAGCCCGACGTAACCTCGCGCGCGTCTTCCTTAAAGCGACGCAGGCTCGCTACCTTGCCGTCGTGAACGACAACACTGTCACGCACCAAGCGCGCCGTCGCGTTGCGCCGCATCTTGCCGTCCTGAACAAAACAACCGGCAACCGCACCAATTCCCGGGATGTTGAACACGTCGCGAACTTCCGCGCGCCCCAGGACTTTGTCGCGCAAGGTCGGATCCAGCATTCCCTCCATCGCGTCGCGCACGTCGTTCAACGCGTCGTAGATGACGGTATACAGGCGCAGGTCGACACCCTCATGCTCGGCGACGCTCGTCGCTTTGGATTCCGGTCGAACATTGAAGCCGATAACGACGGCGTTCGAAGCGGCTGCCAGCATCACATCACTCTCAGTGATGCCTCCGACAGAAGCGTGAAGCGGATTGAGCCGAACTTCTTCCGTCGACAGGCCCGCCAACGCCTCGGACAATGCCTCCGCAGAGCCCTGTACGTCGGCTTTGATCACCACCTTCAACTCTTTGGTGTCTCCGGCCTGAACACGCTGATACAGATCCTCGAGCGACACCTTCGAGGTCTTGCGCATGGTTGCATCGCGGTGCTTTTCCGAGCGGTGCGAGGCAACTTGTTTCGCCGTCGCTTCGTCGACCACAACCGTGAAGGAACTCCCCGCCTCGGGCACAGACTGGATCCCCAGGATCTCGACCGGCATCGCCGGCCCGGCTTCCTTCACCTTCTTGCCCTTATCGTCGATCATCGCGCGGACGCGACCGGCCGAAGGACCGCACACGAAAGGATCGCCGACTCTGAGGGTCCCTTCCTGCACCAATACAGTCGCGACGGCACCACGACCGCGGTCCAATTTGGCCTCGATAATCGTACCTCGAGCCATCTTGTCAGGGTTGGCCTTGAGCTCGAGCAACTCCGCCTGCAGCAGCAACATTTCGAGCAACTGTGGCAGCCCCTCTTTGCTTAATGCTGAGACCGGTACGCACGTAGTGTCACCACCCCAATCCTCGGGCACCAGTCCGTTGTCCGCCAAGGCCTTCTTGATCTTCTCGAGATCCGAACCCGGCTTGTCGATCTTGTTGATCGCAACGATGATCGGAACCTCGGCGGCGCGCGAGTGGTTGATCGCCTCGATGGTCTGCGGCATCACGCCGTCGTCCGCCGCAACGACCAAGATCACCATGTCGGTCACTTGGGCTCCGCGGGCCCGCATCGACGTGAAAGCCTCGTGGCCGGGAGTATCGAGAAAGGTGATGAGCTTTGAGTTCAACTTGACCGTGTAAGCTCCGATATGTTGCGTAATCCCGCCCGCTTCACCATCGGTAACCTTCGTTTCGCGGATCGCGTCGAGCAGCGATGTCTTACCGTGATCGACGTGCCCCATGATCGTAATGATCGGTGGGCGCGATTCCACGGCCTCATCGCTCGTCGTCTCGTGAGCTTCCTCGACGGCAGATTCGGCGTCGAACGAAACGTTCTCGACGTTGTAACCGAACTCCGACGCGATCAACGTCGCGGTGTCGGCATCGAGCACCTGATTGACGTTCGCCATCATGCCCGACTCCATGAGCTTCTTGACCACCTCAGCGGCCTTCACCCCCATGGATTTGGCGAGATCACCTACGGTTACCACCTCGGCAAACCGCACGACCCGCTTGCTCGCTTTCGGCGTGGTGATCTCAGTCTTCTTCTGCTCTTTGCCCGGCTGTGCCCGCTTCTTGCGCGGGATCCGGCTCATCCGCCGATCGCGATCGCCGAGCTCGGAAAACTCCGGTTTCTGGATTACCCGCCGCTTCTTGCGCTTGCCTGCACCAGCTCCGGTTCGGGCCGGCGTAAGCATATCCGGCGTCGGCGGCCCTCCTCCTGGCCCACCCGGTCCGGAAGCGTCTCCTCCGCCAACGGCGCGGCGCCCGCGACTCGTATCAGACGAAGGCGTCGCCCGCCCTCTTGTGGCCGCAATTCGCTCCGCCTCGACTTTCCGCAAGTCGATTCTTCCGAGCACCTTTGGCCCAGTGACCTTGGGCCTTATGAGCGGGGAGTCGGCCTTGGCACTCGGTGGCGCCGGGATCGGTGCCGAAACAGTCGATTCGATCGGTGGAGCCGGCGGCTCCAGCTCGGCTTCCGCAGGTGCCGGAATTTTTCCCACCGGTGCTTCGACGGGTACCCCGACCGGAGACTCGCTGACCGCAACCGGTTCCGGCTCCTGGAGCGCGACCGGCTCGTCGATTGGCTCCGGCATCACCGGTTCGATGACCGGTGGCAGGGCCTCAGGCGCCGCGAAGGCCGCCAACACATCACTCTGCACTCCGAGCGACTGCAATGGCTCGACCGTACTCCCGACATCGTCCGACTGAGGTCGCGCGCGGCGACGGATGACCTTGGTCCCGACTCGGCGTTCGACCACCTGCTGGCCGGTGTCTCCGGTCTTCACACGCTCTTCGCCAACCGTGACCTTTGGCTGGTCGCCAAGTCCCCGCTCGCGCTGCAAGCGCTCGACTTCGTCCTCGCTGACTGAACTCTGCGAGCGTTTACCCTCGATCCCGAGCGCCTCCATATGGGTCAATAATTCTTTCGACCCAAGCCCCCAGGACTTCGCTAATTCGTGCACCCTTACGCGCGCCATGCGTCATCCTCTCAGAGGCTCTCGCCGGCGCGGAGTTCTTCCACGAGCGCCGTGCGGGCCTGCGACGTTAACGGGGCTCGAAACGATCGAACCATCCCCCGCCGTCGCGCAAAACTTGTCCAGCAAACTTCACATCGGTGTAAGTAGCTGCCGCGGCCTGCAGCAGCACCGCTTTCGTCCCTAAGGACAGAACCATTCTCGCTACGTATTAGCCGAACCAACTCGGATCGCTCCGCTCTCTTGCCACACCCAACGCAGGTGCGGATAGGCCTATGCTTCTTCCGACTCACGACGCGCCACCTTCTGGACCACCCGTCCCTGAATCGCCCGGCACGGGTAGGGGAAGAGCTGGCTCGCCGCCATCGGCGGTTACAGGAGCAATCGGCAACGTCTCTGACTCGCCAGATGGAATCGACAAGTCCGCCACCGGCATGGCCGCAACCTCCGCAACAGCTTCAGCCGCTGCCGCAACCTCCGCAGCAGCTTCAGCCGCTGCCGCCGCCGCTGCCGCCGCTTCAGCCACCTCAGCTTCAGCGGCCAGGCGCTTGAGTTCCTCCGCCTGGGTTCGAGCCGCTTCGAGGATCGCCGGAATCCGATCGACCTCAATGCCCTCGACTTCCGCCAGGGCGGTTTCCCCAGCGTCGGCAACTTCCTGCGCAGACTTAAAACCGTGCTGAAACAGCAACTCGGCCGTTACGTCACCAATCCCCGGAATCGAACTCAGCGAGACCCGAGCGATGCGCGACTCTTCTTCAGCTTCCGCTTCGCTTCGCACCTCGAGGTTCCATCCAGTTAGGCGTGACGCGAGTCGAACGTTCTGCCCCTTTTTCCCAATCGCGAGCGATAGTTGGTCATCCGGCACGACGACTTCCATGGAGTTCGCATCTTCGTCCATCACGATCCGGGACACCCGCGCCGGCGCCATCGCCCGCGCGACGTACTCAGCTGGATCCGCCGTCCAATGGACGATATCGATCTTTTCCCCACGCAGCTCCTGAACCACACTCTGCACGCGGGTGCCCTTCATTCCGACGCACGCCCCCACCGGGTCGACGTCAGAATCCTTCGAGACGACCGCAATCTTGGCTCGGCCACCGGGCTCGCGGGCAGCACCTTTGACCTCGACGATGCTCTCGTAGATCTCCGGCACTTCCTGCTCGAACAACTTGATCAGGAATCCTGGATGGGTCCTCGAAAGGATAATCTGAGGCCCCTTGCCCGCCATTTCGACGTCTAAAATGAAGGCTCGGATCCGGTCACCATGGCGGTAGCGTTCACGCGGAATTTGCTCTTTCTCAGGCAAAATCGCGTCTGTGCGGCCTAAATTTACGATGATATTCTTCTTATCGAAGCGCTGAACGATGCCCGAATGAGTCAGCTCGCCCTTGCGGTCCTTGAACTCCGAGTAAATCAGATCTCGTTCGGCATCACGCAGACGCTGAATCAGATTCTGCTTCGCCGCCTGCGCGGCGATACGTCCGTAGCGTTGCGCGAGTTTCTCGAGCAGCTCATCACCGAGCTGTGCCTCGGGGTCGAGATCTTTTCGCGCCGCCTCGAGAGAAATCTCGGTTTCGTCGTTGGCAACCTCGGTGACGACGGTCAGGATCTTGAAGAGTTCGACCTCCCCGATATCGGGGTTGTACTGCGCCTCGATGCGCATGTCGCCACCAATAACCTTCTTGGCAGCGGACAGCATCGCGGTCTCGACCGCATGCACCACGACGGCACGGTCAATTCCCTTCTCCTTGCTGACCTGTTCGATCACTCGACTTAATTCGGGGGGCTGCATGGGTCACCTCGGCCATTATACCGGTCGGAAGAGAGCCAGCTCAGTGAGCCGACTTGTCTCCGAACTCGTGCTCGTAGTTCGCTTGCTGAATATCGTCGAAGCGAAAAAACCGCAGCCCCTCATCCACCTCCAGCTCGATTCCTTCATCGCCGACCTTGCTCAGCGCACCAAGAAACGACCGCATCCCATCCTGCTGCTCAACCGTCCGCACCCGAACCTGCTTGCCGACAAATTCCCGGAAATGCCGCGGCTGGCGCAGCCTTCGATTGATCCCGGGAGAAGAAACCTCCAGCAAATACCGACCGGGCACGACATCGTGTGCGTCGACTACATCGCCGAGCACTCGACTCATCGGCGTCAGCTCACCAATGGTTACGCCACCTCCGACCTTGTCGAGGTAGAATCGCAACATCATACCGTTCGCCTCGCGACGGTAGTCAATGTCGATGATTTCAAGTCCCTCGTTACCCACAAGCGGCTCCGTTAGCTCCCAAATCCTACGCACAGCAGCGTCAATCATGTGTCACAAAATAAAAAGGCAGGCCTGCGGCCCGCCATTATCGCGGCCAAAAGTCAACTTTTTTCCTACCATGCACCGCCCTGCGGCCGCAAGTGGGCGGTGCCGGTTCACTTCCACGTACTTGAAAATAAAACAGCGTTACTCCGGGGTGCCCTCCTTTTTCGGAGCGCCACCCTCTTTTGAAATTGATCAATCAGCCGTCGCCAACGAATTCCTTGCGCTGGTGAATTGTCGTCAATTCTCGGATGCTGTAGACCTTGACTCCCTTCGGAGTGCGAACTTCGACCTCATCTCCGGGCACCTTATTGAGCAGAGCTCTGCCAAGCGGAGAACTCAGAGAAATCCGGCCACTGCTGACGTCGATCTCTTCCGGAAATACAATCTCAAATTTCACTTCGGCGCCGTCCTCCTCATCCTCAACAGACACAATGCTGCCGTAACCTACCGCGTCGCTCGGGTAGGCCCCAACGTCGACCATTGCCAACTCGCGCAAACGCTGCTCCGCCGCCCCCATTCGAGCGTTGACGACGCCCTGCCTTTCCTTGGCTGCGTGGTATTCGGCGTTTTCCTTCAAATCCCCATGTTCCCGGGCTTTTTCCAGTTCCTTCGGTAAGATCGAGTTGAGTTCGTGGCGTAGTTCTTCAAGATCTTTTTTCAACTTCGTGACGATGGGGAGCTCCATAAGAACTGTCTCCTAAAACTCGACCCCGCTCACGCCCTCGACAGGAGGTCACGAACGCAGCCGGCGTCAGATTAGCGAATCTGGCGGTTAATATCGCGGTGTTTACTATCCCCGCGGTACTTCGATGCCGAACCTTCGAACCAGGAATCCATTCCAGCCAAGAACACCTCGCCATTGTGGATGTACCAATTCATGAGAAAAATCCCAAGCACGAAGCCGATTACGAAGCGCTTGAACACGCGGCTATGTTAGATCCGCGAAACGGTCACGTCAAAGGCAATTGTGCGCTCGCACTACTCCTCGGGCCGCTGGTCGTACCCTTTCCAAGCTCCGACTTCCCTGAGTTTCTTGGTCTTCTCTGGATCTTGCGAAGCTCCCTGGCCGAGGGCCCCAAGCAGCTGATTCGCCATCTCCGCAGCAATATGGTCCCGAATCGTACCGCCACCGGGTTTGGGTTCAGCCTCCAGAAACCGCTCGATCTGGTTCCGCTCAATCGGCAGCTCCTCGAAGGACGCAAGTAGCCGGCGCATCCCTTGGCCGCGATTGGCCAGCCAGGTCTTCCACAAGACTCGACAATCAGCGCATCGTCGGCGCCAACCGGAGCGCGCGCCACAAAACCGACACTTCATACGGCCAAAGCTACACCTGCATCGCGCGGTCGTACAACGCGACATCCGAACCAGGGTCGCTGGAGACCGGTGCAAGCGCGGGATACACTCGCGCCGATGGGTTGGACTTCGATCGTCAAGGACATCTTAGACTTCACCTTTCCGCCCATCTGCCCCGGGTGCAATCGACGCGCACAAGAACCAGACTTCTGCGGCCCTTGCAGTGCGGAGATCGCCACGGTTCCCGCCGCGAACTGCCCCCGCTGCGCCCAGCCTTTTCGCAGCGGTCCCGACCACCTTTGCGCCCGCTGCAACCGCAATCCGCCCAACTTTGGCACTCTTCGCCCTTGCTCAATCTACTCCCGTCACAACCACGACACGCCGCTGGCTCGAACAATTCACGGCCTCAAATACAACCGCGACGTCAGCTTGGCGTGGCCCCTTGCTAGGCTTATCGAACGGAGCTTCCCGACTGGCCAAACCTTCGACTCTGTCGTGCCCGTGCCGTTGCACATCGATCGATTGCGCTGGCGCGGATTCAATCAGGCGCTCCTGCTGGCACGCCCGCTAGCGAAACGACGCTCGTGGACCATGGATCCGTCGCTCCTGAAGCGTCTACGGCCCACGGCTCCACAAGTCGGTCTCGGCGAACAACAGCGGAAACGCAACATCCAAGGGGCATTCGAGGTCACCAACGCGTGCCGCGGACGCCGAATCCTACTCGTAGACGATGTCTACACGACCGGCGCCACCATCAACGAATGTGCCCGAATCCTGCTCGACGCGGGGGCAAAGTGCGTCGACGCAGCCGTCCTAGCAAGAGCCAAGTGAGCGGCGTGCCCGACAAACGCAAGCACTGGGAAAACCGCTACGCGGCACCGGATCGCAGCCCCGGTAAGCCCTCCGAATTCCTCCAGGCACTGCTTCCCGACCTACCTCCGGGAGCAGCGATCGACATCGCTAGCGGTGATGGACGACATTCTCTGTTGCTCGCCCGGGCCGGCCATCCGGTCACCGCCGTCGACTTTGCGCACTCCGCTCTGACGCGGCTGCAATCGATCGCGAGGCAAGATAGGCTGCCTATTTCGCCGGTACAGGCTGATCTAACCAGCTTTCCCCTGCCGTGCGAGCACTTCACTATTGCGATCAAAATGTTCTATCTTCAACGCGAACTCTTCGAGCCTCTCAAGCAGACACTCGCTCCAGGCGGCGTTGCTGTCCTGGAGACCTTCTTGATCGACCAGAAGACTATCGGCCATCCGCGCAATCCGGCGTTCTTACTAGAACGCGGTGAGCTTCTAGCAACCTTCTCAGACTTCGAAGTGCTCGAGCACGAAGAGGGCCTCTTCGATACCGGCCGCGAGATGGCGTACCTGTCGCGGCTGGCGGCACGAAAGGTCACACATTGAAGGAGCCTCCATTGAGTTTTGTCCGCCGCTATGAAAAGTGCGCGACGATGTCGCGAACCCTCCTCTGCTGCGCGCTGCTGTTCTCGTCACCCCTTGTTTCGTGCTCGGGCGGCGGTGGCTCTTCGGGCGTGCCCGCTGGTCCACTACTGGAGTGGCCACGACTGCGGCGAAACGACTCCAACACCGGTGGCGCGAATGGTCAGGTCGCTAGGAACGCCGGGGCTGCCAGCCTTCTCTTCGACTTCAGCGAAGTGGGAGTGAACCCTACCATCTCGACGCCCACGATCGGCGCAAACGGCGCACTCTACGTCGGCACCGATGACGGATTGATTTCTCTCGACCTCGATGCGGTCGAGGACATGGAGGGCAACCTCCAACGGCTGCGATGGACTCTGGAGGATTGCCGTCTCGACATGTCAGAAGACGATCCGCTTGGAGTTCCGCCGGTCACGGCCCCCCGGATCGGACCCATTCGATCATCGATCTCCGTCAACGCAAACGGTCGCGATCTCGTCTTCGGATCAGATCCAACCCCAGACAATCCGATGGGCCACGTGTTTCGTTTTCGAGAATCGACAACGATGGACGAAGAACCACAGTGTATCTTCGCCTTCCCAACCGGCTCGAGCGCAGCACCGCTGATTCTACAATCCAGCAGAGATCTCGATCTCCTGTCTACGATCTTCGGCACCACTCAGGGTACGATGATCGCACTCGCAGAGTCCGGGCTTCGCCGCTGGTCCTTTCCCGGAGACGGCACGTTCGAGGGCAATCTTTCTAGCTCCCCCGCCCTCCTCGCCGATTTGACGATCGCTTTCGCAACCCCAGAAGGTCTTGTCTTCAACCTCGATCGGGCGGGCCAGCTTCGTTTTAGCACCCCAATCGGCGAGCCCTTTGGTGATGTAGACCTACTCCCTTCACCAGCAGTGGGCCCGCGAAACGACCTCTTCCTCACCAACGCCGCCGGCGAAGTTGTGGCAATATTGGCAAACGGTTCAAGGCCTTGGACATTCACCCCAGAAGCCCCCATTAGGGGCTCGCTCATCGTGGCCCCCCTGGTCAGCGACGGAGGTGGTATTCTGGGTCAAAGCGTCGTCTACGCGGTCGACATTGAAGGCACTCTTTACGGGATCGGCACCGACGACGGAGAGCTGATTCGCTTCTGCTCCGATGTCGATCAAGCCTGCGTACCAAGCACGTGCGACAACGAGGCACCGTGCGACGAAGTCATGCGCTGCTCGGCAACGCAGGAATGCACCGGCGACGGCGACTGCCCCGACGGGGAAACCTGCGGGGCCGCGCAACTTTGCTCGGCGACACAAGCCTGCACAGCCGACGAAGATTGCCCCACCGGCGAGACCTGCGGCGGGACACAACGCTGCTCCCTCTCACAAGAGATGACCTGCGACGACGATACTCCGTGCCCCCTAGGCGAGACCTGCGGCCAGTTTTTCTGCTCGGACGACAGCACGGAAGCGTGTGGTCCCGACACCTGCACGATCGGCGACAGCGACGACGAAAGTGCCTGCACTCGCGAAGCGCGCATCCCACTGGACAGCACTGGCCCTGCGGCCGTCATCACCTCGCCCGCCCTATCGGCTGACTCATTTGTTGTCGCCGCGACCCTCGACGGCAAAGTCTGCGCCCGACGACTGGACGGTTCCCGACCGACCGGGACGTGTCAGACGAGCGAAGGTACCGATACGGGAACGGCTTGCACTCCCGATGATTGCGAAGCGGACGGCCCATGTTGCTCGGTCGTCGATGCAGAAGGCCCGTGCACCGAAGTAGGATTTTGCTCCGGCGACAGTGCACGTGCCTGTACCATCGACACCTGTGCGGACACCGAACAATGCGTTTCGCGCTGGGATACAGGCTGCATCGCCCTAGGCGATGACGTCGGGACGACGACTCTGTCCTCTCCCATCATCGATCTCAGCGACAACATATTCGTAACCACCGAGAAAGGCCTGGCGATAGTCCAATGAGAGGTGCCCGCATCTTACTCATCCCATTCTTGCTGGCGCTAACCGCGTGCAGCGGCGACGACGACCCATTTCGATGTGTTCTCGACGACAACATCAAACCGGTCACTACCGACTGGCCGTCGGCTCGCAAAGATCCATTCAACAGTGGCCGGGTCACAGCGACACTTTCGAATTCGCCGCTGGGCGCTGAGTGCATCTTTCCAATCGCTACCGGCAGCGAAGAATGCACGACCGGCCCTGCTATTACGACAACCGCTCTGCTCCTCCCATTGCAAGAAGAACAGGCCGCAACGCCAGAGGAGACTCCCCAACCGGCGCTACCGCCCGAGATCGTTGTGGCAACTTCAGAAGGGAACGTGCATTTGCTTGCTCTCGACGGCACGGAACGACCGTTGGCCGAGCCAATCCGTCTGAACACGAGCGTCACGACCCCGCTGTTCACCGCGGACGGTTCCATCTCGGTCGGCAGCAACACCGGAGTATTGAGACGGTTTTCACGCACAGATGGCGATCAGTTGGCAGCCACGACTTTGCCAAACTCGATCGAGGCTCCTCTCAACATCGGCCCCGAAGGCGTCATTTACGCATCCTCGATCAGCGGCGTCTTGCGCGGGGTATGCAGCAACGGCAACTTTCGCTCGCAGTTCCTCGCCGGACGAATCTCCAGTCCGGCGGCGATCGTCACCGACCCAGCCGACTCTGAACGCACACTCATCATCGCAGCCGCGGAAAGCGGGCGCGTCGCCGCACTCGAAGATCAACGAGGCGACCTAGTCTGGTCGCTATTTGCGGCGGCACCAATCGTGCGCGCCGCCGTGGTCGTCGACATCGACCAGAATGCGCCCCTCCAAAAGTTCATTGTCGCCGACATTACGGGCAGGGTGGTAGCCGGATCGATCGAGACCGGCGACCCCTTCAGACGTCCCTACCGGGCCGCCCGATGCCTACCCGTCGGCACGACATCCATCGCCTGTGGCGAACCGATGGTCGAATGCGAACCGGAACAAGCCTGCGTCGGGGAACGAATCACCGCTTCACCGGCCCTCGGCACCGACGCTGTCTACATCGCCACCGAAGGCGCGAGCAACGACCGACAAACGGAAAGGTCTTCCGGCGCTCTCTACGCATTCTCGACCGAGTTCGACGGCGACGAAGCCGAGTGGATCTGGTTCGCACCAAACAACGGAACGATTCAATCCTCGCCCATCGTCGTCACCGCCAACGGCGAACCCGATATCGTCATCGTCGCCGTGGACATCGACTGCACGGACGACGATTCATGTGCATGCACCGAGGAGCGCTGCGATCGATCCGCCGTCTTCGCAGTTCAGGACGCGGAAGTTCTCTGGCGCGTAGAGTTACCGGACCCTGTCGGCCAAGCCGGGCCATCCATCCGTCTAGGCGAAGACGGCCCGGAGATCTATATCGGCACTGAGGCCGGGCAACTCTTCAAGATTTCGTAATCACGGCGGGGCGCGTTGTGAACAACACGCCCCGCCGTGACCCGTCCTACTCGGCGCGACCGCCCTCGGTCAGCTTCTTGAGGTTCAAGATCTCGGCGACACGTTCGGGCTCGAGCAACCCTGAATCGAGGATCGCCTGCCGGATCGGAATATTTTCCTGGACTGATTTCTTGAATACTTTCGCCGCCTCGTCGTAGCCGACGACCGGCGCAAGCGCCGTCACCAGGGACGACGTTCTCTCGGCGTAGTCCTCACATCGCTCGCGATTGGCCACGATCCCGCGAATGCATTTGTCGGCAAAGACGCGACAAGTGCTGCCCATCAGCTCGACACTCTCAAGCAAGTTGTGGGCAATCACCGGCATCATGACGTTGAGATCGAGGTTGCCGTTCATTCCCGCGATCGACACGGCTGTGTCGTTGCCGATGATCTGCGCGGCAACCATGTTCACCGCCTCGGCGATCACCGGATTCACTTTGCCGGGCATAATACTCGATCCCGGCTGCGTCGCCGGGACGACAATCTCCTGGAGCCCGGTCGCGGGGCCCGACGTCATCAGACGAAGGTCGTTGGCGATCTTCATCAATCCGACAGCAACGACCTTCAGGGCTCCGGAAAGCTCAACGGCGGCATCCCGGTTTTGCATCGCTTCGAAACGATTCTCAGCGGTGCGAAAGAGCTGCCCCGTCAGAGTGCGCAGCTCCGTTACCACACGTTGTGCATATTCCGGGTGCGCCGTGAGGCCCGTGCCCAATGCCGTACCACCTACGGCAAGCTCCGCCATGTGGGCACGGGTATTCTCGACCCTCGTAATCCCGTGCCGAATCACACTGGCGTACCCCGAGAACTCCTGTCCCAACGTTACTGGCACCGCGTCCTGCAAGTGGGTTCGTCCCGCTTTGACGACGTCCTCGAACTCCTTCGCCTTGCCCTCAAACGACTCGGCAAGCTCGCGCATCGCCGGCAACACATGCTCTTCGACGCCGCCCAGGGCCGCCACATGAATCGCGGTCGGAAACATATCGTTCGTACTCTGCCCCATATTGACGTGATCGTTGGGGTGCACGGCAGACTTGTCGCCGCGCGGCTTGCCGAGAATCTCACAAGCGCGATTAGCAATGACTTCGTTCGAGTTCATGTTCGTCGAAGTCCCTGAACCCGTCTGGAAGATGTCGACCACAAACTGGTCGTCGAGCTTGCCCTCGGCAACTTCCAGAGCCGCCGCCTCGATCGCCTTGCCGGTTGTTTCCTCCAACAGCCCGAGCTGCATGTTGGCACGCGCCGCTGCAGCCTTGCAGTAACCAAGAGCACGAATGAAGCGGCGTGAGAAACGTAGCCCCGAGATGGGAAAATTCTCGACGGCCCGTGCGGTCTGTGCCGCATAGTACGCGTCGATGGGGACTTCCATCTCCCCCATGCTGTCCTTTTCGATACGAACCTTGTCGGCCATGCGCGAGTTCCTCCGTGAACTGATGGGTTGGTGACTGGTGACTGGTGACTGGTGACTGGTGACTGGTGACTGGTGACTGGTGACTGGTGACTGGTGACTGGTGACTGGTGACTGGTGACTGGTGAAGGTCCCTGTCAACCCGTCTTCGCAAAACCAATCACGAATCACGAATCACCAATCACCAATCGCAAAATCAAAATGCCAGCTTCATCACGGTAGCGGCCTCGGGCCACTTTGCCATCGAGTCACGGATCTGATCGCCAATTTCCTGTGGAGTCCAGGTTTTTTCGACCGCGTCGTCATCCGCGATTTGGATCGCCGCGGGATACAGCAGCGAAACCCGGTTGCCGCTGATCACGAACTGGCGGCCAGTAATTTCCTGGGCCTGCTCGGAACACAACCACGCGACCGCCGGCGACACTTTCTCAGGCGCAAAACGATCCTCCGACTCCGGCGGAAAAAGAGAAGCCGTCATCCGCGAATACGCATTCGGCGCCAACACGTTCACCGTGATACCCGCTTTCGCGGCCTCAATCGCCAGGCAGCGCATGAACCCCGCGATACCCGCCTTCGCCGCGCCGTAGTTACACTGGCCAAAATTGCCAATCAGCCCCGACGTCGAGCTAGTCATAATGATTCGCCCACCCTGGTTCTGTTGGACCATGTGCAGGTAGGCCGCGCGCGTCGGAAAATACGTGCCCTTCAAATGGACCGCGATCACCGAATCCCAAAGATCCTCGGTCATCTTCTTGAACGACTTGTCGCGCAGGATCCCAGCATTGTTGATCAAGATGTCGAGACGGCCGAGCTCAGAGACGGCTTGATCGACCATCGCCTGAGCGTCGGTCTCGCTGGTCACCGACCCGTAGTTGGCAACAGCCTTACCGCCCCCGTCGTTGATTTCCGCAGCGACGATGTCGGCCATCTTGCTCCCGGCCCCGGATCCGTCGACTGCGCCCCCGAGGTCGTTGACCAGGATCGCCGCCCCCTCTTTCGCCAGCGCCAACGCATGCGCCCGTCCGAGGCCACCACCCGCGCCGGTAATGATCGCTACCTTGCCATCCAAAATTCCCATGCTCGCTTCCTTTCTCTGGTGACCAAAAGCAGACGCCGGTCACCTATAGTCCAACAAACCAGGCAATTTCACTGGAGCCGGCTATCCACGCCGTCCGTGAGTAGCGGCACCCCCGCTTCGGGGCATCCTCCCTTTGTAAACCTCGGGTTGAGCACCCTCAAGGGGCCGCCCAAGACTCAGAACCAAGACTCAGAATCAAGACACCGGATTAGGACACCGAAGCGCGGTGCTTGGCCCGTCACTCCGATCAAGCTAAGGAGGACTCCATGCCGAGCCGCAGAGATGTGATCAAAATGACGCCCGACGAGCGCAAGACGTACGTCGCTGAAGCCAAGACAGCCACACTGGTCACCAATGGGAAGGACGGGTATCCACACGCGGTTGCGATGTGGTTCTACGCGGACGCGGACGACACCGTTTGGATGACTACTTACCGCAAGTCCCAGAAGGTCGCGAATCTAAACCGCGACCGAAAGGCCGCCCTCCACATCGAATCGGGAACCAGCTACGAGGTTCTCAAAGGCGTCCTGATGCGCGGCGACATCGCGGTTGTCGATGATATCGACGTCGTTCTCGACACACTCAAGAAGGTCACAGGAAAAATGACAGGCGCGACCATCGACGACGTCGACGACGGCTTGCGGAATATGGCGAGCAAGCGCATCGTCATGAAGTTCACCCCAAAGAAATTCACCAGTTGGGACCACACGAAGCTCGGCGGCGCCTACTGATACAGAGAGCGAAGGCCCGCGACGATGAGTGCTGGGTCTCACGCGTCGCTCGCCTGGAGGCGGAAGGGCGCGTTTCTCGCCTCTGCACGGATGATTCGACCTGGTCGAGACCAAGAGAAATCGCAGCTGCAGGGCCGGAATCCTCGTGATATAAGCACCCATGAGCGCCGGGTCAGCAATCGCCGCAACTCCGATCCAACCGCCCCCCGCGGCATGGCTGTACGGGCGAAATTTCGACCTCGTCTTCACGATCGGTATTGCCACCGCTGCCTTGGGCGCCGGTGTGGCGATCGGACAAAACCCCGCTCTTTTCGGCCCGATTTTCTTTCTCAATCTCTGGATCCTGGCCTTTCCTCACGTCGTAGCGACCTTCACCAGGCTCGTCTTCGATCGCCAATCGTTTGCCGCCCATCGGTTCCTGGTGCTCGGACTGCCGCCCCTACTTTTTATCGGTGTTGCAACGCTGGGGATGAGCCAGGGACAGTGGCTGCTCGCAACCATCTACTTCCACTGGCAAGCGTTTCACTACACGCGACAGAGCTACGGAGTTGCGCAGGCCTACGCTCGACGCTCTCAGAACGCAGCATCGGTGAATCAACGACTGTCCCGCTGGGCTCTCTATTCGCTGCCGCTGTGGGGCGTCCTGCACCGATCGGCGCAAGCTCCTCCCACCTTCCTCGGGCTGGACATCTGGTTTGCGCCAGTACCAGAGCCATTCGTGCGAGCCGTCGGACTCGTCACCGGCGGGCTGATCCTGTGGTGGTGCGTCGATCAATTCCGGCAAGCCCGGGCCGGCAAGATCGCAATCTCCCACTTTCTCTACATGCTGTCCCACATCGCCATCTTCGCGACCGGTTACCTCCTGATCGAAAATATCGACCTCGGCTGGTTGGTCGTGAACATCTGGCACAACGCTCAGTACATCCTCTTCGTCTGGTACTTTCAGAACAAGCGTTTCGGCGACCGCATCGACCCGGAGCGGCGCTTTCTCTCCCGCATTTGTCAGCGTCAGAACGCGCTTTGGTTCTTCGCCACATGCGCCCTGATCTCAACGGTCGCCTATAATTCGTTCTTTTACCTGTCTTCGCTATTTCCGCTTCACCCCATCACCCTGGCGTTCTTGATCGGCCAGACCCTCAACTACCATCACTATATCGTCGACGGCGTCATATGGCGCGGACCACGACGAGTAAGCCCAGCGCAAGCGGCTCCGGGTTAATACCGGATCGCCGGCGGGTGCGCCCTGGCGACATGGGCGCTGGCGATATGGGCGCTGGCGACCGGATCCCTTTTTCGGTACACGACGAACTCACCGATCACAGCGATCCTATCGTACCCGTCGGACACGGCTTCCATAATGGCCTCGGACCTATCCGTGTTGTGCCGGTCCCTTGGTGCATGAATGACCAACGCAGGAGGCGCGTCGCGCAACATCTGCAGGACTCGTTCAAGCTCACTCAGACTGTGCAACGCCAACGAAGTATTTGGAAACCAGAACGGATTCTTTCGGTTCGCCAGGAAGTAAACTTCGGGGTGATTCGGTAGGACGAAGATCGGATCTCCAGGGCCCGTCTCGCGGTGAATCGACTCGACCAGTTCGCCGTAGATATCAATGACGCGGGCCTCCAACCACAGCGAAGCGCGCGGCACGCGAGCATTGGTGACGAGCGGAATTCGAACTCCTGCAACGACATCCATGAGAGTTCGCGTCGCCGGTTGGCCTGCATGAAACACCAACGCCACGAGCGACACGGCAACCACCACCGGCTCCCAAAGGCTACCGCGCGACGGAATGTCCGCCGAGCGTGTCCACAAGACACCGGCAACCAACAATCCAATCGCGTAATATAAGTACATCGGGATCTGATTGAACAACGCGATCGGCCCGTAGAACGCTGCAATGAACGGCAGCGCAACGCCGCCGGACTTCAAGGCGGGATCGTGCCTAAGGTGATTGAGCAGGAACATCCCATTCAGAACGCCAAAGAGCGGCAGCAGCAGCCAGTACAGACTGTTTAAGATAGTCGTCGGTTCTCGCCAGTAGAGGAGTTGGTCGAAGGCAGTACTTACAAAGTGCGCGTAGCGGTGCACACTCAGGTACGGAAGCGCCTCAACTTCCAGAGCGCTGAGCAGGCAATCGCGGATCCATCCCGCCAGCGAACCGTGCATCGAGTGGTACAGCACGGTTGGAGCACCAGCTAAAAGCGCACCACCAACGATCCCTGCCAGAATTCTTGAAACTTCTCGATCCGACGCTCTGGACCGCACGGCAGCCCACAACAGCAAGATCACCGGCCATATGCCGAAGAGGAGGAACCCCGTCAGATCCGTCGCGCGGGTTAAGTAGCCCATCTCGGCTACGGCCATGAGGACCAAGAGTGCGCGGCCGCAGAAGCCGCCTTCTTCTCGTCCAGAGCTGTCAGGACACTCGACCAGCAGATAGGCAACGACCCCCATGCCGAGGAGCACGCCGGTGAGCTGACGGAAGAGGAAAGTCGTTCCGACTAGCGCTCCGAGCAGCATCAGTCGCCCGAACGAACGCGGCCGAGGTGGTGTGAGGAGCGCGACCATGGCGACGGCCAACATCAGGCAATACCAGTGAGGTTGCGGATTGAGGTATTGCACGAAGGAGAGCGAGGAGAGCGCGACGGCGGCAATACCGGCGGTGCGGCTGGATCGCGTCCGAAAAACCCAAAACAGCAAGAGAGACTGCGCGAAGGTCACCGCGACCAGCGGAATACGCAAGCTACGCAGATCTCTGCCAAACAACGCAAGCGCCGCCACATTGATCGCGTGGCTGTTGTCGGTGTGAAAGTCCTCGATATCGCGGTGCAGAATCTCGCCGTCGAGGATTCGCTCCGCCACATGCGCGTAATGACCGTCGTCCGGAGGCCAACAAAAGTGGTCGTACAGAGCACCCAATATCAGAACGTTGACGATCGCCACGACAATCATCGCAACCGACCGACGATTCTGACTAGCGTGTTCCGGTTTCGTCATCGACGTAGTGCTTCGCAAACCAGGGGGTCTCCGGCGCAACCGATGTGAACCGAAAAGTGCGGCTCACTCTCGCCCTGACACCGACGTTTCCAGTACAATACCACAATGATCCAACTCGTCCCCCTCTGCTTGATCCTCTTCGGAGTTGCACATGCCGCCGAGCCCTTCGATTTGCGCGAGATTGTGACAAGCGGACGTACAGTCGCCGCCGAACTCGCAGACTTCGACGGTGACGGCAAGCAAGATCTTCTGCAGATCATCTTCCAAGGCATCCCGCCTACGGAACGACGTACGCTCCGACTGCACCCCACGGTTGCCAAATCGCTGCCCTCATACGACATCCCTCTTCCGCCCGGATCTGCCGCATACGATATCGGCGACCTCGAACCCGGCCCCGGCGTTGAGCTAATTCTGTTGCGGCAACAAGATCTCCTGGTGCTTTCACTCCGCGGAGGCAAGGCGACCACACGAACCATTGCCATTCCCGGACTTGGATCGATCGGACCACGCGGGGAAGAGCGCTCGATGACCCGAATGGCCCTGATCCACACAACGCCAAAAGGTACTCGCTGGCTCGTGGTCCAGCAGCTCGGACAGGTCGTCGTCCTTGAGAACAGCGGCAGGGAGCTGGGAAGATTCGCTGTCGGTGGTGTTGCAAACTACTACGTCTTCGAGAGTCCCGGCCTGGGCTTCGCCGAGAGCCCCGTCGAGCTCAACTATGTACCGGCGCGCATCTCCTTCGCGCGCGTCGATACAGATGAGCTCGAAGACATCGTCGCGGCAACGCGTCACGGAGTCCGCGTGTTTCAGCAGCGGCCCAACGGCACCTTCGACAGCGAGCCCAGCAAACACATCCCGCTATCGCTCGTTTCACAGGCAGATCACATTCGCGGCTCCGGCGGCGCCAGCGCACAAGCGCAGGACATCAATGGCGACGGGCTTGGCGATCTACTGGTTTCACACGTCCAGGGCGGCATCAGCAGCGCGGGAACTTCGGCAACCGTCCACTTGAACCGCGGTGGTTCCTGGAACTTGGCGCAACCCGATCAAAAGTTTTCGATTTCAGATCGAGGCTCGCTGACACTTTTGGATCTCGACTCTGACGGTCACCCCGAACTCGTTCAAATGACCACACCGTTCAGCATCTCAGAAATCGTCGAAGCCCTCGTGACACAGTCCCTCGACGCCAATATCGCCATCTACCGCGCAGGCCAAACAACTCCGTTTGAGAAGGAACCGTGGGCGACCACGAAGCTCAGCCTTCCGATCAGCTTCGAAACTTTCGCTCCAGACGGCTTCTTGCCCAGCCTCGACAGCGACATGAACGGCGACGGCGACCTTGACCTAATCACCTCGGGCAGCGGCAACCGTATCGAAATCTACTTGGGCGGCACCGATCACCGCTACCGCAAACGCACGGCCCGCCAACAGGTTGGCAAGAGCGGAGCCATGACCGTGGGTGATTTCGACGAAGACAGGCGTACGGATTTGGTTCTCTTTGACCCACATCGAACCGACGTACCGGTCAAGCTGTTACGCAACCGCGGCATCTTGCCCGGTAGCCCCGCGGTGTTGGAGTCGCGCTCCGACTGAAGTCACCGTGAGACGCCCAATGCGGCCGACAAGCCTCGTTCCAGGTAGTCCACCGAAGCAACTACGAATCCCCAAGAAGCGAGGTGTGTCGTTAGGAACGTTGATTGCAGACGATAGCTCGCGGCGCCGTGCGCGAATACAACCAGAGGAAGGCCCTTGCCGGCTCGGCTCAATGTCGCGAAACGCGTCCGTAACGAAAGGAGGATCGGCGTCGGCCGGTAGAATTGCGTCAGTCACATCCGGCAAGAAATCCCGAATGAAATAGATTTCGCGGTCGGAACCATCGCTTGCATCAGGCGATGCGGGGTACCAAACCTCAACGCTCCTCGCGGCCGAGCCAGCGCCGATCGCAAGCGTCGTTACGCCGACCGAAAAGGAACCGCCATCGCGGAATGCAGCACCGCGCAGGCCGCCCGACCCATGATCGGTGTCATCGTCGCCACCACAGCCAGCAACGGCTCCGGAGACAACAAGCAGCAGGCCTACCCCAAAAAATCCTCCGACAGCCTGCTACTCCATCTCAATCAGCTCAGGCTTCTGTCTCAGCTGAGTCGGTTTGTTCGGGCTCTGGCTGTGTGACTGCTTCGGCCGTCTCCCCGGCTTTATCGTCCCCTTGAGCCTCGGCTTTCGCTTCGGACTCTTCCTTCTTGTCGAAGATGCCCGTCACCTTGACGGAAATTTCGCACGGAACCCCGGCCGCCAAAGTTACCGTGACCTTGTGGTCACCGACAGCCTTGATCGGTTCTTCAAGCTTGATGCGTCGACGATCGACGTCGAACCCCTTGTCGTGGAGTTCCTTCTCGATGTCCTGATTGGTGATCGAGCCGAACAGCTTTCCGCCTTCACCCGCGCGTGCCGTAAACTCGAGCGCCACCTGGCTCATCTTGTTGGCAACCTCTTGAGCGGTCGCCGCAACGCGTTGTCGCTTTTCCTCGACGATGCGCTGCTGGTGGCCCAGCTCGCGAACATTGCGCTTGTCGGCCAACACCGCGAGCCCGCGCGGCAACAAGTAGTTGCGCGCGTAGCCGTCGCGAACCTTAACGACTTCGCCGATGTGGCCGAGGTGGTTAATATCTTCCTGCAGAATGACTTCCATGAACTGGACCTCTGATGATTCGTGAGTCGTGAGTCGTTGCCGGCGCTGCAATTGGCTTTCACCAATCACCAGTCACCAGCAACGCCACTAGACAGTAGTGATCGTGTACGGAAGAAGCGCCACCGTACGCGCCCGCTTGATCGCCGACGTCAACTTGCGTTGGTGACGCGCACAGGTCCCCGTGATTCGACTCGGAATGATCTTGCCACGCTCGGTGAGGTAGTTACCCAGGCCACGTGAGTCCTTGTAATCGATTCGCGAATCCTTGTCGGCGCAGAATCTGCAAACCTTGCGGCGCGTCGGTCGGCGTCGCGCTGCTCCGCGATCATCCCGCCCCCGGCCGGTTGGTTTTCCTCTACCTCTCTTCGGTGCTGGCATTCCCGTACTCCCTTACTCTGCTGCAGCTTCGGTCGGCGGAGCCGGCGCTTCCGCGGCTTCGGCTGCCGCAGGTGGCGTCGTCGCATCAGCGCTCGTTTCGCCGTCCGCACCTTCGCCGTCTGTTCCTTCGGCGACCGGCTTTCGCGGTGATTTCACTGCCGACACCGAAATAAATCGAAGAACCTCGTCCGCAATCTTCAGATTGCGTTCGAGTTCCATCACCAACTCTGGCGTCGCCCGATACTCCAGAAGAATGTAGTAGCCACGCTTGTGCTTGCGGATTTCGTACGCAAGGTCACGCATACCCCATTCTTGAACCTCAGTATCTTCAGCACCAGCCTCGGTGAGCACCCGGCGCGCTCGATCGATCGTTTCCCGAGTTTGTGCCTCGGGCAACTCCGGATTCAGGACCAAGAGGGTCTCATACCTGCGCATCTGTTTCTCCTTTGAAAAATTTCTCCTGCGCAAATAATGCGATTCCAGGAGATCGACCACCCGCAAAAAATACGAGCCGTCTCGCGATCCTCATGTGACCACTCACGCCCGAGCACCGTTAAATCGATTCATGGCGGCCTCAACGTCTTGGTCCAGCAAACATTCGATCGCATCGGTTCCGCGATCGACACTGTCCATCAATTCTTCTCGTTCGGCCGACGAAAGCTCGGCCAGGACGAATTCCGCTGTATCTCGCCCCTCATCCGGTCTACCCACGCCAACACGCAACCTGACAAACTCGGAACCACAGTTGTCGATCACCGATGCCACTCCGCGATGTCCGCCGGCACCACCGCCGCAACGAATGCGCAGGGTTCCTGTAGGCAAATCAACGTCGTCATATACGACGATCAAGGTCTCCTCCAGGGGTGGTTCGACCAAACCCACGAGCGCCTCGCCGCTGCGGTTCATGTAACACTGGGGCAACACGAGGCGCACCTCTCCGTCAGAGTCACGCCGTATCGCGTCATGCGACAGGCCACCCTCGCGGAACGTAAGATTCCATTTTTCGGCAAGTCGTTGCACAATCAAGAAGCCTGCGTTGTGGCGGGTCCAGACATACTGCGGACCTGGATTTCCCAGACCCGCAACGACCCGCATCAATGCAATCAGCCCTCCTCGGGCTCCTCCTTCTTCGCGGCAGCATCGCCCTCGGCAGCCACTTCCTCGGCCCCCGGTTCGACTTCGTCTTCTGTGGCCTTCACCTCTTCGACAACAGGTGGCAACACTGTCACCACAGCAAAGTCGGTATCGAATGAAATCTCGACGCCTTCCGGCGCATTGAGATCGCTGACGTGAACCGCATCCTGAATACCGAGCTCTGTCACATCGATCTCGATTTCGTCAGGGATTTTCAGCGGCAAGCACAGCACCTCGATGCTACGTCGAATGGGCTGCAGGATTCCGCCATTCTCGACGCCAATCGACTTGCCCACGAAGCTGAGGGGAATCTCGACGTGCAACTTCTGCTCGACGTCCACTTCGTAGAGGTCAGCGTGAAGCAGAGCCCGTGTCAGGGGATCGCGCTGGGTATCCTTGACCAATACCAACTTGTCACCGACCCCGCCTTCCAAACGCAGCAGCTGCATTCGCGTACCGTCGCCAACTGCCTTCTCGAACGAACGCTCCTCGACAGATATCGCCGAAGGTTCCATCTTCGGGCCGTACACAACCGCCGGGATGCGGCCATTGCGCCGCAGAGCTCTAGCGGCGCCCTTGCGCCCGGCTTCTCTACTTTCGACGATGAGGTTGAGTGTTTCCATTGTTCCTCAGTACTCCTACCAAACGGCCGGGCTCAATCGCCGCCGTCCGGTTCGAAAAGAATCAAGACATAAACAGTGAGCTAATCGATTCTTCCTGGTGTGTGCGACGAATCGCTTCTCCCAGCAGGTGAGAAATCGACAGCACTTCAATCTTTTCACATTTGAGGCCGGCATCACGCAGCGGAATCGTGTCAGTCACCAACAACTTCGTGAGATCCGACGCCTCGATGCGCTCGATTGCAGGTCCAGAAAGAACAGGGTGCGTGCAGCAGGCCATGACTTTCGTAGCCCCCGCTGCCTTCAAAGCACCCGCCGCCGCGGATAATGTACCTGCTGTATCGACAATGTCGTCGACAATGATCGCCGTTTGACCCACGTCGCCCACGACTCGCATCTCGGCAACTTCATTCGGCCGCGCACGCCGCTTGTCGATGATCGCAAGACCCGCGTCCAGCCGCTTGGCAAACGACCGCGCCCGCTCAACACCGCCCGGGTCAGGCGACACGACTGTAACCACCTCGCCGTCAAGGATGTCTTTCAGGTGCTTGAAGATCACCGGTGTCGCGTACAGATTGTCGACCGGAACATCGAAGAACCCTTGAATCTGGCCAGCGTGTAGGTCCAGTGTCAGAACCCTGGATGCGCCCGCCGCCGAGATCAGATCGGCCACGAGTTTAGCGCTGATCGGAACACGCGGAGAGACTTTGCGATCCTGACGCGCATATCCGTAGTAAGGTATGACCGCTGTCACCCGCTTTGCTGATGCGCGCCGAAAGGCATCGAGCATCAGCAACAGTTCCATCAGATGGTCGTTTACCGGTGTAGAGGTCGACTGCAGCACGAAGACATCGCCACCACGCACGTTGTCGTCGATCTCGACGAAGACTTCGCCGTCGCTGAAGCGGCGCACTTCTGCTCGTCCCAGAGATACATCGAGAAACGAGCACACTTCCTGTGCTAGCTCCGGGGTCGAGTTTCCAGCAAAAACCTGTAGGCGATTTTTCAAAATTGAGCTCTTCACGACAGAAAGTAACTGGGCGGGAAGGGTTCGAACCTTCGAATGCCGGGACCAAAACCCGGTGCCTTACCGCTTGGCTACCGCCCATCAGTTAAGTTTGTTTGGGATCGCGTCCACACTCTCACTCGACGCCGGGCCTTCGAGCACTTTCGCAGCCTCGGCCCAGTCGCCATTTTCTGACATTCTCGTCGCGCACGCGCGCGCCGCGTTCCAGTTATCAAAGAAGCCGAAAACAGCCGAGCCGCTTCCAGACATTCCGACCTCGCGCGCCCCTTGCGCGACAAGCCCCTGCTTCAAACTACTGATCCCCGGATCGATCTGGACCGCCGCCGACTCCAAGTCGTTGACTTGCAGATCACTCTGATTTTTCGGAAAAACCGGAATACTACTGGCCACCTGCGGCGAAGTCAACGAAGCGTCAAAGTCCGAAAACACCCGCGCGGTAGGGATACCCGCGCCGCGAAAAGCCACCACCAGCGGCCGCCGCGGCCAGTCCCTTATCGGCGACAATCGCTCACCGATTCCGGTCGCCAATGCCGGCACTCCATCAACGAAAAACGGAACATCCGCCCCCAAGCTGGTTGCCCAGCTCATGAGCAACTCGCGCCCGGGATCAATTCCCAACAGGAACGAAACCAACCGCAAGGTCGAGGCTGCGTCACTACTCCCTCCACCCAATCCAGCGCCACTGGGCAACCTCTTCTCGAGCCCAATCCGAAGCGAAACGTTGGCACGACTGTGCTCCAGTACAATTTCAGCCGCCCGAAAAACCAGGTTCTCACGACCCGACGGAGCCGGACGACCGGCCACTGTCAACTCAATCGGCGGTTTTCGGCCTGCTGCACTCTTAGAGACGGCTGCGCCCGCAGCGTCATCTGTGCCTTGGGATATCGCGATATCGAGGCTATCTCCGACATCGATCGGAACCATGCGCGACTCAATCAAATGGTAACCATCCGCCCGTCGTCCAATGACTCGCAGGCCGAGATTGAGTTTCGCGGGACAGAAGCACCGAGCCCGCTGAGGCAGAGATGCCGGGCTCATGCCCAAGACATCGCTTGTTGCCTGCGGAATTGACCCCAAAAAACAGGAGTGCTAGATCGACGCACCTTGGCAGTCCGTTGAAAAAGAGGTGCACAAGCGAAAACGAGGATTTTCGTGACACACCGATGCCGCAAACCGAAGGCAACGCCACAGCTTTTGGTAGGGACTCTCCTACGCAGACGTGACAAGAAAAGACCAATTGCAGCGCGAGTCCTGTGTTCTAACCGGCGCAAAAGCCCCCGTAGTGAAGTGGATATCACGCAGGTTTCCGAAACCTGAAGCCCAGGTTCAATTCCTGGCGGGGGCACCATACAACGTCTAGGTCCTAACACTTTGCCTTGATTTCCCACAGGTGTTCGGCTAACTTCGCGGACTCAATTGAGAGATTTGGCCGGCGCAGGGCGTCAGGGTAAGTGCCAAGGAGGTGGCGATGGATTGGCCGAAGTGCCAAGAGTGCGAGGTAGGGCGCTTGATTCCCCTGTCTGACTACGGTCAAGAAGGGGCCTCTGTTTCCTTCAAGGCCTGGGTCTGTAACGATCCAAAGTGTGGTTTCTCGATGCGCATCGACAAAGGCGAAGTGAGTTACCGTAAGGTTGGGTACAAGAACTAGGATCGCTCCAGAATATTATAGTTTTCAACGAAAAAGAGCCCGCTATCCGAGAGGATAGCGGGCTCTTTTCTAATAATCCTCGGCAACGTCCTACTCTCCCACTGGGCGACCCAGAAGTACCATCGGCGCTGGAGGGCTTAACTTCCGTGTTCGGAATGGGAACGGGTGTGACCCCTCCGCTATCGCCACCGAGAAACTCAAAACAATCAGCTCGAAACGATCGACCTCTAGAGAGGATCGCTACGAGCTGGTCGCTTCATATTATTTGACAACGCATACGGGAATCCGGACGGAAAAGCACGAATCTTGGAATGAATGAAATAAGTGGTCAAGCCGCACGACCAATTAGTACCGGTTAGCTTCACACATTGCTGTGCTTCCACATCCGGCCTATCAACCTCGTAGTCTTCGAGGGGTCTTCAGAGGCCTTACGGCCTAGGGATACCTAATCTTGAGGGGGGCTTCCCGCTTATATGCTTTCAGCGGTTATCCCTTCCGCACATAGCTACCCGGCGATGCGGCTGGCGCCACAACCGGAACACCAGAGGTGCGTTCCTCCCGGTCCTCTCGTACTAAGGA
>JAJCZJ010000021.1 GCA_029262455.1 Deltaproteobacteria bacterium | reverse complement strand
CGAGCTCGACCGCGCGCTGGATGCGTTGCGCCAAATCTACCGCCGCCCATGTACGATTTGCGCCAGCATGCGAAAACTGGCGCAAATCGGCCACGACGCGAGCCGCACGCCTCGCCGCCTCTTTGATATCGACGACGAGTTCAGACGCATCTGACCCGACAAGCGCCTGATTCCCAGCCCATGCGAGCTCGAGCAACTCGACGTTGGCCGTCACGATCGCGATCGGGTTATTCAGCTCGTGGGCCACTCCGGCAACGAATTCACCGAGCGAGCGCATCTTCTCCGAGTGGACCAGCTGCCTCTCAGTTGCCTCCAAACGCCGGACCGTGCTGCCGAGGTCATCGTGAGCGCGGCCCAGCTCCGCCAGCGCTCGACGAAGACGCCGATTGGAGCCCTCTAGGGCTTCCTCGCGCTGCCGCAGCTGCCTCGAGACATAGCCGCCGACGTACGAGACCATCGCCAGAGAATAGCCGAAGAACAAGAACCAAACCGGTGTATAGTAGGCAGCGCCCACAAAAATCACCGACGCATCCGCCCCGAAGGTCGACAGTGCAAGCACAAGGGTCGCTAGACCGACCAGGGCCCCGGCGACTCCGACCCAGACCTCGACCAACATCCCCGACGCCAACACCTGGACCAAGTACATTGAAAGAAAGGGACTCCCCATACCGCCCGTTCGCACGACCAAGTATGTGATCAGCACCAAATCACCGGCCATCGCGGCCAGGGAAGCGAGCCTGATCAACCCACCTCGGCTCAAAGCAACCGAATTGAGACCATTGAGCGTCGCGGCTGCGGCTCCAGCCAATAGGCAAGGCCGCGGATCAACGAGGACCCCGGCGAACCAAGCCCCAAGGCCGAGGCTTAGATAGCCACCGATCACCATCCATCGGACCCGAACCGCCCAGCCAAAGCGCTGCCGAACGACGTCCAGCGGCTGCAGCATCTCGCCCATTCCGGATCCGCCGCTCACCGCTGCCCCAGTCGCCCGCAAGCCGCAACCACTGCTCCAACTCCGCAAACCAGCCTCAGCGCGCTTTCTTGACAGCCTACAAGCCCACCACTAAGACGTCTTAGTTGGGTCTGGAATCCGAGTTTCTGAAACGGAAACAGCCCGCTGACCTGACAGGAGACCATCACAGGATCGTGCGGATATCGGATTCACTTCTGACGACGATGCTCGACACGGGTGCTGGTAGACGAATCTCCTGTGGATTCAATTCATCAAATATTCCCCGGTCCACGTCGTCAAACCAAAAAATGAGGACGCATTGCGCCAACCATCGACGAAATTCGCTCCAACCTCGGGCTACAAGCACAAGGACCACTTACATTGGATACGTTGAAGACGACATTCTTGCTGGCATGCCTGACGAGCATACTCCTCGGATTCGGAGGGTTCCTCGGCGGCTTCTACGGAATGCTCATCGCCCTCGGCTTCGCCGTCGTCGCCAATTTCGCCGCTTTTTGGTGGTCGCACCAACTGATTTTGCAGAGCTACAACGCCCAGCAAGTGACCGAATCGCCGGCTCATGGAGTGTACGAGACAGTGCGCTCGCTGACTGCCCGCAACAACTTGCCGATGCCCGACGTCTTCATGAGTCCCGGCCCCGCACCGAACGCTTTCGCCACCGGCCGAAGCCCAGAGAACGCAGCCATTGCCGTAACACAGGGACTCTCTGACATGATGTCCGGCGAAGAACTGGAAGGCGTCGTGGCCCACGAGCTGGGTCACATCATCAACCGCGACACCCTACTAAGCACCGTCGTGGCGGTACTGGCCGGCGCAATCATGAATATGTCCGGAATGCTGCGCTGGTTCTCCATCGCTGGCGGCCGCGGGGGCCAACGCGACTGGACGCCCGCCCTTCAAAGGTTCGCGCTCGCAGTCTTCGCACCGATGGCCGCAACATTGATTCAGTTCGGAGTCTCCCGTAGCCGCGAATTCGGAGCTGACGAGACTGGCGCGCAACTTGCCGGGAGTTCCTCCGGCCTGGCCTCCGCCCTCGAAAAGCTTGAAGAGGCGAATCGCCGCATCCCCAGCAATGCGCAGCCAGCAACCGCGCACTTATTCATCGTCAACCCGCTGAGCGGATCGAACAACCCAGTGCGATGGTTCTCGACCCATCCGCCCATTGAAGAACGTATCGCCCGCCTGCGAGCCATGGCGATCCAGCCCGGAGCCTAACCATGTCAGAAGAACGAGATGAAGAGCGTCCAGCAGCGTTCAAAGTAAGCGACCGACGTCGGTTTTCTGAATCCGGCGAACCGCGCAGCGATCAGCCCTCTGATCCGGAACCCACCGCTGAACCCGCAACAGATCCCATCGCCACAGCGAAGGATGACGTGCACCAATCTGGTCACGACCATTCTGACCACGATCACGCGGCGCATCAGGAGCAATCCGCGGGCGGTGGCCAACACCACCACGAAATGAACTTCGCAACGTTCGTGATCAGTTTAAGCACACAGGCACTCTCCATGCTCGGCGAAATACCCGACCCAATGTCCGGCACGACCTCGACCGACCTCGAGGCAGCGCGCCAACTAATCGACATCCTCGGGATTCTCCAGGACAAAACTCGCGGCAATCTCGATGCAGACGAAGGCGCGCTCCTCGAACACGCGCTCTACGACCTGCGAATGAAGTATGTCGAGCGCGCGCAGGGCTGACACTAATCGTTGTTCAACATTGAACCTTGCAGCACCACCACGATACGAAGGAGAATCACAGATGAGACCAAGATCGCGTTCGGCACGATACAACCTGCTATTAGCGGCGATCCTTTTGATCGGCGTCGCCGCGCCCAGTGCGGAGGCGATTCGATTCTGGGGTGACGAGCAGCCAGGAGAAGCGGCCGAAGCACAGTCCGGACCGGAAGACGCACCCGCGACTGCCCCGCAAAAGGCCAATCCAGCTGCGGCCGCCAGTGGATCACTGGTGAATAACCTTCCGAACTTCGCCGATCTGGCTGAAGCGCTCAGCCCGTCGGTGGTCAATATCTCTACGACCACTGCACCGCCGCCAGCTCAGCCGCGCAGCCGCAACCAACGCCGTCCGCCCGGCTTCGGACAAGGCGACCCCTATCACGAGTTCTGGGAACCTTTCGAAAAGTTTTTCGGCCCGATGCCACGCCAGCAGCGTCCACAGCGCAGCCTCGGGTCCGGATTTATTCTCAACCGCGAGGGATTGATCCTAACCAACAACCATGTCGTTGAAGACGCAGACGAGATCTTGGTTCAACTCAGCGACGAGACCGAATACAAGGCGATCCTAGTCGGCCGCGACGCCAAGACTGACATCGCAGTGATCAAGATCGAGGCCCAAGTAGACCTCCACCCGGTTACCCTCGGCAACTCAGAGAACCTGCGGGTCGGCGATTGGATCTTCGCGATCGGTAACCCCTTTGGCCTACAACACACGGTCACCGCCGGGATCGTTAGCGCCAAGGGACGCTTCATCGGCCAGGGCAGCTACGACGACTTCATCCAGACAGACGCCGCGATCAACCCCGGCAACTCAGGCGGCCCCTTAGTCAATCTCCGGGGAGAGGTCGTCGGGATCAACTCCGCAATCTTCAGCAGGTCTGGCGGCAACATCGGAATCGGTTTCGCAATTCCGATCAATCTGGCCAAGGAGCTACTGCCGCAACTCAGAGAAAAAGGCAAAGTCGTTCGCGGCTGGCTCGGAGTGTTCATCCAAAAGGTCACACCCGAGATCGCAGAGTCGCTCAGCCTCGAAGAACAGCGCGGGGCGCTCGTCGCCGACGTCATGGACGGAACACCGGCACAAGAAGCAGGGGTCGAAGTCGGCGATGTGATCATCGAATTCGACGGGCACGCCATTCAAGAGTCAAACGATCTACCGGCGATCGTCGCGCGAACGCCTGTGGGCAAGAAAACCTCGCTCAAAATCGTACGCGGTGAAAAAATCCAAAGCCTTCCGATCGTCATCGGTGAGCTCGCCGATGAGGACGTCGTCGTATCGGAGGGACCGTCCGAAGAGCTGGGTATGTCCATCCAGAACCTCACCCCGGAAATCGCTGAGAGCTTGGGTATCGACCCGGAAACAAGAGGCGTCGTCATCGCCAGCATCGAGCCCAACAGTGCGGCCGACAAGGCCCGCCTACAACGCGGCGACATTATCTTAGAGGTCGATCGCAAGACAATCGAGAGCGAAACCGAGTTCTCTAGGGTCCTGCGCAAAGCCAAGTCAAAAAAGACGTTGCTGCTGCTCGTACGGCGCGGCGACAACACCATCTTCGTCGCACTCAAGAAACCTGCGCCAACCGATCCGGCCGACGAATAAGATCCCGCCGGCGGCGTCAAAGGGGGAAGGGAAGGCATCTTCCCTTCCCCCTGATGAGAAGATCCTTCAAGATACTTGCGGCGACAGCCGCCACCGCGTCCCTCGCCGGAGCCGTTTGGACTCATAGCTGGGTCCAAACGCTCGACAAAAGAGTCAGCCAGACCTTTTCCGATGGACCGTGGGACCTGCCATCGCGGATCTACGCCTCGCCTTTTCTCGTACATGACGAGATCGCGCTGGAAGAAACGTCTTTCTTCGAGCGACTGGCGCGACTTCGTTACCGCGAAGTCCAACACCTGCCGACCCGGCGCGGCGAATTTCGCCGACTCACCAACGGCGTCGAGATTTTTCTGCGCGGGTTCCCCTATCCGCGAAAACCAGTCCCGCATCGACGGCTTCGAATCGATACCGTCGATGGAACTGTCACGCGGATGGTCGACTGGCAGTCCGGCGACCGCGTCTACGTTGCCGAGCTCGAACCGGAACTATTGGCGTCGGTCGGAGAGGCACACTGGCAACAACGCCGCCTCGTGAGTCTCGCGGAGGTTCCGCCGCGGTTCGTGAACGCCATCCTAACGAGTGAAGATCGTCGCTTTTACTCCCACTACGGCGTCGATCCGCGCGGCATCGCGCGGGCAATTGTCGCGAACCTGACAGGGGGGAAGCGGCAGGGCGGTAGCACGATCACACAGCAACTCGTGAAGAATCTCTTCCTGACGCCCGAGCGGGCCATTCGTCGCAAGATCCCGGAAGCATTCCTCGCTGTCGTCACCGAACGAAGGTATTCGAAGAACCAAATTCTCGAAGCCTACCTGAACGAAGTCTATCTCGGCCAGGACGGACGGCGCGCGATTCACGGCATCTGGGAGGCGTCCCACTTCTATTTCGCGCGCGCACCAAACGAACTGTCACTCGCGGAAGCGGCTCTACTGACCGGCCTGATCCCCGCACCAAACAAGTATTCGCCACACCGTCACCCCGAACGAGCCCGCAAGGTACGCGACCGCGTATTGAGGCAAATGGCCGAGGTCGGCTCGATTACCCAAGGCGAGTTCGCACGTGCCGTCAGCGAACCTATCGAGACCACGCCGCCGCGCATCGAACGCGTCCGCGCACCGTACTTCACCGAATACGTCCGCCGCCGCGCGTCGGCGCTCTACCCAACCATCGACCTAAAGCGAAACGGCTACGAACTATTCACGACTCTCGACAGCAGTGCACAGAAAGTCGCCGCGGCCGTATTGCAGAACGGCCTCGAGCAGATTCAACAACGCTACCCAAAAATCGGCGAACGCAAGGACGACCTGCAAGCCGCACTGATCGCGATTCACCCTCAGAGCGGAGCAATCGTCGCAATGGTGGGTGGAAGATCCTACGGCAAGAGCCAATTCAATCGCGCGGTTCAGGCGCGCCGACAACCCGGGTCTGTCTTCAAACCGATTGTCTTTCTGGCCGCTTTCGAGAAGTCGCGCACTTGGCCAACCCCGATCACACCAGCGACCATGCTCGACGACACACCGTTCGAATGGCACTACGACCGGCGCACCTGGCGACCGCAAAACTACGCCGATACCTACTTAGGACCGGTCAGCGCACGCAGGGCTCTCGAGCTGTCCCTCAATAGCGCCACGGCCCGCCTCGCCGCGGATGTCGGCCTCGGGCCAATCCGAGCGACCGCCCTCGCCCTCGGCATCGATCGTGAGCTTCCGGCCCTACCGTCCCTCTCCCTCGGGGCCGTCGAAGTGTCGCCGCTCGAAGTCGCCGAGGTTTACGCATCCATCGCCAACGGCGGAGTTCACATCGATCCGCGCGCGCTACGCAAAGTGCTTTCACCAAACGGCGAGCTGATCGAGGCACACCCGCCAACCGTTTCTCGCGCCATCAGTCCCGAAACCGCTTTCCTCGTCACTCACATTTTGCAAGGCGTCATCGAGTCCGGCACCGGAAGGGGAGCGCGCGAACGCGGCTTCGTTGCGGCCGCGGCCGGCAAGACCGGGACAACCAACGACGGAAGGGACGCTTGGTTTGCAGGCTTCACGCCCAACCTCGTCGCTGTCGTTTGGGTCGGCTACGACGACGGCGAACCACTAGGGCTGACCGGCGCCCAGGCCGCCCTGCCGATTTGGACGGACTTCATGAAGCAAGCCTCCGCCGGGCGGCCAGCAACGAAGTTCTCGCCACCTTCCGGACTGACCATGGTGGAAATCGATCCCGCCACCGGCCGACGAGCCGGGTCTCGCTGCCCGCGCACGATCCTCGAGGCATTCCCAGTAGGACAAGAACCAATCGCCCCGTGCGAAATCCATGACTCTTGGTTCTGAAAAGAAACGCCGGCGACCACGGCACGACACCCTGGCTCGGCACATCGCCGCGATGGCCCTCACAGCGTCCACGGCCGCGTTCATCGTAGGCTGCCCCGAAGGTCGTACGCGGAGGCCCAGTCTCATCGCGCCGCCGACTCCGCCACCCATCGCGCGCGCCCCTGCGCCAACCATCTCCCCGCGAGGCGTCGAACGTCCTCCGTCTCTCGTTCCACCATTTGCTGTCGCCAGCATTGCCCAAGGCTCGTCGCCGACACTCGTCACCGCCGCGCAGCTATCCGACCAAGCCCGGCGCGAACTGGAGGGCGGCGAAGCCGCCCGGGCCATCGAGCACCTCGAGCAAGCCATTCAAGTCGACGCGAATGCGCCGTATCCGTTTTACTACTTGGCCGATGTATACCTGCGCCGAGACCGGGCGGGCGAAGCCTTGGTCTTCGCCAAACGCGCTGTCGAACTGGCATCGCGCGGCGGATATCCCATCGAATGGATCGCCCATTCCCACGTGGTGCGCGGGCGCGCCCTCGCCCAACTCGGCGACAGGGACGAGGCGCGGCAAGCCTTTTTGCTCGCAATCGAGGTCGATCCAGCCAACCTCCCCGCCCGCGCTGCCATCCAGCGCCTCCAGGAACCTCGTCAGAACGACGCCCGTCCGAACGACGCTCGCTAGGAACACCCTTCGCAAACCCTCGTCAAAACGCCTCCCCCAACTAGGACCCTCATCAAAACGCCCCTCGCCAGCGGTCAGCGCCCGTTAAAACGACCCTCGCCAGGACACAAGCAGCGCGTCGGTTCTGAGGCCCAGCAGACTTCAATCGCCTCATCGGATAAGCCTGGGGCCGTGAAAGTCTTGGCGATCGAGAGTTCCTGCGACGATACCGCGGCCGCGGTGATCCACAACGGCGCCGTTCTGTCCAACATCGTGACGTCGCAAGACGACGTGCACCAGATCTACGGCGGTGTCGTACCCGAGCTCGCGTCGCGCGCCCACATGACGGCCATCGCACCGACCATCCAACGTGCTCTCGATGATGCCTCCGCGACACTCGACGACATCGAAGGAGTCGGAGCGACCTGCGGCCCGGGGCTGATCGGCTCGCTGTTGGTAGGACTGTGTACAGCAAAGACGATCGCCTACGCCAAGCAGATCCCTTTCGTCGGCATCAACCATCTCGAAGGACATCTCCTATCTGTCCAACTCGAAACCGCCGTCGCCTTCCCGTACGTTGCCCTGCTCGCTTCCGGGGGGCACACCAGCCTGTACTTCGCACGCGGCTTCGGCTCCTACGAGCTGCTCGGCTCGACGCGCGACGATGCCGCCGGCGAGGCCTTCGACAAGGTCGCCAAGGTGCTGGGCATGACCTATCCAGGGGGCCGTTTGGTCGACGAGTTGGCAAGCAAAGGAGACCCTACAGCACACCGGTTCCCACGCGCCAAACTCAAGGAACGAAAAGGGCGACTTCCGTTCGACTTCAGCTTTAGCGGTATCAAGACGGCTGTCGCCTTCCACGTACGTGATCACGCGACGCAGCCCGATCAACGGGCCGACGTCGCCGCCAGCTTCCAGGAGGCGGTTGTCGACATGCTCGTTACGAACGCGATCGGTGCCACGCAGAGTGTCGACGCGCCCACGCTAGTCGTCGCCGGAGGCGTATCCGCCAACTCACGACTCCGGCAACGGATTCTCGAAGAGGGCTCATGTCAGGGCATCGACGTGATCATCCCACCGCTGCGCTACTGTACCGACAACGCCGCGATGATTGGGCTGGCAGCCGAACGCCGGCTGGAGGCGGGGCAGAGAGACGGCCTCGACCTGAATGCAACAGCCGTCGCCGACCTCCAACACGTCGCAGCGCCCTGATGCCAAGCCTCCACACCAGAGCGCGCAAACGCTTCGGGCAGCATTTTCTCATCCGACCAGAAATCGGTGAGCGAATCATCGACCTCGCACAACTGGAACCGGACCAGAACGCTCTCGAGATCGGCCCGGGTCGAGGAGCCTTGACCGGGCGCCTCGCCGAACGAGCCAACCAGCTCCTCCTCATCGAAATCGACCGCGACCTCGCCGCAGAGCTGCGCCAGCGCCACGCAGCGAATCCTTCTGTCAGGATTGTCGAAGCTGACGTCTTACGCATCGATCTCGAAGAAGAGTTGCGCGAAGTCGCACCGGTGACCGTCGTCGCAAACCTACCGTACAACATTTCGACACCCCTGATCACGCGGCTGGTAGAATGGCCCCAGCTCTATCGGCGCATGGTCTTGATGCTCCAGCGCGAGGTTGCAGAGCGCATCTGCGCCCCACCAGGCGGCAGAGATTACGGGTCGCTGTCGGTCGCTGTGCAACTGGCAGCAAAGCCCCGCATCCATTTCTCGGTGCCACCATCCGCATTCCGGCCCGCACCGAAAGTCGACTCGGCGGTGATCTCCATCGAGCCTTTCGAAAAACCGCTTCTGAGCGACGCAGAGCGCCAAGCCGTCCGCCGCCTGACAAGAGGATTGTTCAGCCAGCGCCGCAAACAGATGGGAAAGCTGCTGCGCAGCCAGAGCAAGAACGCCGCCGCGATCCTCGAAAAACTCAACATCGATCCACAGAGGCGCCCGGAAACCCTGGCGCCAGACGACTTCGTACAGATCACTCGCCTGATCGAGGACAATGCCTGAGCTTCCCGAGGTCGAGACCGTCCGACGATCACTGGAACCTCACATCGTCGGCAAGAAAGTGTCGGGCGTAGTCGTGAGGGAACGACGCCTGCGCAAACGCATCGTCGAAGATTTCGAAGATCGGCTCTATGGCCGCACTTTCAAGCGGCTCGGCCGACGCGGAAAGTATTTGATGTTCCACCTCGACGACGGCCAAACCGTTTTGTCACACCTCGGGATGAGCGGCGCTTTTTACCTGCGCCCGCGGCTCACACCGCTTGCAAAGCACGATCACGTCTCGATCGAGATTGCGACGAGCGACGTCTTGGTACTCAACGACCCGCGCCGCTTCGGCACGATGCGCATCGGGCACGGGGAGGACTTCGAGGAGCTGAACAACGTCGGCCCCGATCCGATGTCCACGAGACGCACCGCCGATCAATGGCGCACCATCGTGCGGTCGAAGAAAACACCCATCAAGACACTGCTCATGGACCAAAGATTGATCGCCGGCATCGGCAACATCTACGCCAACGAGATGCTATTCCTCGCCGGAATCCGACCGCGCCGCCGCGCATCGGGATTGACCAAGCGCGAGCTCGGTGCCCTCGAAGACGCGATGCATGCGGTGCTCCACCGAGCTGTCGAACTCGGCGGCAGCTCGATCTCTGACTTCCGCGACGTCAGCGGCAAACCCGGCTACTTCCAAATCCACCACGCAGTCTACGACCGAGCTGGGGCACCCTGCCCGCGATGCTCATCCGCTATCCGCCGACTCGTCGTCACCGGACGCAGCACCTTCTATTGTCCGTCTTGCCAGAACTAAGCCCGATTCACCGCCGGACCAGACCAGCCAAGAGAGAGCATCTTGGTGTCGCGGAACTCTTGCGTATTTGTGGCAGTTGTCCGAGAGTACCAACGGGTCGACAAACCAAGTCAGGAGGAAATGTCTGATCGGCCAGGGGGTTATTCAATACGGTTCCGTCCGGGACCAAAGGGGAATTGAAGTGACGCTGGACTCAGAAGCACAACAAGAAGACGGCAAACAACCACGCCGGTCGGACCGGAGAGAACGGACCGCACGGGACCTCGTGTCGGCGGCACAGCGTGTGCTCGCAGCGCGCGGCTATCACGGCGCAAAGGTGGCCGACATCGCCCGTGAAGCAGGTGTCGGGGTCGGCACTTTCTATCTCTACTACCCGACCAAGGAGGCAGTCTTCCTCGAACTCGTCGAAGTCGCGGCTTCCGAACTCAAGTCGCAGATGGACACGACCACGTCGAGCGGTACGGATCCTGCCGACATTTCGCGACGCCGCATTGAAACCTTCTTCAATTTCGCAGCCGAACACCGCGATCTGTTTCGCATCGTCTTCGGACACGACGCCTCGTTCAACGACGTCTTGCGGCGCGCACAGAACCTGTTCGTCGCCGACATCATCGAGAACATCCGGAGAGGAATGGCCGCTGGCATCTTTCGCGACGGCCATCCAGAGATCTGGGCGCAAGCGATGGTCGGAATATGTATCCAAGCCGTAGCCTGGTGGGTCGAGCACGATGACATCCCAGCAAGCGACATCGCCGATCAAATCTCGACCTTTGCTCTGGACGGGATGACAAAGAACCCTGGGGCACAGTCCGACCACACGGAATAGGGCTGCTAGTCTAGGGGTCGGGACCGCAGCATACGCAGCAAAATACTCAGAATTGACAAACAGCGGGCGTCTGTTTGGATCGAGTCCCCACGGCGCTTGGGCATACTCGATTCAAACCCTACAGCACTGCTAAGATCATCAGATCTTGTTCTCAAAAAAAGACCACTTCATTTCGTCGGCCTTCTGGCGCAACCGCGTCTTGATCATGGCGCTGGTGGCGACGGTTGCCACACCTGGTTCGGTCGCCGCCGGGGCACCCGCCACCAACACCTCGACGCCGACCGAGACCGAAGTCCCCGACACGCCCACTCACTCGCCTTCCGATACTCCAACCGACACGCCTACCTACACCGCGACCAGCACACCCAGTAACACCGACACCCCACAAACCACTACCGCAACGCCGACGAGCTCACCGACCGAAACCAGCACCCCGGCGCCGACAGCCACCGCGACTCCGACGGATACCAACACGCCGACAGCCACACCGAGCCCGACGGACACCAACACGCCGACAGCCACGCCGAGCCCGACGCCGACGGCAACGAATACCAGCACACCAACGCCCACCGACACTCCGACGGCCACGCCCACCGACACCCCGTCGGCCACCGCAACCGCAACGGGAACGGGAACGGACACCAACACTCCGACCCGTACGCCCACTCCGTCGATCACTGCCACTCCATCTCGAACTCCGACCCGTACCCGCACCCCATCCCGAACCCGTACCGGGACCGCGACGAAAACGCCGACCAGAACCATCCCCCCGACGCGCACTCCGGCAGACACCAGAACATTGACCCCGACACGAACGCGCATCCGGACCAACACAGAGCGACCCACCAGCACTCAAACGAACACCCGGACCCTGACGCCGACCCGCACTCCTTCGAGAAGTCGCACGCCGAGCCGTACCCGCACCTTTACCAAGACCCCGTCAAACACGCGCACCAGACTGGCGACCCGAACTGCGACCTCGACCGTCACACTGACGAGAACCGAAACCCCAACTCCGACGATCACCCTCACGCCGACAAACACCCTGCCCCCGACCGCAACCCCAACGGCTACGGCTACCTCTTCCCCCACCCAAACATTCACCCCGACCGAGACGCTGACCCCTTCGGAGACCCCGACGGCTACCGTCACGAACACACCAGATGCGCCGATCCGGGTGGCCATCGGTCGCGCCGTAGCTCCCCCTGGGGGGATCGTCGAGCTCAACGTTGAACTCGTCGACCAGACGAACGAGATCGTCAGCTTGTCGTTCGATCTCCTTCTCGAAACGGCAGTCCTTTCACTCGTCGACACCACCGAGCGCTGCACCGACGACGATCGACTTACCGACCACGGCCTCTCCGTCTCGGTCACCTTCGATCCAGTCGTCCCGATCGGATTTCGACGATTCCGTTTTGTTCTCTTCAACGGGCCAAACGGACTTCAACCCATGGGCAGCGGACCGGTCGTTCATTGCCGGATACCGGTTGCCAACGAGCCCCCAATCCGGGAGTCTCCGCTGCGATTGGACCGCGTCCTCCCTCTCGACCGAGACGGGGTGATCCGCGAGTCACTCCGAGTCGACGAAGTTCTCATCATCGACCCCGGCTTGCCCACCCAAACTCCAACCAGCACAGCCACGGCCACGCAAACCCCATCGGCCACGCCTACCCATACAGCGACGGATACACCGACTCCGACTCCGACCAGCACCCCCACAGCGACCGCAACTTCAACCGAAACGGCCACCGCGACGAATACGCCGACGGCCACGTTCACAGCTACGCCAAGCCCGTCGCCTACTCCAACCCAAATCCCGTGCGACGGCGACTGCAACGGCGACGGCAGGGTCATCATAGCGGAACTGATCCGCATCGTGCGTATCGGCCTCGGAACACTATCCCTCACTTCGTGCCCAGCCGCAGATCGAAACCGCGACGGTGCCGTCGCCGTCTCCGAGACGATCGGAGCCGTCAATCGGGCCCTTTTCGGTTGCCTTCCGAGCGCGAACTAAGTAGCGCGGGCAATCCCAGCAGCCCCGTTGCGACCACCAACACCGTACCCAACAAACCCAACGCAACGGCCGACTCGCGCGGAACACCGACCATTCCGAGTAGCACCTCATAGGCCGACTCGCGGACGCCGATGCCGCTGACGCTGAACGGCATCGCCCCCGCCATGTTTACCAGAGGTACGAGAGTTACGAAGACCAACGCCGTTACCGAGACCCCCCCGAGAGAAACGGCCAGGACATACGCCGATGCGACTTGCAACCCGTGGTACAGCACGGCCATCAACAAGGTCAACGCAGTCGCCGCGGGCCATCCCGCAGGAATCTCGACAGTACGGCCAGCCATCTTCATTCCCGACAATGCCGGAGGGAGCCAGATCAGGAGTACCACTGCCAACAAAGGCAGGGCCCAAGCCGCGTGCTCGACTACTGTAGGCAACCCCAACTCTACCCGTTGAACCTGCACACAAGCCCCTACCAAACAGAGCAACGCCACCATGCCGGTGATCCGGTGAGAAGCAACACTGGCCAAAGCCGCCGCCCGCCGCTCGCCTGCCGCTAGTCCCAACCCACGGCTGAAATCACCGAGCACAGTGCCCGGGGCAAACAGATTGAGCAGCAATCCGGCGTAATAGAGGCCAACAAATCGCCGGAGCGGCGCCGAGAAGCCAAACGAAATGGAATATACATTCCAGCGGTAGGCGTTGAGCAAATGGCTCGCGACGTACAAGGCAAAAGCAGTCAGCAGGAGTGGGACACTCGTACGAGTCAGTACCCCACCCACCTCGCTCACCCCCACACGTGCGAGCTGGTAGACCAGCAGGGCGCCGCTGACAAAGGCCTTTAGCCCAAACGACAAGCTCCGAGAGACACCGCCGCGCGCGGACGCGCCGTCACCAGGCGGCGGCACGACCGCCCTTACGCGGATCGGAAGCGGCATCGAGACGCCCGTCGACAGAGCGACGAATCAGCTGAACCGACGCGCCTCGCTTCGACCTGTGTATCTTGTGCCCGATCCGACCGAGAGGGAAGTCGGACAATGGGTTGATCGCCTCGTCCAACATCAAAAACGGCGGCGCCCATTGATGGTGAATTCGAGGCGCGCTCACGGCGGCCATCGCGTCATGTTGGAACACCAGCGCGTTGAGTAGAACTTGCAGTGTCGCCGTGATGATCAGCGGCCCTCCGGACCCGCCAGCAACGGCCGAGACTCGTCCATTCTCGACAACGATCGTAGGCGACATACTGCTGAGAGGTCGCTTTCGGGCGGCGATCGAGTTCGCTTCCGACCCGATCAGCCCATAGGCGTTCGGCACGCCCGGTTGGGCCGAAAAATCGTCCATCGTATTATTGAGAATGATCCCCATGCCGGGGACGACCACCTTCGAACCAAAGCCCGTGTTGACGCTCGTGGTCAGCGCCACAGCGTTCCCTTCGGCGTCGACAACCGAGAGGTGCGCAGTCCCAGCGTCGTCCGGCGTCGAGGAGTTTCCATAATAGTGCACCGGATGGGTTCGCGGTGCACTCAGACGTCGGCGAACAGCTCGGCCGTGCGCCGGCGCCAGCAGTCGCGCAAGCGGAACCGGGTAAAACGTTGGGTCGCCGTAGACTGCGGCACGGTCGGCGAAGGCGAACTTGAGCGACTCCGCGATCAAGTGAATATAGGTGGGAGAATTGTGCTCGAGTTGGGGCAAATCATCCGCCGCCAGCGTGTTGAGAACGGCTGTAATGACGCCCCCTCCAGAACTCGGTGGCGGCATCCCGTATACGTCCTGGCCGCGAAATCGTCCGTGCGTCGGCTGCCGCCAAACCGGCTGGTAAGCCGCCAAGTCCTCCGCCGACATGACCCCGCCCTCTCGAGCCACGATCTCGGCGATCGCGCGGGCAACGCGACCGCGATAGAAGCTCTCACCGCCATCGCGCCCTGCTTCTTCGAGCGTCCGCGCCAGATCGAGTTGGCGCAGGGTCTCTCCCTCACGCCTGCCGCTTCCGTCCTCGTGCAGAAAGATTTTGGCGAGCTCGGCGTGACGAGCGATCACTTCGCGATGGCTCTCGATCGCTCTTGCCAGATGCCCCTCGACCGCAAAGCCCTCGCGAGCAAGGCGAATCGCTTCGCGCGCGACGACCCCGAGCGGCATCGAGCCGAAGCGCCGCAGCGCTGTCACCAATCCTGCCAGCTCCCCCGGAGTCGCCACCGCCAGCCCGCCCTCCGTACTCAGACCCGCGACGACCGTTCCATCGCGCAAATAGAGGTCGCGGTGAGCCGCCGCAGGTGCCGATTCCCGATAATCGAGTGCGTAGACCCGCCCCGAGGATTGTTCGAAAAACACCATGAATCCACCGCCGCCGATACCGCACGAAGACGGGTTCACAACGCCAACCGCTAGGGCCGCGGCCACGGCAGCATCGACGGCGTTGCCACCCTCCTGCAGTATGGCCAAGCCGGCTTCCGAGGCCAGACGATGCTCCGCCGCCACGGCGCCACGGTAGCCTTCGACAGCCCAAGCCCGGATCGGTGCCAGCAGCAGTGCGGCACTCAGCAATCCGGCAAGAGCGAACGAACGACGATCCATCGAGTTGTTCTAGCGCGAGACCGAAAACGATTCCACGAGCGTCCCGATTGGACCGCCGCCCTCAGGGCTGCGTCACCGACCAGGTATGTGTTAGCGTGCCGCGTTGTGGGCGCACGCACATCGACAAGACAGATCCACGACTTTGCCGAGAAAGAGTTCTACCTCGACGAATTCAGGTCGCACGCACTCCTACTCTCGTTGCAATTGGCCGACGTCACCGACACGTCCGAGCTCGCAGAGATCGGACGAGTTATCGGCGAGCTCATCGTCAACGACGCCCGCGTCATGCTGCTGCTCGGGGGCGACGAGCCTCCACGAACGAAATACGCAGCCGTTTCCAAGGCGCTACAGTCCGGCCTTCGATCAGTCACAGGTCGGCCCCAAAAACCGCAACAACTGGGGCGAAACGAGCCGATCGTGCAACTCGAGGCCGCGCTGGACCCAACTCTTCGGAGGATCTGGCGTACCTTGCGCAACGGCCCTCTGTTCATCGGTGCGGTCGCCAGCCCGCGGCTGCTCGCCGCAAGCCGCGAGATCGCGGGTCGGCTCCGTATCCACAAATGGGTCGTGTTGCAGAGCGACGGAGGCATCGGATCGACCACCGGCCACCCCATATCCTTCATGGACGACTCGATGCTGACCGAAGTACTCCGCGCCGGCACGGCTGAATGGACCGGGATCGATCATCGACGCAACACGTTGACAGCCATCCAACAGGCCCTGAGGACCGGTGTTGCCGCAATTAACTTGTGCAGTCCGCAATTGGTCGCGACCGAGCTCTTCACCTATGAGGGGTCGGGGACGCTCTTCACCCTGGAGGACTATTGCCAGATCGAACGACTCGGGATCGACGACTTCGACGAAGTGCAACGGTTGCTGGAGCGCGGCCACGCCGAGGGATTCCTGAAGAGTCGTCGCAAAGCCGACGTGGCCGAAATCCTGCTAAACGGCTTCGGTGCAACCGTCGGCCATCACCACCTAGCCGGGGTCGTCGGACTTTTGACCGAGCAATACCGCCGCGCCAAGGCTGGCGAGGTCGCTGGCCTCTATACGATGACCCGATTCAAGACTGAGGGCATCGGCGGCAGCCTGCTCCGCCACCTCGTCCAGGAGGCCCGCACAAAGAGCCTGCGCTACGTTTTCGCCTGCACTACGGACGGCAATGCAGCTGCATTCTTTGCGCGTCACGGCTTCAACAGGGTCGCCCGCAGTCGCGTCCCAGCCGCAAAGTGGCTCGACTACGAAAGCACCAGACTAGAACGCCTCACCACGTTTCGACTCGATCTCGCCCCGTAGTCCAATACCGCGCCCCTTCCGGGCTTTACTTTCGCCTCCCTTTCGCCTACACCTTCTAGGGCGAAAGGGAGGCGAAAATGATGCTAGCAGGCGAAGTATTCGATCAGATCGAAGAATGGGTCCCAGAAGGAACGACTCGAATCCCGATGCTCGGCGATGTCGCTGCCGGTCAGCCGCTGGACGTATACTCGGTCGAAGAGACCCTAGATGTCCCTGAGTCTCTCTGGCAAGGCCGCAAGGTATTCGCGCTTCGGGTACGGGGCAGCTCTATGATTGACGCCGGTATTCACGATGGCGACTACCTGATCGTCGAGCCCTGCGACACTGCCGACGACGGCCGCACGGTGGTCGCAGAGGTCGACGGACAAGTCACGGTCAAGAAAATCTACCGCGAGGGAGACGAGATTCGTCTGCAGCCCGCCAATCCCGAAATGCTGCCGTTGCGCGCAAAATGCGACGATGTACGGATCCTAGGGGTCGTCGCTGGGGTAATGAGGAAATTCGGGTTCGGCGAACGCAAACCGGCGCGGAAACCACCGAAACCAAGCACGGCGAAGCCGCCGGCGGGGCGCGACGATGCAACCCTAGACCTCGAGCTCAACGTTCTCGACTCACAACTCGCGCGCTGGCGCTCTTTGCTCGACGGGAAGGCCGAGATCGGGCAACGCGATCGCGTCCGTATGGCCAGTCTGGCACGCGATCTACAAGCATTGCGCGACTGGTACTCGCGCACCAGCCGTCCAGGGCTGCGCAAGGCGCTCGTCGAGGACGCGGGAAAAGTCATTCAACGTATGCAGCGGTTCCTGACCGCACGAAAGCTCGAACTCCCCGATCTCAGCCTCCACTGATGGACGGGACTGGCGGTCTATCGGGAGGCAGAGGGTGCCTCCTTCTCGATGGACCGCTAGCCTACACCGGTTGATGCATCCATCAGCCGGTGTAGGCTGGTGACAATGCCGCTCGGCACTCAAACCGTCGCGACCGGCTTTCGCCGCTCGGAGCGAATGTCGTGATTCTCCCTATCGGCGATTCGCCGAACCCAGAGGGGACGCCTCTCGTCACGTACCTTCTGGTTGCGGCGAACGTGGCGGTCTACTTGCTCACATTGCCCCTGGCGTGGAGCGGTGCGGACGTCAACGACCCTTTGCTGAACGAGTATCTGCACCTCGTCGCCCGCCAGACAGGTTATAAGATTGCAATCCCGGAACTCCTGTCGCGTGTCTCGGCGTACGACCTCTTGATCTACCGGTGGGGATACAAACCGGTAGATCCCAGTTTGCTCGACCTATTCGCCTCCATGTTCTTGCACGGCGGCTTCGCCCATTTGGCTGGCAATATGCTGTTTCTGTGGATTTACGGGGACAACGTAGAGCACCGACTCGGCCACGCTCGATTTCTATTCTACTATCTCTTGGCAGGCGCGGCCGCGACACTTTTCCATGCGATGTTCGCGCCAGATTCCGGACTCCCGCTCGTCGGAGCGTCGGGTGCAATCTCAGGAGTCTTGGGCTTCTATTTTCTTTGGTTCCCGCGCAATCAAGTCCATCTGCTGCTGCTGTTCCCGTTCCTGCTGCGCATGACGATCTCGGCTCGCACCCTGCTCGGGATCTACATTGTGTTCGAGAACATCTTTCCGTTTCTCATCAGCCGCGGTGGCGGCGGCGTCGCACACGGGGCACACATCGGAGGATTTCTAGCCGGGATCGGGGTCGCCTATTGGTTCAATCACGGCGAGACCCAACGGGGTCCGGCCGAGTACTCTTCGAAGCGACCAACCCGCGACGGCCGCGACAGCATCCAAAACTCAATCGCCGAGGGTAACTTTGCAAGAGCCGCGACGGCATACTTTGAAATCGCTCCCGAATCGACCAAGGGGATCCTAAACCCAAATGAGTCGATCGAGCTCGGCAATTGGCTGCTGGAAAACGGCCACGCACAAGCAGCACTCGTGGTTTTTCGGCGCCACATACGAGATCACCCCGCCGGACCTGAAACGGCGGCGGCACATCTGGGTGCCGGTGAAGCACAGCTGCGCCACCTCGGCCAAACGACAGCGGCGTATCAGCATTTCCTCGATGCACTGGAAGGCAAGCCGTCGGCCGCCACGGCGGCACGGGCACGGGCAGCCCTTGCCGAGATCTCAGATCGGCAGAATCCCATGCGCAGACCACGATTTAACTAAGGCACAGTGTCGCCAATCAACGCCGCGCCCTCGCCACGCTACGCTGATGAAACGCAGCCGCCCATCAAGCAATTAACGCTGCGCCGCGTTCGACGCGACCCGCACCTCGCGCTCGTCCACTCTGGCATCGAGCGCTCGCACTGCGCTGAGGAAAGGATCCGTCGAAGACAGATCAAAGCTCAGCGTCAGCAAGACCCCATGGCGCCTCGTGATTGGCTTGGAAGTGGCGTACGCGACTCGGACGACGCCGGGGCGAACGACGTTGTAGGCAACAATCTCTCCTGTGCCGGAACGCACGGCCTTGACGATCGTCGGGTTCAGCTGGTTCTCGTTGTAGCGAATATCCAAATCGAGCGACTGATACGGAAGCTTCGAACGAACATACACTGGAAGTGTCGCAGTGTTGCCCCGAACCTTCAGCCGTCCGAGGCGTACACGCACTCGACGCGCTGCCCCGCCACTCGATCGGAGGCTTGCCGACGAAGACGCGGCCCAACCGCCGGTGCAGTCACCGAGGGCCACAGCATCGAACGCAAGATCGTTTACGTCACCGCCAAGGGTGGGAATCGCGATCGACCCATCCTGGCATCCGTTGACCGAAACCACAGGAGGGCTCAACACGCCGCCCGATTCGGGAGACGGAACCAATAGCCAATCGCTGCCACACATCTCGGCAACCGGCAGCGCGGGAATCGCCCCGATCGCGTGCTGCAACAATTTAGCCGCGTCCAAAGGAGTGACCGATCCGTCTCCCGTCGCGTCGCAGGCTAGCTCTTGCAGAGCGGTCAAGCTTCGCGAGCCCACCGCGACCTGCAGGGCATAGGCCGCGTCGAGAGCCGAGATCGATCTGCCCAAGTCTCCCGCCTTGTTGCCGCGAACCTCGACCGTCCCCGGACCGACGTCGTCGAAGTGAAAGCTCCCCGACCCGTCCGTCGAGTCCTGCATCGCGGCCGGCCCGCTGATAGAAACATTCGCCCCTGGGACAGGACCGCCACCCATGAAGTAAGAGACATTTCCCTGCAACGTGAAGGACTCCGCCGTGGGAATCGGGGTCCTGGTCGACGTCGGCGTACGAGTTGCCGTCGGCGCATTCGTCCGAGTCCGCGTTGGGGTCCGCGTGTGCGTTGGGGTCGCCGTCGGCAACGGGGTCCAAGTGTTTGTCGGAACCGGAGTCGCCGTCGACGGTAGGGTCGTGTGCGTCGGCGTTGCCGTCTCCGAGACGCCTGGATACATGAACCGCATCGCCTCTTCGTCATCCAGACCGAGAGAGCTACAGCGTCCGTTGAAGTACGCCGACGCTCTCATCACCGCACCCGAAACGGGCGAATGCCCGAGTCCTATGGCATGACCGATCTCGTGTGTTGCAACCTCGGAAAGGTTGCAACGGTTCCAACCGCGGCAGTTCGACCAGCCGTTGTTGAAAGTAACTTTACCAACTCTGATCCGCCGAAACGTAGTGCCGTTCACAACCTTCGTTTCGCCCGACGTACAGAAGCCACCAATCGCCAGCACGCCACCGCAGCGATCGGGGTCCGAGATTTCATTGAACGGGTCGTTGAAGACAATCCGGTTACCGCCACTGCAGCCGCTGAACGCGACCGGTGCCGGCAACGGCCCTTCCTCCTCGAGCAACAGAGCCGATCCCGCGACCGAAGACCATACGTCGAAAGCGTCTTGAATCGCTCCCACTGATTCGGCCGGACCCAACTCGGGCCCTGGATCACCTAAATGATCGACGAGAAACTCAACCGCTTGCCCCGAATCCGGTTCAAACCAACGAGACGGGCCGCTGCCCAAATAAGTAAACTCAGACTGACTCTCGATCCCGACCAACTCACCGACGCGGATATCGTCGGGACGGGTTCTGCGCTCCGGCCTCGACCGACGACGCCGGCGCACGGAGTCCGCGAGCGGCAGTTCCGTCGAGCCCGAATCGGTCTCAACCGAACCCGTGTCGAGATCGATGACGAACGCACCCTCTCCGAGATCGCGTCTGATCAACATCTCACCACTCACCCTGTTGCGGACACGAAACTTCCCCAACGCCATCGAAGTCGTACGAAAAACACCGCCGCCCGCTGCGCTGAGAAAAACCATGACTCGCTCGTCCAGCTGGTAGCTAGGCGATCCGAAGACCCACTCTTCGTCAGAGCCCAGTCGCCCGCCTACTTCGCGGAGGACAACCGTCTCGTCCGACACATCACCGAACAAAACCTCTTCGAGACGAATCGTAACCTCGGTATGGATTTGACCGTTTTCAGGGTTGCGGCCAGCAACAATCGTCTCGACAGTCCCGACAATCGCGGCAACTGACAGATCGGCCAACTGGTCCTGATCCAGCGCCACGAATGTTGTCGCGAAGACTCGATTGCTGCACACAATCAGACCAATCGCCACCGCAAAACGCAACGCAACGTTGCGACGAATCAACCGCATTTCTTGACCCCGAGGTACATCGGGAACAAGATCTGCGATTCACGTGCCAACTCCCCTGGGAAGGGGATCACGCACCGAGTCCGCGGTTCGACAAGAGCGCCGCCCCTTTGCGCCCAGAATCGTCAATTACTCGACGATGACGAACGCAAGGCTCTGTCAATAAAAAGCGGCGCTTGCTGCTTTCAGATAGTCCGCCCTCAGTTAGGAGCGGCGACGACGACGGGCAAGCGCGATACCACCGATGCCAGACAGGAGCACGCCGGCAAACGGCAACGCAAAGCTACCCAACGCAGGCGCAGGGCTCGGAGGGGTTGGACAATTCAATCGGATCGCCGAAATCGCAAAATCAGAACTATCCACAAATTCCGCCGACAGGGTCATCGAAGTGACATTGGAAAGATCGGTGCCGGCGAAGTCAGACAAGGGGAACAAGATCCTTGCAGCGGTGTCGAAGTCCGGTAGCGGTTGCGACGACGTCTCGGCACCGTTGAGCCTGAGCGTCAAGGTGCCGCTTGCCGTTGTGTCGGAAAAGACAAACCGGATGCCAATCGCACCGCCTACACAGGAGAAGTCTGCATCGAGTTCGTCGCTATAGCGAATCGATGCCGTCGCGCCCCCAATGGACATGAAGTTCAGAACATCTTCCGGTTCGATGTCCAATTGGGCGGCTGCGAAAACGAGAAGCGGATTGGTGAGATCCAGCTCTAGTATGAGTTCTCGAGAACCACCCAGAACCGATCCAAGACCAGCTTGAATGACGCTATCCGATGTAGGTCCAGCGCCCACGACCTGCAAATCCGGCATCGCCGATTCGGGTGCCGGCTCGGAAAAATCGTCGATTACTGTCACCGTCTGCGCCGAAACCGAGTTGCCCGCAATCATGACAAGCGACACCGCTAGGAGAAACCCAATATTCTTCATATTCATCACAAGCCAACTCCTCCGGGAATTCAAACGAAGTTTGCCGTTTATCAAATCACAGCTCTGGTGACAATCCCAAAAAACAGGCCCCGAGCGCAGTTGCGCTCGGGGCCTCGGCTTCCCCCCGGAAGCCGGACACCGCCCTCCCACTCAAAAAGGAACGGTGCCCCCCCAACAAACGCCTTATTCCCCGGGTCCCCCCATTGGCGTAATTGTCGAGGTATCACAGTCCTCAACCGTCATTCCGTTGAGTTCAGCCGCAACGCAAGCCTCGTTCTCGAACGCCGCCGTGGCACCGCCCGATCCCGAAATCACTACATTATCGACCTTAAAGGTCTCATCGCTACCACCGTACAAGTTCGATACGCGGAAGCGAATCGTGGTGTCTGCCGAAGCATAGGCACTGATATCGAACGTTCTGGAGCCCGTCACAGACCCAGAAAATCCAGTGAACTCCTCTAAGACATCGAAGTTCACACCGTCCGACGACACCTCGGCCACGACTGCATCGCTGGTATCGACACCACCGTGCGTCTGATAATCGAAGCTGAGGCTGGCCGAGGTCTTCCCCGTGAGATCGGCACTACGCTTCGCGCTCGGGTCAGTACCCGTGTCCGGCCTGTCGTCGAGCCACAGCTTGAAGTTGCTTCCGATCAGGACGTTGCCGGCGGTCGGCGACTGGGTATTGCCGTCCTCGACATCGTCCTCGATCCACGGCCCAGCCCAGTTCGCCGTGCCGTCATTTCGATCATAAGCCATGGTGCTGAAGTTATCGGCGAAGGTCATTTCCCCACCGGCACCACCGGAGAGCGATCCTCCCGGAAGCGTACAAGTGTAGGTTTCGGTCGCTCCCGCCAGCAAAACCGGGAACACGCGATCGCAGTCCGATAGCAGCGGATCTGAAACCACGACATTGATCAGATTGCCCGGACCGGGATTGTGCACCGCGATCTCGAAGATCACGTCATCGTCTGGATCCACGACGCGAACATTCGGCCCTTCATCGTCCTTGCGAATGTCCACCTGAAGATTCGGTATCAGCGTCGGCGTCGGAGTGTTCGATGGACCCGCTGTCGGCGTACCGGTTGGAGGCGCAGTGCGCGTCGGTGTAAACGTCGGCACATTCGTTCGAGTCGGCGTCGAGGCCGGCTGTGTCGGTGTCTTCGTCGGCGTACCCGTCACGCGAACCGTCTTCGTTGGTGTGTTGTTCGGCTGCGTCGGCGTCACCTGCGCGGTCGGCGTCGGCGTCGCATTGCCGTCGGGACAGACGATAGTCAGCTTGTCGATCCGAGCTCCATCCTCACGTTGATAGACGATAAAGACGTGTTGGCCAGCTTCGAGGAACACCTCGACCGGATCCATACCATCCCGATCGTTGAGGAAGTCCGGCAGATACTGCGTGTTTGCCGCGGTGTCCCAAAGGAACCCGTCGCTCGGCTCGCCGTCGATCGTTACATAGAACGAGTCCTCGCCATCGTTCGACGCGTAGACATGGCCGATGAACCGATAGATCCCGTCTTCGGGAACCGAGAAAGCGAACTCGGCTCGGTGCTCCGGCACGATACCATTATAGAAGTTGCCAGTGTCATGGCTCACCTTGAGAGCCGCACCACCCATTGCGTTTGAGTCGTTGATGATTCGGAAGTTCCCGAAGAACGGAACCGACTCAGCTTCGATCACGATGTCTTCGCACGGTCCCTCGACCACGACAGTCGATGTGTCGCAATCCTCAACCGTCACGACACCGTCCGTCCCAGCGGCACATGCCTCGTTGACCAATCCGGTCCCCTCCTCGGCAACGATCATGACGTTGTCGACCTTGAAGGTCTCATTGTCTCCACCGTACAGGTTGGAAACTCTGAAGCGGACCGTTGTCGTGTCAGAAATGTATGCCGAGATGTCGAAACTTCTCGATCCGGAGGAGCTTCCGACAATGCCGGTAAACTCTTCGAGGACGTCGAAGTTGATCCCGTCGGCGGACACTTCCGCAACCACAGCGTCACTCGAATCAACTCCCGGGTGGGTTTGGAAGTCGAAGCTCAACTCGGCACTGACGATGCCCGTCAGATCGGCCGACCGTTTGGCGTTCGGCCCACTCGGAATGGAGCCAGAGCTGTTGGGGTTATCGTCGAGCCACAACTTGTCGTTGCTACCGATAATGATGTTACCGTCGTTCGGGCTTTGCGGATCGCCAATGTCTTCTTCGACCCAAGGACCCGCCCAGTCGGTATCACCGTCGTTGTTGTTGTAGGAATGCGTCGTGAAGGTGTCCTTGTACGTACGAGTACCACCACTTCCGCCGCCGATTGATCCGGCCGGAACCGTGCAGGTGTAGGTAAACATCTCACCCGGCTCAAGTTGCCCGATCACCCGGTCACACTGCGGTGCCAACGGGTCACTCACTTCGACGTCGAACAGAGTCACCGGACCGATGTTGGTCACCTTGATCTCGAAATCAACATCGACTCCCGGGGGAACGGTACGCAGATCTGGACCTTCAATCTCCTTGCGAATGTCGATCGCCGGCAGGTCCGGCAAACAGACCTCGACCTCAGACACCGCGCCGCTGCCAGGAAAAACGATCTCGAGGCGTCTCGCATCCACCGCATTCACATCGATCCGCTGTACCGAATTGTTCCCCGGCATCAACATTGGAACATTGGAGATGACGCTATTGAATTCATCGTAGGCAATCACGAATCCCTGCGACGACTCTTCGATATCGACAATCTGCAAACTGCGAATCTCCGTCGGGCTATCGAAGTCAAACGTAATGACTCCACCGCCGCTTTCGTCGTCGGGATCGTCCACCAAGCCGTCCATGTCGGCGTCCACCCCATCCTCGGCAATGATCAGAATGTTACCCAGGGGAACGGCATTCTCACCCGGTTGCCCCATTTCACCGCCGCTTCCGATTCCAGGTCCACCAAAGTCTTCGTTCGGAGTCCCGAGATCGGAGTCCCCGCCAGTCGGGTTCGCACTATCGAAAATGATAGCGATGTCGGGCCCGGCTCCGGTGTTGATCGTGGAGATATGCACACCGAATGCCGCGTACTGCTCATCCACGACGGTTCCCGCCGGGAAGTTGTCATAGTCCAAGGCCACGACATTCATGCAGACTTCAACTGTAGGTGTCGGTGTTTTCGTCGGCGTCTTCGTCTTCGTTGGAGTATTCACCGGCGTCTTCGTCTTCGTTGGAGTATTCACTGGGGTCTTCGTCTTCGTCGGCGTGTTCGTCTTCGTCGGTGTATTCACCGGCGTCCTCGTCTTCGTCGGCGTATTCACTGGCGTCTGCGTTTTCGTCGGTGTTGGTGTCGGCCCCTGTCCGACCGGAACCGTGTCCTCGTCGTCGCAAGGACCGGGATCGCCCTCTACTGTGACCACGTTGACCACCGGCTCCGTGATAAAGACCGTCCGCATCACCATCTCCGACTGCGCCGGATCTATTGACGCGATCGGGCTACCCGGTACCGGCCCATCGAAGGAATCTTCAACCGTGACTTCGGTTGCCGTGACCGCACCGATGTTGGTCACCGTGTAGATGAACTTCACGTTCGCTCCGATTGTGACGAACCCACCGTTCTTGTCGCGGAAAGAAGTCACGAACCAGTTCGGCGACGGGTCACCCTTCGGTTGATTCAAAGGCGCCGGCTGGCCTGCCACGTACGGCACCGAGCAGCTCGTGTGGTGCTCCTCCTCGACTCCATTGATGAAGATTCTCATCTTCGAACCGAGGTCAT